>CAVYEN010000001.1:0-481743 GCA_963767725.1 Vulcanimicrobiota bacterium
CAGGTTCCCTGGCGACTCCTTCTTGTTTCACACTTTGTGTTCCTCATGGAGCTAACGAACCGCATTTAGTGACGAAAAGTTTATGCAGCGGCGCTAACTCGCGCGCCAACTGTGCTATGCATCCGGCGTCAAGCCCTGCCACTTGTGGCAAAGCATCGCCCAATCAGTTTCCGAGGCGCCGCGCGCGGCCCTCGGGACCACATTTGACTTAGTCCTCCGTGCGGGGCAAAAAGCAGTTTACGCCCAATAGAAGACGCGATGACTGACCCCGGGATTCTCGTATCCCGTGCACGAGCTGTTCGCGGTGCTTCGTCGCCCTTAAGCACGAACAGCCACAATCATTACTCAAGGGCGGTACATCTTCTAGGGCCCGCTCCTAGGTCGGGTTTTTGCCTTCGATGGCGCGGTAGCTGCCGGCTATTGACATCCGGCTGCTCCAATCGATCGGCTCTATCGTACCCACTAAGAATATCCACGCCGCTCCGCTCGATAACGTCACCGCGGCGGCGATGGTAAACGGCAACGTGAAGCTCCCGGTTCGGTCGACGAGGATTCCCGTCAACGACGGCGCGATTAAACCGGCGATGTTGGCGAGCGTATTCTGGATGCCGACCCATCGGCCGGTCGCCGCCGGACCGGCCATCGTTTGAGCGACGACGAAAGTGTTGACGCCCAAGAGGCCGCTGATGCTGATAACCATCAGCCAAGCGGTTGCAGCGGCGCCGTTTGAGTAACCGCAGCCGATCAGCCCGATCGCCGCTCCGACCGCGCCGATGCCGCAACTCGTTTTGCGAACGAGCGTCGGCGACGCGCCCGCGCGAATGAAGCGGTCCGCAACGGCGCCGCCGGCGATCATCAACAAACCCGTCAACAAATACTGAGTTCCGGCGATGGTGGCCATCTGCCGCACCGACCAGTGCCGTTCGGTGACGAGATAGTATGGGATCCACGTCAGCAAAAAGTAGAGCAGGAAGTTCGAGCAAAAATGCGCGACGGAGGCGCCCCAGAGCGACCGCTCTCTGAGGACGAGCGCCATCGGCGGAGCGTCCGACGCGCGTGCCGCGTCGCTGTGAGCCACGTGCCGCTGCGCGACGGCCATCCACGCGGCGATCCAGAGCAGGCTCAAGAGCCCGAACGCGATGAAAAACGGCCGCCACCCGTAGGCGGCGATCAGCATCCCGCCAAAGAAGACGCCGAATGCGGGACCGAAGGCGAGCCCCGCTTGCACGATCCCATTTGCCAAACCGCGCTGCGCTTCGGAAACGTTTTCGGCCAGGATCTTTCCCATGGCGGGAAACGACACCGACTCGCCGACTCCGAGAAGCAGACGACATGCAAAGAGCGCGGCGAACCCCGCCGTAAATCCGCTCAAAATCGTGGCCAGCGACCAGATAAAGAAACCTGCGACGAGCACGCGGCTCGCGGTGAAGCGATCGACGAGCCAGCCGATCGCCGGTTGCATCGGCATATACGTAATGAAGAACGCGGTCAGCAAGAAACCGAGTTGAGTTGCGGAGAGATGCAGCTCTTTCTTGACCATCGATGCCGCCGTGGAAAGGTTGCCGCGATCGATGTAGTTGATGAAGACGGAAACGCCAATTAGAATGACGATCGCGGCAAGCCGGCGCGACATCAGAACGCCACGGTGATCGGCACGAAGTGCAATAGCCGGAAGAGGTTCGGCATTCCTCCGTCCTGCATCAACGATCGTGTGCGAAATCGAGCACTGGCACTCGCGGCCCGTTCTTCTCGCCGTCGCCCCCGCACCGCCGGCGGCGCCTGCACCCCGCGATTAAGCATCTCACGCCGAATGATCACGCCCAGCTCATCGCGTGGTTTTCGCTTTACTATCAAGACGACGGGGCGATCTTCTCCTCAAATCAGCCAACGCCGGGACCGCATCACGCTTAACGGCACGGAGTTTTGGGGAAGGCCGGAATGGCCCTTGAAGTACGCTTTGGCATGCGCGTTCGGGCATCGCGTGACGTCGAGCCCCGTTCGAATCTATTCCCGGCATCCTCGACGATGCTACTAGCTATCGGCTTCGACAGTTTTACTCTCCCCGCAAGCACCGCTAATCATTTAGAATCAGCTTTATAGTGACTTACGAGTGCACGACGATACGAGATACGTTACCAAAATTGTTACCAAATGATCAACTTGGGCGCATGATTTAGGCTCTTCGAGTAAGTGGTCTGGACTCCAAGGGACTCACGCCGACCATTACGAGCGCGCTCTCCGCAAAGCACCTGTACGCCGGCGGTCGATTATATCGACGAAGAGCTGCGACGGCCCGGCTCAGTATCGTGGTCCGCTCGCCTATTGGCTGGAATCTGCATGCGGCCAGATCTCGTAAATCGCAACGGAACACGTAATGTTACGCAGGGCTGCAACCAGTCGTCGTGTTTCCTCAAGATATTGATCTTCATCGTCGCACTTCTTGCGCTGGCGCTAGTAGCTGCGGCGGGACTCGAAGCAATCACGGCAGTAGACCGGTTTGTCGCCGCTTGGCACGAAGGGCACGAGGGCTTCCTTGCCACACTGGCCGCAGGTTGCCGAATGCATTTGCCGGTCAGGTCGGGTTCCGCCGCCGCCGTAACTGGATCCACCGCGTCCGCCTTGTCCGGATGCTTTGCGCGCCGCACGGCAGGGAGGGCATCGGCTCGGCTTGTTCGTGAAGCCTTTTTGAGCGAAAAACTGCTGTTCGCTACTGGTAAACGTGAAGGTCGTGCCGCAGTCGGTGCAGGTCAAGCTCTCGTCGATATACATGATTTCCTCCAGGGTGTGGGGCTCATTGAGATCAGCCGGCGACCTGGCAGAAGCATGACCAACGACCATCGCCTACAGCATCGTGGCGGACTTTGACGCGATTTGTATACTGCGCGCCCCCGATGATCGCGGCCTCCGTCGCGGGCAACAATCGGCGTTCGCGTGCTTCGAATCGCCCCGTGACGGGGCCGATCGCAGCGCGCCCACGCGTTGCCGAGCTCCCCCTCTTGTCGAAGGGCACTGCCGCTGAGCCGCGGGTGTCATGTAGCCCCCGCATGATTGGTTTCGGTTAGATCAGGTTCGCGGGTGCGCTCCAATGTCGCTAATATGGTGCACCGATGCGACACTAGCAGCCCACTGCGGACTTTCGAGCCATGCGAAATACTCGCGCCCATGGCCTCGGCAATCACGCGCACGGACAGGCGCTGAAGCTTCGGCCGCACCGTCATTGATCTGGAGAACGCAAGAATGTCTTCGGCGGGATCGTCGGCGGGAAGGTCATTTCGTCTAGGCGGTAATGCCACACGCCGTGGCTCAGCATGATGCCTAGCGCGCGTATGCCGCTCTCGATCGCTCCGTCGGTCCGCAGCCAGTATCCGCCGACATCAGCGTAATGCGGCGTTCCATGCTCTATCCGTTGCTGCGAGCGGTAATCTACCGAACGCGCGCCTCGGACTGCGATTCGGAAAAGCTCCTCAGGCGGAAAACGGGTTACATAGTCTCGGAGCTAAGTTTGCCCTAATCAGTACGTCGACGGAAATGGAGTCGTTGTTTCGCTGGTAACTGCCCTGCGCGTCGTACGGTTGATCAGGCAGACCATATGGCCAGCTGCACCGCGTTGCACCGGCCCTCAATTTGCACGACATCGTAGCCGATTTTATCGGTGAACCCTGTGTAGTCAAGCGCCTTCGCATCAAGCAGACGACTGGCGGCGACGCACTTTGCCTTCACTTCGGCGTAGTGTTTGTTCCAAGCTTCGGGTGCCGATGCGGCGGCTCGCACCGTCATTATCGTCAGCGCTGCGCAAAAATTCCCACGCTTCTCGGAATCATGAGTCAACCTTCAATTTGCGCTTGCGAAGCATTAAGCTGATACCCTTTCAAATCTCGATGTAATGCACCGTTCTCGCACTGGCTCCGTAGCCGGGTTTGGCGCGGCAACGGCAGGCTTCCTCGACATCACTGGGCTCCGCCTGAGCCCTAGCACTCAAGGCGGCCATCGTTGTTCCGAATCCCCCCGACACACTGCTTAAAGCGCGGGAGCGACGCCTCTACCCGTTGGCCACGAGCAGAATCCGAGGTACGTGGAATGGCTCAAGCCTCGAGCTATACGCTAGTTCTTGCTCTCACGGAACGGGCCTGGCGGCTTCTGAACGTAGGCGTATTTTTCACCGCAGACTCGACAAATATTCAGCGGATTTCCAAAATGCTCGTGGGGGCCGTACTCTTTTGCGGCAGCTTTCGCACGCTTCTTGACCGTGGCTACGGGTTCGATGACATCTACTCATTCTTGCTCCCGAGGCTGGGAGCCGCGCGCCTCCAGAATCGGAGACTCTATGTTTCTGATTCGAGCCGCAAACCAAAAGGCCCCCGGACGCGCTCGCTCTACGCGGGCGCTTCTGGTTATGGTCATCACCTTTCATCAGGCGAGCGTTTTCCGGTGCTTTACCGTCGTAGGTTTTGCCAGTAATCAAGCGCATGTTTCGGATTGCGCTTTTCCCTGAATTGGGCTCATATTGCTTACGCTGCATGTGCTTGGAAGCTCTTCAAACATTCTGACCGGTTATAGCAAAGTGTGCTATACTGCGTTCACAGCGACTCTAGGCGACCATGCACAAGCTGCCCACCGTTACTGCCGCCTTTTAAGCGGTATCAAGATACGGGGCAGCCTTTTTTTGGCCGATCAATGGGGCTGATAAATCTAAGGAGTGATATGTTTTCTCGAATCATCACCATGCATCCAAAACCCAACAGCGTTGCCCAACTTACGAAGGCAGTTGAAGAGCAAGTACTTCCTATGCTCCGGAAACAGGAAGGCTTTCAGGATGAATTCTTCTTCGTGAGCTCAGACGGAAAGGACGCGACTGCAATCAGTTTGTGGGATCGGCAAGCAAACGCCGAATCCTACAGCCACAAAGCTTATCCGCAAGTGGCCCAGATACTAACGAACCTGCTTGAGGGAAGTCCGCAAGTCAAGACTTACGATGTCGTCAGCTCGACCTGCCACAAGATCGGCGCTCAAGTCACAGTCTGAGGGCGACGGGTCTTTCAATCCGGCAAAGGGCGGCCAGGCATAGGCCGCTCCTCGTTTATTTGGAGCAGCGCTTCGCGTAGGCTCGCGACGCGGCCGCTAGTAAGGCAGATTGAGGAACTGCTCAGCTCGTTGCACGCCTTCCTCCGCAGCTGTGTACGAGTAGCCTCAGCCAGTTGGTACCAGTGCAGTGCCGTCGCGTAATCCTGCGGCACACCGTCGCCATGCTGGTGCATGTGGCCGATCGAAATCTCGTCCGAGGTTTCGGGTTCATCGTGGGCCCAGTGCGCGTAGACTACCCAATTATTCTGTTTCATCTACGCTCGCGCGACCGTTCATGGTTGCGAAGATGCTGCTCCGCTATTGCCGTTCCGCGTTTGCAGTTGGCTTCTGCACTCGCCCGTTGGACTTTACCCGCAATCGCCTGAAGTGCCAGGCCTTGAGCGCCGCGGGAACGCTTTGTCGACATGGCCGAGGCGCTGCTCGCGTGACAAACAGTCCCATCTATGGCCCGACGGCTTTAAGCGGGGGCAGGTCGAGCCCATGGAAATTTAGGCCGTTTACCCTGCGTTCAACCCCGGTCAGTTAGCTGCGTGCCGAGCATACGCTGAGAGTCGCCACAGAATATGGCCTAGGCCGGGCGCGTGCGTGTGGTGATTTTGAGGCGGCAACGTTGTGTAGGCGACGGAAACCTCTTCCCAGCCGCAGACAGTACAGCGGTAAATTCCTGAAAATGGGGTAGTTGCACGGGGCCTGAAAATCGTATCGAACGCATCGCCCTCTAACTTCAGGAACTCGGTAAATCGTTTGTAGATCGGCATTTTAGCCAACCCCAAGTGGCTCGCTCGCCCACTTCGCAAGACTTCACTAGGCGCCTGCAGGGCGGATGGTTGGTTGGTTGCACATAAAACTCCGCATAGGTACGCTTGCGTCAATGCCTAACCCGGGTCATATTCACCAACCGAACGGAGAGGCGCCTCATGCCAAGGACGTCGGATTTCTACTCCGTTAATGAGGCTTACAAACAGGTGGACGAGCGCGTCTATCACAACAACAGCTCCTGCCCGTCGGGCTGTGGTATAAAGGAGGTCGGTAACGACAGGGGCGGCACTGGCGGCTACCAACTCTGTCGGGACTGCGACTCGCGAAACGGCCCGGTAAGGTAAGGCGCGAAATCAAAAAAGCCGCGTAATTTCACGTGGCTTTTTATTAGAGACCCTGGCCCGGAGAGTTGACTCTCGTTCAGGGCCGCTCGTACTTGAAACGAGCCTACGTGTCCATCCACATGATAGCACATTATGGGAGGTAATATGGCCCCTTAATTTGTGAATCTTCAAAATGAGGCCACGCGCCGCTCGTTCCGCCGCGCAGCGAGCGAATTCCGCTATCCCGCAGACGAGAATCGCGACGACCAGTAGGACGAGCATCACGGCCAGCTAGGCGACGTCGTCTAGCTCTCGATAAACTCAATCTCGATACCGATCACCGCGTTTGCCAACAGGGTCGAACCTTCTCTCAATTGGAAACTGGGAAAACTGAGGTAACGGACGAGCACGAATCCGCCGCTGCGCGTCTTCCAAGTGCTTCGGTTTCGCCTATTTCTCCTAGAACTCGTCACCCATCTGTGACCCACGGCAGCGACCTAAGGTCTAAGAATTGGAGCGACCTGCGGTGCAACAGATGTTGAGTTTGGGGTGCTGCCATGCAAGCTAACCCGCAATGCGAAACGGCCCCGCGATCGCGAAGTCGTGCGCGGGCGGCGGGGCGGTGAGTGCCGATTCAAAGCTCAAAAATGCAACGAGGCTGCCGGCGCGGGCCCGCGTGGCGATGCGGCTCCCTCCGCTTATGCCATAGTCACGCCTGTGCTAATTGCGAGCTGCCGGTGATATCCCCAAAGGCGCACGGCCGTCCACGCTACCGTGCAATCGAGCGTACGCCGCAGTAACAACGTCGCCCGTAGCGTGTTAAACTTAAAGTTCAATGAATGATAAATCGCGGGCTTTGCGCCATGAGTTAGGTTCGCTCTGCGACCACTATAACGCCATGCTGGCCGACAAAGACACGCTTGACATCCGCTTGGGTTCCGACGAGCCGTACGAAGACGGTTCCATGCCCGCTGGCGGCGCCAAGCGTGCGTATGAAGATGCCTCAGAATTAGCTAGCGTGGACCTGCGTCAGCTGGTCGTCCAGATCGTTGAAATCGGACAGCGTATTCGCACAATCGAATCGTTCTAAGACTCACCCTGGCACTGCCCCCCACGACCCCTCGCGCACGTAACTGCCGACGTCGGCTCGGAGGGCGGGGCCCTACCCTTCGCTCGCAGGGCCTAGTAGGTACGTCAAGCCTCCCGCGCGCCGCGGCAACTCACGCATAACTCTCAAACCGTTGGAGACGTGCGAGGCGGTCGCGGACTTCCGAAATCGGAAAGTGGGCGCTGGAGTTCCATCGCCTAACCCGCCCGCGACCTAAATAGCGCCTTTAGGGTCGGGAGCAATAGGGCATGTGCAATGGTCTTCGCAACGGCCGCAAATGTAATCCCCTTGCTTGTCTTCGCTGCACCCGCAGCCCCAAAAGGGCTCGCTCATACGGCGATTCTACACCCCCGACTTTTTTGGCGCACGGTGCGTTCGCCACTTGAGTTCATCCAACGCTCTCGTAGAATGGATTCTTGCCCGATGCGTGATCCGTTGTATCGACGATGTCCACGATCTCCGGTGCGACCCCGCGAACCATGACCTCGAACCCTTGCCGTAGTGTCACTTGAGAGGCCGCGCATCCCTGGCACCCACCACTCATGGCGATGAAGAGGTTGCCATCCTGGACGTCGACGATCGAAATCTGTCCACCGTGGCCAGCGATGGAACGGTTGACTTCTCTGTCCAGCAGTGCTTGAACGACCGCGCGAATCTCGGCGTCGGGTCGCCTCCCCGTGCTTGCGTGGTGAGGAGACTCGAGGATCGCCGGCACGCCAGTCAGCAGTTGCGTGCGGATGGTCGTTCCGATTGCCGCTGTCAGTCCCGACCACGAGGCACTCGGCTCCTTCCCGACCGTCACCACGTTCTCGGTCACGAGCACGTGCGCAACGCCACGAAGCGCGAACAAACGCTCGACAAGAGGCGAGCCACCCGCTCGTTCCTTGTTCTCGAAGAAGAACGCGCCTCCGGGATGCACCGTCCGGCTCACCGTGAACTTGCACGTGTTCGGGTCGGCGAGCAAGGTTTCGGCATGGATCGTGATCGCCGGGTCGACCGGAAGGTCAGACATCTTCGACGACCCCAGCTTTGCTACGCTCACCAAACGCCCGCAGGTGCTCGAACGAGTAGATCCCGGTGCTATGGCCGTCGTTCCAATTGATCGTGATTGCATAGTTGCCCACGGAGGTGATCGTCCGCGGGCTTACGTCCGGTCGCACGTTCTTCGGATCCAAGAGAGGGCGCCCGCTCATCTCTTCAACGCAGACAGCGCAACGGCACGCTAGCCGGAGGTCCCGAACGTCAAAGTCGCTGCGGTGTCCGTCCTCCCAGAGCACGGATAGCGTGCGAGCATCGCGCCGGCGAAAACCGATTGCGGTCGTGCGAGAGCCCGTCGGCTGGGCGGCGCGTTCCACCCATTCCGGCTCACCGTCACTGGTTTCCCAAGTCCACGTGAACGGCTGGAGCGCCGTCGGTGAACGTCCCTCGAGTCGACCAGCGAGGTCGGCGGCGATAGTGAAGTAAGCTCGGGCCGGGAGCGAGCTCGGCTTCTCGAGCACGATCGGGCGCCCGGCGTCCCCACCGGTGACGATCTCGGCGTCGAGAGGAATCGTGCCGAGGAACGGAACGCCGAGCTGTCGGCTCATCCGCTCGCCGCCGCCATGACCAAAGACGTCCGTGCTTTTGCTGCAGTGAGGACAAATAAAGGCGCTCATGTTCTCGATGATGCCGAGAATGGGGACGTGCACCGTTTCGAACATCCGTAACCCGCGGCGCGCGATCTTGAGGCTGACCTCCTGCGGCGTCGTCACGATGACCGCGCCGGACAAGGGAAAGCTCTGCGCGAGCGTCAGCTGCGTGTCGCCCGTCCCCGGCGGGAGGTCAAGAATCAAGTAATCCAGCTCGCCCCACTGTACGGAATCGATAAACATGCGCAGATACTTGCTCACCATCGGTCCGCGTAAGATGGCCGGGTTGTCGTCACCAACGAGCATGCCCATCGAGATCACTTTAAGACCGTGGCGATCCGCAGCGACGATCTTCCCCTCCGGAGTCGTCGTGGGCAGCGTACCAGTGGGGAGTCCCAGCATGACGGGAATGCTCGGCCCAAGGATGTCCGCATCTACGAGACCGATCTTGCCCCCGATCCGCTGGAGCGCGAGCGCGAGATTCACGCTGACGGTGGATTTCCCGACTCCGCCCTTGCCGCTGCCCACCGCGACAACGTGCTTGATTCCAGGCAGCTTCCCGGGACCCGCCGGCTGTGGCGGAGCACTTGGCGTCTGTTCGCGCTGTGGACCGGTGGTCTGCATGCCTTCTGGTTCCTTTCCTTACCTAGCCGCCGACCTAGCCATGAGGCGGTCCCTATTCTGCGGTCTCTTTCTATTGTAATGTAGTCGCGTCGCTCAAGCACCGGGCGTGCGCGCGGGATCGTGTCCCAGGGAGTGGTGTAAGACCTGGCCGCTGTCCGGGGTAGATAGAAGAAGGCGCAGCGTAAGAACGTCGCAGACTAGCTCACTCGTGACCTTGACGGTGCAGGAGAGGCTGCTGTCGGCGCGATCGTGTAGAGGTAAAAAGGCACCATGACCTTTCGCTCGTTTATAAAGCACGTCGAGGCAGAACTTGCCCTTAGTTGTCCCGGGGCAGAAGTGAGAACTATCATGGGCCGCCACTGCTGGAGACGGGCACCTTATGAGGCCGTGATTACGCTAAGCGGGCCCGCAGTCGAAGGCCTGCCGTCGGGGCTTCGTGTCACGCTGAAAGAGTTCGGCGCGAAGGACCGCTACATACCCCTTTCGCTTGGCGAGCGGGACCCATCAGGAAAAATATCCGAAGTTATCGCGCGCCACCTACTCGGACCACGGGACGTGAGTTAACCATTCATGAAAGTTGTCTCAGATTTGTCGCACCTCTTGGCTCGATAAATAGTGTCTCGTGTAAGAGAAAAAGCCAGAGAGCCTGCGGCGTGGCAGCTATGCACGATGCGATCGAACATCTCCCAGGAGTTCGGTGGATCGTCCGAGGGCTAGAAGGGACGGCGCCATTTATCGGGAGAACCGGCTCAACGCTGCGCGGGCGCGGTGGTGGGTGAAAGAAGATGAAAAATGGTTGACCCTAAGAGTTATCGCCCGGGCGAAAGCTGGGTAATAGACTTGCCCTTCGGAGGTGCTTTGGGGGAGGGCGTGTTTCCGCGCGCTTTTTTGGCTGGCCCCGACACCTTGGGAGAACCCCATTGGAAAGAACTAGCGACGACGCCAACAATTGTCCCTGAGCGAGACGGGGACACCTACCACCTGAAAGGTTTAATTCCACCCGGGACGGATCCTGGCATGTATATACTCAGGCGCGTTGACATCTTACAGAGCTAGAGGACTTCGCGCCATATCGCGACCTTTGGAAAACCGACGAGACCGTCGCTCTGCGCAGCGCGGTAATAGCGCGGATCGGAGCCGTGTAGCGCTTGGTCGCGGCCCCACCTTTGTGCGCAAGCGCGCGCATCTGCGCTCGAAAAATCGCGTCGACGTCGTTCGTCACCTTCAACGGGACCCTCTTATCGGTCCATCGCCCGAGGGCACCTTCCCGATCGCGAGCTCCGGCCACGCCCGATTGAAGCACCCGATGTCCGCCACTGCGTTGAACGCCGCGTTCAGAGCCTCAGAACGAACCTCGGGCAAAGGCGCCGCGCGCATTCCATGATAGGCCACCATCGTCTCAACTAGGCGCGCCGTCAGTTCGCGACGGGGAGCATCAGCGTTCAGATCTTCAGCGGTCACTTGAACAACCAATCGGCTTCATTCTCGCCCCTTTCGCTTTCAACCGCAGGACCATCCAACGAAGGATCTCCGTTCTCCAGAATTTTTAGATCGAGGCTGCGCATCGTTCATTCCCGTCACGCTAGCGCGGTTTGCCGCGGTTTAGATCGTATTCGCTACGCTGTTTGAACAACGAGCTTAGGTTGGAACCCGAGAGTCTGCACCGCGACGAGTGCGACCACGGCTATCAAGGCGACCAGCAGGCCGTACTCGACCATGGTAGCTCCGTCGTCGTCGCGCATTATGGACTTGACAATTGCGAACATTCTAGCTCCTTAAATACCTCGCAAAAGATTTGTCGCTGAATCACAAGCCGCCAGCTGTTCAAAGATAGCTGGCTAACTATGCCACAAACGTAGCATGCAGCCGGGCTCGTTACAAGGACTGCCGCCCGTCTTTAATGCAACGTTGACGCGTCACCGCGGGTGCGACCGAAGAAAGGGTTAGATGCCAGGCGCTGTTCGAGACGTCGCGTACTCCATCGGCATGACTCCCGCCATTCTCGCTGCGGCCGTTGCTGTCGGCGGGAAGAGTAGGTCTTCTGACGTCGAGCGATCCATCCATCATGCTGCGCAGAGTTTGGTTGACGCTCACCGGACGGCGGGCGTGGCTTATGCCATCGTCCGGAACGGCGAACTCGTTGGGTCCGGATTCGCCGGCGTGCGCGACCTGTCGACAAACGCATCGGTGGCTGCCGACACGCTCTTTTGAATAGGCTCGGCCACGAAAATGTTCACGGCGCTGGCGATCATGCAACTCGTCGAGCGCGGGCGCCTCTCGCTCGACGATCGCCTGGCGTCCCTTAGAACGACAAGACACTGGAGTCGTTATTGCGCGTGGTCGTGCAGGTCAACTACGGACGGGGCTCGACGAGTGCCGCGTCGTCGGGGTCGGGTTCGACGATTGGCGTATCGTAAAAACTCGTTGGCTCATGGATGTCTTGGAACGCGATAACAGCGTCGCGGACAACGCGGCGATGCGGGAGATAGAGCGTATTGGCAGTGCTTTCTCGTGTTAGGTACGGGGCGCCATCCATAACGGAGAAATCGACGGTCCAGGGTACGTCGACGAGGGGAGCCATTGTAAAGTTACCGGCGATCGAGGCTCTTCTCGGCAGATAGTCCGTCGTGCCGATCCAGAGCTCGCGCAAACGGTTCTCCTTCGGACGCTGCAAGGGAATCAGCTCGAGGTGATAGGTTCGCACGCCGTCGAGCACCGGCTCGTCGATGAGGGAAACTCGATATTGCGATGCCTGTGCGGAGACCGTCGCAATGACCCGCAGCTTTCCGTTATCGTCTTGCGCCGTGCTGCTGATTGGTTTTGTGGCGGGCATAGTACTTGTACGTGCCGCCATCGTATGTCGTGCCGTAGAGCGTGCCATTGAACCACATCACGATACTCAAGCAGCCCGCAGGTATGCGGGCTGCTTGACTGGCGCCTAGGCTCGTGCATCTATGTAGCAAAGGATGCAGCGATAGGTGCACTACGCCGCAAACACTTGAGAGCCAACTGCGACGCCAATCGTCAGTTCGACGACCGGTGCGCGCGAGCTCGACCACCCTATGCCGGAACTCCGGGCCGAAACGAAGGCATCCTGCGCAAGATCCTCGGCGCGCTTCGACGTCGCGCACCATCCGCGACAACCGTGCGATCAGTTTGGGCGATTCGATGCGCCAGATTGCCGCGATGCCAGCGTGAAGGTTGCGCGTCACTCCGTGGGTGGGTAGACTCTGCGGCTGCCCGTATCAAATAGCGTATCTTCGGCGCGCATTTCCTCGACGATTGCGCATCCGTTCCGTCATTTTGGGCTTTCGTGCGGGTGCGCGTTGGCGCGATCGAGCCTCATGATTTAAATGGATCTCACTTGAGTTGCTCCCGAAGACGCGCCTCAGAAGCCCTGACTTCAGGTGTGAGGTTTTCGCCGAAGTCTTCGGCTTCGAAGATCTGTCGAATCTCGATGACTTGGCCGCCGTCGAACGGCGCGTGCGTGAATCGCTCGACCACTTCTTCCTTCGATTTCCCCTGAACGATCCAGAAGCCGGCGATCAGCTCTTTCGTTTCAGTGAACGGGCCGTCGGTGACCGTCGTCCGGCCGCCGTCGAAGCGCAGTCGCGCTCCCTTCGACGAGGCCTGCAGGCCTTCGCCCGCCAGCATCACGCCTTCTTTGGCGAGCTGCTCGTTGAACCTGCTCATCTTCACGAGCATCTCGCTCGATGGCAGCACGCCTGCCTCGCTCTCTTTATTGGCCTTAACCAGGACCGCGAATCTCATTGGTCTCTCCTTATAGTGGATTGGGTCTTCTGTTGATGCGTCGGATCGGAACCTGTAGATTCGACACGGGAAGTCAGCAGAGGAGGTGCGTTTTCGGTTTCGGAGGTGCTAACGCAGCTCATCGGTTACGGGCATCGGAACGGCCGTAGGCCGCATTGTCGGCATTTTCGCCGCCTACCTTGGCTTTGCGAGCCTGGCCGGCGTCTTAGCTTGCGTACCTTGCGTGTCGACAATCTTACGACAATTGCGGGCGGAAATCGGCGGGAACTGCGAACCGCCACGTGACGCGTTCTGATTCTTAGAAACTAGTGATTTACAAGAGGGAAACCCGCTATTTCTTGCGTTTCGTGCGAGAATTCGATTTCGCGCGTCGTTTACTTCGGAAGAACTTATGGGAAGTCTGCGGCCTGACGCCTCGAGGGTCGCGAGTTCCTGCGCCGAGGCTCACCTCTTGCGAGGCGATAGAATTCCGATTAGCTCCTTCGCGATCCCCTCGGGGTTGGCCGTGAAGACATTGGTAAGCACCACGATCTGCCAACCGGATTGCGGAAAGACAGCGTTCATCGCATGTACGCCGGGCAAGCCGCCGTTATGCCAAACGATTCGCTGTCCTTTGACGTGGTCGACTACCCATCCGAACGCGTAGTCCGGCTCGACGCGCGACGGTGTGGTCGCGGTTTGGACGAGCGTCGGACTGAGTATACGAGCGCCAAAGAACGCGTCGTCCCACGCGATCAGGTCATGTACGTCACTAGCGAGTGCTCCAGCGCCAGCTGCCCAACTCATGGTGAAGGGCGGCAGCAAAACGAACCGTCTCTTCACGATCTTGTATCCGTGCGAGGCATCCGGGCCTTCTGGAACCGACGTGCGCAGATACTGCATTTCGTGCAGTCCGAATGGTACGAAGATGCGCGTTTGCAGAAAGTCTGAATAGGATTCTCCGCTCACGGCTTGCACGAGCATTCCGCGAGGACGTAGTTTGTGTTGCTGTATTCGAACTTCGTCCCCGGCTGGAACTCTAGCGGCTCGCTCGCAACGAATCCGATCAACGTGGCAGGCTTCAGTTCGGTGAGAAGGTGTGGATGCAGGGCGCGTTGGAGCGCCGGCCGCGAACTATAATCGGCCAATCCGCTCGTTTGATCCAGAAGTTCGCGAACGGTGACCTCGTGCGCGTGTGGCGCACCGGGCAAATAACGCTCAATGGGGCTATCGAGGCGCACGCGGCCATCCTGTACCAACAGCATGACGCATGCGGCAGTGAACTGCTTCGTAATCGACCCAATGGCAAAGACCGTGTTCTCGTCAACCGCCTTTCCACGATCACGAACGCCGAATCCGCTAGCATAGAATATCTTCCCCTGGTGGCCGATGCCGATTGCCATACCGGGAATGCGCCGCTTAACCATCGCTCGATGCGCGATAGCGGCTATCGCTGCATTCTGCTGAGCGCTTAGACCGTCGCTCGTGGGCGCAGGGCTCGATACGCCGCGATCGATGTAGTTGATGAAGACGGAGCCAATCAGAATGACGATCGCGGCAAGCGGGCGCGACATCAGAACGCCATGGTGAGCAGCACGAAGTGCAATAGCCGGAGGAGGTTCGGAATTCCTCCGTCTTGCATCAACGATCGTGTGCGAAGTCGAGCCCTGGCACTCGCGGCCCGTTCTTCTCGCCGTCGCCCCCGCACCGCCGGCGCCCGCACCCCGCGATCAAGCGACCATAAGGCGCGTTTTTCGAATCTCAGTGTGCCCGCTCGTTGTACCGCTGGTCATCTGAAGTTTCTGGGAGTGGACCGCTTTTATATCAGGCGCGAAGTTCGCTCAAGTAATCGAGATTGACCCGTTCGTCGCGAGTCATGCGAGCATAGTAACATAGTACACATGATCTAAGGTCAGGGCGTCGTGGTTATGGAGCGATGGCCAAAGACGGCCTCGATCATAGCCGCCTGGCTGCTGCGATGGAACTGAGGCCTAGCGCCGAACGTCCCTAGCCGCCGATCCGTTCAGCTAGCGAGGAGTAGCCAGATGAAGAATTTAGATTTTGGGTCAAAGGAGGCACGCGCAGACCTCGGAACCAAACCGGCGCTGCGGCCCCAGGATCGAAGGAGGTTTTTCCCGTGACGTGCACTCGCATTATCCTCGTCTGGTGCGCGCTTTGTGCGGTCGCGGGGTGTTCGCCGGTGTCATCGTCGTATTCGGTCGCGCCGCCAACTACACGCAACGCTGCTCCGCACATGTCTGACGCCCGCGCGAAAGCGAAGTTCAAAGAATACACGGTCCCGACTGCGCAATCGGAACCGTACAAGATGGTACTCGGGCCGCACGGGAACTATTGGTTCACCGAGTTCGCGGCGAACAAGGTCGCGAACATCTCGACCGCCGGGAAGTTCGCAGAATACAACGTCCCAAGCGCGCAAGCGGAGCCCTCTGGGATCACCGTTGGTCCCGACAATAACCTGTGGTTTACCGAAGCGCATGCAGACAAAATCGCGAAGCTTACGATCGCGGGGAAGTTCACGGAGTACAGGGTTCCAACGGCGAGCGCCGATCCTTCCGTGATCCGCTCCGGCGGCGGCGGCGTGCTGTGGTTCACCGAACGCGGCGGAAATAAAATCGGCAAGATCACGATGTCGGGGAAGATCACGGAGTTCATTGTCCCGACGGCAGATTCCGAACCTTCAGGAATTTGTATTGGCCCGGACAGCGCGATTTGGTTCACGGAAGATACAGGTGACAAGGTCGGACGCATGACGACCGCCGGGAAATTCACCGAGTACGTCGTTCCGACCCCGAGCTCTAAACCCGGAGGAATCGCTTCCGGCGCGGACGGCGCATTATGGTTTGTCGAGTTCAACGGGAACAAAATCGGACGCGTTACGACGGCGGGTTCGTTTACCGAATACAAGGTGCCGACCGCGAGTGCGGGCCCGTTCCTCATCGATCCGGGCAGCGCCAGCCTGTTGTGGTTCACGGAGCGGAACGCCGGAAAACTTGCCTCGATTACGACCGGCGGTAAGATCACCGAGTACGCCGTGCCCGGGCCGAGCGGCGGCGAGCCGTCGGGAATCGCGCCGGGCGGCAGCCCAATCTGGGCGACCGAATTCAACGCGAACAAGATCGTCAGTCTGACGCCGTAATCGCGGTTGGTTAATTCTTTCGCGAACTGCGTCGCGATTTGCTGATCGTACGTGTTGAAACGTCACTTACTACCTGAAGGCCCGTGCCCGTGAGAAAAACGATTCTTCTCACGGATTTTCTCACGAAATAAGATACGCTGGGTCTCGATAAGGGGTCGCTTGTTCCGCTTCGCGTGCTTAAACGATACTTGCGAGGGCTTGTCGAGGCTAGCTGCAAACATTTCAAGACCGCCGCATTCAACCACTCTGCCGCCTCTCCAAGTCCCCGGAAATACTTATGGCTATTGAGTTTTTTGCATAATTGGTTTTCTCACGAAGTCACGTCGCCACCGTCATTTTCTCACATTAAGTATAATGGTCCCTCACAACCTGGCGATTCAGCGGTTTAGCCCGGCTTCCGGCGTTATCTTGAGAGGCTCGGCTTTGCCTCGCGAGATCACGGCACATTCAGTCAGAAGTTTTTGGGGACGCTTGCTACGCAAGAGTCGTGGCACATCGCGGCGTACGGAGTGGCGAATGCGTTTTCACTACGCGCGCACGCTCGAAATCGATTCCAAGCACCCACTCCGCGATCTCAAAAGTCAACCTCCACCCACCGTCCACTGCTATTTCCTTAAGCGGCGCCCCTCATCGCTGTGCAGCTGACTCCGCTCTCATTGCCGTCGCCCTTCTTGGTGTTACGCGCCAGCGTCTGCGCGTGGCGAAACGGAATTCACCCCCTTTGCGTGCCGCGGTTTGCCAACACTGCATCAGTGAGACGTGCGCCGGAGCGATCGCACGTCGGGCATCCGTAGCCGATGGGTTAACGTCTTAGCTCGTTACAACATATCTGCATATTGATACGCTAGCCTGACCGCGTCGCCGCGCAGATTTGCCAGACCCACTTTTTGCGTGATCCAGTCCTTGACAAGGCCAACAGAAAAGCGCAGCGTTGGATTGCCAAGTCGCTTTCCTCTTTACGGATCCCGCTAAGCCGTTGCTTGGCAGAGGAGTTGCCAATGAAACGTACACTCGGAGTTGTACTATCCGCGGTTTTTCCTATTGTCGCCGCTCTTTCGGCGTGCTCGAGCAATTCCGGTGGCGGCCCTTCATTTGCGCCCGCAGGATCCGCCATGCCAGCTCACGCCATGGCGCATCAGGTCTTGCCTGCGATGGCGTATCAAGTGTTGCACCGTTTCGGCGGCACACCCGATGGATCAAATCCCTCCGCGGGCTTGATCGACGTGAATGGTAAGCTTTACGGTACCGCCAGTAACGGCGGGCCTACCGGCGGCGGAATCGTCTACGTCATGAGCCCAAATGGTAAGGGGCGAGTGCTGTACGGATTCAAGGCAGGGTACGATGCGGCAGTTCCGTACGCGGGCCTGATCGAGGTGAACGGCACGCTCTACGGCACGTCGGCGCTGGGCGGGAAGTACGAAAAAGGAACTGTCTACAGCATAAGTACGACCGGCTCGGAAAAGGTGTTGCACAGCTTCGCTGGTGGCGCCGACGGGCTGCAGCCCTATGCGGGCTTGATCGACGTCGACGGCACGCTGTATGGCACGACGGCTTACGGCGGCGGTTCGGGATGCGCCAGCAAAATTGGCTGCGGAACCGTTTACAGCATAACCACCAGCGGCGTAGAGAGGGTGCTGCACCGTTTCGGTCGCGGCACCCACGGAGCTTACCCGTACGGGGGTTTGACCGATGTGAACGGCAGGTTGTACGGCACGACCAACATCGGCGGCAAGTACGGCAATGGAACAGTTTACAGCATGGATCCAACCGGCAG
The DNA here is from genome assembly GCA_963767725.1 of Vulcanimicrobiota bacterium. Lineage (GTDB taxonomy): Bacteria > Vulcanimicrobiota > Vulcanimicrobiia > Vulcanimicrobiales > Vulcanimicrobiaceae > Cybelea. Next base: position 18,206 of record CAVYEN010000001.1, read on the forward strand.
GGGGCGAGTACTGTACAGCTTCAAGGGTCCTCCTGACGGGGCGTACCCCTTCGGCGATTTGGTCGACGTGCACGGCACACTCTACGGCACGACGCCTTCCGGCGGCTCCGGCAGCGGAACGGTTTACAGGATAAGCACGACCGGCGTTGAGACGATGCTGTACAGCTTCAAGGGAGAACCTGACGGGGCGCTCCCGTTCAAGGGCTTAATCGACGTGCACGGCACGCTCTACGGCACCACGTACGTCGGCGGCTTATCCCGCGATGGAACCGTTTACAGCATAAGCACGACGGGCGTTGAGACGGTGCTGCGTAGCTTCACTGGCCTCCCAGATGGGTATGCTCCGCTTTCTGCCTTGATCGACGTGAAAGGCACGCTGTACGGCACGACGGTTTACGGCGGCGTTTCGAGATGCGGGAGCAAAATTGGCTGCGGAACGGTCTTCGCATTGTCCCCATGACGTTTCGCTGACGCGCGAATGCTACGTCGCGACCCTCGACCGATGGTCGGACGCGACAGGAAATCTCTTTGTTGGCGATATCGAGGTATCTACGTCAGGAGCCGTCCTCGAGTACACGCCGCAGGCAACGATGCTCTCGGCGAAGATTGTGTCGGGAGTTAACCTCCGCAGAGTGTTGCGGAGGATGACGCCGCGAATCTCTAGGTTCTCAATGTGTTCGGAGCGAGTCCAAGCTGCAAAGATACCATTACTGAGTACGCGCTCGGTACGCGTCTTGAAGAACGGAATCGAATACGCCTACGCGTTGACGGTCGACAGCCAGGTTTAGCTCTACGTCGCAAACGCCGGCGCGCTACAGCTCTAGTGGCCTCCTCACGGCCGCGAGCCGCCCTTATCACCGGTAGCCGCTAGAGTGGCAACGGCGCTCGTAGAAAAAGGGTTTCTCACGGATTTTCTCACGAAATAACATACGCTAGGCTCGATAAGGGGTCGATGGTTACGCTTCGCGTGTTTAGACGATACTTGCGAGGACTTGTCGAGGTTAGCTGCAAACATTTCAAGACCGCCGCATTCAACCACTCTGCCACCTCTCCAAGTCTCCGCTAACGTCCATGTTTTATTGCGGTTTCCGCAAATGGGCTTGCTAACGGAGAACCTCTAGTAGAGCCATTTTGCTAACATTTGCTAACGTAAACTTAGGCCCTCTCCGAGGTTAGCAGCGAACGAGCGAGCTCGTTGACCGCCTGTGTACGCGGCCTCGGCTTCGAAGGCGGTAAGCTCTCCGTAGATGATCCAACCGTAACCTCGCACCACCCTATGTAGTTTTTGTGGGCCGTTGTGGTTTAGCCCGTTTCTTGCTTCACGGTGAACGTCAGGCTGTAAGGATGATCTTACCTACGTTGCTGCCGGAAGCCATGCGGGCGTAGCCTTCGGCGGCGCGTTCGATTGGCAACGCGCAGTCGATCACGGGCGCGATCTTCCCTTGCTCGTATAGTGCCAATAGCGCTTGCATTTCGCCGAGCAGCAAATCGGCGCGGTCCGACAGATGCCCGAGATGGACGCCGATCACGCCGCGATTGGCGCTCATTAGCCGTAACGGCGAAAATCGCGGTACGCGAACGACTTGTCCGATCAGGCGCAGCAAATTGCGGCGGGGCCGTTGCAGATTGGCAAAACCGTATACCACGATCCTCCCTCCGGCGCGCAGCAGCCGGTAGCCTTTGAGGGTATCGCGGCCACCTAATGGATCGAGTGCGATGTCGACTCCGCGCCCTTCCGTGAGGCGCCGCACTTGGGCGGCGTAGTCGACAGCGTGGTAGTCGATCGGATAGGTGCAGCCGTTATCACGGAGCACTTGGTGCTTGCCAGCCGAGGCAGTGCCGAACGTAGTCACGTTCGGAACGGTCCGGCAAAGCTGAAGCACGGCAGTGCCAACGCCGCCAGCAGCCATCTGTACGAGCACTGATTCGCCCGCGCGCAGATTAGCGGCGAAGAACAGCACGTGGTACGCGGTGAGATACGTTAGCGGAAGAGCAGCGGCGACTTCGTACGACATTCGGGACGGAATTGCGAGCGCGAACGCCGACGGAATGCACGCGTACTGTGCGTGCCCGCCGAAGTGTGTCATCCCAACGACGCGCTCTCCGATGCGCGCTGTGTCGACCCCGTCACCGACCGCATCGATAACGCCGGCGACCTCGTAACCTAAAATCGCCGGCAGCTTTGGAGCGTCGGGGTAGAGCCCTTGACTCGCCATGAGCTCTGCGAAGTTCAGACCTGTCGCGCGAACCGCGAGGCGAACTTCACCGGGCTTGGGTTGCGGCTCTGGCGTCTCCCAAATTTCCCACGTGCCGAGCTTGATAAGCCATAGCGCCTTCATCATGCTCAGCTTCAGCCTTCTACCCGATAAGGCCCCTTCTTCACACCGGGGGCTCGAGTCCCGCCACCTACGCCGGAATACATTCGCTCATGTTTGCGCGACAATATGCGGCTTCCGCCGGCAAGTCACCTCAGGACGAAAGCATCCAGCTCCAGAGCCAAAAACGAAAGCCTAAGGTCATCGACATAAAGTCCAGCTCCCGATGGGGTCACTTCAAGAAGCAGTGTTGAGACCATTAACGGAATAACTTCAGTAGGAATCTTTACTTGATTTCCGTGACCTCGTGCACGGTCACCGGGGACACGTTGTTGCCCCACGAGGAGCGTACGTAGGTGGCGACCGCTGCGATGTCACCCGCCGCAAGTTGTCCGCGCCACGAAGGCATTACATTTCGCCCCTGTAGGATCGTGGTGAGCATAGGGGTCGGGTTGTCAATATTCACGTGCGGATTTCCCGCGAGTGCGGGCCCGATTCCGCCGGCTCCATTGGCACCATGACAAGCCGCGCAATTCTTCGCGTAAACAGAAGCCCCAATTGGGATCGATATTGCTGCTCCGGCGGCGGCGACTGCCTGCTCTGTCACTGGTGATGCATTGTTGCCCCAAGCCGATCGAACGTACGTCGCGACCGAGGCAATGTCGGCGTTGCTGAGCTGCCCCTTCCACGTCGGCATTCGACCGTTGTACATCTTGCCATTGACGGTGAGGGGGCCGGTGCGACCATTGACGATCACGGCGATCATCACGCTGGGGTCTGCGGCGGTGACGACAGGATTCGCGGCCAGCGGCGGATACACGCTGGTTCCCTGACCCAAGGGTTGATGGCACGTCGCGCAGTGAGCGGCAAAGAGTGCCTTACCGCTCAACGCTACCGGTGCGCGCGCGGCTGCAACTTGATCCGCGGAGACCGCGGGGGCGCTGTTGTGCCAGGCGGAACGAACGTACGTCAGCACCGCCGCGATGTCGGCATCTGAAAGCTCGCGCCACGAGGGCATATTGCCACCGTATTGCGTGCCGTTCACCGTTATGGGACCCGTGCGTCCGTTCAACACCGTCTGAATTAAGCCGGCGCTATCGACCGCATCGACGTCGGGATTTCCCGCGAGTGGGGGATAAGGGCCCCCGCCGTGACCGTTAGGCTGATGGCATGCCGCGCAATTGAGAAGAAAAACGGACTTGCCGTCGGGCCTTTGGGCTCCCATCACTTTGGCGTGGGAATCCGCTAGAATCAATCCAGCAAGAACGATTCCAATGACACAGGCGAGCCTGATGGTGCTATTCAAGCGCGACCTCCGTCCAGCGGCGCGCACTCCGCTTTTGGAAAACTCCGCTTAGACAACTCAAATCACCACCCTGTCTGCGACAGCGGCGGCCACAGCGGACCCGTCGGCAGCGCAAACCAGATCAATCCGTTCCACGTCGGCTTTTGCCCGACGCTAAGCGCCTCTTCGGCGTAGACTATAATGAAGCGCGTAATGTGGTATGACGCATCGATGTTGCCGATTTGCGTGTGATTCCCCAATCCATCGTTCGTGAGCTGTTCGCCGACTGAGACAAGCCCGCGCTGGCCGATGTTATCGTAGAGTTCATACGAAACGCCGTTGCTGCCCGCCGAGGGGGCGCCCATACCCGGGTTGCTGTCGTGATTCATCTGATACGTCGCGAGAAAACCAGGCACGCCGTTGACCGGGTCGCGCTGCGCATAAAATCCGTTGCTGTAATACTGGTCGAATCCGCCTTCGGTCAACGGCCAGGAACCGCGCGCACCGTAATAACCGAACTCGAGCGGATTGCTGCGGTTCGCGAACGCAAGCTTGTACTGCAGCGTCTTGTCCTGCGTCCAGTCGTAATCGTTGAATCCGTTCAGGTCGGCGCTTGAGGTAACGTAGGCAATCTCTGCATCGAGGGAGCCCCGAATATACGCAAACTTTTATCCCCACCTATTGGCGTCCAGCTCGTAGGCGTGTTCGCCGACGGTGATCTCCGCCTGAGGAGTTGACGCTAAGGCCGGTAACGTCGAGCCACTGACTGAATTCCGATGGCGCCGGCACTTCGAGCTTTCCGGCGAAGATGTGACCCGAGCCATCGAAGAAATTGTTGTAGGCAACCCACGCGGTGTCGAGGCCTCCGGCTTGGCTCGCCTGCCAAATCCATTGCTGTACGTGATACGTCCATTCGCTCCCAGGGGTTCCGAACGCGCCGTCGGCGTGCACTCCGAGACTCCCGATGTCCCACGAAGCCGCGCTTGGCGTCTGCTCGTGTAGCCTACGGGATAGTCGACCCAGACCGGAGACTCGCGTTCTAACACATGCGGATTTAACCCCGCGTATCCGGTCCGCTGAACCTAGCGCCCGTAGGCGTTGAGCGCCGGGATTTGAATGTGACATTAGGAACACTTGATGCCGTACGCTTGCGCGAAGTTCGGCATAGCCTGCGCTGGTTTATTCATGGCGATTGCAACGGAACCGATGATGGCAACGCATGAAAGAATGCCGATTGCCCGATAGACCTTCATAACGAGATCTCCATTCCGTAGACAGCTCGGAGAGCCAGTAGGTCTTTCTCTCTTGAATCGTAGACTCTTTGCGGCGACGCACTCTCAGCCCGTGGTGTTTTGCCGAGCGTTAATCCTCCTTTTTGCGTATCGATTTTGATGATAAACTAACTCAGCTTTTGGACGGCTGTCGGCCTTTTGCGCAACGCGCGCATACTCGCACCTTGCCCTGATCTCGTTCGAGGATGCGACGCTTGATGACCGGGGCTCGGCGCCGGCGGCCCGCGCGTGTTGCCGGAACACGCGGTAATCTGGCAACCGGTTGCGAGCGTTAGCAAGAGTCGGACGATCGTTTTGATGAGCCGCTACTCCGGAACGATGGCCTCCGCCCATTCGCGTACCGCCCAGCCAAGGACGACACCGTTGAGCACGAACAGATCCCCTGCCGCAAAGTTTTCTGCGGCGTCGCGCGTCGTGAAAATTCCCATCGCGCCTTGTCGAGGTTCGCGAATGGGCCGATCATCAGCAGCGTGCCGTCATCCAAAAAATGCCTCCAACGGACGCGGTGCGCCTCACCGTAAGGCGGCACTTTCTCTATAACATCCGGTGACGATTGATAGCACAAAACGCATTTCAACCGGCATTCCCCATTTAGCCGTCCTTTTCGACCGCCGCCGGGTGATTCCGGTAGGCTTCGAGGTTCTCGGCGAGCGGCGCCGCCGGTTTGGCACGCCGGAAATGAGGGTGATCCACGTAAAGAGATTCTCTGTCGCAAAGTCGGCGAGTCGCATCTTGCGCACATCAGCGTGAATAACGGCTTCGGTCTTGGGGCGATCGTTTTCATCGAATAAATCGATCGCCGCCCAATCACCGAATTCTGGAACAATTATCGCGAGCAATCGCTCGAAAGTCGTCTGCAAGTCGAGCGATTCTGGGAGAACCTCCCCGGCTTTCGCAATGAATGCGAAGCGCTGCCCTTGTCGCTTGTAGTTTTCTATATCGGTGCATATCCCGAGCCACGCAACTGCGCTACGATTCACGCGAGGCAACGGCGACACATGTGCGCAAAACCACTCAGCGATCCCGTCGGAGCGGCGCAGCCGTACCTCAAGCATGAACGGCACGCTGCCCTTGACCTCTTTGCGCAATGCTTGACGGCCGCTTTCGCGGTCATCGGGATGAACTGATTCTCACCATCGCGCCTCAAGAGCCTCCGAACTTACGTCCGCTGCGTGACGTAGACCCTTGTACTCGTACCACTTGCGGTTGAGGCAATCTATGTGACCGTTATATCTTGCGGTCCACGCAATTTCTGGAATCGCGTCCATGCATCCGAGTTCGGAGCGCATCGGCATGGCATCATCTCCTCGTTGCGCAGCGACTTCGTGCCCTCCGGCCTTCGGGTATGGCAAGACCTCGAGAACTCCAATAATCTTTTCAGGAGCGCACAACTCCGACTGCAAGGATTCGCGCCCTCCTCCATGGGTTGATGCCGCTAGATTGAAAGGTTGCCGTCACAATTCGCACGCGCGCTCTTAAGACACTTTCGAGGGCATCCGGCCTTAGACGTTGGCCCGTTCATCGCAACACAACTGGCCCGCGCGGCCGCTGCGATGGCTCTTTGTGTGGTTCAGTCTGACTCCGCACGAGGCGGCGAAAGCCATTCTCTCTGCACACACTGTATCTCCGGACGTCGATGATGGTTACAACCAACGCGCAATTATACCGAAAAACAAGATACCAACTATGGGAGAAGGCGGAAAAACGGGAAACGGAAAAACCACCTGCCTGTGGCATTTTCTCAGTATGGCGAAGGCGTTACAAAAAAATCAGGATTGGCTAATCGACGTGCGCTTTCTTCCGATGTTGCCCTTTTCATGGCTGCGAACTCGGCGTTTGCATCCAACCAATAAGCAGACCGCAGCATTTTAGTGGCTTTTACAGCGCGTAAAGATCGGCGACGATCGCAGACTGCATCCCGCGGCGGTGCGGCACCGTCGCTGAAGCCCATGCCCGCGCGATCGTATGAGCAGGTGCGCGTCCGCTCGGCGATCTTTGCTTCAACGTCACGCCAGGCTGGCCATACAAAGAGACGCTCGACGTACGCTTGGGCTCCGACGAGCCGTACGAAGACGGCTCCATGCCGGCTGGCGGGGCCAAGCGTCCGTATAAAGACCTCAGAATCAGCTAGCGTGGATCTGCACCAGCTTATCGTTCGGAGTTGAAATCGGACAGCGTATTCGCACAATCGAATCGTTCTATGACTCACCCTGGCACTGCGAAAAAGGGGACCGCGATCCGTGTCGCGGTCCCCTCTCTAGTTCGCTCCTAGTTTCTGCTAGGCGTAAACGGTCTCCCGATGGGGAACCGCTCGGCCTTCTTCTAGATCGAGTAGGTCTGACCAAGACACGACGTCAATCCGGCTGGGAGCGATCTTGGTGCGCAGTTCCTGGAAGTGTTTCAACGATTCTCCGCTCGGCACTGCCGAGAGCCACTTCTTGTTGAACGCTTCGACAGATCGCGGATCTTTCTTGGCGACGAATGTGTTCGCGTAAGCTTCGACCTCAGAATCGTTCTTCGCGTGCTTCACGATATCCAGGAATGCCTTCGGGTCCATGCCAAGGTACTCGAAGAGGCCTTGGTCCATGGAGCAATCGTACTTGTACTCACCAATATTACCGTGCGCTACGGCCTTTGCTTTGTCGATCGTGCGGGCGAGCTGCACGATGCCAAGCATCATTGTGCTGACGCTACGCGGCGTGGTTTTGGTTAGGTCCATCATAATAATCTCAACTTCCATTTGAGTTTTTGTCCTACTTTTATGGACTCAAAAAGGCTGAATAAGGTTGCACGATCGATTTGATCGATGGTGAGCAGGTTTTTCGAATTTTTTAGCGGTGCATCGTTTCACTCGCAAAGCGACGCATTTGTGGCAAAAAGCCAACAAAATGAATCCAGGAACCATCTTCGTCCGAACGAATGCCTGGGTGAAGCGCCCGCTTGATGGGTGGCGACTCAGCTTTGCTCTTTCGTTTGCCCTTGTATGTCGACAGCGCTTGATCGTACCATCTGCCCAATCATTTAGCCCTTACGCACGCTCACTGCGCACCTTTTGAGCCGCACGAGATGCTCGCGCCCAAGGCATTTCGCAATCACGCGCAACCGTAAGCCCTAAAGCTGCGGCAATATCGGGTCTGAAATCTACGCCGCCGAGTGATCGTTGGTCGTGCCTTGACACGTCGGCTTGGCGCTGCGTGCAGCTAGCGAAGGGCGCAAAAAAGTGAGTTGTACGGTGCGAGATTCTACCACTCGAGCATTCGCGCGCACCGCGTCGGGGGAACGGCTTGGCGCGAATCTACGGAAGCTGGGTCCAGGGCGCGCCGCTTACGAAGCGTTCTCCCAGCGTGCGCGTTACGGGGACCATCGCCATTCGCACGGCGGGATTGCTTACGTCCTCTCACGGCTCTTCATGTGTAGATGTAGAGGCGTCTTCATTCAAGGCTGCCTCGAGAGTTGCAAGCGCTTCTCGAAACGCACTGGTCTCCCTTGGCTCTGTCCCCGGCGGCCATCGAACCGCCAAGTGGGCCGAGTACCGGGCGTGCGAACTCACATCATGGAGTACTCCGGTAACGACGAACAAGCCGTCGTCCGTATGGATGGCCTCGCCAACGCAGGGCAACCGAAGAAACTCGAATTTAAAACGCTTGGGTTCGTCTTCGACAACGACTCGAACTAGGTGTTTCTTGTCATCATTCATGTCTTTCTTTCCTGTCATTTCCGCAGATTTGGACCCACGATTCGCGCATTCCCTTGGCCGAATGTCAACGGCGTGCATGATGACGGTTTCGCGCACGTTTGCTCACCGTGCGTAGTCCGCGAGAGATTGCTGCACCCGGGCAAGAGGCTTGCCAGCGCGGAGTGAGCGGCCGCTATTGCTTTCACCCCATCTAATTGATGCCGTTTGCTGCGCAAAGCGTTGTGGGAGCGATGCTCGCCTGTCAACCGCAGCCTCCTTTCAAAGCGCTCTACATGCCGACGATCGTTGCTCTAAAGTTCAATCGGTTCTTAAAACCTTCGCCGATGGTCTCGTCGCAGCTGGGAAGAACAAGCGGCTCGTCATCGGCGCAGTCATGCGAAAACTGTTAGTTCTCGCCTACGGTATTCTCCGGTCCGGCGTCGCTTTTGATGCGAATTACGCTCGACGCGGAATACAATATCTTTCCCATTGTCACCACGCCCTCACCCAGCGGATGACGCATTTCTTCGGCCGAGCTGCGATCTACCTGACTTGATTTTAAAAGTTTGCAGGGGCCATTCACCCGCTCTCAGTCGCGGCAAATCACAGCGCGCGAAGGGGCGAATTGGGATTGCGCCAGCGCCACCTGTTGTGTCGGGTTGGGCATTCCGCAAGTCAGGCCGGCAATGCGATCTAAGTGTGGTTACCTCGCACTCGGCCGCCGGTTAGCGTGACCGCTACGCGCGCGGTGGGGGGAGGGGTACACGCAAATGAGTCACGGCGAATCGCGGCGTGTGAAGGGGGTGAATGCGTTTCGCCACGCGCGTGTAGGCGCCCGGGCGTAAGAACGGAGACGGTACCCGCAAATGAGTTTTGCGGCGGGCGGGAGAGGCGCGCGGGAAACGGGATCGCGCGAACGCCCCGCTCCTGCCTATAAGAGATCTCTCCGAATCTTGGTCCCCCGGGCAGACTGCATGACGACTTTTTCGAGCTATTTGTCCTCGGCGCCCAGTTCGTCTACCGCACTGCGCAGCGCTTCGAGTTTCTCGTGCAGCAATGAGTGGTGCCGGTTCGTCGCGTTACGAATCGAGTAGGCAATGGACATCGTGGCCAGCAGGATCCAAAGCTGAAAGAGATTCTGGAACGCATTGCCGTACAAGGCGCCGGAGTCTCAAGCGCAACCCCACAGGCGTCCGTGGCCGTCGCAGAGCACGAGCGGCTGGCCCGTCGATGACCACACCGAGAGCAGAATCCACATCGTTAGTCCCAGCACGAAGAATCCGCCCACGACCGGCAGCGAGAACGTCCGCTCGAACCAAGAAAAGGCCGCAACGAAGACTCGGCTTATCATTTGAGACTACTTTCGCAATATGAATTGGTAAATCGTTATCGTCTCGATCGCCGACCGTCACATATATTTGGTGATATGATCTTCGTCCGCGACCGCCTCGAATCTTTGATGTAGATAGACTTAATGGCATTAAGCGTTTTCGCCGCCCGCTTAACGGCGTATTGAGCAGCATCGTTTCAGCTCTTATTTGACCCTGCGAGTACTTCGACGACTTTGAGCATGTCGGACATTGTGAGTTTCCTTTCCGCTGGTAAAGTGTAGCGAGTCGATCGGCTCTAACCTAAGTAAGCTAATGCCGGCACGGTGAAGCTACTGCCCGTATGGAGTGAGATTTGGCGGCGCGCTGCAGCACTGCGAGCAATTCATGCCTTGGCCGTTGGCTAAGACCGGAATTGCTGCTGCATTAGTCGCGGTTTCGGTTTACGCGGGCCGCTGCGAAAACGCCGTGCACCAGCCGTCTGGACTAATGGGTCCAGTGATGACTTTACACGTACCGTTCGCTGTCGCGCTCTTTCCTGGGACGAAAAGCGTGCAGGCCGAACACTTGTGGCCGTCCTTCGGCGTGGATTGATACTTGAGGTCCGTCCGGCTATCGGCCCAAGCGACGGCCGTCGTCCCAGCGGCCAATCCGGTCGCCAGAGCGGGAAGGATTACCAGTTGCACAAGAGCCTCTTTGCGAGTCAGATCCGTACGAAAGCGTTTCAAGGTAAAATCCTTTCAGCGATTCTAAGGGCGAAAAGTGTATCTTTCGATTCTAACATCCCAAGGCACTGGACGATGTTGTGGATTAAGTGATGGTGCCTGTGGTGGGTTTCCCTAGGCACATGCAAGACAGATTCATGCACTGATGGCGATGTTATGCGGCCCGAGTGGCCTATTTTGCCGTTTCTCGCGCTGGTTTTCTGGTTTCGGCTTCCCGTCTGGTTGCCCGCGGACCCATCATGTCTTGCGTAGTCCCTTACACGGCTTCACAGGCGGCGAAGCAACTCCGCACCCGGACCGCGCTAACCCGTCCCTCCCTTACGCAACGGCATCCCTTGCCACTGAGCCCCGCGCCTTGTTGACACCTCTCCGGAGTCAGAGGCTCGTGCCCATGATGGCTGATACACCGAACCCCGCGTTCCTCCGTGTGTCGCAGGGGGAAGTCTATTTCGGTCGTTTGCCGGCCCTTTTTGTGACCCAAGATCGATGGACAAGCTGCACGCGCCGGCGACCGAAAGACTCACTCAGACGCTTAAAGCCATCCGCCAGATCATCGTAATCGACCGAAGCGCGCGGGTACGCCTCGCCCGGAAACAAATGATCGTTGAGCTGTCCCGTCCAGCGGGTCCATGCCTCAGTGTCTTTAAAGAGGACGCCACGGGCCGCGGCCTCCCCAGGCCAGTAAGCTTCGACCGCTCAAAGGCCGTCGCGATCGCCTCGAACTGAGTGTGCAGCCCTCGAAGATGCTCGTGTACGCTCGTTGTCGCCGCCGACCACTCACATGGCACGCAGGTCGTCAGCGTAGTTGTCAGGCCGCACTTTTTGCACTCCTTTATGGCGAAGACTGGAGCAGCCGGTGAAGTGACCCCGCGGTTTCTGAACAAGTCAGGCGCTTATTTCAGCTTGCCGGCCGCGCTGTTCGACCGGCAGAAGATAACCCAGCCACGAATGCGGACGCGCTTCGCTGTAGTGCTTCATCCAGGCCGTAATTGCGGCCTTGGCTTGATCGTACGTGTCGAAGCGTCACTTACTACCTGAAACCCGCGCCCGTGTGACGAGTACCCATTCACGCTACCGAAGATAGGTGGACAGTTTTTGTGGTAATCGAGAACGAGTTGGCAAACTCCTCGGGCGTTCGCCATCCGAGAGCCTTGTGTGGTCGCTCACGGTTATAGCGATCACGCCACTGTCCGAGAACCTCGTGGACGTGAGCGAGAGAAACGAAGTCGTACTCATTGAGGCATTCGTCGCGTAGCCGCCCGTTGAAACTCTCGCAGAACGCATTCTGGATCGGCTTGCCTGGCGCGATGTGATGCAAACGGACGCCGCGATCAGCGGCCCATCGCAGCATTGCAAGAGAAATCATCTCCGGGCCGTTATCCAAAACAATCGTCTGCGGGTAGCCGCGGACTTCGGCGACCGCATCGAGGACTCGTGTCATGCGTATACCAGAGAATGCAAAGTCAGCCTCGAGCGCCAAGTTCTCGCGCGTGCAGTCGTCACCGACGACAAGGATACGGTATCGCCGGTTGCTCCAGAGTCGATCGTGAACGAAATCGAGCGACCAACGCTGATTCGGAACTAGAGGCTTATCGTTAATCGGGCCGCGACCAAGAGCGAGTTTCCGCCGCACACGCTTACGCACCTGAAGCGCCGCAGCACGGTAGATCCGTTCGATCCGCTTGTGGTTGTCAACGAAGCCATCGCGACGTGCCAGCACGATCATCCGCCGCTGCCCGTATCGGCGATGATGGCCGGCCTTCTCGATGAGCCAGCTCCGCAACGGTTCATCGGATAGTCGACGCGACGCATAGTGGAACAGCGTGCGATTGACGTCGAGCCAACGGCATACAGCTCGCTCCGAGACTTCGAATCGTTCTTGTGCGGCCCGCACCGCACTTCTCCGCTGTACGGGCCTTAGAAGTTTCCCTCGGCCACCATTTTCAGCGCCTCGATGTTGAGCGCCTGATCGGCGACGATCTTCTTGAGGCGACGATTCTCATCTTCGAGCTCTTTGAGCCGACGCAGATCACTGACTTCAAGGCCGCCGTATTTCGCACGCCAGTTGTACAGCGTTGCTCCCGAGATGCCGTGCTTGCGACAGATCGTCGCGGCCTTAACGCCGGCCTTCAGTTCCTTGAGAACGCCGACGATTTGCGATTCGGTGAACCGGGACTTGCGCATGTGGAATTCCTTTCGAGGCCGAGCCTCGGATTCCACATATCCCTGGTGGCATTTAGTGGGTACCCGTCAAGGCGGCTCGGAATTGTGGTCCCGCTGGAGTAAAAATCGGGGTTCCCACTGCGAGGCGTTCGCCAATGCCCGGGATCGACGTCAACAGCTCGCGCTTGCCTCGTAGCGTCGGGTCGTCGTCAATGATCGAGCGGATTTGTACTTCGATCTCATCGATTTGGCGATCAAGGAATGACAACGTCGCCTCGATCGACGAGCGTACGTCGCTCGAGCCGGGGGCGCCAAGCCGATTCGACTCCTGAACGCGCATGTCGTCAAGCGCTACGCGCCGGCGCGCTAGGCAGCGCAAGCGCTGCTGGAGCGGGCTAGGCGGTTCCCATGGCGCTGGGTGCATGCAGTTGACAGTCGTGCCCAGCGTTAGTGCAGCGCAACTAGATACGGTCGCCAAACGACGGTAGCCAAACGCGAGTGGGTAAAGTGATTCGAACTGAAACATCACAAGGCTGGTCGCGCTGGGGTCATCTCGGCGGTATAAAAAATTCGAGTCCTGGATTAATGGGTGGCCCAGGGTAGCCTGCATTGTTCACGCTAAGGCCTTGACTGCCCCCTCGATCACTGCTGTCCATCGCTACGAGATCAACTGCGTGGGCCACGTGAGCGAGTACTGCGAATGGTTACGATGAGCTTGCCGATCGATGCTTCGGAACTTCCGGTCACGCTCGAAGTCATGCGCCATCCACTCGAAGAGGTGATCATGACGATGGGATAGGAGCTAAGCCCGTTTAAAACGAGGCCCCCTCCCAGCGCGTGGATCGAAGCACCTAAGCTGCTGTGCAAATCGGGAGCCGTTAAAAACGAGGCCCCCCTCTTCCGGCGCACGGCGGCGAGGATTTGGGGCTGCACACGTTTGGATCCACGATGCGCGGGATTGCGCTTCGCGAGCCATTGCGGTTGCGTAGTGTACCGGCGCTGCAACGAGCATCTTGGTCGGTCACTCGCACGAAAGGGCACCCTCGGCGTGCGTTAGAACGACGGCGCCAGTGACCGCGGAGTGGGTAGGTGCGATTGCATCTCTGGCGACGTTCACCGTGATTGGCGCGACGGCCATAGTCGCTCTGATTCAGCTGCGGCACATGCGCAACAGCAACCAGATTGTGGTGTTCACCGAGATACGCCACAACATGGAGGCTCGGGAATTTCAGGAAGCTCTTCACTTCATTCGCTACGAGGTACCGCAGAAGCTCGAGGATCCCGCGTTTCGCGTTAAGGTGCTCAATCGAGATTCGACCGAGGGGCAAGTGGTCCGCAGCATTGGCAACTACCTCGACTCGGCCGTGGCACCGCTCGTGAAGCACCGCATGGTCGATCGCGACCTCGCCTGTGACTTGTTCTATTATCCGGTCGTGATGTGCTGGGACACGCTCGCGCCGTTCATCGCCAGCTGCCGTGCCGAGGTCGGCTACCGGATGTGGGAGGATTTCGAGTACCTGGCGATGCTTTGTAAAGGCTTTCGCAAGCGATTTCCACATGGCACGTATCCGAGGGGTGCGGCAGCGCTGCCCTTGCCGGATCCGTGGCCGGAGACTCGATCGCATCCGGCTTAGCCCGGCTTGATGGCGCAGCTTAGCTGGCCACGCAGTGAAGCTCCCCTTTCGGTAAGGCCCGTTTTGGCGCAACAATACCGTCTCCCCAATTCACGGTACGAGTCGCGCCATAAATCCCCCTTACCAGAGGGTGGATTATCGCGCCACATTACTTCTTACTGTAGCGGCGGCTTGTGCGGCGCGCCTTTGAGCGCTTTTGACTGAGTAGGGCGCCTGGATTGCGGCCAGGAGGCTGGATGAAACGACCCGCTTTGCGACAGGGCCGCTGGGCATTCTCAGGATCGCGGCGACTTTCGATTCGACTGCGGCACTCAAGGCGAACGGATCGAGCCGGTCGCGCTCGGCTTTCATCGTGGCGACCTGCGCTTGGGTGAGCGCGCCTAAGCCGATGAGTCGCTCAAACGGTGTCTTGGGGGCGTCATACCTTCTGCGTACGCGGCTTCCAATGCGGTGGCGTTCTACGAGCTTGACGCTGGGCTGGAAGTAGTTGAGGAACAGGCGGAGCTCGTTGCGGAAGAGCGCATTCATGACTTCGATGGCGGCGGGCGCATCGATACGCTTCCAACCGAAGATCTTTCGCACGTGCGTCCAGTTCTTTTGCTCGATGTAGGCGTTATCGTTTTTGCGATACGGACGCCCACGTGTGAATTCCAGCTGATGCTCTTTGCACCAGCCGTAGCAATGGTGATTGATGAACTCCGAACCGCTGTCGGAGTCAATCCCACGCAACGCGAAGGGAAGCGTGCAGCGCATCTCCTCGAGCGCATCGACCACGAAACGCTGCCCTTTGCCAAGCACGGCGCGGGTTTCCGTCCAGGTCGAGGCGACGTCAGTCATGTTTACCGAGAAGGCAAACTCGCCATCGCCGATCTCGCCGCAGTGCGCGACCGTATCGGTTTCGCACCAGCCGACCTCAGTCGTGTCCCACCGCTCGGTCCTCACCGGAACGTGGTGCTTGAGCAGCGTTCCCGGTTTCGTTCGGCCGTAGATGCGCCGTTTCAGTTCGGTACGATGCCGCCGCAACAGGCGATCCATCGAGCGGGCGCTCATAGTCAGCAAAAGTCGCTCCACTTCGCCAGAGAGATCCAGGTGAACCCGGGCGTGCGGCATCCAGGTGGGTAACATCGCCACCAAACGGACGGACCAGGGGTAATCGGCAGCGCGCCAGATCTTCAAGAGCGCGTCGCCCACCTCGTCGGTAAAGCGCGTCGGCTTCCCAGAAGGTCGCGATCGCGGCGTTGGTTCGCGGCCGAGCAGTACGATCGCGTACTTGCGGTGATAGCCGGTAACGGCGGTGAACTCGTCGAGGAGCGGGCCGCGCTCGGCTCGCCTCACCTTCCGATAGCGATTGCGCATCTCTTTGGCATACTCGCGGCAGGCTTTCGCTTCCATGAGCGGCGCTTCGCCGGCGCGCTGCGCCTCCGGTAAGGCCGATTTTGGCGCGACAATACCCTCTCCGGTAAGATCTAGCTTGGCGCGATTCGCGGTATTGACAATCCTCATGGTGAGCTGCACACTAACACCCCCTAAGCTGCTTCAGGCGCGTGAGCGCTTGAGAAATCGGAGGTCACGATGAAGGTTTCGGCTGATCGTTTATCGCCATTTCTGCGATTAATAATAAGCGCATGCGCGTTCGTCGCCATGCTCGCGGGCTGTGGCGGCGGTGCCGTTACTCCAAGCGCTTCGACGTCGTTAGAGTCAAGCCAGCGCGTCAAAGCGTCCTGGTCGATCCCCACGTCGTATGTGCTCACGGACATTGGAGCTCGGTTGCCCGGATCGCCGGGGCTCGTGCCTAGCGGCCTCAACGATGAAGGCACCGTCGTCGGTACCGCCAGCATCGGCGTTCTCGGAAGCCTCCCCAGCTGTAGCCCGTCGAAGTGCGGACCGCCCGAAGGATGGATTTTTAAAAACGGCACACTCAGCAAGCTGCCGCCACTTGGATCCGACACCTTAACGTTCGCCGATAGCGCCAACAATGCGGGGTACATTTCAGGTGGCTCCGGCACCGACACGACTGAAGAGGCCGTCCTTTGGAAGCCTGGCGGCGGCATTATCAATCTCGGTACGGGGATCCTTGGTTCGCAAAGTCAAGCGGAGGCCACGAGCATCAGCAACAGCGGCAGGATCGTCGGTGTGTCCTACACTTACACCAGTGAAGTACCGACCGCGTGGGATCACAAGGGCGGCGCATGGGCGCCGTGCGGGCGGACCACGCAAGGCATCCTCAATGTTGTCAACAACGCCGGGCTTGCCGTTGGCTATATGGCCCTCTCCCAGGGCGGCTACGATGCCATAACGTGTCATCCCCTGACGGTCATCGAATCGCCGCCCGATCCAACCTTTGCGGATTGGGGGTTCGCGATCAACGATAACGATCAGAGCGTCGGGCGTCTGAGCATCGGCCCAGCGTTTGGAAACTTCCACCCGTTTCTTTACCAAAAAGGCCATACGACGGATCTCGGAACGCTCTTTCCGCGCGATCCAAATGCCGTGGGGGCCGCTTTCGGGATCAACCAATCCGGGATGATCGTCGGCTTCACGGCGCGAAACGGCGGTACGCCCGGGCACATACCCGTCGATCCGCGTGGGTTCGTCTACTCTGAGGGCAAGATGGTCGACCTTAACTCGTTGCTTTCGAGCCACGAGCGAGCGCATTGGAGGGTGGTCGTCGCCGGACGAATCAACGACAAGAAGCAAGTGATCGCCGCCGCCTGGTACGGCGGATATCCAAACGGCGTCGAGCACGCGGTATTGCTCTCGCCGAAGGGCACCGCTCCGGCCGGCGTTTCTCTGGTGAGCCCATCGCGGGCTGGAATGACTGGAGCTCATCAGGCGCCCGGCAGTTCGTTGCGAATTGAGGCTTTGCGAAGCCGCCTGCATCTCGAGCCGTAGCAGAGACCGAAACTAGCAAAATAATAAACGACCCCGGAGCGAACCGGGGTCGTCTTACACAAGCGGTGTCAGTGCGTCGAGGAGCGGCTTATGGTATGGCGCGGCAATCTAACCGCTTAGATATGGACATTCATCATATTGTCTACGTCGAAATCGCGTTGGGATGAAAGTTCTTAAGGTCGCGGTTATAGGGATAAAGATCCTCCTCGATACCTGTCACTATTGAAAGAACGTGGTGCGCAAACTCTCACTGCACGATGTAGACGTCGCAGTTGCGGCGCAGTTGCTCGTAGTTCCCGTAGAGAGGCGTCATCGCTGCCTGCGCTCGCGGGTTACATCAACGAATGTCGTTTTAACCGTTGGAGGAAAATGCTTTGCAGTCGTAGGTCGGGAGTAATCTCCAATACGTCGTTGACCTTCGCAAAGGCGATGACGTCTCACTTGTTCGAGTAGACAATGCCGCATTGCTGCGCAGGCGCGCTAAGAACGACAACGTTGCCCAGATTTAGCGCAGTTTTGCCTTGGACGGATGGAGAAGGCGCAGCCCGTGAGAAAAACGATCCTTCTCACGGATTTTCTCCCCGAATAAGATCTGATAGGTGTCTATAAGGACCGATTGTTCCGCTTCGCACGCTCAAGCGATACTTGCGAGGGCTTGTCGAGGCTAGCTGCAAACATTTCAAGACCGCCGCATTCAACCGCTCTGCCACCTCTCCAAGTGCCCGCTAAGGCCTATTGCGCGACAGCCTGACTTTCCAAAGCTTCCACTTCGGGCGCCGTCATAATGATAAACGACGCTTGCAACTGCGCCGACCACTCTTTTCGCATCGTATGCACCACGCCCCAGGTCACCTTCGAAGGCGTATCCCCGGCAATGCCCTGCGCGGAGACGGGGATGGCGGGTACGGCAGCAAGAGCCACCCTCAGCGAAAGAATGATTGACGGGATGCTCTTCACAATCGACCTCTGCAAATGAAGCGATCGAGCTACTTTGATGGGAACCTCGGCTCGCGCCGAGGTTCCCATGGGCGTACGACCTTTGGCGGTTAGGTTTTGGTGCAGCTGTCTCGGCCGCCGATGACCGTTCCCTTTCCGTTCGTGTAACTGTACGATCCGGTGTACTTGGTGTCGCTGATCTTCTTCATCGTGTAGTTGCTCGTGGCGCTTTGGTCTTTGGTCGGGAAGAACGAACGTGCGGTCCAGACTGCCGTGTCACCTTTCCAGCCGGGCGTGGTGAAGAAGCCGTAGCCGCCGAGGTCGTCATTGTACTCGTAGATCCAGAGCTTTGCGTCCGAGTCGTAGGTAATGCGAGATTGGCCCTTTGTGTCGTACGGGAACCATTTGACGGGCGGGGTATCGCCCGTGCCCGTCATCCAGTAGCCGGTATCGTCCATGGCCCAAGTCTGGGTCGTGGTTGCTGGTCCTGGGCGATTGGCCTGTTTCGAAGTGCACGACCAATCGCCGACAAAGAACGCGAACTTCGTGAAGTCGGGCTTCTTCGGTTTTGGTGCGGGCGTGGATTCGATCGCCGGTGCGGCCGACGCGCTCGCGACAGCGAACGTGAACAGTACCGCGAGAATGCAAGTAAAACGAGTCTTCATGTGCGTGTACCTCCTTTTTGTCTTTAGCCCCGGATGGCAGCCATTCGTCGACCTGCCTCAATGTCCTCAAAGGTCGCGCAGGACCCGGGGGGAGGGTGCCCCCGTTCGCGCATTCCTCTAATGCCCGCGCTGCGGTGTAACGGAAATCTATCCCATGGTCACCATCCCTTAGCCTTGCGGACGACGCATTACCTAGCCGGCAGCGCCGCACATATTACCGTCATTTGCGGTCAACTCGTCGCGCAGTAGTGCCTGTATGGTGCCTGCTTTCGCTCATTTCCGGTGCTTGCGGGCGGGCACGGATCGCATTGCCAGCTTGGCCGAGGTTGTCGTGGGACCAGTCCAGGCTCGCCATGCCCGCAATTCCGAACGGCCGCGTGAATCGCGAAGCCGTTCTTGCAGCGCCCTGACCGCTAACGATACAACGACGGCGGGCAGGCAACGGAGCTTCACCGCTTGGATTAACGTTGACAAGAAAGATCGATCCATCGGCCTCCGCTCCTGCAACGGCTTGCGCTTCGATGCGAGCACAATCTTAGTACCTCCCGCATGCCTGCGGTATCGGTACTCGCGCGCACCGACGATGTACGATTGCATCGATCGACCAGTACGCCAACTGACGCGCTACCGCGTGGCGCGCGGCCAGCCGAGAGCCTCGCCGTATACCTCGAACTCGGAGGCGTCGGCCACGCTTGGGCCAGGGCGCCGAAGGGCGGACGCTCGTTCCGGAGAAATGCCTTAGTAAGACGGGGAGCGCCGAAATGCGGAAAATTCTTCTTGCGGTCGGTTTCTGTTACTTGCTTGGAATCGCCGGTCCGGAAACTCCTGTTTCGTTCAATCTGATCGGTACGAAGATGACGATTCTCGTGCCGGCGACGCAGACCAACGGTGAAAGTGTCACGATTCAGGACGAAGTCGCACCCGCCGGCGGCGTTCCGGCGCACGTGCATACGCGCGAAGACGAAACCTACGTGATAATCCAGGGCCAGTTTCGCTTTTGGCGCGGGCACGAGGTAATCGACGCTGGACCCGGCACCGTTCTCTACATGCCGCGCAACGTACCACACCAGTTTCGCAACGTTGGAACGACGCCCGGTACACTCGTCTTCACCATCACGCCGGCAGGCCTAGAGAAAATGTTTCTCACCATTTCGCAGCGCAACCTGATGTGGCCCAAGGACCAAGCGGCAATAACGAGTCTCGCCACTCAGTACGGCATCACGAACCTTCCGCCGCTCGACCGATAGCTCGCCGCAGACGCGCTCGAAGCAGATAAGGACAGCGCAGACCGGCGCCGGAACCGACGCAACGTGCTACGACGAGGCATCCGGATTGGCATTTTGCTCCGAACGGCCGCGACGCGACGCTTACAGTCGTGCACGAGAACGATCCGAACCATTTCACGGTGGTTCAGAATGCCCCAACCGCACACGGAACGCGGACGATGGCACTCGACCCGCAAAGCGGCAACGTGTTCCTGGTTACGGCCAAACTGATCGAGAACGCAGATGCGACGTCGTACCGCGATCGTTACCACGTCGTTCCCGGCTCGTTCGAGTTACTCGTGATGCAGCCGTAACGCCGGTTTGGCGGCGCCAGCGATCGACACACCGTCGGTACTACGCATAGCGTTGCTCGCCTACCGCACGATCATTTTACCGAATCACGCCACGCATTGGCCTGTGCAAAAATGGGGACAGCTTCTTGGATCTCAACCGCCGGAGAGATCTCAAAGTCGAAAAACGGCGTCCACGGAGTGATTCCGGCCAGCACGGACGACGCATCGGCGGCCTCGATAAGCGCGACGCCGCCGTTGCCGTCGGCGCGAGCGTAATGTGACTTGAATTCAAAGGGCGGCGTCCAACCGGTAAAGAGCGAGAGCGAGCGCTTTTGGGACTCTTCGCTAGCAGTCCTCAACCGATAGATCGCGAGGAATAGCATTCAACTGCCTCCGTTCGGTTCTGAAGGGAAAGGAGAGCGTTAGGCGACGAAAAGAACGCTCCCTTGCAGAAATCAGAGATTTCATGAGTAAAGCGCCGACCATTGGCGCGTTCGCAGCGCCCTTCGTCGCGCTGCCGGCGACAGGGCATGGCGAGGTCCTTAGTTTCGAGTACGTGTTTGTTAAACGCTTGCTGCGCGGTTGCGCTCCTTGCCGGCTGCGGTGGTTTAGGATCGACACCCGGCACCTTGTCGCGAGCGTTGGCTCCGCTGGACCACTGTCCGAGGTAAGCCGTGACGTGCTAACCTTTCGATCCGGTTTAAAGGATGCAACACCCTCATTCGCATGTGCGGCGTGCGATAAACCTCTCTCCGCAATCGCGAAGCCAAGGGCTTGAAACGACGGACTGCTCTTCAAGTTCGGATTAAACAAAGTTTTCGCAGAAGTCACGTACATAGGAGCGCTGCCGATCAAGGTCGGCGCTTCCGGGCACATGATATCCCTCAAGCCTCGCAGTCTTGACGAGCGACGGCATTATGCGACGCGCCTGTCGTAGGACGAGATCGGCTGGAAAGAGCACGTCCTGCGTTGCCTCCGCGTTCGTTAAACGAGGAAGAGAAACCACAAGGCGTACGTGCCGTAACACGGCGTCTAAGAATCTCAAGCCTAGGTCATCCGGTTCATTGCCCCACAGCGGCCGCATCGTGCGGATCAGGCGCTCGCGACTCGGCGAGAACCGCTAGAGCAGCATCGGGACCCCCACTGCAGCTATCCGCGCAAACGGGGCAGTGGCAATTGCACTAGGCACGTGCAGGATCAAACGCTCGACGCGCTCGGGAGCGACCTCAAAAAGCCTCAGCGCAATACCGCCGCCGTAAGAGGTGCCGATAATGGTCGCTTGGTCTACGTCCAGAGCAGACAGTACAGCAGACGCCCACCGTCCGTAGCTCTCATCCCGAGCAGAAAAGCCTGCGTTGATCGCTCAGTCCGGAATGCCCGACGGTATCGGGAGCGAATACCCGGAACCGTGCCAACGCCGGCAACATCCATCTTAACGAGTAAGGATTAAGAAAGTTCCCGCCATGGAAGACCACCGCTGGTGGAGACTCTGGCGCACCAGTAATGAGTAGTGCGTCAAGCCGTGGGGCGTCCGAACATTGCAGCTTTCGACCGGCAAACCTAAAGCGTTGGTAGCCTCAACGTACAACGTGCGGAGCTCAGCCTCACCTGACGAACTGCGATATATACTGGCCATATCATTTACTACCCTATTGGTTGTAGCAAAGCTCTAGCGCGCATCGGCGGCCTCCCCGGCTAGCCATGTGTTCTAGTGCGTGCACAACTTTTCGTTATATTGCTCAGCGCAGTGTGAAAAATGATCCACCTGACTGCCTCTGATTGCCTCGAACGGGTGCAACATTGCCGTTCGTTTCCGGCTTATAGACGATAATCTAGCACCTGAGGACACATGGAATTGCGGGACCTTGGCGTTCCGCGCGAACGGCTGCCGTCGAAAGGCCCTCGCTTCGTCAGCGTGAATCTACGGCACATGGTGGGCTTTGCGCCAGTATTAATCTTCGGCATACTCTTTGCTGCCGTAAGCTATTTCGACGCACACAATCACATCACTGGGATTCTTCCCTATCAAGCATATGCCAATTTGCCGTCATTTATCGCGAGCCTTTCAAATCAGCGCGAAACTGTGAGCGCCGAGGATCGTTTGGCGCTCTACCGCTATCTCGACGACACGTGGTATACCTCAAGAGGAACGGCACTCGACGATAAGCTCTTTTCGCCGGCCGACGGTCAGCGTTTTGCGCTCGGAGCGCGCGCCGCATTGGTCATCTACCGCAACGAAGTTGCCGGCAGCGTGAGTGCGTTGAATGGCACGTTGGAACGCGTGCTGACCGCAACGCCGTGGTCGGAGTTCGACAGCGCGTACGCGTTTCGCGGTGGACCCGCGGGGTGAGTATCTGCGCGACCGCTTTTACGGTGGTGACGACGAGCGCTTAAATGCGGATCTGTGCAAGGCGACCGTATTAGATCTAGCGGCAACGAACATTGACGACTCCGAACAATCGCTGCCGTTCGTCGGCGGCTGGAAGTTCCACGACGGTACTTCGGGAGCGCTGGACTGGATCACTTGCGTTATGCATGCATCCGCCGACCCGCAGCTTCGGTCGGCCCTGCACGCAATGCACCGCGTCATGCCGATGATCAAAGTTGTTTTGATGACGCACACCGCGCAGCTGGCGACGCTATCTGGCGGCAAAACCTATAGCGAGTGGTCGCGGAACGGCGTGTGCGCTGCGGCACCGCTCCCAGCCGGGCTCATCACAACGCCTAAAGTCATCTATGACGCGTTGATGGGCTGGAATGCTGGGACTCCTGTGGTTTCGGCTGCCGATGCCCGCAACTACTTCAACGATGTCGTGGGCATCGACACGGCGGCGCCGAAACTACCTGTTTCAGCCCCGATGGCATGGCGTATTACCGGCAGCTCATCAACGCTGTCTACGATGCCTCGAAATCGCGCAGGTTGGCGGGCTGGCACGGCAAGTTGTTGGTGCACACGCATGTCGGCGAAGGCGGATTAGTGAACTACGCCCCTAGCCCACCGCCGCAGCCGTGGAGTTTCCAAACGGTCTTCGCGACACTTCCGACAACGCGCACGAACACGGCGCAGGCGCGCGCGAATATTTCGGCGCTGTTGGCGGTGATCGCGCAGTTCAGGCGCGCCCATCCTGACACGCGCGATTTCGTGATTTTCCGGCTCGCCCACGATACCTGGGCGACGCCCGAGCAGGCGCAAGCGATGCACGACGATGGCGTCGAAGCCGACGTGAACTTGGAAAGCAACGTCGCGACGGGCGCCTATCCGATCGCGCGCATGCCGCTCGCCTCGCAAATTCTCGCCAAGACCGTCGATCCACTAGCGCGCAATCCGGCTACGAACTTCCAGCTCAACGATCTGCTGGGAGCCCTCGTCAGCGACCCAAACGACGTGTCACAGGTAGGGGGTGTCCTTGGAAACGCCGCATTGAAATATCTCCTGGGGGCCCGCGTCCGCTGCCTATTGGGGACCGATGCGGACGGCGTCGAGCACTCCGATATCGTCAAAGAGTACGCGTATGCCGCGTCACTGATCGCCTATTGGAACCGCACAGACCCGGCCTTCCGTTCACGCTCCGGCAACGCTAACCAACAGACGCTTTTCACGAATGTTCGGTTGCATCTCGCGGACATGGCAGCGGATCGTCCTAAGTAAGCGTTCGAAACATCTTCCGCTCTCACCGAATGGCCGAGGAGTCTAAAGGGCGCTCCCAAGCAGAAACTTCCAGGCACGACGCATTCGTACAGAAACCCATGATCGCCGTCGTCACAACCTTTAGGGAATGCGCGACGGCCCGTGGGCAATGATTTTGGCGATTTGCGTCTTCGAGAGAATCCCGACGTAAAAAAAGACGTTCGCCGCGTCTCCGGCAAGGGGCTGATCGAAGTTCGGATTGCGCCCGATCGTGACGTTCTTCGTAACGCTGGCGGAGTCGAAATTGGCTTGCCCCTTCAAAACGCTCGTGCGCGAGCCGTTGTTCACGTAGAACGCATATGTACCCGGGAGCGTCGACTGGTCATAAGTGACCGCTGAAAAGACCCACCTGCCGATATGCACGCGCACCGCTCCGACCACCTTGCCGCCGACGAACGCCGACCAGTGGGCGCCGGTTTTCGCATCCCGATTATCGATGTCAAGCGTGCGGTCGTAGTCGCCGTCGTCGTTGGAGACGATGCCGTACGGCGGAGTTGAAATCGACGTCGCCTTGAACCAGCCGCCCATGCTCAGTTGCGGTATCTTCTTTATGCTGATATCCAGCGGCGCCTTGACGATCGCTTTCCCCTCGCCATCGAACTCGATGGCCTTGCCGCCAAATGGCGCGCCGTTTACGTAGTTCGCCTTGCCGGTGTCCTTCGCGGTATGGCCATGACCGCTCGAATCGTTGAGCGTTCCATTGAAACGATACAATGCGAGCAGCCCTTTAGCATACGGTTTAGGAGCCGGCAGCTGAGCCATGTGTGCTGCCGCCGGCACGAGAGAGGTTGGCGGATTCACGACAGATCGCCCGCCACATGCCGAAACAAGCAGCGTTCCGAAACCGATGATGGCGGCATGTCGAATTGTTATCATGAGTAACCTCCTACCTTGCGCGCAACTCTTTTTTTTCGCGCCACCTGAAGTGCCGTTGGCGTCTTCATGCTCACGTAGAGGCCACGCGTATCGCTGAGCGGCGTGAGAAACGCGCAGTACCATTTGCGGTCGATCACGGGAGGAAGGCAGGGTCGATCTGCACGATTGCGACCCCCGCTTCGGGAGAGAAGCGCCGCTCA
This sequence comes from Vulcanimicrobiota bacterium, assembly GCA_963767725.1. Taxonomy (GTDB): domain Bacteria; phylum Vulcanimicrobiota; class Vulcanimicrobiia; order Vulcanimicrobiales; family Vulcanimicrobiaceae; genus Cybelea. The sequence goes on from CAVYEN010000001.1 coordinate 43,439, forward strand.
AACTTCCCCTGAGATTCAGACTGCAAGATGGAAAAATCATGTGCCAACGTTGCCGTCATTGCGGAATGACGCCGCCCACGGTGTGGATGTACTCCTTCACGCTTGCCGACTTGTTGGATTGGTTGGTTGCCGCGACTTGTACGACGACTGAACCCAGACCATTTGGCGTGCCGCTGTTGGGACAGTTCTGAGATTGCGCCGTCTTGAGTTGCGCTGACTTCACTTCGTAGAGGAAGGGCAGTGTATTGGTGACCGTGTTGGGCGGGTTGTTGGTCGCCGTCTCGTTTATGCCTGTCAGAGTAGCGAACACACCGCCGCCGACCCCCTGGGCGCAGTTTGCGAAATACGAGATGCTGCCGGTAAGCGTATTCATGCCGCCGGGGTCTGTTGCAGAAATCGTGATCAAGATGTCGAGGTTGGGATCAACTAGGACGATGCCATTATTGCCGGAAAAGACATATTTGCTGTTGTATGTTGACGCGGGCGAAAAGGGGGCGGCCTGATTGCCCAGCTTATCCATCAGCGTGATGGTGATCGTGGGCGGCGTCGTTTCGCCCTTGTTTGGCTTGACCTGACAGGCCGAGACCGCAACGGCGAGGCCCATAACAGCCAACAAGCGTTGGAAGATCATCGTAGCGCTCCTTTTCCTCGGATCGCGCGACGCGCGATCCACGACGTACCGATGGCACCGTTCCTCTTTTCGCCGAGAGCAACTGCTGATCGGATGGCGGCGCAGCCCTATCGAGATCGCGAGACGCATCGGATGAAGATCTGCCGCGACCTCACTCGGTTCTCAGTTCCATCGTAGCACTTGAGCCTCGATCTCGGAAGCTGCCGCGACCCACGGCTCGGCTACGATCTCGCCAATCGGCGGCCCCTCGTCGCAGTACAGCAGGCTTCGGTCGAAGCCGCAGGCGTGCTCCATGCCAAAGTTAGCTGTCCCAGAGATAGCTTGCGCTCAGCCAAAAGCCAATAAACTTTTGCCTCTAGGCGGCGTCTACAATCTCGAATATCTGCTCAAACCGTACGATTCGAAGTACGCGGCGAATGATATCGCTGCCAACGAGTAATGTAACCGAGTGCTCCTTGAAGCGAGCCTGGAGCTTTAGTAACTCGGTGAGCATCGTTGCATCGAGGTAAGTGACCTTAGTCAAATCGATAGTGACTGGACCGTCTGCGCAAAGTGCGCCAAAGAGCGTCGCTAAGGCTCCCCTATCGGCGATGTCGTACTCGCCTTCGAGAGCTATCCCGCGGGTTATCCGCGCGAATGGTTATTCATCTGGGCCGACCTGTTCTCTCGCAAAAATGCGGATTGGCCGGCTGAGGACGGACAAGACGTATTAGGGTGAGGCTTTAAGAGTACTCCAAAGCGTCGTCCGACACCTGGAAGGATGTCCCAGACTCTGGACTGCGGCGATAGCATGGGTCCGGTGTCGAGTACAAAGCCAACTATTGGAGAACTCGAGCGCGATTGTCTGGGCTCAGGCGTTTGATTTCCACTCGTACGGCCTGAGCATCTCCCGGCCGCTCTTCGCACCTGAGGTGTCGTTGTTACCGAGTTCTGACCTTTGATAAGCGTGAGCCTGCTCGTTCGCCGCCAACTAGACGGACAGCACACTATCTGGTGCCGCCGGCCCGATACAATACAACCTGGCCTCAAATCTCTGGTCAGTCGGAGGCAGTCGTCGTTGTTTTTCAATTATTTCTCCATTGGGGAGTATCTTTCTGCCGTCGAAAGGCGCATACTTAGATTGCGTCGTGATAGCGCGCCAGCAGCAGTCGGTAGTCAAATAAAAATAAAGAATATGCCGGCGGTTCGCGTTATCACGAATGCATTTGCGCGTCGGAAATGCCCTGATACGGCTAACTGGAACTGCTGCTTTCACCCGCTTTTGAGATGCGTGCAAAACTTTCTGACGTTTTGTAGCAGGGTGCGTTACATGATGATACCGCGGATTCTAGGCGCTCTACAGAGGGCTCCGCACCCTCACTGCCGCCGATTACGCGGCGTATCGATGGGTAGCCGAATTGTGTGTCGCATTTCCCGCGCATCCGGGACGAACGTCGCGTGGGATGACTGCGGAGTAACACTTCTACGAAAGGGGCCGCCATGCCCGGAATAAGCCGCGTTTGGAATCGCATGAAAATTTCAGCCGAAAAGCACGCTCGCGTGAACAGCAATCTCTCGGTTAGAGCAGCGAAGCTCGAAGTTGCAACGCTCTGCCAGAGCGAGAAGACCGTACAGCCACCCGACGACGCGCTGGAGTATTTGGCGCGAGAGTTGGTTCGCCTCACTAACGAACGTCGCAGTTCCCGCAGAGTTATAGCAGAATTGACCTCTGCGCTGACACAGGCGGCGACAAACGGCAAGCTCGCCGTCGGTACTTAGCTCAACTTCGCGCGTCCGCGTTCGCTCGCTAGCGGCAGCTAGTCTCCTGATTTGAACACGCTGCATAAAGCTGCGGCGCGAGCCTGAGTTTCTATCCGGCCTTAGGCTACCACTCTGGCGATGCTCAAGGCTTCGAAACTACGATTGACGCGAAACGCAGTAGCCAGTCGGCCGAATTCACGAATTTGGGAAGGGTTGAATCGAGATTCGGCGATTCAATTTAAGTTGGCTTTTGAGATCGCGGCGGTGGGTGTTGCGATGGAATTAAGCGCGGTGGCCACGAGATAGTTGGCCGTCGACGCGTTAATGCTAGAGGAGCGCAGCAGATGAAGACTTCAGCTTTCGATCGCTATACGCGCAGCAGCTGCATCTTATTGCCGTTGCTTGCAGGTTGTGGCGGATTGCGGCCGTCGATTTCGGCAGCGCCGCAAGTCGCGCCGCAATCAGTTGGTGCAGGTTCGGCATCGCAGCATTTGCGGCGCTCGCTCGCACCGCATCCGCTCACGGGTTTCGGTTACCAGCTGCTCTACAGCTTCAAAGGCGGCAGCCGCGACGGTTCGGAACCCGATGGGCGTTTGACGGCCATAAACGGCACGCTCTACGGCACTACTGCCAGCGGCGGCTCATTTTGTGTGCACATCCGTCACCGCTGCGGAACGATCTTCAGCATAACGACTGCTGGAAGCGAGCGCGTGCTCCACTTTTTCCAATCAGCGAACTCCTCTGACGGAGCGATTCCCAACGGGAGACTGACGCGCTTGAACGGTACCCTCTACGGCACAACGAAGTCGGGTGGCGACCCAGGCTGCGAGTTAAAATACTTTCACGGATGCGGGACGATCTTCAGCATTTCACCGTCCGGATCATCGTATGGGGTTCTTTACCCATTCCCGTACCAGCGGAACGGCCGTGAGCCCTGGTTTCCCAATGCGGGCTTGACCGCTTTGAACGGTATGCTCTACGGCACGACGTCTTATGGCGGCACGTAGGAGTCAGGCACCCTGTTTAGCATCACGACCGGTGGGAAGGAGCACGTGCTCTACCGGTTCGGTGGACGCCACGGCGACGATCCTGCAGACTTAAAGAGATTGAACGGCATGTTGTATGGGGTCACCTTGGCTGGTGGCCGTCATGGGACGATATGTGGTCCAGTCGGAGGTTGTGGAACCGTCTTCGCTGCGAGCACGTCCGGCAAAGAGCGCGTGCTCTACAAGTTCAAAGGCGGAATGGATGGTTGGGAACCCTGTTGTGGCTTGACTGTCCTAAACGGTACACTCTACGGCACCACCTACGGAGGTGGTGGTTCCGTCTGCGACAATGGGTGTGGAACCGTCTATAGCGTTACGACCGATGGAAGGCAGCGCGTGCTCCACCGTTTCCAAGGCCGCGGCGATGGTGCGCTTCCCTATGCGCGCTTGACTGCCGTGCACGGCATTTTCTACGGCACCACGAAGTTGGGCGGCACGAACGATATGGGAACGATTTTCAGCATCACGGCCGCCGGAAAGGAGCAGGTGATCTACAGTTTCCAAGGCGGAAATGACGGATCGTATCCAACAGGGGAACTGACTGCGTTAAACGGCAGCCTGTATGGCACGGCGTCAGCCGGCGGTAGGAAAGGTCAGGGAATTATTTTCGCGTTGATTCCGCAGCCTGCGCACGGCGCGCTGATGCAAAAGGCGATCGGCCCCCCTTAAAGCGGTATAGGATGCTTTCCGCGCCGGTCGAGCTGTTCACCTCGAAAACGTCCCGCATCCAACGCCGCCACAACCCGATCCGCCCCCGCCAGACGTGGTTCCATAGAGCGCACCATTCGCTTCAATTGAGGCTGCGTATGGGTTTGCGCCGTCCGCGCCGCCTTTTGAACCGGTAGAGACCGCTCTCCAAGCGAAACGACGTTCCGCGATTACAATGTAACGTGTAATTGCCGATAGCGTGAAGTGTAGATCGCCTATTACGCGGCGCGGCGTACGGCTGACGCACCACTCCTTACAGCCTGTCCCTTAGGGACCGTCAAAGGCTCGTTGGTGAGAAAAGGGTTTTTCCTCACAGATTTTCTCACGAAATAAGGTGGGATAGGTTTCAATAGGATCGATTGGTCGGCTTCGCGTGCTTAAACGATGCTTGCGAGGACTTATCGAGGCTTGCTGCAAACATTTCAAGACCGCCGCATTCAACAGTCTGCCACATCTCCAAAACCCGACACGTGCGTATCGCGCGATAAGATTTACCTGCTCACCAATGCCAATCAGAAAATCGGCGCGCATTAAACGCCGTGATTGCCCCGTAGTTAATACGTGTCGGCGGGCAAGTCTGAGGGCGGCTGTTGCTCGAAGTATGTCTGAGAATACTTTGCAGGAATCTCCCTAAACGGCCGGAGTCCTTTAGTAAAATCGAAGCAATCGATCAGTTTGGTGCGGATTGGATCGCATCGTTCGCTTAAAGCCACGCGACGTTGCCGGCTGAGGGCTTCGTTCTGAAGCGCCGTTGGCTCCTCCCAGCTGCAAGTGCCCCGCTAACGTCGGTTTGGTTTAGCGGGTCAGTTGTTTACGCGGGCTTAACTTGCGCGTTCGAAATCCAGCGCGCGGCCTGATCGATTATCAAAGGCACGCTCTACGGGATGACGGAGCACGGCTGACGATACTCATTTCTAAAAAGCGCCGGAACTATCCGGCTTCGACACGAATAGGATGGTGATATGGGGATATCGGGTTATATCAGTTTAGCAGGAGGCAGATTGGAGCATGCCGCTCTCCGAATTCGAATCTAAGGAAGCGCTGCGCCGCGCCACCGATTGGCTCACGGTGTCTGATTTAGCCGGGAGCGCTGCCGCGCGTGAAGGCATCGCCACCGTAATTCCGCTTATAATGATGGGAGAAATCGTACCTCGAGACCTCGACGAATTAGCGTCGATTGTCGAGGATAACGGTCGATCGATGCCCGATCCGGACGTGGCGGTGGAGTTGCACCTGGCGCAACTCAAAGAAGCGGTTAAAGCTGCCTTCGAACATGTGAAACAAAGCTAGGTTCCACGCAAATGAGCGGCACTGCGTGCTCTCGCTCAGCGGACAACGCGAGGACAGTTCCGCAGCCACTTCCGTCAGAACCGCATTTGGAAGAGCCGCCTTCAATTATGATCCCGTAGAGCGCACCATTGACGTCGATCAGGCTCGCCTCTGGGTTCGAGGCGACATGGTCACGTAATCTAATTTGCGCCAAGACGTTGGCGAGGGACTTATCGGCTTAGGCTCACGACCGCGCCAAACGGGGAATAGAGGCCGGTGATCTTCTTGGTAGGCGAACCACCCGTTGGATAAGGCCAGAACCCAACGTCAGCGTAGCCGTTGTCTGGACCGACGACTTTTGTGCCCTGAATCCAGAACTGCTCGACGTTTATGGCTATACACAAAAGGCGCCCGTCGTGTGCGCCCGCAAATGTCTTGCCTAAATCAAACATCTTCCGGCCGCTCCAAACCGGATCCGTTTGGCGCGGTCGGCGATCATGACGATGCTTTCGGGACCTGAGTCGTCAGATTAATGGTCGGAGCGAGGGCTCCAGAGGCGTCGTCCTGCTCCCCCGCCTGGTTCGGCCTCTGCATTCGTGCGCTGCGTTCGGAGCCGAGTTAGCGGCGTCGACCTAACAGCCCGGATAGCATGCGGGCAGTGCAGGAGGCGGATACGGTCCCATCCGGGGCGGGGATTGCGGCGGATTTTGCTGCCGATATTGTGTCGGATATTGCGATTGGTATTGCATCGGATACTGAGATGGGTATTGCACCGGATACTGGGATGGGTATTGCATCGGATATTGCGCTGGTTTACCGGCACCATAACGGGATTGCGCGAATATGCGCACGTTTGGTAGCGGCACGGATGCGGCGACGTCGTCTCTAAATTTGCCAAACGTGGCCGTGTCGCGAGTAAGAAGCGCGATCAGAGCGGCGAGGCGTTGATCGTCGCTGGGATGGTCGGCGGTAGCAGCCATTTGCTGACCCTGCCCCATCCCACGGTGATGCCGCATGTTCCAGACCATGCCCCACGGATTAAATCCCGCCTTCGCACAGGTATACGCGCCCGCTCGGTCGGCCTTCATTTCGGCGGCACGTTCGTAAGCGATTGGCTGCGCTCCGCGTTGTACAGCTTGGTAGAAGTTGTACATATCGTGGTGGATGTCGTGATTGACCTCGTGACAAATCACGCCGGCGAGCTCGTCTCTGTTACTAAGATACGATAGCATCGCGGTCGTCACGTACACGTTGCCTCCCGGCATCGAGAACGCGTTGGGTTCGAGCTCGTTCAACAAAACAAATTGAAACGGCGCGTAGTATTGGTGGTTTGCGACCGAGGCGATGGCGTTTGCTACAGGGTCCAGGATTGCGTACAGCTGCGATTGCCGCGGTACGATGTTGCCTCGCTGGACGTACGTCATGTACACGTGTTGGCCGACTTGGAGCTTCCCAGTTCCGCTGTTCCGGCGATATCGCTAGCGGTGACGCTGCGGCGCGAGCAGCAAGGGATGCAATAAGCGCAATTACAGCTAAGAAGCGCCAACGCTCGCGAAGATCGCAAGCTTGTAGGGTTCATTACTCTTTCTGTTTCGGGAGACACCGTTGGAATTCGCCGAACATGAGGCTAAGGGACGATGAGAATAGCGGTCGCCTCGAGCCTTCCAACCGCATTGCGCCGACTGCAGACGAGCACCGCTCGACGCCAGGCGCGGTTATCGCCGGTTGCATGTTGCGGACGCGCGGCGGCAACGCCTATTCTGCGCGAAACGAGCTTGTGAGCGCTCGTCGAGGCTAAGTGCGAGCATTTCAAGCCACCGCATCAACCACTTTCCCTTTCGGAGTATTTGCGCGCTCTTGTAAGCCTGCTGGCCGCGTCATCGCGGCTGAAGCTGTCGGTCGAACAGGAGACGGCGCTCGATAATTCGAGCGCCGTCTTAGCTGGAGCTAGTTGGGAACTAGGGATTTGACGGTGTCTGCGGGTCGCCCGCGATCGGGCCGAATGGATCGAGCGCGTAGTGCGATCCGTAGAGCGTTCCGTTGCCGACGACGTAGTTATAGCCGCGATGCGACGGATATCCGTTGTTGCCCGGGATATCGTTGTGGAAAATCGGGCCGTTCCCAATCGTTCCGGCCGCCGCCAGCCCATAGAGCAGGTAGTTGACGTTGCCGGCTCGTGAGCGAAGGACCTGATCTTGAACAGCCTGCAGCCCGGCGAATTCGGGAGACGAGCCGCTTGTGCCGATGAACAGGTAGAAGTTGCCGGCGAGAGCGGTAACGAAGGCGCTGCGACGGGGGTCCCGTTTAGGCGTTCCACACGGCGGAGCAGAGCCCAACGGACACCCGCCCATCATCATAGACACGTCGGGCACGGTGCGCGTACTTGCGCCGGTATGGACGAGAAACTGATAGGCCGGTTTGCGCCAGACGACACTGATGCCGCCGCCGGATCCCCACAATCCACCTGCGGGGACAAAACCGTTCCCCGGAAGGAATCTGTCGTGGTAGGCGTTCTCCGAAACATACGTCGACCGCAAAGAGCCCGGAATCGAGGACGTTCGCAGGTTCGTACCACCGACGCCGGTCACATTGGGATCGTTGGCCAAGACGCTGACGCCGAAGATCGCCTTAGTGCCGCTGACGTTCGTGCACTCGCCGCCCTCGGCCCCGTTGTCGCCCGATGAATTCGTGAACGTGATGCCTTGAGCGTTGCCTTGGAGGAAGAGGTCGTGGAACATATACAACAGCGGAAGGAAGCTCTGCCCACCGTTGAATCTGGCGAAGAAGTAGAGCTCGCACAGACCGAATGAGGTGCTTACGACGTCGGCGCGATTATCTTCGTCGACGGCGGTGTACATATCGATGAATGATGGGGTGAAGCTGGCATCGGGTGCTCCGTAGACTATGATCTTGGCACCCGGTGCGGAGCCTCCCGATTGCTGAACGTCGAGCGAGACTTCGTCTGAACCGCCATTGTTGATATCAAACGGCGGCGGGCCGCCATCGACGGGCCGACGCACGATGGTGGGCGGCGCAAGGTTTTCATGGCCAAAGTATGCCGCGACGTCGCTGTTGAGGAAGTCGCTCACTGCGAGAACCGCGATCGTGCGACCGCTGCCGTTGAACGTGCGGTAGCTAGGATAGGTGTAGGCTTGCTTGAGGTCGTCGAACCAATAGAATGGCTTGTCGGGGCCGTAGCGATTTTGAGGGTCGATCGGTGCGTTGCTGAGCTTCTCGTGGTCAGGACGCGCCAGACGGAATCGGCGCGTATGCGGCTATCTGCGCGTGGACGGCGGCGAGCTCGGGCGGAACCGTCGGAGCACGATCAGCCTCCATCGGTAAGACACCCTGCAGGCGTGACGATTTTGGGCGCGCGCGCAAGTGCAAGCGGAAGGTGCGTTCGACGACCGCCCGCGGCGCATCGGCGATGACGCCTTGTGACGTTATCGTTGTCTTGAAACCATCGGCTTTAAGCGTGCGGGCCACGCTTTCTAAAGCGCGGCTTTCCGGCCCGTACGCATCACGAAACTGAGCGACGGTCAGAAACCGATGGAACATCGGAGAGTCTTTGCTGCTTTGCTCTTGGATCAAACGAGTCAGATCCGCGACGTTCCGTAGCGGAAGATGCACGTACGTGCGAATCCCCTGCGGCGCCGCTTTGAGCAGCGAGAGAGGCGACAAGGAACTCGAACTGGAATTCGTCGCCGGCGATACAGAAGAAGGGATTGGGTTGGAGCCGCTGAGCCCGCTGCCCCCTTGGCAAGCGGTCATAGCAAACAGTGAAAGCACTGCAAGCATGAAATGTGGACGATATGCCATCCGTAAAACCTCCTTAGTAGGACGGGAAATCCGCGCGACCGCTCGTGGCGGGGGTCGACGGAACACTCGATCGAAAGTTGAGTCGGGTCGGTCAGAGTCGTGAACGGGGTTTGAAAAGCCGTTAGCGTTCCGCCGACCTTATCCTTTCCGAAAGCTTTGAACTTTAACGTCGTTGGTCCCAACGTCGACAACGCAAACAAGATCACTGCTCTTCACACTGGAGCTATCCATCTGAGTGTGTAACGTTTGCCCGATTGCCCTAACGGAGCGCTTGGGCCGGTGTGAGGGTGCAACCGACGCCACTCTTGCATCGCGGTCGATAGAATCGTCGGGAACGCCCGCACTACATTGCGCGGCGACCAAGCCCTCTTTCGGTAAAAACTGCGTCGCGTTCTGCGCAAGCTCTCCTGGAAGGCGCATCTTCGCGCCTCAGATTGCCAAAGTTATTTTGATTACAGTGAATAAGTAAACGTCAAGCTATGACAACCGCGACAGCGGTAGCGCACGTTGTTCCTGCCGGCCTTGAGGTCAAAGACCAAGACTGTAGCTGCGCGCCCGGCGGGGATCTCTGCGGGACCGATAATCTTCAGTTGCGACGGATCGCTCCAGATTGCGATTCCGAAACGCAGTGCTCGCCGAGCCGTGAACGCGAGCTCCAGCCACCCGCCTTTGACGGTCGCGCGCAGAAGCGACGGCATCTCCCGACTCGGCACTTCCGGTAGCGGGCGATCGAAACGCGAGACCGGGTAATCCGCGTATTGGAACACCCGGCTCGGCAATGTGCGTCCCGAAAGAAATGTCATGCCGACGCGGGAGTCATGATAGTCGATCGTCGCCGGATACAGCGTGTCACCGTCAAGCACGTCTGACCGAACTTCCTTACCTCCAAATATATACGGGAAAGCAACGGCGCGCGGTGCAGCAGAGAAAGTGCGCGCGTCACGAGCCGCCTGACTTAGGGTTTCGAGTTTCATTCGGTCACGCACGGCCTCATCGAACAAAGCATTCATGACCACCGCGTTGGCCGCAATAAGGCCGTCAATTGACTCCTCCTGCACGATCATAACAATCGGCTGGGTCTGGCCTGCCGCAGCATACGCATCGACGATTTTGCGCGCGTATGCGGCAGCGCTCTTCGGAGAAAATCCACCACGCCGCAGCAGATCGTCGGGATCCGTGGAGAAGGCCGCTTCACGTCCGCTAAGGTAAGCACGCGTCAGATCACGCGCCGTCCACTCAAAGGCTAGCAGCGCGCACCCGCCATCCGGCTGCGGCCGCTTGTAGGAATGAGCGTCGGCACAATAGGTGCCCCATGGCGCCCCGTAATCGAACGTCCCGTCGGTACCGCGACTGTTCCAGGTAATGCCCCAGAACGCATGCTCACCAAATGACAGCGCGCGCCGCACGTCGCGTTCTTCGCCGGCCGTTAGAACGCTTACACTCGGAACGTACCACGGTAGCTTTGCGGACATCGCGGCGTGTAGGTCTTCATAGAATTGGGCCTGGGCATCGTCGCCGTTGGCTGCGTGAAACGCGTTGTAATCAGCGGCATAGGCCATGTGACGAAGATCACCCACCATCCAAGATACCGGTATGCCGTGCGCAGCGGCCGTTCGCTCGATGTTACGCGTGCCCTCTACGGAGATCGCTTCCTGAGGGAGGTAAAGACGAAGCGCGTCTGCGTCGCTGAGGATGGTATCGCCCAATGCGGAAGATCCGGAGACAGATTTCTGCCCAAAGCTTTGAAGCTGCACTTCGCGAAGCGCACGTCAATCGGCGGAAAACCGCCTGCCGGGATTCGATACCAAATCACGCTGTCGTAACTTACCGTGCACGGAGCGGGACTTCGATCGACAACGGTGCTCGCGGCGTGAGACGCCGGCAACGAAGACACGGGCGCGGTAACTCGCGCGCAAGCTGCAACCGGGATAACGACGGCCGTTATGAGCCGTCTAAGGACTTCAGCCACGCCGCAACGTTAAGCGCTTCCAGACCAGCACATTTGACGAGCCCCATATTTCGGGCGGCAACGTGCGAATAGTGAGCGTGTCGCCTTCGATCTTGAACTGGCGCTCGAGGGTCGTTCCAATCAGGTCCGTGAAGACGCTCACGTCGACGTGATGGAAAACACGATCCCCGCGAACCTCGTAGCGCCCGGCGTAGGCCAGGGAGTTCAGCAGCGCGGTCGTCCGCTGCTGCTCCGACTCGGCCTTACCGCCGGGCGAGTGGAGCTCCGGACGGTGCGTGCCCGCTAAGACCGCTGCCATCCGCGCGTCGCCGCTGTAGATGAGATAGCCTACCGGGTCGGGGCCAAAGCGTGCCCTTCCAAGGTGTGAGATTTGGCCGTTAGCCAGATCCCTTCAGTTTTCGGGCAAGCAGCAATTTGGCGACGGAGACATGAGGATGATCGGGGTCGTAGTGGCGTCTGGGCCGTGGTTTCTTGGGACCGCGGTGTGCTTTGGGATAACGCTCGAAATCCACCGCTCGTGCCAGCCGTTTGAGGAAGGCCACGTAGTCGCTGAGGCTCATGTGGCGAAAGATGGCCCACTCTTCCGCCGGCAACGCTACCATCATCCCTCGATACACCTGCCCGATCTCACCAGCCACGAAGTAGCGCGAGAGGTTGTTCTCCACTTTCTCCACGCCATGCTCCGAACGCATCACTGCCTTGATCGCGCTTTGCAGGTTGTACGCCATCAGCGCCACGCAGAACACGAGCAGCGCCGCCTTTGGATAGCACAGCGTGTTGATCTCGCAATCCAGCGTCGTCGTCAAGTCCTGGAACCCGCCTTCGATTGTCCACCTTTGCCGGTACGCTTGCGACACCACGACCGCCGACACCTTCCTGGGCAGGTTGCTCAGAATGGCCAGCTCCCGGTCGCCATCTTCCGTCGCCTTCTTCAGTTTCACGACGATTCGACGCAGCTTGTGTTTCTTCCCCTCCTCGTCTTCGATGAAGACGATCTGCTCGAAGATTTCCCCGGTCTCGCTTCCGCCTCGCCGCCGCAACTGGTTTGCCACTTCGTACTTGAGGCCGGCATGCTCGCGGATGACGAAGAAACCGTTCCTGGCCGCGATGCCCAGCAGAAAACGCTGGAAGCAGAAATTGCGATCGGCGACCCAAAGAGAGCCTTTCTTGACCAGGGCGAGGATGGGATCGACCAGGGTGCGCTCTGGGCATGACCGTCTTCGCAGGGGACGAGATGGGTCACCAGTTGATAGGCAGGACGGAAGACGCACAACGACTTACCGGGCAAGGGAGCGGCAGCGTTGTCGCGTGTCTCGGCAAGGCGATGTTCGCAGGCGGCGATACAGTTGCCATCGAGAACGTGCATCTCGTAGCCAGGTACAGGCTCAGGCAGGACGCCACCGCTGTGGTGGATCAGTGGCAGCAATTGCCCAGCCGTATGAGCAACCAGCTCAGCCGATACGTCGGGCTCGATACCCTGGAGTTTGTTGTAAAGCGAGGTGAGCGAGACAGAGATGCCGAACGATTTGTCCAGGTAGGCCGGCGAACCGAGGGGAAGGCAGAGGTGACCACCTGTCCCATCAGATCGACGACAGACGAGAAGGTCAGCTCCCGAGTGTACTGACTGTCGGCCTTTTCCTCGAACAATGCATACAACGGCTAGAGAATAGAAGAAGAAAAGAATAAGAAAAAGAAGGAAAAGAGGAAAGAAAGAAAGATGATAAGGGAAAAGAGAAGAAAAGAAACTAGAAGGAAAAAAGATAGAAAGAAGGAAGGTAGATGGAAAAGAAGGAAAGGTGGAAAGAGAGGTATAAGAAAGAGAAGAAAAGAAAGGAGACAAGAAAGAGAGAAAGAAGGAGAAGGAGAAAAAAAAAAGAGGAGATAAGAAGAAGAAGGAAAAGAGATGAGAGAGAAAAATGAGATGGGAAAGAAAAGTAAAAGATAAGAAGAAGAAGGAAAAAAGAAGAAGGTGAAAAGGAGAGAAGGAAGAGGGAAAAGAGAAGAATAAGAAGGAGGAAAAAAGATAAGGAGAAATGGAAAAAAGAAGAAGGCAAGGTGAGAGAGAAGATGAGAGGAGAAAGAAGAGGAAGGGAAAGTGCGAAGAGAGAGAAGAAAAGAGGGAAATGGAAGATGAGATAAGAAGGGGGAAGGATGGAAGTAGAAATATAAAGGAGGTATGGTGCTGAGCTATGGCTAAGACGATGAAGGCAAAGAGAAAGAAACAGAGACAGAGGGAGGACTGAGACGGAGAGCTGGGAAGGCGGTGCTAGACAGCGAGAAATAGGGACGAAGCAGCGAACTGCACAGACACAGCACGACAAGGACGGCACCGATCGAGGAGAGCGAAAGAGAGGAGGCAAGCAAAGAGGGAAGAGAGACACGACTAAGACGGCGAAGCTAGACTAGTAGAGGAGAGAGACGAAGATGGCAAGGTGAACGAAGCACGGCACGAACGACGAGGCGGGCAGGCTAAGCGCGCAGAAGGTGAACGGCGAGCAGAAGAGTACAGCACGATGCGGCAGGGCAGTGCAGCACAGGCAGCGAAGCGAATACTGGGACAGCAACGGCAAAAGGCAGGTGAGGTGAGGTGATCGGGCAGGACAACGAGCTGCTCAGAGACGGCAATGGAACTCTAAGAAGAGAGAAACGGCTAGCTGAACGAGAAGGTGAACAACGAAGAAGGCAGCAATGGAGCTAAGGCTAAGAAAGATGGGGCAGATGAACTAGAGGAGCAGAAGGAGGAAGAAGGCAAGGAGCTATAAGAGGAAAGCTACAAAAAAGAAAGCTAAGGAAAAAGAAACAGAGAGAGAGAGAACAAGGGAGGGAAGAAGAAGAAGAAGGGAAAGAGATAAGAAGGCAAAGGCAAGCTGTAAGAGGACAGAGATGAGAGAGGAAAGATAGAGAAAAGTTAAGTAGGTGGGAAGGGAGGCAAGGACAAAGAACTGGAGAGTGAGAGAGGAGAGCGGGGGCGGAGATGGCTGCTGAGCGACAGGCTGGGCTCGGTGCGAGTGGTGACGGGGCTGACGGGAGGCGTGCTGGACACGATCGACTACGACGCCTTCGGCAACATCACCAGCGAGAGCGACCCGAGCCAGGGCGGCAGGCGAAGGTGAGGGGGGTTTCTCTCGGCCCGTGCCTTCGTCCATATCGAAGCTGACCAAATTCCAAGCGCCAACGATGCCTTCACGCGACGCCGGCACCGCGGGTGCATTGCCGAGAGCTGCCAGTAGACCGAACGAGCCGGCCAGTCCCAGCACGCTCTTTCGAGAAACGGATTGTAATCGTGACATGGCCGCCTACTTCGTCTACCAGTTTTGCAAGCCTTACTGGCAATCACGCTGTAGCGGAAACTCACATCATTAGCACTTGCGGCACTTCGACGTGCTAGTGGTAGCTACTCAACTGAAGCGCCAGTGAGCATTTTGAAAACGGCACGAAAAGAGCTAACGGCCTGCTGGATCTCATCGATTCCAAGCATGGTCGTTTCGCCCTTGACCGTAATACGGTGCCCTGTGCGGTAGTTGTCCAGTACCTCGGCCTGCTCGACTTTAACTTCTTCGCTCACGCGCCCGAAATCGCCAGTCGGATACCCGCACTCTCGCATAACGTCCTGCAGCAAACGGTCGGTGCTCCGCAACGCGACCTCGGGCTCATCCGAGAAACGACCTTGGAGCCCACGCCAGGCTTCCGTAAAGTCTTCCCGCGCGTCCAGTGGCAGCGGCCGCGTTTGAAGAAGTCGCTGCGCCGACTCACGCGGCGTGACCTTGACCGCGGGGTTTAGTTTTGAACGGCGGGCGGCACGCGCAATCAGCATGATCACGAGCACAGTGGCGACAGTCACTGCAACCCAGCAGCATATTGATTTTCTTTGCGTTATCGCCGCCGGGACCCTATTTCGAGGTGAGAAACTCCTTGAGAAAAACGTGAGGCGCGAGGGCGGCCCCTTCATACGCCACGGCCTGGCACACGCGCAGTTGCAATGCTTGCGGCCCGCAGATCGCGCAGCGGCCTCCCGATCGAAGCCGGGGCGCGGAGCCGTACATTTACACGCGGGGGGTTTTAGCTAGAACGCGAAGCATCCGATACTGAGGAAGGATGAACCAATGCCAAACGGAGACGAGACGGTTAGACAGACGACACAGGATCGTGGGCTTGAGTTCAGTGAATTCCTGGACAAGGTTCACGAGCGCGTCCTCGATCGATCCAGAGAGGAGCACATTTTTGGCTTCGTTCGCCTGGGGAACGTGTGGCGGCTCAATAATGCCGAGGCCACCATCACTCAAGGCCCGTCAGCAGGTGACCTGCTACTGACGTTCACCCGTGGTCCTGACGCATCACGCGCTAGTCAGTTAAAAGCCGGTTCCGTCGACTCGACTGCGGACGCGATCGTTGACACGTTCGAAAAACTGACGCATTGACAAGCGCTCGTCAGAGCGCTTGGCGGCTGACGTCCGCTCGCAAACCGATTAGGTGCGTCGTGCAGCATTCGCGCACGAGCTGCCACCGCCCGTCGTTGATGTCAAACACAGCGTAGGCGGCGTTTTCGGCCTCCGCCTCCCAAAGTTGCGCGAGCGGTCGATTCGTGGCCGCGAGAATCGCAAGCCGGACGAGAACGTCGTGCGTCACGACGACGGCATCGGCGTCGTCTGGGCGTGACGCCGCAAACGAACGCCAGCGTGCATCGACATCGGCGAGCGATTCGCCGCCGTCAAACCGCACCTGTTGCGGTGCCGTTCGCCACGCATGCATGCGTGCCGTGTCCGCACGCTCGAGCTCAGCGCGCAACCGTCCTTCCCACGTTCCGTGCGCAATCTCGATCAGGCGGTCATCACACGTTAGCGTGACGCCGACGCGCGTGGCGATCGGGATCGCCGTTTCGACGCACCGACCCAGCGGGCTCGAGACGACACAGCTGGCTTTGCTTGCGCCCAGGGAAGTTGCCAGGGCGTCCGCCTGGCGATGGCCGAGTGAACTTAACGGCGAATCGCGCCGACCTTGGTAGCGACCTTCGCGGTTGGCCTCGCTCTCGCCGTGGCGTACGACGTATATCGTCGCCATCACACTTCAATGAGCCGCACGGATTCGATACCGGCGATTTCCGCGATCGCGGTGAGCACGCTGCGATTGACCCTCCGGTCGACGCCCAGGACCATCATGGCGCCCCCGCCGCGTTCTCGGCGCGCAACCTGCATCGTCGAGATATTGACGTCCGCATTGCCCAGGATCGTGCCAATCCTGCCGACCATTCCAGGGATGTCGTTATGACGAGTAACGACCATCGTTCCGTCAGCGATCGCATCGATTTCGAAGCCGTCGATCTCGACGACGCGCACCCCGTTTGCCAAGACCGTGCCAATCAAACGGTGCTCGCCCGCGGCAAGGCCGAACGAAGCGCGAAACGGCGCTCTGGCACCTTCACGCTGCACCGTCGTGCGCACGCCAAGCTCCCCCGCGATCGCGTTTGCGTTCACCATCGTCACGCGCCGATCGGTCAAGAACGGCAAGGCGCCGGCCAGCACGGCCGCCGCGAACGGCTCCGGCTCGAGATCCGCTAAATCACCTTGCAACAGGATCGCAAACTCTTCGCGCAAGGCGCCTTCGAAGAGCTGCGGGAGCATCGCTCCCATCGCAAACGCCAAATCGACGACTCGGCTAGGCGTGGCGCCGAATGCCGGCGTATTAACGGCACCGCTGGCGGGTCGGCCGCTCAAAACGCGCACGACGTCGTGCGCAAGGTCGACCGCGATGCGCTCCAAGGCTTCGAATGTCGAGCCGGCAAGATGAGGCGTTGCGACAACCCGCGGATGCGCGAGCGTTCGCGCCGATGCCGACCCTGGCGGCGGCGGCTCTTCGGGAAGAACGTCGAGCGCCACGGCTCGTAAGCGCCCGGCGTCGAGTGCCGCGAGCAGCGCATCGAGATCGACGAGCGCGCCGCGGGCGCAGTTGACAAGCACGGCGTCGTTACGCATCAGCGCGAGCGCGCGCGCGTCGATGATCGAGCGAGTCTGCGGAGTCAGCGGGACGTGCAGCGTTACGACGTCGGCTCTGCCCAAAAGCGCGTCAAGCTCGAGCAACTCGATGCCAAGTGCCGTCGCTCGCGAAGCGGAAACGTACGGGTCGTGCCCGACGACGTGCATGCCGAAGGCGGCGCCTCGGAGCGCGACGCCCTCGCCAATGCGACCCAAGCCGACGACGCCGAGCGTCTTACCGTAGAGCTCGTGGCCGACGAACGCCTTGCGTTCCCACCGCTGCGCTTGCAACGCCGCGTGTGCTTGCGTCACGTGGCGCAGCGACGCCAGCAATAATGCAAACGTATGCTCCGTAGTCGCGATCGTATTGGCGCTCGGAGTGTTTAAAACGACGATGCCCGCGGCGCTGGCAGCTTCGATATCGATCGCGTCAGTGCCGGCGCCGGCGCGAGCCACGACCTCTAGCTGGGGCGCACGGGAGAGCAGCGTGCGATCGACGCGCGTTTGCGAACGTACGATCAAACCGCGCGCCCGGTGCAACTCCGCTTGTAATCTATCGCGGGGCGCGTTGACGCAGGAGACGACCTCGGCGCCCGCACGCTCTAAGAGCGCGATTCCTCGTTCGTCAAAAGGTTCGGCAATCACAACGCGTCCGAGCCGAGGCTCGACCATACGGCGACGTTCGGCCGCGTTGGGAGCCTCTCTTGCCCGGTGCTTAGGACGATTTGGCCGTGAAAGCGATGCAGTAGCCGTTGGGAGAGATCGATCCGTCGACCACCTGGCACGTGCCGTTCGAGCTTGCGTCCTGGCCCGGAATGAAAAACTTGCACAGCGAACAGTGCATGCTGCCGTTTGGCGACGTCTGATAGTGCATCGAGGCCGGTGACGCTTTCGACGCATCGGCGGAAGCCTTGCCGCTCAACAAACCTGCGAACGCAGGCAAAACGACCACACCTCCAAGGAACGTTCGGCGGGTTACTGGTTGCGGTCTCTGACTCATCTTATCTCACCTCCACGTGCGCACGCGCAATCGTACGCGCAAGTCATGAAGAAAGGCTGAACGGTTAGCCGCTAAGGCTGCGCCGGTTTGCGGCGAACCACGATTGCATAATGATACGGAAATCGGCGTTCACGAAGGGCGAACAACCCGTTGGTTTCGAGGCGCGTCTTGGCCTCGCCGGCCGTGTACACATGGTCGGGCGGAGGTCCGACCGGGCGTTCGACATCGGCACTCCAGTCGATGAATAGAGCCTCTCCGGCCGGCTTGAGGAGCCGTCTCAATTCCGAAATCGCTGCATCGCCGAGCTCGTGCAGTACGTTAATCGCGAGAATGCGATCGGCGCAGCCGTGCAACATAGGGATCGCGTCGCTTGCCGCTGCTTCGACGTTTGGCACATGCTCGCGCTCCAGCTTTGCCTGCAAAAGCGCGAGCATCTCGAGCTGCTCGTCAATCGCGACGATGCGGAGATCTTGCCGAAGGCGCGCGAGCGCGAGGGCGTACGTTCCCGTCCCCGTGCCGAAGTCGATGAGCATGGCCTCGCGAGGCGCGTCGAGCAAACCAAGCACGTCTTGCGGTGGAAGATAGGACAGTCGCGCGGGATCATCGAGTACTCCTGCCCGCGCAGGGTCGAAACGCCGCGGCTGCTTGGCCCCGTGACGGTCATGTTGCATCGAGCGTTCCGCGGTTCACATCGGTAATCTGCGAGGAATGGTTCGGCGCTCCGTAGGCCGCAGCAGCGCCCGACGACTCGTTCGCTAAGTTTTGTACAGGCCGGTGATCCTCGTGCTTCCCAAGACGTGCCCGCGAATCGCGAGGTCGAGATTCTCCACGTGCGCCGAACGCGGCAAATGCAACTTCGCGTCAAGGGCGTAGAGTGTAATGACGTAGCGATGCGTCGCATGCGGCGGCGGGCAGGGGCCTCCATATCCGCGATTGGCCTTGCCGAAATAAACGGCCCAGTCGTTAAGGACTTCCTGACCGTATCTGCTCGGCGGCCTACCCGCGTTCACCGGCAAGCTCGTCGCGCTCGATCGGATGCCGTACATACCCCAATGCCAGAAGATTGCCGTCGTGTCGAGCATCAGCACGGCGAAACTCTGCGTGCCCTTTGGAGTGCCCCTCCACTCGAGCTCGGGCGACCGATTCCCGCCCTCGCAGCCGTTGCCTTTGTACACCATGCTCAGCGGCACGATTTTGTCGTTTTTAAATGTCGTGCTCCGTATCGTAAACGCGGCCGTGCCATGAGGACCGGCGGCAAGTGTGCCATTGCCGACCGCGCCCGGAAGGCTCCGTCCTCCTGAACAGGCTGCGATCAGACACGTAAACGCGACGCAGTAGACGTGACACAAGCGTGATTTCATCGGTGCTCTCCTTCTGGCGGCTTCCACTTGCCTGGCTAGAGAACCCTCTATGCCCACTCTTGGTGCTTGCGCTTGAGTCAAGGCTGGAAAATGTCAATCGTTCGCGAACCACTCACGTGGAAATCGCGGTTTTAGGAGGTGCTGCGCCGTGAATCCTCTGCTGCCGCTCCTGGCTTTTCTCATCCTTGCGATCGCCTGGACTATCGCATGGGCGTGGGCAGTGTCGCAAGCGAATCGGACGACAGAGCCGTACGAAGCTATCTCTCGTTCGGGCGGACGAATTCGAGGGCGGCTCTTCGTTGCCGCGGTCGTCGTCTTGGCGGCCGTTTTCCTACTCTCCCTTTGGTGGCTTCCGTACCGCCGCATCGCGGCGGCACGCCTCGGCGTGCCGGTCGCCAAGGTAGCGGTCACCGGAAAGATGTGGGAGTGGACGCTGAGCCAAACGCAAGTGCCCGCCGGCGTCCCCGTGGAACTCGACGTGACGTCGCTCGATGTAAATCACGGATTGGGCATCTACACTCCATCGGGCCGTCTCATGGCGCAAGTGCAGGCCATGCCCGGATACACTAATCACTTGATCGTTAGGTTTAGCGAAGTCGGCCGATACACGGTGCGCTGCCTGGAGTTCTGCGGTGTTCCCCACATCGGAATGGTCATGAACTTCGAGGTGAGATAAAATGGCGAGCACGATCGCAAGCGCGCGCGAGGCCACGCTGGAGCGTGTCGCGTTCGTTTATCTCTACATTGGGTTCGTCTTGTTCCTTGTAATGGGCTTGCTCGGTCTGGCGATGCGGCTATCGCACGCTGGAGCATTGCCGCTGAATCCGGGCCTCTACGATGAGTTCTTCACGCTGCATGGGGCCGGCATGATCGCGGCAACGCTGCTGGGCGCGATGGGCGGCATCGTCGCGGTGTTGAACCCGGCCGTGCGCCTCAACGTTCGGCTTTTATGGATCGGGCTGGTCTTATACGTCGTAGGCGTCTGCTACATTCCCATCGCGGTTCTGCTCGGCGGATTCTCCGCCGGGTGGACCGTGCTTTATCCGCTGCCTCTAGCTTATCAGGCCGGTTGGACTCAATGGTCGGCGTTCGCGTTCCTTTTAGGATATTTGTTCGTAGCTCTCGGCTTTGGTGTTTGGTGTCTCGCCATCTTACTTGGCACGGCGAGTGCGTACGGCGGGCTTCGTCGCGCGATGGCGTGGCCGCTCATATTCTCGGGCGAGCGCGCCAGCGACCCACAGCGGCGGCCATACCTTCAGGATATCGTCGCTACCGTGATCGCGCTTTACGGAGTCGGCTCCGTTGTCGTCGGTGCGGCATATCTCATTCCGATCTTCGGCCAGGGCCTCGGAATAAATGGTGCCGTGAATGCTCTGGTCATGAAGAATTTGCTCTTCCTCTTCGGCCACAACATGGTCAACATGACGATCTATCTTGGGGCGGGACTCGTTTACGCAATCCTCCCGCAGTATGCGGGACGACCGTGGAAGACGACGCGGCTGAGCGCAATCGCACTCAACCTTTTGCTCATCTCGATGTTCGTCCCGTATCCGCACCATCTCTACCAGGACTTCGTAAACCCGGTTCCGCTGAACCTCATCGGCGAGTTCGGCTCGTACGCGTCGAGCCTTCCGGTCTTGCTGGTGACCGTGCTGGGAGGGCTCATGCTCGTATATCGGTCGGGCATGCGATGGGCCGTACCGTCCATTTTGATCTTGATTGGATTCTGGGGCTGGATAGTCGGGGGACTTGGAGCGCTCGTCGATGCGACCGTGCCCGTAAATCAGGTCTACCACAACACACTCTGGGTTCCGGCGCATTTCCACGCCTACTATCTGCTCGGCGCCGTGGCTTTCGTCTTGGCGTTCTTGTACCACCAGACGATGCGCCTGAGCAATCACGATGAGTCCGGCGCGAGTCGCGCCGCCGCGTGGCTCTATGGATTCGGAGGCGCCGGTTTTCTGTTGATGTTCTTTATCGCCGGAGCGATGGGCATGCCTCGGCGTTACGCGATTCCGGTGCCCGGTACGGGAGAACCGCTGCTGGCTGCAATAGGCGCCGCGTTTGCTTTCATCGCCGCGCTGGCGCTGGTTCGGCTCGCGTACGATCTGTTGAGCCAGCTGGGTCCGGCATGGCGGCGAATGCAGTAGCGTTCATCGCAACTTGGCATTGGCGCCCCGACGTTGTCGTCGCGCTGCTCGCATTAAGCGTGCTATACGTGCGTGGCTGGGCGACGCTTCGTCAGCGTGGCTTTCGAAAGCTCGCCTCCGCGTCTCGCCTCGTTGCATCTTTGGCAGGCTGGGGCGTCGTCGCGGTCGCGCTGCTTTCGCCGCTCGACATTTTTCAGCGCTCCTTCTTCTCGGTGCACATGATTCAACACGAATTGCTCATGGTCGTTGCCGCGCCCCTCGTGCTGCTCGGGCGTCCGCTGCCGATCGCCTTTTGGGGGCTGCCACAGGTGGCGCGCAATTGCGCCGGGCATTGGATCCGGCCGAGGATGCCGCTGCGGCGGACGTTCGATGTGCTAACGATGGCGCTTCCGGCATTAACGATTTCGACCGCTGTCTTATGGGCGTGGCATCTGCCCATTGCGTACGACGCGGTTGAAAGCAACGGAATGCTGCATAACGTCCAGCACCTTCTATTCTTCGCCGCTGCCCTGGTGTTTTGGTGGCCGGTAATCGGCGCGCCTCCGATGGTGCGGCGCATGAGCCTTGCATTGCTAAGCGCATTGCTCATCGGCGGAATGATCCAGCGTTCGTTGCTTGGTGCGCTGATCACGCTGTCCGATCGCTTGCTCTACCCCCACTACGGAGCGGTGTACGGTATTACTCTAGCGGCGGCTCTGCGCGATCAGCAGATCGCGGGTGTAATCATGTGGTTCGGGAGCGGAGTGGTGCTGCTCGCGATCACGCTCATCGTCATCTGGCGCACGCCCGAGCCCTCGTTCCGCCAACCGAGCGCCACAGTTCCCTTCGCCGTCACTATTCGGTTGGAGACGGAAACGCTGCTAAGCGGTCCCTGAATATAACGAAAGAGGAGGCATCGAACAGCAACTCGGCGATGCCTCTCTCTGTTTTTGCGCCACGTTATGTGTAGGTGTCGGCGATCGTGGTTGTTTCTTCGACTTCTTCGACCCAACTGGTGAGCGGCCCGTCAGCCGTCATTAGCTGAAGTAGCTGCCACAGACTTCCACTTTTGCCGTTAGCGGTGTTAAAGGCTTCATCAATGCCGACGGCACCGGAGTTCTCAACGTCGGCGTTGATGCACTTACCGGCCCGCACGTTCTCGATCGTGACGTAACTCTTTCCAAGTCCGGTATCGCCGGCATCACTAATGCGCCACCGCGTCGATTCTCCTTCGTCAGCCTCGACCAGGCCCAGTTGCTGTGAGTCGCCGTCGCGCACCCCAAGATACACCTCACGCCAACTTGGATTTAGAACCGACAAGGTAAAGGTACCATCCGGGCGCGCAACGATGTGCCACGTCGTCCAATTTCGCTCTTCGTGCATCGTATGAGGTCGCAGCTCGCATCGCCCTTGCTCAGCCTGTCCTCCGAGAAATCGGGCGTTGCCTGGTGCGTCGGCGGCGACCTCAATGTTGAAAAAACCGTTCAAGCTGTATCCCATTTTGCGACCTCCCTTGAGACCACATTGTATCCGTAACGCAACGGCATTATTCCTTATGCCGGAACGGCATTCTACTCTTGCTTGGGTGCCGGCCAAGGAGCCGCTGTGCTCTACGCGTCCCCATTTGGGCGTTGTCGGCAAAAACAACGTCATAATGGCGAGCGACCGTGCACCTTCTTGCGCATTGGACGGCCAACCAGGTTTGGCGTCGCTCCTTAGCGGAAACGAGCGCGAACACAACGTTTGGAGAGCAGCATGGATTCTACGAGTTACACCTCCGGTCGGATGACGGCATACTTCGAGAACGGCGATAACGCTCAAAAGGCGCGCGACGAATTGCTTCGCATCGGAGTTCCGAGTTCTGCTATTCTGTTTCAAACCTTAGAGAGTGATGACGACGACTTTCAAGATTCATTGAATCGCTTTTTCGGTTCAGAATCTGAACCTTATGAAGGAGGCTCGATTCTGACGCTAGATGACCCCGCACACGGAACGGAAGCCTTGGCGATCGTTCAGCGTTACGGAGGCCAAATTCAAATACCTCACAGTGGAGGCGAAGAATCCGCGGCTCCGGATGAAAGCGGTACGGGAACTCAATCCTCAGGGAACCCTTGAACGGCCTCGTTTGCAGCGGTCAGAGCCGCGGTACCACATTTGCAGATATCGCGAGCAGTTTGGGCCCGTATCCGCTCGCCATACTTGGAGGTTAACGATGGAAATTAGCGCACGCAATCAGATTCGTGGTCGCGTGAAAGCCATTTCGCCCGGCACCGTCATGGCTGAGGTCGAAGTCGAGACCGATCCAAGCACGATAACTTCAGCCATTACAGCGCCGTCAGTGCAGCGTCTCGGACTCAAAGTTGGCGATAGCGTCGTCGTGATTATCAAGGCTACCGAAGTAATGATCGGGAAAAACGCTTAGAGGGCGGCAGAGCTCAGAGCGGGGCGAGGAGCTGGGCGAGCAGAGGCGTCGCGGGATTCCCGCGCAGCTCGTTCCATGACGCGTGGGCAACGATGCGGCCATTCTCGATCGCGATGGTTTGCGGACAGACTCGCTCGAGCACTTCGGGCTCGTGATCGACCACGAGCATGGTGAAGCCCAGAGCTTTATGCCAATGTGCCAGAGCATCAAGCAGCTCGCGGACCAGATGTCGATCGAGCCCGGTAAAGGGTTCGTCGAGCAGAACCAGCTTGGGCTTGCGGGCCAGCATACGCGCGAGCGCTACGCGCCGCGCTTGTCCTCCTGAGATCGCGTAACTTGGTGCGCGCCAAATCGAATCGATCTGGAGCCGATAGCGGAGTTCGTCTATCCATGCTTCCTCTACCGAGCCATTGCCTTTTGCAATGCCGAAGCAGATGTTCTGAGCAACGTTCAAATGTGGGAAGAGGCACGGGTCCTGCGTGAGATATCCAATCGGCCGAAGATGGATGGGAAGCGCCGAGGGGAAGAGATTTAAATCTCCGAGCAAAACGTGACCTCGGTCGGGCTGCTCCGTCCCCGCGATGCAATTCAAGATGGTGCTTTTGCCGGCTCCGGAGACTCCGAACAATCCACAGGCCGAGCCACGTGGGACCTCAAAGGCGGCCTCAATCGTGAATCGCTTGCGTGCCTTGACGACGCTTGCGTCAAGCACGCAATTCCCTCCGCTGAGCCAGTACATGCGCGAGCCACGGAAACGGCAGCGCCGTCACGAGGAAGATGATCAGCAACGGCATGACGGCCGGCAGACCGAAGTTCTCAAGGCTGGTCCAGATCGCAACCGGCATGCCGGCTGGATAATACGCTGTGATGATGACGGCGCCGAACTCGGTTAGCGCCCGGACCCATGCCAAACTGAGCGCCACCGCAAGACCCAGGCGCGCCATCGGGAAGGTGATCCGCCAAAAGACGCTCCAAGGGCTGTGACCGAGCAATGCGCCCTGGACCTCGAGACCGGCGGGAACGCTGCCGAGCGCCGCAATCGCCGCTAAAACGTAGTATCCGATGCTCACGTAGACTTGCGTAACGATAAAAGCCAGCGGCGTATTAGTCATTTTAAGGTCAAAACGGTCGAGAAAACTTCCGAGCGCCTGCGGGCCGAACGCAAGGGAGAGCAAAATGCCGAGCGCCAGCGGCGGCAGCAAGACCGAAATTAGCAGAATCCCTTGCCACCACATCCGTTCTCGGATCGAAGCGCGAGCGACGTAGAACGCCATTGGCGTTCCGAACGCAACCACGACGGCCATTGCAACGGCAGTGAAGCCCAGCGAAACCCAGACCGCATCGGCGGTTGATGACGCGTCCCAGCGCCAGCGGCCGACGGAGACGAAGAGTCCGGCGAGTGGGTACAACAGGACGATACCAAAGAGTGTCGCTCCGATCCGGCCAAACACCCGGCGTTCTCTCGCCGGCCTCGACACCGAATCTCCGGCGGTGCCTTGAGCTTGCGATTGCAAAAGCATCGCTATGAATACGCCGCCTGCAGAACACTAAGCATGCAGGGCCGCCGCCCCAGCAGGAGGGTCGTAAAAGTACCGCTTCAGGATGGCTTGCCCATCGCTTCCATTAAGCCAGTTTAGGAACGCGGTCGCTTTGTCTTTATGCGAAGACCGATCGAGCACGGTTGCGTAGTAGACGAGCGGTTCCGGATGAAAAAGTTTGCCGTTGAGAGTCAATGATGCCTGAGCGTAGCGTGAACTCATCGTATCGTCGCCCAAGTTGATTTCAGACGGTAACGAGATGTACGGAAGATTGAACGGCCCGGGCTGGATCTTATACGCTAAGGCTGCATCGAGTTCGCCGCTCTGCAAGCGAGCTTGAACCGTCGGCTCGAGAAAAATTTGTGAGGCATTGATGGTCTGACCGAGAACCTTTTGCGTTAAGCCGGGCTGATTGTAGTACTTCTCCGCGAGTTGAAAGGTAAAAATGATGTTGCGGCCTTGGGGGTCGACCGTGGGATCCGTCCGGCCAAAGCGCATACCGCTCTGCTCCAAGACTTGCCACCATGGCATCGCGCTGCGCGCTCCAGCTGCTGCAGCCGCAAACCGTTGGGCATACTTGCTCTTCGAAGAGTATGCGATGACCATCTCGGTCCTCGCAATCGGGACGCCGGTGGTCGCTTCCCCAGCTTTGAGAACGGTCATCATTGGCCCCGGGGTCACCGAGATAAAGAGGTCCGGCGCTATGCTTCCTCCGACGATCAACTTCGCGAGGGCGTCGGAGCCTGCGGCTCTTCCGTGCATCGCAATTTCCAGTGCCTGCGCTACACGTGCCTTGATGGGCCCTTCCATCATCGAGCCCATCGAGCCGGCGTATGCGACGTCGATCGGCGTCAAATCTTGCGCGTAAACCGTGCGCGCCGCAGCTACAACCGTAGCCGACGATCCGAGGATCCAGCTGCGCCGTTTCATGCCGTCTGCTCTCCTGTTCTCGTCGCATCGTAGGATTGTAAGCTCTCGAGGTCTCGCCGGTACGCCGTCGAGCGCAGAGCGTCGACAAGTGCACGGATCTCCGGCGTCCGAGCAGCGGCGCGCGGCACGAACAATACGCATCGCTCTTCGCGCAGAGGAACGAAATCCAACGCAAAGACGCGAGCGACGCTGGCGGTCCCTACCGCGGCGTCCGCAAAATCCTGCGCGATCGCGCGACCGATGTCGAGCTGGCCGGGCAATTCGCGTTCGTAGCCGACGATGCGCCGAGGGTCAATGTGCGAGCGCCGCAGTTGCTCGTCGAGCAATCGGCGAGCGCCGGCACCCGAGGGGCGATTCGCCAACCTCGCTTTTCGCCGCGCAAGGTCCAGCGCGCCGTGCAGCCCGAGTGGGTTTCCGGGCGCAAGCAGCCATCCTTCCTCGGTCGTCGCGAGCTCGAAACCGACGAACTCGCGCATCCCCTGCGCTTGTTGCGATGTCATCTGGCCGTGAACGACCGCTCCATGCACGAGCCCGTTTCCCAGCGCGCTTAGTCCGGCTCGATTCGTCATCGGTAGCCACAAAACACGGACGTCGTGCGAGCGTAACAGCGCGTGTCGCGCCAAAAGGCCGACGGCGACATCGCAGCCCGCAAGGAAGACATTCGGCACGGCATCTTGTGCGGGCTCGGTCGCCAGGTAGTCCATCGCGAGCGAATGGGTTACCGTTCGGCCAGCGATTGTTGCCGATGCGCTCCGCGCAGCCGGTTGCGTCGGTCGGTCCTCGTAGCCGAATAACTCCTCGACGGTCGTTCCCAACGATCGCGCAAGGGCAAGCGCGATTCCGACGCTTGGCTGCATATGACCGCTTTCGATCGCACCAACGGCCTGCCGGGTTATCCCAGCCATCTGTGAGAGCGACCGCTGCGAGAGCCCCCGTGCCCGTCGAAGCAACAGAACCTGCGAGGCTACGATTTTTGTCATCAGGCAACGATCGTTGCCCTAGTGCCTTGCGAACACCTCCTGCTTGAAAGAGCGTCCGGAGGTACTAACTCTTTACGTTGCGGCGAGGAGTGCTGCCATCAGCGCACGCACAACTACGTAATCGGCGAACTACCTTGGAATCTGGCGAGGTTTTGCGTAATCCGTGAGAGGGCCGGCCTTAGTTCTGCGCGATCTGGTCACGCCCGACAGCACGGGCAGCGGATCGACCACCGCAACCGTCGTTGCGATAATGAAGACGATGAACGCCAGGGCGGCATTCGCGGCGTGGGCTTCCCGTAGCAGCAGCGGCATGCGCAACGCCACGTTGGACATTCCGAGCGCAACTTGCAACAGTGCAAGTCCCGCGCCCGCGACCACCCACAGGCGCACCCGCATCATGCCGTTCTGCGCCACGACAGCAGCGACAACGAGCGCGGAGACGACGAACGCACCTGCAAGAAGACGATGTAGCATCTGCGCAAATTGCGCTTGCGTCACGCCCATCAGCGTGCCGTCGCAGCCCGGTAATGTCGAGCATGCGAGTCCTGCGCCGCTCGAGCTCACGTACGACCCGATGCAGGTCGTGACATACGCAAGTAGCGCCACGAACGCGATTCCCGGCACGCATGTACCGGGACGTAACCAAGGAAGCCGGGAATTTGGATGCGGCGCTAGCCGCGCTAGCACAGCCAAGACCGTCAGCGTCGCGAGTAACAGCATCGCGCACGCCCAGTGCAGCACGACCGACGGCGGGCTGTTCGCGGTATGAATCGTGATTCCGCCGGCGATCACTTGAAGCACAAAGACCGCGACGAGCGCGAGCAACGTCGGCGCTACGCCCGAGATCTTGCGCCGCACGCGCCAGCCCGCCACGAACGCGACTATGATGACGAAGCCGACGGATAGCGCAACTGCGCGGTGCGTCCACTCCAGCGCCACGCCGCCGATAAGCTGCGGTATGAGCGCGCCGCGGCACAGCGGCCAGTCGGGGCACGTCATACCGTCGCTGTTGATGCGCACCCAGCTGCCCAACACAACTTGCGCAAACGTAAGCGCTGCGGCGGCCGTCGCCCAGGCTCGGAAGAGTCGCATTAGGCGCTCCGCATCCTTACGGCGCTTTCCTCATGCTCGATCGGGCGCGCATCGAACAACTCGTTCAGAAAATGGGCGTCGCTCAGCGCCTGCGCTCCGTCGACTACGGCCTTTTCGGAAATTTTAGCGACTGCGCCGTGCAGTAGCCGCTCAATCAGCGCCGTTGACATCGCCGCGATCAGCATGCGCTCTCGCTCGCTCAGTCCCGGGCACCGAGAAAGTAACCGCCGCAATTCGCTTTCGCGAATCGCTTCCGCCCGCTGCACTACCGCAAGCACGGTGAGCGGCACGTTGTCGCGGCAGCACTTCATTCCCGGTGTAGAATGGCGCGCCGCGGTTCCAGCCGGGTTACGAAAAAGCTAACCAGCGCCCGGTTGATGTGAGAATCAGCTGCGATAATTTCGTCGATGACGTTTCGAACGAACCGCTCCGCCGGATTCATTCAAGACTTCTTCGCGACGACACGCCATCGCACATAGCTTGTTCGGGGGGTTCAGCCAGTTACCGACAGAATCCATCTCAGGTATGAACAACCCTCCGAAAGCTGCGGCTCCCACGAACGTCGAGCTCACGCCGGGCGCAGTGGAAGCTCTCGACGAGCTCGTCGTTATCTTAAAAGACATCGGCTTTCGCGTGAAGACCTCGGCGCTCGTGGAGGCTGCGCTCGTAGAGCTCAAAGAGCATATGCACGATCGCGACATGGCCATTGCGATCGTCCGCAAGCGGATTCCCCCGAAGTCCGTCGTGCTTCCGCCCTAAGCCCGGTCACCGCTTTGCGAGCGCTGCCGCCAGCGCGAGTGCAAACGCGAGGATCGCAATCACTGTCGAGGCGATGCGCGCGTTCTTCCACTGCTTTCGTATTCCCAACAGAAACGTACAGAGGCATGCAAAGGCGAAAAGCCAAACGAAAATGGTACTGAGCACTGACTATATCATAACGCATGAAATCGTGAAGAGGCTCGTGATATCTCCGAGCCACGCGCGATCTCTCGTAAAACGTGTGTCGGGCGTTCGATTAATTCTCTGATATCGGAGGCTGCTCGTGGAAGCCCAGCAGAAACCATCACTTTACCAGCGCTTGGGGGGCTCCTTCAAGATCGCGATTCTCATGGACGACTTCATCGATCGCATCTTCAGCGATCCGCGGTTTGACGCGAATCCTCACCTTAAAGAAGCGAGTGTAAACGTCTCGCGAGCCGGTTTGAAGTATCTCTTCACGGAATGGACGTGCTCCCAGGCCGGCGGGC
Organism: Vulcanimicrobiota bacterium; assembly: GCA_963767725.1. Lineage (GTDB taxonomy): Bacteria > Vulcanimicrobiota > Vulcanimicrobiia > Vulcanimicrobiales > Vulcanimicrobiaceae > Cybelea. Next base: position 73,289 of record CAVYEN010000001.1, read on the forward strand.
CGCAAGCGTACACCGGCCGCCAAATGGGAGAGTCGCACCGCAACCTCATGATCACCGAAGACGAGTGGCACGCCTTCATGGATGACTTTGCGCGTTCGCTCGACCAATGCCAGGTCCGAAAGCTCGAGCAGCAAGAGCTTTCCGCACTGCTGGAGCGCTGGAAGAAAATGATCGTCGTCTAGGCTCTAGGCTCAGCTATTGCAGTCGGCGTAATGCGATAATGCGCGCTCGATCACGTCCCAGTCGGCCGGCGTCAAGCTCGCATTGGTCTCAACGGCCGTCGGGCGCGTCGACATCAGCGCTTCGGCGAAGCCCGGTGGCCTGTCGCTCGCGGGGCGGTCGGCTTCGTCGATTTGAGAGGGATCGATTCGAGCGGCCTTGAGCCGCTGCGCGATCTCCAAGGCGGCATCGCGCGTGTTGTTTGTCGTCATACCCGATTCTTTCATCGTTTCGCTTCTTTCTTCTTTCCGCAGAACCGAAATGTAACCGCCATGGCTACAATTTCTCAGTGCGCCCGAATCGGAACGGCTATTCGGAGGTCCTCGTATGCAACGAAGAATTTGGTCATCGGTCGTGCTCTGCGCCGCGCTTGGTGCGGCTGTCGGCTATCCCCTGGGAAACGTCTCGCTCGGCATCTTTTACGGCGTCGTCTTCGGCATAGGCATCGGATTGATTCTCGATCGGCGAATACCAAGGAAACCGTACACGGGGTAGGAAACGATTATGCTCCAGTTCCATAGCGGTGCCGCCGCGGTTCCGCGCAGAGGTAGGGGGTAAGAGCTTTGGATCTGCCGATCACGCGCAGGCCGGGCCCGAACATCGTCCGGGTTCGTGGGCTCGGCCCGGGTTTCTGGCAGGCAACCACCGTGCTGCTGCTGCTCTGCATCGCCAACACGGTGTACTGGCTCTTCGCGAATATCGACTGGCTGCTGCCGAGCGCGTCACAACCGTTCAGCGACCGCGTGTACGATATCGATGGACTGTTCAAGTTCATGGCGGTCTTCGGCGGCGATATCATGATCATCGTCGCCGGATACGTGATCTACTTCTCGATCGCGTTCCGAGCGCATGCAACCGATACGTTGGATACCGTCGGCGTGCCCATTCACGACCATCCCAAGCTGGAATTTTGGTGGACTGTGCTTCCGACGGTGTTGCTGGTCATACTGACCGGGCTGAGCATCAACGTCTGGCATAAGATCCAGTTCGGCGTAACCTCACCCGGGCTCACCACCGAAGTCATCGGCCACCAATTCTTCTTTGAGTATCGCTACCCGGGCCTCAAGGGAACGGTCGCAGGAGGCGCATTTGCCGGTTGGCGTACCGGTGCGCATCCTCATAACGTCGGCCGACGTGATTCACCAATGGTGGGTGCCCGAGCTACGGCTCAAGATGGCCGCGGTTCCCGGCTTGGTGCAGAATCTCAACTTCACTCCGCTGCACGCCGGCAACTTCATCTCCACCTGCTCCGAGTTTTGCGGAATCAATCACAGTCAAATGCAAGGGAAAGTCGTGATCGAGTCCGTTGCGGCATTCAACGCCTGGCTCGATGCCCAAAAGAAGGCGCAAGCTGCGGCGAGCGTTCCGATCAACTTATCCGGCGGAACCGCGGCGGCAGGTGAAGCGAAGTTCAAGCAAACGTGCGCCGCGTGTCATCACTATCCGCCGACGCCGTTCGATCAGAAGCTGGTCGGCCCGGGATTGCTCCATATCACGGACGATCCGCAGCATCCGACGCTCGTAACCGGCAAGGCGCCCACGCCGCAGGATATCGCTTTGATTCTTCAAAACGGCTTCACCGGCCCGATCGGCTCGATGCCCAATCGCCAAGCCAACGGGCTTTCAAATCAAGACATCGCCAATCTCGTCGCTTATCTCACCAGCCTAAAATAGGATAACGCATGCATACCGAATCGAGTAGTACAACGGGCGATACGCACGAACTTCCTGAAGCGACCCACGCTCACATTCATCCGGCGCCAGAGGGCTTCGTTCGCAAGTACGTCTTCTCGCTCGATCATAAGATAATCGGGTTCCAGTACTTTATCACCGGCATGCTCATCATGCTGATCGCCGGGGCGTTTGCGATGCTCATGCGAACCCAGTTGACCGACCCCAACGGCGCGATCATGGACCACAACACGTACAACGAGATGTTCACGATGCACGGTACTGCAATGGTATGGCTCGTGACGATCCCGCTCGTTACGGGAGCCATCGGCAACTTCGTGATGCCGCTGCAAATCGGCGCACGCGACGTCGCGTTTCCGTGGCTCAACATGATCAGTTTCTGGATTTTTCCCATTGCGGCGGCGATTCTCTTCAGCTCGATGCTCTACGGCGGCCCGCACGCAGGCTGGACCGAGTATCCGCCGATCTCGCTCGCCGACGGCACGGCCGGTGCGCTCTGGTGCGCGGCGATCTTCACGATCGGCATCAGTTCGACGCTGACCGGCATGAACTTCATGACGACGATCATCAAGATGCGGGCGCCCGGAATGACCTGGACTCGCATGCCGCTCTTCGTCTGGGCAACGTTCGCGACCGCGCTCATGAACATGTTTGCCACGGTTGCGCTCTCGGTGGCGACCGGGGCCCTCTTCCTCGAGCACGTCTGGAAGATACCCTGGTATGATGCGTCGCGCGGCGGCAGCCCGGTGCTCTTCGAGCACATGTTCTGGTTTTACTCGCACCCCGCCGTCTACATCTTCATCATTCCCGCGTTCGGCATAGTTTCCGAGATCTTGCCGGTCTTCGCACGCAAGCCGATTTTCGGGTACAAGATGATCGCATTCTCGTCGATGGCCATTTCGCTGCTAGCGTTTACGGTTTGGGCGCATCACATGTTCCCGAGCGGTCTCGCGCCGTGGCTGCAAATTCCGTTTATGATTCTCACCTACGCGATCGGGATCCCCACCGGCATCAAAATGTTCTCATGGATCGCGACATTGTGGGGCGGAAGAATTCACTTCACGAGCCCAATGCTCTACGCGCTCGGCTTCTTGATCACGTTCACCTTCGGGGGAATCACCGGTATTTTCTTGGCCTCGGTTCCTGTCGATCTGCATCTGCACGGCACGTACTTCGTTGTAGGGCACTTCCACTACGTCGTGGCCGGCGGTTCAATCATGGGATTCCTCGCCTCGATCCCGTTCTGGTATCCGAAGGCGACCGGGCGTATGTTGGACGAGCGCCTCTCGCAGCTGGGCTTCTGGCTCTTCTTCATCGGTCTGAACGGCACGTTCTTTCCGATGCACTGGCTCGGCATCGAGGGGATGCCTCGGCGCTACGCGTCCTACACAACTTTCGCTTCGCAGAATCCCGACGCGGTCTTTTGGAACCAGTTCGAAACGGCATTTGCCTTCTTCATGGCTGCGTCGGTCGGGCTGCTCGTCTTCAACTTGATCTGGAGCTACAAGCACGGAAAGATCGCCGGCATCAATCCATGGGGCGCTCGGACGCTCGAGTGGACGATCAGCTCTCCGCCGCCGTATTACAACTTCAAGTCGGTTCCCACCGTCACCGGCGGACCGTACGATTTCGACAAGCCGCTGCCGTACGAGCACACCGACAACGAGCTCGAGGAATTCCCGAATACGGAAGAGTGACGATGCCGCAGCCGGCTCTCGTCGGAGCAGGAGCGCACTGAGATGGCCGCTTCAGCGGTTCCACTAAAGGGACACGCGGCAGTCGCAGCCCGCTACAACGCGGTCGATTCGCGTCTACTGGGAGACCCGGGATATTCGGTTGCTGGGCTTCGTGTTGGTCCTGCTCAGCGACTGCATTCTGTTCTCGTCGTTCATCTTCGCCTATGTATATCTGCGTACGTCGGCGCCGACGTGGCCGCCGATCATCGGCGGCCACCAGCTCTCGTGGTTCGATACGAGCTATGCATCGCTCAACTCCGTGATCCTGTTCGGATCGGGAGTCACGATGCACTTCGCGCTAGAGAACTGGAAACACTTACACAAGGCGAAAGTTCAACGCATGGCTGATTGCGACGATCATTCTCGGCATTGCGTTTCTCCTCGGTCAAGCGCATGAGTGGACGGGGGTGCTGAGAGAAGGCATCACCTGGCCGGGCAGCACGTGGGGCGCCTCGTTTTTCACTTTGACGGGCTTGCACGGGTTCCACGTTTTCGTCGGTGCATGCTTCCTCGCCGTCCTCGGCATTCAGGCGAATCGGGGAACCTACACCGGATCGAAGTATCTGGGGCTCACGTGCGGAACGCTTTACTGGCATTTCGTCGACGTGGTTTGGGTCGCGCTTTTCTTCCTATTCTATCTGTGGTGAGTGAGACATGGATGCAGCATTGATCGAAAGAGGCCTTGCCCTGGCGGGTGCGGTTGTCGTCGGGATCACGGCGTTCGTTCAGTTGAAGAACGATTGGGCCGCGCACGGTCTCGACGCTGCCGTGACGAAAGTGCTACTCGGATTGATGGCCCTCGGGTGCGTGCTCGCGCTGCTGGCTGCGATCCACGTCTTAGGAGCACGCGCATGACCCACGACACGCACCACGCACACTCGAATGGTGAAGGCCCGCTAGGTCCACCCGCATATCTCAGGGATCGCGGCGGGTTCGCAATGCCGTCCGGCCCATTGCTCTTTGTCCTTGTAACCATCATCCTCTCGATTATGCAAGGAGCGCTGGTCGTCGGCTTCTCGCCGTGGGGGCGCGTCTGGCCGGCGGTGAACTCAACGACACTCAACCTCCCACCGACGCATCTGACGCCTTAGCGGTGTCGCCGGTCGTACCCGGCTACGTACCGTTCGCGCTTCTCCTCGGGCTGGAAGCGACCGCTGTTCTTGTGTGGGCGCTCGTGCTTGCGCCAGGAAAGCCCGATGGTTTCGCTGCGCTGCAAGTTTGTCCGCGTTGTGCTCGTTTGCACGAGCGTGCGGAGGCTGTTGCACGCCTCGCGGATGCCGTCGCCGTTGGCGCGTTGGCGTTTCTCGTTGCGCTGCCCTTCGCGGCAGCCGGATACGAAAGCGGGTATACGATTCCGCGCCTCGCGTTGGGAGTTTCGGCCATTATTGCGGTTCTTGCCGTAGGAGCCGAGGCGGATTTCTTTCTGCGCGCTGCGGCGGCGCGAATCTTGCCGAACTTTACCTGGAACGTGAAGCCGGCGCGGCTCATCGGTGGCGGAGCGCGCTGGCTCGGAGTTGTCCTCGCGCTGTATCTCTTTCAGCATCCGGATCTGCCGGGCAGCGGTGTTGCAGGACTCTTCGGCAGTCTCGGTACGCTGCTCGCAAAGGACCTTTCTTCCACATCGGCGATTTACGCCGCCGCAGCGATGCTTCTGGTCGCGGCAATTACTTCATTGACGGCACGGTGGCTTCTGCCGTTCGCGCTCAACAGTCTGCCGCTCACGATGGCCGCGCCGCCCGATCCCCATGGGCGTTTACTATGACGAGCAGGGTCGCATACGACACCGCTCAAACCGACATCGAGAGGCTCATCGCCAACGTCGAACGCGTAGTGATCGGGAAGCGCGACGTCGTCCGGCTTGTCGTTGCGGCATTGCTCTCGCGCGGCCACGTGTTGCTCGAGGACCGGCCCGGCGTCGGAAAAACGATGCTGGCGCGAACGCTCGCGCGCTCGATCTCGTGCGAGTTCAAGCGCATCCAATGCACGCCGGATCTCCTTCCGGTCGATATCACCGGCTACGTCGATCCGCGCAAGGAGGTGTTCGTTCCCGGTCCGGTGTTTGCGAATATCGTGCTTGCCGACGAGCTCAATCGGGCAATGCCGCGCACGCAGAGCGCGCTCTTGGAAGCCATGGGCGAGGGGCAGGTCACCGTCGACGGACGCACCTACCCGCTGCCGGATCCCTTCATCGTGATCGCGACGCAGAATCCGATCGAGCACTCCGGTGTAAACGATCTGCCCGAGGCGCAACTCGATCGGTTCCAACTGCTGCTCACACCGGGATACCCAAGTGAAGACGAGGAGGTGGAGATTCTCCGCGACCGGATCCCCGAGGATCCGCTAAACAGCGTCCCCGCGGTGCTAACAATCGAGCGCGTGCGCGACCTGATGGCGCTCGTCAAGCACGTCGTCATCGACGAACGCCTGTTGCATTACATTATCGCCGCAGTGCGGCAAAGTCGTCTCTCGGACGAGCTCGTGCTCGGTGCAAGCCCTCGAGCGGCGTTGCAGCTCATGCAGCTCGCCCGCGCGTACGCGCTCGTCCAGGGACGTGTTTATGTTACTCCAGACGACGTCAAGGCGCTCTTCGTTCACGCGCTGCCGCATCGGCTCATTCCCAAAGTGATGCCGGAATCATTGATGAACATGACCGAGTGGAAGACGCAGCTCGTAAGGCGCCTCGTCGACTCGATCGTATTCCCGGCCTGAACACCGTCGCATGGAACGGCCGGCGCGCTTTGAATTCGCGATTGCATCGTCGATCGGCATCGTCATGTTCGGCGCAGCACTCGTTCTTGCGGTGGTTGCCGGCGTGCTGCATCCGGCGATTCGCGCGTTCGCGGTGTTTGCGGTTGCGTTTCCACTACTCTGGATTACGTTGGCGACAATCGCTACGCTAACGGCGGCAAGTTCGCTTCGAATGGTCCGCGTCGATATGCCGCCACGAGCGCGAGCGCTAAGCACGTTTCGCCTGCGGCTCACGATCGCATTCAAAGGATCCGGCTTCCCCGCAATCGGTGTCTTGACCAGTGCACGGTTCTCCATGTCCGGCGACGTCCTCGACGCCGGCCCGTGGGCTGAGTTGCCCATCGTTTCCGCGCGCCTCGCCGGCACGTCGCAGTGGGACGTCACAACGAACCGGCGGGGCGTACTGTTCGTGGGGCCGTTCCGCTCCGCCGTTGAGTTGCCCGGCAGTGCGGTCCGGGTCACTGCAATCTTCGACACGAGGCGCGCCGTCACGGTGTTGCCCGCAATCTACCACCTGCAACCCATCGTCGACGCGCTGCTCGCCGGTAGACACATAGCTGCAGGACGATTCGAAAAGCTTCCCACCGCAATCGAAGAGTACGTCGGCGTGCGCGAATATCGCCCCGGCGATTCTCCGAAGCTCATCCATCGCATCCTATCGCTGCGTACGCGCGATTCCGCGCGACTCTTCGTGCGCGAGTTTCAAGACCCCACCCGCGAAGATTTGAGCCTCGTCTTGGATACCGCGCCGTCGCTCGATGGAGAGCGGGAGCTTCAGCGTTATCGTTTAGAGAAAGCCATCTGCTTTGTCTGTGCGTTGTGCCGAGCCTTTGCGGCGCGCAGGCTCACCGTGCGATTTGTCTGCCAGTACAGTGCAGGCGAGGTCCTTACTCTGCGACTGCGACCACTCGATGCAGACCTCGACCGGCTGCAACTCATGCTGGCGACGCTCGAGCTTCGCGGAGACCGCCTCACCATCGGCCGCGTACTCGTCGACGAGGTCCGACGCCATGGCGCAGCGGTCATCTTTGTCAGCCTTCGCCAGCGCGAACAAGTCGAGCGTCAGCGTCTCGCCATGGTGACGTTGACGCCGGACCACGTGCCGGTGTTTACGCGTGAGGTGGTTTTGCAATGTTGAATTGGCGGCGCCGAGTCGATCCGGCGTTTTATCAAAAGGAACCGCATCTGCTCGAAGCGGGCGCCCAGATTCCACGATATAGCGACGACGCGCAAGTAGTGGCGCGGCTGGAGGTGCTCCGCGCGGACCGCTTACTGTTCCTGGCGGGAGCCGTCGTCGCACTGTCGGCGTACGCCGTGATGACCCTTCCCGCGCTATGGACTCGCCTCGATTCTGCGCTGCTCGGCATCGCGCTGCTCGTTGCCATAGTGCTCTCGCGGCTGCACGGCCGTGTCCGAAACCTGCTCGCTGTCGGTGCAATCGGTGCGCTTTTCGGAGTACATACACATCCGATTTCCTTTGCTCCGCTCGTCGGCATCCTGGCTGCTTGCGCGAGCGTCGTGGGCAGCAACGTCGTCGAACGCCAATGGCGCGTGAGGCCGCAAGTTCTCACTTGGTCGGCATTTGCGACGCTGCTCGTCGTGTGCGCCTACAGCATGACGTTCAACGCAGCGGGGGTCGCTCTTCATCTACGAGTCGATATCCTTGCCATCGCCGCCGCATATCTCGGCGTCTGCGTCATTGCCGGCAGGATTCGACGGGCGGAACTGAGCGCGCACCCGAACGGCGTACTGTCGCTCCCGCAAAACATCGTACCGCTGCTCGACCGCTCGCACGATCATGCGATCATTTGCTGGTCTGTATAGTCCCGCGCTTCGCTTGCGGATCGCGCTAGCGTCGATCGCACTTGCCGCGCTCGGCGTGTCGCTCTTGCTCGCATTCTTGTCCGTTTCGCTGCGGCCTTCGACGATGCACGCGCCGCGATTCGCCGTGCAGATTCCGATCGAGACGCCCTCGCAGCAAGGGGCTGGGAGGGCCGCCGCGGCCTCGGCAGGCATCAGCCGCAAAGCCACGCAGCCTGCGTTGCTTTGGACACTACTTACTCCGTGGGCGCTCGCAGTCGACGTCATTGCCGTTCTCGGCTTCGTCGCAGCGCGAATGTGGCGACGATGAATGAAGCATTGTGGGTACGGGCGCTGCGCGCCGCTGAAGCGCGTGGATTACTTCCCATGAAACGATCGTCGCTCACGCCGCGAGAGTTGGCCGCAACGGCGGCATGGCGGGGTGAGGACCGATTGACGCAGCTGGTCGACGGCTGGTACTATCCGCGGTCTTATGGGCACGCCCGCGGTGCGCTCACGGACGACCAAGCCGGCAGCATCGTCGCCGATCTCGAGGCGCAAATACAGACGACGAAGGCGGAAATTGCACGCGCAGATATAGCGCGACCCGCAGTAGAGCTGCCGCCCAAGCCGCGTATCGTCAATTGCGATCTTTGCGGCCGTCCGCTCGCGCCGAGCCGGTAAACGTTAGCTCATTTTTGGCGGCGGCGTTCCTCGTTGGCCATGCCGATCCCAAACGGTGCAATTTCGGTGGGGAGAACGCCGGTCGGGTGGCCGTCGATTTTGTGGATGCCGCCGTACGGACTGAACTCTACAACGACCGGCCAAGTCTGACGCTTACCGATCGAGCGCGGCCACTCACTAAGCGGCCATTCACCGAGGATCATTTGATCGGCGTCGAGCGCTGCCACGTAATACGTTACCTCGCCATCCTTTGAAATGCGATAGCGAATATAGCCGTCGACCGTATAAATGGGTTTGAAGGTCTCATATAAAGCGCAGGCCGCCGGGAAAATAAGCACGATCGCGTAAATCATGAACGCGATCGCGGCTATTCCGAAGATCGGAGCGATCAGCAGCGCCGCGTCTTGCCGCCGCAGCACCATGAGAATCGGCAACGCTGCGAAGAAGAGCGAGATGATCAGCGGCTCGACGGCAATCGTGAAGCGCCCCAAAAATCCGCGCAATACCACGCGACGCTCGGCTCGCGTCCACGGTCGCCTTGCTACGTCGGGGCCCAAGCGGTCCGGTATACGCCGTCTCATATTGCGCTCATACTCGCGCCGGATTCAGCCGGCATTTCGCATGAGGTCGGCGATGGCTGCGGCGCTGAAATCGAACGCCGCGGCAAAGCCCAGAATGAGGCGTCCGCTAATTGGTTCAAGCGATATCGCGTTGAAGTCGGGAAGATCGCGTAGGGTTCGTACGGTCTCACCCTGACGCTGTTCGAGCGCAGACCAGATCGCGTCGGCATTCGCAGAGCCTAGTGCTTCCGGCGCCGTGTTGACGGCTATCCAGAATCGTAATTGCGTATATGCATCAGCCACCTGTCTGCCGCTGTCGACGAGGAGGACCGATGCAGGGCGGCGCGCTAAGAGCGGCGCGGTGTGCGCTGCCAGCCGGCTAACGACGATGCCGAACGCTACGCCGACGATTGCGAACGGTATGTAACTGACGAGCGGCAGCCCTTCCTGATCGATCGTTGCGAGGCTGAACCATGGCTGTTCGGAAAGCAACCGAATCGCTTCACGCTGCCTCGCTATTGCATCCATGGCCTCACTATAGCATGGTGCGCGTGCGGCATTGCCGAATATTTTTTCATGTCCAATGACACGCCGATCGAGCTGCCTGCGCTGTCGGCGGAGCGGCACGGACCCTGCGCGGCGGTGTGCGTGAACGGCCATGTGTTTGCCTGGCTACTCGAGGCGCCTCTCGCTCCCAAGCATTGCGCCAAGTGCGGCGACCGCATCATCATTGCGTGTCCCGAGTGCAAAGCCATGCTGCCCGGCGACGGTGAGATGCTCCAGTGGGTGCCGTATCATGCATACTGCTGGCAGTGTGGCAAAGCGTATCCGTGGAGAGCATCGGATATTGCGCGAGTGAAACGAACGCTCTGCGAACAAGCCGAAGTCGAACGTTGGGACGATGCCGTGAAGGCGCGCGCGGAGGCGTTGGTCGAAGACATCGCGGCGGATCGTGCTGCCGCTTCAGGAGTGAGCGCCGCTTTGCAATGGCTAAGCCAGCACGGTGCCGAGAACGCATCCGCAACTATTCTCGATGCTATCGAACGCCTCGGCGACATGAAACTCAAACAAGCACTGCGATCGCAGTTTCCGGGAACGTTTTAGCCCCGTCCCTCCGTGATCACTGCTTCTCGCTCCCTGCATATTCTTCTTCATTCGCTCGATAAATATCCGCAATCGTGATTGGGGCCCTAGGGTACATCGACGTCGTAACGATCAGCATCGTCGCCTCCTTGTTGACGCCGTGTTCTGCGTTGAAGAATTCTACTTGTTTCAACGCTTCGGCGTAATCAGCGCCGTAGTCCCAGTCCGTTGCTTCGTAGCCAGGTTCGAATGCTTTGACGAAGGCCGGGTAGAAGTGGCGTTCCCCGTCGGGGCTGCGGTCTTCCGAGGTTCTCGGTGACGAAGAGGCATGCCGGCTTGCCGTCGATCGTGTACACCTTGCTACCTCGACATGGAAAAGATGAGGTACCGAATCCGACCCTTGACGTTATCGAGCGCATCGAGGGCCTCTGAGGCTTGTGATAGTTCTCCCTGGCCCTCGTAGGCTTCCACGAGACCCCTCCACACTTTTGCAAGAATGATTTGCTGCTCGAGCGGCTCGATGTTGCTCAGGCGCTCGGCACGGCGTGCGGCCTCCTTCAGCTTCAGGATCGCTTCGCGGTAGTTACGAACTTTCGTAAGAAGCAAGGCGTAGTTGAGAAAGGCGTCGACCGCATCTTCGGGAGTGACGATTCCCGATTCGACGATCTCAATCGACTCCTTACGGATGAACTCCGCCTCTCCATACGCTCCGGTGAGTTCGAGGATACTCGCGTACTGCGAGAGCAGCCGAAGCCGCATGAGCGAGTTCGTCGGCAAGCGTCTTCGGGCGCCGTTCACCTTGCGACGCATGCAATCGACGGCGAATCTCCATTCGCCGAGCGTGATCAACTCGGTACAGAGACGATAGATCTCCTCGTCACCGGCAGCCGGATCGTGGGCGCTGCGCGCCTCCTCGTTCATCGCGCAGGTGCAGTTACCGGTTTCTCACGCGTTCCGTACATAAAGGCAATCGCCGCGCCCGTGAACAGGAAGCCTCCCACGAAGTTTCCGATCGTCACGGGAAGCTCGTTGCCGATCCACCAATCGCTAAGCGTGATGTGCGCGCCGTACGCCATGGCGGACGGCATTATGAACATGTTGACGACTAAGTGCTCCCAGCCCATCCCGAAAAACATATAGATCGGCACGAACGTCGCGATGGCCTTACCGATTACCGATCGGGTCGCGTACGGCAAGACGACGCCCAGCGTGACGAACCAGTTGCATAGAATCCCCTTGATGAACGCCGTGAATGCGCCCGCCATCCCGAATTGCTCGTAGTGAAGGGTCTTCGACAACCCGACCTTGACGAGAACTTTAGATATGCCTGTCGCATCCGGCGCATTGCCCCACATCGTGAGCGCCGCCCATAGCAAGCCGGCGACGATCAAGCTCCCGATTAAGTTTGCAACATAGACCCAGCAAATGCAGCTGACCATTTTGCCGGCCGTGATGCGTCCGCCCATATATGCGACCGGCACGAAGCAGAAGTAGCCGGTGGCGAGGTCGACTTGCAGCAGGTTGATGCAAATGAATCCGAGGGGGAAGAGTGCATCGGCAACGATCGGCGGCAGCCCCTGCGCGATGCCGAAAAAAGCCATGGCGGTTCCGTAGGCGAGAAACGCGCCGCCGAACATGCCGCGTACGAGAATCTTGCTGATCGGAAGGTCACCCTTCGATGCGCCGGTCTCGACGATCGTGTCGAGCAACTGTGGAGGGCGAACGAAGTCCAAGACCGGCGTACCTTCATAGGTGCCCCAATCCGTCTCCATGTCCGGTAGTGGTGGAGTCGGTAACAGCGATGTCCTCGTGCTCAATGACGACCCTCCTGCATAACGGCGATGTGAGTTTTTTGCACCCTATATCGGGAATGGCCACAAACGAACTTACTCGACACAGCCGCTGCAGCCGAGCGTGCGGTGCAAGCACCAAGCGGACACGCGTGTTCTCAAGTGCGCCGCAAGTACGGAACGTCCGGTCCGATGCGCTCGCTTCCGGCCGGTGCCGCATTCCGGGCGTTCCTCTGACGGTACCAGATCACGACTTGATACGGCCGGACCAGATACAAGAGCGGAGCCGTTACCACGTGTGCCAGACGCGTGAACGGAAAGAGCGCAAGGAGAACGAACGCGTTGAACATGTGGATCTTGACTGGAAGCGGCATCGCGGTCACATACTGAGTCTGCGGATCGAAATCAAATAGTGACCGCAGCCATGGTACGGACGTGCGCAGGTACCACTCCGATCCCCAGCGGTAGAAAAATGCGATCCAGAATCCCATCACTATCTGCAGGGCCAGCGACGCGAGGAGCACCCAATCCATCCCGGTTGTGACGAATTGGATTCTCGCGTTCGTTAAACGCCGGTAGATCAGGGTTCCGAGACCGACGATGGCCATGACCGCCAGCGCGAGCCCGGTGATCTCCAGAATGTATAGCCGCGTCTGATTCTCGATGAGCGCCGCCCATGCTTGGGGGAACAAGAACCCGAGCGTGTGCGGAATCAGGATGAGGATGATGGCGTAGTGCCACATCGTCGATCCCCAGAAGAGGAACCGGTTTTCGAAGAACTGCGAGGACTGGCTCGAATACGAGAACCGATCCTTCAGATAACGATACAGGCCCCCGAAGATGAAGAGTGCCATCGCGACGTAGGGCCAGACTGCCCAAAGAAACGTATTCGACATATGCTCCTCACATTAGGAAACGAGACGCTCAGGATCCGGAAGCGGGACGGGCCCAAGCTGCCGCGGTGCACCGTAGTGTACTTGCAAGACCGACTGCAGCGCGAGCAAGAGGCGGCGATAGTCCGTGCCCACGTCAAAGACTTCGGGTGGCGCGCCCTCACCTTCGGCGAGAGCGGGTGCGCTCTCCGGTGCGAGCGTCATAGGACCGAGCGTCGGAAGTATGGCGTCGCGAGCAATTTCCTCTCGCTCTTCTGCGTCACAGCAGGTAGAGAGAAAACGCAACAACACCGCGATGTGGTCCGGGAGCTCGACTCCGTGATAAAAATCATGGCCTCGGTATCGATCCTTCAGCTCGACCATGAACAAGCTGCGAGGATACGATTCGCCGAACATGTGGTAGCCGACGTAAGGATGGCAGGATGCGTTCAGATCGAACGTTGCCGAAAATATCTCTTCGATCGTGTCGCGCGGCGTACGCTCCGCGAACGAAATGAACTCGTCGAGTAGTACGGCAGCGTCAGCACTCTCTTGTGCAACGAGGGCGCGGCACTCGCGCGCCGCGCGTGCAACGTCCAAATCGGGTCGCGGATACTCGAGCAGATCGGCGAACAACTCGAATATCCGCGTTTCCCATTCTCGTTCCGACGCTACCACCTCCGCGCCGGTTCCTCGCGGAAGCCGAAGCCGGCGGCCGGTTTGTGCGTGTAAGGATCGAGGGCTCCCTGTTCGACGGCCTGTTCGCGGGCCATCGCCGGTATCACGAAGCGCTCCTCAAACGTCGGCAGTGACGTGAGATTGAAGATCGCCTCGCACTCTTCGGGCGTCGTCCTTCCGATGCGCATCGCCTCTTGTGCTTCGGCGGGAGAGATGTCTTTCACACGCTGCGAACGCTTGTACAAGCGCACCGCGATTTGTTTGCGATAGACCTCTTCGATGATGTCCGTATTTCCCGCCGTGAACAAACTCGCCATGTACTTGATGGGTATGCGCGCTTGCTCGAGCGAGCTGAGCATCTGTCCGAGACCTTCGATACCAGAATTTTCGTAGATGCCCGTCTCGTTCATTCTGCCGAGCACCGGCAGCATCGGCGGCACGTAGAATAGCATCGGCAGCGTCCGGAACTCCGGATGCAGCGGAAGCGCTAGCCCCCACAGCTTCGCGAACTTGTACACCGGCGAGTTTTGTGCCGCAGCAATCTGCAGGTCCGTTACGCCGTTTGCCTTGGCTGCAGCGATCACCATCGGATCGAACGGGATTTTGGAGAATGTCACGCTGCGCGTAGACGAGATCGGCATCGTCGTGCAGCGCTGCTTCCGTGATGCGATCCGCATCGTAGAGGATCAGTCCCAGATACCGTATGCGCCCCACGCAGGAGTGGAAGCACGCCGGCGCCTGTCCGGTCTCGAGACGCGGATAACAGAGGATGCATTTCTCAGACTTCCCGGTCGCCCAGTTGTAGTAGGTCTTCTTGTACGGGACAGCCCGAGACGCACATGCGCCATGCACGGCACTTCTCTTGACTGATTAGGACGATGCCGTCTTCGCCGCGCTTGTAGATCGCGCCCGACGGGCACGCTCGCGACGCACGCCGGATTCAGGCAGTGGTTGCAGATGCGCGGCAGATAGAAGAACACGAGCCGCTCGACCTCGTTGAGCTGTTCGCGTTGCTTGTCGGTCAGCGGGTCGAGGTTGACGTCGTTGCTTGCGTAGATCGGTGAGCCGCCGAGGTCGTCGTCCCAGTTGGGCCCCGCTTCGATGTCCATCGGTTTGCCGGTGATGAGCGAGATCGGTCGTGCGGTCGGCTGATCGTCACCTTCGGGCGCGTTGAAAAGTTCGTCGTACTGGTACGTCCACGGCTCGTAGTAGTCGTCGATCGTCGGCAGGTTCGGGTTGAAGAAAATGTTTCCCAACCCTTCGGTACGGCCTTGAAGTTTGAGCCGCAACTTATCGCCGTCTTTGACCCAGCCACCCTTGTATTTGCTTTGGTCTTCCCAAGTGGTCGGATAGCCCGTTCCGGGCTTCGTTTCCACATTGTTCCACCACATGTACTCGGTGCCCTTACGGTCCGTCCAGATGTTCTTGCACGCGATGCTGCACGTGTGGCAGCCGATGCACTTATCGAGGTGGAACACCATTGATACTTGTGCGCGTATGTCCATGTTTTACTACTCCTTACGATCTGCGATCGCCGTTACCACTCTAGTTTTTCGAGGGCTCGCACGACGCAGTGCGTGTCGCGGGTCATGATTCCGATAGGTCCCCAGTAATTGAAGCCGTAGGTGAACTGCCCGTAACCGCCGGCAATCTGAACCGGGTTCATGCGCGTGCGCGTTAAACTGTTGTGTCCGCCGGCGCGCCGTCCGCCGCGAACCTGCGATTTTGGCATCGAGATGGTGCGTTCAGGCGCATGATAGATCATGCACGTGCCCGGCTGCACGCGCGCGCTCACCGCCGCGCGTGTCACCATGACCGCCATTGTCGTTGTAGACCTCGACCCATTGGTTGTCGACGATCCCGATTCGTGCCGCATCCTTGTCGTTGATCCAGCACGGTTCGATGCCCCGCGAGAGCGTCAGCATGCGAAGGTTGTCGTAGTAGGTCGAGTGGATGTGCCACTTTCCGTGCGGCGTGATGTAGTTGAGGATGAGGCTCTTGTTGTCGACGGGGCTCAGGACGATGTCGCCCGTCTCGTGCGGGTCGAGCTTGGGCTTGTACGTCGCAAAGTTCTCGCCGAAATCGATGTACCAGGGATGGTCGATGTAGAGCTCCGAGCGACCGGTCACGGTTCGCCACGGGACCATCCGTTCAACGTTCATGCACCATGCCGAATAGGCGCGGCCGTCGTTGACCATGCCGGTCCAGCACGGGCTGATCAACAGGCGTTTGATTTGCCGAGTGATGTCGCCGAAGTTCATGCGAACACCACGAATGCCCTCGGCCAGGTCCTTTGAGCGGAAGCCCGTTACCTCTTCTTCGTGCTCGAACGCCGCATAGGAAACGTCGCCGTTATTCCGGCGCGAGATGCAGGATCGTATTGCAGACGTCGAGCGGGTCTTCGAGGCTCGGATATTTCTGGCCATTCCATTCGACACAGCGCATGTGGCGTGAGTCCGGCGAAAGGCTAACCGGATTTTGGAGCAGCTGGTCGTAGAACTTCGCTGACGGGCATGTGAACGCCGTTGAACGACATGTTCCCTCGGTGCGAACGTTCGGGCCCAGCGCGATGTACTTGTTGAAGATCTGGGAGTAGTCACGATCACGGCGCGCATATGCGGCATCGTCTTGCCTGGGATCGCTTCGCACTCGCCGGCCGTCCAATCGAGCACTTGTGGCTGCGCAATCTCATCGGGCGTGTCGTGCGCAGCGGATAGGCAACCAGGTCCTTGACCGGCTCCGGGAAGGCCAGGGGCGCGAGCTCGCTGACCTTCTTGGCGAAGGCTTTGAAGACGTCCCAATCGCTCTTCGATTCCCAAACCGGCGGCACGGCCGCGCCGAGCACGTGGACGAACGAGTGAAGATCCGTCGTGTTCAAATCGTTCTTTTCGTACCACATCGCCGTCGGGAGGACGATGTCGGAGTACAACGCCGATGTGTCCATGCGGAAGTTGATGTCGACGACCAAATCGAACTTGCCGCGCGGAGCAGGTTCACGGAACGTCACTTTCTTCACGTGATCTTTGGCACGCTCGTCGGCGATCGCATTGTCGTGCGTGCCTAAATAGTGACGAAGGAAGAACTCGTGGCCCTTTGCGCTCGCCATAATAGCGTTACCGCGCCAAATGAACCATAAGCGTGGCCAGTTCTGCTCGGCGTCGGGGTCTTCGATGGCGAACTTCAGTTTGCCGGATTTGAGCTGATCGACCGCGGTTTTGACGATTGCCTGCTCGTCCTTCGCGCCGCCAGCTTCTGCTTCACGCACGAAATCCAGCGGGTTGCGATCGAACTGCGGATAGTGCGGCATCCAGCCGCGGAGCACGGCATCGCGTTCGATGTCCATGCAGTGACCCTTGGCAAAGCGCGCGTTGGGCGGCACGGACGCATACTCCGTGAAATCCGCTTCGTAATGCCATTGATCGCTCATCACGTAGTGCCATACGGGCGATTGCTGACGCCGCGGCGGTTTCTGCCAGTCGAGCGCAAACGTGATCGCGGCCCACGGCGCGGCCGGCGCAAGCTTCTCTTGTCCGACGTAGTGATTCATGCCGCCGCCGTTCACGCCACAGCAGCCGGTGAAGAGCATGGCGTTGATCGGGCCGCGATAGGCAAGGCCGTTGTTGTACCAGTGATTGAGGCTGGCGCCGGTGATGCACATCGACCGGCCGTTGGTGAGCTCCGCATTGGTGGCGAATTCGCGCGCGAACCGGATCGACCGTTTCGCGTCCGATGCCGCTGTACTGCTCCTGCCACGCCGGCGTGTACGGAACGGGTTCGTCGTAGCTCTTCGCATACTCTCCGGGCAGGCCGCGATCGACGCCATAGTGCGCCATGTAGAGGTCGAAGACGGTTGCTACCGGCACGCGTCCTTGCGCAGTTTCGATGTAACGCACCGGGACGCCGCGCAGCAACGTCTTCTTCGAAGCGAACTCGTAAAAACCGACGTTGAGCACCTCGTCGCGCTTGTCGAGGAACGTCAGAACGGGATCGATCGGGCTGCCATCGAGGCCGTCCTCGAGCTTCAGGTTCCACTGACCCTTTTTCGCTTGCCAACGAAAACCGGCCGTGCCCATCGGCATCTTCGGCGCATCGGTCTGCCGGTCCATCATCAGCATCTTCCACTCACCGTTGTCGACGTCGGCGTAGGGGGCGATGCGATTCGCGCGCAGGAACTGCCCCGGGGTGTACCCGTTGGTTGCGTCGCCATCGAGCTGCACGAGGAACGGCGCATTGGTGTACTGCTTCAAGTAATCGGTGAAGTACGGGACCGTGCGCTCGTGGTGATACTCCTTGAGGATCACATGATTGACGGCCATCCACAGCGCGGTGTCTTGCCCGGCCTTGACCGGAATCCAATTGTCGGCGTATTTAGCGACTTGGCTGAAGTCCGGGGAGATCACGACGAACTTGCTGCCGTTCGTGCGCGCTTCTGAGATGAAGTGGACGTCCGGCGTGCGCGTCATGTTGAGATTTGCGGCGATCGAGACGATGTAGCTCGAATTGTACCAGTCCGCGCTTTCGCAGACGTCGGTTTGATCGCCCCAAACCTCCGGGAAAGCGTTCGGTAAGTCCGCGTACCAATCATAGAAGCTCATGTTCACGCCGCCCATGAGCTGTAGGAAACGCGCGCCTCCGGCATACGACGCAAACGAAAACGCCGGAATCGGCGCGAAACCCAAGATTCGGTCCGGGCCCCATTTCTTCGCCGTGTAGAGCGTCGACGCGGCAATGAGCTCGAGGACTTCATCCCAGCTCGTCCGGCGGAAACCACCTTTGCCCCGCGCGCGCTGATACCGTTTGCGCTTCTGGTCGTCTTGGACGATCGATCGCCCAGGCTTCGAGCGGATTGGTAGACTGCGATTTGGCCTTACGCCAAAAATCGAGCAGTGCGCCGCGAATGTACGGGTATTTGACCCGGATGGGACTGTACACGTACCAGGACGCAGAAATCCCGCGCTGACACCCGCGCGGCTCGTACGGCGGCAATCCTTTTTCCAGCAGCGGATAATCCGTTTGCTGCATCTCCCACGTGATGATGCCGTCCTTGACGTACACCGCCCACGAGCAACCGCCGGTGCAATTCACGCCGTGCGTGCTACGCACGACCTGATCGTGCATCCAACGATTACGGTAGAACTCTTCCCAGCGACGAGCCTTGGGGTCGACTAAATCTTGAATCCAGCCCATGTGTTACAACCTCCGCGGTTGTTTGGATTTGGAAAGGAATGTTGCGTTCGCGCGCGCGACGAGCGGAATGCGAACGCCGCGCAGCCGCCGGCGCCAGTAGGCGGCGGCGATGATCGCGAGCACGATCGCGCCGATCACTGCCAGGACAATGAGCTGCGCCAGAACGTTCAACGGACGCTGCGCGACGGCGCCTTCTTTAATGAACGCTGTGAGGTTTGCAATCTCTTGAGGTGTGAGCGGATGCTTCGACCATACCGCGTTCATCGTCGGCGTCGGAACGCTACTTAAGAACGACGCGATTCCGGATTCACCGCCCAGATCTTTAAACGCATTGGTCAGATCGGGTCCGAGCGTTCCTCCACCCAATGCACCGATCCCTGAAATGCTGTGGCACGACATGCATGGCGGGCCGCCATTTTTCAACCGGGCATTGCCGACGAAGAGCGCTCGGCCAGCCTCTGCGTCACCCGGTGGAAGCTTGACGGCCGCCGCGGGCGCGGCGTTCGTTCCACTTGCCGCGGCAGGCGCGCCGCCGGATTGCGCTGCGATGTAGACAATGACAGCGTCGACGTCGCTCTGCGAAAGACCGAGATCGGGCATTTGCATCGAATACTGCTTGACGAGGTTCGTCGCGGTTGGGTCGCCTGACTTGATGACGGCGCTTGGCGACATTATCCATTTCTCGAGCCATGGGTGGCTCTCTGAGTTCGTGATGCCCTTGAGATCGGGCCCAACGAGCTTGCCTTTTCCTATCGTGTGGCAGGCGCTGCACTTTGCCGAGAATATGGCGCTGCCTTCGTCCGCCATTGCGATGCCCGCAACATATCCGAAAATCAGCACGAACGCGCCTGCTGCAAGAATACGGACCATGTACCCCTCCGCGCGACGGCCCTTCAGACGTCGCCTGAGCGCAAAAACGCCGTGGTGGGAGCTCACTTGTAGATAAAAATTAGCGTTGGCGGGTTCCACGCAGGTTCCGAGTTTTCAGCCTGCGTTGAGAATGCTGCGGTAGAGAGCTTCGGTTTCCAGAAGGGGTGAGCAATCGAACTCTTCCTTGAGTGCTCGACGGCAGGCATCGAACTGACGAAGGGCTTGAGTCCGCTTGCCGATGCGGCACAGGACCTCCATGAGCTCACAGCGGGCGTCCTCCAAACAAGGGTCGAGCTCGAGGATGCGCTGGTAGTACCGGATGGCACCCTGATAGTCGCCGGCACTGCGGAGCAGCCGAGCTGTCGCTTGCAGAACGTCGAACAACAGGTCTTTGAGCTGCCTGCGCAGCTTCATCGCCCATTCGGTGTAAAGCTCATCTTCTAAATAATCACCGCCGTAGAGTTCCGCGGCCGCTTCTAATTCGACGATCGCCTCCCTCCATCGACCTTGCCGCTCGAGACGCAGTCCTTCTTCGGCTATTCGCTTGAACTCCACCACGTCGATCCAATGGCACGATGTCGTATTGAAGGCGTATCCGTTCGCGACGGTCGTGACGAACGGCGACTTCGCCTTTTCGTCGTGCGCTTCACCCAGCGCGCGACGCAAATAGTGCGCGGCGGATTTGAGCAACTGGCGCGCGTCTTCGGGCGCGTCGGAAGGCCATAGCAGTTCAATGAGCTCGTCGCGTCCTATCACTTTGCCATAGTTCGTCAGGAGAAGCTTGAGCAGCGTGAGGGATCTTCGCCGAGCAAATTGATCCATGCTCAGGGGAACGCCGCCGAGGCGGGCTTCGAAGCTGCCGAGGAGGCGCAAACTAAGCCGCCGTGGCGCGGCAGCTGTATCATGGGCTGCCTCCCGAGGGTCGGCACCCCCCGCGGCGGCGCGTTCTTCTTCGTCGAGGATGAGAGACAGACGCTCGGCCTCGCGCGAGAGAGTGACGCAGAGCGATCCGAAATTTTCCCGACTTTTCCGCCATGCGACGCCCAAGCTTCCCATCGGACGCTTGCGGCCTGGAATCGGCACGCAAAGGAAGCGACGGAAACCTGCCTCTTTCACAAGCGTTCGGAGAAACCGGGAGTCACCGAGCGTATCGATTGTATCAAGCGGACGACCGTTGAGGGCTACGAGACCTGGATAACCCTGTCCCTCATCGAAATGCGTGATCTGCTGGAATGCCTCGGGGAAGGGGCCGCGGAAACCGGCAAGCGATAAGCCGCCGGACTGTCGTTCGCGAAGAAAAATCTCCGCGGCGTCCGCCCCGGTAACGGTTAGGGCGCCGTCGAGAACGTCCTCGACGGCCCACGCCCGAAGTTCGCCGTCGTTCGGCTTGGCGGGACGCTCGGACGCCTCCCGGGACTGCGCCGCTGTCAGGTGTGACACAGGCTCAACCGAAGGGTGCGCCGCGCACGGCAAACCGACTCTCTCACGCGAAGGCTACTCACACGAGGCATCCTCTTCTCCCAAGCGCCGCCTTTCGATTAAAGTTAGCAAACAATTTAACCACTGAGAGGGAGCCACCTATGAGCCGTGCGACGACTTTTCTCAAAGCTTGCAGCCGAGCCACAGATTGATTTCAGAGATCAAGCACGTCGTCGAGCACGATCAGCGAGGGCTCGCGGTTCTGTTGCTCGCTCGTGCGAGCGCACGGCTCGGGCGATACTGTGCCGGTCGCGAGCGTCAATGCGAGATCGCAAGCAGGGTGAGCCTGCGAACTGGGGATCGGGAACAGGAATCCGAAAAACTACCGTATCGCCTTCAACATGTAGCGATCGGGAAGGACCGGCTTCCACTTCCGTGCGATGCTCCCATCTAAACCACGCCGTGAGGAACCAGCGGTAATCGGGGTGATTCAGATTCCATTCGACGCCGGAATGGAAAGCGCGAAACAAGGGTGACTCGGCTCGGTCATCGACGATCTTGTTGAGCGCAAGGCGCCAGTGCAGAGATCCCCAAGTGCGCGGATACGGATCGACGATCTGAAAGAAACGCGTCGGCACCGCGCTTTCGATTTCAACTCCGTCAAGAAGCGCTCTTTCGTCGCCGGGCCATGGCCAGAAGCCGGGCGGCGCATGTTCGCGCCGCATGTAATGCTGTACCGTTTTCACTGCAACGCCGTTGGCGCTATCCGCCGATGAAGCTCATCTCCACCTTCGGTCCCTTCGCAGTCTCGTTCGTGCGAATCTCCGAGTAGCGGTCGTCACGGTATTGCCAGACAGCAGCGATTGCATCGTGAATGTCTTGGTCGCTCTTTGCCGCCTCGAAGCTGCGATTTGAGGTCGTACCCTTTGCTTGCGAAGAGGCATGTGTACATCACGCCGTCGCTAGACAGCCGGGCACGCATGCACGAGCCGCAGAACGCCTCGGTCACGCTCGAGATAACCCCGAACTCGCCCGAGCCGTCCTTGTAATGCCATCGCTTGGCGACCTCACCATAGTAATTGGCACGCGCGGGCATGCAAGGAAACACCTCGTCGATCTTTCGCACTACCTCAGCGCTCGGTACGACCTGGTCCATCTTCCAGCCGTTGGCGGTCCCGACGTCCATAAATTCGATGAACCGTACGATGTTTCCCGATCCTTTGAAATGGCGCGCCATGTCGACGATATGGTCGTCGTTGACGCCGCGTTTGACGACCATGTTGATCTTGACCGGCGCAAGACCGGCGTCGGCAGCCGCGTCGATAGCTTCGAGTACCTTCACAACCGGGAAATCGACACCGTTCATTGCTTGGAACGTCGCATCGTCGAGGGAGTCGAGACTGACGGTGGTGCGCGTCAAACCCGCAGCTTTCAGCGCCTTTGCCTTAGCCTTGAGCGCCGAACCGTTCGTTGTCAGCGTTAGCACTACGTCGGGTAATGCCTCCGCAAGCATTGCGACGAGCTTCTCGATATCCTTACGCACGAGCGGCTCGCCGCCGGTAAGGCGGATCTTTCGAATACCGGTGGCGTGGAAAATCTTGGCGACGCGAGTGATTTCTTCAAACGTCAGGAGTTCTGCAGGCGGCAAGAACTGATAGTCAGGTCCGAAGACTTCCTTGGGCATACAGTAGACGCAGCGGAAGTTGCAACGATCGGTCACCGAGATCCGAAGGTCACGTAGGGCGCGGCCGCTCCTGTCCACGATCGGGCCGCCCGCATGGCGACGGAGCGATGGGATCGGTAGCGTGCGTTCGCTGCTCGAGATCATGCGAGAGGGCTCTTTCGACACCACCGCTTCCGATTGCTCCGCAAAGACCGGGTGGGGGACCGCCACGTTGCCTGGGACATTGCCGTAGGTGAAGAGCCTTCCGGCGCCGCGCTTGACCGGGCTACTCTCCCGCAGTGCGGCAGAGCTCAACCTTCATTGCGGACCCATGACTCCTCACCGTCGACGTACTGTTCCTTTTTCCAAATCGGTGCTCGCCGTTTCAACTCGTCGATTGCGTATTCGCACGCGTCGAACGCGACGCCTCGATGCACGGACGCAGCCGTCACGGCGACAGAGATATCGCCGATGCGTGAATCGCCGACGCGATGGACGATCGCAAGCTGCACGGCTCCAAAGCGCTCTCGCGCCTCTTCGGCGATTCGCTCGAACTCGACGATCGCCATCTCTTCGTAGGCTTCGTACGAGAGACCGTTCACCTCGCGGCCGTCGGAGGCGCGCCTGCGCACGACGCCGAGAAAGGTAACGACGCCGCCGTTTTCATCTCGCTGCACCGCCGCTTCGACGGCACGCGGATCGATCGCGTCGCGAGTAATCGCGAACACGTCGCGTCAGCCGCCGCCGACGGGCGGCAGTAGCGCAATCTCGTCGCCGTCCGCGAGTTGTTCTTCGAGCAGCGGCACGAGGGAGCCGTTGCGCGCGATACGCGTCGTCGATGCGAATGCGTCGATTCTGGGATTGCGCCGGCACAGCTGCGTCCACAGGTCCGCA
This sequence comes from Vulcanimicrobiota bacterium, assembly GCA_963767725.1. Lineage (GTDB taxonomy): Bacteria > Vulcanimicrobiota > Vulcanimicrobiia > Vulcanimicrobiales > Vulcanimicrobiaceae > Cybelea. Next base: position 97,184 of record CAVYEN010000001.1, read on the forward strand.
AGCGTAGCGCCGCGGCGTACATGCAGCTCGATCTCGCCGCCGAGCAGCTCCCGCAATCCTGCGAAGGAGCGAACCCGTACGAGAATCTCCGTTGCGATCTGGGTCACACGCTCTTCTCCTCGTGCATGAGGGGTTTTGGCACGAGCCGTTCGATTGCCTTCGGGGTGCCGCGGGAACCCTGGCATAACCGCTTTGGAACTCTCGGCCTCGCTTCTTTGACGTAAGCTTTTCGCAGCAAACCGCGCATAATTCGAGATGCGATGACGAGTCGCCATCAGAATCGCGATCTTGAAGGAGGCCACCAAGCGCCGGTAAAGTGATGGTTTCTACTGAGCTTCCGCGAGCAGCTTCCGGCATGAGAGAATTGATCGAACGATGGCCGACACACGTTTAGGAGAGATCGCGCGTAAGATGTTGCCGCTTCTCACCGAGTTTAAAGCCGAGGCAGGTCGTGTCACGGACGAGAACGGACGGCGCGACGCGGTGATCCTTCAAGATTACATGCTGCGCAAGTATCCGCGCATCGTCATCTTTCTCGCCTGCGTCGAAACCCTTGGGGAGTTAGCCGAGCACGCACCGGAGTGAAGCCCTTAGGAGTCGGTCGGACTCCTAGTGCAGCTGCAGGATCGCCGTCCGCGCGCACTTCGGTTGTCGGATCGGGTTTTCGCGGCTCCTCTTGCTGCCGGCGTTCGTATCGTTCGATGAGGATCCTACGTCGTAACGCCTCGATTTCGCCACCCGTCAAGACGCGTATCTCCGCGTTTGCGTGCTCCGCTTGAATGTGATCGCAGACCTCGCACTGCGGCGTGTCCTCGCCTTTGCGTGTCTCGAGCACGGTAAAGCAATCGCAAGGTCCTAGGCCTTCGCCGGTACTCATGGTAGCGCGTTCAACACCTCGATCGGATGGTCGAGCACGGTCACTTTCGGCCAAACGTAGATAAGGGTGCCCGCGGGGTCGAAGACGAACGTCGAGCGTTGAATCGCGTTCTTCCCGTACACGCTTTCCTCGACGATGACGCCAAAGGCATCGCAGAGCTGTGAATCGGTGTCGGACAGCAGCCGAAACGGAAGCATGTATTTTTCCTTGAAACGCCGATGTGACTCGACAGAATCGCGGCTCACGCCCACGAGTTCCGTATCTTTCTGAAGAAATCGGTCGTATGCATCGCGGAACTGCGTAGCTTCTTTCGTGCAGCCCCAGGTGTCGTCTTTCGGAAAGAAATACAGCACGAGCCGCTTACCGAGCAGATCGCCGGTCGAAATCTCGGCTCCGGTATCATCGTGAACGGTCAACAACGGCATTTTCGCTCCGGGTTCAAGCATAACGCGATATTCGCCCCTTACACGACGCTCCCCTCAATCACGTTCGCGATCGCGAGCGCCGTTGTCGGGGCGAGCAATATGCCGTGCCGATAGTGTCCGGCGGCGATGTAATAGCCATCGAGCGCGGTCCGTCCGACGAACGGGCGGAGGTTGGGGGAGCGCGGCAGCAGCACAGACCAGGTTTGGCTGATCGTAAGCTCCGCGAGCACCGGCAGCGCGCCTACAGCCTTCCCGCGTAAGTCTTCGATCACGTCGAGATCGACCTTACGGTCGAATCCGTCATTCACGATGCTTTCGCCGATCAAGACGCTGCCGTCGGTTCTCGGGATGACATAGATGCCATCAACCGCAACGGCGCGTTTGAGCAGCCGCTGCGGCATCGTTAGTGCCAGCATCTGCGCTTTCGCGGGAGTAATGGGAACGCGAGCGTATTCGGGGACGCCGCCAAGTTCACCAGCCCAAGCACCGGCTGCATTAACAACGGTCTCTGCTCGTAAAATATTCTCTCCGGCTCGCACGCCGACAACGCCGGTCGTGCCGGTTTCGAGAGCGACCTGGCCGGTTTGTTCGTCGAGGATCACGCCTGCATCGACGCACGCGGCGCGCAACGCGCGTCCGAGGTACCGGCTGTCGATCTGACCCTCATCCTCAATCAGAGACGCGCCGAAGAGCTTCTCAGGTCCTAGCGCCGGCTCGATGTTGTGCGCGTCATCGGGCTCCAGCCAGTGCGCGTGAATCCCACGTTCCGCGAGCGCCTCCGCTCGAGCAAGCAAGCACCGCGCCTGTTCCTCATCGTGCGCAACTTCGATGATACCGTCGAGCCGCAGATATGGATCGATACCGGTACGCTTGTGCAACTCCTTGACGAAAACTTGGTACAGCGAAAGCGCTGCCATCAAGAAGTGCTCCTGCTCTTCGGTCTGGGAGAAAGTAAACGGTGCGAGTATGCCGGCGCCCATCCATGAGGACGAGCTCTGCGAGTCGTCCGCTTCTACGACGTGAACTTTCGCGCCGCGCTTTGCGAGCTCATAGGCGACGCAAAGCCCGCCGATCCCGGCGCCGATGACGACAATCACGAGCCGCTTGGCCGGCAGTCACAACAATCTTCGCAGAGCCGACAGCCGAGGTGCAAAGGAATGGTTTCTTTCCCGCACCGCTCGCAGAGAATCGCCTCGTACGCTTGAGGTGCGGCCTGTTTTACGGGCTCGGCGGTATCACGAACCTCTTTCATTGATTCACGCGATATGGTGTCTTCACTGCTCATTGCCATTTTCGTTTTGGCTTTTCGAATTCGGTTGCCTCTGTAGCGTTTCTCCCCGGAATGCGAAAGCAGTGGAAGCGCTCGCAAAGCGGACCGGGCTTACCCCTGTCGCGATCGCTCCGCGTCAGCTCAACGTTCGTGGGAGCAGCAGCTTTTCGGGGGCTTGTTCAAACATGAGATGGATTCTGTCGGTTGTTCGCTGAACCCCCCGAACAAATGCTTCGAGTGCAGATGGCGTTCGCTTGCGAAGAAGTCTCGAATGAATCCGGCGGACCGGTAACGTTCAAAAACGTCATGGACGGAATCGTCGCAGCTGATTTTCCAGCACCAACCGGGCGCTGGTTCGCTATCTTTAGTTTCTTCAATGACGAGCAGCAACGGATTTCCAACTGCCGCGTCACCATCGAGCACGAAAAGGGGGAGCTGATCGCGCAAAAGGCGATCGCAAACGTGGCGTTTACACCGGAGAACCCGATCTCGCGCAACGTGGTGAGCTTCCAGGGTCTGAGCTGGCCCTTCCCGGGCGGATACGTCGTTAAGTTTATCGCAAACCGGGATGACGTGCTTGCGTGCTTCCCTATGTGGGTGCAGTACGCGCCTTCCCAAGCACAGGAAGAATCCGAAGCGTAACCCGGGTGGAACCGCGGCGCGCCATTCTAAACTCGGCATGACGTTCTCCCGCGACAACGTGCCGCTTACCGTGCTCGCGCTAATGCACCGGGCGGCACGCCGATGGTCTTGATACGAGCGCAACTCGCGCAGATGCAAGATCGTGACATGAAAGACTCGGGCGAATCAATCGATTCCATAACAGGCGCTGGATAAGGGCGCCGCGGAGGCGCGGTGTTATGTTGATGAGCGATGGCGAATTATTGCAAAAAACTTCTGTGGACGGCATCTCAATGTGGTCGCGTTGGCAGCCTGACCGCTCGCTCTTTTTCAATTCTTTCTTCGTGCGAGGGAAGCCGAACGTGATCGTCGATCCACTCGCGCTCGGCGAGCGTGACGTGGAGGTAATTCGCCAGCAAGGCGGAGCGGAGTGGATCATCGTCACGACGCGGGACCACGAGCGTGAGGCCGGCATACTTGCAGAGGAACTGGACGCGAAGATTGCCGCACCGGCGTTAGACGTGCCGGAGATGAACGTTGCGGTCGATCGCGCACTGAGCCACGGCGATACGCTCGGACGAGTGCGCGTAGTACAACTCGAGGCCATGAAGTCGCCCGGCGAGTTCGGTCTTTATGTTGCCGACTGTTCGACCGTGATCGTGGGCGATGCACTGTGGGGCGATCCGCCGGGATCACTTCGGATGGTGCCGGATGAGAAACTGGGCAATCCGCAACGGGCCGCGCTTAGCTTGCGCCGGCTCTGGGAACTTCAACCAAGAAACATCCTCGTAGGGGATGGACATTGTATCTACGGCAACGCGACCGAGAAAATCGCCGGCTATCTCGAATCACGTAGCATACCGCTGGAAAGGACCATCACATGAACGATGATAAGACGCTGTCACGCAAGCAGGTAATCCAAAAGCTCGCAGTCGCGCCGATCGCGATTGGGGCGTTCGCGGCACTGCACGCACGGGCCGAAGCGGCCGCAACGATCGACCAGAAGACGGCTGCCTATGTGACGCATCCGGTCGGAGGAAAACAATGCTCAAAATGCGTCCAGTTCGTCGCGCCGAGCTCTTGTAAGCTAGTAAAGGGGACAATCTCCCCAAAGGGTTACTGCAAGTTCTTCGCGGCCAAGTAAGAGCAGCGCGTCTACTTGCGATTCCCGTCGCTGAAGGTTGGTGAGTAGGGCTTTGCACCGTACTCAGGCTCCTTGCGTAACGGATAGGTGACTGGATACGTTGCCCAGCCCCCCGGGTTCCAGCGGCCGTCAGTGGTGTAGCTGCCCGCGGTTTCCCCGTTGGCGGACAGAGTGAAGACATCGCTACCGGAAATACGTCTCTCAGAAGCCACGATTTACTCCTCTCGGTTATGATTTGTCATTATAGCAGGAAGCTGGAGGATGATAATAGCCGGAACTTGTAGGATTATGCCTCGTGCCCACCCCGGACGACATTCGCGAAGCGTTGAAGACGGTTCAAGACCCCGAACTCATGATCGGAGCGGTCGATCTTGGGCTCATTTACGGTGTCGAATGCACCGGTGACCGCGGTGAGCACGTGGCGGTCACGATGACGCTTACGTCGCCCATGTGTCCTGTGGGTCCAGAATTCAAGCGGGCCATCGAAGCAAAGGCGAGATCGGTCGAAGGCGTGGAAACGGTGAACGTCGACATTACTTTCACGCCGCCTTGGGATCCGCGTATTATGGCGAGCGAAGACGCGAAATTCGATCTCGGGATATGGTTTTAGGCTACTGCATCGTATGCAGAGCGACGCGCGAGTTGAGCGACGTCGAGCAGATCCAACGCAGCGGCCTGCCCGCGATCGAAGGCAAGTGTACCATCTGTGGAAGTCAAACATTCGTTCTCGGCGCGCAGGTATCTGCCCCCGATGAAACACCCTAGGTCGCTCGCACATACCGATCCGCGGCGACGTACATAAACCCCATGACCACCACATAAAGTGCGCTGAACAGGTAGGCGAAAGGGCGCTCTTTCCCGGGCACTCCAACGTGCAAAATCGCAATCCACAAAATGGCAAGCGCCACCAGCGAAACGAAGGCTTTGGCGCCTTGGCGGAGCATTCCGTGTGCCGTGTAGCGTTTCGCAATCTCCGCATACGAGAAAAAGATCAGCGGCGCTGTGAGAACGATGTATGCGACGGCCTCAAACGTGCTCGGCGCGGTTAACCCAAGATTATCCATCGATGCGTAATCCAGACGAGCAGCGGAATCGTGATCAGAGAGATGCCGCCGATGCTCGCCACGAGAAGCAGCGTCGTGGCTACCGATGCGTTTCCTCCGCAGAACGCGACCAAATTTGCGACCGTTGCGAACCAGAAACGGCGAAGCGGATTCGAGGAAAAACCGGCGAGATTGCTTGCCATTGCTACGACGTCATCCGGGTTCCAATCCGCAGTTTGAACGACGTCGTGCACGATGCCGCGCCGGTCGATCAACACGAGCCGAACGTCATGGATGTAGCTTGCCGATCCGTTGGCAATCGACGATACGCCAAATGCGTCGATGACGTCTTTCACCTTCGCCGGCTCGCCCGTCACGATGGACCACATCCGTGGGTCGGCGTCGAATTGCCGCCCATATGCAGAAAGCACCGCGGGCGAATCGTACGCCGGGTCGAGCGTTACTTCGACGAGATGGAAATGCCGTGGATCGAGGTGACTCTGCAGATACGCAAATTTCCCGCTGATCGTCGGACAAACGGTCTTATCCGGACAACGACTGAAGACGAAGCTCAGAACCGTCACTTTGCCGCTTATGCGATCTAAACGCAACGGTTGGCCGTCCTGATCGACCAGCGTGTACGCGGGCGCCCGATCGCCGACGGTCAGGATGTGCTTGACGAGCGGATTCACGGTACCCGCAACATAACGCGGCGCAGCGACGGGCTGCTCGTAGAGTGAGAGTGCGGTTCCTCGCCGCGTGAGCAGCGCATCAACTTCCGTCCCAGGAGGGGGCAACTTAGCGCCCGTCACCGGCAGGCGCACGGCATAGACGCCGCCATCCAGCATGCCCGCTACGCCACCGACGCGCATGATGACGTGACCGTTCTCGCGCGGCGATAGCACGTATCCGTGTGCCGGAATCAACTCAGCCGCGGACGCTACCTGGAACCACGCGAGAGTAAGACCAAGCACCAATGCGACTCGCACGTCAATGAGTTATAGGCGAACCGGCCCATCCCCTCGCCGTGGCGTTCGACCGGGGCGCGCCAATGGCAACATTTGCAATCGATCTATTCGTTACATGATTGTCTTTCGTAATTAGGTCGAGAATTTACCGACTCGCGACTACTTCTTTCCGGGCATCACGGTTGCCAATCAAAATCAGCACCACCGCTACTAAAACGGCCGCGCCGCCGGCGAGCAAGCGCCACGACACCGGCTCATGCAAAAGGAGCGCTCCGAGAATCACGGCCACGACCGGATTGACGTAGCCGTAGGTCGCCACGGTCGTCGTCGGCAGCGTTCGGACCGCATAGGCGAAGGCGCTGTAGCCCAGCATCGCACCGCCGACGATAAGCCAGAGCATTCCCCACAGCGACGTACTGGAAATCGCCCTAACGTGCAAATGCGATGCTTCGCCGAGGCATAAGCCGACCAGCATCGACAACACGCCGCCGATGAGCATTTCGATTGACGCAGTAAGGGGATGATGCTCGCCGGCTTGCCGAGCGTAGACCGAGCCGAGCGCCCATGAAAACGACGAAACCAGAATCAGCACGGCCATCACCGCGTCGGCGTGCAACGGACTTTTGCCGACGAGCGCTATGATGCCGATGATGCCGAGGAGGACGCCGCCGACGGCGGTGGGGCTTGGCGTTCGCCGCGCTTGAATCGTATCGAGCAGCACCATGAAAATCGGCGAGCTTGCGATCAAAAGTGCCGCGGTGCCCGACTCGACGCGTGTCTCGGCTAAGCAGAGCAAACCGTTGCCGATTGGCAGTAAGAGCACCGCAATAATCGAGATCCGCAGCCACTGCGTGCGGCTGGGCATCGCCGGCTTCTCAGTTGAGAACACCCATTGAAGCGCTAACAGTAACGCACCGGCGATGACGTAGCGGCAGCCCGTCATCAAATAGGGTGGAATCGTAGCGACGGCAACGCGAATGCCGAGATAGGTCGATCCCCACAAAATGTAGACGGCGACCAATGAGGCCCACGACAAGGCTTGCGGGCGGCGGGTCATGCGAGCTTAGGGTCGACCGAACGCGCACCCGTCAAAACGCGAAGATGACCCGACCGCCGCGACCAAGCACAGCAAAACCGCGGTCGCGGCGGTGGGCCGCGGTTGGCGGATCAGTACAATGGAAGCCGCGATGAAGCGATCACCTACTTAATCTAGTCGCCACTGATACATGTGCGAACTTCCAACCCTCTGGGAATCTCTGGCGAAGGAAGTAAACGCCAGGGCCTTGCTGATAGACTTGGTACCCATCTTTGAGGGCTTGAAGTAGGGACGGGTAGAGAGTCGGGGGGCCGGCCCACGGGGCGTCTCCTTTGATTTGCGACGGCGTTCCGCTAAATTCGGACGCGGCTCCGCGTTGGTCGCGAAGCATGGCGGTGAGTCTGGCAATCATTCTTGGTTCCTTGCTGCAAATTGCGATTGTCCGAGCGCATAACAGCCCGCTTCAAAAAAGAAGGCTGCTGCCCCTAAAAGGGTCGCTAAGCGGGCTTTTGGCCCCCCGGCAGCTCGCTTTCCTGCAAAATCGTTAAAATTCGTTGACGCGTGAACGCCGCCTAAGGAGAGCAAGGTGGCCCAAGGGCAGCCCAAGGTCGCCGGCCGGGAAGCCGGCGCCCTGGATCAGCGCAGAGCTTAACCCGTGGCGATCCTGGATAGCAGCTTCTGTTCGCCGGCTTGGGCAGCCGGGTTGCTCGAAGACGCCGTGCAGCCGCACTTGAAGCAACAAGCAGCGGCATGTACATTCACTACGATGGAAGACGAAGTTGGGCTCAGACGCAGCCTCACGAAAGGGGATACGGTCATTCTGAGCACGGGCTCAACGGCCGTCGTGAAGCGTTCTTACCCCGCCGGCTATTCGGGAGACGTCGAAATACTGCTCGATGGAGTGGACGAGAAAGAGCGCGCGAGCGGTCTGACGTTACCGGAATCTGAACCCCCTAAAGTGGGTCCAGAGCTGGGAGACTCAACGGTTGCTCAAAGCGATGAGGTTAAGACCCGGGCGCCAAGCCGTCGGATGGAAGACTAGAAGAATCGCCGCTATAGCAGCTTTTCGATCTCCACGGGAAGCTCGCGCACGCGTACGCCGGTAGCATGATAGACGGCCGAGGTAATCGCCGCAGCGACCCCGGCTAGGCCGATTTCGCCGATGCCGCGCGCCCCATGTTCGTTGAGATACCTATCTGGGTAGTGGAGGAAGGTGACGTCCATGCGTGGCGCGTCGGCGTTTGTTGCGACGATATAATCCGCGAGATTGCTGTTGATCGGCGCACCGGAGCGCCGGTCGTAAACGGTGCGCTCGAAGAGTGCCATGCCGACGCCCATCACGAGCGAGCCTTGGATCTGGTTGCGCGCGGTGCTTTGGTTGATGATCGTTCCTCCGTCGATGACGGTCACGATCGGCTCACGCGCAGACGAGCGATGTGGGGCTGCCACGCGACTTCAACGAAGTGCGCCCCGTACGAATGCGCAGAGCGTTCCGGCCGCTCTTCCCCAAACGTCCGCGCTCCTTTGCCCTTGCCGCTAACGAGCGCTACCTTCGCGCTCGAGAGAACGTCTTCGAACGGAACGCCGTCAGCGTGCGAGCCATGCTTCGTAACGATGCATCCCCGCCTAAACTCAAGCTCATCGGGTTTGCGCCGCGCAAACGGCGCGTTTTCGATCGTCGTGGAAAGTCCGATGGCCGCTTTCATCGCGCTGCGGGCGGCTTCGTTGACGGCCGGAATGAGCGATGCGGTCGCCATCGATCCGCCGGAGGTTGGTCCCGGCGGCAAGTTCGTATCGCCGATGTCGACGATCACCCGATCGAGCGGCACGCCGGTCGCCTCGGCGACTAGCTGCGCAAGCACGGTATAGGTTCCGGTTCCTATGTCTTGCGTCGCAATTCCAACGAACGCCGAGCCGTCGGCGCGAAGTTCGACGCGAGCCTCCGCAGCGAAGCGCCCAGCGAGCCACGAGCAACCCGCCATTCCCCAGCCAAGAATCGCACCGTCTTTGCGCATGGAACCTATCGCGGGCGTGCGCCGCGACCAGCCGAACTTCTCCGCACCGAGCATCAGGCACTCGACGTAGTGGCGTGACGAAAACGGTATATTCTGCTCCTGATCGCGTTCCGGCTCGTTCTTGATGCGCAGCTGCACCGGATCGATGTCGAGTGCGAGTGCCAATTCGTCGTAGGCCGATTCCGTCGCGAATAATCCGGGAACGGCGCCGGGCCCGCGCATCGCGGTGGGAGCACCGACGTGACGCTTCGTTTCGGCGCTCGTGACGAGCAGGTTGGGCGTGCCGTAGAAGAACGGCGTCGCCTCGCCGCAGTTCTCCTGGTACTCGTCGTAGACGCTGCGATGATTGACGTACTCGTGGAGTAATGAGGTCAACGTTCCGTCGCGCTCCGCGCTCATGCGAACGCGCTGCTGGGTTTGAGCGCGGTGGCCGGCCGACTCGAAATTTTGTTTGCGGCTCAGAACGAGTTTAACCGGACGCCCGAGGCGGCGGGCCGCGGCGGCGGCCAGAGGCTCGTGAGGCCACACCCAAAGCTTCGAGCCAAAGCCCGAGCCGAGAAACTTCATGATGACGCGCACGTTCTCGCGGCGCTCGCCGAGCATCTCGCTGAGAACGCTGTGGCTGTTTACGACGGCTTGCGTCGTGTTGTACAGCGTGATCCGATCGCCGTCCGGCACGGCGACCGAAGCATGCAACTCGATGGCATTGTGGGTTTCGACCGGAGTGACGTACGTCTGGTCGACTTTCACAGCCGCCGCTGCGTACGCGGCCTCTGCGTCCCCGCGCCGGCTCTGCTCCTCTGGTTGGTCGTCGGCGAAGAGCTCCGGCGCGACGTGCGGCGACTCGGCGTCGGCGTAAGTGACCGTGACGCGCGCTGCGGCGCAAGCGGCTTCTTCGAAGGTTTCCGCGACTACCAGCGCCACGTACTGCCCGTGATAACGAATGACATCGTCTGCAAACGGCGGCCGAGATTCGTCGATTGGACCGGCCTCGGGCGACGGCTTGTAGATCGCCGGTAGGTTGTCGCGATGGAAGATCTCGATGACGCCGGGCATCTCGAGCGCTGCGCCGGCGTCGATGGATGCAATGCGGCCGTTAGCGATCGTGCTTCCGACCGCGACACCGTACAGCATGTTGGGGAAGCTGCGGTCCGATGAATACTTTGCGCTGCCGGTCAGCTTCAGCGGCCCGTCGATGCGAGGGAAAGCCTGCCCAATGACGCTCATGCGGATTCCTGCTGCTCGGTTTTGGTCACCAGGCTCAACGCGTGCATTAGGCATCGCTTGGCAAGCTCGACCTTGAACTCGTTGTCCGGCTGGGGTTTCGCCTCGCGGACGATGATTCGCGCCGCCCGCTCAAAACTTTCCGCCGTCGGGGGCATGCCTTCCAACGCAACCTCTGCTTCCGCGCTGCGCCACGGTTTGGCGCCGATGCCGCCCATCGCGATGCGCACGCGCTCGAACGCACCGCGGTTGACGGTCGCGACGACTGCCGCCGAAGCGAGCGCGAACTCGTAGGATGCGCGGTCGCGTAACTTGAGGTATGTCGATCTCGAACGGGGCTGCGGCGGAGGCAACGTCACCGATGTGATCAGCTCATCGTTTTCGAGAACGGTTTCACGGTTCGGAGTATCGCTCGGCAACAAGAAAAATGCGTCCACCGAAACGTTTCGCTCGCCGCGCGCGCTCGCGATCTGCACGGTCGCTTCGAGGGCCGTCAAGGCGACGTTTTGATCCGACGGGTTCGAGGCGATGCAGTGTTCGCTGGTTCCTAGGATAGCGAGATTGCGACTGAAGCCGCCGATCGCGGAGCATCCGCTTCCCGGTGAGCGCTTGTTGCAGGGATAGGCCGGATCGCGAAAATAGACGCAGCGCGTGCGCTGTAAGAGGTTCCCGGCCGTCGATGCCATGTTCCGCAATTGTCCCGACGCACCGGAGAGCAATGCCTCGGAGAGCACCGGATAGTCGCGTACGACCTCCCGATGATGCGCCACGTCGGAGTTCCGTGCGAGCGCCCCGATGCGCAAGCCGCCCTCGGGTGTGCGCGCAATCTCCCTCAGTGGAAGGCGATTGATGTCGATGACTTTCGCCGGCGTCTCGACGCCCAGCTTCATCAAGTCGATCAGCGTCGTTCCACCGGCGACGAACTTCGCTCCGCCGCTACATTCGTGAAGCGCATCCTCGACCGTTGCCGCGCGCAGGAAACCGAAGGTGTTCACGCTTGCCGCTGCCGTACGGATTGGATGGCAGCGACGATATTCTGGTACGCGCCGCAACGGCAGATATTTCCGCTCATGCATTCTGCAACGTCGGCATCGGATGGACCGCAAGGCTCGCCCAGGAGCGCCGTCGCCGACATGAGCTGGCCCGGCGTGCAGTAGCCGCACTGGTATCCGTCGTGTTTCAAAAACGCCGCCTGCATCGGGTGCAGCTCGGCTGGAGTGCCGATTCCCTCGACGGTGAGGATCGCATCGCCGTCATGCATTGCCGCGAGCGTAAGGCATGAATTGATGCGTCGCCCGTTGACGTGAACCGTGCAAGCGCCGCACTGACCGTGATCGCAACCCTTCTTTGTGCCGGCCAGGTCGAGCTTCTCGCGCAGCATATCGAGCAACGTCACCCGCGGATCGACGTCAAGTTCCACCGGCTCCCCGTTGATGATCAGCGCGATGTGCACCGCCAGCGGCGAAGCTGTCCCGTTGGAGCGAGTCGCGCCCGTCGCGGCATCGGAAACGACTATCTGGCTGCTCATCGCACACTCGTTCCCCAAACTCGTAGCATCATGCTCCGCGTCGGCGCCCCGTCAATGGAGGCGCCTCATACGAGTAGGCATGTCGGTCCCATCCAGCCGCCGCGAAGCACTGGGCGTACATGCTATCGATGAACGTGCGCAAGGTTCCATCTGGGCTTGCGGAGCTTCGTACCGTCTCGTACGATAGCACCCATTCTCGCAGCGTCGAAGACCAGGAAGCCGCTTCCGGCTCGATCGCTAGCGATTCGGCACCCTCTGGTTCTGGATAAATATAGCCGTAAAAGAACGGTGCTGTGCCCTGGTCGCCGAGGTAGAGCCCAACGTTCATGAGTTGCGCATCGAGGTCATACTTCATGATGTAGCCGCGGTCCGCCGGGGGCGTCACCCGACGACCGCTAAAGAGGAGCAGCGCCACGTCAAGCGCTCCCCACCACAGCTGCACGCCGCTGCGGCCGAAAAAGCAGCTGCGCCAATCTTCGAAAATGCCCGCAGTCGCCGTCGCTCCCTGGAACCAGCGGATGACGGCAGTGGCATCGTAGTCGCTTGGACGCCGATCCTCGTTCAACGGCGTCGTGTCGGAAACTTCCTGAGGAACGGTTGAGATGAAGCAACTCACGCCGATCTTTTCTAGGCCTGCGGTTAGTTCCTCATAAATGTCCGCGACGGTCCTCACGGGGAGCAACGGAATGACGATGCGCGAACCCGTGCTTCGAGCAACGACGATCTCGGAATCAAAGACGTCGATTTGTACATCCAGTGATGAGCCGCGCCAGGGAATCGTTCCCGTCGTTAGCCCGCGCGGCGTGAGCTGCAGCGCGGTGAACATCCAGTTCGGCGCAACGGGCGAAAGCGCGAGCTTGATCTTGCCCAGCATCTGGGCGTACAAGTGCAAACTTCGCTTCGTCGGCAGCCACGCCGACAGCTCAATGTCTGGCCAGGTCTCGTTATCGTTGCGAATGCTGCCATCTATCTGCATTGGCTGTATACCTCAAGGGCGACACCTACGGGCGTCACAAAACCTATTAGCGCGCGGCCCGTGCATTCACTGCTTAGAGAGGGCCGGAACGCTTGATTTGGGAAGCCTCGCCGCATGAAAGCCCCGTTCATGACGGAAAGCGATCGACTCGAAGGCTTCAGCGACGGCGTCATTGCCGTCATCATCACGATCATGGTGCTTGAGTTGCGGCCACCGCACTCTACCGACTTCAAGGCGCTTCTTGCCGTCTGGCCTTCGTTTGCCGTCTATGCGTTGAGCTTCGTTTTCATTGGCATCTACTGGAATAACCATCATCACATGCTCCGAGCGACGCGCGGCATCGACGGCCGCGCCATGTGGGCGAATCTCCATCTGCTGTTCTGGTTGTCGCTCGTGCCGTTCACAACGGCTTGGCTGGGCAGGAATCCGATGGACGTTGGGCCGACGGCGGTCTACGCCCTCGTGCTGCTGCTCGATGCCATCGCCTATACGATTTTGCAGCGTGCGCTGTTGCGCGTCAATGGCCGCGACGCTCCCTTCGCCCAGGCAATCAAGACCGACGTCAAGGGCGTACTCTCGATCGCGCTATACGTCGTCTCGCTCGCCCTTGCGTTCGTATCCACCATCGCTACGGACTTCATCCTATTCGCCGTTGCGCTGATGTGGATTCCGCCGGACCGGCGATTCGAGCCCGTCATCGCAGCCTCCAGCGATCGTCAGCCCGGCGTTCCTAAGGCCGGAAGTGAGGTGACGAAGTGACGACTGGAGTGCCGAGTTTTTTCGGCGACGCAAGAGGAGCCCATTGTAGCCGGCGGCGAGCGAACGGATTTTCAGCACTTGCGCGTGAGACTATAGCCACCGCCCCTCATATGCTTTCCGTCGCCGGAGAGCGTCAAGGTGTGATTGCCGTAATAGGTTAGCGTGACGGTATTGCCCTTGAGGCCCCAGTTCCCGGAAACGCCTTCGTTGTCGATGACGTTTCCGTTCAAATCCATCTTAAAGGTCAAGTCGGGTTTGTCGTCCGAAACCCAGGTACCGACGAGATTGGTTGTGGCGCAGCCGGTCGGTATCGGTGTCGGCGTCGGAATCGGCGGAAGCGCTGCGAGCGCACCGCCGTAGAATTTGTGCGCGATGTCCAAGCACAGCGCGTCGGCGGTATAAGGATTGTCCGGCAATTGCACGGCACAGGTGAAGGTCACGACGTAGCCCTTGGCGAGCGGGTAGCAACGAACCGTGGCGGCGGCAGTCGGCGTTCCGGCTATTCCGTTTTGCGAAACGGCGAGCCATTCGCCGCTGCTGGAGCGCGATTCCGCCGCATCGCGCAAGTAGGCGTCGAGCGATGCTTTTGCCTTGGCGCTGCAATCTTCAAGCGATCCATCGGGGCTGACGTGACGAATTCCGACCGACATATCTACGGCAGCAGGCGCGCCGGCGCTGCACCATACGAACGCCGGCGAAAACCGCGACCGCCAATAATGCGACGCGGCGTCGCAGCGACGGGCTCAATGCCCGCTCCCGAACGCCGCGGTCACTTTCGCGCAGATCGCAGTCGCCGTTCCGGATTGGGCGGCACTTGAGCGGCGCACGTGAAGGTCACGACATAGCTGTTGTCGCTCAGCGGATAGCAGTGAACGGCCGCGGCCGCAAACGAGTTCCCCGAGGCGTCCACGCTCCCGGTCGCTTTCCACTCACCGGTATCGTCCACTTCCGACGCATTTTGAAGCACGGCGTTCAAAGCGTCCTTTGCCTTGGCGTTACAACTGCTCAGCGGCTGGTCCTTTGACCACTTGCTGGGCGCCGACGATCAGATCGAGCGCCGCGGGCGCGCTCGTCTCTGCCAAACCGAAAGCAAGTACGAAGAAAACTGCAGTTGCCGCCAGGCGACGACGAAAGTATCTCCACTCATCGCTAGCGGTTACGCTCTTTGGAAAGTTCCGATGCGACGGCGCGATAGAGGGAGCGAGTTGCGACTGCAATCAACTCCGCCACTCGGAAGAGTCCATCTCCCGAGATCGTGATGCCCTGCCAAGCCACGGCTTCGTGACGATGGACCAAGGCATACGTATCATGCCCAACGTCGAAGATTGCGAACTCGCTCGACTCGGCGATGAGCCGGCCCTTCTCGAGCACCTGGCGGTCGATGCTTTCGACTAACTTCACTCGCTCGCGGTTCGACGGCCGGCGTGGGCCTCCCGCGCGATTTACGGGTTCGGAGCCTGGTGCAGCGGCATCGCGCTGATGCCCGCCGCCTGACGAATCGCATCCACGTCCGTAACGAGGGCCTTGCCCAGCGCTCCCGTTGGCGGGCAACTCAAATCCGGCGAGACCCATCCTTGCCACGTAATATGCATCGACGTTCCAAACGACGCGCTCTTCATACAGGGCGCGGTCGTCATGTTGCCTTTGCGCGCGGCGGCGAGATCTGCGAAAGAAGCGCGCCGCCGTCGATGCGGATACGGTAAAAGCCTTCGGCGGCGCGTGCAGCGACGCCCCCACGCCCCTGCAGCGTGACCGTGCCTTTGCCGTCCGACGAATTTGAATCGCGTACCCATACGAGTTCGTCGAACCGGAGTTCACGATCATGGCGGTATCGGGAGGCGCGGCAGCCATGCAACTTCCGATAGCGAGCGCCGCAAAGAGGGTTGCACGTACTCGCACCTTAGAAACCTCCGATCCCGTTAGGCGTCCCCCAGCCGGTCGGCGCGTCATAACTCGAGCTGCCCGGACGTGATGGTACGCGCTACCGCTACCGTGACGCCATATCCATTGCGGCGCATTGCGCGGCCGCCGTTTGGGCCGAGCGCAAAGAGCGCCGCAACGATAGCCGCACCGACGCTCGTCCCGCCCATTTGCTGCCAGCCGCCTGCGGCCGATTCATAGACCGCGACTCCGGTCGCTGGATCTGCGACTGCAGCAACGTCGACTTCCGAGCGCATTTTGCAAGCTCTTTACGATGCTGCCACGCCGGTTTGGCAACGTACGCGCTGCAGCCGCTGCCCGCATCGCGCCAGGCCCGTTCGGTCCACCCGCGCCCGGACGACGCGGCGACCAGCGAGGTGCCTCCGACGCAGACGACGGTCGCATAACTGCACGGTGCTCGTGGCGCGGCGACCGCCGTCGCCGGCACTTGCCGTAATCGCGCGGCCGGCATGTTGATAGGCGGTATCGCGCGCGTTCTCTTCCTTGCCGCTATACGAGTTGCCGATCGCGGTCGCACCGAGCGCAGCTGCGGCATTGACGGCCGCGGCGAGATCCGCATTCTTGTTGCTGTTCGCCTGCACCAGCACGATTCTGCAATTCGGACAGATTGCGGAAACCATGTCCAGATCGAGCGCCTGTTCCAGCCGCCAATCGTCCCTGCGGATCCGCATTTGGTTTGGGCAACTGACTTGCGCGCCCGCTTTGATTGACGATCTTAAGACAACCGCGCCGCAGCTCGGTAATCCCATCGTCCTGCGATAGACCGCGAGATCGCTTGCGGCGCTCGGGTAACCATAGGCGTCGACGATGCCGACGATCGAACCCTTTCCGCCATTTCGTGCCGCCTGCGTCAGTCCGTAAGCCGACTGCAGGTCCAACGCGCAATAGGGAACCGTCTTGTTGCAGCTGCCCCCGCGGGCGACGCGCGGCGCAGCGGCATCGAACTGCACGATCGCATCGCACTCGCGACGACCCGCAGCGGCGGGGTGCGCGCACGCGGAACGCGGGCCCGCCGTTTTTACCTTCGACGGTTGGGTCGGCGCCGTGCTGGGCTCGCCGGTTTCCGAGACGGGCGCTTGGTCATCTGCCGATACATCTGATTCTTCATCCGCCGGGGACGCATGCGACGCGGGGCCTTGCGCCGCTCGCTGAAGGTTGCTCGACCGGCAACGGCGTCTGCTCCAGCGAGCTGCTCATGCAGCCCGTTACCGAAACGATCGCGATAAGTGCGCAAAGCCTTAGAATGCGTCGACTCCTGTTGGCGTTCCCCAGCCGGTTGGACCGTCGAAACCGGCCCGCGCCGTGCAGATGTATTTCACCGCCGATGCGCAGGTGACGCCAAGATGTGGATCGACGTTGGTTCCTGAACTCACGTCGTAGAGGAAGCCGTCATGGTGCTTCCAGATTCTTTGGGCACCTTTTTGAGTGCTGGCGTTTCCGGCCAATGCGTAGACGGCCGCTATGATCTGAGTCGATACGCTCGTGCCGCCGATACTGACGAAGCAATGCGACGGACAACCGCCTCCCTCTTCTGAGATGTAGACCGACTACACCGGCTCCGAAGCGATGCGGTTGCGGCAACGTCGGCCGCGGAACGCATCTTGCAGCCCGTGTCGGTCTGCCATGCCGGCTTAGCGATCTTCCTGCTGCAGGCACTTCCGGTTGCGCCGCACGGTGAATTCCCGGCTTCCGCATTGGTCGAACGCCCAATCGTTCCAAACGGTCTCATGCCAACGGCGTTTATTATGCGAATCGCGAACGAGGTGCGTTCCGCCGACGCAGACGACGTAAGTGAACGTGCACGGTTGAACCGGACCGCCGCCGAGCGGCCGCCGCCGCCTCCGTCGCCCGCGGCTGCAGAGATCACGGCTCCTGGCTGGTCGAAGATCGGATTGTCCGACCATCCTCGGGACGCCGCCCCACGAATTGCCGATATATTTGGCGCCAACCTCCGGCCGTTTTGACAGCGGGATACAAGTTGCTGGTGTCAGTTGTTGTTGGCTTGAACGAGGATGATCTTGCAGTTCGGACATATTCCGGAAACCATGTCGAGGTCGATCGATGCTTCGACGAGCCAGCCGATTCGCTCGGAGGCGGCTCGCCGAGGTAAGGGTGATGACTGACCTTTCTGGTTGACGATCCGCAAACACTTCGTTTTCGGTGTCGCACGCTTTCAAGCCCATTATTTTACGGAACTCGCAAGATCGGATGCGGCATGTTTATAGCCGTACGCATCGACGATCGCGACCACTTTGTCTTTGCCTGCAGTCAACGACGGCAGCTTGTATGCGTCTTGCAGATCGTTCGGACAGTAAGCCTCGCCCTCAAACGGGCACGTCTCGGCCTCACCGCTGGCTTGCGGCGGCTATCGCGGCGTTGAGCTGATGTCGGTTCGCACCATCGCAAAACATTGCATGTGGTCGGCCGTTCCTGGCGTCGAACAGACCCGACGCACGGGGTCGGCGGTCTCGAAACGGAACGTCACCGTCTCCCGGGACCTCGAAAGACGCATTCTGCGGGACAAATGATTGGTGCGTCGCTCCGCCCGAGCATGCGCCAAGTGCGGCGACGGCCAATATCGGATAAAAGTTGAACGAATACTTCGGTTCATAAAAGACCTCCCGACTCTTAACGCGGCGGATGCCCGCGCCGTTCCCAAATAACCCGCTGGAGACTTCGCATGGGCGCGCGTGAGGCCTTTGATGGGAAGCGGGCGCGCGACCGCGCGCCCGCTCCCTTCACCCCAAGGCCTTTAGAATGCGCCGAGCCCTTCCGGCGTTCCCCAGCCGGTTGGGCCGTCGAATCCGACCCGCGCCGTGCAGATGTACGTCACGCTCGATGCGCAGGTGACGCCAAGCTTCGGATCGATGTTATTTCCCTTAGTCACGTCGTTGACATTGCCGGCGTGGTGCGCCCAGATGCCCGCCGCGCCGGTCTGCGCGGCAGCGTTACCGGCCAGCGCGTAGACTGCCGAGATGATTTGCGCTGCTACGCTGGTGCCGCCGGCGAAGTAGAAGCAGTTCGGCTTCGTACAGCCGAGTGCGGTATTGTAGGTGATCACGGGGGTGCTAACCGCTGCGACTGCCGACGCGTCGGCCGCCGAACGCATCTTGCAACCCGTATCCGTCTGCCACGACGGTTTCGCAATGTACTTGCTGCAAGCGCTTCCGGTTGCACCGCACTGCGAACTACCGCTGCCGCATTTGTCATATGTCAAGTCGTTATAAACGCGTCTCGTTCCAACCGCGGTTACCCTTCGAATCGCGAACGAGGTGCGTTCCCCCGGCGCAGACCACGTAGGTGAACGTGCATGGTTGCTCCGGAGTGCCGCCGCCGTTGTCGCCGGCCGATGCGGTGATGACGACCCCGGGCTGATGGAAGTTCGAATTGTCCGGACCAGACTCCAGGCCGCCCCACGAAAGACCCGATATATTTGGCAAACTTTCCGGCGCTTTTGACGCCGGCATATAAGTTGGTGAGTGAATTGTTCTTCGTCTGAACGAGGACGATCTTGCAATTCGGACAGATGGCCGAAACCATGTCGAGATCGAGCCCCTGTTCAAGGAGCCAGCCGGCCTGGCTGGGAGGCGCCTGGGGAGGCAAGGGCGACGCGTTGCCCTCTTGATTGACGATGCGCAAACACTTCGTGCCGGTGCCGCAGGCCGGCAAGCCCATCGTTTTACGGTATTACGCAAGATCGGAAGCGGCCTGTTTGTAGCCGAACGCGTCGACGATCACAACCGTCGTGCCTTTGCCCTTAGTCAAAGACGGCAGAGCGTATGCCGCTTGCAGATCGTTGGGACAATAGCCGGCACTGAACGGGCAGGTTTCGGCGTTGCTTTGGACTTGCGGCGCGAGCAGAGTTGGAATGACGTCGGTTCGTAGCAGTCCGAAACATTCGCCGTGCCGGCCGTCGCCTGTGGGCAGAACCGCCGCACCGGATTAGCGCTCGCGAACGGCACCTCGCCGTTTCCAGTTGTCGTAACTGGGCCTTGCGGCACGAGTGATTGGTTCGGCGCGCTGCCCGAGCATGCGGCGAGCACGGCGATGGCCAATATCGGTAAAGCTTGAACGAATACTCGGTTCACCAAAACCTCCTGACTGTTAATGCGGCGCGAACCCGTCGCCGTCTGCAAGTAAGGCTGGGAGAGTTCGCACGGGTTCCGCGGGAGCCTTTCGTGAATGGCGTATTCCGACGCCGCTTCGCCGCGATTTGTTGATCGTAGGCAACGGCGAGGCGATTTTTGCCGGCAATTTCGTGGCGCCGAAGCCGTTGCGGCAGGTAAACCGGGCGACGCGCTGCTCGCCGAGGCCGCGGCTCAAGTCACGCGTATTTGCAAGGCGGCTTCGACGTTTCGATCTGCCGCTCGAGCTGCAGGGTACGCCCCTGCAACTCGCGGCCTGGAGAGCCGTCGCATCGCTCTCCTTTGGCGAATTTGTATCGTATGCCGACGTCGCGCGAGCGATAGGAAGGCCATTGGCGCATCGCGGCGTCGCGTCGCGCAATGGCACGGACGCCAATCGATCTCTTCATTCCGGCGCATCGCGTGATCGGCGCCGACCAACGAATCAAAGGGCGCCTCGCCGCGATCGGTTCGGTTTCGTGCTCGCGCGGTTCGAGCGGGCTCACGCCGCACGAGCGTAGGCGGCGTTTTCGAGCGTTTCTTCCAAGAAGCGCAGCCTGATAGGCGAGGATATCCTCGACGAACGGAAACTGCGGATGTCGCCGTTGTGCGGCGAGGCGATAGCCGTCGCCGTCACGCTCGAGGATCTGCCACTTCACCATGAGGGGCAGGGCGGCGCGAACCATCGAATGTGGATTACGGCGCAACTCCGGATCGACGAAAAGCTCGGGCGGCAACGCCGCCATCCTCCTTTCCACTGCCGACGCGGCCTCGTCGAACGTGAAGCTGCCGGTTTGGGCGCCAAGCCATGTGCCGAGAAGCTGGCTTGTCGTGACCGGACGAATCGCCGCGAGCGTTTTCGTCAACCGCATCATCCAAGGCTCGGCGCCCTCGGGTAACCGCACCATCCGGTAGAGCATCGAAAGCCGCTTGGATACAAACGGATCGTAGCTGACGCCGCACAGATAGATCGTGGCGAGCGGGCCGAGACGCTCGATCGCGCCGCGCATTGGACGCATGCGGCCGTCATACGTATAGTGTCCTTCCGGCGTCAGATAGAACGTGCCGCCGCGCCGTACGACATGCTCTAAGCGGGCCAGGTCGCGCTCGACGTCGGCACGCGTTTCGTCGAGAATCTCGCGTCTGTAGCGGCTGGCGCACCGTCGAAACTTTGACCACGGTACGCGCCTGGGAGAAGAACTGCGGGCGCCAGAGATCGGAGCTCTTTGTGCCGAGAGGAAACCGCTTTGCGACGCGCTCTTCGAAAATCTCGGAGAGCGCGAGCACGCCGTGCCGCCGCTGCACTGCCCACGCGAACGCGGCGAGTGCGCGCGAGCCGAGCTCGTTCTCCAGCGGCAGCATTCCGAGTGAGATGAAGAGTTGGCCGGCATTGACGCGCCGCAGCAAAAAGCTCAGCCATGGAAGCCGGTCGGCCAGAAATCCCGGTTCGTACATGCGTCTGGAGCTCGCGGTGAAAATCGGATGGCGCCATGGGCCGCTTTCCACGGTCGTCGTCGAGACGATCGCCGGCGACTCGAAATCATGCTGATGATTGGCGACGATCAGCGTCGGCCCACGACGTCTTGGAATTTTGCCCCAATGTCGGACGCGATATGCCAAATGATCCCATGCGTAGTTCGCCAGTACCGCCGTGGCCCGCAGAGGAACCGCCCAAAGCGACGAAATCGGTTGCCGCCCCGCGCGCAGCACGACCAACGATGCCAGCGCAAAGCTCACGCCGGAGAGTCCGAAAACGGCTTGATAGCCTGGACGCGTTCCGTGAAAGAGCCCGATCAGCCAGCCGCCGACCAGCGGCGCCACGACGTTGGGTACGCTGGTTGCGATGCCCCAAAGGCCGAGATCGCGTCCGACGTCGCGCAGCTTCGGTATCGCGTCCATCGCCATTGCCCAACCGCTCGAGATCACACCGCCAAAGCCGATTCCAAAGAGCAGCGCGAATGGAAGCATCCAGCGTAACTCCGGAGCGATCGCGAAGCCGATCGTCGCGCCGGCCATCGAGGCACCTGCCAGCGAAGTCACGATTTTGCGCGGCGCCCGGTCCGAAAGCACACCCAAGAATACGCTCGAGAGCACGGCGCCGCCGATCGTCGCAAACGCATACAACGCCGTGCCGGCGGAAGGGTTGGAAACCTTCTGCACGTCGCGGAAATAAAAGAGCACGAACGTCTGCAGCAGCGTCATACCAAAAAAGACTAAAATGCGCGCCGTAAAGACGACCACGAAGTCGTGCCAGTCACGTACGTGCGCGTGCTCTTCGCCGCCGTAAGCTCCTTCGCGAATCCAAAGAAGCGAAAGGCCACCGAGCGCCATGGCGGTGGCGACCGCCAAAAACGTTATCTGAGGACTCGGCGCTAGCCCCGCGACGCCAAAGCCGATCACGCTTCCGGCGAGCGTCGCTACACCGCGAACGCCCGAGACGACTCCCCAATGCCGGCGCGGGACTGTCTCCGGAAGCATCGCCTGATAGGCACTGAGCGCGACGTTGGAGCCCATTGTCGCCATAACGAGCAAGAACGCGAACATCGGCAACGTGCTCACGTACGCCAGCCCAATGAGCGCTGCAACGTCGATGAAGATCCCCGCTGCGACGAAGGAGCGCCGCGTACCGCCCCGGCGCCGGCGCGCGTCGGAGAGCCATCCGCTCAGCGGCGGCACGAGCATCGTCGCAAGCGCCGCCATGCTCGCCAGCAGGGCAAGAACGAAGACGTGATTGGCAGGCGCCAACCGGACAGTCGTGGCAGGCACGGCGATGGTCAGCAGCGCCGTGTCTTGGAAGGTGAGCGGCAGCCAAAGGAAGTTGAGCATCACCCAGGCGCCGATCTGACGCGCGTGCGACGAACCGGTCTTCACGGACGACGGTTCTATTGTTTGGCGGCGTCGATCAGCACGATTCCGCGCCCGCCGAAATCCCGCAGCTGGTCGAGTGCAGCGACCGCCGCTCCGATCGGCGTGTCTGGATTCGCCGCCTCGCTAATCGAAAATCCAGTCTGCTTCTTCGCTTGCGCATCGATTGGGTCGCGCAACATGCTCGGCATATGCTTAAATCTGCCGATCAGACCAAGCATCGAGCCGGCCTTTTCATCGAGCGTCTGTGGATCGACGACCATGACCACCACGCCATTACGTTTACCCGCTTGCGTTCCCTCAAACGCAACGAAATCGACGCCGAGTTCACGGGTGTGCGTGCGAACCGCTTCAATGCCGTTGCCGCGGACGGCGAGGCGGTAGCCGGCCGGCGGATTCGCGCGAGAGATCTTGCAGCCAGGACTCGAGCACGGGTAAGAAGGCTTGCGTTCCGGCAACGACGTCGTGACCGTCGTAGCTGCCGGCCCCCTGCGCGAGAACGGCGCTGTCGGCAGCACCGGGGCGCTTGGAGATCGTCGTGCGCCATTCGCGCGTCGAGAGCACCTGCGCGCCGTCGAAGAGCGGGAACGGAACCGGATTCGTTACCGTTGGCGACGGGGCGGCTGCTGCTCCGTGATTCGCGGTAGAACAGGCCGTCAGTATGGCAACCGCGACGAATGCAGCGAGGCACGAACGCGTCACAGGCAGCGACGTTCGAGGAGAACCCCGGCAGCCCTCGTAAGCCAGGCTCGGTGTCTCTTTCTTACGGTTCGTATCTGAAAGTCGACGAGCTTCTCGCCCTTCAGCAGCCGCTTTCCCTTCCGCCGCATCACGACGAGATGCTTTTCATCATCATCCATCAGGTCTACGAGCTCTGGTTCAAACAGATTTTGCACGAGGTGGACGCAACGATGCTCGCGCTCGCCCGGGACGACTTGCCGCGCGCAGGCAAGCATCTTCGGCGAATCCATGCGATTCAGCGGCTGCTCGAGCAGCAGGTCGAGATTCTCGAGACGATGACGCCGCAAGAGTTTAACCAGTTCCGCGACAATCTCAATCCGGCCAGTGGCTTTCAATCCGTGCAGTTTCGGGAGCTGGAGTTTGCCTGCGGCCTGCGCCGTTCCGATCTCTTGCAGCGGATAGAGCTCGGGGACGCGCAGCGCGCCCGTCTCGAGGCGCGGTCCGAGGATCCGTCGCTCTACGATCGCGTCAAAGCAGTGCTGCGCCGTCGAGGGTTTGCCGTCGAGTCGAGTGCGCAGCTCGTCGAAAGTTACCGCCGCATTTACTCCAACGAGGCGGAGTATTACGACCTGTACCTCTTGCTCGAGAACTTGATCGAGTTTGACGAACGTTTTCTGCTCTGGCGCGGGCGCCACGTGCGAATGGTCGAACGAATGATCGGACAGAGACCAGGCACTGGGGGTTCTTCGGGCGCGCAATACCTCGCAGGCACGCTCGGCCATCGCTTCTTCCCGGAACTCTGGGACGTGCGCACCTACCTCGGCAAGGAGGCGTACGCGTGAGAGAAACGCTGCACTGCCGCACCCGGCGAACTCCAACGATGGCGCGCGCAGTTCCCGATTCTTGCCAACGCGACGTATCTCGTCAGTCATTCGATGGGCGCCGCGCCGCTAGGCGCGCGCAGTGCGCTCGACAACTATTGGGATGAATGGTCGGCAGACGGCCCCGAAGCCTGGGCACGCTGGCTGCCGCGCATCGCCCAGATCGCCGACGGAATAGGCAGCATCATCGGAGCCCCTGCTGGGACGTGCTTCTTGGGGCCGAATGTTTCGGTGCTCCAAGCGGCGATCGCGACCTGCATCGACTTCGGCCGCCACCGCAACGAGGTGGTCTACGAGGCATTGCAGTTTCCGTCGCTTACTTACGTGTGGCGCGAATGGGAACGCTACGGAGCGGTCGCGCGGATAGTCGAGTCCGACGACGGCCGTACGATTCCTACGCAACGCATCGTCGAAGCGATCAACGAAAAGACGGCGATTGCGGTGCTTTCTCACGCGTATTACGTCTCAGGCGCGATTGCCGACGTGCAAGCGATACAAGAGCATTGTCGCCGCTGTGGCGCGCTTCTTTGCATCGATGCGTATCAAACGACGGGTGTCTACCCCTACGACGTGACGGCCTGGGATCTCGATCTCGTCACCGGGGGATCGCACAAGTGGCTTTGCGGCGGATCCGGTTGCGGCTGGATCTACCTCAAGCCATCGCTGCTCGAGAAGTTTCGCCCGGCCGTCACCGGCTGGATGGCTCACGCGCGCCCGTTTTCGTTCGAACCGGCTCCGATCGTACATGCTGCGTCAATGTACCGGTTCGGCCACGGTACGCCGACTATTCCCGGATACATGGTCGCGCGTCCCGGTCACGAGATCGTCGCTTCGATCGGCGTGGGGCGGATTCGAGAACGCAACGTCCAGCTCACCGACAAGATCGTCGCGATGGCGCTCGAGCGCGGGCTGCGCGTCAACTCGCCGCTCGAAGCGCAACGGAGAACCGGCTGGATTGGAATCGACTTCGACGGTTCGCAGCGAGCGTGTCACCGATTGATCGAACGTCGGGTCTTCGTGGACTACCGCCCGGGATGCGGGATTCGAGTGGGGCCACACTTCTATACGACCGACGACGAGATCGAGGAATTTTTCAGGATTCTGGATACGGAGCGGTAAGCATGGACTCGCGGTCGATGATCGTCGATCACACGAGAATTGGCGCCGCATTCCGGCGCCTTTCTCTTCCAGTCGCCATACAAATGGTCGGCGATCAGCTCCTCGGCGTCGCCGACACGATCGCGATCGGCAGCCTGGGAGCCGTCGCGCTCGCTGGCGCGACCGCCGCCAACACGATCTTTATCGCGATCGTCTTCGCAGCGTCGGGATTCATTAGCGGCACGTCGATCGTTGCCGCGCAGCGTGTGGGCGCCGGTGACGTCGACGGCTTTGGGCGAACCGTCAGGGCCGGAGTCGCGGTCCCACTCCTGGTCGGAGTGATCTCCTTTGTAGCGAGCCTCTTCGGCGCAAGTCCGGCCGTCCACGCCTTGATAGGCGGACTTTCCAGCGCGCACGCAAGCGCCGTGTATCTGATGCTGCGCTGTGCATCGACCGTCCCAATGGTGATTTCCGGCACGCTCATGGTCGGCTTGGGCGCTGCCGGAAACCGGCAGCTTGGGATTTTGGTGCTCGTCGTCGTCAACCTCATTCATATTCCGTTGCTGCTGATGCTCGGTCTAGGATGGTGGACGCACCACTCGTTCGGCATCGTCGGCGCCGGTGTTTCGTCGCTCCTCTCAGAAACGATCGCGGCGTGCTACGCGATCTTTTACGTCGCGCGTCGTCCGGCGTACCGAGTATTCGCCGGCCTGGGGGTCTCGTGGCGGCTCGCGAAACGCTGCGCGCTACTCGGTCTGCCCGAAGCGATCTTCCTCCTCGGCGTGACGGTTCCCGACATCTTGATCGTCGCAATGCTCGCACCGCTCGGAGCGATCGCGATCGCGGCGTTTCGCGCGCTAAACGTCGTTTCCGACCTGACCTTCGTCGTGCCCAGCCCTTTACAAAGCGCAACGCAGGTCGTGATCGGCCAGCGGCTCGGCGCGCGGGATCCGGCCGGCGCGCGCTGGTTTTTCGAACGTTCGCTGCGCATCTCGCTGATCGTCACGACGCTCAGCGGCGTGCTCGTTGCTATTTTGGCTTGGCCGCTCGCCTACGTCTTCACGCTCGACGCCGCAATTGCAACGATCGCCGCGCTTCCGTTGGCGCTGCACATGGTGACGCTCCCGCTCAAAGGTTGGGCGATGGTTTCGCTTGCGCCGATTCGTGCGTCGGGCGATACCCGCTTTTCGATGACCGTCGGCATACTCTGCAGCGCGCTGGTCATTCCACTGGCATGGATCGGCATCGAGCGTCTCCATTTCGGCTTGTACAGCGTCGCGCTCGGCTGGATCGCGGCCTGGGCGGTGCGTGCGCTCATTACACAATGGAAGCTCCGCGACGGCGCGTGGATGCGGCGGGCCCCCCTCGCGGCGTAAAGAATACCGACGTCGTATGGCGTTCACCGAGGGGTTCATCTCGGAGCTGGTGGGAAGGCGGGCAACGATCGACGACCTTCCGATAGGAAAGGTTGCCGATTTTGTCGTCGGCAAGCCCGACGCGGTGTTTCCTCAAGTCGACGGGCTCGTCATCAAAACCGCGCAGGGGCTGCGTTTTGCGCCGATCGAAACGGTCGCCGACGTCGATCGCGACGGAAACGTTGCGCTGACCATCGCGCCGAAGGAACCCGCGCCATCGGAGCAAGAGGAACTCTATCTCATCGCTGACTTGCTGGACAAGCAAATCGTCGACGTCGACGGGCGCAAGGTCGTGCGCATCAATGACATCGAGGTTGCCAATACGGGCGGCCGACTGCGAGTGGTCGCTGCGGACGTGGGATTCGCCGGACTGCTTCGCCGGCTGGGGCTGCGATCGTTCGGCAAACGCTGGCTCTCGAGAATCGGAAACGTACCGCGCTCGATGATTGCATGGGATTCGGTCGCACCGATTCGCGAAGTCAATCCGTCGCACGTGCGGCTCTCCGTCAAAGAGAGCCGGCTCGCCCGACTCCATCCATCCGAGCTCGCGGAAATCATCGGCGATCTCTCCTCGCACGAGGCGCTTGCCGTCGTCGGGCAGCTCGACGACGAGACCGCGGCTGACGCGTTCGAGCATCTCGACGCGGAGACGCGCAAGACCCTCATCGAGGATATCGGCACCGAACGGGCCGCGGACATCATCGAGGAGATGGACGCCGACGATGCGGCGGACCTCCTCGCGGAACTTCCGGAAGAACAGCAGACGGAGCTTCTCGCTGAGATGAACGCCTACACGGCCGGGGAGCTTCGCGAGCTCGTGAAGTATCCCGAAGACACGGCCGGCGGCTTGATGACGACCGATTATGTTTGGATCTATCCGCACCGGACCACCGAGGCAACCATTCGCAAGATACGGGAGATCTCGCCGGCTTCGGAGTTCATCTACTATCTGTACGTCGTCGACCGCCAGGATCGTCTGCTCGGCGCACTCTCGTTGCGGGCGCTGCTGCTCGCGTTGCCGACGGCCTTCATCGATCGCATCATGGAGACGGATTTGGTAACGGTCGCTCCCAACGCATCAGCCGTCGACGTCGCATCGACGATCGCGAAGTACGATCTGCTTGCCGTGCCGGTCGTCGACGATGCCGGAAAAATGCTGGGCATCGTCACGGTCGACGATGCGATCGATGCCATCATGCCCGATGAGGTGGCAAAGAAGTTGCCTCATTTGCGCGCTCGTCACAGTCCGCGCCACTCCGCAACGTGACGCCGGAAGAGATCGTCGAATTTACCGAAGCTCTGGCGCGCATCGTCGCATCGGGAGGCGGTCCAAAAGCCCTCGCGGCGCATCTGGCAGCGGCCGCCAGGGGCGGCGTACTGCTCGAGGACGATCGATGGCGACCTCTCGCCACGGCCGGGGCTGGGCCTATCCCGGCGAGCGCGCGCGGTATCGTCGAATCGCGCGCGCCGGGGCGAGCGCAACGGGTTACCGTTGGAAATCTGGAACTGGGCTGGCTCTCGCTCTTGCGCACCGACGCGGCATCCGAAAACGACCTTTTGTTGCGCCTGACTGCCGCGACGATCGGAATCGAACTCGCGCGCGACGGCGCGACGCTTCGCGGACGAAAGGGAACCTTTTGGGAGTCTGCACTTGCGCGGACGTTTGCCGACGCGACGGCGGCTCGCGAAGACGCCGCCTCGCGCAACATCACACTTGCGCCCCAGTATCTCGTCGTCATGCTCGAGGGCGATCGGACCGACGGCCCGCGCGGGCCCGAGGACCTTGCAGAGTTGCGCGCACTGACCACCGACGTTTTTCGGTGCGGGGATGCCGATCTCGGATTGCTCGAGCGCGGGGGCGCGCTCCTTGCCTTCGTGCCGGTCACGCGCGCGCTCGATGCGAGCAACGCGAAGACTGCCGCGAGCTTATTGCCCAAAAACGCCGCACGGCGCAAGCCGCACCTTCGGGTTTGCGGCGGCGTCGGGACCGTCCACACGCTGCTCGCGATCAACGCAAGTGCCGAGGCGGCACAAGCAGCGCTGACGATTGGACGGCGCGTCTACGGAAGCGGTTACGTCGCCGCTTATGAGGAGCTGGGCGCCTATCGTTTACTCTACGAAGGAGCCGACGTGGAGCGCCTGCGCGCCTTTGCGTTCGAAGCGCTCGCTCCATTGCGCAATTACGACGAGAAACATCAGACCGAACTCGAACGAACGCTGAAGCTCTATTTTAGAGTCGGTCAAAATGTCAAGACGGCGGCGGCGGCGCTCAACGTTCACCGGCATACCGTGTTTTACCGCCTGCGGCAAATCGGCGAAATTTCCGCGCGTTCGCTGGACAGTCCGCAGGACCAGCTCACTCTTCGCTTGGCAGTTGCAATTGATGAACTCCACGACTCGGTCTGAGTGGCGCCGGCCCACGGCAAAGCGTGAGGTCGTACGACTTGCCCGCGAGCAGAACGTGCGCTTCGTGCGACTGGTATTTGCCGACATCTTCGGCGTGAGCAAAAACGTCTCTATTCCCATCGAGGAGCTCGAGGCCGCGCTCGACGGGCGAGTGACGTTCGACGGCGGGTCCATCGACGGCTTCGTACGCGGGGAAGAGCTCGACATGCGGCTGCGGCCGGACCCGGCGACGTTTGCCATCTATCCGTGGCGCGCTGCCGGCGACGCCTGCGAAGCGCGCCTGATCTGCGATATAGCGATGCCCGATGGATCGCCGTTCGAAGGCTGCCCGCGCACTACGCTTCGACGCGTCATCGAAGACGCGTCCGCATTGGCGCGTCAGCGCGTCGCGATGGAAGTTGAGTTTTACCTGTTCGAGCGAATGGAGGGCGTTATTGCGTCGACCGTTACTTCGGACGTCGGCTCGTACTTCGACTTTTCAGCGAACGATCGCGGCGAGGAGGCACGCAACGCGATCGTAGCCGCACTTCGGGCGATGGGCGTTCCGATTGCGTCGGCGCACCACGAGCACGGTGCGGGACAGCACGAGATCGACGTCGCCCACGACGATCCGCTCGCCGCGGCCGACCACGTGCTGACGCTGCGCACGATCGCAAAACACGTCGCCGCCGAGTACGATTTGGAAGCGACCTTCATGCCCAAGCCGCTCGCCGATTGTGCGGGGAGCGGCCTCCACGCAGACTTTCGCTTGGACGACTCGAGCGACGAAGAGACCGTGCTCTACGTCGTCGGCGGATTGCTCTCCCACGCAGCCGCAACGACAGCGATCTGCAATCCCACGGTCAACTCGTATAAGCGTTTGGTCGCGGCATGGGATGCTCCCATCTACGCCGTTTGGTCCGAGCGCAGTGCGAACGCACTGGTGCGCGTTCCGCCCGGTCAAAAGCCGGCTCGCGTTGAGATGCGCAGCCCCGATCCGGCTTGCAATCCGTATCTGGCGCTGGCTGTATTGATCGGCGCGGCGGCCGACGGCGTGGCGAGTCGCATGCTTGCCGGGTCCCGCGCTGGTCGGATCGACCTACGAATTGACCGAGAAGGAACGTCGCGAGCAGGGCATCCGCACGCTGCCAAAATCCCTGCGCCAAGCGATTACTGAGCTCGACGCCGATGCGGTTTTGCGTGCGGCGCTGGGCGATCATCTGTACCACGCATTCCGCGACGCAAAGCTGGAGGAGTACGAGCGCTATCGTCGCGCAGTTCATCCTTGGGAACGCGATCAATATCTGCGGTTGTACTGATTAGGCTCGATGAAGGCACGCGCTTTTACGCCGATTTACATTGCGCTTGCGACAGCCGGCATCTTCGCCGTCGGGGATGTCGTTTGGGCCGCACTGGCTCAAGCCAATGGTGCGCGTCGTTGCATGCTATGATGCCGCAGCGATAGCGATGCTGGTTTGGCATCTGGAATATTCTGCTGCGAAGCTCGACCGAGCGAACGCGAGCCCGCGCCGCGGTTCAGGATCCGGGTCGAGATGCGCTTTTCATCGTGACGCTTATCGCGGTAGCATTCGGCTTCGTCGCCGCGTTCGCCATACTCGGCCGTAACCGAACGATCACGTGCCCAAGCACGATGCGGCCCTCTACGCGCTGGGATTTGGAGCGGTCGTGCTGGGATGGCTTTTGATTCACACGAGCTTCTCATTCCGCTACGCGCACCTATACTACGCGACAAGGATCGGAACAAGCAAAGCGACCGCGGCCTCAAATTCCCGGGACACGACGAGCCGAACTACGCCGATCTTGCATACTTTTCGTTCGTCATCGGCATGACGTTCCAGGTATCCGACGTCCAGGTCTCGGCCAAGAGCATTCGCCGCGCCGTGCTCGCGCACGCCCTGATTTCGTTCGCCTACAACACGGCTATATTAGCGCTCGTCGTCAACGTCGTGTCGGGACTCCTTCGCTGACCGCGCGGCCCGTGGCACGCTCAGCCGGGCGTCTGCGTGTCGGTTGCCATGTCGTGGAGTTCGTCGCCGACTTGTTGCGCCTCGTTGACGAGTTGTACTTCATCGACGGCGTCGGCGCCCGCGATTGCTGCTCGGCGCAGCTCGTAGGTACCTAAGACTGGGTCCCCAACGCTCCACTCGACGGCGTACGGTGCGTTGACGCTCGCTTGGGCAGCGAAGCCTGCGATGAGCTTGCCGGTCAAAGTTCGTCCACGGTAGTTCAACGTGACCTGCCGGTCGGCAAACTCCTGAAGTTCCTCGTCTCTCATCGTTACCGAATTTCATCATTGGGAGTCGAAGTCATTGTGTAACCGCTCCCGGTAGCAACTGCCAAGCCTCTCTCGTTATGGCGTGCCAGGCGTGCTCGACGTCGCTGCGCTTCGTGCGCAGGTTGCCGATCGCCAGCCGGAGCGAGTAGCGCCCATTGATCTTCGTGTGGGAAATGAAGACTTCGCCGGTTGCATTCACCGCTTGGATGATCGAAGCGTTAAGCCGCTCGAGCTGCGCTTCATCGAGGCGCGGCGGCGCGTAACGAAAACAAACGACCGAGAAGGGATGCGGGGCGAGGATTTCCCAATGCGAATCCGCCCCGACCCATCCCGCAAACTCTTGTGCGAGCGCGATGTGGTCGCGCAGCTTCTGCCGTATTCCTTGCGCACCAAGGTGACGAAGCACGAACCAAAGTTTGAGCGCGCGAAAGCGCCGTCCCAGCTGTAACCCGTAATCCATATAGTTCACGACATCGGCTTCCGGAGACGTCAAATACTCCGGCACGAGGCTGAAGGCGCGGCGCACGATCGTTTCATCCTTAAGAAAGAGCACCGAGAGGTCCATGGGAACGAACATCCACTTGTGCGGATTGATGACGAGCGAATCGGCGGCCTCGACGCCGTCGAGCACGTGGCGCAACTCCGGAAGCATTGCGGCGATTCCGGCATATGCCGCATCGACGTGAAGCCAAACGCCGTACTCCTGCGCGACCGCAGCGACCGCGCGGACGGGATCGATCGACGTCGTCGACGTGGTACCGACCGTCGCGACAACCGCCAGCGGCTGCAAACCGGCTTTACGGTCCGCGTCGATGCGCGCTCGCAAGTCGTCGGGACACATGCGTAGCGCGCCGTCGCAAGCAACGCGCACTACATTGCGCTGCCCGATCCCCAGTGCGATGGCGGCCTTTTCCACGTGCGAGTGCGTTTCTTGCGTGATGTAAATGCGTAACGCCGGGAGCGAACGCCCCGCCATGCCGTGCTCGCGAATGCCGAGATTACGCGCCTCGCGGGCGGCGGCAAGCGCAGTAAATCCGGCGATCGACGCCGTGTCGTAGATGACCCCCGTCCACTGCTCGGGCAACGCGAGGAGGCGCCCGAGCCACCGCATCGTCACCTGTTCCAGCTCAGTGGCAGCCGGCGAAGTTCGCCAGAGCATGGCTTTGACGTCGAGCGTCGCAACCAACGCCTCGGCCGCAATCGCTGCCGGCGCGGCACTCGTCGCGAAGTAGGCGAAGAAACGCGGGTGGTTCCAATGGGTCGTTGCGGGCACGATGATGCGTTCGAAATCCGCAAAAATTTTCTCGAACGCCTCGCCGTGTTCTGGAGCCTCGGCCGGCAGCGCCGCCACGACGTCGCCGGGGCGCACGGCCGGCATGACGCGATATGACTCCGGATGATCAAAGTACCGCTGGATCCAGGCTCCAACGGCTTCGAGCTCGTCGCGCAGTGCGCTTGGACGTTCGCTCATGCTGGAGTGTTAGGGGCGCAGATGGAGAAAGCCCGCGCATGAAGTACCGCACGTATCCCGGCACCGACGTGACCGTCAGCGAGGTCGGCTTCGGCCTTTGGACGACATCCACGGGCTGGTGGGGAGAAAAGAGCGACGACGAAGCGGTTGCGATGCTCAACGAGGCCTACGACCTCGGCATAACGTTCTTCGACGCGGCTGACACGTATGGCAACGGCCGCAGCGAAGAGCAGCTCGCACGAGCCTTCGGCGATCGCCGCGAGCGCGTCGTTTACGCGACGAAGTTCGGTTACGATTTAGCGAGCAGCGCCCAACAGCGACGAGGGCAGGCGGAGTTGCCGCAGGACTTCTCGCCCACCTGCGTCCGTGCGGCGCTCGAGGCGTCGCTGCGCCGGTTACGGACCGAATACGTCGACATCTACCAAATGCATAACGCGCGCATGACGCAAATCGAAGACGACGCTCTTTGGGAGCTGCTCGGATCCTTCAAGCGCGAAGGCAAGATCCGAATGTACGGCGTCGCACTGGGACCGGCGATCGGCTGGCTTTACGAAGGCGTCAACGCGGTCCGCCAACGAAACGTCGCTAGCCTGCAAATCATATGGAACATGCTCGAGCAGTACCCTGGCAACGAGCAAATCCGCGCTGCATACGACGTTGGCGCCGAGACGGGCTACATGATTCGCGTGCCGCACTCCAGCGGAATGCTCGAGGGACGTTACACGGAGCACACGACCTTCGAAAAGAACGACCACCGGCGCCATCGCCCCCACGAGTGGCTGACCAACGGCCTGCAGAAAGTTGCGCAGCTGCGATTTCTCGAACGGCCGGATCGAACGCTAGGCCAAGCCGCAATCGCCTGGCTGCTCGCCGAGCCACGGGTGATGACGGTGCTTCCGAACATTTACGATCGCGCTCAGCTGGCCGAGTTCGCGGCAGCGCCCGAGGGGCCGCCGCTGACATCTGAAGATATCGCGCGTGTCGCCGCGCTGTATGCGGACAACTTTGGCATCGAAGAGCCTCCGATGGCCTTCAAAGGCACGATGACGCAAACCGAGCCGACTTTAAGTGGCGCGCAAGGAAAATGAGGCTCGAGCACGTCGCGACGCCGCATGCGCCTCGGCCGATCGGCCCGTACAGCCAAGCGATCCAATGCGGCAGCGAGCTCTATTGCAGCGGTCAGATTCCAATCGATCCGCAAACCGGCGAGCTCGTTGCCGGTGACGTCGCCGCCCAAGCAAAACGCGTCATCGAGAACCTCGGCGCAGTTCTGTGCGCCGCTGGTTGTCACTATGCAGACGTGGTTAAAACAACGATCTTCCTGATCGATATGGAGGATTTTGCGGCTGTAAACGGCGTGTACGAAGAGTACTTCGGCATGACCAAACCCGCGCGCTCGACCGTCGCCGTCGCGGCGCTTCCACGCGGCGCTCGCGTCGAAATCGATTGTATCGCCAAAGCGTAGCTTAACGCGCTCTAATTTTTTCTGGAGTTATTGAGGGGCGGTCGCGGGAGCTTTCATAAGCCGGGCGGATTCTTCTTTGGCAATTTCTGCGACGTCGGGATCGAGGGATGCAGCCGCAGCCTTGAGCTGCGCGAGCGCGAGCTGCCTCTGTCCCTGCGCCGCATAGGCGCGCGCGAGGAGATACCGGACGCGGCCGTCGTACGGTGCCGCCGCCACGCCCTTGACCAAGGCTGCCTGCGCGAGCGTATAGAGACCGTTATGCTCGTAATCGATCCCTAAATTGACGTACGACTCGGGGACGTAGGGATTGACCGAAATCGCTTGCACATAATACGTGACGGCGCGCTTCCAGTCACCTCGGAGATCGGCAAGGTAACCGAAGTTGACGAGCGCCTCCGGTCGCTCGGGTTCGAGGCCGTGCGCGCGCTTGAGAATTTGAAGAGCGGCGTCGTATGATGCGGCCTGAATGTCTGCCACGCCGAGGTTGTCGAGACACGCATAGTTCGTGGGATCGAGGTTGAGACAATCGTTCAAATACTGCGCTGCCGAGGCGTGATCGTGAAGGTCCAGATAGGCCATCCCGAGGCCGTTGAACGCGGCGACCGACCTCGCATCACTATCGAGCGCGCGCCGAAAGTAAACGATCGCCTCGTCCGGACGGTGGAGCGTTTGGAAAATTTCGCCAAGCTCTTCTTGAATGTCCGATTCGTTTGGATAACGGTTCGCTTCGCGAACCATCCCCGCCTGATATTGGGGCAGATCGCCCTTACGCAAATGGAGCAAGACCAGGTCGTGAATTGAATCCGTCCCAGGCAACGCATCTTGGAATTGCACGATTGCTGCGTCGACGCGATTTTCGGTCGCATAGACAACGCCGAGGCGGTTGTGGGTCTGCTTGTCCTTTGGATCGCGCGCGAGCAGTTGCCCATAGACGGCTTCCGCTCGGTCGAAGCGTCCTTGACGATAGTAGAGATCCCCGAGAAAGCGCGCCGCTTCCGTGGCGCCGGGATGACTTTCAACAAACTTCGCAAGCGCAGAGACCGCCGCGTCAATATCGCCGGCCGCGATCAATTCGCGGGTGTACTTAATCGCGGCCTGCTGATCCGCCGTCGGCCGGTCCTCAGTGGGAAGTACGATGTTTTCCGTCGTCGCTGCCGCCGGGCCGCAGATGGCGAACGTTGCCGCCGAGGGAAGAGCCAGCAAGCTAAGCGCGAGAAGGCTACGTCGGATCATGGCAGATACCTCAACTGTACTATAGCGCACCAGCCAAGCGTGCCGTGACGGGCGCCTTCCCCTGCTATCGCACCAACGGCAGCACGTTGCTCGGGGTCAGCGGGTAGAACGCCATCGCGACGACGATGACTGCGCAAAGAGCGGCACTGGCCCACGCAAGCGGCACGAATGGGCGCGCTTCCCGCACGTCGCCGCCGGGGACGGTTGCGTACATTTCGCGAATCACTTTTGAGTACGCGTAGAGCGAGATAGCGGTTCCGACGATCAGCAGCACGGCCAGCGAGATATATCCGCTTCCGACGCTGCTTGCCAGGATCAAGATCTTGCCGAGAAAGCCGGCGGTCGGCGGCAGGCCGGCCAGCGCGAGCAAGAAGATGGTCATGGCCGCGGCAAGCCATGGGCGCCGCCGGGCCAGCGCGCGATAGTTGGCCAAGTTCGAACCTTCTTCGCTGTCGCCCGAGATCGAGGCGGCCACTGCAAACGCGCCGAGATTCATGAACGCGTATGCGGTGAGATAGTATAGCGCGTATCGCAATCCAAGGGGCGTACTGCCGGCGAGCGCGACGAGAATGTAGCCTACTTGCGCCACGCCGGAATAACCCAGCAGCCGCTTCAGATCGTGCTGGGCGAGCATGCCGACGTTACCGGCGATCATAGAAATCCCGGCCACGATCCAGATCGGGAGCAAGAGCCGATCCGCGATGCCGAAAGGTAACGCCGCATAAATGAAGCGCGCGAAGACGGCGAGCGTTCCAGCCTTCGTTGCGACGCTCATGAAGGCGGTGACGGGGAGCGGTGCTCCTTCGAAGACATCCGGCGTCCAGGTGTGGAACGGCACGAGACTGAGTTTGAACGCCAGACCGATGAGAAACATACCGGCGCCGATCCAGAAAAGCGGACTCAAAGCGAGCGCGGGGTTGACGAAATCGGCGAGCCTGATGCTGCCCGTTGCGCCGAAGAGCAGCGCCGAGCCGAAGATCAAGAACCCGGTCGCCGTAGAACTTAGAATGAGGTACTTCAACGCCGATTCGCGGGCGCTCTTTCGGTCGACTGCGCCGCAGAGTACATAGAGTGCCAGCGAGAGCAGCTCGAGGCCTAGAAAAATCATCATGAGGTTTGCGGCTGCGGCCATCAGCATCGCGCCGCACGCGCTCCACAGCATGATCGACGTCATGCCGGCGATGCGTTCCCGCTGACCGATCGCGCCATAGAGTATCAAGGAGCCTGCGGCCGAGATCAAGACGATCTCTTGAAAGGCGGTGGTAAAGCCGCCGACCATGAAGCCGCCGAAAAATGCGTCGTAGTTGTGACCGAATTGGCGAGCCGAGAGAATCCCGGCCGCGATCGTTCCAAGCAAAGCGATGCCGATGGAAAAGTAACGTTGCTCGCGACGTCCCGAGAATAAATCTGCGATCAACACGAGCAGGCCCGCGACCGCGACGACGCTCACCGGAAGAATCGCCGACCAGTCGGCGTGCGTGAACGGCAATTTCATAGGCGTAGAAGCGGAATCGGGTAGACGCCCAGCAGGACGAGCGCGGCGAGCAGCGGTGTGACGGCAAGCGCCTCGAGCCAAGTAAGATCGGCCCGCAGGGGTACGTCTTCGACCTCCGGTCCATTCATGAGGTCTTGATAAAGGCGAATCATATACGCCGAGGCGACGACGATTGCAACGAGCGCTGCGATCGTCGGCCAAACATACCCCGCCTGATAAACGCCGATGAGGATGACGAGCTCACCTGCGAAACCCGCCAGGCCCGGTAATCCAAGGGCGGCGAGCGCGGCAATGCAGAGCGCGCCGGCGAGACGAGGATTGCGCCATCCCAGGCCGCCGAGCCGCAGAAGCGAGCGCGTTTCCTCGCGTTCTTCGAGATAGCCCAGCAACAGGAATAGGGCCGCCGAAAAGAGCCCGTGCGCAACGATATACACGAGTGCGCCCGCGATCGCTATATGGTTGCCGGATGCGATCGCAATTACGATCAGTCCGAGGTGAGAGAGGGACGAATAGGCGACGAGGCGTTTGGCATCATTCTGCACGAGCGCAATCACCGAGCCATAGATCAGCGAGATTGCGCCCAGCGCCATGAGCAAATTGGCGTAGAGGCGCAAGTAGTCGGGAAGCAATCCGACAGCAATTACGAGAAAACCGTAGAGACCCGCTTTCGACTGCACCGCCGAAACCACGGCGACCATCGGCGGCGGCAGCCCGCTGTAGGTCGGCGGCATCCAGGTATGGAGCGGCCAAATCGGCGTCTTGACCAAGAAAGCGAAGGCGAAACCTGCGAAGATCCATGGCGCCCAAGCCCCGACCAGGTGCGCGCCGCCGCGGCCGATGACGTCCGTCGACCCGTAAATCACTCCGAACGCCGCGGTCGCGAGCAAAAGCGTCAAGCCTCCGGCGAAGTTATAAATGAAGTAACGCCATGCGGTCGCCGGGTGCTCGCCCCACCCGAGGAGCGCGAAGAAAACCGGAACGAGCATGAGGTCCCAAAACAGCGCGAAGACGAGAAGATCGCGTGCCAAAAAGAGACCGAGCATCGTTCCTTCGAGCATGAGCATCAGCCCGACGAAATCGCGCGTGCGGGGTACTCGGGTAGTCGCGATAGCGCAAGCAGTGCAGATGGCGAGCAGCAGCGCCAGCCAAAACGAAATCGGGGTTGCCCCGAAATGAAACGCCGAAGCAAATGGGCGGGAAAGCCAGCGCACGCTCCACTCTTCTTGGCGTGCCATGAGCAAGATCGCAAACGTTAGCGCCGCTACGCCCGTGCCGATCGTGCGAGACAGCACGCGGTCGGCGCTCGGCAGCGCGAAGAGCAGCCCGCCAGCAATGATCGGAACCAGGATCGTCGCGAGAACGAGCACCACTAGCGAGCGACTCCGGCCGCAAATGCATAGTACGCGATGAAACACGCGGCCCCGAAGACGAGAACCAGCGCGTAGGCCCGCACCAGTCCCGTTTGAAACGATCGAACGAGCGCACCAAGCCAGCGCGCCCAATAGACGACCTCGCGCACTGCTCCGTCGAATATGTGTGGGTCGAGGAAACGTCCGAAGAACGCACCGAGCATCTGCGCCCCGCGCACGAAGATCAGGTCGATCGCCGCGTCCACGTAGAAAAGATTCGTCAGAACGGCCGGCATGCGCAGGGTCTCGCGCCGGAGGCGCTCGACTGCGTTATGGGTAGCGCGACGAGTCGCATACCGCAACCACGCTATCACGAATCCACTCAGGACCAGCGCGAAGACAATTCCCGAGGTGACGCCTTCCGAGATCGCCGGAGGCCCTGCGGCTGGAACGGGCGCGATTTGCTGCCCGAAGAGCGGTGCAAAAAAACCTGCCCAGGGCGAGGTTGGACCGCTCGACATCAGCGCTCCCCCAACTGCGACCGTTGGAACGACCAAGATTGCGACCGGCGCGTTCATAATCCACCCGGGAGCGTGCAGATGTCCGGTGTCGAGATCGCCGCGATACTCGCCGAAGAACGCAAGGAAGAGCAGACGGAACATGTAGTAGGCCGTGACTCCGGCGGTGAGTATGCCGACTGCGTAGAGCCAGGGATGGCCATGCTGTAAGGCGCCGTAGATGACTTGGTCTTTTGAAAAGAAACCACTGAACCCGGGAACGCCGCAAATCGAAAAGACGCCGGCGAGCATCGCCCAGAACGCGAACGGCATCTTCTTCCATAGGCCGCCCATCCGCCGAACGTCCTGTTCGTTCGACAGGGCGTGGATGACGAGTCCGGCGCCGAGGAAGAGCTGGGCCTTGAAAAACGCGTGCGTGAAGAAGTGAGCGACGCCGCCCTCGTACGCGCCGACTCCGACACCCATGATCATATAACCGATTTGGGACATCGTCGAGTAGGCAAGAATTCGTTTGATGTCCCATTGTGCGGTGCCGAGAATCGCGCCCAGGAGCGCAGTGACGCCGCCGACCGTTCCGACCAGAAGTTGCGCTTGCGAATTGTGGTTCCACAGCGGCGCGCAGCGTGCGACGAGATAGACGCCCGCGGTTACCATCGTCGCAGCATGAATCAGCGCCGAGACGGGAGTCGGTCCTTCCATTGCGTCGGGTAACCAGGTGTGCAGCGGAACCTGCGCCGATTTCGCCGCGGCGCCGATGAAGAGCGCCACGCATATCCCCAACAGCAGCGCCGAGCTGAAGTTGCCGGCCGCCGCAAAGACGTCTCCGAAACCGACCGCGTGGACGTTGGCGAAGATCAGGAAGATAGCGAACATCATGCCGACGTCTCCCACGACGTTGATGACGAACGCTTTGCGCGCCGCTGCCACGGCGGAAGGCCGCTCGAACCAAAATCCTATGAGGAAGTACGAGGCCAAACCGACGAGGCCCCAGCCCACGAGCAGTCCTACGAAGTTATCGGAGAGCACGAGCGTCAGCATCGCAAAGACGAAGAAGCTCATGTACGCAAAGAAACGCGCAAACGCGCGATCGCCCTCCATGTATCCAATCGAGTAGAAGACGATCAAAAAGCCCACACCGGTGATGATGAACGTCCACAGCAGCGAGAGCGGATCGAGTAAGAGACCGAAATCGAAGCCCGGCATCCACGACAGGAGCGGCTGATTCGCGCCCAGCGCGCCACCGACGCTCTGCGTCCCATCGCGCCAGGAGAGTGCCGCCAAAACGAACGACACACCGACTAATGCCGACGCAAGCCAACCGGAAGCCGTAC
Source organism: Vulcanimicrobiota bacterium (assembly GCA_963767725.1). Classification (GTDB taxonomy): domain Bacteria; phylum Vulcanimicrobiota; class Vulcanimicrobiia; order Vulcanimicrobiales; family Vulcanimicrobiaceae; genus Cybelea. The sequence goes on from CAVYEN010000001.1 coordinate 137,618, forward strand.
GAAGCTGCGGCCCGAACACCCAACAAATTATCGCACCGGCAAGCGGCAGCAGCCACAACGCAACCAAGAGCGGATAACTCCCGCTCACGCCGAGCAGGTGGTGCATCAGGCTTGCCTCCCCGCATGTTTATCGTGCGGTACCAGGCGATAACACGTCTACCTTAGCCATGCAACGCCCTCACCTCGTCGACGTCGACGTACTTTTCCGGACGGAAGGTCGTCACGATGATCGCAAGCCCGATTGCCGCCTCCGCGGCCGCGACGGTGATGACGAGAAAAGCGAAGATTTGGCCGGCGTTCTGCAGCCACGCGCGGGCGAATGCGATGAACAGCAGGTTAGCGGCGTTGAACATCAGCTCGATGCTCATTAGCATGACCAGTGGGTTGCGCCGGACGATGACGCCGATGACACCGGTGAAAAACATGACTGCAGCAAGTCCGATATAATGGTCGAGCGAGACGGCCATCAATCGCCGCCCTCCCTCAGAATTGCCTCGCGCATCGAGCGGTCGACCCGAGCCTCATGCCCGGGGGGTGCGACCTCGCGCGTCTCCTCGCCGCCCAGCGTAACGACCCCGATGACCGCTACCATCAAGATCAAGCGCCGTGACCTCAAACGGCAGAAGCTGCACGGTAAAGAGCGCCGTGCCAAAGTCCGCAACGCTTCCGAAGACGTTTGCTGCTCCGGCCGGGCTGGTTGGGCGCGGCGGAAAGCCTGTCGCCTTGGAGAGCGCATAGACCAAAAAGCCGAGCGCGGCCAACACGACGATGCCGGCCGGCAGCCAAATTCTGGGCAACCGATTCGTTCCGGTCGCGAACGGCGAGACGCCGCTGCTCAGCAGCGCGATGACGAAAACGAAGAGCACCAAGATGGCCCCGGAGTAGACGATGATCTGTATGACTGCGAGGAACTCTGCCGACAAGGTAACGTAGAAAACGGCGAGAGCGGCAAAGTTGAGCAAAAGCGCGACGACGCTATAGACGGGCTTGCTCGCGGCGATCGTCCAGACGGCGCTGGCAACGAGGACCGTCGCCAATATCCAAAACTCGATCACGTTCTCTCGTTCTCAAGCGCGCCGCCCGGCGGCGCGTCGTGAATGAGCGTCAGGCCCTTGCGCTGCTTCAGCAGCACTTCCCCGCGCCACGTAGCGGGATAGCCGGCCTCAACGTCGGTCGTAGATTTGATCTCCGCGAGACGCCCGAGGTCGCCCGGGATGCCCCCGGGCCGGTCGTCGGGCGGCGTTCCGACCCCCGCCTCGGGTGGCACCAACAGCCGATCCTTGTCGTAGATGAACGAGCCCCGCCGATAGTCGGACATCTCGAAGCGTGGCGTGAGGACGATCGCGTCGGTTGGACAAGCCTCTTCGCACATCCCGCAGAAGATGCAGCGTAACTCGTCGATCTCGTAGCGCGCGGCGTAACGCTCTCCGGGCGAACGGCGATGCTGGGGCGAATTTTCCGCGCCGATCACCGTGATCGCGTTAGCTGGACAGACGCTCGAGCAAAGTTCGCATCCGATGCATCGCTCCTTGCCGTCGGCGTAGCGGCGCAGCTCATGAAGGCCGTGAAATCGGGGCGCGTGCTGCTTCTTGCGCGAGGGATACTGAATGGTCGGCCGCTTGCGGAACATAAAGCCGAATGTGATCGACAATCCTTTGAGAATCGCGGAGACGTTGTAGAGGCGCTTACGCGAAGCCATTTGCCGTCTCAACCTTTGTACGCGACGACGATCGCCGTCACGACTACGTTCAGCGTCGCAACGGGCAGCAGCACCTTCCACCCAAAGCCCATGAGGCGATCGTAGCGCAGTCGCGGCAGCGTTGCGCGCAGCCACATATAGAAAAACATAAAGCAGGCGACCTTAATGACAAACCATACCACGCCGGGAATCGCCGTTGCGCCGAACGGCGCATTCCATCCGCCAAAAAATAGGAGCGTCGCTATGCACGATACCGTCAGCATGTTAACGTACTCGGCGATGAAAAAGAGTCCGAACCGCAAGCCGGAGTACTCCGTATGAAAGCCGGCTACGAGCTCGGTTTCGGCCTCGACCAGATCGAACGGTGCTCGGTTCGTCTCCGCGATGGCAGTAATGACGTAGATGATGCACCCGACAAACTGCGGCAGAACGAACCACCAGCGCGCCTGCGCGTTGACGATACCGTCGAGGGAGGTTGTCCCCGCCAGGAGCAGCACGCCGATCAACGACAGCGACATCGCGAGCTCGTAGCTGATCATCTGCGCCGTCGAACGGACGCTTCCCAAGAGCGGATACTTCGATCCCGACGCCCAGCCGCCCAAACAAATCCCATAGACGCCAAGCGAAGAGATCGCCAGAATGAAGAGGATGCCGGCGTTGACGTTGCCGATCGCCCAGGTCCCGCCCGAGGCCGATGCGCCGAACGGGATCACCGCGTACACCGCAAAAGCGGTCAGCAGTGAGATAAACGGCGCGAGCTTATAGAGCAGCGGATCGGCGGTTTCCGGAGTGAGGTCTTCCTTGAGCATTAGCTTTGCGGCGTCGGCGGCCGGCTGCAACAAACCCCACGGTCCGACGCGGTTGGGGCCGGGCCGTAACTGCATCCAGCCCAAGATCTTGCGCTCGACGAGCATGGCATAGGCAAACGCCGTCACCACAACGAGCAGCAGTATCGCGGATTTGACCAGGACGATCAGCCACCACGGCATCTTCTAGGCTCTCATCTCTGCCAGCCACGGATCGTGCAACCACGTTCCTCCGCCGGACAGGATGGGGGTGCCTTCGGCGGAGCTGGGCGCGACACGATTCGGTTCGAAGCGCTGGTCGCCGAAAGTAAACTGCGGCTTTGGCTTCGCGACGAGCGCGACGATCGTTCGATGGAGTTCTTCGGCCGGCATCACCGCGACGCCGAGCTGCTCGGCGAGGCCGAGCAGCATTGCGAGATCCGAGCGCACGAAGTCGGGGGCTCCTAAGGAGGCGTTCACCGGCAGAAGGTCGCCGCTCAGAGCAATCGTCGTACCGTTCTTCTCAAACGCACCTTTGGCCGGTAAGACCAGCGTCGCGCGCTGCGCCGTTTCAGTCATGAAGAGTTCGCTGGTGACCAGAAACGGAACTTTTTCGAGCGCTTCGGAGGCGGCCTTGGAATCGACTGCGTTGCGAGCCGGATTGGCGCCGAAGATCGACAGCACGTCCAGATCGCCCGCTCGGGCCGCATCGAGCATGGCATAAGCATCAAGTCCAGCCTCGACGGTGACATAACCCGGGCCGCCGCCGGGAAGCATCCCCATCGCTTCGGCCCCGCGCGCGTTTGCTTGTTCGCTCGTAATGTAGGTCGATACGTTGGCGACGCCGCTGAACGCTTGCGCGTAGCTGCGCCCAAGCTCGAGATCTACACCGTCCCAAATCAACGCAACGCGCGACGCCTCGCCGATCGCATCGCGCGCATCGCGCGCGGTCGCGCGCCTGCACGAACTTCGCGCCGTTGCGCTGGGCTTTACGTACGCGCAGCCAAAAAACCGGAGCGCGCTCTGCGGGCGATTCGCCCACAATCACGATGGCCTGCGCGCGATCGATGTGCTCCAGCGGCGCACCGCTTGCGCCGGGCGTCGCCTGACGCTGGCTGCCGGCACGCCAGTCCAGATTCGTAACACCGACCGATCGGAAAACGTGCTGCAGGACGAAGGCTTTCTTCGTTGGTGAGCCGGCCGCCGCCGATGGCGCCGACGCTCGCAGGACCGCGGGCCGCGATCGCCTCGCGAATCGCCTTCGCCCACAAGATGCACGCATCGTCCCAACCGATCTGCACGAAGCCTCCATCCTTGCGGTAGAGCGGCTGCGTGATCCGATCCGGCGACTCGTAGAAACCGATGTTGTAGCGCCCACGGTCGCAGAGCCAACCGTCCGATATCGCGTCGTCTTCCACGAGCATCGTCCGCAGCAGCGTGCCGTGGCGTACGTCGGCGTACTGCTGGCAGCCGACGGCGCATTGCGTGCAGGTCGTTTGCGTGCGATTCAAATCCCACGGACGCGACTTGAAGCGGTAGGTCTTCGATGTAAGCGCGCCGACCGGGCATATCTCGGTAACGTTGCCCGTAAAGTTATGCCGGTATTCGACGCCCGTCGCGGTCGCGATGATGTCGCGGGCACCACGGTCTTTGACGACGAGCTGCCGCTCGTCGGCAATGATGTCGTCGAACCGCACGCAGCGCTGACAGACGATGCAGCGCTCCTCGTCGAGCACGATCGTCGGTCCTAAATCGACCGCTTTGGGCTTGGCGAGCTTCGGGTCGGCAACGTCGGAAGTGCCGCGAGCGTACGCCATCGCGTAATCTTGCAGGTCGCATTCTCCGCCTTTGTCGCAGATGGGGCAATCCAACGGATGATTGACGAGAAAGAGCTCGAGCACCGCCGCCCGCGCCGCCTCCACGGGCTCGCCGCTCGTTCGGACCACCATGCCGTCAGTCGCAGCGGTATTACAAGCGATTTGGAGTTTCGGCATGCCTTCGATCTCTACCAGGCAGATGCGGCAGAGTCCGGCCGGCCCCAACTTCGTGTGATAGCAGTAGATCGGTATTTGCTGCTTGATCGTCTTGGCCGCCTCGACGAGAAGCGTGCCTTTCGGGACCGTCACCGGCACGCCGTCGATAGTGATATGCACCATCTCGGCGGTCGGCGCGAGCAACGGAGCGCTCATGCCGGGAGCGGCGCCTGCGCCGCAACGATTCGCGCTTTGAACTGTTCGGGAAACCGTAGCATCACCGATTTGAGAAAGGGCTCGATCGAATCACCGAGCGCGCAAAGATTCAAGCCGGTAATGGCGCCCGAAATGCGTAAGAGCATTTCATAGTCGCCCGGAACGCCGCGACGGTGCACGAGGCGCTCGAGCACGCGTTCCATCCAGCTGCTGCCCTCGCGGCAGGGCGTGCATTGCCCGCACGATTCATGAGCAAAAAATCGAACCAAATTGTAGGCCGCCTTGACGAAATCCGTGGTATCGTCGAACACGACGAACGCGCCCGAACCGAGCATCGAACCTGCCTTCGTCATGCTTTCGTAATCGTAAGGCCAATCGAGATGCTCCTCGAAGATGCATGCCGACGAGCCGCCGCCCGGCTGGACCGCCATGAACTTTCGTCCGGGACGCAGGCCGCCCGCCAAATCGATGATTTCGCCGCACCGTCGTTCCGAGCGCGACCTCGTAGTTGCCGGGCGTTTTGCACGTGCCCAGAAACGGAAACGATCTTATAACCTTTGCTGCGCTCCGTGCCGGCCGATGCAAACCATTGCGCGCCGCGTTCGAGGATCGGAACGAGATAGGCGAGCGTCTCGACGTTGTTGACGACGGTCGGCATTCGATAGAGGCCTTCGACGGCCGGGAAGGGCGGCTTCAGACGCGGCTCGCCGCGCTTGCCCTCGAGCGAGTTGAGCAGCCCGGTCTCCTCGCCGCAGATGTACGCTCCCGCTCCGCGGTGCACCGTAACCTCCAGATCGTAGCCGCTGCCGAAAATATTTTGTCCGACGTAACCCGCCTGCCGCGCCTCGTCGAGCGCCGCGCAAAAAATGTCATAACCGCGCTTGAACTCACCGCGAATATAGATGAATGCGTGATGAGATGCGATGCCGTAGGCACCGATCAGCATCCCTTCGATGATCAAGATGCGGCGTCGCCTCGAGCAGCATGTGGTCTTTGAACGTGCCCGGCTCGGCTTCGTCGCAGTTGCAGACGAGGTAGCGCGGGTACTTGTCCTTCGGCAGGAACGACCATTTTCGACCGGTCGGAAAGCCGGCGCCGCCACGCCCGCGCAGCCCCGATTTTTCTGCAAGGTCCAGCACGTCGACCGGCTGCAACTCGCGCACCGCGCGCTCCCACTGCTGGTAGCCGCCGCGCTGGCGATAGGCATCGATGCCGCGCATGTCGACCTCGCCGATGCCGGCCGTCAGAATTTTAGTGACCGGCACGGGCGCCTTCTTCGTCGACGTTTTCGACGACCGCGCGCGAATCGACGACCGCTCGTTCGGTCGTGCCCGCGAAGGATCGAACGTTGCGCGCGATGATGTGATCCAACATGATGATGCCGCTCTTGTCGCCGACGCCGCCGGCGTTGTTTGGGCTGCGGCACGCCGTCGGCGCCTCGCGATTTCTGCCCGTGGCGATCTGAGCGTCTTGCGCGATCGCCCACGTATGCTCCGGGAGATTCTGTCTGTGCCATCGGCGCAACGCCGTAGGTACCCGGCACGCATCGCATCGAGCATCTCGTCGATCTTCTGCGGCGTCAGATCGTAAACGAACTCGAGGTTGACTTCCATGCACGTCGCGCGATCGCAGGCCGCCAGACATTCGACCTCTTCGTACGAGAAGAGCCCATCCTCGGTCGTTTGAAGGTGCCCGATGCCGAGCTTCTCTCGAAAGTACGCCATGATGTCCTCGGCGCCGTTGATGGCGCAAGCCAGCCCGCGACAAACCTGCAGCATATATTTTCCAACCGGCCGACGATAGAGCAGCGTATAGAACGAAACCGCTCCCTCTACTTCGGCGGGTGTGATCTCGAGCATCTCCGCCGCGGCTGCCATCGCCTGCGGGCTCACGAAGCCTTCGTGCTGCTGAAACAGATGCATGATCGGCAGAAGCGCCGACCGCTTCTCCTCGTACCGCGCGACGATCGCTTCGCACTGCGGTCGCAGCCGCTCGAGCAACACCGAAAAGTTTTTTTCTCGCTCGGTCATGCGTCGACGCTCGACGTGACGCCTCGGAGCCGCTCGTCGCATCCGCCCATCCGTCTGCGCAACCGATGATTTCGCAGCGAGGGCGCACGACGTGGCGGTGAGGGGCGTGTGAAGGGAGGAGCGGAGCCTGGAGGGCGAGAGCGACGACGAGGCGAGCAGCTTTTTCGCAGGACGCGAAAAAGCGAGCGTCCCCGAGCCGCTATGTCGTGCGCCCGAGCGAAAGAAAATCATCGGTCCACTTCGCCAAAGACCGGGTCTAGAGAACCGATCATCACGACGAGATCGGCGATGAGGTTACCGGGAGCAATGCCTTTGAGCGACTGAAGATTGTACAGGCTCGGGCGGACGCGTGCGGATGCGATACGGGCGGTTCTCGCCGTTGCTGACGATGTAATAGCCGAGCTCGCCGCGCGGCGATTCGATCGCCTGATAGACGTCGCCCGGCGGAACGCGAAAACCTTCGCTGATAAGCTTGAAGTGATGGATCAGCGCTTCCATCGAGAGCGCGATCGTCTCTTTGGGCGGTAATGCAACCTTCGGATCGTCGATCATCACCGGACCCGGCTGTATCGAGCCGCCGGCGCGCCTGCTCGATGATGCGCATCGACTGGTCCATCTCATCGAGCCGCACCAAGAAAGCGAGCGTAGGCGTCGCCTTCGTCGCGCGTCGGCACGTCGAAGTCGTACGTCTCGTACCCGGTGTACGGAAAGGCTCGGCGCACGTCGTACGCGATGCCGCTCGCTCGCAGGCTCGGTCCCGTGACGCCCCACGCGATCGCCTCTTCGAGGCTCAACGCGCCGACGTCGATCGTGCGGTCTTGAAAGATCGGGTTCGCTTGCAGCAAGCCGCGCAGTTCGCGCATCCGCCCGGGAATTTTTCGATAAGCGCGTCGAGCTTGCCGAAATAGCCTTCCGGGAGATCACCGTTGAGACCGCCGACGCGTACGTAGTTCGGGTGCATGCGCGCGCCGCCCGACGATTCCTGGAGGTCCAGGATATTTTCGCGCAGATCGAACGTGTAAAAGAAAATGGAGAGGGCGCCGAGATCGATGCCGTGCGTGCCGAGCCATACGCAATGCGACGCGATGCGCGTCAGCTCCATCAGTAAGACGCGAATGACCTGCGCGCGTTGCGGAATGCGATCGGTAATGCCGAGCAGCTTTTCCACGCCGAGCGCGTAGCAGAGCGCGTTCGACTCCGGCGCCAGATAATCCATGCGTTCGATCGACCGTCTGCGCCTGCGTCCAGAAGAGACCTTCGGCGGTCTTCTCGATACCGGTGTGCAGGTATCCGATCTCGGGCTCGGCCTTGACGACGGTCTCGCCCTCGATCTCGAGCATGATCTGCAAGACGCCATGCGTCGATGGATGCTGCGGGCCCATCGAGAGCACCATCGTGTTGCCGGTCTGACTGACGATGTCGGGCGAGAGCGGCTTGGCGTAAGACAGTCATGACTCGCGAGCTCGCTTTACTTCTTCTTGCAACGCCTCGAGCGTGCGCCCGGACGGCGGCGTGCCGGCCACGACGTTGCTTTTGTTTGCGAAGCTCGGGACGCGGCGCGCGCTCCGGCGCCGGGCCGCGCATGGGATAATCTTTGCGCAGCGGATGGCCTTCCCAGTCGTACGGCATCTGAATGCGCCGCAAGTCGGCGTGTCCTTCGAACACGATCCCAAACAGATCGTAGACTTCGCGCTCGGCCCAATCGGCCGACTTCCACAAATCCATCACCGATGGCAAGCGGTTCGTCGCTCGTCCACGCCGCAGAGAACGCGCAGCCTGGCCGGCGTTCCGACCTGCGCGACCGTTGCTTTCTTTGCAGCCAGATGCAGCAAATGATAGACGACGTCGAATCGCGGCTTGCGCGCAAGGTAATCGACGGCGCCGAGATCGAGAAGCATCGCATAGCCATCGTTTTTGAGTGCTTCGAGGCGCGCGCGCAGCTGCCGGCGGCTCGACGCGCTCGATAAGGCATCGTCGATCGGCGGACGCAGGCTCGGTGGATCGATCGCAGCGCCGGCGATCGGCGGAGTTTGCGTGCTAGGCACGGTGCACTCTCGAAGTTGAAAACTTAGGCTCGCGCCAGGATGCCACCGCGACCGCCTTCACGGATCTGCTGCTGAATCAGATTGACTGCGTAAAGCAGACCGTCGGGCGTCGGCGGGCAGCCGGGAACGTAGACGTCGACCGGCATGATCGTGTCGATTCCTTGAATGATGGCGTAGTTGTCGAAGATGCCGCCCGAACTCGCACACGCACCCATCGAGATGACCCACTTGGGATCGGCCATCTGATCGTACAAGCGCTTGACGACCGGCGCCATTTTCTGCGCGACGCGGCCGGAGACGATCATCAGGTCGGCTTGGCGCGGCGAACTGCGAAAGACTTCGGAACCTAGCCGCGCGATGTCGTACTCCGGCGCGGTGACGCTCATCATCTCGATCGCGCAACAGGCCAATCCCATCGTGAGCGGCCAGACCGAGGAGCTCTGCGCCCAGCGTGCGACGTCGTCAAGACGGGCGAGCATAAAATGGCCGGGACTTACCGCCATACGAAGCCGCCCTTCTTCCATACGTACGCGTAGCCGATTGCCGAGTACGACGATGAAGATGACCATCTCAAGCAGGCCGAAGACGCGCAGCGCGTGCATCTGCACGGCCCACGGATAGAACGACGCCGCTTCAACGTCGAAAATGACGAACAGCATCGCAATCAGATAAAACCGGACTGGAAAGCGCCCGGCTACGGGCGAGGTCGGCTCGACGCCGCACTCGTAGGCTTCGCGTTTATGAGCGATTGGGCTTGGCGCGGGCCAGAAGTCCCGGAAGTAGGTGAAAAGCAGCGCCGCCGCAACCGCGACGCAGAGGTAGATTGCGACCGGCGCGTACGGATTCATCGCTTGTGAAAGTTTTCACAAGCCCCGAGCATACCTTGTGTACGTCATTGGCGGGTGAACCGCAGACGTTTGGACCGGGGGGGCGTGCCGCTCTCTTGACCTACGATTCGATCATGCGATACGTCGATTTTGGGAATGCTCCTGCTCTTCGCCCTCGGCGATGGCTGCTCGCCGCCGCCCAACGTCGTCGGCGTGCAAGATTTCGGCCAGGTAGCCGGACGCGTGCTGGATGCGATGACGAACCGTCCGATCCCAAACGCGCTGCTTTCGGTCGGTTCGCTCTACACCGACGCGCGCCGACGCAACGCGGCGCGTTTCGTTTACGCGCCGTGCCGGCGATCAAACGGTTACTGCCCGCGCCCCGGGCTACACGACCGGCGACCGCCGACACGACGATCGTCAAAGATAGAACGCGTCTCGATCGGCTACATCCGGCTCGTTCCGCTGACGTACCCGGCCGGACAAGCCGACGCTGGCGCCGCCCCCGACGCCGACGCCACGGGCCTCGCCGACGGCGTCGGCCGCGCCTTCCAAGCGCGAGCCCCGCTGCCGGTCCGGCTGCGGCGCCCTCGGCTGGGCCGGCACCGCGACGCCCAACGCGGTGCCTAGCCGCTAGCTCAATTGAAGCGTCGCAAGGTCGAGATCGTATTCGATCGAGCGATAGATCTCGTCGGGAATTTCGCCGGCCGAGCGCATCTGCGAGGATCGCTCGACGCTCTGCCGCCAGCGCTTCTTTTTGTAGGCGACGGTCGACGGCGGCTCTCCTTCGCTTCATCGTTTTCGTCCTTGGCAGCCTTGCCGCGCAGGACGTCGATGCGCTGGACGATATTCTTCGAGGATTCGGTCGGCGATCTCTCGCTCGAGCGGAGCCGTGCGACGCGCTTCGTAGTCGCGCAGCCGCGCGATACCGGCCTCGAGTGCTCGTATGCGCAACGTCGTTTCGCGGCGACGACTGCGGCTCGTCTCCGTCACGCCGAGCCACTCTATCAGTGGACCCAGCGTGAGACCCTGCAGCACGAGAGTCACGAAAATCACGCAGAAGGTAAAGAAAATCGTTACACTGCGTTGCGGAAAAGGCTGATCGCCTAGCGTGTACGGCAACGCTAACGCTATCGCGAGCGAGATGATTCCGCGCATGCCGGCCCACGATAGTACCGCCATCTGTTGCCAGGGCATACTGGGCTCTACGGTGCCCAACCGCTTGCTCAAAAGCCCCGATAGATAAGTCGCCGGAAATATCCAGGCGATGCGCACCAGAATCACGGTCGCGCTCACGAGCAAGCCGTAGAGCGCATAGTCGCGAACGTGCGGCACGAGCGTCTCGATGATCGACGGCAGTTCCAAGCCGATCAGCAGAAACGCGAATGCGTTCAGCACATACGTAAGCAGTCTCCAAACCGACGCACCGAGCACCCGCGTCTCGGAGTCGATGAAGCTCGTCGAACGCCGGCTCAGCGCAATGCCCGCCGATACCGCCGCCAACACGCCCGAAACGTGCAGCGCTTCTGCCGGCAAGTAGGCGGCGAACGGCGCCAGCAGAAACACGACGCTCGCGATCGTCGCGTCCGCAAAACCGAAGCGTGCGATATAGCGAAGGAAACCTTCGAGCAGGAATGCGATCGATACACCCACAGCGATTCCGCCAACGGCGACGAAGACGAAAGCCACACTTGCCCTTGCCAGTGAAAACGTTCCCGTAATTGCCGCGGCCAGTGCAAACCGATAGAGGACCAGCGCCGTCGCGTCGTTCATCAGACACTCCCCGTTCACGATCGCGGCAAGGCGCCGAGGAATGGCTAACCGCTCGAAGATCGCCTCAGAGGCGACTGCGTCCGGCGGCGAAACGATCGCACCCAGCGTGAAGGCCAGCGGCCAAGTAAAATCCGGGACAATTTCATGAACGACGACCGCTACGACAACCATGGTGAAGATCACCAAACCGACGGCGTGGAGGGTGACCGGTCGAGCATTCCGCTTCAGCTCGAGCCAGTCCGTGGACCATGCGGCGCTGTACAGAAGCGGTGGAACGAGGAGCAGCATAATCAGGTCGGGGTCGACGTGAGGACGCGGCAAGTGTCGCGTAAAGGCAAGCGCGATTCCGCCAATGACGAACGCGACCGGATACGGAACTCGCAAGCGCCTTGCTGCTACGGTGAGCACGACGACCGCTGCGAGAAACGTGACGAGAACCAGAGCCTCAGCCACGATCGGGGCCCCGATGCACCGGCCCGGCAACGATCACAACCGCCATCGCTTCGCGCCATTCGATTCAAGCGGCATACCGCCCCGTTCCGGCGAAGGCTTCGCCGACGACATGCTGTTGCTAAATATCTCGAGCATTGCCATAGGCATCGTCGTCATCATACTGACGTTGAGCGACGTCTTTGCGGCGGTCGTTATGCCGCGTGCCACGGCTCGGCGCTATCGCGTCAGCTTCTTGGCCTGGCGGTTGGCATGGTACACGTGGCCGAGGCTCGCGTGGCGTCTCTACGCTGCCAACGAGGACCTTCGAGAGGACTTTCTCGCCGTCTTTGCGCCGTTTATGTTGATAGCACTAATCGGGCTTTGGGTGACGTTGCTGATCCTGGGCTTTGGTTTGGTTCTCTGGGGATTGCGCGGCGGCATAGCGCCCGGCCATGCCTCCTTCGGAGGGATGCTCTACTTCGCCGGGAGTTCACTGTTGACGATCGGGTTTGGAGACGTCGTCGGCCGATCCGCTTTACCGAGGTTCGTGTCGGTACTTGCCGGCCTTGCCGGGCTTTCGCTTCTTTCGATCTTGACTGCCTTTCTTTTCGCGCTCTTCGGCTCGTTCCAGCAGCGCGAGACCTTCGTGGTCACCACGGCCGCCCGCGCGGGAACACCGCCTAGCGGCGTCAATCTGCTCGCGATCGCCGGGTACTCTCACACGCAGGAGGATCTCTCCTCGCTGATGAGCGATGCGCAGCGATGGGCCGCCGCCGTGATGGAGAGTCATCTCGCCTATCCGGTACTCGCGTTCTTTCGCTCCAGTCACGACGAACAGTCTTGGGTCGGCACGCTCGGCACGCTTCTCGACGCGGCGACGCTCATCATGACGACGATTAAGGGTGTTCGCGCCGGACAGGCCGGCATTTTTTACAGCGTTGGCCGCCATGCCACACGCGATCTTTCAAGGTATTTTCGCGTCGGTATCGCGGAGGGAAGCGCCGGCATCGAGCGTCAGGAGTTCGAGCACGCGTGCGATCGCTTAGCGTCGGCCGGATACAAGCTGCAAGACCGCAACGAAGCATGGAGGCAATTCTTCCAACTGCGCTCGGGCTATGCACCGCATCTAAACGCGCTCGCCACTTTTTTTGAGATTCCACCGCTGCAATGGGTCGGCGACCGCTCGACCATCAACGTTTCGGCACACGGTGAATTCAAAATCCGTGACCTCGATCGTAGCGGTGAAGGAACTTCTTAACGTCGTTGATTGGCAATGCGAAACCGATGCTGCGCTCTTCGTCAAAACGTGACTCGGCAACGCCGACGACTTCACCGGTAGCGGCGATAAAAACCGGCGCGCCGCTCTCACCCGGTACGATCGACAGCGTCACCTCCAAGGCGTCCTTTCGTATCGAGGAAAGGCGCCCGGTGTTCAGGGAAGTCGCTAGCCCAAGGCCTTCGTCGTCGAACTCGTCGGGCACCGGATAGCCCAGCAACGCCACTTCCCGTCCCACGTCGTCTGGAAGATGCGACGACGAACCGAGCTCAATGGTCGAAAGCTGCCGGCGCGGCGTGCGAAGCAACGCGAGATCGAGATCTTCACTCGATGCGACGACTCGCGCAGGCGCTTTCCAGCGGTTTGCAATGGTAATGCGCAGATCCCACGCACCGTCGATGGCATGCTCAACCGTAAGGATGTCGCTTCCCCACGAGCCCGAAGCCACGACGAAGCCGGTAGCATACGCGTCGTCATAGCGATCCTTCTTATTCTCCGGCGCAACGCGCATCGACAAGAGTACGACCGCCGGTCGCAGACGATGCACCGAGGCCACGACGGCGTCGTCGGCGTTGTGGCCGCAGGCCGAGGCGCCCAAAAACGCGAGCGCCGCGATACGAGTTGCCTTCGATACCCTCATGTAAGGCGCTTGCTCAACGCGGCGCGCAACGAATCAAGGCCCGCTCCGGTCCTCGCGCTCACACACAAGGCCCTCGGCTCGTCCGGCGCTTCGGTCACGGAAAGATCGCATTTGTTAAAAACGCAAAGCCGCGGGGTGCGTTCCAGCTCCAGCTCCTGCAGAATCGTTTCGACCGCGCGGCGCTGCCTGGTCCATTGTGGGTTGCTGGCGTCGAGCACGTGAAGAAGGAGGTCGGCGTCGCGCAGCTCCTCCAGCGTCGCGCGAAAGGCATTTACGAGGTCTTTGGGAAGATCCGTGATGAAGCCTACCGTATCCGCGAGGCGAACGTAGGTACCCGGTTTGAGGTAAGCGCGCCGAATCGTCGGATCGAGCGTCGCAAACGGACGGTCGGCAACGTAGGCGTTGCTGCGAGCCAATGCATTGAGCAGCGAAGTCTTTCCCACGTTGGTGTATCCGACGAGCGCAACGAGACGCTCGCGATGGAGCGAAGACCGCCGCACTGCGCGCTGGCGGCGAACTTCGGCGAGTAACCGATTTAGAACGCTGATACGTTCCCCGATGCGGCGGCGGTCGACTTCCAGTTTCGTTTCGCCGGGCCCTCGCGTGCCGATGCCGCCACCCAATCGCGAAAGATCGGCGCCGACGCCGATCAGGTTCGACTGGCGATGGCGGAGCTGAGCGAGCTCTACTTGGAGTTTGCCCTCTCGGCTGCGCGCGTGACGTGCAAAAACGTCGAGAATGAGCATCGTGCGATCGACGATCGGCAAAGGAACGCTCTTCTCGAGATTCTTACGCTGTCGGGGACGCAAATCGTTGAACACCAAGAGAAGACCCGCGCGAACCTCGCGGGCGCGTTGCGCGATCTCACGCGCCTTGCCGCTGCCGACCAGCGTCGCCGGATCGACGGCGGCGCGGCGTTGCACGATGCGGTCGAGCACCTTGGCACCAGCCGCCTCCGCGAGCGCCTCAAACTCGGCGAGCTCGCTCTCGATGGGGTGCGCGCCAGCACGCGTCTCGACGGCGACGACGAGAGCGGCCTGTTTCATGGCGTCGCCACTGCCAACGGCATCAAGCGATCGACGAGCCACTTCAGGCCTTTATTGTACGAGGGCCCGGGACGTTCGATGAGGTCGGGATCGATCGAGTATACGCGACCCAAACGTACGGCGCGAAGACTGCGCCATGGCTCCCGATCTAGCATGGATCCGAGATGCGTCGCCGCATCGGCTACGAGCAGATCGGGCTGACGGCGCACGAGCGCCTCGGCACTGTATTGACCGTAGGCGGCGCGCAGGTCACTTGCCGCATTCGTGCCGCCGGCGAGCGCCACCAGCGTCGTGATGTACGAGTCGGAGCCCGCGGTCCAAATCGGGCTGCCGCCGAGCACGACGAAAACGCTAGGATGGCGCAGATACCTCTTCGTTCGAGCGTGCAGTCGGGCGGTCTGTAGGCGCAGGCGCGCGATCGTCACGCCTGCTTCTCGGCGGCGCCCAGTGAGCGTACCGATCGTTTGCAAGTTCTCGAATATCTCGCCATACGAATCATCCGCAAGGAGGACCACACGCACGTGCGCGCGCAGCAGCGGTTGGATTAAGCGTTCCTGTGCCGGAATAGCGATGACGACGCCGGGCCGCAGGCCCAGGATTGCCTCCGAATCGACGCTGCTCGAATCGGCAACGCGCGGCAGCTCCTTGGCTTGCGGAGCGTCGGTAAAGGCGGAAACCGCAACAAGCTGCGAGCCCGCCCCGATCGCGTATATATCGTCGGCGAACGACGGCACCAACGTTACGACCGTTCGCTGGTCGCGCCGGTTCGGCGACTCGGCGTCGTTACCGGGCGAATGCGAAGCGCACGCGCATAGCATCGCACACAATATCAGCGTAGAGAACTTCCGATTCTTCCACTGCCCCGATCGCAGCGAGCGCATCCCCTTGCGAGTACGCAAGAAGGAAGCCGCCGACCTTTGCGCAATGCGATCCGTACGTTTGCGCGGGAAGCCGGTGAAAGACCGGCACGGTCGCGCCACTGTATGCGGGGAAGCCGCCCGAAGCCACTGTCCTAGGATGGGAAGGCCCGGGCACCGGCGAGGATCCGCAAGTCAGGATACCGCGGCAAACGTTGTCACATGATCCGCCTCGCGCAAAGGAAAGGATTACGATGTTTTCAGCAATGCTTGCCGCGCTCGTCGCGGTTGCTCCCTCACCTTCACCTTCTCCAACGGTCGTGCCGCAAATTGCGCACGTTGTGACGAGCGATCGCAGCCTCGAATCGGCCGCACGAACGGCGCGCACGATCTACGTTGTAACCGCAGCGCAGATCGCGCGCGACGGCGATCGCACCGTGGGCGATGCGATTGAAAACCTTCCCGGGATCGACCTTACACGCTACGGCGCGTTCGGCGCTGCCTCGACGGTCGGCATCCGCGGCAGTTCGTCGCAACAAATTCTCGTGCTCGTCGATGGGCTGCCGATGGCGGGCAGCCAGATCGACGACCTCAATCTCGAGCAGTTTTCAGTCGACGGCATCGATCGCATCGAGGTAGTGGAAGGCGGCGGCTCAACGCTCTACGGTTCGGGTTCAATCGGCGGCGTGATCAACATTATCACCGCACCCGAGCCCGCGCGCAGCACCGCAACGCTCTCGACCGGACCGTTCGACGAAACAACCTATTTGTTCCAAACGCCGTACCTCTCTTTCCAGCACACTTATGCCGCAAACGACTACTCCGTCCAAAACGCCCCTAACCGTGAAAACGCCCAAGCGTATTTGACCGCGCTGACGGCCCGCTACGCACATCAGTTGGGCGCAATCGACGTGACGCTGAGCGGGGATATCGCTAACGCCCTCTCCGGAGCGCCCGGCGAGCTGGGATACTTTTCGCCGACCGGCGAGCAGAACAACGTCAACCGCAACGTACGGTTAAACCTGGAACGTCGGAGCTCGCGTTCCTCCACGTCGCTCGAGCTAGGCGATTCGTCGCAAGATCTTTCTTACGCGTGCAACACGCCGGTCGATGCGAACTGCCCCAACTCCGCCTATCCGACGCCCGCGCCCGGAATGGTCTCGAATCCGCCGTATGCACAAGTTCTCTACGACCAGCATTGGATGGCGAGCCTGCGCAACGTCGTCGGCGACGATCGGCAGAAACTCGTTTACGGCGTCGACCTCATGCGCGGCGTTGCTCGGATCGATCAGGGAACCGGCGGCGGCTCAACGCTCGCCGCCGACAACGCGCCGAACTTCGACCCCTACGCGCAGACGGCGGGGTACGTGCAGTCGCAATGGTTTGGGCGCAACGGCGCGCAGGTTTATGCCGGTTTGCGGGCAGAGCGCGACGGCGGAATCGGGGGCGCTTATTCGCCCTCGGTCGGCGCAATAGCGCCGCTCGGCGCGGCTCTCGCCTTGAAAATCAACGCTGCGACCGCCTTTCGTGCGCCCACTGCCGAAGAGCTCTACTATCCCGGCTACTCCAATCCCAATCTCGCGCCGGAGCGAACACGGGTCGCCGATGCGACGCTCGTCGCGCCGACGTTGTGGGGCGGCGCGACGTTGGGTTGGTTCACCACCAGCGGCACAAACTTGATCGTGTCGCCCCCGCCCTCATATATTCCGGAGAACGTCGGTCACGCGTCTATTGCCGGACTCTCGCTCGCAGTTGCTACGCTGCCGCTTCACCGATACGTCGCGACGCTCGGCGTCACGAATCTCTATCGCGCGCAAGATCTGCAAGCCGACTCGCGTCTGCCCGGACGCGGGCCGGTATTCGCGGTCAACCTCGGCCTGCGCTACGTGCCCGCGGCGAATAGCCGGTTCGACGGTTTTCGAATCGTCGCCCGAACGCAGGGACCGCAAGAGAATCCCGATCCGTACCTGTCACCGGCGTATGTCGGTCTACCAACCCTCGACCTTCACGCAGGTGGACGGCTATCTCGGCTATCGCTTGTCGTCGGAATTTCTTCTCACGTTGCGCGGCTACAATTTGGGCAACGACCGTTACGCGTTCTTCGCCGGGTATCCGATGCCCGGACGATCGTTCGCCGTCGAGCTCCGAAGCCGTTGAGAGCATTGACCGTCGGCGCCGTCATCTTGCTCGCACCGGCTGCGGGCGCCGCGAGCTTGCTCGTCGGCGCAACGCCGCTGTCGATCGATCAAATTGCCGCGCAACTTTTGCATCCGCATGAATCTGGGGTGCTCAACGCAATCGTTTGGCAACTTCGCCTGCCGCGCGTCTGCATCGGCGCGACGGTCGGAGCATCGTTGGCGCTTTGCGGCGCGCTGCTCCAGGGCATGCTGCGCAATCCCCTGGCCGATCCGTACCTCATCGGCGTCAGCGCGGCCTCGGCGGCCGCAATCGCCGTTGCGGTTCTGGCGGGTGCATCGGCCGATGCGACGCCGGGCATCGGCTTCATCGCGGCACTCGGTGCGGCGCTGCTGGTCGCCGCGCTCGCGCGCCGCGGGAGCGGGATCGACGCTACTCGCCTCGTTCTCGCGGGCGTCTCCCTCTCGACGCTTTTCGCGGCAATCGTCACCCTCGCCCTAGTGCGCGCGCAGTCGAGCGACTACGCCAGCACAATTCTGGCGTGGCTGGCGGGATCGATGGCGGGCCGAGGGTGGCACGACCTCGCCGTCGCTGCACCGTACACCGCTCTGGGCGTGCTGTTGGCAATTGCTTCCATTTCACCGCTCAACGCACTTCGGATTGGTGAACTGCGCGCGCGCGCGGTCGGACTCGATGTCGATCGGGCGCAATGGATCATTCTTGCCGCCTCCGCATTGCTTGCAGCAAGCAGTGTGGTCTTAGCAGGGCTCGTCGGCTTCATCGGTCTCATTGTACCGCACTTGGCGCGTCGTCTCGTCGGATCGGATGCCCGGGCACTCTTGCCGGTCTGCGCGGTCATAGGCGCCGCACTCTGCATGCTCGCCGACGCCGTCTGCCGGCGCATCGTCGCACCGGCCGAGCTTCCGATTGGCGTTCTTCTCGCGTTCATCGGCGTGCCGGCATTTCTCTATCTCTACCTTCATCCAACGACGTCCGCGAGCACCGCCGGCAAATGATCGAGCTGCGCGGCGTTGCCGTGCACATTGGCGAACGTCCGTTGCTAACGCAGGTGGAAGCTCGGGTTGCACCGGGTGAGTTCGTGGCGCTGCTCGGTCCAAACGGCGTTGGGAAAACGACCTTGCTCCGCGCCGTTGCGGGGCTCCACCCGCTTGATGCGGGAACGATCCTGCTCGATGGGACGCCCATCACGCAACTCAGCTGGGCCGAACGCTCGCGCCGCATCGCCTTCGTTACCGGCGACGAAGTCTTGCTCGACGCGCTCTGCGTCTCCGACGTCGTATCCATCGGCCGGTATCCGCATCATCGCTGGTGGCAATGGCAGACGCGTGGCGACGATGCGTGCGCCGTGGCGGCAGCTCTTGCAGCGGTTCGCATGGAGGCGTTGCGCACCCGCCCCTTCTCGACGCTGAGCGCGGGCGAACGTCAACGCGTGTGGATTGCGCTCGGCCTGGCGCAACAAACGCCCGTTCTGCTTCTCGACGAACCGACGAGTCATCTTGACGTGCGAGTCGCGCACGAGATTCTGGGGCTGCTGCACGATTTGACGCGGGCCGGAAAAACCGTCGTTTGTGCGTTACACGACCTTAACGAAGCCGCTGCCTATGCCGACCGGATCGCGCTTCTCGGCGGCCGAACCCTTCTCGCACTGCGTGAGCCCGATGCGCTGTTAAGCGATCCTCTCCTCGAAGACGTTTATGAAATCGAGATGGAACGAGTTCGCTTGCCGGGTCACCGTCTGCGCGTCTTCGCGCGAGAGGCTACGGGTGTTCGTGCTGTAGACGTACGTCCGAACCGAGCACCCACCGCCTGATGCCGCGCTGAGGCCCGCTCGAGATCGAAACGCCGATGGCGTCGTCGGGCTTAGGGAACATCGGCGATTCAACGAAGTTCGGAACGCAGGTAACCACGCTCGCGTGCGTGCCTGGTGCAACCAATACTGCGTGCGGCAGCATCGCCCTTGCCTCGTCGAATGACGCGGCATTGTATTCGCGCAAGCGCGCGCGTGAGTCCCAAATAAGCACCGATGGATCGTCGGTCGTGCTGTAAAGCACGACGTTGTCGCCGCGGTGCACCTTGCAATCGGCCAACGCCGGCGCAACGACCGTCAGCCACGCGACCAGCAGCGCGAACGGGAACCTAGACATGAGCGAGCTCCCCGTCCACCAGCCGAATCGCGAGAATCGCCAAGTCGTCCCTCAAGCGGCCACCGCCATGGGATCGCACCGCGGCTACGAGTTCGTCGGCGAGCTGCTGCGCGTGCGGGTCCGCATGCTCGATCAGATCCTTCGCACCGCTGTCAAGAAGCTGCTTTCCCTCGCGATTGCGGACTTCCGTCAAGCCGTCCGTCGCGAGGACGAGCATGTCTCCAGCGGCGAGATCGATAGTTTTGGAGCTGAAAGGCTCCTCCATCACGCCCAAAACGGGGCCCGTCACCGGCAACTGGTCGACGCCGCCGTCACGGCGAAGGTACGCACAATCGTGTCCGGCGCTGCCGTATTCCAATCGCAATGCTCTCGTGTCGAGGACGCCGACGAACATCGAAACGAACAGATACGGATTGCCGATTGCTTTAGAGAAAGCGATGTTGAATTCGGAGAGAATCGCGGCGGGATCGCTCTGTCGCAATGCGATGGCGCGAATCATGAATTTGGTGAATGCCGTGAAGACCGCCGCATCGACGCCTTTCCCACTGATGTCGGCGATCAAGACCAATGCGCGACTATCCGAAAGACGATAGATGTCGAAGACGTCTCCGCCAACCGCCGAACGGCTCGTTGCCGAGAGGTAGGCGCTCCCCACCTCGCAGTTCGGCAAGGGAACCGATTCGCTCTTAAATGCTCGCTGCAAGATTTTCGTGATCGTTCGCTCTTCTTCAAGCTCTCGATTGAGCCGCGAGCGATACGCGTTGAAGAGGATTGCGAGCAGCCCGAAGACGAGAACCCACAGAGCCCGCGCGTACGAGGATCGATCGAGCTGCAGCTGCGTGCTGCGCGCCAGCGCATTGTCGGTGCCGCCTAACTCTTCGCGCATCGCCGCCACCGTACGAGATTCGTAATCCGAGAAGAGCTTATTACGCTTGTCGAGCTCCACGAGACGCTGGCCGGGGTTTCGAAGCAACGGTTGCGCCACATTGGCTCGCCAACGTGATTGAAGATGCCCGTAGACGGCAAGCAGCTCTTGCGCATGTGACAGCTGCTGCTCGCGCAAAATCCCTCGAATGATCTCCTGAGTGTCGTCGTATCCGTTGGCGGCTTGGCCGTATTGCGCGACGTAAAATGGATCGCGGGTTAGAGCGTAGCCCCTAAGTGAGTTCTCTTCGTCGATTTGTAAGCGCAACAGCTCCTCGAGGTCCGTCTGGGCTTGTTGAATCTGCGCCTGACGCGCGAAGGTGCTGGCGATTTGAGCTTGTGTTTCAAACGTCCCCTGCACCGCAAAAGCGAGCGTCACGACCAAGAACGCCGTTATTAAGAGCGTCCCGGTTACGCTCCCGACCGGAACGTTCTTCACAAAGGCGTCACGGACGCGCGGTCGAAGAACCGCAAGCTGTGGACGGCCGAATGGATCCCACGATATTCAAATCCTACGACGTCCGAGGCGTTTATCCGTCCTCACTCAGCGATAACGTAGCCTACGCCATCGGACGCTGCTTCGTACCGCTGATCGATGGGCAACGC
This sequence comes from Vulcanimicrobiota bacterium, assembly GCA_963767725.1. GTDB lineage: Bacteria > Vulcanimicrobiota > Vulcanimicrobiia > Vulcanimicrobiales > Vulcanimicrobiaceae > Cybelea. The sequence continues at coordinate 159,048 of CAVYEN010000001.1, forward strand.
TCGGGAAGCAACGCTCGCAGAAACGTCGTCGTCGGCCGCGACATGCGTCCTTCGGGGCAAAAACTCTGCGATGCGTTCGCCCGGGGCGCATCGGAAGCCGGCGCCGACGTCGTGGACATCGGGATGGTTTCGACCGACGCGCTCTACTTTGCGGTTGGAAAATTCGACTTCGACGGCGGCGTCATGATTACGGCTTCGCACAACCCCGCCGAATACAACGGCATGAAATTCACCCGTTCGCAGGCGCAGGCGATATCACTCGATACGGGTTTGGCCACGATACGCGACCAACTGCTTTCGGGAAAACTTCCTCCCACGAGCGCCGTGGCGGGCACGATTGCGCACCGGAACGTTCTCGACGATTTTGCACAGCATTGTCTGTCGTTCGTCGAAAGCGCAAAGATCAAGCCTTTCAAAATTGCGGTCGATGCCGGCAATGGCATGGCCGGCGAAACGATACCGCACGTCTTCAAGAGACTCCCTTGTGAGGTCGTGCCGCTTTATTTCGAGCTGGATGGAAGCTTTCCCAACCATCCGGCAAGCCCAATCGAACCCGAGAACATGATCGACCTGCAAGCCCAGGTCCGAAAGCATGAGTGCGATCTCGGCGTCGCGTTCGACGGCGACGCCGATCGCATGTTCATCGTAGACGAAAAGGGCGCCCTCATCGACGGAAGCACCGTGACGGCGCTCGTGGCGCTCAACACCCTCAAGAAATATCCCGGCGCGAAGATCCTTTACAACCTCATCTGCAGCCGCAGCGTTCCGGAATTGATCGCCAAAGCCGGCGGCGTACCAATTCGCTCCAAGGTCGGTCACTCGATCATAAAGGCCGTGATGCGCGAACAAGATGTCGTCTTCGGGGGCGAGCACAGCGGTCATTTTTACTTTCGGGACAACTGGTATGCCGATTCCGGGATGATCGCATTGCTTGCATGTCTCGAGCTCTTCAGCGAAGCCAACAAGGCGGTGAGCGAGGTGATCGCTCCAATCGATACGCGCTTTCGCTCTGGCGAGATCAACAGCCACGTCCGCGATATTTCCGCAAAGCTTCGCGAAATCGAGGAGCATTACGCGGACGCACGGATCGATCATCTCGATGGCGTCACCATCTCTTATCCCGACTGGTGGATGAACGTGCGGCCGTCAAACACCGAGCCGCTTCTGCGGCTAAACGTGGAAGGCGACACGCAAGCGCTTATGGCCCAGCATCGCGACGAAGCGCTGTCGCTGATACGGAGTTAATCACATGTCGAGGATGCTCTTGGGGCCAGCCTTCATCGCCGTAGGCGATGGAACGTCCACCTACGGCCGGTTAGCAGTCGAAAACGGCCGAATTGCGAACGTGCTTCCCGCAGATGGCCCGTCGGACTGTCCGCTTCCGACTGACAGCAGCATAGCGCCGGGCTTGATCGACGTTCACACGAACGGCGCGGGAGAGTACCTCTTTAATCGCGATCAGGGCAACGCCGTCGGATTCGCGGGGACGACCTATGCGCGAAACGGCGCGACCGGTTTCGTCGCCAGCGTGATGACGGCGCCATGGGAATCGATGCTTCACGCGGCATCGGAGCTAGTCGAGGCCGCCAATCAGCTCGAAGAGCACGCGCCGGCCGGAGCACGCTGTCTCGGCGTCCACTTCGAAGGACCGTTCTTGAATCCGAAGTTTCGGCGGATCCATCGTCAGGAATGGCTGCTTCCGGCCGGAGCCGCGCGCGCGCAAGAGATGGTCGACGCCTGCAAGGGCGCGTGTCTTTTAGTGACGATGGCGCCGGAGATCGAGGGAGCTAGTGATGCACTGCGCGTCTTCTTAGAGAACGCCGTCGTCTGTTCGGCGGGTCATACCGGCGCACGATATCGCGAAGGAATGCTCGCAATCGGACTCGGTTTCCGCTCGCTGACTCACGCGTTCAATGGAATGCCGCCGCTCGATCACCGGGATCCCTCGATCTTGGCCGCCTTCATTCAGGATCGGCGGACGCTCGTACAGGTAATCTGCGACGGCTTTCACGTGTCGCCGGTCATGATCGATCTTCTGCACCGCACACTGGGAGACCGCGTGGTGCTAGTAACTGACATCATGCCGCCCGCCGACTCCGGCTACCACATCGAGGGCGGCGTGATGCGAGCCGCCGATGGCACGATTGCCGGCAGCGCGCTGAGCATCGACGAGGCACTGCGCAACTACATGTCTTATGCGCAGATACCGTTCGCGCAGGCGGTCGTCGCTGCGACGCACGCTCCCGCGCGACTGATCCATCACGAGTCGGAGATTGGCCGCATCGCGCGGGGTGCGCGCGCCGATCTGTCCTTTTGGAACAAAGAGTATCAGGTTATCGGAACGATGGTAGGCGGACGCTTCGTTTACAGCCGTCTGGAAGTGCCGGTTTAAGCGTCAGCCAAGCGATTCCGGTGCGGGCACCGGCCGATCGGCCTTCAGGGAAGGCGCGGCCTCTCGCGCCGCCGACCGAAGCATCGTGACGGCGGCATAGATCACGACGATCACGACGAGCCATCGCACTGCCGGAATCGGCAAGCGGTAAACCATGTGCGCGGCGATCCACACCCCCGGTATGCCTCCAAGCGTCAGTCCAAGGGCGGCAAGCATCGCGAAGGCGTTGAATCGGATGAATCGCAGGCTTGCGACCGGCATCAAAAACGCGCACGATCCCATCATGATCGGAAATGCGGCGATGGGGTTCATGCCCAGCAGACTCACCATGATCATGCACGGCGCATACAAGCCGATGCCGATGGTCATCAGCGCGCCCAAGCAAAGACTTACGAAGATGCCGATCGAAAGGCGGAGTCCGGTGAGTCCGAGCGCGTTTCCAGTCAGGCCGAATTGATTGCCCTTCAAGTTCATCATAATGAAAAGCAACGCGGCCACGGTCAGTGCGGTGCCCATCCCGATTTGCACGAAACGGCGCGGTAAACGCGCCACGAAACCGGCGCCGAGCCACGCGCCGACGACCGCGGCCAAAATAAGCAAAACCAGAGTAGCGGGCTCGACGGCAACGATGACGATGAAAATCGCGGCCTCGACGATCGTCGGCAGCGTGTGGCCGACGTTGAGCGTTCCGGGAATCCGTTCGTCGGGAACGAAACGCAAAAACTTAAAGAGCGACGTAGTCGTAGCAAACGAACCGATGCCGAGCGTATCGAAGAAGTTCGTAACAAAACCGATCGCGATTGCGATCGCGCCGGCAAGCGGGCGAGGAAGCACAAGCGGTTGCCGCGGCAACGCGCGGAGTAATGCGACGATTTGCACAATCGCCACGATCGCCAGACCGACGTACAGTATCGTTCGTAAGGTCATCGATGGAGACGGTACGCCCAGAACTTGCCGCGGCCTGCTATGAAAAGGGTATCTCCGTCGAGCGCCAGACCGTGACCGTACAGCTCGGAGCCCACCGGTAAGCGACCTTGGCGCGCTCCGTTGCCAAGAGCGAAGGCGGCGATCGCGCCACCCGCTTCCGCCGCGAGCACCGTGCGGTGCCAAATTACCGGCGCCTCGTATATCCCGTTCGTATGGACGCGCCACAAAATCGCGCCATCGTTCGCCCGCAGCGCCACGAGCTGGCCGTCGTTCGGAGCGTGAAAGAGCGGCACCACGATCGTCCCGCCACTCGACGCTGGATTCCCGATCGACTGCATCCAGCGCATTGGGGGAACGAGCTGCCGCTGCCAAATAATCTTTCCGGTGAGCTCGTCAAGCATGACGTAGCGCGAATTTTTCAGCGTATCGCCGACCGCAGGGATCCGTTTGCTGCCAACATTGAGTTGAAAGAGACTCGGTGACGCGAAGATGTCGAAATCGTTTGCGTCGTGCGCTAGCAGCTGCGTCGCCCACCGCCATCGTCCCGAGCGAGCTTCGAACGCGATGACCGAATCGGTATAGGGATCGCGGCCGGCCGGCGGAGAGCGCATCGGCGTGGGATTCCCCGTCCCAATGACGGCAAGACCTCGCGCCGAATCGACGGCAGGCGTCGTCGAGATACCGCCTCCCGTGCCCCGATATCGCAGCGGCGAAAAGGACCACGCCGGCACCCCGGTCAGGGCATCCAACCCGACCTCGCGCCCGGCATCGGTGGGCCGATCGGCAATGACATCGATCCCGAAAAGTCCGCGTCCGGCCGCGATGACGGGCGACGCGTACGTGTCGTCGTTTCGTGCCGTCGAGCAAAGGCGTCGCTTCCACAGGACGACGCCGCGAAATGCATCGAACGCCGCCGCCTGGCAACTTCCGCTCCGGCGTACGCTACCTTACCCGTAACGGCGATCGAAGAAATCACGCCGCGCGGACTTCCGTAGGTTTCATCCGGATTGGCGCCGAGCGAGAGCGAGAGGACGCGGCCTTTCCTTTCGTCGAGTGCAATCACGTAGAGAGTGCCGTGCGCGATCGTCGGAATGCCGAGCATCCACCCGCGCTCGACGTGCGTCCACAAATGGAAGAACGCTACGGCGAGTAAGGCGACGAGCACGGGGCTTTGAAAGTCTAGGAGGCCGCGAGCTCGCGAATCGCGGCCGCGTTAAAGTATGCGGCCCGCGGATGGTGCATGACGATCGCCGCGGTCGATTGCTCCGGCACGATTTGGAACGCTTCGGTCAGCGTTACATCGATGTTGACGGTTGCGTCAAGAAGACGAAAGACGACCGCATGCTGTTCGAGGTCCGGGCAGGCTCCGTAACCCCACGAGTAGCGCTTTCCCCGCTCGTTTTCAATGCCAAGCTCGCTACGGATCCGGCGGTGCGTGTACTCCGCAAGCGCTTCGGCGGCTTGCACGCAGAACCCGTGCACGAAGTAGGATTCGCTATAATCACCCGCGGCCTGCAATGCCTCTATGCGCCGCGTCGCATTACCTCCGACCGTGACGATCTGAACCGCTACGACGTCGCTCGCCTGGCCTTCCCGAGGCTCGCGCAAGTAATCCGCGAGGCACAAATGTTCCCCGCCGATTTGGCGCGGAAACGACATGCGCGCAATCTCACTGCGGGGATCGCTCGGATCGTACAGGATGACGTCGTCGCCGAACCCCGCAGCCGGGAAATAGCCGTAGACGACGCGAGGATGCAAGAGCTCACCGCGCAGCGCTTCCTGCTGGTAACGTCGCAAACGCGGCTCGAACTCTTCGGCGACGAGGCGCTCGAAGGCACTTCCCTTAACTATTCGCAGCACCCCACGAAAGCCGGTAGAGGCTGCGCAGGTCGAAGCACGGCCACAACTCGTGCAGATCGATCCTTTGACTCGACTCATGGGCAGCGTCTCCAAGGCTGCATACTCCGAAGAAGGGAGGCTCCGGTACGTCAGCATGGTCGGCTTTCACGGCTGAACGCGTCGCCGATACATTCCGCACTGCAATGGCGCGAGGGCTTTCGCGCTGTTCGAGCGCCTCATGCTTGGTGCGCTCGAGCAAATCGAGCCTCCGCGCCGGGTCACTGGTAAGCGCATCCATGACGTCCAGACCTTCAAACGCATCGCGGGCGTAAAAAACTCCCGGCTCGAAGAAGCGGCTGCCGCCGCCGAGGAAGGCGATGCGCCGCCCGAAGTCGCGGTTGATCGCCGCGCCACCGACAATGACCGGAAAGCTCAATCCTCGCGCATCCTGTTCCTCGAGGCAGATCGGCATCTGCTTGCTCGTTGACACCAAGAGTGCCGAGAGTCCAATGGCATCGGCATGGACTTCGCTCGCCTTTTCCAGAATCGTATTGACCGGCACTTGTTTTCCTAAATCGTGGACCGTGTAGCCGTTGTTGGCGAGAATCGTGTGTACGAGATTCTTGCCGATGTCGTGCACGTCGCCAAAGACCGTCGCCAACACCACGGTTCCTTTCGTGGCCCCGCCGCGCCGGTCCAAAAACTGCTCGAGATGGGCCACGGCCCTTTTCATGACTTCGGCACATTGCAAGACAAAAGGAAGAATGAGCTCGCCGCGTCCGAATCGATCGCCGACGTCTTTCATCGCCGGCAGCAGGATCTCGTTGAGCACTTCAACCGGCCGATGCCGTTGCAGCGCCTCGTCGATCTTTTCCTCGATGCCGTCCTTGCGCCGGCGTAGAATTGCCTCGTGGATGCGCTGCTCGATCGGAGCCTTCGAGTCGTCGCTAGGCTCCTCGCTCGGGGCTGCGCTTTGCGCGGGCCCACTAGCTTCGTCGTGTTCGATCAATCGCGTCAGTGCATCCGGTCGGCGATTGAAGACCAGGTCGTCACAAAGTTCGCGAACCGCCGTATCGATCTCGAAATAGGGAACGATCTCCTTGGGGTGAACGAGCGCGCAATCCAGCCCCGCTTCGACGCAGTGGTGCAAAAAGACCGAGTTGAGTGCGGCGCGCGCGTTCGGTTTCAATCCAAAGGAAACGTTGGAAACGCCCAGGGACGTCAGCACGCCCGGCAGCTCCCGCTTGATTTGTCGTATCCCCTCGATCGTTTCGATTGCGGAGGCCGCAAACTCAGGCTCGCCGGTCGCCAAGGTAAAGGTGAGCGCATCGAAGATCAGCGCGCCCGGCGGCAAACCATATTCGTGGACCGCAATCTCATAAATTCGACGTGCGACCGCCGCTTTGCGTTCGGCCGTTTTCGCCATGCCGCTCTCGTCGATCGTCAGCGCGACGACGGCAGCGCCGTGCTCGCGCGCAAGCGGCAAAACGGCGTCGACCTTGGTTCGCCCCGCTTCGAGATGTATCGAATTGAGGATGGCGCGGCCCGGATAGTTGTGCAACGCGACTTCCAAGACTTTGGGCTCCGTCGAGTCGATCGCGAGCGGTGCCTCAATCGATTGAACGAGCCGGCGCACGAGCTCGCGCATCTGTTCGTCCTCGTCCGGTCGCTCCGTGAGAGCGCAGCATACATCGAGGAGATGGGCGCCTCCCTCGACCTGCTCGCGTGCCACGAGCGCAATGTCGTCGTAGCGATCTTCGAGCAGCAGTTTTTTGATCTTTCGCGAGCCCTGCGAGTTGATGCGCTCTCCCACGATCAGTGGACGGGGCCGTTGCTCGAGGGCGACGGCCGTTATTGCCGAGGCGACTTCTTCCCCGTGCTCGGTCGCGCGCGAGCGAGCCTTGCGCTCCTTCGAAGCCACGGCATCGCGCAACGCGGCGATGTGCTCCGGTGTCGTGCCGCAGCATCCTCCGACGACGTTAACCCCAAAATCGTGCACGAACGCGGCGAGCTCGCGCGCCAACTCTTCCGGTCCCTCCGGGTAGATCGTTTCGCCCCGCGGTCCCATAAGCGGCAGGCCGGCGTTTGGGATCACGCTAACGAAACATCGCGAACGCTCGCACAAGTAGCGAATCGAGTCTCGCATTTGTGCCGGTCCCGTCGAGCAGTTGAGACCAACGACCTCGACGTCGAGTGCATCGAGGACGGCAGCGATTGCGCGGATGTCGGTGCCCAAGAGCATCCGTCCCTCGGTAATGAGCGTCGGCTGCGCCTGAATCGGCACCCGGCGCATTCCAAGCGCGAACTCTCGCCGGATGCCGGCGATTGCTGCCTTGAGCTCGAGCAAATCCTGCATCGTCTCGAGCAGCAGCAGGTCGACACCTCCGTCGACGAGCGCACGCGCTTGCTCGGCATAGATGTCGCGCAGACGTTCGTAGGTGATGTTTGAAAGCGCGGGGTCAGAAGACGAGACAAGCATGCCTGTCGGCCCCATCGATCCGGCGACGAAACGCGGACGCTGCGTGCTCGCAAAGGCGTCACAGGCTTCGCGCGCAATCGCCGCTGCACGCAGATTGATCTCGCGCGTTTGGTCGCCTAGCGAGTATTCCTCCAGCTTCAACCTCGACGCAGTGAACGTGTCGGTTTCGACGACGTCGGCGCCGGCGGCAAGATACGATTGGTGAATACCGCGAACGAGCTCTGGGCGAGTGAGCACGAGCGCCTCGTTGCATCCACGGTAAGATTCGCCGCCGAAATCTTCGGCGGAGAGATCCAATGCCATGAGCTGCGTGCCCATGGCGCCGTCGAAGATCAAGACCCGCTCACCGAGCAGGCGCAAATAATCAGACACTGCCTTTACTCGCTTTTTCCACGGCGACGCGCGGGGAGACGCGGATTTCACCGACCGCGTGTCCGGCCCGATTATAGACTATCGGGCGCGCAAATCGAGCGAGCCGAGCGACTTGGTGCTCGTCGAGTATTCCCAGTTGACTCAAAGCCGCGATCGTTGAAGCAGCCCGTCCTCGCGAGTTGCCGTCGGCAACCTTCGAGACGTAGCCGGCGCCTGAGGCGATAGCCGCGACTCCGTGCACGCCCTCCGCTCCCGCCTTGGCGGCAATCTTTCCATCGCCGACAGCCATGAGCTCGCTATCGAGCTGCCGCGTGCCCGCAACGTAGTGCGGATACATTACCATTGCGTCGCGCACGACGCGCAGTGCATCGGCGTCCGAGCTTCGCATCGCCGGTGAGCGTCGCGAGACGCGCAAAGCAGCGCGCGGCCCGGCGCAAAGTCGTCGCATAGACTGGTATCCCGCAGCCGTCGGTTGCGACCGGCCAGCTCCCGCCATCTTCGTCGGAGAGGCGCGCGCAGAAGTCGAGGATGCGGCGTTGAGCGGGATTGCGCGCGCTCAAGTACGTTGCTGGGTCCGAGTGCAGTACTTTGCAGAGCGCGAGAATACCCGCGTGCTTTCCGGAGCAGTTGTTGTGAAGCGCGCTCGGCTCTGCGCCTGCGCGGCGCAGCGCGTCGAGCGCGGCTCTCGTCGTAGGGCGGATGGACTCCGCACTGCAGCGCGGACGCGTCCATACCGATCTTGCGCAGAATCGAGAGAACGGCTTGTACGTGCATCGGTTCACCCGAATGCGAGGCCGCCATCACCGCGATCTCCCGCGGCTCCAAACCGAACGCACGACCGACTCCCGCTTCAATTACAGCGCCGGCTATAAAAGGCTTTGCGGCAGATCGAAGGTAGACCGGAACGTCGATCTCACCCGCCGTAAACAGGAGCCGTCCGGTCACATCGACCGCGCAGGCGGCGACGCGATGAACCGACTCTACGAGATCGCCGCGCGTTACCTCAACGAGCAGTTCGCAAGCGTCGCTCAAACCAGTGCGGGTTCGACAATCGTCGCTTCTTGCTCGGCAAAAACGGGATTGCTCAGATACCGCTCGCCGGTGTCGCATGCGATCGTCACGATGTTCTTTCCTCTGAATGCCGGACGCGAGGCGACCTGCAGCGCCGCCCAAACGTTCGCGCCGGTCGAGATGCCAACGAGCATCCCCTCTTCGCGCGCGAGCCGGCGCGTGGTCGCAATTGCGTCGGCGTCCGTTACGCGGATGACTTCGTCGTAGATCTCGGTGTTGAGAACCTCGGGAACGAAGCCCGTGCCGGTGCCTTGGATTTTATGCGGGCCCGGCTTACCGCCGGAGAGTACCGGCGAGGCATCGGGTTCGACGGCAATCATCACCACTTCCGGCTTTCGCGATTTGAGGACCTCGCCGACGCCCGTAATCGTTCCACCGGTGCCGATTGCCGAGACGACGACGTCGACTGCGCCGTCCGTATCGCGCCAGATCTCTTCAGCGGTCGTGCGGCGATGAATCTCCGGATTAGCGGGATTCTCGAATTGCTGCGGCATGAAATACTCGCCGGCGGCGCGGGCAAGAATCTCCTTCGCGCGGGCAAGCGCGCCGGGCATTCCCTGCGCGCCCGGCGTGAGCACTACCTGTGCGCCGTACGCCTTGAGCAAATTGCGCCGTTCGATCGTCATCGTATCGGGCATGACGAGAATGAGCGGATAACCTTTTGCCGCTGCCACGAAGGCAAGAGCGATGCCCGTATTACCACTCGTCGGCTCGACGATCGTCATCCCCGGCCGCAGCCGGCCGTCACGCTCGGCCGCCTCGATCATTGCGACGCCGATGCGATCCTTCACGGAGCCCGCCGGATTGAACGACTCCATCTTCACCAAGAGCGTGGCCCCAAGATTGGTGCTAATCCGCGGAAGCTTCACCAGCGGAGTGTTGCCGAACGTATCGGCGAGGTTGTCATAGATACGTGCCATGGTACCTTGCTTAACCCGGCTTGCACATGGAGCGTTTCATACCTGCCGCGAGACGTTTTCCCGGAAACGAAGGAGTCGCTAAGAGCCGATATCCCAGAGCAGACCGAGGTCTTTCTTCGCAAGCGAGCGGAATGCAATGAGCGTTTCCGTACTGAGAATTCCTTCGAGCTCGGCGACCCGTTCGGTGACGAGATCGTTGAGCTCCTCATGCTGGCGCACGCGCGCGATCGCGATGAGATCGAACGGACCGGCCACCGAATATACTTCGGCGATGCCCTCGAGTGCGAGCAGATCGTCGGTGACCGTTCGCAGCCGGGTTCGCTCGACATTCATCAAAATGAAGGCGGTTACCATACTATGCCGCGCCTCCCCGCGCGACGAGCATGCCGCCGCAGTTCGGACAGCGTCCATCCAAGACCACTGCGCAGGCGGTACAGAACGTGCACCCGTACGAGCAAATTCGTGCTTCAACGGCGCTCGTCGACATGCGTCCCGCAACGCTCGCAAGACTTTTTCATTCCGAAGCCCTATATGCCGTGAATCGCAGTGACCCCTGGCGAACGAAGCGCCTGCCGAGGCGCGAAAGGCCGACGCATGGAAAGCGTTCTCGGATGAAAGCAATGGTCGTCGAGCATCGTGGCGAGGCGGGATCGCTCAAAGAGCTCCCGGTGCCACACCCCGCATCGCACGAGATTCTCGTTCGCATCACCGCGGCGGGCGTGAATCCCGTCGACTGGAAATCCCGCGATCGGGGCGATCGGTCTCTTCCGTTCGTGCTCGGCCAAGACTTCGCGGGCGTAGTCAGCGAGAGGGGTGACGCCGTAACCAAATATCGCCAGGGCGAGCGCGTTTTTGGGATCGCGCGCGAACATGGGGCTTACGCCGAGTACACGCTCGTCCCCGAGGACGATCCCGCGCAGCCGGTCGCAAAGATCCCCGATAGCGTGGGCGACGCCGACGCCGCCGCGCTGCCTACCGCCGGTTTAACCGCGCTGGGCAGCTTGGAAGCGCTACACGCGGCGAAGGACGCGACGCTCCTAGTGCTTGGGGCGACCGGCGGCGTGGGCGGGTTTGCGGTGCAGATCGCACGCGCCCGCGGAACTCGAGTCATTGGAACCGGCCGCTCCGCGAACGAAAGCCTCGCGCTCTCGCTGGGCATCGATGAGTTCGTCGCGTATGATCGTCAGGACGTCGTTGCAACAGTGAAAGCGTCGCACGGGAACGGCATTGATGCGGTGCTCGATCTCGTCGATGATCGTGACGGGATCAAGGCGATGGCGGAGTTGCTGCGCGAAGGTGGCCGGATCGTTTCGACGATCGGTGCTGCCGACGTCGAGTGGTTCGCGCAACGCAAGATCGCCGCGCAGAACCTCGTCATGTTTCGAACGCCTCAATCGTCGCACGCCGGTTTACGCACACTCCTCGAGCTCGTCGAGCAAGGCCGCGTGCGAGTGATGATCGCCGGAGAACGCACGCTCGCGGGCGCGCTCGCCGCGCTCGACGAGAGCAAGAGCGGCTCGGTCGACGGCAAGCTCGTGATTACGGTGAGCTGATTTCTCCGACAGTCGCACAAGCCATTGGGAGGTCGATCGTGAACACCCGCGCAGTTTTTCGCACAGTCATCGTCATGGGCGGTCTGTGCATTGGTTCGATGTCGTTCTTCCCGGCCTCGGCATCGGCGGGCGGACCGCCGGCGCAAGGGACGATTCGCGTCAAAGGCACGGGAACCGACCTCGTCAACAGCGCGATCGTTCACTCCAAGAAGACGACGCCGACGGGCGAGATCCGAAAGAGCACCGAGGTCGTGGAGCTTCGCGGTGATCTCGACGGCATCGTGCTTTACGGGATCACGACGGTCATCGACACTAAGCAGGGCACGCTGACCAATCGCGGAGATCAGGTGTTTTCCGGCACAATCGCCGGCTCAGAGCCGGTGATGGTTCACGATTCCAGGTTTCGTTTCACGGCGAATCTGAAAACCGGTGCAGACCACGGGTCGGTCTATCTGACCGATCACATTGCGGGGCCTCAGGTCGGGTGCCAATTACAAGTTACGGGGACGGGGAAAAGCGCGAGCGGGAACCCGACGTTCAAGTACGCCGGCACTTGCACGTTCGGAGGTTGACAGGGAGCTGGGGGCGCCAATGCCTGAGGTCATCGCGGTAGGCAGGTCCGCTGCTGCAGGGCGACATGCCCATTCAATGCTGTGGTCATCCTTACAAGCCAAGGATGACACCGTTGTAAGCTACTTGTTCTTGAAGCGGGCGACGCGCTTTTCGTTGTAGGCTGCGAGCCCCTCTTTGGCGTCTTCGCTCTTGAACAAGAGCGACTGCAATTCACGCTCGAGCGCGAGCGCGTCTTGAAGCGGAAGCTCGGCGCCGGTTTGCACGCTGCGCTTGATGTGCCCGACGGCCATCGGCGCCTTATTCGGCGAACAGAACTGCGCCGCATAATCGGTGATCTGCTCGCGAAACTCGCGGCCGCTGCCCTCGAAGAGATCGTTGATCATGCCCCACTCGAGCGCCTGTTCGAAGCTGACCGTCTTGCCGGTCGCCATCATCTCGATGGCGCGCGATTTTCCGACGAGTCGTGCGAGACGCTGGGTGCCGCCCGTGCCGGGCAGAACGCCGAGCGCGACTTCGGGAAGGCCGATCTTTCCGGCGTCCTTGCGGGCGATGCGCAAATCCGCCGCCATTGCGATCTCTAAGCCACCGCCCACGCAATGGCCGTTGAGCGCCGCGATGACGAGCTTCGGCGTCTGCTCGAGCCGCTGGAGCGTTTCGTTTGCGTGCAAGCAGAACATGTACTTGAATTCAGGCGTCACCTGGTTGAGCATGCCGATGTTGGCTCCGGCGGAAAAAAACTTTTCGCCTTTTCCCGTCAGCACGATCACTTCTGAATCGGGATCGAACCGGGCGTCGAGAATCGCTTCGTCGAGCTGGCGCATCATCTCGTGGGTATACGTATTGGCCGGCGGATCGTCCATCTCGACGAACGCAACGTGGCCTTCCTTCCAATAATTCACCACGCGCTTTCCGTCGAACGCTCGCACCGCTCGTCCAAACGGCGTCTGCTGCGCCGCTCCGTTTACGGTTGTACTCATGCTAATTTCCCTTCGGTGCGATCCAGCCGGGGCCCCGCGCGCTTCGCGCGTGGGTCGGCGCGCAGTCCGAAGGACGTAGCGCCTTTATCACGTGAGGGCTCCCAACTGGATCGCGAACGGATGTCGCTCACGCGAGTTTTCCCTTCGGTGCGATCCAGTGGGGGGGCCCATGCGCTCGGCGCGTGGGGGCGCCGCAGTCCAAAGGACGTAGCGCCTTTATAAAGTGAGGGTTCCCAACTGGATCGCGAACGGATGTCGCTCACGCGAGTTTTCCCTTCGGTGCGATCCAGTGGGGGCCCCATGCGCTTCGCGCGTGGGGGCGCGTAGTCCAAAGGACGAAGCGCCTTTATCACGTGAGGGTTCCCAACTGGATCGCCAACGGATGTCGCTCACGCGAGTTTTCCCTTCGGTGCGATCCAGTTGGGATCTTTGAAATATTCTTTCAGCTTGACTTCGTCCGCTTGGGAGGGCAGGACGGTTGGCACGTAGGCCTCCCATTCTTCGTCGGTAAGCGTGCGGCCGTCGACGCTGAAGTGTTCGTCGGCATAGTCGCCGATTTTGCGATTGAAGCGCATGTCGGGAACGTAAAGTTTCGTTTCGCTGGAGTTCACTTCGTTGACGCGGGCCACCGTTGCCAAAGCTTCGTCGTAGAACTGCGTCCGCGCGCGCTCGTTGAGGTGCTCCTTGTCGACATGCTCGTCGATCTTGTCTTCGTCGACGCGGCCCTTGATGCCCCAGGTATAAGCCCACTGCGCCGAGCCGGAGTGGTCCGTGCCGAAGAGATCCAGCGAGCCTGAAAACCATTTGTTGTAGTACTTCTGCTGAATCTCGACCGGAATCACGCCCGCCTTCGCAATGCGGCGCAAGCCCGTGATACCGGTGCCCATGTGGTACGATTCCTCGCGTAGCATCGGCCCCATCGATGCGGCGAGCGGCACGAAGCTCGAGTGTGAGAGCATCGTGAGCTGAAATTTGCCGTCGCGATCCATGAAGTTCGTGTATGCGAAAAAGTCGAGCCAGTGCGTAACGTCATCGTTGAACGCATTGAGTAGGCGGTTCTTTTTGCCAAAGGCACGGCGCTCGAGCATTTTTTGCGCCTCGATCTTGCCTTCGCTGCCAAAGTGGTCGACCATCAGGTGACACATTTGATAACCATGACGAGTCTCTTCGACCATGATGCGTACTAACGAGGCCAAATCGTATTCGCTCGGCGCGTTGTTTACTAAGAACCGCTGCTGCTCGTTGGAGGCAAACTCCGTATCGCCCTGATAAACGACCATGTTGAGCACGGCGTCGCGCATACGCTGATCGGGGATCTCGCGGACGCGCTCCCAACGACGCTCGCCCTTGAAATCGCCGAAATAGATTTCGCTGGTGGGCAAATCGCCGTACTTTGCCTCAAAGCGGTAGCCTGGCATGAAGCGATCGACGAGCTCACGGTCGAGCCCGACGTCGCGCCTCCATTCGTCAAGCATCGACACCCAGTCGTCAAAGGTCGAAATACGGTTCATTTATCTGCCTTCAAAGATATAACGGATTTTTGTCGCCCGTCCCGAATACTGTTATACTAGGGCGGAGGGGTACGCATGTCAACCCAAATCGCGGGTGCCCGGCGAGCCGTCATCGCGGCGCACGGCAAAGAGTCGAAGGGAGGGCGGCTTGTCCAGCGGCCGGTTTCCTTTATATTCACCCTTTACGGCGATATGGTGACGCGCCTATCGCGCGACGGCTCTCTCTGGGTCGGCGCGCTCATTACCTTAATGTCCTCCTTCGGCGTCTCCGCTCCAGCCGTTCGTCAAGCAGTTTCGCGGATGTCACGGCAAGGATGGTTGACCGCACGCCGGGAGGGAAACCGAGCTTTTTACGCGGTCACCGAGCGCGGCCGACGACGTATCGAAGAGCTCACACCCCGCATATACGGACCGGTCATCGAGTGGGATGGACGCTGGAGACTTTTGAGCTTTGCCGCCGGCGAAGCGAATCGAAAAAGCAGAGAGCGCTTACGCAAGGAGCTGAGCGCGCTTGGTTGGGCTGCGCTCTCATCATCTACGTGGATATCGCCCTCCGATACGCTCGTCGCCGCCCGGGACGCCGCTCGAGCGACCCAGTCCCTCGATGCGGTCGATCTCTTCACGAGCGAATATCGGGGACCGCGCGGCGATCGGGAGCTGCTCGAGCGCTGCTGGAACGTGGCTGAGATTTCCGCCGCGTACGGCGCGTTTATCGCGCGTTACGAGTCGCATCTTCGCCGGGAGCGAGAACGCAACGAACTGACGGATGAGGCGGCGCTTGTCGAGCGCCTCTGGCTCGTACACGATTACCGCAAGTTCGTCTACCTCGATCCGGGCCTACCCAGCGAGCTGCTGCCGGCTCATTGGCCCGGCACCGCCGCAGCGGCGCTCTTCCGCGAATATTACGCGGCCATCGACGCAAAATCACAACAGTACTTTCATCTTTGCACGCAGGGTTGAAACGGATGCTTGCGCGCAAGCGTCGAAGCGAGCCGCCCATGTCAAAACGCTTGCTCCTCGCTGTCGTTGGTACAGCGCTCGCCATTGCGGCGTGCCACGGTAGCTCGACGACGCCGACGCCCTCCTCGTCCCCGGCGTCCGCGAGCCCGAATCCGTCGATCACCAAAACCTCGGTCTTAGTGACGATTGCGGGGACGCCGGCGCCCAAAATTCCGGTCGAGGAATCGACGCCGACATCGACCTCGAGCCCCCGCCCGGGTACACCGTTCGACACGCAGAACACCAACAAGAAAGGCATGGCCCACTTTACGCACTTAAAGCCCAGCCGAATCTATTGCTGGGTTGCGGTCATCTCGCCAAGCTTCAAGTCGTCGGAGTGCGCCGGCTGGGCGATTTGGCAGACGAGCACGATCACGTTAGGCACGTAGCCGAAACGCTCTGATTTCGATGTAGCTCTAGATGCCGACGGCCGAAGTTTACTCTGGTAAATGAGGCTCGAGGCGACAACGAGCTGGGCTAGATCAGAGCGTTTCGTCATCGTGGAGGTGGAGATGACAGCCATCCTCCGCTTCCGAAAGTACATCTCGCGCTTCTGCAAGAACGGCGGTCGATAACGGTCCGCTCGGCGGCTCGACGGAACCCTGTACGGCCAAAAAATCGACTTCGGTCCAGTCCTCCCACGTTTCGAGCGGCTCGCCTTCGTACGACATTGGAAACCGTACACAGAAGCCCTGATCGAGGTGGAGGCCGACGACGCTGACCTCCGTACCTCGGGGAAAGTAGGTTCCGTCTTTCCACAGCGTGCCGTAAGTCGTGCTGTACCTGCCGCCGATCTTCAGCGGTTCTTCCATGTTCAGTTCCTTACCCCGAACGGGTCCATCGCTTTCTCTCCGATGTAGGTGAGCACACTCTTGGTTTCGGTATAGTGGCGCATCGTTTCCATGCCCAGCTCGCGGCCGTAGCCCGATTGTTTATAACCTCCGAACGGAACGCCCGGAAAGACGGCGTACGGCGTGTTGATCGCGACCGAGCCGCTGCGCATTGCACGCGCGACGCGATTCGCCCGCGCTAAGCTCGTGGACCACACGCTCGCGGCAAGGCCGTACTCGCTTGCATTGGCCAGCGAAATCGCTTCAGCTTCGTCCGCGAAACGAACGAAGGTCGCGACCGGCCCAAAAATCTCTTCCCGCGCAATGCGGTGAAAGTTCTTTGCCTCGAAGGCGGTAGGACTCCAGAATTTCCCCCCCGCAAACGTACCGCTAAGCGCCGCCGGAGTCCCCCCGAAGAGCGCGGTTGCGCCCTCCGCAATGCCGATCTCACAGTAATCTTTGATCTTGTCGAACTGTTCGCCCAGCGTGATCGCGCCGATTTGCGTTGCTGGGTCTTCCGGATCGCCGAGGCGCAACTGCTTCGCCTTTTCCGTAAAGCCGCCCACAAACCGATCGTAAATGCCCGATTGCAGCAAAATGCGCGAACGTGCTTCGCAGCATTGGCCGGCGTTGTAGTAGACGCCGTAGAGCGCTCCCGCAATCGCCGCGTCCACGTCAGCATCGTCAAAGATGACGGAGGGTGATTTGCCGCCGAGCTCGAGCGTAACTCGCTTGAGCGTTTGCGCTGCGCTCGCCGCAACGCTTTTTCCGGTCGCCGTGGAACCGGTGAAAGCAATTTTGTCGATGCCCGGATGCTCGACCATCCACGCGCCGATCGACCGGGTGGAACCGGTCACGACGTTGAGTACGCCTTCAGGCACCCCCGCTTCGAGCGCAATTTTCCCCAGCTCGATCGCCGTAAGTGGCGTCACCGAGGAAGGCTTGAGGACGATGGTACATCCGGCGGCAAGCGCCGGCGCCACCTTCCACGAGGCAAGCAGCAACGGAAAATTCCACGGCACGATTGCGCCGACGACTCCGACCGGCTCGCGCACGGTGTTCGCGAGATAGGTGGGAAGGGGCGGCGGCAACGTTTCGCCATAATTTTTCGTCGCCGCACCAGCATAGAACTCGAAGCAATCCACGATCGCCCCGACCTCGCCTTTGGCCGTAGCGATCGTCTTGCCGTTGTCGCGAACTTCGAGCAGCGCGATCTCCGCCGCCCGCTCGCCGATAAGCTGCGCGATCTTATAGACGATCTTTGCGCGCCGCGATGCCGCCATGGTCTGCCAGCGTCCGACATCGAACGCACGGCGCGCCGCAGCGACCGCCGCGTCGATATCCTCGCGCGTGGCATCGGCGACGTCGGCGATCTTGGCTCCGGTCGCAGGATTGAAATTCTCGTAAAGACCGGCGTCGGAGGCGTCGCGCCAGCCTGCGCCGATGAGGAGTTGCGTCTTTGTCACCGTCGAGGTCGTGCTCATGCCGCTGCCTTCAACTCCACGCGCTCGAATACCGTTGCAATGCCCTGTCCGACGCCGATGCACATCGTCGCTAAACCGTAGCGTCCGTTGCGCCGGCGAAGTTCGTGCAGCAGCGTTGTAACGATGCGGGCACCGCTGGCGCCAAGCGGATGCCCGAGTGCGATCGCGCCGCCGTTTTGATTCGCAATCCGTTCGTCGAGAGCCAGCTCGCGCATGCACGCGATGGCCTGCGCCGCGAACGCTTCGTTTATTTCGACGAGGTCGAGCTGCGCCGTGGAGATGCCGACGCGCGCAAGCGCTTTGCGCGTTGCTGGGATCGGGCCTAGTCCCATGACGTCGGGAGCGACGCCGGACGACGCGCAGCCCAGGAAGCGTGCCATCGGCGCGAGCCCTAATCGCCGCGCCGCATCAGCCGCGCAGAGAAGGACGGCGGCCGCTCCATCGTTGATGCCCGAAGAATTGCCCGCCGTGATGGTTCCTGCGGTCTTGAAGGAAGGCTTGAGTTTTGCCAGTGCGTCCAGCGTGGTTTCGGGCCGTGGATGTTCGTCTCGCGACACGCGCGTTTCGGCGCCGGGCGGCCCTGCTGCCGGAACGGCGACGATTTCCTCCTCAAAGATACCGCGTTCCATCGCCGACTTACACTTCATCTGAGACTCAAACGCAAAGCGATCCTGCTCTTCGCGCGTGATGTTATAGCGTTGGGCGACGTTTTCGGCCGTCTCGCCCAATGCAATCGTCCACGCTTCGGGCATCTTTGGGTTGACCATTCGCCAGCCCAAGACGGTATCAAAGAGATGTTGTTTGCGCCCGAACGCTGCGTCGCTCTTAGGCATCACGTACGGCGCGCGCGTCATCGATTCGACGCCTCCGGCAATCATGACGTCCCCTTCCCCGCAGGCGATCGCCTGCGCCGCCGAGTTGATCGCCTGAAGACTCGACCCGCAGAGACGATTGACGGTGACGCCCGGCACTTCGACCGGCAGGCGGGCAAGGAGCGCCGCCATGCGCGCCACATTGCGATTATCCTCGCCGCTCTGATTCGCCGCGCCGAAGTACACGTCGTCGATGCTCCCCGGTGCAATGCCGGTGCGTTCCACGATCGCGCGCACGACGATCGCCGCCAGATCGTCGGGACGAACGCCTGCAAGTTGACCACCATACCGTCCGATGGGCGTTCGTACTGCGTCGATTACCCAAACCTCGCGGCTCATTGCAGGGTCTCCTCCGGCGCGGGTGTTTCTGCGACGTCAAGCATCCATAGTGAGCGATGCGGCGCGAAGCCCTCGCCTTCAGACTCGGCGAGACGGTTCAAGATTCGGCGCAGGCGTGCCCCTCCGATCTCCCGCCCCCATGCAATGGGACCGATCGGATAGTTTGCGCCGAGCCGCATCGCGGTATCGACGTCATCGGCCGAAGCAACCTCTTCTGCTACGGCGATGATTGCCTCGTTGACGATCGAGCCAACGGTGCGCCCGAGAAAGAGTCCGGGCGCGTCGTCGACCAGGATGACGCTTTTCCCGAGCATGCCGAATACTTCTTGCGCAAGCTCGAGCGCGTCGTCACCGACCATTTCTGAATCAACGATCTCCACAGCAGCTTGTGCTTGGAGCGAACCGAGCACGCCGTATCCGACCAATCGCTCGGGATGACGCAAGCCTCCCGCGCACGCGCCGAGATCGGTCGCGTAGGCATCGATGAAGAACACGCAATCCCCGGCGAGCAGCGAATCGAGCTCCGCGACGATCTCGCCGCGATCGGAGGCACCGTCGCCTACGTCAATGACGATCGTCGCATCGCGCGAAAGCTCGTCGAGGAAGTCGTCGTTCTCGATGCGCGCAACGTGCGCGTACGCGGCGGTGATCTGCTCGGAAAGCTCGTCCGCGATGTCTCCGAAGCCTAGGATCGCCACGCGCTCTTGCGCGTCGAGCTCATTCTCTGCTGCCCGCACGGTGGGGTTAAAGCGCTCCCTTTTGCCGTCTCGGTAATCGAAAAAACCGGCGCCGCTCTTGCGGCCCAGCAATCCTTGGGCCACCATGCTTCGTTGCAGCTCGACCGGCGCGAATCGGTCGGCTTGCGTGCGAGCGTAGATCGACTCCGTCGTGGCGAGGTTGACGTCGAGCCCGATCAAATCCATCAACTCGAATGGTCCCATACGAAAGCCGATTGCTCGTGCTAGAGCGTCGAGCTCTTCGGCCGAGGCGACGCCGCGCTCGAGCGCGCGAAGCGCCTGAAGGTAGTATGGCCGGGCTACGCGATTGACGATGAATCCCGGCGTGTCGCCCGCGAGCACCGGTGTTTTGCCAAACTTCGCAGCACATTCGAACGCGCGCCCGAGCGCCTCGTCGCTCGTTGAGGGTGCGCAAACGATCTCGAGCAGCTCCATGCGCGTCGGCGGATTGAAAAAATGCATGCCTACCACGCGCTCCGCGTGCGGCACCGTTTCGGCAAGCTCGGCGACCGAGAGCGAGGACGTATTCGTCGCGATCAATGCTTGCGGCGCGAGCGCATCTGCAAGCGCGGCCATGACATCCCGTTTGAGCTCGGAGCGTTCCGAAACCGCTTCGATGGCAATCGCCGCGTCGCTCGGGCGTGGGATCCCGTCCTTCCAACGAACGTGCTCGAGCGCCGAGAGCAGGCCTAAGCGTCCCGCTTCGCGCTCGAGAAACGCGGCGCCGCGTTCACGGCGCCTGCGCCGACGGCTCGACGATCTGGACGTCGTAGCCTGCCATCACTCCCACCAACGCAATGCCCGACCCCATCGTTCCGCCGCCGACGATCAACAACCGCTCTGCCATAGAGATTGCGGTTCTTCGCCGAGAGGAGGTGCAAAGGCTTCGCCATACATTGCCAGATGGAAAAACCGGGGTGGCGCCTGCGTGCATCGCGCTATATCGTCGAATCGCCGTATATGCGGCTTCGCTGCGACGAACTCGAGCTTCCGGACGGAACGATTCTCCCGGAGTACTTCGTTCGTGAAACCAGAGGCTTCGTCACCATTTTGGCGCTCACCGAGGACGCGCACGTCGTGCTCGTCAGACAGTACCGGTACGGCGCCGATTGCATCCACCTCGAGCTTCCCAGCGGGATGCTGGCGCAAGAAGAACCGCGCGACTGCGCGCTGCGTGAGCTCGCTGAGGAGACGGGCTATGAGGTCGAGCGCTGCGAGCTTGTCTCCCAGTACTTTCCCGAGCCGGTGCGTTCGCCGGGCCGTGCGTACGTCTACCTAGGTTTGCGTGCTCGCAAAGCCCGGGAGCCGAATCCCGACCCCACCGAGCACCTGGAGGTCGAGCTAGCGACGGTGCAGCGTTTCCGCGCAATGCTCGAAGACGGCACGATAGATTCGGGCGGCTCCATCGCCGCGGGTTACCTCGCGCTCGATAGGCTGGAGCGTCTCTGAAACCCTACAGCTGAGGAGCGCGGTACTCTAACGTACATGAGAAATCCAATGCTTGCGCTTTTCTTGCGGCTCACCGCAATCGTCGCACTGGCGATCGTCGTGCTCGCGGTTGCCGGCTATCTCTTGAAGATCGTCCTACTCGCCGCGGTTATCGCGGCCGTCGCCGTCGGCGGTCTCTTCCTCTATAATCTGCTTCGGCGTCGCTCGAACTTCCCAGTCATTCGGTAGGCATCGACAGCCAACTTTCAAGCGCCTCGGTAACTCGTTGCGGTTCCTCCAGCATGGGCAGATGACCGCTCTGGTCGCAAACGACGAGCCGGCCTCGTGGAAATAGCGCAGCAACCGAACGCGCTTCGTCAATCCCGACCACGCGGTCGTGCGCACCGGCAATGATCAGCGTCGGAACGTCGACGTCTTCGGCAATGTCCTGCGCGCCGGCGCGCAGCGCCATGCCGCGGAGCGTCGCTGCGGCTCCCGCCGGCGCGTTCCCTCGCGCAATCTCCTCAGCAAGATCGACGACGCCGCGGTGCTCGGCCAAGGTTCGCGGGGCGAACAAACGCGGCACATACGCGTCGATAATCGGTTCTACGCTCTCTTCATGCTCGACGCGATCGGCGAGTTGACGTCGCGCCGCAAACTCCTCCGGCGTATCGGCTCGCAGCCGGCTCGCTATTAGCACGAGCCGCGTGAGCCGTTCGGTGAACATGCGCGCGAAGGCCAGCGCAACGTATCCGCCCATCGAATGACCGATCAGTATGGCGCGCTCGATGCCGAGCGCATCCAGGAGGCCGGCAATGTCTGCCGCGAGCCTTTCCATGAGATACGGACCATCGGGTACGCTCGATTTTCCCGCGCCGCGTAAATCGGGACGCAGCACATACCACGTGCGCGCGAGAGCCTCGGCTTGCACTTTCCAAATCGCGCGCGTCAACGGAAATCCGTGGATCATGACGACTGCAGGCTCGCGTTTGCGTCCGTCGATGCATGCATCGATGAAGGCACCGTCGTCGGCAAAAACTTGCATTGAAGCTCGTAATACTGTATAAGTTAGGCAACACCCCTGGTCGGTTGCCGATCAGAGAAAGGATACTCGACAGCCAATGGCAGTCAAACGTAAAAGAAGGCCGCGTCGGCAGCGGCGCCAAAGCGAAAGGCGCGCAAAGCAACGCGCAAAGCCGGTCGCAAGGTGCGCAAGGCCGTACGCAAGGTCGCGCGTAAGGCTCGCAAGACAACGCGTCGCAAGAGCTGCGCGCAGAAAAGCCGCCGTTCGTAAAGGCGGACGAAAAGCGCGTAAGACCGCGCGTAAGGCCACTCGACGAAAGAAGGCAGCAGCGTAACTTCGGCCTTCTCAATTCCGCTCTCCACGGGCGGAATTTTAGCGAGTCGCGAAAATCGCGACTCGCTTTTTTTGTAACCCGCCGGCTTAAAGCCTCACACTGTCCTAACGATGGGCCGCAGGAACCAGATCGCAAGAAAGAGCGCCGCACAGAGCGCCCCTGCCAACGCGAACGTCGCGCGCAGGCCGATGACGGCAGCGATTGCGCCGTCGACCAGCGCGCCGAGCGGCACGACGCCGATCGCGATCATCGTGTAAATTGAAAGCGCGCGGCCGCGCACGTCGTCAGGGGAGAGCGTCTGGATTAACGTGTTCGTCGCGCCAAGCAGCGTAAGGGTGCCGACGCCGACGGCAAAGAGCACCGGCAACGCGACTGCGAGCGTCGGAACGAAAGCCAACGCCAGAACGCCGGCCGACATGATCAGTCCCGACTGCAGCCAAAGCCTCGAACGCCGCTCGCGCTGGGCAAAGTATGCGGTGACGAGCGCGCCGCCGAAACCGCCGATACCGATTGCCGAAACTGCCCATCCCAGTCCGCGCGCGCCAGCGTGCAACACATTGACGGCGTAGGCGGGAATGAGCTGACCGTACGGTCGCGTCAAGATCGCGGTTACGAACTGCGCGATCACGATCCAGCGCAGCGCCGGATGGCGCACAATGAAGGCAATGCCATCGCGCATCGCCCGGCGCGTCGATTGCCCGCGCGTTGCCGATGGAGGCGAAGGCCGCATCATCATCACGGCCACGACGACCGCTAGCGTCGCGGCCGCATTGAAGTAAAAGGCGCCCGCAACGCCGACCCAAACGATGAGCAATCCTGCGAACGCCGGACCGATCACGGCGGGCGCATTAAACGCCACCGAGTTGAGGCCGACCGCATTGCCGACGTATTCTCGATCGACGAGCATCGGGACCCAGCTTAGACGCGTCGGCGAGTCGAATCCGTTCGCGCCCGAGTTCAACGCCGAAAGCACCACCAAGCCGACCATGTCCAGCCGATGCACGGTTGCCAGCAGCGCCAGCAGAAGGGCTGCGAACGCCATCGTCGAGTTCGTTACGAAGAGCACGCCGCGGCGCGGCAGCCGATCGGCGACGACGCCGGCCAGGGGTGAAAGCAACAAGACCGGTATCGCTCGTGCCGCGCCCAAGATCCCAAGGTCGAGCGCCGCTTGGTGTTGCGAGCCGGCCATGCGCGCGACGAAAAATCCCATCGCGGTGAACTGCATCCAGGTCCCGAGGTTCGAGACCATGAGCCCTAGCCAGAGCAAACGAAAGTCGCGATAGCGCAGCGCCGCAAGGATGGACGAGGATCGGCTCAGGATCAGACTCCGCCGCGCGCTCGCACCGCGGCGACGATGAGCTCCGTGCTTTCTGCAATGCCGAGCCGCGAAGCGTCGATGCAGAGATCGTAATTGCGTGGATCGCCGAACGTCAGGCTGTACCAGTCTCGAATGTACGCGCTGCGGGCGCGGTCGACCCGATCCAGCTCAGCCTGGGCCTTCTCTCGTGAAATTCCGGCCTTTTCCGCAACGCGTCCGATTCGCCATTGCCGGGGCGCGTAGATAAAAACGCGCAACACGTCGGGACGAGAGCCCAAAATCGCGAAGGCGCCTCGTCCGACGATGACGACATTGCCGTGCGCGGCGTATTCGCGTACGGCGTCCTGTACGGCGCGCAACAGTTCCTGATCGAACGGCTCCTCGGCCGACGCCGCTCCAAGCTCCGGCGTAGCGCGCTCGAGCGAATAAAGGAAGCGCTCCCCCAGCGTCCGCTCCGCCTCTTCACTCGCTTCGACGGCTTCGGGCGTGACGCGCAGACGCTTAGCAACGACGACCGGGAGCTGGTGGTCGACGTACTCGTAACCAAGCGCGTCGGCAACATGTTTCGCGACTTCGAGGGCGCCCGATCCGTATTCGTTGGAGATGGTTACGATCACCGGAGAAGAAGTACGCAATGCCGAACGCTCGTGTCCTGCCGATCGTAGAGACGCGCGATTTGCGCAAAGCCTTTCGTACCCGCAAGCGCTCCCCGGGAACCCTCGGCGCGCTGCGCTCGTTTTTCTCGCATGGATACGACGACCGCGTCGCGGTGGACGACGTAACGTTTTCGCTCGAGCCGGGCGAGCTGGTCGGATACATCGGGCCAAACGGCGCCGGTAAATCGACGACCATCAAGATGCTGACGGGGATTTTGGTCCCAACCTCGGGCGACGTTCGCGTAGCGGGGCTCGTCCCGTGGAAACACCGCAAGGAGAACGCTCGCAATATCGGCGTGATCTTCGGGCAGCGCAGCCAGCTTTACTGGGATCTGCCGCTCGTCGAATCGTTCGAGCTGCTGCGCGCGATCTACGGCGTCCCACTCGATCAGTACCGCCGAAATCTGAGCGAGTTCGTCGAAATCCTCGAGATGAGCGAGCTTCATGCGCACCCCGGTGCGGCAGCTCTCACTCGGGCAGCGTATGCGCGGCGATTTTGCCGCTGCGCTCCTCCATAGCCCGAAGATCGTCTACCTCGACGAACCCACCATCGGACTCGACGTCGTCGCAAAGGAGGCGATCCGCGAATTCATCGCGCGCATCAATGCGCGAGCGCGGAGCGACGATCGTGTTGACGACTCACGACCTGGCAGACGTCGAGCGGCTTTGCCGGCGAATCGTCTTGATCGATAACGGCACGATCATCTACGACGGTGACATCGAGCGAATCAAGAGCGAGTACGGCAGATTTCGCACGCTCGTCGTGCGCTTCACGCGAGCCCATCGAGCATCCCCACCTCGATGGGGCCCAGCTTGCCGGAGTCGAGAATTCCAGCGCGCGCTTTCGGTTCGACCGTAATCTGCAACGAGCCGATCTTCTCGTGCGACAAGCCAGCGAACGTTATCGCGTCGAGGACGTCAGCTTGGAAGAACCGGATCTCGAGTCGATCATCCGGCGAATCTACGTCGAAGGGTACGGCCGCCGATCGGAGGAGGACGCTTCATGATTTTTTCGAGCGGGACGAAGAAGCCGAAGATCCATCCGAGCGCGTACGTCGCGCCGAGCGCGACGATCGGTGGCGACGTGACGATCGGCGCGGAGTGCGCCGTGCTGCACGGCGCCGTCATTACGTCTGAAGGCGCGCCGGTGACGATCGGGGCGCAGTGCGTCATCATGGAGAACGCGGTGCTCAAGGGTAGCGGTGGAAGCGCGCTTCAATATCCGCTCTCGATCGGCGACCGATGCATCGTGGGCCCGCATGCCTACGTCGTCGGCGCGACGATCGGTCATGGCTGCTTCGTGGCCAGCGGCGCCAAGATTTTTAACGGTGCCAAGCTCGAAGAAGGCAGCGGCGTAGCACTTGGCGCGATCGTCCACGTGAAAACGCGCCTTGTCGCGGGGGCTAGCGTACCGATGCTGCACGTCGCGTTTGGAGATCCCGCGACGATCGCTCCGCCCGAAGAAGCGCCGCAGATTCATGCCAAAATCGAACTTCTATGCCGACGTTTTCAATCTGGAGCCGGGCGAGGACGTCCGCGCGCGCGCCGCCGAGACGTATGCAAAGTTTCTGCGAAAGGCTCACGCGCAAGACGCAGCTCTCGAAGAGCATCGCAATCTCAAGCCTGCACCACGCCGGCGCGTGGGCGAGGAGCCGCCGCCGACGCAAGCAACGCAGGTCGACAAGGTCGTCGACGTCATGATGCTCGAGCTGGAAGAAATGGAGCAGAGGCGGCAGCAGGCCATAAAAAGACAGAAGGGCAGCTAGTCATTGCTTCCGTACGTGGAGTTTGCGAAGAAAGCGTTCTCTCGTGAGGCCACCTACCGGGTCGAGGTGCTCACCGAGATCGGGTCGCTGGTGCTGCGGGTGTATATCTTGCGAGCGCTTTGGACCGCGCTTTACTCGCAGAACGCTGCGCCGATCAATCTTCCGCTGCACAGCATGATCACGTACGCCACGATCGCCATGTTGATGTCGCTGATATTGGAGGTCGACGGAACGCGATTGATCCGTGAGAAAATCCGCGAAGGGACGATCGCAACCGACCTCATGAAGCCGATTAGCCTTCCGCTTTACTTCTTCAGCGACGGTCTGGGCGAGACGCTGCTGCACGCACTGCTGATCGTGCCTTCGCTGCTCTGCGCGCTGCTGCTCGTGCACATCGACGTGCCCTCGCCGGCCGTCTTCGCGGCTTTTCTGCTGGCGTTCGTCGTCGGATACGGCGTGAACTTCTTCTTGAACTTCCTGATGAACTCGGTGGCGTTCTGGACGCTCGAGACGTTTGCCGCCCAGCTGATCGTGCGGTGGGTCTCCGATCTGCTCTCCGGCCAGATCATTCCGCTCACGCTCTTTCCCGGCATGCTCGGCAGAATCGTCTTCTCGCTGCCCTTTGCGGCGATTTACTCGACGCCGCTGCTGATTTACGTCGGCGTGATTCCGCAATCGCAGTGGGCTTCTAGCATCGCCACGCAGTTCGCTTGGCTAACGATCTTCGCGGTCTTCTCGTCGCTGGTTTGGCGCGCCGCTTCGAGCCGCATCGTTATTCAAGGCGGCTAGGGACCCTACAAACTCCTAGGCTTGCGGTAGGTCCCAAAGCACGAGTTCGCCGTTACCGCCGACCACGAGACTCGCGAAATCGTAGAGCCGTACCGAGTCGCCCGCGCCGAGCACCTCGCCGTTAACCTCGACGCTGCCGTTGCCTACAAAGAGAAAGCCGTACCGCCGCGGTGCGAAGTCGTGAGCGATCGTCGCATTCTCGATACGGGCGACTCGGAGCGTTGCGTCCTGCGTGATGCGGATCGGCGCGGCTACAGCGTGATCGCCGCTCACGACGGGCAGCCAGCGATCAAGCCGTTCGCGGCCGAAAAGGCCATCTCGCCATATGATGGCGGGTTGCCGAAACGACCGGGAATCACCCACATCTGAACGAGATGCAACGGGTTCTGCGCGCTGTTGTTGTACTCGCTGTGCCGCACGCCCGTGCCGGCGCTCATGAATTGGATTCCGCCCGGACCAACGACGCCGTGGTTGCCCATGCTGTCGCGGTGCGCGAGCTCGCCGGATAACACGTAGGTGAGGATCTCCATGTCGCGGTGCGGATGCGTCGGAAATCCGCCGCCCGGTGCGATCGTGTCGTCGTTGAAGACGCGCAACGCTCCCCAGTTGAGATTATTCGGATCGTGGTAATCGGCGAAGCTGAATGAGTAATAGGTATCGAGCCACCCATGATTGGCATGCGCGCGCTCGCCGGATCTGACGACCGCAAAGACGGGTGATTCTAGAGATGCAGAAGTCACGATACGATCGACCGCTCAGCCGGCCACAAAGTTGCGCAGACGGCTCAACAGCAACCGATGGTAGACGATTCTTCGAGCGTCTTCAAGCGTTTCCAGCAGCCAATGAACGAACAGGGCCGCCTGGCAACTTGACAACCAAGAACCCTCCTCGTAGCGGAAGCAGCCGGCTTCAGTCTACGAGCAGCCGGCGTTCCGTGCGTCTGCATGGACCGAGTTGTATCCGGACCTCAAGCCCGGCACCTATAAGCTGCGATCGACGGTCGCTCCACGAGATGGATCGTCCCCGCCCACGCCGCTGACCCAATAGCCTTCAAAATCAGTGACCCGCTCTAGCAAGCGATCGGCGAAGACAAGAATGTGCGGGCGGAATCCTGCGAAGAAAACGGCCATGCGGTGAGCAATGGGGAACCCCATCGCCCGGCATGGTTGTGGCACGCTGCTTTCGACGGCTCAACGGGCAACGAGGTTGCGCAGACGGCTCAGCAGCAGCTGATAGTAGAGCATTCCCCGAACACTTCCAAGCGCTTCGAGCAACTGCTCTTGTTCGACGCCGGCATCTCCCGCCAGCGTCGATAACGTGCGCGCTACCCCCGAATCCCGTAACGGAAACGCATCGAGACGTCCAAGGCCGCGCAGAAGCACCACCGATGCGCTCCACGCGCCCATGCCTCGGATCGCGCAAATACGCTGCGCCGCCTCAGGCGTCGGTAACCGTTCGAGCGTAGCCTCGTCGAGCTCGCCGGCCACGCAGGCGGCCCCCGCGTAACGCAGGTGTGCGATTTTGTTTCTCGAGATACCGGCGGCGCGAAGCGTCGCATCGTCGGCATTCAGCCATCGTTGCGCCGGTGGAAAAGCGACGCATCGAATGCGTCCAACGGTCATGCATTCGCCCAAGGCCTCGACGGCGCGTCGCATGATCGAAGCGGCGGCGTGAATCGAAATCTGTTGAAAGAGTATCGCGTGCGCGCATGCCTCCCATAGCGTCGGATAGCGCGGCGGCTTGAGGCCGCGTAACGCAGCCGTTATCGGCGCCAGCCAGGCGATGCGGCGGCTTCGCGCGTACCATTGCGTGAGATCGACCTGCGTTCCGAGCATGCGAGCCGCCACCGGCAGCCAGCGCTCGGCGCGGCGACCGGTGGCACGAATGCTCGATTGCGCGAGCGTCGTGCGGACGTATAGCTAGGAGAGTCGTTCCTTCTTCGTCGCTCAGCGCTCGGTAATACGTTCCATCGGAGACCACGTCGACGACGTTGCTCGCTAATCGTCGCAGTGCGTCGACCGTGAGGTCCAGCCGAAAGGGCGGCCGCACGGGTAGCCGCCGCGCGGTACCGAAACGATTCACCGATGCTCCGAGCCTATCTGGAATATTGGCGGATCAATCTTCTGACGTTGCTCGAGTACCGCGCGAATTTCGTGATGTGGTTCGTCTTTACCATCGTCTATCACGGCGTCGCGCTGAGCGCGCTGTACGTGACGATGCGTCAGTTTCCCTCGATGAACGGCTGGGACTTCCGGCAGATGTTCTTTCTGTACGCGCTCTGGATGGCGGGACACGAGCTCCATAATACGCTCTTCTTCCCCGTGATCAGCGTCCCCGAGTACGTTCGCGAAGGTCGCTTCGACCGCTTCTTGGTGCGGCCGCTCGACGCGCTCTTTCAAGTGCTGACGGTACCTCAGCAGATCGTCCCCGACGGTTTGGTTTTGGCGATCGCGACCCTCGCCGCGGCGACAGTCGCGGCCAACGTTCGGATCGATTGGGTCTTCATCGCGTTTGTTCCGCTCGTCGTCTTCGGCGGCGCTTTGATCGATCTCGGAATTTCCCTGGCAGTGGCCACGTGCTCGTTCTGGTTCGTTCGCGTCGATACGCTTCGCTGGGTCGTGATGTCGCTCGAACAAGATTTCACCCGTTATCCGATCAGCATTTACACGCGAGGCGTTCGGATCGTCCTGGCTTTCGTGCTGCCGTTCGCCTTCATGAATTATTTTCCAGCGACTTACTTCTTGCAGAAGGCCGAAACCGGACTGCATCTCAATCCGGCGGTCGGCCTGCTGACGCCGACGGTCGGCTTGGCTTGGCTCGCCGCCGCGTATGCATTTTGGCTCGTCGGTCTGCGCCATTACCAGGGAACAGGCTCGTGAGGCGCACCACGTTCCTCAGTTCGACCGGCGCCGCGCTCCTCGTTCCGCAAGTGCTTTCCGCTGCGTCGTTGACGGAAAACGTCCGTGCGATCGCGCGCGCGGATGCCGGGAAGAATCGGCGTCTACGCGCGTACGATGGCTGCGGGTGGCGTCCTCGTCGCGTACGCCGCCGGCGACCGTTTTCCGACGGCATCGATCATCAAAGTGCTGATCATGACGACGGCCTACGCGATGGATGAGATCCGTCCGGGAGCGCTCGATGCGCAGATCATCTTTCAAAGCAGCGACCTCATCGGCGGATCTGATTTCATGGCCCGCGCCCGAGACGGTCAACGCTTTACGGTGCGCCAGCTCGTCGTTCCCATGATTGCGCTCAGCGATAATACGGCGGCGAATCTGCTCATCGGTCACTTCGGCATCGGCACGATCAACGCGATCGGAAAGAGCGCGGGAATGGAGCGCACGCGCCTGGCGCGCAAGTTCATGGACTTTACCGCGGTCGCCCACCACAACGACAATGTTTCAACCCCAGCCGATATGGGCCGCCTACTCTATATGATCGAGCGCGGCGCCCGCGAGGGCATTCGATCGATCGTTTCGGCCGAACACTGTCGCTCGATGGTCGCCATCATGCTCGGCCAGACGGATCGCGACGGCATTCCGGCCGCCCTACCGGCGGGCACACAAGTCGCAAACAAAACCGGCGAGATCGAGGGAACGCGCAACGACGTTGCGATCGTCGAGCCGTATGGCGACTCACCGTACATTCTTGCCATCATGACGGCCGGCGCGTACGACTACGCCGCAGATTATGCCGCGATCCACGCGCTCACGCGGGCAACGTACGACGCGGTGGCGAGCTCCTACGTGTAGCTGTGGGCTCTCCTCGATGAACGACGCAGCCGTAAGCTTCTCCGCTGGCCAGCAGCGCTAGCTTAGCCGAGCGGGAGAGCCGCTTAAAGCGCGCTTCGTGCGATTTCGCAATCGCAAACGAAGGCGGATGCCACCACGCGAACAAAGCAACTGGCAGGCGCCCGCGCGTGTACTTTGCGCCCTTCTGTCGCCGATGAGCCGATAAACGACGCACGAGATCCCCCGTCGCCCCGGTATAAAGAGACCGGTCCCGGCATGTCAGCACGTAGACCGTTGGTTTGAAGAATGCCCGCTTCGGAAGAATCTGTATGATCGGCAAATCAGATCGACCTTCTCAGCATGAGCATTCCGCCGCTGCCTCGCTTCCGGGGAGAGCGCCCGGCGCCGTTCGCGATCCGTTACCACGGCCAAGGCTTTGCCGCTATCGCCGAAGGGTCCGCTCTGGTGCCCTCCTCAGGAGGTTGCCGCTGTTTCGTAAAAGCTGAGCGCATGAAAATGCTCGCTCTCGCCAGCGTACTATTGCTGGGCACGCTGGCCGTCGATGAGGCGCTGCCGCGTCTGCTGCCATACGCGCCGATCGGTACCATGGTCGACGGCGTTCGAGCCGATCGCTTACGAAGCACGGTCGACCGGCTCGTCGCGTTCGGAACTCGCAACGACTTCTCAGAGCGAAGCTCTAGCCGCGAGCGGGGCGTCTTCGCCGCGCGGGATTGGATTGCGTCGCGCTTCGAAGGGATTGCCGCAACGGCGAACGGACGCATGAGCGTCGCACTCGACACCTACCTTCAGCCCAAGACGGCGAAGACGCCTCGCGCCGTACTGGAATCCAGCGTCGTCGCAACGCTGCGGGGCGTCGAACCCGGCCGCGTTTACGTCATGTCGAGTCACTTCGACGACTGCGATGGGCATTGCACCGATGGCATCGGGACGGCTCCCGGCGCCGACGACAACGCCTCGAGCGTCGCTGCCGTTTTGGAAGCGGCGCAAGTGATGGCAGCGACCGAATTTCGAGGCACGATCGTCTTCGCATGTTTCGATGGCGAAGAACTCGGCCTGTGGGGTTCGAATCACTACGCGCGCGAGGTCGCGGCGCGTCACGTTCCGGTTCTGGCAGTCTTGAACGACGACATCATCGGCAATTCCGTCGGCGGCAACGGCGCCTCGGAACCCAACGTCATCCGCGTCTTCAGCGAAGCGCTCCCCGTGGGCGCGGATACTTCGCGCGTCAATCTCGTCGGCTCAGAAAACGATTCGCCGTCGCGCGAGCTCTCGCGATTTATCGCAGAGATCGTCCCCGTCTACGTTGCTGGATTTGAGGTTCGGCAAATTTTCCGCTCGGACCGCTTCATGCGGGGCGGCGACCAGCAATCGTTTCAAGACGCCGGCTACTCAGCCGCCGTCCGTTTCGTCGAAGCGCACGAGAACTTCACACATCAGCACCAGGACGTTCGCGTGCAAAACGGCATCCAGTACGGCGATCTTCCTCGATACATCGACGCGCAGTATTTGCGCCGCGCGACGCAAGCCAACGTGGCGGCGCTGGCGACGCTCGCGCTGGGTCCCGCACCCCCCGGCGACGTCAGGATGATGCTGCGGCGCCTCGGCTACGACTCGACGCTGCGCTGGAAACGCGCCGCCGATGCCGTTTCGTACGAAATCGTCTGGCGGCGCGACGGACGCTGCGCAATGGGAGCAAGCGCACAATGTCGGCGACGTTACGGAAGCGACGGTCCCGGTTTCGAAGGACGATTACGTGCTGGGAGTGCGTAGCGTCGACGCCAACGGCCTGCGCAGCCCCGCAGTCTACCCCGTGGCAGTTCGCGATTGAGTCGCCGTTGCTAGCGATTCTTCAATCGCAATGAGCGTCTCATCGACGTCCGCTCGAGTGTGAGCGGTCGAGACGAACATCACTTCGTTCTGAGATGGAGGCAACAAAATGCCGCGCTCGAGCATCGCGCGGTAATAGACCGCATACGCCATCTGGTCCGACCTGCGCGCGTCGTCATAATTTCGGCTCGGCGCGCCGTCTCGAAATTTGAAGTCGACGACCGACTCCTGCTGCACGACCGCGTACGGCAAGCCGCGCCGCGTCAAGGCCTCACGAATGCCCTCGGCGAGCCGCTTTGCGACCGTATTCATCGCTGCATAATACTCGGGCTGGCCTTCGAGCAAGTCGAGAACGCGATGCGCCATCGCTACGGAGAAAGGGTTGCCGGAATGAGTGCCGCCGGTAAACGTTTCGCCGCGGGGAGTAAGGGATGCCATCACGTCTTCCCGTCCCCCGAAGGCGGCGATCGGCACGCCTCCGCCCATAATTTTTCCAAGGGCCGTCAGATCCGGAACGAGGCAGAGACGCCCTTGAGCGCCTTGCAAGCCGAAGCGAAGCCACGTGACGACCTCATCGAAGATCAGGAGCGCGCCCCAACGGCGGGCGCGCTCGCGCAATCCTTCGAGGAATCCGCAGGCCGGAGGCACCAAGCCCATGTTCGCCGCAATCGGCTCGACGATGATTGCGGCAATATCCGCCTCTCTCCCATTCGATCGCTCGTCGACCGATTCGAGATCGTTGTAGCGAGCGATCACGACATCACGCCGTATCGAATCTGGAATTCCGCCGTCAGCGGCACTCGCGCAAGCGCCTGCATCGAGCAGCGCGAGATCGAAGTGGCCGTGATAGTTTCCGGCAAACTTGAGCACGCATCGGCGCTGCGTGAACGCGCGCGCGACGCGTATTGTACTCATCGTCGCTTCTGTGCCGCTGGTGACGAACCTCATGCGCTCCATCGACGGGAGATGTTCGCGTACCCTTTCGGCGAGACGCACCTCTTCGGCGTGCGTGGATCCCCACACGAAGCCGCGGCGTGCTAGAGCGTCCAATCCCTTAATTAGGGCCGGATGGGTATGGCCGAAGAGCAGCGGGCCGTACGCCATGACGTAATCGACGTAGCGGCGGCCCTCTTCGTCATAAGCGTGCGCCCCATGGGCTGACGCTTGTACGAACATCGGCGCGGCAACGCGTCGGCCCGAGCGGACCGGCGAGTCGCACCCGCCGGCGAGCACGCCGTGCGCCCGGTCGATCAAACCGGAAGGGCTTACGCGGGCGCGCCGCGATTGGTGAAGTTGCATACCGGGGCGCGGTTCGCAGGTTCAACGGAGAAGCCATGCACACGATCGAGATCGACATCACACCGCAGACGAACATTCAGGCGCTGGTCGCGCGTCTCCCAATTGCTGCCGACGTCATGAAGGCGTTCGGCTTGGGCTGCAGCGGCTGCGGCGTGAGCAAGTACGAGACGATCGAACAAGGCGCCCGCGCTCACGGCCTGCACGTCGAACCCATCCTAACCGCTCTAAGCGACGCTCGCCGCTCGGGCCGGGTTCCCACCGTCCGCGACGATGACCGCCGCCCCGCGCCGCGCGCGCCGGGCAGTTTTACCGGACGCGCAAAAATCGCGCACACGATTGCCATTATGTCGGGCAAGGGTGGTGTCGGCAAATCGCTCGTCACCGCATTGCTCGCGATCGGGCTACGCCGCCGCAACTACCGCTTGGGCATTCTCGATGCCGACATTACCGGGCCCTCGATCCCCAAGCTCTTCGGGCTGCACGAGCCGCTCTCGATCCAAGCCGATCCGGTCAAGACCACGCCGCAGGGACAACCGCAACCGCTCATATCGCCCGCGGTGTCGCGCAGCGCGATTGAAGTCGTCAGCGCAAACCTCTTGACGGATCGTGAGGACACCGCGATGATCTGGCGCGGACCAATCGTTGCCGGCGTCATTCGGCAATTTTACGAGCAGGTGCTTTGGAGCGAGCTGGACTTCTTGGTCGTCGACCTTCCGCCCGGAACGTCCGACGCACCGCTGACCGTCTTGCAGTCGCTCTCGATCGATGGGGTCGTGCTCGTTACGATGCCGCAGGCGCTCGCCACGATGGTCGTGCGCAAAGCGGCAAATCTGGTGCACCAGTTGAAGAAGCCGATTCTCGGGATCGTTGAGAACATGTCGTACTTCGTTGCCCCCGACACTGGCAAGCAATACGAGATCTTCGGCCCATCGTACGCTCCGCGCGTTGCCGAGCTTGCGCGCGCACCGGTGCTGGCGCGCATTCCGATCGATCCGGTCAAAGCGAGGCTCGCCGACGACGGTCGAATAGAAGAGCTCGACGATCCGCTCTGCGATCTCTTGGCCGAACGCCTGCTGGCGGCGCTCGAGGCGCACCCGAAATCCAAAGAAACGATTTCTCTCATCTAGTGAACGGACAAAAGATCGGTGCCTCGTAAGTATTGGTCGAAAGGCGTTACCGAGCAGAGCAATGCGCTCGACCTCGAATCGGACGTCTTCAAGAAAGACGATCCCAAGGCAATCGCACGTTCGCTGAAGCGATCGGCGGAATGCAGCAATCGGCGGAAAAGCTCTCCCTATCGTTCGGCGATGTCGATGTTGACGTTCTACATCAATCGCGCGGGCAAGAATCTTACCAAGAAGCAAGTGAAGGTGCTCGAGGCGGCAAAGGACGAGCTGCGCGCGCAGTTCGGACGATAGCGGCACGGCGTATCGCGTGATGGACGTACGTAAAGCGTTGCTCGGTTTCGGTGCCGGCATCTCGGCCGGATATACGCTGCTTCGGACAGTCGAGGCGTTGCGCGAATGGCGCGCGCCTTCGCCCCCGCGAAAAAAAGACGCCGCGGCGTACGCTCGAATCCGTCGCGCGCTCGAGCTCGCCGACACGATGCGCTCGACGGTGGGCTTTTTGGCTTTCGCGTACGGTCCTGCGGCCCAAATGTTCGATCGTGCAACGCAGCCCGCGCCGGCGTGGGTGCGTCCGGCGCTCTTCTTCACGCCGCTCTCACTACTCATCGCACTTGCGGATCTGCCGGCCTCGTTCGTTCAAGAGTACACGCTCGAGCGTCGCTTTGGTTTGAGCGACCAGTCGCGCGGCAGTTGGTTGGCAGAGTACGCGAAGAGCACTCTGCTCTCCGCGGCTCTGTCCGGCTTTCTCGCAACGCTGCTCGGCGCCGCCGTGCGAGGCGCGCCGAGGCGCTGGCCTTGGCTCGCGAGCCTCGGCACGCTTCCGCTTTTGATTGCCGCAAACTTCGTAGTGCCGCTCTACGTGATGCCGCTCTTCAACGCATTCAAACCCTTGGAAGGTCCGCTGGAGCAGCGGCTTCGCAAGCTCGCCGCGCGCTTCGCCGTAGGCAATGCCGCTATTCTGCGAGTGGACATGAGCCGGCAAACGCGCAAGGCAAACGCTTTCGTTACGGGAATCGGGCGTACTCACCGAATCGTTCTCGGCGATACCCTCATTGCGTCCTTTCCTGAAAACGAAACGGAATTCGTCGTCGCTCACGAGCTAGGCCACTATGTCAACAAGGACACGTGGCGTACGATCGCGCTCGGCGAGGTGCTGGCCACCGCACTCTTTATGGTGGCCAATTCGGCGTCGCAGCGCGAGCGCGAGGGGCTTCGAGACCGTCCGCTCCTCGTCGTCCGGATCTACGCGGTCATGCTGGTCGCAACTCAAGTATTGCGCCCATTGCTCTTTGCTTTTTCACGCTCGCGCGAATGGGCGGCCGACAGGTTCGCCGTCGCTGCTACCGGTGACCCGGCCGCGGGCGTTGATGCGTTTCGGCGTTTGCGCGATCAGAATCTCGCCGACGAGGATCCACCCGGTTGGTACGAGCTCTTCTTCTCGTCGCACCCTTCACTGCGCGCACGCATCGACGCGCTTGAGGCGAGGATTTAGACGAGAACCGGCGAGGGCCGGGTTCGCAGCCAAGCCGCTAAGTCGGTCTTTTCCAACAGCCACGTATCGGTTCGCAGCTCTTCGCGCAGTTCCCCAAAAAGCCCAAAGCCCTCGGCAAAGGCATCGTGTTTATGGATCGACTCCTCGTTGGACTGACTCGCAAAGATAAACGTCTCGTCGCTCAGGTCCGCGTACACGTCGAGCGCGCGCGCTAAAATGCCGCGTACGACGTCTTCGACGAATCTCGGATTGTGATGGGCCTTGTTGACGACGAAGAACTCGTCAGGTCGCTTCAAAAGGTCGTACGTTTCGCTCGACATCGAGTTTTCGACGATTTCCACGAGATCCTCAGCGCGTATTTCGTCGGCGCGAGCCTGCTCGACGCCGATGAGGATGACGCCGCGCCCCCGCTGATTGTGCGTCGCGACCGGTAGCGCGTCCAGCGCGCGTGCCGCGTCGACTTCGCTGAATCCAGCGTCTCGAAGCTCGACGAGCGCGTGCTCTCGCACCATCGCTTGAGCGCAGGGACAGGCCGTCATCCCTTCGGCTTCGACGCCGACGACGCGTCGGGTTCCCATATGGTCGGCGTGCGCGATGCCGACGAGCGTATACATCTCCTCACCGCGCTTACCGCTCACCGGCGTCCACCGCTCCAACCCGAACTCGGCGCGCAGCCGTACGTCGGCCCGAACGGCACGCTGGCTTTTCACGATCTCTCGCGCGATGGTTTCTGCGAGGCGTTCGATCCGAGCCGGTTTGGAATCGCGAGCGAGCACGTCGAGCGTCGCCTCCTCCAGAATCTCCGAAAAGCGCGACATGTGCACGCCGGATTTGTCGAGCGCCAGATCGGCGACCATCGTGAACTCGCCGTTATAAACCGCAGCCTTCCCGTCTACCTCGAGACGAACGACGCGCCGCACGCGCGAAACGCCCGCTCTACTGAGCGATAGCCGGATTTCCGGCGCTTCGGATTGACGATCCGCGTCGAAACGCAATCCGCGCTCCCGGCGGCGCACGCTGCCGTCGGACGGTGACGCGACGAGTTGCGGCGCGATCTCGGCAAGCGGAGCCAGATTGTACTGGCGCATCTCGAGCTGCGGTTGAACCACAGCGCCGTCGTAGACCAAGAGGTCGATGTCGATAGGACGCGGCGCGAGCCGTCGCGTGCCGCGCGCCCGGCCCACCGCCAGTTCCACATCGCGCGCGAAGCTTTGAAAAGCGTCGGCGTCCAGTTCCGAGCCAAGCAGCGCAGCGACGTTCAGGTACGCGGGGCCATCGGCGCCACCGGCGGCCGCCGACTCATAAAACGAGGAAACCGCCGTAATCTGTGCGCGCGTACGTAGGCGTTGGAGAGCGGCGAGGATGTTCCCTTGCCGATCGCCGAGATTCGAACCGATGCCGATATAGAACTCGTGCACGTCCTCACTCTTCGAGACGGAGGGCCGGAATTCCGCAGGAAGGCCGCGTATCGTAGCGGAGAAATGGCAAGCGACGCTATCTATCCGTACGTCCTCGATCCGAAGCTTACGACGCAAGTGTGGGGCGGCGACGAGCTGGTGCGCGTGTACGGAAAACACGGGGATCCAAACGCTCGTCTCGGTGAGTCGTGGGAATGCTGGGATGACGATCGCGTCGCCAACGGTGAGCTGACCGGTTCTACCGTCGCGGACCTGCGCGGCCGTCTGGGCGCGCGGCTCCTTGGTGATCTCGACGCCAAGCGAATCTTTCCGGTGCTGACGAAGATCATCACCGCGCACGATTGGCTCTCCGTGCAAGTTCACCCCGACGACGCTTACGCACAGCGCGTGGAACACCAGCCATTCGGAAAGACCGAGTGCTGGTACGTGCTCGACGCGCAGCCCAAGGCACAGATTGTCTACGGTTGGACGCGCGACACGTCACGGGCCGAATACGAACGGCGCGTCGCCGACGGCACGCTCGGCGAGCTCCTGCGTCACATTGAATTGAAAGCCGGTGACACCGTTTACATTCCACATGGATTGGTGCATGCGATCGGGCCGGGGTTGACGGTATTCGAGACACAGCAGGCGTCGGACTTGACGTATCGCATGTTCGATTACAACCGCATCGGACTCGACGGCAAGCCGCGGGATTTGCACGTCCAAAAGGCGGCCGACGTTCTCGACTATCAAGCCACCACGCTGGGCACGCTCGCCCAACTTTCGTACCGCTTCGAAGGACTAGAGCGAACCGCGCTTATAGCCGACGACAACTTCGTCGTCGAGCGGATCGTCGCAGGCGGCGAGCCCGCTTCGATGAGCACTCAAGAACGCCCACTTATCTTGATGTCGCTCGACGCACCCCTCGAGATCAACAGCGGCGACGCGAGCGTAACACTCGAGCGCTATCAAACAACCTTGGTCCCGGCGGCGTCGCAATGGTGCACCGTCCGCGCCGTTGCCGGGGATTGCGCCCCTTGTATGTTCGTTACGCCGGCGCGGAGCCCCGAACAGCTACCCGCGCGGATGCTCGCGGCCGGTATCGGCCAAGGACAGATCGATTCGTTCATGAAGCAATTCTGAGAAATGCATCTGCGCGGGTGCCTGCGGCGTTCTAACGCATATGAACACTCAAACCGCGACCTTCGCGGCCGGCTGCTTCTGGGGCGTCGAAGACGCCTTTCGACGTGTCCCAGGCGTCATCGACGCCGTTTCCGGTTACATTGGCGGCCACGTCGAAAATCCGACTTATCGTCAAGTTTGCAGTCACCGGACCGGTCACGCCGAGGCCGTCGAGGTAAGCTTTGACCCGGAGCGCGTAGATTACGAGGGACTCTTGAGCCTTTTTTGGCAACTGCACGACCCAACGCAGCTCAATCGTCAAGGACCCGACGTCGGCGATCAATACCGCTCGGCGATCTTTACGCACGGTGACGAGCAAGAGTGGGCCGCGATCGCGTCCCGCGAACTCGAGCAGCGCAAATACGCGCGCCCGATCGTGACGCAGATTCTTCCTGCGCCGCGCTTCTGGCCGGCGGAAGAGTATCATCAGCGGTATTTTGAAAAAAACGGCGCAGGCGCGTGTCACATCGCGCCGGGAGTCGTCCGATGAGACGCGCCGAATTTGCGGCGGCGGCGGCGGCGCTCGCACTTTTTGGGTTCTCGATGCGCCGTTCCGACGCGGAGCAGGGCTTTGAAATAACGCATAGCGACGCACGATGGCGCGCGATGCTGGGACCGGATCGTTACGAAATCCTGCGCGCCGGAGGCACCGAGCCACCTTTTTCCAGCCCGCTCATCGGTGAAACCCGTCCCGGCATCTACCGTTGCGCCGGTTGCGCGCTCGCGCTTTTTTCGTCGAAAACCAAATATGACAGCGGAGATGGCTGGCCGTCCTTCTGGAACGTGCTAACCAATGCGACCCGAACGCAAGCCGATTACGCGCTCGTGGAACAGCGCACGGAAGTCCATTGCAGACGATGCGGCGGCCACCTCGGTCACATCTTCGACGATGGGCCGGCGCCGACTCATCTGCGCTACTGCATCGACGGTCTTGCACTGCGCTTCGTGCCCGGCGCCGCTTAGGACGCGCTTACTGCGGGATGCCGCTTTGGCAGCCGTCGTCCGGCGATTTCGGCAACCGGTCCGAGGCGGCGCATCAACTGCTCGAACTGAGCGCAATTGAGCGACTGGGCGCCGTCGGAGAGGGCGTTCGCCGGGTCAGGATGCACCTCGATGAGCAACCCGTCGGCGCCTGCGGCCAGACTAGCCATCGCGATCGGCGGAACGAGGCGCGCGATACCCATCGCGTGCGATGGATCGACGATCACCGGAAGATGCGTCATCTCCACCAGCAAAGGCACGACTGAGATATCGAGCAAGTTGCGCGTGGCGACGTCGAACGATCGAACGCCGCGCTCGCATAGCACGATGTTGTCGTTGCCTCCGAGCACCACGTACTCGGCAGCCAGCAGCCATTCTTGCACGGTGGCGGAGAGCCCGCGCTTGAGCAATACGGGCATGCGAGTTGCACCAACCTCGCGCAGCAGCGGAAAATTCTGCATGTTGCGCGTCCCGATCTGGAGCATGTCGGCATACTGCGTGACGCGCTCGACGTCTCGCGGATCCATCACTTCGGTGACGACGCCCAAGCCGTAACGATCGCCCGAATAGCGTAGCATCTTGAGCGCCTCTTCGCCAAGACCTTGAAAGGAATAGGG
Organism: Vulcanimicrobiota bacterium; assembly: GCA_963767725.1. Lineage (GTDB taxonomy): Bacteria > Vulcanimicrobiota > Vulcanimicrobiia > Vulcanimicrobiales > Vulcanimicrobiaceae > Cybelea. The sequence continues at coordinate 199,915 of CAVYEN010000001.1, forward strand.
CGAAGTGCGCGGCTTATACGCGCCACCGCGCAACACGTTGGCACCCGCTGCCGCAACCGCGCAAGCCGCCGCGTCGAGTTGCTCGCTCGATTCGACGCCGCAAGGCCCCGCGCAGATTGCGATTTCGTCCCCGCCAAACGTCGCACCGCCGGCTAGCTGCACTACCGTCCGCTCCGCGCGTGCGTCGCGACGGACCAGACGGTACGATTGCGGCACGTTGACGCCTCGCTCCACCTGCCCGGCTTCGACGCGCCGTGAGCGCTTCATCCTGCTCTCTGCTTATGAGCAGGCCAAGGCCGAGCCGCTGCATGAATGAGAACGGCAATGGAGCACGTTGCCGTCACGGGGATGGGAATCGTTTCACCGATCGGAAGCACCATCCAATCGTTCTGGCGGCACTTGCTCGCAGGTAAACGCGCGATCGCGCCAATGCCGGACGGTTCCAGGCTCTCGGGAAACGCGCTGTGGGCCGCGGTCGGCGACGACTTTCTCGAGCAGAGTTCGTTACCTCACAGCGCGCTGCGTAACACCGATCGCTTCACGCAATATGCGATGGTGGCGACGCAAGAAGCTCTCACGCGAGCGAGACTCGATCCTCCCGACGCCACCGCCGTCATCGTCGGCAACACCATGGGAGGCTTTCCACTCGTCGCCGAATCGCAGACGCATTTTCTCGACGGCGCGCGAAACGTTACGCCGAAGCTTATGGCACTCGTCATACCGAACATGGCGAGCGCCTTGATCGCAATGCACTGGAAGCTGCATGGACCGCAACTCGCCGTCAGCACGGCGTGCGCATCGTCGCTCGACGCAATTGGACTGGCCTCCGGTATGATCGAGCGCGGTGAGATCGACGTCGCGATCGCAGGCGGCAGCGAAACGCTCCTCAGTCCTATCGTGTACGAAAGCCTCGTGCGGGCGGGCGCCCTCTCGCGCAACGACGACGTTGGGCAAGCTTCGCGGCCATTCGACGTCGATCGCGACGGATTTGTGATGGGCGACGGCGCCGGCATCCTCGTTCTCGAGCGGGCCGAACGCGCGCGCGCGCGCGGAGTTGAGATATTGGCGCGCATTCGCGGATACGCTTGTGTGGCCGACGCCTATCACATCACGTCCCCCGATCCATCGGCGCGCTACGAGATCCACGCAATGCGCGACGCGATCGAACGCGCCGGAAACGCCGGGAAAGAGTGTCGCGTCGTCTATGCGCACGCCACCGGCACGATCGTCGGCGATGCAGCAGAATCGAGGGCGATCGACGAAGTTTACTCAGACGGCCGGCCGATCGTCACGTCGATCAAAGGTCACCTGGGCCACAGCATGGCCAGCGCCGGAGCGATGTGCGCGATTGCCGGCATCAACGGCATGCACGAAGGGCGCATTCCGCCGACGATGGGAACGAAGCACGTCGATCCGGACACGCGCTTCGACCTGGTAACGGCGCAGCCGCGCGCCTCTACGTATTCGGTTTTCCAGGTCAACGCTTTTGGCTTCGGCGGACAGAACGCGTCGCTGATTCTTTCGTCGTGAGCGCGAGCAGGGCGGCCTCGAGCGAATTAGAAATCAGCACCGGTTCTACCGAGGTGCGACGCCGATGAATCTTCTTGTCAAAGGTACGAGCGGCCCGCTAGCCGGTGAGGTGCAGGTCCCGAACTCGAAATACCACGCTCACCGCGCGTTGATCCTGGCGTCGCTCGCGCCGGGAACGAGCCGCATTCTCGGGCTCTCCGATGCCCGTCACGTCGAGTACACGATGGACGTATTGCGCGCGCTCGGTACGAAGATAGAAGTCGAGGATCAAACGCTGGTAGTGACCGGCGGTCCCTACCGCGTGAAGCGAAAAGTCGTTTCTGTCGGCAGCTCCGGCTCGACGCTCTATTTTATGATCGGTTTAGCGTCGCTCGCCGACGCGCCGATCACACTGACCGCGCAAAAATACTTCCGGCGCCGGCCTGTCGGACCGCTTCTCGAAGCGCTCGCTGCCATGGGCGTGCGTTTTGAGTCGGCGCAAGGATGTCCGCCGATCGGCATCACGCCCGGTCAGCCGCGCGGCGGCCGAATCGTCATTCCCGGCACGTTGTCGCAATGGATCTCCGGACTTCTTCTTTTGGCTCCGTTTGCAAAAGAGCCGACTATCATCGAGGTCGAGGGCGAATTGAACGAACGACCGTACATTGCATTGACGGCGGAGATGATGCGCGCCTTCGATCTGCACGTGCACATCGCAACCGATTGGCGGCGCTTTGAAGTCGACCCCGGCCAGCAAGCTCGTCCTGCGACCGTCGAGCTGCCGCCCGATATCGGCTCGGCAGCTTTCGGACTCGCCGTCACGGCGATCCATCCGTCGAACGTCCTCTTTCGCGGCCTGCAGAAGCTGCCCGGCGAGCTTCCCGACCATCCGGAAGGCGCCTTCATGGAGATCGTGCGCGAGATGGGTTTGCCGATGACGTTCGACGAGAGTGCACGCGCCGTGCGGGTGAAGCACGATGGCGTCGAGCTGCGAGGCGTGCACGTCGATTGCCGGGATATTCCCGACATGCTGCCTATTCTCTCTACGCTCGGGACGTTCGCAAAAGGCGAGACCGTGCTGGAGAATATTCGGCACGTGCGCCTCAAGGAGTCGGATCGCGTCGCCGCGATGCTGCAGCTCAATCGTATGGGCGGTCAGCTCGAACTGCATGATGATCGTCTCGTCGCGCACGGCGTCTCGCAGCTCTTTGGCGCACGACTCTCATCGTTCAACGATCACCGGATTCTGATGTCCTTGGCGGTGGCCGCCTCGCGGGCCGAAGGTCAAAGTACGTTGACCTATCCCCACGCCTACCGCATCTCTTATCCGCGCTTTCTCGACGCCATGCGCAGCATCGGCGTTGCGATGTCGATCTCCGACGCACCACCGAACGTCCGGCGCTTCGCTCCAAAGCGGGACCGTCAGATGCTCAAGCCCGACCGCGCCGCGCAGCTCACGGTCGACGATCTCCTCCGCCGGCACGTGCGCGAAATGCCGCGCGCGCTCGCAGTCATCGAGACGGGCGATGGTGGCGACACGACTTTGACTTGGCAGGAGCTACTCGACGCAGTGGAGCGTACCGCGACGCTGCTGCTCCAGCTCGACGTGCGGCCCGGCGAGCGCGTCGCATATCAGCTTCCGAACTGCCTCGAGTTCGTCGTCGTCTCACTCGCGACGCTGCGGGTCGGCGCAATCTGCTGTCCCCTGATGCCGATCTTCCGCGAGCGCGAAATTGCATTCTGCTTGCGTCGTTCCGGCGCGCGCGTGCTCGTGGTGCCAAACGAAAGCTCGTGGCCGCCATCACGCCGGTGAGATCGCGTCATTGTTGAGTGAAGCATCGATTTTCAGCGGCGCGCTGCCGCTACGGCTCGAGAACGTCGTGGTGTCGGCGAGCGGGCGAAGGTCGCATCCACTTCCTGCCGCCGGTAATGAGAACGGGTCCGTGCGGTGGATTCATCTTCAAGAGGCGCTGCAAACCGTTGACGTAGAGACGGACGCGCTCGATGCTCGTCGCAGCAAACCGACTGCGCTCGCGCAGCTGCTCTTCACGTCAGGAACTTCGGGCGAGCCCAAGGGCGTGCTTCACCGCAACGACGTGCTCATGCGCGCTGCGGCAATGGAGGTCGAGCATTTGGGACTCGGCGCAAAAGATCGAATATTCGTGCCGTCGCCACTCGCGCATCAAACCGGTTTTCTCTACGGCATGTGGCTTGCGATCGTCATGGGCGTTCCTCAAATCGTTCAGCCCGTCTGGAATGCGATCGCGCGCGTTGCGCGCTCTCAACGATTGGGACGGAACGTTCGTGCAGGCGGCGACGCCTTTCTTGGCCGACGTCGTCAAGGCCGTCGAAGATGGCGAACGTCCGCCCACCGCACTGCGGATCTTCGTCGCAACCGGCGCGGCAGTGCCGCGCGGGATTGGCCGAGCGAGCCACCCGCATCCTCGGCACGGCCGTCTGCGGCGCATGGGGTACGACGGAATCGTGTCTCGGATCGCTCGTCGGCTCCGGGCGACGAAGCGGCCAAGGTTTGGGGAACCGACGGACGGGCGCTGCGCGGCATTCGCTTGCGCATTACCGATTCCGACGGACGCGCGCTGCCCTCCGGTGACGAGGGACACTTCGAAGTCGAGTCGCCCACGATGTTCGCGGGATATGCGGATCATCCGGAATGGACGGCCGCCGCATTTACCTCCGACGGCTGGTTTCGCACCGGCGATCTCGGGATCATGGACGACTCCGGATACATTCGAATCACCGGTCGCGTGCGCGACGTCATCAATCGCGGCGGCGAGAAAATTCCCGTAGCCGAAATGGAACAACTGCTGGCCGACCATCCTGCGATCGCGGAGATCGCGATCGTCGCGATGCCGGATCCGCGCCTCGGCGAGCGCGCCTGCGCCTTCGCCGTGCTGCGGCGCGGAGCGACGCTCGACTTCGAACAAATGCAGCACTATCTCGACGCATGTCAAGTCGCCAAACATTACTGGCCCGAACGGCTGGAGATCGTCGGCGAGCTGCCGCATACGCGCTTCGGGCAAGGTGCAGAAGTATGTTTTGCGCGAGCGAGCGCGCGAATTGCGCGCCGCACGAACGCATCAAAGAAACAATCTCGTGAAACAGCTCGACCGCACCGTCGCCTTCGACGAGAACTCCTTCGCCACGCTGAAGGACAGAGATCGCGGCCTACGTTGCCGGGCCGGCCGAGGTCTGGGCGCACCGCATCGAGCGCGAGCGGCAAGTTCCGGCGCAGCTTTGGGACGATCTGCGCGAGCGCGGCTATCTTTCGCTCGCCGCGCCCGCAGCTTATGGCGGACGCGCGATGCCGTTCACTCGTTATCTCGAACTCATCGAGATTGTTCTCGATGTCGCACGCATCGATCCGCATGATCGTTCACGTCGTCAACGGCACCTGGCGTGCGATGGATCGTTTCGCAAACGAATCGGCAGCGAGAACGATTCGTGATTCCGTCGGTCCAAGGCGAGATCAAGATTGCGTTCACGCTGACCGAGCCGACTGCGGGCACCGGCGCCGACCTTCGTTGCAGCGTCGTGCGTGAAGGCGAAACATACTATTTGAGCGGCGAGAAGCACCTTATCACGTTCGGAACGATATGCGATTACTGGCTGCTTTTTGCGCGCCTCGCGGGAACGCGGGGTGCAAACGGAACCGTCGCGCTGCTCGTCGACCGTCGTTCGCCTGGAGCGACCGTCGTCGAGATGGACGAATCGATGGGCGTGCGGGGAACCGATCACGCGCGATTGACGTTCGCACGCACACCCGTTCCGGTTGCGAATCGGCTGGGAGACGAAGGCAGGGCTTAGACGGTCGCGCTCGGCGGCTTTCTCGTTCCGAGCCGAATCTCGGTCGCGATGAGTTGCGTGGGACTGGCGCGCCGCGCCCAAGAACTCGCGATCCAGTACGCGAGCAATCGCGAGACATTCGGAAAGAAGCTCGAGCAGCGTCAGGCGATTCGCTTCATGATCGCCGAGAACGCAACGGACATCGAAGCCGCCCGTCAACTCGTGCTTCACGCCGCCCGCCGATGGGAAAGCGGCAGCCCGGACGCACAGATGCTCTCGTCGATGTCGAAGCTGCAGGCCGTCGAGATGCTAACCCGCGTCACCGACAAAGCGCTTCAAATACATGGCGGTATCGGTTTTTGGCAGCCTAATGCAATCGAGCGCGTCTATCGTGACGCGCGCGCACAGCGTTTTGAAGAGGGCACGAACGAAATTCAAAAGACCGTGATCGCGCGCGAGCTGCTCGGCAATGCGGCGGGCGGCGGATGAGCCGGCGTTTCGAAAGAAGAGTCTCGCTCATTACCGGAAGCTCGCGGGGAATCGGCCGAGCGCTGGCGCTGACGCTCGCACGCGAGGGCGCGGCGGTCGTGGTCAATTACGTTCGCAATGCGGAGCTTGCGTCGCAGACGGTACGCGAGATCGAAGCGCTCGGTTCGCGCGCAGTTGCGGTACAGGCGAACATGGAGACGGCCGATGAGATCGAGACTCCTCTTCGACCGCGTCGCAGCGGAGTTCGGTTCTCTCGATCATTTCGTCTCAAATGCCGCCGCAAGCGCCTTCAAGAAAATCGTCGATCTCAAAGCGCATAACCTCGACCGATCCTTCGATTTGAACGTTCGCGCCTTCGTCCTAGGCGCACAGCGTGCCGTCAAGCTCATGCGCAACGGCGGCCGGATAGCCGCGCTTTCCAGTTACGGCAGCATGCGCGCGTACCCGACCTACGCGAACCTGGGATCGAACAAGGCGGCCGATCGAGGCGTGGGTGCGATACATGGCCGTGGAGTTCGCGCCGTACGGCATCAACGTCAACGCCGTCAACGGCGGTCTGATCGACACCGAATCGTGCGCCTACTTTTATGAGAACGTTCCGGGGATGGCGCCGATCGAATCGGTGTTGGCGAAGGTTCCGAAGGGGCGAATGGGAAGCGCCCAAGAGGTCGCCGATGCCATTGCGTTTCTGCTCGCGCCCGAATCGGAGTACATCACCGGCCAGACGATCTGCGTCGACGGCGGTCTCAGTGTGATCGCGCCGCCGTTCTATGCCGATACTTCTCCGCCATTAACGCTCAAGTAAGAGCGCCTGGTGTTCGAACACGTACTTCAGACCGGCCGGATCGGCTACGCTTCGGCTTGCCAATCGCATCATCATGGGCTCGATGCACCTAGGGATCGAATCGGATGGAGAGAGCGCTTTCGGCGTTCTATGCGCAGCGCGCTCGCGGCGGTGCTGGTTTGATCGTCACCGGAGGGTCGTCGGTGAGCCGCGTCGGCGCCGGGAGGCCGAAACTACAGCTTCATCAACGATCCCGCGGGCGCTCCGCCGCTTCGTGACGCCGCAGCGGCGGTCCACGACGCCGGCGGCCGCATCGCTTTGCAGCTGTTTCACGCCGGGCGTTACGCCTTCTACTCCTCGTTTGGCTTGCAGCCGGTCGCGCCGTCCGCGGTTGCCCTCGCGTTTTTCGCCCGATCCGCCGCGCGCGCTCGAGGAAGCGGAGATCGTCGAGACGATCCGCGACTTTGCCAACGGTGCGGCACGCGCGAGAGATCTCGGCTACGACGCCGTCGAGGTGATGGCTTCGGAAGGATACTTGCTCAATCAGTTCCTATCGCCGCTCACGAATCGGCGCGAAGATGCGTGGGGCGGCGACTTCGAGCGGCGCATGAACTTTCCGCGCGCGGTGCTGCGCGCGATTCGCGAGCAAGTCGGCGCTGAATTTCCGGTGATCTTTCGCATCTCGGGCGCCGACTTGATGGCGGATTCGACGACGGCGCAGGAGACGCTCGCCTTCGCTCGGGCGCTTGCCGCGGATGGCGTTGACGCACTTAACGTGGGTATCGGTTGGCACGAGTCTTCGACCCCCACGGTGCAGCATCTCGTCCCGAGCGGCGTCTGGGTGCGGTACGCCGCAGCCGTCAAATCGGCCGTCGGGGATCTTCCCGTCATCGCGAGCAATCGCATCAACTCGCTCGCCGTCGCCGAAGAAGTTCTGGCTGCCGGAAGCGTCGATTTCGTTTCGATGGCGCGACCGTTTCTCGCCGACGCGGAGATCGTTGCCAAGGCCGCGCGCGCAGAGGCTCACTTGGTCAACACCTGTATTGCGTGCAATCAGGCGTGCATCGATCGCTCGGTGCTCGACGAGCCGGTTTCCTGCTTGGTCAATCCGCGAGCCGCGCGCGAAGGGCGAGTTTCCCGAGGGCGGCGCACCCGCGGGGCCGCAGACGTTTTGCGGTCGTCGGCGGAGGACCCGCGGGAATGGAAAGTGCGCGCGCTCTCGCCGCGCTTGGACATGGCGTCGAGCTCTTCGAGGCAGAGGACGAACTCGGCGGCCAGTTTCGCATGGCCCGGCGAATTCCCGGAAAGCACGATTTCGACGAGACGATTCGGTATTTTACCAACGAGTTGGCGCGGCTGGGCGTCGTTGTGCGGCTGAACTGCCGCGTCTTCGGACGCCGAGGCGCTGCGCGGCTTCGACGGCGTCGTGCTCGCTACCGGTGTCGTGCCGCGCAAAGCGGCTCTTGCGGGGAGCGATCTTCCGCACGTCGTTACGCTATGCCGAGGTCTTGCTGCGCGACTGCGCCGTCGGCGACCGCGTCGCGATCGTCGGAGCCGGCGGGATCGGGGCCGACGTTGCGCACTATTTGAGTTTCGGAGAGTCGGACGCCGACGAAAGCACGCGTTTTCTCTACGAGCAGGGCTTGGCCGCGCCGCCCGACGGCGCACTTCTCATTCGGGGACGTAAGGCCGTCGCGCTCATGCGGCGCGGCCCTACGATCGGCGAGCGCATCGGCAAGACGACGCGCTGGGCCGTTCTTCGCGCCTTGCGCGCCGCAGGGGTCGAAACGTTGGCGAACGTTACCTACGACGCCGTCGTGCCCGGCGGCATTCGCGTACGCACCGCCGACGCGCACGTGCGCACGATCGAGGCGGATACGATCGTCATCGCCGCCGGTCAAGAACGTAACGATGCGTTGCTCGAGCCGATTACGAAGCGCTTTGCATACCGTTTCGAGTCGTCGGCGGGGCGAACGACGCGAGCGAGCTCAACGCGGTGCGCGCCTTCGAAGAAGGACTGCGCGCCGCGCACGAGCTCGATCGCGAGTTTAGAAAAACCTTACCGTTTGACTTGCACGCGAAAGCCAAGTGACGGAAGAGTGAACGCGGGCAGCGATGCCATCGCGGGCGAGAGGGCCAAGCTCTGGTCCTTAGCTCCCGTCGCTATCAGGATCTCGGTGCCGGTCTGCTGCGAGCTCAGCTTCCCCCAAGCGCCGGCGCTCATCGCCCAGCCGTTGGCGTACGTTGCGTTCGTGTAGTTTTCAATGATACACGCGAACCAGTACTGACCCTTGGCAAGGCGTGCGAGGTAATAAATCGCTTCGTAGGTGTTGTGAAATCCCTGAACCGGGTCCAAGTTCTCGAACCGCTCGTTGACCTGCGTGGAGGATGCGCCCGCTCGCGAGCCGCACGAGGACGGCATTTTGGCCGCGCCCACGACATTGAAGCGATCGGAATAGTACGTCGTTCGGAAGACCTCCCTGGCCCGGATACCAGTCGGGCACTCTTACCGTTCCCCGGGGCACCGGCAACGGCTTATGGCCTTGCGAGCGGACGTCGATGTACCCTTCGCTCGGGACCTCGAAGTATTGCGTGAGCTTGTTATAGCCGGCAGCCGGCTCTGCCAGGGTGTAAATCGAAGCTTTGTCGAGCAAGACGTGAGTGGTCGAAGCATAGTTGTCTTGGATCTTCGATCGCCCAAGACTCGAAAAGTTAGTTTGGCTATCATAGGTCCCTTTAGCGCCTTCGGTGTAGGCGGTGTTCTCTGCAAAGGAACCCTTGCCCGACTGGTACTGATTGACGTACGACGTGTGCAGTGCAGCTGCGCTCCACCGGCGTCCGGTCGTGAGCGGAAAGTCGAAGGAATTCTGACCTTGCGGATACGTGTCCATCCCCGTTTCGCGAAACGGACCGGCGGCATAGTTGTAGTCATCGGAGAGAATGATCTGAGCGATCCCTCCGCGGTGACCGAGAAAGCCGATGGCAGAATCGAGATTTTCAATCGAGCCGGACTTCGACTTGATCTGCTCGAGTACGTCGTAGATACCGGTCTTCTTGTTCAGAGCGAATTTGACCGTAGTGACGCCCGCGTCACTGCCCTTGGTCGATACCGGCTGTGCGGTTGGGCCGGCCCAAGTTTTAGTGACCCATTTGTTCGTGTAGGGATAGGGAATAGTGACTGGCGCGGTGACCGGCGGCGTGGGCGACGTCGCGGGCATCAGGGGGTTATGGAACGGCGCTTGATCGGCGGCCGGAAGCGCGCCTTGTTCGGTGCTCGAACGGCCGGAGCAGGCGGCAATGGTAATGAGTGCCGCGGCGCCGAAGATCGCGCCGCCGATTCCAACGTATCGTTGCATGGGAATGCCTCCACTTGGTAGCGTGGGAACTCTGTGCCGGTATACTCGAACGAGAGTGGCCTAGCTTCTTAGGTCAAAGGAGTTCTTTGGTCCTGCCAGTGTTGCAGTGCGACGCAAGCGCGCAAACGGCTCTTCCGACGCCGAGTCCGCAAGTCGAAAGATCGCCCCTGGAACGGTACCGGATTATGGAACGTTCCATAACCCTACGCGACGCCTAGGTAGCGGCTTTCAAAAGCGATTGGAGCTGTGAGACGTGCGCTGCGAACGCTTCACGCCCGCGTTTGGTCAGACGATAGCGGCTGCATGGGCGGCGGTTGACGAAGCTTTTCTCTTCGTCGACGTAGCCCGATTCGACGAGTTTACTCAGATGCGCGCCGAGATTGCCGTTGCTCACGTTCAGCCCGCGCGCGAGCTCGGAGAAAGCGACCCAATCGAAATTTAGGAGCTCGGCGACGACGCCTAGCCGGACTTTAGAGAGCAGTAACTCGTCCATCGGTGAATCCCGTTAATCGGGCGAGAGTAGCTCGCTCGCGCCGAATCCGGCGTAGCCGACCAACATGCCGGCGCCCAAAACGTATCCTACAAAGGTCGGAGGAGCGAAGTTCGCAATGATGAGCGAAACGACTATCATTACGCCGGCTATCTGCGCGCGGCGATTACCGTGCATGCCGATGTAAAGAAGTACGATCGCTTCAGCGACGCTCCAAATCGCGGCCGCCGCGGCGCCACTGAAGATGCGATAGACGGCGACGTTGACGACAAAAGCAAGGCCGAGAGTCAGCCAAAGCACGTTGAAAAACTCCCGCTGCACCAGCGAGCTGCGCTGTAGCATCCTTCGAGTGAGCCTGCCGCGCAAAATCGAGAAGACGGCGCACGCCGCTAAGACGATGGGCACCGACCAAAGCGCCGCGGCCGCAACGACGCCCGCGTCCACGAGCTGGAAGATCACGGGAACGTATGCCGAGCCGATTCCCCAAACGACGAAGTGTTCGCCGCCCGAACAGAGCCGCTGATGCGACTCCGCTAGAATGCGATCGACCATCTCAATATGTTCGCGTGCCTGCGCCGCATCAATGCGCTCCACGATTGAACCTCCACTGCTTCAACAAGAGGGCCCAACCCAAGCGCGAGGGCGATCGGCCCAGGCGGCGGCTTGCGACACTGGGTCAGCGCCGAGAAGCGCCAAAGCCATGCCATCGCGAGGCCGTAGCCACCCCAAACGAACAAAAGCGCTCCCACGCAGGGACGCTGCCTCCGAAGAGAACCCTGATTCCAGAATACTCTGTTTCATAGACTATTCTATACATAACAGCGACGGTAAAGTCAAGGCGTTGACGAAGCCGCGGCCGGCGTTGACGCCGCCGCACCCTCCTGGTATCGTACCGAGGTCATGTACGCGATCATCGAAGCCGGCGGCAAACAATATCGAGTCGCCGAAGGGGACGTCATCCGTTGCGATCTGGTCGCCAACGACGTCGGTTCCGAAGTTACCTTCGATCGAGTCGTCCTCGCCGGAAGCGACGACGATGTCAGAGTCGGCACGCCGATTCTCGACGGTGCCAGCGTTTCAGGGAGAGTCGTTCGGCAGGCTAAGGACAAGAAGATCTTGGTCTTCCGCTATAAGCCCAAGAAGCGCGTTCGCAAACTCAACGGCCACCGTCAGCCATACGCCGAAGTGAAAATCACCAAGATCACGCTGCCCTAACGGCGCGTCACCAGTATGCTCGAGGTAACTTTCGCTCGGGACGACCGCGAATCGGCGCTGCGGCATTTCGGCGCGTGGGCATGCGGATTTTGCCGTCCATGGAAAGGACGTCGTTTGCGCCGCGGTGTCGGCGATTCTTCAGTCGGCGCGACTGGGCTTGACGCAATACGCCCGAGCCGAAGTGGCGGTGCGCCAAGAAGCCGGCGAGCTGGAACTTCGGTGGCCCGAAGATGAAAGTGACCTCGAAAGCGTGCGAGCGATTGTCGTAACCGCAGAACTCGCAATAAAGCAGATCGCTCGCCGGTTTCCCAAGCACGTGCGTCTGAAACGCGCGCGCATTTCGCGAAGCGTGGGACGCAAGGGCGCCGAACGGGTAACAGATTTGGCAGACCGAAGGAGAATTTACGATGTCTGAGAGTTTTCGCACGACGCCCCCCGACCAGCCTTGGTCCAGTTCGAGCCCCGGCAACGGTTATCAAAGCGCTTTCGGCGACAAGCCGTCGCCCGAGGAGACCGAGGTCGGTGAAGCGGGCAAAGTCGTGCTCGCTGGGGTTCTCGGAGGATTGCTTTCCGCGGCCGGCTATCTGATTTACCGCCGACTACCAGAGGATCAGAAGCAGCGCCTTAACTCCCAAGCACGGGCAATGGTGGCTGCGCGCATCACCGAACTTCGCCAAAACTTCAATATTTAGCGGGAGGCTCTTCACGCTCGGTTTGCGGATGCGCCGGTAGCGGCGGCGAGCGGGGGCTCGTGCGTTTCGGCGGCGCGCTCCATCTCGGCAATAAACGACTGTGAGGTCTGCTGTACCTCGCGCATAAAGCGTCCAGCCTGGCGCATGACCTTCGGCAGGCGATCGGGCCCGAAAAGCAAGAGCGCGAGAATCGAAACCACCAGGATGTCCGGTACCGAAAACATTTAGGGAAGGGCTTACCTGCGTAGCCGTGCAAGCATCATGGCCCGCCCGTGAAGAGAATTTACACGCGCGGCAATCGCACCGAAAGGCTGGCGTCGCTCACGACGCTGCGTAAGATCCTCAATCGGTTCGTTGCCCATCGCGTCTTCTACGAAGTCTCGAGCCGCAGCAAACGCGGTCACGAGTTCTTTTCCACCAAGAATATCTTCGTCGTCGGGCTCATCGAAGTCACGAACTTCGAACATCTCAAGATTCTCTTCTTCGACGCCCATAGCCAGTCGCATTCGATCGAGATCTTGAATCCGCAGACGATGCGCATCTACGATGAGATCCCGGGCCGCGGCTTTGCGGTCTCTTTCATAAGCGGCGACGGCGAAGGCGTCGAGACGCGCTGCTATATCCGCGACGAAGGAGAGGATGCCGGTACGATCCACGAACGAACCGCGCTCGAAAAGATCACGTCTGCCTCAGCTCTTCGAATACCTCGAGGAGATCACCGGCGTCGGAGCCGGTCGCCAAAAAGGTCCAGCGCTAGAACGCTGCTCGAGCCGCTGTGCGTGGCGCAGGGCTCGCACCGCTTCTGCGAAACGACCGGCACGCTTATAAGCGACGCCTAAGTTGAGATAAGCGCACGCATAGTCTGCGTCGCCGGCTATCGCGCTCTCGTACTTGCCGATCGCCGCATCGACGTCGCCTTCTTCCAACAGCAGATTGCCGAGATTCGTCAATGCCGGCGGATAGCCGGGGCGAGCCGCCAAGGCGGCCGCGAAGTCGGCGCGTGCAAGCTCCGCGAAGTTTCAGGCCAATACACGCGACGCCGCGCTTGTTCAAAAGAAAGGCCAGCTCGTCGTCGTCCAGTCTCTCGTGCACCAGCAGCTCCGCCAATGCGGCGTGCGCGCGCGAGAAGTCGCGATCATCGAGGGCGCGCAGCGCGCAAGCAAATCGGCCGTCGTCTCGAAACATGCTTCCTCCATGTTCACGATCGACGTCATCACGCTCTTTCCCGGAGCTCTTTGCGCCGTTCGTCGCCCTTTCAATCGTCGGACGCGCGGTGGAGAGGGGCGTCGTCGACGTCCGCTACCACCATCTGCTCGAGGAGCTCTCAGCGGGAGCGCGGGCCGACGAACGCGCCGTTCGGCGGCGGCCCGGGGATGGTGTTACGGATAGAGCCGATTGCTCGAACTCTCGACCGCATCGCGAGGGAAGCCCCGCCCGAAGAGCAGCGGGCGATCGTCCTGCCCAGCCCAAGCGGCAAACGCTTCACGCATCGTGAGGCACAGCGGTGGGCGCAGCTCGATCGCTTGGTAATCGTCTGCGGTCACTATGAGGGAGTCGACGATCGACTCTGCACGCTCTATCCGGTCGAGGAGTGGTCGCTCGGCGACTTCGTCCTTACCGGCGGGGAGATACCCGCGCTTGTTTTCATGGATGCCACGATTCGCTTATTGGCCGGCACGCTGCGGCCCGAGTCGCTGCAGAGCGAGTCCTTCACGGACGGCGTGCTTGATTATCCCAGCTTCACGCGGCCGGCGACTTTTCGCGGTGTGGATGTGCCCCCGGTCCTGCTCTCAGGCGATCATGCAAAGATCGCGCAGTGGCGCCGCGAACAGTCGCGGCTGCGGACGGAAGCACGCCGTAGGGACTTGCTCGACGATGCCTTGCAGGGCGAGGAAGGCCCGTGATAGGATACGGTGGTTCTGCCGGGCTCCGCGCCCGGCTATTCGTTGCGCTGCCCTTCGACCGAGTTCGTTGCGGTGAAGTCGAAGGGGCTCAGGATAAGGCTATGAACGTCATCGATGTCCTCAACCGCGAACAACTTAAGGACGGCATTCCTGAATTTCGCTCTGGGGATACCGTGAAGGTCTATTCGAAGGTGCTCGAGGGCGGCAAGGAGCGCACGCAGATGTTCGAAGGCGTCGTCATCGTGCGCAAGGGCGGCGGCGCCGGAGAATCGATCACCGTTCGGCGCGATCGCGCATGGCGTGGGCGTCGAAAAGACTTTCCTCCTGCAAAGCCCCCGCGTCGAGCGGATCGAGGTCGGAAAGCGCGGCGTCGTTTCTCGAAGCCGCCTTTACTATCTGAGCGAGAAGGTCGGTAAAGCGGCGCGCATCAAGGAAAAGAAAGCCAAAGGAAGCTGACCGCGACACCGCTGCAGCTGCTAGGGCTCATCTTCGTCTTGGGCATCGCGCGAGTCACACTCTCGGCTAAACCTTTCGCGAGCCGATCGACTGCAAGTGTTCGCGGATATTTTGGACGCCTCATCGTTGTCGGATTGATCGCACTCTTCTTGATCACGTTCGTCGTTCGAACGTTCTATATTCCGTCGGTTTCCATGGTTCCGACGCTGCGGGTTCGCGACGTCTTGCTGGTCAACGAAATTGCCTATCGTTTTCGCGCCCCCGGCGAGGGCGACGTTGCGATCTTCATGCCGCCGGTAGCATCCGGCGGCAACGATTTCATCAAGCGCGTGATCGGCTTACCGGGCGACGCCATTTCGATTTCGAACGGAATCGTTTATCGCAACGGAAGAGAGCTTCGCGAGCCATATGAGAATCAGCCTCCGAAGTATGATTTAGCGATTCGGCAATACGGAATTTACGTCGACGGCAGCAGGCTCGAGCCGCGCGCGGCGAACGTCCCCGAGCGCGCGCTATGGCAGAATCCAGATCGCATCCCAAAAGGTTTTTATTTCGTGCTCGGCGATAACCGCAACTACTCGGACGACTCGCACGTCTGGGGATTAGTGCAGCGCGCGGCTTTTGTCGGCAGGGCCTTCTTGATTCTATGGCCGCTGGACCGCTTTGCAGTCTTGGGGAAGTAGATAATCTCCTTATGACGCCCTACGAGCTCCTCGCGATCGTGGCGGTGATCGGCGTCGCACGGGCGGTACTGTCACTGCGCCCGGTCGTGGCCGGTTCGTCTGGACGCAGCACCGCCATCGCCCGGGAATTTTTGGACCCCTTCATCATCGCTGGAATCGCCGCGTGGATTTTGATCACGTTCGTGGCGCGCACCTATTACATTCCCTCCGGTTCGATGCTGCCCACGCTGCAAATCCACGACGTTCTGCTCGTGGATAAGTTCGAGTACCGCTTCCATCGGCCCAACGAGGGGGACATCGTGGTCTTTCCACCGCCGGTTCCGACACCCGACGACTTCATCAAGCGCGTCGTCGGCCGCCCGGGCGACACGCTCCGCGTCGCCGGAGGCATGGTCTACGTCAACGGAAGGGCCCTCGCCGAGCCTTACGTCGCGGAAAAGCCGTCGTACGGCCTGGAAATTCGCAACTACGGAATCTATGTCAGCTATGGTGCAGGTTGGCAACGCCTCGACGCGAGCGACGCCAACGTCCCGCCGCCGTCGAGCTGGTCGGCGCCCAATCGCATTCCGCCACATTGTTTTATCATGTTCGGCGATAATCGCAACGACTCCGAGGATTCGCATATCTGGGGTTTCGCGCAAGACGACGGACGTTTTGCAAGCGGTCCGCGCAGGGGCGACGGCGCCGGCTTTACCGGACGCGCGTTTCTCATCTTTTGGCCGCCCTCGCAAGCGAAGATTCTCTAGGGGTCTGCGCGAAGTCGAAGCGCGTGATCGGCTTGGTGCGATGGCGACGCGTTGCGAACCTGGCCTTACAGCTCGCAGTCCTAGCAGCGCTGATTGCGGCCTTCTTCATGCGACTGCCGCAAGTTACGGGGCTCTCGATGGAACCACATATACGCTCCGGCGAGTACGTCGTGATCAACACCTTTGCATATCGAATCGGCGTTCCGCGGCGCGGCGATATCGTAGCCTTCCGCCACGAAGCGGACGCGCGGTCGATCTTCATCAAACGCGTGATTGGATTGCCGAGCGACCGCATTCGAATCGATCGCGGTCAAGTCTACGTCAACGGAGCCAAGCTCGACGAGCCGTACGTACGTCATTTCGACGAGCGCAGTTTCCGAGAAATCGCCGTGCCGCCGTCGTCCGTTTACGTGCTCGGCGACAACCGCGCCGAGAGCGAAGACTCTCGCTTTTTCGGACCAGTGAGCGACGATTTACTGGTCGGGCACGCCATCGCCGCCGTTTGGCCTCCGGGCATGGCGGGCGCACTGTGACTCTCATCTAACGTATCGGGGAAATAGCGACTTTGGAGCGGCAGGTTGCGTGGTATCCCGGGCACATGGCGAAGGCGGCTCGCCGAATTCGTGAGTGCTTGCGCTCGATCGAGATCGTCATCGAGATCGTCGACGCTCGCATCCCGAGCAGCGGTCGCAATCCGCTGCTCGACGAACTCGCCGGCAGGCGCACTCGCGTGATTGCACTCAACCGGCAAGACTTGGCCGATCCCGCGACGACCCAACGATGGCTGCATTATTTCTCGAGGGGCGGTTCCAACGCCGTCGCGGTGGACGGTCGCTCGCAACGCAGTGTCGCTCGCGTCGCTGCGCTAATAGGACGTTCGTCGGCGCGCCGCGCCGGCGTGGCGCGCGCGATGATCGTCGGCGTGCCTAACTCGGGCAAGTCATCGATCGTCAACGCCTTACTTCACCGTGCGGCCGCAAAGACAGAGGACCGCGCGGGCGTAACCAGGCACGCGCAGTGGTTTCGTCTCTCCCCCAACGTCGAACTGATGGACACGCCGGGGTTACTGCCGGCCAAGATCTCGAATGTCGCCGCGCAGTGGAAGCTCGCGATCTGCGGCGCCGTCCCCACCGACCGCTACGATTCACAAGAAGTTGCGGCTGCCTTTCACCACTGGCTCTTGGATCGCAGCCCGAGCACGCAGGTGCCCGACCTCGCAGCATTTGCAGTTCGGCGCGGCTTCATACGGAGTCGCGGCGAGACTCGATTACCACAACGCTGGGCAATCGTACATCCGCGCATTCAACGACGGCGCCTTCGGGCGCATCTCATTGGAGGCTCCCAGTGACACCGAAGCAGCGTAAAGCGAAGACTGTTTACGAGCGTGAGCGGCGCCGCCTGCACCGGTTACATCGCTTTGAATATTGCCGCGAGAGCGCGCGGATTCAGTTTGGTCGGCGGTATCGACGAAGTCGGTCGAGGTCCGCTCGCGGGGCCCGTCGTCGCCGCGGTCGTCGTCGCCTCTGGGCCGCTAATGATCAAAGGCTTGAACGATTCAAAACAGGTTCGGCCGGAAGTACGAGTGCGAATTGCGGAGGTCGTGAAGGCGCGCGCTACGGCGTGGGCCGTAGGCAGCGCCGGCGTTGCTGAGATCGATCGCCTCAACATCTATTGGGCGAGCATTCTAGCGATGGAGCGTGCGATCGCATCGTTGACCGCCGCACCGGAATACCTGATAACCGATGCTGTGCGGATTCGCTCCTTCGACCGACCGCAAGAGCCATTGGTTCGCGGCGATGCACGATGCGCGCTCGTCGCGGCTGCTTCCATCGTGGCGAAAGTTTATCGAGACGGTCTGATGGTCGAGCTCGATAAAGAGGATTCGCGTTACGGGTTTGCGCTGCATAAGGGCTACTCAACTTCTCATCACCTGCAGGCATTGCGCCTGCACGGGCCCAGCGTCCATCATCGCGCAAATTGGGCGCGCGTTCGCGACGCCCAGCTCGCGCTCGGTCTCGAAACGTTGGAAGCATTCGAAGCGCTTGCGGAATAACAACGCGAAGGGCAGGCTCGGCGAGGATCGCGCCAGTTCCTTTCTCGCAGCCTGCGGGTATCGTATCCTCGCGCGCAACGTGCGCGTTCCCGGCGGCGAAATCGACGCCGTTTGCTTGGACGGGCCAACGCTGGTGGTCGTCGAAGTCAAGCGCCGCGACTCCCGGGCCTTCGGCTCCGCGTTAGGCGCAGTCGACGCTCGCAAGCGCGCAACGCTCCGCCAAATCGCCGCCGATTACGCGCAGATTGTGGCGCCGTCGGCGAAGATCCGATTCGACGTCGTTACGCTGGACGGTCATCGTCTAAGCTTACACAGAAACGCGTTCTAATGGCTACTCACGCGAAGAGCGCAGAGCCGGAGCTGCGCCGCAGCGTAACGTCCTGGGGCTCTTTTGCCTGGGGCTACTCGGATGTCGGTGCCGACATCTTCGTTGGTCTGGGGCTCGTGCTCGCATGGGCAGCCGGCGCTTCGAACGTTGCGTTTCTCTTCGCCGGCATCGTCTACGTCTGCATCGGCCTAGCCTATACGGAGCTGGCGGCAACGTACCCAGTGGCCGGGGGCGGCCAATACTTCGTGATGCGAGGGCTCGGCGACATCTTCGGTTTCATCGCCGGTTGGGCGGTTCTACTCGACTTTACAATCGACGTCACGCTCTTTGCTTGGAGTTCGGTCGATTATTCGAGTCAGCTGCTTCCGACGCTCGTCAACTCGATGCATCCATGGTTCCACTTTCTCGCGGTCCTCGGACTCGTCGTCGGGCTCTGCCTCCTCAACGTCATCGGCGTTCGCGAGAGTACGGCCTTCAACGGGTTCGTCTCCGCACTCGACGTCATCAGTGAGACGTGCATCCTGTGCTTCGGTTTTCTCTTCGCATTTCGACCACATCTCTTGATACATGCGATGCAGTTCAACTGGCCGTCGCCCTATCAGCTCATGCTGGGAACTTCGCTCGCGATCGTTTCGTTCGTCGGCCTGGAATCGATCTCGCAAGCGGCACAGGAAACGCAGCGCCCCGCTTCGGTAATTCCGCGCACGTCCGTAGCCTTGATCTTGACGATCCTCATCTTCGCGCTCGCGTACTCGAATCTCGCGCTAGGTTTGCACCCCTGGCATCCGATCGTCGATGCCGCCGGGCACTCAATACAATTTTCGGCAAATTTTTCCTCACAACGCCGACAATCAGGGTAAGGCCGTGGCACTGCTCGCCGCGCAAGTACCATACTATGGCGCGCTCGCCGCGCTCTACGTTCCGGTTCTCGGCGCGGTACTGCTCTTGATTTCCTCGAACTCCGGCGTTTTCGGAAGCTCCCGAATAGCCTATGCCATGAGCAGCAGCCGTTTATTGCCCTCGACCTTTCAACGCGTGCACGGCAAGTTCCGTACGCCCATGATCTCGATCGTCTTCTTCTCGACGATTGCCGTCGTCGAGCTCATCTTCGCCGCAGCGCCCGCACTCTATCCGTCGGTCGCCTCGCTCTACGCGCATTTCTTTCACGGCGAGAACGGTCTCGAGTTTCTCGCCGACCTCTACGCCTTCGGGGCTGCGACGAGCTACTCGTTCGTCTTCCTCGGCTTGATCGCATTGCGTCTGACCGATCCCTTGAGCCCGCGGAAATTCAAGATTCCCTTGAACATACCCATGCAGTTTCGCGGCGAGCGCGTCGAGTTTCCGATTGTCGGCGTTATCGGCTTCATCGGAATTTTCTCGATTCTGATGTTCACGCTGCGCACGCACGCGCTTGGCCGGATTTTTGGACCGAGCTGGCTGCTGCTCGGCCTTGTCGTTTACTTCGTCTATCGTCGCTATCGGGGTCTTCCGCCGCTTCGCTCGCAGCCGCACGATTGGCGCAGGGCTCAGACCGACATCCTGCGCCGCGCCGGCGAGCTCGAACTGATGGACGAATATATCGCCAACGTCAAAGCGAGCGACGCGCGGCGCGCCGAACAAAAGCCATGATCATGCTATTGATGCGCGGTTTGCTGGCCGTTGCGATGATCGTTGTCGGAGTCGTCATTCTCGCACGCATGCTCGAAATGCTGCGGGCGGGGTTTGCGATACTCCCGGGCGTGGTGCTCGGGGGAGCGATGATCGCTCTAGGCGTGCATCGGCTCTCGCTGATCCTACGGATGCAAGGAATGACGTGATCTTGCTTCCGGGCGACGTGCACGTCACCATCGCGGGCGCGCTTATCGCGCTCTTCATAGCGGGCGCCGTCGGCGCGACCTTACGGTGGATGCTTCACACCGCCCGCATCATACGTGCAACGCATAGCGGCGGAGGCCACCAGCGAGCTCAGGGGCTTGGTCGGAAGTCTCATGGTCGTTTTCTCTCCCGAAATCGACTCAGCGCACATGATGGCGCTCGCCGTGAAGCTCGCGCGCGGCGAACGCTCGGAGCTTTTGGCGCTCTACGTTATCGAAGTTCCGTATACGCTGCCGCCCGATGCCGAGATGGCATTGGAGGAGCGCTCCGCACTCGACTCGCTCGGTGCCGCCGAAACCATCGCGAATTCGGCGAACGTCATGATTCGAACCGAGACGATCAAGGCGCGCTCGACTAAACAAGCGGTCCTCGACGTCGCGAAACGCGAAAAAGCACACCTCATCATTTTAGGCTCGTATCGCGAGGGAAAGTACAGCGGCGCGCCGCTGGGCCGCACGATCGAAGAGATCGCCGCCGATGCAAAATGCGATGTGCTCATCGGCGTCGAAGGCAAGTACGGTACGCTGCTGATCGACGAAACGATTCAATCCAGCTCGCAGCCGGTTTGACCTAAGGGAGATCTTTGTGAACTTTAGTCGCTCATTTACGATCGGCGTCGTCGTTGCGGCGAGCGTCGCGCTGGCGTCATGGTCGTTCGCCATCACTCGCGCCGCCAACGCGGCGCCGGCAATCACCGCGTTCGACCAGGCGTTTGCCGGCATCAACGACTACACGTGCGTCCTGCACGTGCACGAGGCGAAGGGAACGGCAACGCAAGATCGCGTTTACCAGTACTCGTTCATGAAACCTCACTATGCCAAGACATTGATCCTCGACGGCGACGGGAAAGGTTCGGGCGGCGTTTGGGTCGGGACCAACGAGATCAGCGGCCATCAAGGCGGCATTCTTTCGGGTTTTCATCGAACGGTCGACGTTCACGATCCTCGCGCGGTCTCGCTGCGCGGCGTGACCATCCCGGAGGGGTTGCTGCAGCGCATCGTGGATAATTACGCGACGATCGCCGGCAAGCTGACGCAGACCGACGGCGGCAAGATCGGCGGCGTGACGACCGATCGCCTCGAGCTCAAAGTCGCCGACCCAGCTTCAAACGGCGACGTGACCGAACAAATTCTCTATCTATCCAAAGAGACTCACTGGCCGATTCGCCAGATCATGTACTCCGGCTCGCAGATCGTGCTCGACGAAACCGTCAGCGATCTCAAAACGAACGTCGGGCTCACGCAATCCGACTTCCCGTTCTAGGCTAGTGTCATCCTGAGTCGCGCGATTACGACGCGCTCTAGCGTGCGAAAACTCGCCGCTCGCAGTTCGTCCAGGACGACGGCGAGCAGAATCACTGCGCCCAGCAGCACTTTCTGGAGATAGGAATCGACGTTGAGCAGGTTCATCGCGTTGTAGAGAACGCCGATGAGCAGCGCGCCGAAAAACGTTCCGACGACGCTGCCGCGCCCGCCTATCAGGCTCGTGCCCGCCGACGACGACGGCCGCGATCGACTCGAGCAGCTCGTCGCCGGTGCCGGTCTGCGGCGAGCCCGACGAGAAGAGCGCCATGTAGAGGAATCCGACGATCGCAGCGCAGGCGCCGCTGATCATGTAGACGGCCGTCTTGACGCGGGTCACGTTGATGCCGGCAAGACGCGCCGCCTCTTCGTTTCCGCCAATCGCGAAAACGTATCGGCCGAAGCGCGTGCGGTTGAGCAGCACGGAAGCGACGACGATCACGACGACCATCCAGATCACCGGCATCGGAATGTTCGGAAGGTGCAGCGCCGTCGTGACGCCGCCGAGGAACGAGCCGATTCCGGTGTTTTGAAAATCGCCGCTCTGTCAACGCGACCGGGCGGCCGTGCGAAAGGATGAAGGCGGCGCCGACCGCCATTTCCAGCATCGCGAGCGTCGTGATGAACGGCGGAAGATTCAGCTTGACGACCGGTAGCGCGTTAACCCAACCGGCCGCGCAGCCGACGCCGACGGCGACGAGCAACGTCGCAGCGATCAGCGGAAAGCCGCTCAAGTGCAACGGCATTGGCGAAAAGCGCGGCGACGACGCCGGTGAGCGCAACGAGCGATCCGACCGAGAGGTCGATGCCCGCCGTGATGATGACGAACGTCTGACCGACGCCGAGAATGCAGTTGTAGGTGATCTGGCGCAGGACGCGCACGATGTTGCTCGGCTCGAGGAACGAACCGCGCGACGCGACGTCGACGACCGCAACCAGCGCGACGAGGAAGGCCGCGGCGCCGACGATTCGCAGCCAGTAGGCGCGGCGGTCTCGCTTCCGTCACGCCGCCGCGCCCGTTGCGACGGCGATGACTCGGTCAGGCGTCGCGTCCGCGCGCGAGAACTCGGCCGCAATCCGTCCGTCGCGCACCACGAGGATGCGGTGCGACATGCCGAGCACTTCGGGAAGATCGCTCGAAACCATCACGATCGCCGCGCCGCGCGCGGTCAGCTCGAGCATGAGCTTGTAGATCTCCGCTTTCGCGCCGACGTCGATGCCGCGCGTCGGCTCGTCGAAAAGAAAGACGCGCGCGTTCCCGAGCAGCCATTTTGCGAGCACGACCTTTTGCTGCGTTCCGCCCGAAAGGTTGCGCACGAGCTGTTCGGTGCCTGGCGTTTTGATCTGCAGCTCGTCGATCATGCGCGCCGTCGCGGCCCGCTCGCGAGCGAAGTCGACGAGCAAGTCGCGATCGACGAAATCCGCCAAGTGCGCAAGCGTAACGTTTTCGCGCACCGTCATCCCGAGCACCAAGCCCTGCGCCTTGCGATCTTCGGTGATGAACGCGATGCCGGCGCGCAATCGCCTCGCCGATGCGCCCCGGCCGCACCAGCGCTTCCGTCGACGCGGACCTCGCCGCGGTCCGCCGCGTCGGCGCCGGCAATCGCGCGCAAGATCTCGGTTCTGCCCGGCGCCGATCAGCCCGGCCAAGCCGACGATCTCGCCGGCGCGCACCGAAAAGCTCACGCCGTTGACGACGGCTCGCGGCGTTCAGATCCGCGCACGTCGAGACGAATCGGCGCATCCGGCGGCGGTATCGGCAAGCTCGGGAAAGTGCGCGTCGAGCCGCCGTCCGACCATCGCGCGGATGATCTCGTCGGATGGAAAATCTCGCGCGTCTCGCGTGTTTCGACGATTTTGCCGTCGCGCAACACGGTCACGCGATCGGCAATGCGCGAGAGCTCCTCCATCCGGTGCGAGATGTAGATGATGCCGGCTCCGGCCGCGCGCAGGCGCCGCAACGATCGCGAAGAGCCGCTCGATTTCGCGGTCGGAGAGCGCTGCCGTCGGCTCGTCCATCACGATGATCCGCGCCGACGTCGCCAGCGCTTTCGCGATTTCGACGAGCTGCTGCTGCCCGACCGAAAGCTGCGAAACCGGAACGTCGAAGGGCAGCTCCAAGCCGAGCTCGTCGCAGGACGCGCTGCGCTCGCGCGCCGACCGCCGCCGAGTCGATCAGACCGGCGCGCGTCGGCTCGGCGCCGAGGCTGATGTTCGCCGGGCACGGTCAACTGCGGCACGAGCGTGAACTCTTGATAGATCATGCCGATGCCGAGATGCTGCGCGTCTTGCGGCGTTTCGATCCGCACGCGCGCGCCGTCGACGTAGATCTCGCCCTCGTCCGCTTGCAGCGCGCCCGCCAAGAATCTTCATCAGCGTCGACTTGCCCGCACCGTTCTCGCCGACGAGGACGAGAACTTCGCCGGCGCGCAGCGTCAGCGAAACGTCCGAGAGCGCGCGCACGCCGGGAAAGCTCTTCCCGATGCCGCGCATCTCGAGCAACGGCGCCACGAACTCACGTCTACGGCGACGGTTTGGCGCTGGCGCGCGTAAAGGTCCCGACGCGGAATCTTCACGAGCGCCGGCGGCTTCTTGCCGCGCGAAATAATCGTGAATGACGTCGATCGTCGTCGATCCGATCTTCGCCGGATACTGAATCGCGTCGCCGTACATGTCGCCGCTCGCGATCGCCGTGCGCGCTTCCGGCGTCGCATCGTAGCCGACGATTGCAATCTTTCCGATTAAGCCCGCGGCTTTAACCGCCGCTAAGCGCGCCGAGCGCCGAATCGTCGTTGATTCCGAAGATGCCCTTGAGATCGCGGTGCGCTTGCAGGATGTCGCCGGTGTCGCTGCTCGCTTTGTCGCGGGTTCCGCCGGAGTCGACGTCGGCAACGATCGTCACGCCTGGGACAAAGCTGCGCGAGCGCCTTTTTGAAGCCTTTGACGCGATCCTGGACGCTCGTGACTTCGGGTTCGTCGATGATCGCGATGCTGCCGCTCTTACCGACGGCCTGGCAAATCAGCTTTCCGGCCTGAAAGCCGCCCTGCACGTTATCGCTGGCGATATGCGCGACGACGTCGCCCTCGCGACTCGTGCTCGCGATGTCGGCGGTGAAGACCGGGAATACCGGCGTTGTTCGCCTCGGCGATCGCGCTGCCGATCGCTTGCGAATCGTATGGCGTTAGCACGATCGCGTCGACGCGCTTCGAAATGAAATCTTCGACTTGACTTTGCTGTTTTGCGTTGTCGCGGCTCGCATCGACGACGATCAGCGCGTAGCCGTATTTCGCCGCCTCGCTGCGCATGCCCGATTCCATGTCTTGATAGAACTGCGCCTCGCGATTTTGGATCGAAACGCCGATGGTCTTTGCGTCCGCGGCGGCGCGCTGGGCGACGCTGAGGCGTTGGATTGCGTCGCATGCGAGCAAGCCGCAAGCGCGGAACGGCGACCAGTAGCGATGGCAATGCGAGCGAGCGCTCTTTTCAAATCTCCTCTCCTGGCTGGACCGCCAGTGACGCCGCTGGTTTGGGCGCCCGTCGGCTTCGCGCCTGTCTTCCGTTGTCCACAGCCTGTGACATTATCTTGTGCAATCTGTGGAGAACCGCTCATGCGCTGTCCGCGTCGGCGCACAGGAAGCGGCTCCTAGCTCGGAGCTGCTTCCTGGCGATCGATTTCCCGCCAGCGATCGGGAAGCGGAACTCGCGCAAACGCGTGAGGAAACATTCCCTGCGGGTTGCGCTTCAGCCATGCCGCGGCCCGAAGCGCCAGATATTCGAAGTCGTGATACTGGGCTTCGCCGCGCTCGCGCCGCATGATCGGCAATGGCCGGCGCGACCTGCCGCCAGCAGTGGACGATCAAGCGCGCGAAAAGATCCATAAACGTATCTTCGGAAACGAGCCCACGCTTGACGAGCGTTCCCATCTCGTTGAGCCAGTTGCAGGCGATCATCTCCGGATGAGCTGCCGGATCGACGAATCCGATCGTCTCGAGCTCGCGCCGGTAGTCCGGATCTTCCAATCGCTGCGGCAGAGCTGTTCTTGAACGTACGGTCAGCGCGGCTTGCAGCTCGGGCGCTGCGAAAGTCGCGCTCGAGCGAGAGCAGCGCCTGCAGCTGATTCCCCGCGCGAATGTGACGCAGCTGAATGAGCGCAGCCAGCGACGCTCGCCAATATGACGACGAGCGTCTCCGGTTTCGGCGCAATGCGCTGAGCCACGCCGCGTAGGTAGCGCTCATTGCCGGCGTCATTCTTGGCCGGCCACGCAGACCCCTAGACGATCGTCTGTAGCGCGACGCAGAGGGTACGCGCATGCTGTCCCTCGCCTTTTCCGCCGCGATGCTCGGCATCGACGGCTACGTCGTGCGCGTCGAAGCCGACAGCGCGCCGGGTCACGCCGGCTTCTGCGATCATCGGGCTTCCGGACCGCGCGTTGGGCGAAGCGCGCGAACGCGTGCGCGCGGCGATCGTCAACTCCGGATTCGCCTATCCGGCGGGACGGCTGCTCGTGAATCTCTCGCCGGCCGACGTTCGTAAGGCGGGGCCGGCCTTCGATCTCGCGATCGCGCTCGCACTGATGGGCATCGACGAGCAGATCGAACGCGACGCTCTGCGCGAGTTCATCGCGCTCGGCGAACTCGCGTTAGACGGAAAACTTCAGCCGGTCAGCGGCATATTGCCGATGGTCCTCGGCGCGCGCAACGCCGGCTTTACGAAACTGATCGTTCCGGCGCTCAACGCCGACGAAGCCGCGCTCGTCGACGGCATCGAGCTCTACGCCGTCGATTCGCTGCAATCGGCGGTCGCGGTGCTCTCGGGCAACGGCGGCAAAATGGCGGCGCCGCACGGCCGCGCCCGTGCTCGATCTTGCCGACGAACTCGTCCACGGCGATCTCGCCGACGTTCGCGGTCAGCTCGCCGCCAAACGCGCGCTCGAAATCGCAGCCGCCGGCGGCCACAATCTTCTGCTCGTCGGACCGCCGGGCTGCGGCAAGACGATGCTCGCGCGCCGCCTGCCGTCGATTCTTCCGCCGATGTCGCTGCACGAAGCGCTCGAGGTGACGAAAATTTACAGCGTCGCCGGATTGCTCGTCGGTCGCGCCGGCATCGTGCGCGCGCGGCCGTTTCGCTTTCCGCATCACACGATCAGCCAGACGGCGCTCGTCGGCGGCGGCGCGCTCGCGAAGCCCGGCGAGATCTCGCTCGCCCATCACGGCGTGCTCTTTCTCGACGAGCTGCCGGAGTTCACGCGCAGCGCGATCGAAGTCATGCGTCAGCCGCTCGAAGAAGGAACCGTGACGATCGCGCGCGCTGCGGGAACGTTCACGTATCCCGCGCGCTTCCAACTCGTCGCGTCGATGAATCCGTGTCCGTGCGGCTATCGCGGCACGCGCAGCGCCGAATGCCGCTGCGACGAGGCGATGGTTGCAAAGTACGTCAGCAAGCTCTCAGGACCGCTGCTCGACCGAATCGATCTGCAGATCGAGATCGCGCGCGTGCCGTTCGACGACATGGTGCGCTACGACGGCGCCGAGCAGTCCAAGCGCATTCGCGAGCGCGTCGTCGCGGCTCGCGAGCGCCAGCGGGCGCGCTTTGCGCAGAACGGCGCTGGCTGCAACGCCGAAATTCCCGGCAATGCGATGCGCACGATACTGCGCGCTCGACGAGCCCGCGATGCGGCTGCTCGCGCAGGCCAGCGCGAAGCGGCAGTTTTCGGCGCGCGCGCTCGACCGGATCGCGCGCGTCGCGCGAACGATCGCCGATCTCGGACATGCGCGAAGCGATCCGCGCCGAGCACGTCGCCGAGGCGATCCAGTACCGCAGCCTGGAACGCCTCGGCGCCGCGGCGTGACTCAAAGCCCCGTCCGTTTCGGTCGAACTGTTGCGCGCTCGGGCCGTCGCCCGCCTTGCTGCCAGCCTCGTTTCTGTCTCGCCGAAGCTCGTCGGCGACGGAGTGCTGCTGTTAGGAAGAGAGGCTGCCAAGCTGAGGGATGGCGTCTCCGTCGAGAAACACGCCAAGCTCCCGCGGCGAGAACTGCAGACCCGCCCAGAAAGCGCCGAACTCGCCGTAGCGCGCGCTGGCCTCGTCAAAGCGCATTTCGTAGATCAGCTTCTTGAAGGTCAGCGGATCGTCGGCATAAAGGTCGACGCCCCACTCGAAATCGTCGAAGCCGATCGATCCGGAGATCACCTGCGTCACGCGATTGTGATACGAACGGCCGACGACGCCGTGCTCGCTCATCATTTTTGCGCGCGCTTCGAAGCCGAGAATGTACCAGTTCTGCACCTCGCCCCGCCGCTTACTCATCGGATAGAAGCATTGGTAGCGCCGCGCTGGAATCTTCGCCCAGAAGCGAGGAGCGATATACGGGCTCTCGTCCTGCTTTCGCATCAGCTCGTCGAAGGCCGCGATCCACTCGGGGGACTGCGGCGCGAGTCCGCGCTGGTTCAGCTCGGCGTGGATCTTTCCGGTGGCGTCGTACAGGCCGAGCTCCAATACCGAAACGTACGAACCTTGTGGGACGAGAAACTCGCGCAACTCGAGCTTGTCGACGAGCGTCTGCGCGTAGGCGAGGCCGTCGAAGCTGCGCGCATAGTGAGTGAGCATGAGATCGCCTTTATGGCCGACGATCTGCGTCAAGCCGACGTCTCCGTCGTCGTTGCCCTTTAAATGATCGACGAGATCCGTGGCGTGCCCGGCATACTTGTCGCGCCGCTTCTCCGGCAACGCATCCCATGCGCGCCGATTGAACGCGAAAATGCGATGGAGAATCCACCACCCTTCGAGAGATTCTGGTACGTTGGGATCGCGCATGTCCTTTTTGTTCTACCGGGCCAGTACTTTTGCGCGTTTCACTTCGGCTTCGACTTCGGCCTCCAGGCGGTCGGGATGCTCGCGATATTTTGCCCAGAGGGGCGGCGTGTGGGCGATGTCGTTGAGCACGCGCGTATAGACGGCGTTGACGGGCGTCGGCACGCGCCGCTCGAGCCCGGCAGCTGCTACCGCGCCGTTGAGGACGTCGACTTCAGTTTGCGGTTTGGCGCGCCGCAAATCGATCAGCAGCGACGGAGGCTTCGTGCCGCGTGCCCCTGCAATGCTATGTGCCAGAAGCGTGCGCGAAAGCGGGCTCGGCAGGGCAGCCACCCCGAAAAGCGCTCGCACCGGATAGCGCGGCAAGTCGATCGGTTCGATGCGCAGCGCCTGCATCACCGCGCGGACTTCGCGAATCATGCGAATCTCGAGCGTAAAGATCTTATCGAAATGCACGAACCGGTTCGGCAAGACATTCAGAATCGCACAACTGGCGTTCGCCACGACGTTGAGAGCTAGTTTGCTCCATTTCAGCGCGTGCCAATCCTCGACCACTTTTACCGTCAGACCGGTGCCGGCAAAGGTGGCCGCAAGCCAGTTGTACGCATTGGCACCGATCGGCGCGAGCGCTAAGCCCCCCGCTTTTGCCGGGCGGGCGTTTCCATCGCGGTCGCGATCGACGGGAGTCGTCAGCGCTGCGGCGACGACGTTATCCTCGCCGAAGGCCGCCGCCAGCCGTTCTTCGTTGCCGACGCCGTTTTGGGGCGAAACGAAAACGCATTTTTCCGGGTAAGGAATCGCTTTGCGCAGCGTTTCGATCGCGCTTTCGGTATCGTAGGCTTTGGTCGCGACGAGCGCGACGTCGGCGTCCTGCGAGGTTACCTGTTCCAAGGCGCGGGGCGCATACGTAACGTCGACACCGATGGCGCGCAACAGATCGCCAAGGTAGGTCCCGACGGCGCCTTTGCCGACGATGTAGACCTTCAAGCAGAAACGCCCGTCGAGCCAAAACCACCGCCTCCGCGCACGGTGGGCGGCAGTTCATCGACCAGATCGAATGACGCATGCGCGACCGGCGCGACGACCATCTGCGCGATGCGATCGCCTCGACGAATGACGAACGGTTCGGTTCCAAAGTTCGCCAGCACGACGTGGACCTCGCCGCGATAATCGGCATCGATCGTGCCCGGGGCGTTGAGGCAGGTGACGCCGCAGCGGATCGCGAGCCCGCTACGCGGACCGAATTTGCGCTTCGTACCCGGGCGGCACCGCGATCGAGAATCCCGTTGGAACGAGCGCGCGCGCGCCCGGTAAGAGCGTCAGTTGCTCCCGAACGGCCGCGCAAAGGTCTGCTCCCGCCGCATGCTCGCTCATGTATCCTGGAATCGGCAATCCGTCGCCTTGCGGCAGGCGCTGGAGCGCGACGCGCACGCGCTCCATTTAGAGGCCCGTAATGCTCGGGTGCGCCGCCATTAGAGCTGCGCCAGTTCTTCGCGGAAACTTTCGATATCGCGAAACGAGCGATAGACGCTCGCAAACCGAATATACGCAACGGGATCGAGTTTGCGCAGCGCCTCCATCAGCTTTTCGCCGACGAGGGCTGACGGTACCTCGCTTTCTCCTCGCGCAAAGAGCTCCCGCTCGAGATCGGCGGCAACCGCCTCCATCCGGCCTTCTGAAATCGGACGCTTTTCGCACGCTTTGCGCAAGCCGCTCAAAATCTTCTCGCGGCTGTATTGTTCGCGCCGGCCGTCCTTCTTAACGACGAAGAGGCGCGGAACTTCCATGCGCTCGTATGTCGTAAAACGATGCTTGCAGCGCGGATCGAGACACTCGCGTCGGCGGCGCACGACGGTCTCGTCATCGCGCGAGTCGACAACGCGCGTCTCACTCTTGCGACAGGTCGGACAAGTCAGCGGTAGGTCTCCCCGCGGCATATCTTGTGGGTGCCCGTATTATACGTCACTACGCGTAGGTTAGGCAAAAAAAGCCCCAACGCGCTTTGCACGTTGGGAGCCTGCGCACTGGACGGCGCGCGCGCTCAGGCAGAGCCGATCTTGAACATCTTCGTACCACAGACGGGGCACTTGCCTTCCACCGCAGGGCGACCGTTTTTCATCGTTATCTGGACCGCGTCTTTCATTTCGCGCTTGGCTTTGCACTTGACGCAATACGCTTCTGCTGCCAACTCTGGTTCCTCCGTGCGGCCAGGCTATTCCGTTGGGCGGCTCCTGATTCCCCCCGCTTTCCGTTCGTAGCGACGGCGTGATGGACGGCGCGATGTGGGAGCCGACGTTCGAAACGAGGGAGCGAATAGAGGCCGCGCGCGCCGGGCGAGGCTTCGATGCGGCCGCCGGGGCCTATGGTGCTGCGGCGATTTGGCCGGTCTGGCGCGGGCCGTGCGTTGCCATCGTCGGGACGCGGGCCGCCACGCCGTATGGGCGGCGGCTCGCTCACTCTTTTGCGGCGGATCTTGCGAGGGCCGGCTGCTGCATCGTCTCGGGACTTGCCCTTGGAATCGACGCAGCCGCCCACGAGGGCGCGCTCAGCGCCGATGCGCCCACCATCGGCGTGCTGGGCGGCGGTCATCGCCACTTTTTTCCGCGCCGTAACGAAGCTCTCGCCGAGCGAATGCTTGCTGCGGGGGGCGCGGTGCTCTCACCCTTTCCACCCGACCAGGCAGCGTACCCTGGCCAATTTCTGGCGCGTAACGGCGTCGTTGCGGCGCTCGCCGACGCGGTGCTCGTCGTCGAGGCGCCGGCGCGGAGCGGTGCGTTGAATACGGCGAGCTGGGCCGCCGGCCGCGTACCGGTGCTGGCTGTACCCGGCGACGTAGACCGCAAGCACGTTGCCGGCTGTCTTGCGTTGATCCGGGACGGCGCGACGCTCGCGCGGTCGGCGCAGGATGTGCTCGAGTCGCTTGGGCGGCTGACCCTTCTTCCGCGCGTCGGTGCGCCGAATCTCCTCGCGATCCCGTCTCCACAGCGTTGCTCGACGCCCTCGATGCGGGCGCATGCGAGCTAGACGAGTTTGTTGCCGCCAGCGGCATTTCGCCGCCGTCCGCGCTCGCGACGCTC
The DNA here is from genome assembly GCA_963767725.1 of Vulcanimicrobiota bacterium. Lineage (GTDB taxonomy): Bacteria > Vulcanimicrobiota > Vulcanimicrobiia > Vulcanimicrobiales > Vulcanimicrobiaceae > Cybelea. The sequence goes on from CAVYEN010000001.1 coordinate 231,487, forward strand.
ACGTTGCTCGAGCTCGAGGGCAGAATCGAATCGCGCGGCGCTACGAGTTATGCGCGGGTCGAAGCTCCACATCGCGGCGAAGATCAGAGCGCATGAGCAGCACGCCCGATGCCGCATCGCCGCTCGACGACGCGCTGCGCGCCTTTGCCGCGGCTGCAGAGGATGCGGTAAAGAAAGGTACTCCGATGCCGCCGCCCGCCATCGCGTTCGAGGCGCCGCGGCGTCCCGAGTTCGGAGATTTTTCGACAAATTTCGCCTTCTCGCTCGCCAAGACCGCGCGCCGCCCGCCGCAAGACGTCGCGGCCGATGTCGTCTCCGACCTCGCTCGACGTGCACCGGAGCTCGAGCGCACGTTCAGCCGCATCGATGCGCTCGCAGGTTTCATCAACGTGCGCGTCGCGCCCGCCGTTTGGCACGGCGTCATTGCAGGTATTCTTCGCGAGGGCGATCGCTTCGGCGAAGTGTCGAGCAATGGTCTGCGCGTCTCTCTCGAGTTCGGAAGCGCGAACCCGACCGGACCGCTCGTCGTCGTACAGGGGCGGTCGCTCTCGATCGGTGCGACGCTCGCAAACGTGATGCGTTTTCGCGGATACGAGGTCTTCGTCGAATGGATCATCAACGATGCCGGCGGACAACTCGATGCGCTTGGGCGCTCCATTTACGCTCGCTATCGCCAACTTTTCGAACCCGGCTATCCGTTCCCCGTAGACGGCTACCCCGGCGAGTATCTGGTGCCGATCGCGCAGCGCATCGTCGAGCGAGACGGCGATCGATGGTTCTTTGCGTCGGAAGCCGAGTGGTTGCCGTATTTCTCGAAGTTCGGCCGCGACGAGCTCGTCGCGCAACAGCAAGAGACGGCGCGACGCTTTGGCGTCGACTACGATCGCTGGCAGAGCGAAGCGGAGCTGCACGAGACCGGCAAAGTGCGTGAAGGCGTCAATCGCTTGCGCGAGCTCGGATTCACGTACGAGCAAGACGGCGCGCTCTTCTTTCGCGCAACGCAGTTCGGTGACGACAAGGATCGCGTGCTCTTGCGTAGCGACGGGCGTCCGACGTACTTCTGCATGGACGTCGCGTACCATTATCAAAAGTTGAAGAGCAGCGATCGCGTCGTCGACATTTTGGGTCCCGACCATCACGGCTACATCGACGCCTCAAGGGAATGTCGTCAGCACTTGGCTATCCCGGGACGGCTGGAGGTAGCGATCGTGCAGCAGGTGGCGCTCGTGCGCGGCAACGAGCTAGTCGGGATGAGCAAGCGCGCCGGAGAGATCGTTGCGCTCGATGAGATCCTCGATGAGGTCGGCGTCGACGCCGCGCGTTTCTTCTTCATCATGCCCGCGGTCGAATCGCCCCTCTCTTTCGATTTAAAGCTCGCGGTCGAAAAAGAGAACGAGAACCCGGTCTACTACGTGCAGTACGGTCACGCCCGCATCGCGTCGGTTTTGCGCCGCGCATTAGCGACAGGACGTGCAGGATGCGCGTTGCGCCTTGCTTACGCCGCTGGTTCACCCCTCGGAGCTGGCGTTGGCACGACGGCTGGCCGGATTCCCGAAGGTCGTAGCGGCCGTCGTCGAGCACCTCGCGCCGCATCGTTTGGCGCGCTACGCGCGCGACGTCGCGGCAGACTTTCATCAATTCTACACCGAGTGCAAGATTCTCGCCGACGAGCGCGAGCTGAGGCTCGCGCGATTGGCGCTCTGCCTGGCGGCAAAAAGCGCTTTGGCGCGCACGCTGGCGCTTGCGGGCGTCGGCGCGCCGGATTCAATGTAATCGTCCGCCGGAGCATCGCGCTAGCGTGACGGGATTTCTTGCGGCGCTTTGGCTGCTCGGCCTATTCGTTGCCGCCCCGGCGCTCCGGACCGACCCTCGCTACGCTTTCGTCGACCGTTTGCGCGACGCACTGATCCTTGGCATCGCGATCCCATTGGTTCTCGGCTGCATTCACGCGCTCTATCCGGCTTTATGTTGGCTCGCTCTGGCCGGCACCGCAGCGATTGCCTATCGCCGGCATAAACCGGCGCGAGCAAACGACGCGCCGATCCCGTACTTGCTCATCGCCGCGCTGGCGTTGATTGCGTGGCCGCAACTCATGCGGCCGATGCTCGACGGAGATTCGCTCTCATACCACTTGCCCAACGCCGCATCATGGCTGCAAGCGCATACCCTGCTGACGACCGCAACCCGATACTGGTGGTATCCGCCGGCATCCGAACTCTTCGCAACCGGCCTCTACGCCACGAGCGGCCCATTTTCGCTGCCGTGGAGCGGCGTCGGCGCCGTAGCACTGCTCGGTTTTCGCATCCGCGACTGGTCGCGCTCGCAGTTCGCGACTTCCGCCGCGGCTTGCCGACGCGTTGGCCGCCGCTACGATTAGCGTATATCCTCTTGCCGTCCAGGCCGGAACGTTGCAGAACGATGCGTGGCTTGCGGCCTTTTGGCTCGAGTCGCTGTGGCTGATCAGGCGCGAGAACGCTGCGGCGATGCGCGCGATCGCCGTAACCGCGCTCATCAAACCGCAAGGCTGGCTCTTCGCCGCGCTTGCGCTGATTGCCGCGCGCGCGCCGGTCAAGGTTTGGCTTGCGGCGGCGGGCGCGATCGCGGTTCTGGCTGCTTCATGACGCGCTCGGGTGGAAGAGCGCCATCGTTCCACCGGCGGCCACCGCGTACGGAAGTACGTTTGGCTCGAGCATCATCGCGCACGGATTGCCGGGCCTTGCTGTTGCTCGCGCGCGTCGCGCTTGGCATGTCTCCGTTTGCGTTGCTCGCGCTCGTCGCGGCGATGCTCGGGCCGCGATCGCGCGCGCATTCTCGCCTGGGCTGGGCTTCCTTCGTCGCCGCACTGATTTTTCTCGCTCTGCCATTCGGATATGCAAGCGACGTTGCTCAGCTCGCAACCGGCGCTTCATTACGCTTCGCCGCGCCAGCCATCGTCGCCGGAGCGCTATTGATGGCACCTGTCGCGCGCAGCGCACCGCGCGCCGCGACTGGCGAATCTTGTGCCTATCCGTGCTTTTCGGAGCAGCGTTTTTGTATGCGATCTTTTGGAACGACGCGCCGGCGCGCGCCGCCCCCGCCGTCGCTCTGCTTGCAATCGCCACGGTGAAGCTCGGCCGGCCGCGCAGGTCGGCCGTGGCCGATCGCTGCAGGATTGTCGGCAATGGCAATCGCGGCAAATGTCCTGGCGGCAAGTCATCCGGTCGATTTTTACGCCGATGCCTTCCGCGTACAAGGCCGCTCGTCGGGAATCTACGCGTGGGTCGAAAGCAATCGGCCTCGGGCACTTGGAGCATTGGGTCTGGCGATAGGAACGGTCAACGTGCTTTCGCCTAAGACGCGTACGGTCGAATTGCTCGACAACAATTCCTGCTTCTTTGCTCGCCGAGAACATGTACTGCTCGCTGCAGTCGCGCGAGAGCGATCGCAGTTTCGAATTCGACAGCGCGGCGACTAAACGCGGCCCGTCGCTGCGGCCGGCTGCGCTACGATGACGGGCTTGCCGTGGTCGTATCGCCTACCGAAACGCCCTTAGAATTGAACTACTGCGAATCGGGCGGTTGAGCTGAGTCGGGCTGCGTGAGAAAATACGCGGGAGGATAGGGCGCGGGAATCGGCTTGAAGGCTCGCGGTTTTTGCTTGAAGTCAAAGCTGTTCGCGATGCTGCGGGCACGCGTATCGGTGTATCCGCGCGAAGCCGGCCCAAGTGACGGGAGGTGAAACGTTTCCTCGATGAACTTGAGAACGCTGCCGAACTCGTACTGCGTATGGGAAATATATCCGCTTCTTGCGTACGGCGATATGATGATGCACGGTACGCGGATGCCCAGACCGACGAAATCGAGCTGCGGCGGCGGAACGCCGTCGTACCATCCACCCCAGTCGTCCCACAATACAACGATGGCCGTGGTGTTCCAATACTGGCTCCGGCCAATAGCATTGACGACTCCCGCTACCCATGAAGGCCCCTTGTCGCTCTGCGAGCCGGCGTGATCGGAATCTGCCGCGTTCGGGATCACCCACGATACTTGCGCGAGTCTCCCGTTTGCGGCGTCGGTGAGCACGGTCGTCTGCGGCGAGATGACGTTCCTGCTTCCAGTCGGGCCCAAAGCGGACTTGGCGGATTGCCGCAAACGGCGACCAGAGCCGCCCTCCAGCATACTTACGTTCGGGGCGTAGTACTTCCACGTTACGCCCGCGGCATCGAGCGTCTCGGCTATCGTGTCGTACTGCGTGAAGCATGGAAAAGGTCCGTCACCGCTCCTGATCCGCTGCCGGTTCAGCAGAAACGTCGTGCGTGCCGCTCGGCGCATCGCAACCCCAGGGTTGGCCCGTCGGGCCGTCGACTTCGGCCTCGTCGGCGGTAAGATTCGTCGTGCTCGCGATCAAATCGATGTGGGCCGTGAACGTCGGACCGAACATCGTCGGGAACATATGATCGGCAAGTGTATATTCGCGCGCCATCGTCCAGTACGGGGCGACCTGCTCGTCGTTGGAGGTACGCATACGTGTACGTTCCCGCCGGCGTCCCATTGGTGATAGAGGCTTCGATCGAAACCGTTCATGCGGCCGCCGTTCCAGTCTGCCATCGCGTTGCCCCAGTTGTGCAGAATGTCCGGTCCTTTAAAGGTGATCGCCCGTAAGCGTATCTTGGCACCTGCTGCGCGTATAGCCGTACATCGCATAATCCGCGCCTTTGAAACCGGCAAAGATGTCGTTGAACGTCCGATTCTCCTGAACGATGACGACGACGTGCTTGATGTACTTTCCCTCGGGCCCCGTCTGCGGCGGCCCCTTCGTCGGCGGCCCTGAAATCGGAAGCGAGGAGTCACCACCACCGCCGCCTGAGGAACAGGCCGCGATAGCGAGCGCAATGAGTACGACGAACCCGAAGCGGCGTAACATCGCTAACTCTTCTCCAGCTGCGTGGCAATCCATGGAGCCATGAAGTAACGCCAGAGGATTTTGATCAGTGCTGCTGCCGGGATGCCCAAGATCAAGCCGGGAATGCCAAAAAGCTCGCCGCCGGCGAAAACTGCGAACATCGCGCCGATCGGCGAGACGCCGACGGATTGACCCATGATCTTTGGAACCAGCACGTTGTCGCTGATGCGTGCCATGCCGAACATGATGACCTGCACCCAAAGGATCATCCAGACGCCTTGCGGCGCGCACATCGGAATGGCGATCAGCTCGGCGATCAGCATTCCGATGATGGGGATCGCGTACGCAACCCCCGAGATGATGCCGATGATGAGCGAAAATTTAAAGCCGATGATCGCGCACGCGATTGCGACGACGATACCGGTAATCGCACTTACGATGATCTGGCCCGAAATGTAGTTTCCGAAGAGCTCCGTGACTTCGGCGGCGAGCTTGCGCGCCGTCTGCCGCTTGCGCGACGGAAACATCGAAGCGAACCCTTCGGCGATTTGCTTGTCGTTGAGCAGGAAGAAGAACGAGAGGATGATCGCTGAAAACGCGATGAAGAAACCGGTAGCGGTGTTGACCGCGATTGCGCCAAGCGAAGCGAGCGTCGCGGTGATCACCGTTGAAAGTTGGGATGCGCCGATCTTTCCGACGTTGATTTCTGACGTCGGGATACTTCAGCGTCGGAAAGTGCTGCTGGAGCGAGGTGGCCACGCGAAACGAGCCAGCTCTGCGCAGTCGTTGCATAGCTCGGAACGTTGGTCGCCAAGAGTTGCATCTGACTGACCGTGAGCGGCACGACGATCACCAGGAAAACCGCGATCAGGAGGAGCAGCGCGAAGAACACGATCGAGATGGCGAGCGGCTTGGGCATGCGTCGCTCCAAGCGCACCGCTATAGGCTGGACGCCAAACGCGATGAAGGCCGCGATCACGAAGATCGAGATCGTCCGAGGTATGTGCCGCGCAAGCCAAAACGCAAGCAGCGCGATCGCGACGGCACCGGTGATGGCGCCGATCCGTCGCCAAAGGTCGCCGCTTAGAGCGGTTTGCACAAGAGCCGCCGTTCGGTGCGATAGCCTCCGCGCGCATAGAGACGGCGCGCCGCGGCGTTCTCTTCGGTGACCATCAAGGCCATATACGGCAACCCTCGGCGCCGCGCCTCATCCTCGGCAGCCGCGAGCAACGCCGCGCCGACTCCGTCTCGCCGCGAGCTCGGCTCGACTGCCATGTATGCGATGAAGGCTTGCGGCACCAACGTCACTTCGTCCGGAAGCTGGTCGAGCAAGAGCAGAAAGCCGACGCGCTCGCCATTGCGTTGAGCGATCAGCGTGACGTGCGATTGGCTTTCGACGACTTCGCAGAGACGGTCGAAGGCCTCGCGCGCCTTGGCTTCGCTCGCCGGGCGTAGCGAACCGACACTCGGCATGACGCATTGCTCTCCCAGTCTCTTCACGAAATCACGGTCGGCAACGGCTTGCGGACCACGCTGCCCCCCGCCGCACCTCGATCGTCACGAACGGCGCGAGCCTGGATCGGTCAGGGGCTCTCCCGCGCGGCATTGCGGACATTCCGATTCTTCGTACGAGCGCAGTGGCAACTCGAGTAAGATATGCGTCGGCACGTTCGACTCGGCTCATGCAAGTGACGCGATCGCGAGCAACGATGATGCCCAGACCGACGATCTGTGCGCCGTAACGCCGCACGACGTCGATCGTTTCGCTTACCGAAAGACCCGTCGTCAATACATCCTCGACCAGCAATACTCGGTCTTCCGGCGCGAGGGTGAAGCCGCGTCGCAGCTTGGCACGCCGTTCTCCTTCTCCACAAAGATCGCTTTCGTGCCGAGCTGACGCGCGACTTCATACGCGAGCAGAATGGCGCCGACGGCGGCACCGACGACGACGGTCGGCTTGAGCATCCGAAATCGATCCGCCAGCGCCCGGCCGACGCGTTCGAGCAGCGCGGGATCTTCTAGAATGCGAAACTTCTGCACGAACCGGTCGCTGTGGCGTCCAGAACTCAAACGAAAGTGTCCTTCGAGGAAGCGCCACGCCGCGCGAGCGCGCTTTGCAGGTCGAGTGACGTGACGCTCATGCTCGTACGGACATTTCCTCGAGGATGGCTTTGGCAGCCGCCACCGGATCGGACGCTTCAACGATCGGTCGTCCAACGACGAGATAGTCCGAGCCGCCTCAACGGCCGCAGCGGGCGTCGTGACGCGTTTCTGATCGGAGTGAGCGGTTCCGGACGGACGAATGCCCGGCGTTAGCGTGAGAAAATCTTCGCCGAAGAAGCGCTTGAGGTCGCGGACCTCGTGCGCGCTGCAAATGACCCCGGAGCAGCCGGCATCGCGCGCCAGTGCGGCCAATCGAATCGCATTCTCGCCCGGACCGCCTTGAAATCCGAGCTCGTTGAGATCCTCGGGCGCGATGCTCGTGAGCAGCGTGACGGCGAGGACGTGGGGCGGGTCGATGCCGAGCTCGGCCGCACGTTCGTCCGGCGGCCTCGACGGCGGCACGCATCATCTCGAGACCGCCGACTGCGTGCACGTTGACGAGATGGACGTTCGGGCGCACGAGCTGCGCTATCGCCGCGCCGACAGTTCGCGGGATGTCGTGCAGCTTTGCGTCTACGAAGACTCGCACGTCCCGCGCTTCGCAATACGAAAGAATCCGTTGCGGATAGCCGTAAAGCGCTTCCAAGCCGATTTTCACGATGACGTCGAGCTCGTAGAGTTTATCGACGAGCTCCTCGGCTCTTTCGGCGCTCGGCACGTCGAGGGCGACGATCAGCTGGGCCATCTTTAGAGGTTCCTCAACCTTCGGCTCCTTCGTATTGATGCAGCGTTGCAAAACCCACGTTGGCGCGTCCGACGATCGCATCGACCCCGGCCAGACCGCGCTGCGTAAGGTACGCATGCAGTTCCGCCACGATGCGCTCGGGAACGCGCGGATCGATGAAGTTCGACGTTCCGATCGAAATGGCGGTCGCGCCTGCCAAGAAAAACTCGAGTGCGTCGGTAAGGTTCTCGATGCCTCCTTGCCCGACGATCGGAATCTTCACGGCTTGCGCGACCTCATAGACCGCGAGCACCGCGATCGGCCGTATGGCGGGTCCCGAAAGACCGCCGCCGACGTTTCCAAGGCGCGGACGCCACGTCTCGACGTCGATCGCCATGCCGCGGACGGTGTTAATGACGGCCAATGCGTCCGCTCCGGCGGCTTCGGCCTCTCGAGCGACCGCGCAGATATCGGTAACGTTGGGCGAAAGCTTGACGATGAGCGGTTTATCCGTCGTAGAACGCGCTGCGCTAACCACTCGGGCGGTAAGCTCGGGATCGCAGCCGAACGTCTCGCCTTCGCTCGCAACGTTCGGGCAGGAAACGTTGAGCTCGATCGCCGCAATTTCGGCGCGCGCCGCCAGACGCTCGCAGACGTACGCGTAGTCGTCGATGGAAAAAGCGGCGACGCTGCCGATGATCTTGCACGGGCGATCGGCATACTTTCGTACTTCTCGTTCTAGGTACCAATCGAGACCTGGATTTTGCAATCCGATCGCGTTGAGCATGCCTGCCGGCGTATGAACGATGCGCGGCATCGGATTCCCTAGACGCGCAAGCCGCGTGACGCTTTTGAGCACGATTGCGCCGATTTTTGTGAGATCGGCGAACGGCGCAAACTCTTCGCCGGTGCCGTAGCAGCCGCTGGCCATCAGCGTGGGATAAGCGAGCTCGAGCTTTCCCAGCTTCGTCGCCAGGGTCGCCGTCGTCGTCACCATCGCAACTCGTCGGCCCAAAAGACCGGCCCTTCTCGGCAAATTCGCGCGTAGACAACGTCGCTTCCCCCGGCTCGCGCGGGCGGAAAACTCGGCGCCTGCGCGCTCTCACGAATCAGCGGCACGACGCATCCCCAACAACCTCCGATGCCGCATCCGAACGTTTCTTCGAGCGCAAGCTGCGCTCGCACGCCGAGCTCGCCGGCGATGCGCGCGACCGCCCGCAACATGGGCGAAGGACCGCACGCATAGATCGCCTGCGGTTTGCTTGCGCGTGCGAGCGCGTCGGTAACGAACCCGCGCTCGCCTGCGCTGCCGTCGTCGGTCGTTACCACGAGCTCGCATCCCGCATCGGCGAAGCGTCGTGCGTCGACGAGCAGCTTCGCCGTTCGCGCTCCATAAAAAAGCCTCACCCTTGCTCCTGCGCGCAAGAGCGCTTGCGCACACAGGAGCACTGACGCAATGCCGACGCCGCCGGCAACGACCGCGACGTCGCGCGCCCCTTGCCAACAATCGAAGCCGTTGCCGAGCGGCCCGACGACGTCAAGTCGATCGCCGCAACGCAGTTGGGAGAGCTCGCGCGTGCGCTTGCCAGTGATAAAAAAGAGAAGACTTGCGAGCTTGCCTTCCGCTTCATAGACGGCAAGCGCCGTTGCAGCCTTCTCACCGCCTGGTGGAATCGCCATCAGGTATTGGCCCGGCCGCGTCGCTTGCGCGAGCTCCGGCGCGTCGAGCGACAACAACACAACGTCGGTCGCGAGCTCGCGACGTTCGATTACCGTGGTCGCGTGCACGCCGGCCTTTGCCTCGATCGTCGCCATTCTTGCGTATTTTCAACAAATTCTTACGAAAATCTCCGGAAACGGGTGCACGCCCTTGCTACCCGAGCCGTTATACTGTATAGAGAGCGTAAATATAGGGAAAGGAGGGTCCCCAGATGGCAGGTCTCATCGTCTTCAAATCACTAGCCGACGCACTCAGAGCGGGCTATCAGGTTTACGATCGGACTGCGGATGGATATCTGGTCAGGACTCGCACGGCCGCCGGCTGGGCCATGGCCTTGGTCTCCTGCAAGTAATATCGTCTTTATTTCGATACGCATGCCGCCGGTCAACCGACCGGCGGCATCGTCATTTAAGAGGCCGTTCGTCTTAGCCGCGATAATCGGGCGGTGAGGCCGGCTTTTCGATCTCCGGGGTTGGGCCCGGCCGCCAGCCTGCATAGGGCGATCCAGGCGGCATGCCGCTTCCCGCTTCATTTGAGGATGTCGATGTTGTTGTGGGGCCGGGAGGCGGCCCAAAGGACTGACGCGCGGCAGGGGGCCCGAACGTGGCGCCGCTGAGAATCGCGCCGATAATCTGGGCGATTCCCACGAAAAGCGGGATCAGGCCACCGAGCAGCCATGGGCCATACACGAAGGTTCCGTCGCGGTGGTAACCGATGAATCCAAGCCCTATAAGCAATGCTAAACCGATAAAGGCGATCTGTACGCCTTTGCGCAGCTGATGCTGCGCGGCAAAATCGCGTCGGATAGTCGAGATATTGATTCGACGTACCTTGCGACATCGTGCCCGGCGTCCAGCCATATTTCATCGCTCGGCGCATATCGCGCGCGTTGGGCGGAGGGACGATGCCGCGGCGCATCATCTCCATCCGTTCTTGATGTGCGAGCACGCGCGAGATCAGCCACACCGCGCAGGGTGCGCCGAACATGAAGATGATCGCAAAAAGCGGGACGAGAACCTCGCCATTATCCATTACTGTGGTACTCCGTTGGTGAGAATGCGAATCGATCCGTCGGTAGTTGCCAGCTTCATTCTGCCGGTGGCGGCGCCGAGACGGATCGTTTGGTGGGCAGCATCGTCGCCGGCGAGCGACGTTCCGTCGACAACGATTCTTCCATCGCCGGTTGAGGCATCGATTGCGAGGTCGGCGTTCGGTGCGAGCCCCACTCGAATCGGGCCGTCGTTGGTCTGAAGCGTTGCATCCCCGCTCACGCTCAAGCCGTCGGCTTCGATTCGCCCATCACGCGTCGTCGCTGAAAGCGATGCGACGGCAATGTGCTGCAGCGCCAAATGGCCCGCCATCGACTCGAGCGCGAGACGATCGCCGCGCACGTTCGTTGCTTTGATGTAGCCATCGTCGCTCTGCACGTCAACCGAGCCTCGCAGGTCCGTCAGCGTTACGTGGCCATCGAGCGGAATGGACGCTCGCCCCGCCGTCGACACCGAGCAAATCGGCCCCGGCGCAGCGAGCGATCTCGACGCGCGAGCCTTGCGGAACCTCCACTTGGATGGCTTGCGTGCTAAAGCCGAAGATGTCGATCGAGAGACTGCCGGCGGCAGGACGTTCGATGCGCACGCCATCGGTAGTGCGCCTCACGCGCAGCGGGGGATATTTTTCGCTGGAAAAGACGGCGCCCCGTATTTGCGTAAGGTCGCGGACGTGAACGAGTTGGTCGTTCGAGACGGCGACGTCCACGCGCGACTGCGCGTCATCGATCACGACATGCGGCGTGGCGCCGGCGGCAATCGGTGCAACCGGCGCCGCGCTGAAATCGACGTGGTGCGTTCCGGCGAGCGAAACATTGCGTCCGCCGCGCCCGATGGCGAAGACCGCCATTCCGACGACCAATACTTCGGCCGCAACGAGCATACCAACAACCGACGCACGCGACATTACGAACGAGCCGCTAGAGCCGCGCCCCAGCCGTCAAAGGTGGGACGCAATGATTGGGCGGAGTTCCGATCGTCGCTGGGCAGCGTTGGGCGCGCAGCATCGCGCTGCGCGCCGCTCGGAAGGGTTTTATTCGGAATCGTGGTCATCTTGTGGTTATGCCTCCGTGAGAGTTCTTGCCCTAGCTACGGGCGGCGCGGCCTATTGTTTCGCATGTTCGGGACGCACTGCGGACCGCAACGGCCTTGCCGTTGGGGGGCGCGCAGGTGCGCGCCAGCGCAGCGCCGGTTAAAGCGAAACAATTGGGGGGCCACGGGCGTACGACGAGCGTGTCGGCACTCTTGGCGGAGGCACCGCGACCTCGGGTGAGAGCGGAGCCCCACGACGGCGACCTAGTGGCGATGACGCTTGCGGGCAATGGGGAAGCCTTTGCAACGCTCGTCGAACGATACGACCGCGCCGTCTACCACCTTGCCTACCGGACTCTGCACGATGTCGAGGAAGCGCGCGACGCCACGCAGGAGGCTTTCTTTAAGGCCTTTCGCAGCCTGCGTACGTTTCGGCCAGATGCCAAATTCTCTACCTGGATCTTTGCAATCACATACCACGCGCTGTTGCGACCGGCTCAACCGGCGCAAACATTTCGCGAGCGAGGAGATGCCCGACCGCGCCGACGCTTCGCCGGGACCGGAACACCGGGTCATCGCCCTCGACGAGGCGGCTCGCCTCCGCGCGGCAATCGACGCGCTGCCGGAGAAATACCGTACCGTCGTCACGCTCTTCCATCTGCAAGGCAGACAGTACGAGGAGATCGCCAGCGTCCTTGGCCTGCCGCTGGGTACGGTAAAGACACATTTGTTTCGTGCCAAGGAGCAGCTGCGCAGGCTTCTGAGCGCAATGGAGGTAACCGAATCGTGAAGATGGACGACGGACATGGATGGCCTAGTGCCGACGAAGCACAGGATGTGCGAAAGTCGGCCGACGGACACGGATGGCCTAGTGCCGACGAAGCACAGGATGTGCGAAAGTCGGCGGACGAAGCGCTCGAGCGCGCAATCTTAGAGCTTCCACTCGAGGAGCCGCCGCAAGGCTTGCGGACCTCGATCTTGCTTGCAACCGCCTATCGCCCGGCGGCCGCCTTTTCGTATCCGGAACTTGCCGCGCATCGGTTCATTCGGGGCGGTCGCGCTCTGGCTCATCGTCATGCTCGTGCTAGGCGGCGGTGCGCTGTTCGTCCATACGCTCGCGAGCATCGGTTCCACCTTATCGCAGGCTTTCTCGAACGCAGCCGTCGCTGGCATGGCTCGGGGCGGGCGGCGCCACCGCGCTGTGGCTCACGGTTTTCACCGGATCCCAACCCGCCGTGCTGGCCTCGCGGAGGTCCGGAAAGAGGGCCGGCCGATAAAGTATCGGCATGGAGAAACACGCGCCCCCGGAGCGACGTTCTTATAGGGTCCTGGTCATCGAGGACGATGCGGCAATCAGCCGCGTCTTGCAACTCGAACTCGAACACGAGCGCTACGAGGTCGAGGTCGCGCGTGACGGACTGTCGGGCCTCGAGAAAGCGCTCAAGGAGCCGGATCTGGTTATTCTGGACTTGATGCTTCCGCGCATGGACGGCATCGAAGTCTGCAAGCGGATTCGCGCAAAAAGCCGCGTGCCGATCATCATGCTCACCGCGCGCGATCGGGTGCCCGACCGCGTCGCCGGGCTCGACGTCGGCGCCGACGATTACGTCACCAAGCCCTTTTCCACCGAGGAGTTGCTCGCGCGAGTTCGTGCGCGCCTGCGCGAGCGCACGCCGCAAGGCAACGTGATCGAATACCGCGACGTCGTGATGGACCGCGACCGCCACGAAGTGCACCGGGGCGGAAAGTCGATCGCGCTCACCGCTAAAGAGTACGCGCTACTCGAATATCTGCTGTTGCACCGCAACAAAGTCCATACGCGCGACGAGCTGTTCAACGGCGTCTGGGGAAGCGACTTTCTCGGCGACTCAAACCTCATCGACGTCTACATCCGCTATCTGCGCGGCAAGATCGACGACGGATTCGACGACAAGCTGATCACGACGGTACGAGGCGTCGGCTATACGATCAAAGACTAGGAGTCCTTTGATCTGACCTCACGCTCGACATGGGCGTGTTCGAAGACGCTCGTCGCTCCACATCCGTGTGCCGCTCCTGCTGCACCACTTTTTCGGGAAAACAAGCTTTGAAGCGCCCATCCATGGGCGGCCCGAAAAAGTTGGAGCCTTCTCATCGCCCATGTCCAGCGTTCGGTCCCCGTCAAGGGTTTGTTGAAAAATGGCGGCGACTTCCGATGCGTAAGCTCATGTCGCTGAAGTGGCGGATCGCGCTGGGATATTCATTCGTACTGATCGTCGCGATCACGGCGATGAGCGGCATAATCGTTTGGCGTTTTCAACAGATACTCTACGATCAAGCCGAGTCGAGCGTCAATGCAACGATGCACGCGATCGTGCAGTTCGCGCAACAGGCCACGACACCGTTTTCGCTCGAAGACTCGTCGCTGGGCACGCTCCAGTTTCTCTTCAATAGCAGCAATCTCGCTACGTGGAATACGGCGAATAGCTACGTGCAGGTCGACTCCAGCGAGGGATATCCGCTGGCGAAGACCGCAAATCTGGGCGAGTTCGCCATACCGCCTAATCCCAAGAGTTTCCGCCGCGCACGACGTCGCGTTCCGTCAGGAAACGATCGGGGGCCGTTCATTTCTAGTCGAAGATCGGTACCTCAAAGAGGGGCTCAACTCCGCCGTCATTCACGTGGCCGAGCCGCTCGACACCTTGCAGCGGACTTTCGCACGAGCTCGGGAAGCGATCGAGATCGTCCTCGGCACGACCGCGGCGGCGGTTGTGATCTTTTCCATCGTGCTGGCTTCGCAAGCCACGACGCCGATCAACGAGTTGTCGCGCGAGATGCGCGAAATCAGCTCGGATCGTCTTGCGCTCGCTGCCGGGACTTTCGACGGACGGCCGCGGGGGCTCGCACTGCGCCGACGACGCGACGAAATCGGACGGCTAGCCACCAGCTTTAACGATCTGCTCGCGCGGCTTGCCGAAGCGTTTGCGCGAGAACGCCAGTTCATCTCCGACGCATCGCACGAGCTGAAGACTCCGCTGACTTCGATCAACGCCAACGCACAGATGCTGCTGCGCTGGGGCGATCAGGACAGAACCATTCGCCGCGAAAGCTTGGAAACGATTGCGCGCGAGAGTGCCGATCTCGCCGGCATGGTCAACGGAATGCTTACGCTTGCCAAAGCCGACCGCGGCGATGAAATACCGAAGGAACCACTATCGTTGGCTCAGATCGCCAGCGAAGTGACCTTAAACGTTGCGTCCCGCGCCGCCGAAAAGCAAATCGATCTCGAAATTTCAATACGACGGCACGCCGATCGTCTACGGCGACGCGCACTTGTTGCGTCAATTGGTCGGAAATCTGATCGACAACGCGATCAAGTTCACCGAACGCGGACGCGTGGACGTAAGCGTCGGACAGAACGGCGAGTCGGCATGGGTCGAAGTGGCCGACCAGGGGCCAGGAATCCCGGAGGAGGAGCGCCCCCATATCTTCGAGCGCTTCTACCGCGCCGATAAGGCACGTTCTCGGATCGTTCCGGGGACCGGCCTTGGGCTCGCAATCGTTCGCTCGATTGCCCGCGTCCACGACGGAGAGGCTACTGCGGAGCCGGCACCGGGCGGCGGAGCGCTCTTGCGGGTAATCTTACCGCGCATGAAGCTTCCGTTCACCCATCCTTCATGATGGGCCGGAGGGTGCCTCGATACAATGTTTTCGTGCGCGGTAGCTGGCGGGGAGCAGTCGTAACGCTCGTCGCCTCGTTGTGTTGGTTAGCTTTCGCGGCGCCGGTGCGCGCCGACGAGCAGTACGAAATTGGTCCGTCGCCGATCGTCAACGTGCACGTGAACCGAGGACAAGTATTGATTCAGACGTGGGATCGCCCTGCAGGTGTCAATCTCCTCGCAAAGACCGACCGACGTTCGGCAACAGTCAATCCGAGAGTTTCCCAAGCAGCTCCAGCTCGCTTCCGATCAAATCGAGACCGATCATGGTCCGGTAACGCTTCCCGCCGAATCCTTCGAGATGCCCGAGCTGCCGGGCGGAGAGCACGACGCGATCATGGCCCAAGGAAGCGGAAGGATGACGATAACGATTCCGCGCGGGACCGCGATGCTGGTGGTGCAGCAACGGGCCGGTCACCTGACGATCGACAACTACCACGGCGTTTTCATCGCGCACGCGCGAGCGGCGGCCATCTCGTTGAACGACGTCAGCGGAACGGGTCTTGTCGAATCGCTCCGCGGAGGGATCGTCGCGACGAACTCCTCGTTCGACCGACTGCGGGTCCGTACGGCCACCGGGGACATGTTCTTCCAAGGCTGCACGTCCCATCAAATTCAGGCGACCAGCACGTATGGCTCGATCGTTTATGACGACGGCAGCTTCCAGCCCGGTCTTGCACGCTTTGAATCGCAGCACGGGAACGTCGCGCTCGGCGTCCGCGGCAGCGCCCAGATCGGCGCACACAGCGGCTCGGGCCATGTCGTTTCCAGCTTCCAAGATGAGGCCGAAGTGCGCGGTGATCCGACGACGAAGCAGGCTACGGTCGGCAGCGGCGGCCCCGTCGTCACGGCGACCTCGAGCAACGGCTCGGTCTATCTTTACAGCGGATCGATGAACGAACACCCGCGCGTGCGCCAAGAGTTCAGCGGCAGCACGCGCCTTCCAATTCGCTTTCGGAGCGCACCCCCGCCGCCGCCTCAAGGACGTCCGCCCTACTAGCCGGCGACCGCCGCGATCTCCGTTTCCAAATCTAAAACGAATCCATCGTAAGCGGCAATTGCGCGCAGCCCAAGCTCGTCCTCGAGCTCCGCGGCGAGGCGCGGCGGATCCGCCTCGAGCATCTTGGTTCCAAAGTGTTGAAAGACCGCAATCTTTGGACGCACGGCGGCAACGACGCGCCGAGCGTCCGTCCACGTTAGATGGTCAACGTTCATCTCGTCGCGGTAGCGCAGAACGTTGACGATCAGCACGTCGGGATGATGCTTGGCATAGTCGGCAGCGAGTCCATCGAAGTACCGACCGCAGGGAAGATATGCGACGCGCACGCCGACATGAACGAAGTGAAGCCCGTGCGTTTGCGCGGCGTGCAGGTGGAGCATCGAAGTGTAGAGTTCGACATTGCCGATGCGATAGGGACCGTTGCTCGGCTCGAGCCGCTCGAGGCGCTCGACGAAACGGCACGCATATGGCAGCACCACCGGCTCGTGATCGAAAGCGTCGGCCGGCGCAAGCACCGCGCCGCGCCGACGGAATCCGCCGGACGTCATCGCCTCGATGAGCACGTTGACGTCGCCCGAATGGTCGAGGTGCTTGTGTGAAAGAACGATTGCATCGAGCTCGCGCGGATTGCAGGGCGGGACGTGAGAGAGGGCGCGTACCAGCGCACCGGGGCCGGGATCGACGTGAATTTGCGTGGTCTCAAATCGCATCCACATCCCGCCTGACGCGCGCAACTGCCGCGCGACGACGAATCGCGCGCCGCCGCTTCCGAGAAAGAGGATCGATGAACTCAAGCTAACCGAGCACGGGAAGTTGCGCGAAACTCGCCGTTCAGCACCGTCGTGGAGGGCCGGCCGAGCCAACGCTCGAGCACCGTAGCGTAGACGCTGCGAAAGTCGACCGCAAAGCGCACGTTCCCCATGTTCGTCGCGCCCAAGTCGGGCGCCGCTCCATAGAGGCCGCCCTTGACGCCGCCGCCGATCATGAACAGCGGCGAGGCCTCCCCGTGATCGGTGCCGCGGCTGCCGTTCTCCTCTATCCGCCGTCCAAATTCGCTGAACGTCAGCGTCAAGACCCGATGCTCGTTGCCGTGTGCGGCGAGATCTTCATAGAACGCAGCGATGGCGTCGGAGAACTGGGTCAGGAGCCGATCCTGCGTCGTCTTTTGACTGACGTGCGTGTCGAACGAGCCATGCTCGACGTAGATTGCCTTCGTACCCAAATTGCTGCCGACGATCTGCGCCGCCAGCGCGAGGCTCCGTCCAAGACCCGTGGCAGGGATAGGACGCCTTCGTTGTATATCCGGCCACCAGCTTGGGCAGTTCTTCGGAGCTCCGCTGCGCGTTGTCCTCGATCTCCATCACGTGAGCCAAATAAGGCGACTCGAACGGAAGAGTGCGATCGTGCGCTTGATGCGCGAACGCGTCGCGCGCGAGCGTGTTCCGGTCGGCAATCATCGAGTAAGCGCCGAGCCCCGGAATCGCGGGAATGTCGGTGCGGTTGGAGACGAGCACTTCGGGCAAGACCTTTGAAACGGCGACGCCCTTGAAGAGATTCGCGCGCGCCAGGCCGGCGTCGTCGAAATAACGGCCGAGCCAACCGGTATGTTCGTAGCGATCCGGCGCGGCGGTCTGCCAGATCTCCGTCGATCGGAAATGCGAGTGATCGGGGTTCGGGTAACCGACGCCCTGAACGATCGCAACGATTCCCTTATCGTAGAGCGATTTGAACGAGCGCATTCCCGGATTGAGCCCGACGTGCGCGTCGATCGCCAACACATCGTTGCGAGCGATCGCAAGGCCGGGTCGCAACTGATAGTAGCGGTTGTCGCCGTGCGGCACGACGCAGTTCAGCCCGTCGTTGCCGCCGTACAAGTTGATCAAAACCAGGCACCGATTTTCGCTTCCGGGCAATCCCGGCAGCGGCGTCTGGCCGAGCGCGCGCGCGAAGACGTGGTGCGTGTTGGCGACAACGGCCAGCCCCGAGGCGGTGGTCAGTAAAAAGTTGCGTCTTTTCATCGTTCAATTCAGCTGATACGCGGGCGTCGCCATGGCGAGATAGACGGAGCCGCTGACGCGTTGATCGTAATTCTCCGCGGAAAGCGACGCGAGAGCGGCACTGCCCTTACCGCTCATGTACCCCTCGAGCTCCCGAGTCGAAGCGCGCGCGAGGTCACCTTGTACAATCGTGTCGCCGAGTATTTGGGCCGCGCTTTTCGACGCGACGGGCAATCCGCGCAGCCACGACGAGTCGGAGAGCGTCTGCGAGCCGAGCAGGCGTGTCAGGAAGTTCTGCCGTGCGATCATCGTACCGCTCGTCAACCAGTTCTGCGCCGCCCGGCCATCCCGCAACGCTCGGGAGGATAAAAGAGCTGCTGTCCCATCTGTACCAGCGCCGGCAAGGCGCTTGAGTCGACGACGGAAAGCCCCAGCGTCTTATAGCGTGCCCACGACGAACTCGACCGGGCTTTTGACCAGCGCGCGATACGCGCGTGGGCTATAAAAGACGTTGCTGCGCAGGATCGTGCCGACCACGGGAGCGAGGTCGAAGATCCGGCGACGCAATTCTGCCGCGACTGCGTCCACGAGCTCCGCCTCCGGGTCGTTGTAGACGAACCAGTTGAGCAGGCTGGCAGCGAAGAACCGCGCGCATTGCGGCTGCGCGAAGATGATGTCAACGATGTCGTCACCATTGAAATTCCCAGTGCGCCCCAAAAACGTCTTTTGGCCGCTATCGTGCAGTGAGTCGTCAAAGGTAACGCTGTCGTTGCGGCGGTCGACGCGCCAGCCGGTCCAGGCGCGCGCCGAGTCGCGTACGTCGTTTTCGGAATAGTTGTCGACGCCGAGCGTGAAGAGCTCCATAAGCTCTCGCGCGTAGTTTTCGTTGGGGTGCGCGGCGACGTTCTGGGCACCGTTGAGGTATATCAGCATCGCGGCGTCTTTGGAGACGTCACGCGTCAGCTGGCGAAGATTGCCGAGTGCCGAGCGCCGGAAGAGCGCGTTTTGGTTGTAGGTGATCGACGGAAAACGCGGTATGCCGCGCGAGGTAAAGTGACCGTGAAAGTAAAGTGCCATCTTCTCTTGCAGCGGCGCCCTCGTCGTCAGCATTCGGTTCAGCCACCAAAGCTGCAGCGCCAAGATCGCTTCGCGCCCCTCACGTCTGCGTTGTTGGCGCGACGTCATCGTCCCCATCAGGGCGGGGCGTGCGCGGTCCTCGAGTTCGCGCGGCGGAGCAATCGAGCTCGGCGAGGGAACCTCGAGAAGCGACGCGACCGCCTCGTCGGCGTGCATCGCCGCATAGCGCCGCACCTCGTCTGGCGTACCGCCGAAGCCCGCGCGCCGCAGTAAATGCGCGGCTGCGCGTTCTCCCAAGACGTGGGGATACGCTTGCAACGCCGTGGAAAAGTCGGGGCTTCCCTGCAGGACGTAGGATGCCGCCGACATCGACTCTCGCCTGCGCGGCCATATGCCGGTAGGTACGAGTCATTCGTCGCACGGCCCTCGCTATTTCGTCACCTCTAACCGGGCTCTAAGCGCGGCGCGCCGAATGGGCGCGGCGATGGCGGTGCTGGATTCACGGCTCGATAGCCATTCCGAGAGCTTCGCGCGCAATGCCCAACGGATGGAGCGGTTAGTCGGTGAATTGCGTGAACGCCTCGTCGCCGTACGCGCCGGCGGGGGCGCCGAGGCCGCCGAAAAGCATCGCCTACGCAACAAACTTCCGGCGCGCGAGCGTATCGAACGACTGATCGATCCTGGTTCGGATTTCCTCGAGCTCTCCGCCCTGGCAGCCTTCGGCATGTACGGCAACGATTCGCCGGCGGCCGGAATCCTCACGGGGATCGGAATCGTCGAGGACCAGCACTGCGTGATCGTCGCCAACGATGCGACCGTCAAGGGCGGCACGTACTATCCAATGACGGTGAAGAAGCATCTGCGCGCTCAGGAGATCGCAGAGCAAAATCATTTACCCTGCATCTACTTAGTCGATTCGGGCGGCGCGTTCTTACCGCTGCAAGACGAGGTTTTCCCCGACCGCGATCATTTCGGTCGTATCTTTTATA
The DNA here is from genome assembly GCA_963767725.1 of Vulcanimicrobiota bacterium. Classification (GTDB taxonomy): domain Bacteria; phylum Vulcanimicrobiota; class Vulcanimicrobiia; order Vulcanimicrobiales; family Vulcanimicrobiaceae; genus Cybelea. The sequence goes on from CAVYEN010000001.1 coordinate 251,754, forward strand.
ATCAAGCGCGGATGTCGAGCAAGCGCATCGCGCAGGTCGCGGCGGTGATGGGATCGTGCACGGCCGGCGGCGCTTACGTTCCAGCGATGAGCGACGAAACCGTCATCGTCAAGGGTCAAGGAACGATCTTCTTGGGAGGTCCCCCCTTGGTGAAGGCCGCTACGGGGGAGGAAGTCACTGCCGAAGAACTCGGCGGCGCCGACGTTCACACGCGCAGTTTCCGGCGTAGCCGATCACTTTGCCGACGACGACGTCGGGGCGCTTGCAATCGTCCGAGAAATCGTCCGCGATCTCCACTTGGAGCTTCCGCGTCAATGGGATCGCATCGACGCGCAACCTCCCAAATACGAGCCGCGCGACATCTATGGAATCATTCCAGCCGATAGCCGCACCGGGTATGACGTGCGTGAGGTCCTCGCGCGCCTCGTCGACGCATCGCAGTTCCATGAGTTCAAATCGCGGTATGGCGCAACGCTCGTCTGCGGATTCGCTCGCATTGAGGGCCATCCCATCGGCATCCTTGCCAACAACGGCATTCTCTTCAGCGAAAGTGCGCTCAAAGGAGCCCACTTCATCGAGCTCTGCGCGCAGCGCGGCACGCCTTTGCTCTTCATGCAGAACATTACCGGCTTCATGGTCGGCAAAGAATACGAGAACCGCGGGATCGCCAAAGACGGCGCCAAGCTCGTGACCGCCGTGGCCTGCGCCGAGGTGCCCAAGTTCACCGTCGTGATCGGAGGCAGCTTCGGTGCTGGAAACTACGGAATGTGCGGCCGAGCGTACGGGCCGCGTCAGCTTTGGATGTGGCCGAACGCGCGCATTAGCGTCATGGGCGGACCTCAGGCCGCGAGCGTGCTCTCCACCGTCAAAGGCGAGATGTCGCCGCACGAAAAGGCCGCGTACGAAGCGCCGATTCTCGAAAAGTACGAGCGCGAAGGAAATCCCTACTATTCGACGGCGCGCCTGTGGGACGACGGCATCATCGATCCACTCGATACGCGGCGCGTTATCGCGATCGGTCTGGACGCGGCCGCGCACGCCCCGCAGCCGCGCACGCAGTTCGGCGTCTTCCGAATGTAACGCTCACCCCACCGTGGCGCGCAAGGCGATCGTCCTACTAATCATCCTACTCGCGCCGGTGTTGGCGTTGGTTTCCATGCGCAGCGGAGATGGCGCTCAAACGGCGCTTTGCGTTCTTCCGGGCCGAGGCGATGGCTTGGTTCCGGCCGTTTCCGGCACGATAGGTGGGCGCATGGTCTGGTTCGATCTCGATACGGGCGCGCTCCGGTCGTACGTCGACATTACAACGGCACGTGCCTTGAAGCTGCCCTCGCATGGAACGACCTGGGTGACGGGAGCAGGCAAAGGTCACGCCGCCGCAAGCCGACTGCAAGACGTCTCCGTCGGGCTGGGCAAGGTGACGTTCGTCGCGCACAATCCGTTGGCAATCGATCTTTCTCGTACCGGAAGCACCCTCCCGGAGGGTGGAATCCTCGGGTTTGATTTCTTTCGTCGGTACGTCGTGGCAATCGACTTTAGCTCGTATCGCGTCGCTCTGTACGATCCGGCAACTTATCGATACCGCGGCACTGGCGTCGCTATTCCTTTGGTTCTCCGGCCGCCGCGGGCGTATGTCAAGGTCATCGTTTCGGCCGAAGGCGTGGCGCCCGAACAGCATCTGTTGCGGCTCGATATCGGATCGAGCGACGGCGTCGACGACGATATCATCCTTCGTTCCTCTTCGCGCAAGCGTCCCATCACTGCCGGAGTGGGAATAGGATCGCGGTTCAGCGCGTATCTCGGCACGGTCAGCGAGCTCCAAGTCGGCCCATTCAAACTCTACGATTTGCCGGCGGCGACCGGGGGCGTTGCGCTCATTGGCGACGAGGTGTGGCACCGCTTCGACATCGTCTTCGATTTTTCGCGCTCGGTAATGTACTTGAGCCCGCGTCATTCGAAATTGAAATAGTTCGGCGATTCGACCCACTTGCCGTCTCGATATCGAAGCGTCGCGGACGCGTGCGGATTCGTCGGGCAGCAGAGCGGCGCGTTCGTCCGGTAGTAGGGCCCCGTCAATTCCAGTGAAGCGCCGTCAGCGGCGATCTTCGCATCGAGGTCACATGGGTTCGCGATGGAGAGCACCGGGCCGACGGTGCCGCCCGGCTTCGTCGCCACGATCGTCACCGTGGCGCCACCACAATCCGCCCCCGTCTCGTGCGATGCGACGACAAGCTGCTGCATGCCTCGGTGCATCAAAGCGGCTGCCCCGACGATGGCGACCTCCTGGGTCGGAAACCACATCTTCGCGCCGTTTGCTTGCGTGACGTGCGAGAGCGGCCCGCCATTGGCCGGAGAGCCGTAACGCAAACGATACGCGCCGCGTCGCAAGTGATAGATCAAGAGGTACCATTGATAAAAATCGCGTCCGTTTGCGGAGCCGAGAAGCTTCTTGCTGACGACGGCACGCCACTCATCGCTCGCACCTGTGCCATTGAAATCGACGTACCGGCTTTCCACCACGTTTCCGGGCTGCGGCGGCACCAACTCGCTTCTGCCGGACGCGTGCAAGACCGCGGCGACGACGTAGGCGAGCGCGAGCGCCGTCCAGCGATCGTGGTTTTTTTTCTCATGCTATGGTTTCAATGCGTTCATCGGGATCGAGGACGGGAGCACCATGTTTCCCACTGCCGGCGGCGGTGCGCGTACGATTTCGTTGAGCATGTCAGTCCAGGCCTGCGTGAGGATCGGCACGAGCGTTACCAGCCGGTGGATCCCGCCGGCTTGCGAGTAGAACGAGACGTCGACGCCGGCCGCGTGCAAAAAAGCCGCGGTCGCCGTTGGATATTGCGTCGGAATGCTCTGATCGGCAGTACCGGTCAGCACGTAGAACGGAGTACGCGCCATCAAGGCGACGACGCGTGAAGAGTCCGACCCTAAGAGGGCGCCGGCAATGCACATCACCGCCGACCACTCGTCGGCGTGAACGGGCGCTACCTCAAAGACGGAAAAGCCACCCATCGAATATCCGGCGAGAAACTTCTTGCGCGGGTCGATCGCGAACGCGCGCGTGGCCACGCGCAGCGCGTCGTAAACATCGGAGACCGAGCCTCGATAATCGTAATAGCCGTGGCCCCAGGGCGCCACGACGATCGTACCCGTCTGCTCGGCGAGTTGCGCAATGTAGAGTGGTGCGAGGAGCTGCGTCTCAGATTGCGGATGACCGTGCAGCATCACCATCAGCGGCGCTGGACGATTGGGCGCATAGGTGCTCGGAACGTAGACGGCGACGGGTTGGCGCGTAGCGTCCCGCGACGAACGCACCAATACCTCCCCTAAGCCGCGGATCGATGCCATCGAAGAATCCGAACCTGCAAGCAGCTGCTTCGCGAGGCTGAGATCCAAACTCGCGATTGCGCGAACCGTTTGCGACCACTGTGCGACCGTATACCCCGTCGGAACGTTTGGGTCGTCCAGCAATTCGGCGTCGTCGAGCAGGCGCTCATAGTAGTCGTACGTGGTGTCGCGCCCCGCAACGGGCGCGATCGCAGCGAGGTTTGCATGGTAGCTCGCGGCCGTCGACAGCAGGGAGACGCGCAGGTCGTCCGCGGAACTCCCCGGCCGGGCTGAGCTTCCCAGCAGGAGAGTCAGGGCAGCGGTGAAGACCAGCGCGCCCCTGGTCATGACGCTGGATTCAACGCTCGGAAGCCGCTCGTCGTGACGGCTTAGCTCGGCGTCATATGCCCGCGTACCATTCGTAGCCCTCATCCTCCCAATAGCCGCCATGACCGGCGTAGATGGTCGCAAAACTCGCGACCACTTCGATGCGCGCAATCCATTTGGCACTCTTGTAGCCGAGCTGCGTCGGTACGCGCAGGCGCAACGGCGCCCCATGATCGGGATCGAGCGGCGCGTCGTTCAAACGCATCGCAAGCAGCGCCTGCGGATGCCGCGCTTGGTGGAGATCGAGGCTCTCGTAGTAGAGGTTGCCGGCGCCGTCGTCGTCCATACAGCGAAAGACGACGTAACGCGCGTCGTTGCGGGGCCCAACGGCATCGAGCACGGCGGCGAGCGGAACGCCGTTCCACTTTCCGATCGCGCTCCAGCCCTCGACGCAATCGTGGCGCGTAATCTGCGTTCGCTGCGGCATGCGGTAGAGTTGAGCGAGCGTAAACGCGTGCGGCCGCTCGACGGCCCCATCGACGACGAGGCGATACGCGGCGAATTCTCCGGCCACCAACTTCAGGTAACGCGTATCTGAAGGCGTCGCGAATCCGTTGACGCGGAAGTGGCGATCGACCTCGCGCTCGGGATACTCACGCGCGAGCCCGCGCGTCCCGATCAGGACGTGGTTCAGCACCTTCAACCGACGCAAGCGCGTGGCGCACGCCGTCGTTCTGGCTCAGCGCCGAACTGATCGGCCCGCACCCGGCCAGCGCCGACACCGCCGAGCTAAGAAAGAGCCGTCGTTTCATTGCGGCTGATACCAGCCGGTGATCATCGAGCGCATTTGATTGAGGAGGCCTTGAGTTAAGACTTGGAATGTGTGAATCGCAAAGAAGCCCAACAGCGCCAGCATGCCCGCGAAGTGCCAAAGGCGAGCGAACTGCCGACCGCCGAAAACGACGGTCAGCGGATCGGCGACGGCGTCAATTCCCGGCGAAAGCGCGAGACCGGTGATCACCACGAGCGGTGCCGCGATGAAGAGCACGCCGGTATACGAGGCTTTCTGTAATGGATTGTAGGTCCCATAGACCGGCGGCTCTTTGCGCAACTTGAGATAGTACGCCTGCATCGGCCAAAGCTTCGGCAGATCGCTGGGACGCAGAATCATCTCGCGCAGATTGCCTTTGATCGCACTCGATATAAGCCATGCCAGCCAGCAGACTGCCCCGATCCATGCAAAGAAGAGATGCCACCGGCGTCCGGCTGCCAGATCTTGGTAACCGGGGATCGTGATCGAGGCTCCGAACGCATGTGCGCCTCGCGAGCCCATGCCGTCGCCGGTCCAACCGAGCCATCCGGTAGTCACGAAGACGCGTCCGAAAATTCTCGTCGTGCCGACACCTTCGGCGGGGGAACCGATAGAAAGCACGCGCCGGGCGGGATCGCTTTTGTCCGAGGCATCCAAATTCGGCGACGCATTGAAGATCTGCAGACCGCTGCCGACGAGTACCAGGAACGCCACAAACCACACCCAGTGGCTCGCGCGAGTCAGCAATGCGTAGCGATAGATCGCAGGGCGGCCCGCGGCGTTCATTCTTGTCAGTATAACGCACGCGAGGCCCGCTCGGATGAGGGCGCGAACCCGCTTGGCCATGGCCGAGAGCATACACCTCGCCGTCAGCGACGGCATCGCCCGTGTGACGCTTGCACGGCCGGAGGTCCGCAACGCTTTCAATGCTGAGGTGATCGAGCAACTTCACGAGGTCTTTACGCGCATTACCGCGGCCGACGACGTGCGCGCGGTCGTGCTCGCCGGTGAAGGCAACGTCTTCTGCGGAGGCGCCGACATCAACTGGATGCGCGACTCGCTCGATTTGACGTTCGAAACAAACGTTGGCGACGCCGAGCGCATGAGCGACATGTTTCGGGCGATCGACAACTGCCCCAAGCCGGTCGTCGGCCGCGTCCATGGAGCTGCTCTTGGCGGAGGAGCAGGGCTCGCGGCCGTCTGCGACATTGTGATTGCGACGGACGATGCAATCTTCGGCTTCACGGAAGTGAAGCTCGGCATCATTCCTGCCGTCATATCACCCTTCGTCCTCCTCAAAATCGGAGCGTCGCATACTCGGGCGCTCTTTCTTACCGGCGAACGCTTCGACGCTCGACACGCGAAAAGAATCGGACTCGTTCACGAGGTGGTTTGCGCTAGTGAAGTCGATGCGGCCGTCGACCGCCGCCTCGCGGAGCTTCGCTCCGCCGGACCCGAGGCAATCAGTGCCGCCAAGCTTCTTCTGCGGCGCGTACTCGATAGCTCCTATGACTGCTCGCGCTCCATTACGGCTCAGGCGATCGCGCGCCAACGCGTGGACTCCGAAGGTCAGGAAGGGTTGCGCGCCTTCCTCGAGCGGCGACCGGCGAAGTTTGCTGAACCCCCGGTGGCATGAAGCGGCTGCTTATCGCCAATCGCGGCGAGATCGCCGTACGCGTCGCTCGCTGCGCCCGCGAAATGGACATCGTTCCGCTGGGAATCTACTCCGAGGCCGACGCAGGCGCGTTCCACCTTCAATTCATGGACGAGGCGCGCTGCATCGGACCGGCCGCAGCCGCCGATTCGTACTTGAACGCCGACGCAATCATCGAGGCGGCAGACGCAATGCGGGCCGATGCGACTGCACCCCGGTTACGGCTTTCTCTCGGAGCGAGCGACCTTTGCCCGCGCGGTTCGTGACGCAGGTCTGATCTTCGTCGGTCCGTCACCCGAAGCGATGGCGGCAATGGGAAGCAAGATCGAAGCCAAGCGCCGCGTGCGTGCATTCGACGTACCGACGGTTCCCGGATACGATGGCGACGATCAATCCGAAGCGACGCTGTGCGCGGCGGCTCACGGTATCGGCTTTCCGGTACTGATCAAGGCGAGTGCCGGCGGCGGCGGACGCGGCATGAGGATCGTCGAGTCCCCCGCCGGTTTCCGCGAAGCGCTCGAAAGCGCGAAACGGGAATCCGTGGCGGCCTTTGGCGACGATCGCGTGCTCCTCGAGCGCTATCTTGCGGATCCTCGTCATATCGAGTTCCAAATTCTCGCCGACGCCCGCGGAACCACGATCCATCTGGGGGAACGCGAATGCTCGATTCAACGGCGTCATCAAAAGATTATCGAGGAGGCGCCCTCGGTTGCGCTCACGCGAGAACTGCGCGCCGCAATGGGTGCAGCGGCCGTGCGCGCGGCCAAATCCGTTGGATACTCGAACGCCGGCACTAGCGAGTTTATGCTCGATCGGGACGGAGCGTACTACTTTCTCGAGATGAACGCGCGACTGCAGGTCGAGCACCCGGTAACCGAACTCGTATACGGGGTCGATTTGGTCCAGTGGCAGCTGCGCATCGCTGCGGGCGAGCCTCTGACGCTCTCGCAAGCCGAGCTGCAGCCGCGTGGCTGGGCGATCGAAGCGCGCATTTATGCCGAGGACCCGGCAAACGAGATGCTGCCCTCGACCGGCACGATCTGGAATTGGTCGCCGCCGCAGGGGCCCGGTATACGGGTCGACGCCGGCGTCAGCGCGGCGAGCGTGGTGACGCATTATTACGATCCGATGCTCGCCAAGCTGATCGTTTATGGTAGCGATCGCAGCTCGGCCATTGCGCGGCTTGAGCGGGCGCTCGAAGATTTTACCGTCGATGGGGTGCGAACGAAATTACCGCTGTTGCTTTGGATTGCCCGCGATCAGGCCTTTATCGATGGAGAAACGACGACCAGCTTTATCAATCGGCGCCTCGACGAGTCGATCTTTGCGCGCCGGGAACCGCCGGACGATGCGGTGCTGCTCTGCGCCGCTGCGCTGCTCGCCGACCGCCGCGCGCCGTGGCGCATCGGCGACGTGGGACTCCCGCTTCGCTTGCAGCATCGCGACGGCATCGTCGAACTCCGTGCGGACGCCACGGCCGACTCGAGCGTGTGGTGCATCTCCGGAGATCGCAGCGGCGATCTGCGCGCGCACCGCAGCGGAAATTTGGTTCACGCGCGAATTCCAGGGCACCGCGCTCGCAGGCGCCGTTACGTATAACGGCGGCGCCTTCAACGTCCATCTCGCCGCAGAAACGTGGCCGTTCGAATTTGCCGCGCCTCCTTTGCGCGACGAAGTTGCGGGTCGCCATAGCGCCGCCGCCGCCGCGCAGGTCAGCGCGCCGATGCCCGGCAAAATCGTCAAAATCGCCGTCCGGGACGGCGACGCGGTCGAGGAGCACGCGCTCCTAATCGTGCTCGAAGCGATGAAAATGGAACACCGCATAGAATCCGCCGCCTCTTCTACGGTGAAGTCGGTACTCGTGCGCGAAGGGCAGATCGTTTCAGCCGGCGCTCCCCTGGTGGAACTCGAATGACCAGCGGCGTGTCACCGGTGGTGTCGTGCTTCCCAAGTTTGTAACCGTCTTCGAGATGGGCGCGCGGGACGGGCTCCAGAACGAAAGCGCGCGAATTTCAACCGACGATAAGATCCGCTACATCGATCTGCTCTCTGAGACGGGTTTGAAATGGATTGAAGCAACCTCGTTCGTTAGCCCCAAGGCGATTCCGCAGCTCGCCGATGCGGCCGAGGTCTTCGCCCGCATTCGCAAAGCATCCGGCGTACGCTACCCCGTGCTCGTTCCGAACCTCAAGGGCTACGAGCGCGCGCGGGTTGCCGGCGCCGACGCAATCGCTGTTTTTACGGCGGCGTCGGAACGTTTCACCAAGCGCAATATCAATATGACGATCGGCGAGTCGCTCGTAACGTTTCGAGAAGTCGTGAGCGCTGCCAAACGCGACGGCGTTTGGGTGCGCGGCTACATTTCGACCGCTTTCGGCTCGCCATTCGGCGATGGTGTCACCCCGAAGATGGTACTCGACGTGAGCCTCGAGCTGATGGAGATGGGGTGCGACGAGCTGTCCATCGGGGACACTATCGGCGTCGGCGTTCCGAGCCAGGTCGAGCAACTCGTGCCATTGCTTGCGAAAGGAAATTCCACTCAACCTCATCGCGATGCACTTTCACGACACGCGCGGCACGGCGCTCGCCAACGTCTACGCTGCGCTCGCTCTCGGCATTGCCAAGTTCGATGCTTCGTCGGGAGGATTGGGGGGCTGCCCCTACGCGCCGGGTGCGACCGGCAACGTCGGCACCGAAGACCTGCTATATATGCTGCATCAAATGGGCGTCGACACGGGCGTGGACATCGAGAGAGTACGCGCCGCGTCGCGCTTCATCGCGGGAGTGCTCGACCATGCGTTGACGAGCAAGGCGTATCAAGCCATGGAAGCAGCGGCTAGTGTCGGCGTGCAAGCGGGATGACGTAACGCGTCGCGGTGTGCGAATCGCTATATGCGCTGATCTTATTGTCGACCAAACCGGCGGCGATTCCGGATGAACGCACTTCCGCATCACTCGGCGATGCGCCCCGTCCTTTGGGATGAAAGACCCACAGCGCGCCGCTTGGTTTGAGGTGCGCGACGGCGTGCGATATCCGAGATAGATCGCGCGGCGCGTCCACGCGCACAAAAATCATATCGTACTGGCCTCGCAACGCTTGAGAAGCAGCCTTCGCGAGCCGCGCGTTCAAGGAGGACACGAAGATTTCGTCGTGTCGGCCGACGAGCACGACGTGAGCCTGGGCAAAAACGCCGAGCTTTTGGAAGAGTGCCCGTCCGGAATAGTCTCGCTCGGCCCCGGACTTCATGAAAAGCCAAGTTCCTTTGGTTTGCGCCGAATCTCCGTGTAGGCCATCGGCCGTTCCCACCAGTCGTGCCGCCGCACGCGCAACTTCTCCTCGCTCGCCTGCGGCGGAATCCGCAGATGCAGCGCCTTCGCGTAAGCGTTGACGTAGCGGTCGATCATTCGCTCGATGCTGAACTCCTGCTCGACGTGCGAGCGGCACGCGCGGCGGTCGAGCGACGCCAAGAGCGGTACCTTAGCGACGGCATCTTCTACATCATCGCACAGCAACCCCGTGACGCTATCGACGACGATCTCGGGGATGGACCCCATCCGCGCGCCAAGGACGGGCGTGCCGCAGGCCATCGCTTCGATCATCGTGAGCCCGAAGCGCTCGGGTCGCGTCGTCATGTGAACGAGGCCCAGCGCGTTGGAGAGGAGCTCGTTACGGGCCGCGCGCTCGACCGCACCCAGAAACTGCACACGATCGCCGTCGATGTGCGGCGCGATCTGCTCGCGAAAATACGCTTCATCGTGCGATATTGCCGCGATCTTCAATCGGACGTCCGCGCGCTTCGCGATTTCAATCGCGAGATGCGTCCCCTTTTCGGGGTGAAAGCGGCCGAGAAAACAGAGATACTCGCCGGCTCGATCGCTAAACGTGAACTGCGCGGGATCGATGCCGTTGTAGGTTGTGGCCAGATAGTCGAGCCCGGGATCGCGGTCCGCGTTGGAAATGGAGCAGTAGAAACTGCGCTGGGCGGCGGCATAGTAGGCCGCGAGAATCTGCGGCGAAGAGAAACCGTGAATCGTCGTAACCATTGGGGGCGCCTTAGTGGCAAGCGCATAGGTCAGCGGCTTCCAATCGAAGTGGTTATTGATGAGATCGAACTCACCGGCGCGGCGAAAGAGCTCGCCGACGTGAAGTGCCGTAAAGACCTCTCCGTCGAGCGCCGGATCTTCGTTCAAACCTACGGGGACCACGGAAACGAGCTTCCCGTCGAAGCCCGAGTTGCCCGTCGCGAAGAGCGTGACGTCTAGCCCGCGCCGGCGCATGCCGTCGGCAACGTTGTAGGCGACTTGCTCCCAAGGCCCATAGCCCGGCGGAGGCGCCGGCCACGAAATTGCGGCCAGCACCGCCAGCCGAAGACCGCTTAGCTCCACCTACCGGTCGTCGTCGACGAGGCGATCGTCGCGTTGCGCAACGGCGAGACGAAAGTGCGTGCGGCGAATCAGCTTTTCCATCGAAGCCTCCGAGAACGGAGGCACGGGTTGAGAACGAGTGTAGTCGAACATGTCGCTCAAATCGTCGTCGGTCACGTCGCGCTGCCCCATGTTTCCCAAGTTCCAGTTTTTCTCGATGAACTTCGTAATTGAGGTCGATTCACGCCGCGTATTGGAAACGTACGGTGGGGAATTCGCACGCCCCGAAACGTAACCCGAACGCGCCCACGCCGACATCACCAGGATTGGAATGCGAAAGCCCCACGTCGTCCCGTCGGGTCCGCGCGGCGGGGGCACATGATCGTACCAGCCGCCCGAATCATCCCACGTGAGGATCAGTGCGCTATCCTTATAATAGTTGCATTGTGGCGCCGCGTGACCGCTCTGCACGAGGGCCAGATAGATCGATCCGACCCATCCCGGTCCGCTGGCGCTCAGATTTCCGGCGTGATCCGAGTCGAAATGGTTGGGCATTACGAACGAGACTTGCGGCAACCGGCACCGGCGGATGTCGCTCAGTATGGTACCGGAAGGCGTAACGACGTTGCGCTGCCAAGCGGGTCCATATCGAATTTTGCGAAACGCGTCGTAAATATTGACGGCCGGATCGATGATGTCGTTATACGGTCCCGTGTAGTACTTCCACGTAACGTGCGCCGCATCCAGGAGATCGGCGATGGTCGTCTGATCGAAACAGGGGAAAACGCCCGGGCGGATCGTCGCTTCTCCTTGGCCGAAGATCGGCACGGTCGTGCCGGGCCGCGCGTCGCAACCCCAGATCTCGCTAGTAGGATTGCCGGCGATCCGGCTCTGCGCCGTCGCGAGCGTATAGTGGCTTGGAAAAGTCGGAACGAGACGCGGCGCGAAGTTTTCGTCGGCAAGCGCGTATCGCGCGGCCAATACGTGATAAATCGTCGTTTCGTACGCGGGGACGAAAGCATAGGCAAATCCCGCCCCGGGTTTAGCGGCGCCGAAGACTGTATACACGCGGTCCGTTGCGAAGCCGTCCATCCTTCCGCGATCCCACTCGCTCAGCAAGGCGAGATGGCTGTGACTGGGGTCCGCCGGATGTTCGAACGGCACCGGCTTCAACGTAACCGGATTACCGTCGACGGTCGTCGTCAGGGAGCTGTCGGCTCCCGGATAGGATCGGCCGTTTGCGAGGATCGACGATGCAAAAAGATTATCGAATGTGCGGTTCTCTTGCACCAGGACGATGACGTGCCGAATCGGACTGCCGGCGACCTGTTGGCCGAGAAGCGTGGCGTTTGCGCCCGGAGGGCTTGCGACGCCGCCCAACACGACCGCCGGGCCGGCCGTCAGCATTAAAACGCTCAGGAGGATGGCTACACGCATGCAACGCTCGCGACGCTCGTTACTGAATCAAGCCGTTTTTGAAAACGAGCTGCGGCTCGCGCAGGGCGCGTACGTCTTCTCCGGCGTCGCGCGAGAGGAGCAAAAGGTCGGCAGGCTCGCCGACGGCGAGAAGTCCGCGATGCAGGCCGATCAATTCGGCGGCTACATTCGTCGCCGCGTGCACCGCTTGCTGTGGTGTCATTCCCAGCAGCGCCCACATCAGTTCTACTTCCTGCGCGTAGTCTTGATGGTAGTTGTAAGGCGTTCCGGCATCGGAGCCGCCCGCGATACGCACTCCGTTGTCGTACGCCCGACGGATGTTCGTCAGCATAGCGTCTTTCAAGCCCCGCGCCTTGTCGACGACGTACTGCGGCTGCTCTCCCTTTTCCAGATTGGCGAGGATGCACGTTGGCGCGCTGAGCGTCGGAACGAGATAAACGTTGCGCTCCTTGAAGAGCGCGATCGCTTCGTCGTCGAGCAGCGTGCCGTGTTCGATCGAGTCTATCCCGGCGCGCAGGGCGTTCTTGATCCCTTGCGTGCCGATCGCGTGGGCCGCAACGCGCAATCCGTGCCGATGCGCTTCGTCGATAGCGCCGCCAAGCTCCTCGGCGGTGAGCTGCGCGTTCCCCGGCACGGCGCCCTTTGTCATCACGCCGCCCGTCGCGATCAGCTTGATGCAATCGGCCCCCGCCTTCATCTGCTCGCGCACCGCCTTGCGCGCGTCCCACGGAGAGTCGACGGCGCGTCCAATCGGCCAGCCGTGGCCGCCGGTCATGCAGAGCACCGCTCCCGCAGCGCGCATTCGCGGCCCAGGAATCCGTCCTTCTACAATGGCGTCGCGAACGTCGGGCGCAATTGCATTCGAGCTGCCGACGTCACGAATCGTCGTGACCCCAGCCTTCACGGACTTGCGGGCGTTTTCGACCGCGCGCAGCATGCGATGGTTGGGCGTCGTCGTCTGGATCATGCCCATCATATCGGGCTCGCCGCTGCCCTCGAGATGGGCGTGCGCGTTGACGAGGCCCGGCGTTATACATGGGGCTTCGAGGTCGCACTCCCCGCTCGCCGTGCGAATCTCCGCTACGTGCCCAGCTTCGAGCACGATATCGACTCGGCGTTTGGGCGGCTCGAGCGTGCCGTCATAGAACACTCCGGCCCGAACGATCATCGCCGGATTACTTTCGCGAACCAGGCGCATGCGGTCCCGCTGGCGGCGTGTAACGGACCATCATGCAAGCCAACGCAGTTTGGCGTGGGCCGCCCTGGCGCGAACGATCGCGGCATCGTCGACCGGGCCGTCGACGAGCATCGTGAAATGGCCCATCTTCCGGCGAGCGACCGCGTGGCGTTTACCATAGACGTGCAAGACGATCGACGGATCGCTCAAAAGGTCGGCGATCCCCGAAAGATGGTCACCGCGGCCGTCGCCCAGCAGGTTTACCATGATCGCGTTGGCGAGCAGGCGCGGCGGCGAGAGCGGCAGCCCGCAAATCGCGCGGACATGCTGCTCGTACTGCGAGCAGGGCGTCACGTCGATCGTGTAATGTCCGCTGTTGTGCGGACGCGGCGCCACTTCATTGACGAGCAACCTGCCGTCCGTCGAGAGAAAGAACTCGACGCAGTACGTGCCGACGACTCCTAGTCGCCGCCCGATCAGCGCAGCCATCTCTACTGCCTTGTCTGCCGTGCGCGGCTCGACGCGGGCCGGTGCAATAGTCATCGTAAGGATGCCGCGGTCGTGCGAGTTCTCGGCTACGGGATACGAGACGATATCGTCGCGCACGTTTCTCGTCGCGATCACGCTCAACTCATACGCGAGTGCAACCTTCGCCTCCAAGATCAGCTCCGTGCCGCTCGCGGCGGCAAAAGCGGCTTGCGCCTGTTCGAGTGAGTGCACTTCCCATTGCCCTTTGCCGTCATAGCCGCCTCGCACCGTCTTGAGGATGGCAGGGAATCCAACGAGCGCCGCGGCACGGGCGAGGTCCCGCGCATCGACCACGCGCGCGAACTCCGTCGTCGCGAGCCCCGCATCGCGCACGAGCTGCTTCTCCAACAGTCGGTTTTGCGTGATCTCGAGCACGCCGCTGCCCGGCGTGACGCGATGCGATCGCGCTTCGAGATGGCGCACAGAACCGATGTCGATGTTTTCAAACTCATAGGTGATCACGTCGCAGCGGCGTCCAAGCTCGTCGATCGCGGCGAGATCGTCGTACCTCGCGACGATTTGCTCGTCGGCGACTTGCCCGCAGGGCGAATGTTCCTGTGGATCGAGCGTGACCACGTAGTAACCCATGCGCTTGGCATCGAGCGAAAACATTCGGCCGAGCTGACCGCCGCCGATAATGCCGATCGTCTCGACGGATTTCAATCGAGGACGCTGGAGGCCGCCGCATCGTGCATGCGGATGGCGTATGCGCAAAGCCGCTCCGCGACGCCGTCATCGCGTAGCGCGACGATACGCGCTGCGAAGAGCGCGGCGTTGACTGCGCCGCCGATCGCCATCGTTGCGACCGGAACGCCGGGCGGCATTTGCACGATCGACAGCAACGAGTCGAGACCCCCGGCGTGCGACCCTCCGACGGGTACGCCGATGACGGGAATCAAGGTCTTTGCAGCAGTCATCCCGGGTAAGTGGGCTGCACCGCCTGCAGCTGCGATGATTGCCGCCAGGCCGCGGCGCGTGGCCGACGCTGCGTACTCGAACATTTCGTCGGGCATGCGATGCGCCGAGACAACGCGCACCTCGCATGGTATCTGCAGTTCGTCGAGTGTGTCACGAGCAGCGGACATCGTTTTCCAATCCGAACGGCTGCCCATGATGATACCGACGATCGGTGCTTTGTCCGCTTGCGCCATCGGCGAGGCGCTTCGCGCCTTTCCTAACATTGTCATCCTCAAGACCGCGTTCTCGACGTGCGCAGAGCGGCGGAGTCGAAGGACGAAAGGCGAAGGCCTTCCTATGTCCCGTTTTTTGCTCGGCATCAACTATTGGCCACGACGCAGCGCGATGTACATGTGGCAACGCTTCGATCTCGACGAGATCGGCGAAGATATGGTACGCATCAAGGAATTGGGCCTCGACGTCGTTCGGTTCTTCCTCATGTGGGAGATTTTTCAACCGCAACCCACGACGATGGGCGACGATGCGCTCCGGCGCTTAGATGCTATCATGGAACGGATTGCAGGCGCGGGCCTGCAAGCGATTCCGACGCTCTTTTGCGGCCACATGAGCGGCGTCAACTGGCTGCCGGCATGGACGCTCGAGCGCGGATCGACGCAGGGCCGGTTTCGCACGATCGCCGACGGCTTGGTGGTCGACCGCGCGATCGGCGACTTCTACGCCGAGCCGGAGCTGTTGCGGGCGCAAGTTTTTTGCGCGCGGCGAGTGGCCGAGCGGCTGCGCGATCATCCCGGCCTGTTCGCGTGGGATCTCGGCAACGAGTTTTCCAACCTGCGCGAGCCGGCCACGCCGCAGGACGCGGCCGAGTGGAGCGCGCGTTTAACGGAAGCCCTCCTCGAAGCCTCGGGCGTCGGCGCCACCGCCGGAATGCACGGTGAAGATTTCGATAAAGACCGGCGGTTGCGGCCGTCGAGCATTGCGCGGCCGTGGCCATTTGCGACGATGCACGGGTACTCTGTCTATAGCGCCTTCGCCCGCGACCGTCTGGACCCCAACGTCGTGCCGTTTCTCTGTCAGTTACAGCAGTCGTTTAGCGGCAAGCGAGTGCTGTTCACGGAGTTGGGAAATCCGGAATGTCCGCCGGGGCGCAATCGCGTCGACGGGTTCGCGTGTCTCGACGAAGCGGAACTCGCGCAGTATGCACGAGCCGTGATCGATCGACTTCACGCTCGCGGCGCGTTGGGCGCATTTTGGTGGTGTTGGGCCGATTACGATCCCGCCCTTGCGACATTGCCGCCGTTCGACCTCGCGCCGCACGAGCTTCGCTTCGGCGTCGTGCGCAGCGACGCAAGTTTTAAACCGGTCGCTCAAACGCTTTCGCAGCTCGCGCGCGAAAGGCGTGCCGTTATCGATCCCGCGCCCGAACCGATTGCAGACGAATCGGAGCACTACGAAGGGCTTCCGCAAAGCATCGCGCGCGAGTACGAAGCCTACTGCGACACGCATGCCTAACGACGGACCTGCGCTCGTCGTCACGGGCGCAAGCTCCGGTATCGGACGCGCGCTCGCGCAGGCTGCCAGCCATTCGGGCTATCGCGTTTTGATGATCGCCCGGCGCAGCTCGCAGCTCGAAGAAATTGCTCGATCGATTCGCCACGAAGGCGGCAGGTGCGCCGTGCTGGTCGCAGACGTCACTGCCCCGCAGACGCCGGCTCGGATCGTCGAGGCTGCGCTGCAGGCATTCGGACGGATAGACGTGCTCGTCAACAATGCGGGTCGCGGTGCCTACGGCTCCTTGCTCGAGCAGAGCGACGCCGAAATCGAAGCGAACTGGCAACTTGGGGTCGCGGGACCGTTGCGAATTGCGCGGGCCGCCCTGGCGCAGCTCGAGAAAAGCCGCGGCCATTTGGTCTTTATCGGTTCGGGAATTGCACGCGTGCCGTTGCCGCAGTGGGGCGCATACGCAGTTACGAAGGCCGCGATTCGCGCGGCGGCGATCCAGCTTCGGCGCGAGCTGCGCGCACGCGGCATTGCCGTGACGTACGTCGATCCGGGTGTCGTGGCGACGGAGTTCCACTTCAGCAGCGGGATCGAGCGTAGCCGCCGTTTGCCAGTGTCAGCGGAGCGCGTCGCACGAGCGATGCTGCGCGGCATTGCCCGCCGCCGCGCGGTGGTCAATGCCGTGCCGTGGCAAACGGCGGCGACGGCGCTCGGCGAATGGTCCGGAACCCTTGCCGATCGCGTCATCGTCAGCCGCTTTGCAGCTCGTCCCCATCCGAGCGCGGCGTCTGCCGCGTCCCATACTGCGCAGCGCATCGGTGTCAGCCCGAACGCGGCCATACTGAGCGAGCGAAGCGAGTCGAAGTCGAGCGAAGCCGAAGGACGAAGCACTACCTTCGAGCAGGCGCTCGAACCGGTCGCGCGCCGAATGGAACGAGTCAAGCTATCGCAAACTTTTCTTCGCGATGCGCTGCTGCCCGATGCAACGCTCGAGCTCAACACGCTGGCGATGCGGTGGGCGGGAATGCCGAACAAGAACGAACGCGCCGCGTTGCGCGAAGCACTCGACGCACTCGCAGCAGCCGGCTACCTGGAACCGATGGAGAACGAAACGTGGAAGGTCGTACGCGCCGCCGATTGAGCGGATTTCTTCTTGCAAGCACGCTAGGCGCGATCTGCGCCGTCGATGTTACACGGGGGTCGGCCGGACCGATCGCTCAGGCTGGGGTCTTTGCAATGCTCGGCGGCACGCCGAAGATCGTTGCAAAGTTTTGGCCGGAACATGCAGCTGGGTTGACGGTGACGCTGACGATTCGGCAGTTCCGGCTCGACGGCAAAACGCCAATCCTGAGCTACGACGTCGACATGCAGAAGCTGATGCACTTGGTCGTCGTGCGCGACGACTTTGCGACGTTCGCTCACCTGCATCCAGCGTTCGATACGGCGACGGGTGTCTTTTGGGAAACCTTCACGAAGGAACCGCACCATCGCTACTACGTTTACGCGGACACGATGCCGCAGGGCATCGGGCAGCAAGTCTTTCGCTTTACGATCGGAAGTGACGGACCGGTTGCGGCGCCGCCGCCAATATCGCGCGCCTCGACCGCGATTGCCGGCGTAGGCCCCTACACCCTGACGCTCAGCCGAACGAATCTACCCGCGAACCGCGCGAAAAATGTAAACCTCACGGTTCTAGAGGGCGGGCAGCCCGCACGCGATCTCGGCACGTACCTCGGCGCCGCAGCGCACGCCGTCTTCATCAACACGTTGACGCTCGCGTACGCGCACGTTCACCTCACGCTGCGGCAGCCTCAGCCCGCGGATGCCGGCAACGGCATGGGAATGAGCGACGCCGCCGGCCCATTCATGCACATGCGAGTGCCGGCACTTTCGGGCGGCACGTACAAACTTTGGATTCAGTTCAGCGACGAAAGCGGCAAACTGTACACGGTGCCCTTCACGATATTCGCAGCGTAGCGCGCCGCAGACCTTTGAATGCGATGGACGCGAAGAAGAGCACTGTCGCGAACAAGACGATCGTCGCGCCGCTCGAGGCGCGCACGTAGTAGGAAAGGTAGAGCCCGCCGACGGTGCTGGCTGCTCCGAAGACCGCGGCAAGCGCCATCATCGGCGCAAAGCGCGACGTCAGTTGATAGGCTGCGGCTGCCGGCGTGACCAGCAACGCCGCCACGAGCACAATTCCAACCGCCTGAAGCGAGACTACGATCGTGAGCGCGAGCATAACGAGCAGCGTGTACTCGTAAGCCGGCGACGAGATGCCGCTGGCCTGCGCGACGATCGGATCGAACGTCGTGTAAAGGAGGCCGCGGAAGAGCAGGGCGACGGCGACGGCAACGATGACGCTGAGCGCGAGAATCAGCCAAAGATCTTGCCGCTGCACTGCGAGAATATCACCAAAAAGGAAGCTCTGCAGGTCGATGGCGTAGCTGCGCTGCTGGCTCATCAAATAGACGCCGAGCGCGAACATTCCAGTAAACAGCACGCCGATGGTCGTGTCGAGCGAGATGCGCCCGCGCCGGTGAACGAATCCGATTCCAACCGCGGTCAAGACTGCGACGATGCCTGCACCGATGTAGAAATTCGCTCCGCGCAAATATGCTATGACGATGCCGGCAAATGAGGCGTGCGCGATTCCGTCGCCAATGAACGAGAGCCGTCGCAGAATCACGTAAGTGCCCATCGTCGAGCAGAGCAGCCCTACGGCGAGAGCCGCCGCAAACGCTCGCTGCATGAAGGCATAGTGAAACGGCTCGATTAGCGCTTCCATCAACGTGTCACCCTGCGCGCGTCAAGTTCGTATTTCGGGATGTGCGGCGTGCGCGGCATGCGGCTCGTGATCGTGACGCAGATGTCCGTGCGTGTGCGTGTGTTCCCGAATCGCGCTATAGGCCCCCGATTCGACGACTTCACGCGGCGTACCGAGCGCGAGTACACGGCGATCCAGCACGAGGAGCCGATCGAACCAGTCGTCGACGCGATCGAGGTCGTGCGTGGCCATCAGCAGCGGCAATCCGCCCTCGACAAGTTGGCGAACGATGCGGCGCAGGGCCTCTTCGGTCGCCGCATCGACGCCCGTCGTCGGCTCGTCGAGCAACAAAACTTTTGGTTCCTGCGCGAGCGCGCGCGCCACGAAGGCCCGCTGCTGCTGCCCGCCGGAGAGGTGGGCGATGTGCCGGTCGGCCAGGTCGCTCATGTGTACGACCTCGAGGGCCCGGCGGACGACGTTACGATCGTGCAATCCGAAGTGCTGCCAAAAACGCAGGCGCGAGAAGCGTCCCATCGCCACAACGTCCCAAACCGTCGCGGGAAACGTCCAATCGACCGCTTCGACTTGGGGGACGTATGCGATCGTTCCGGGAGCAAGCTGGCGCGGCTGCGAACCCAGCACGCGAAGATCGCCGCTCGACGGTACCAAAAGACCCGCAACGCTCTTGAGCAGCGTCGATTTTCCGGAGCCGTTAGGCCCGACGATTCCGAGTGCTTCGCCGTAATGCACGGTGAACGTTGCGTCGAGCAGGGCGTTAAAATCCTCGTAGCGCACGACGAGGTCGCGCGCCACCACCGCATCTTCGGCACTCTGAGCGCGCGTCACTTTAGCGTCTGCACGATCACGCCGGTGTCGTAGCTCAGCATCGCGATATAGTTCGCGACTCGCGGGTCGGTGCCGACCGAATCGTCATAAAGATTTTCGACGACCTTGATTCCGGCGCCCTGCGCGATCGAGTAAAGCAGCTTGGGACTGTACTCCGGCTCGCTGAAAACGCCGCGCACGTGATGTTCCTTGGCGAGATCGATGAGCTGCGCAATCTGCGCGGGATTCGGCTCCTGGCCGGGATTGCGCTCGACGAAACCGAGCGTCACGATCCCAAAGCGGTCGTTATAATATTGCCACGCATTGTGGAAGACGATCATATAGCGGTGCGAGGGCGGGATCGAGGCGATCTGTTTTCGAATTTGAGCGATTAGCTCGTCGAGGCGCACGTCGTAGCTCGCCGCATTGAGCCGGAAATCTTTGGCGTGAACCGGATCGATCGCGCTGAGCGCGTCGCGTATTTCTCGCACGTACTCTTTCGCGAACACGGGATCCATCCAGAGATGCGGATTGAGGTTTTTTACCGGCAAGCCCCGGGCGCAGATAACGACGCGCAGATTGGCGTGCACCGGCGTCGCGCAGCAGCCGGTCAAGCCACGTCTCGAGCCCGGCACCGTTCTCGACCAGAAGGTTGGCGTCGGCCACCGTCGCGACGTCTTGCGGGGCCGGCGCAAAGGTTTCGGGCGAGGCGCCGATCGGCACGATGTTCTTCACGCTGACGTACTCGCCGCCCACGCCCTGGACGAAGGAGTTGAGGGTCGAAATCGTCGTCGCTACTTGAATTTTGCCGGCAGCGGCCATCTCATGCTGAGACTGCCGAATGGTGTGCGCGCAGCCGGCGATCGCAAACGAAAGCACGAACGCGAGGAATCGGTTCATCGGCAGTCGCGACATCGCCCAAAGAACTCCATCGCGTGGCCGTCGAGCTCGAACCCGTGAAGCGTGAGCAGCGATTCCGAGAACTGCTCCATCGCCGTACAATCCACGTCGTCGACTCGGCCACACTCCGCGCAGATAGCGTGATGGTGGTGGTGCGCCGGTTCACAGAGCATGAACGTCGCCTCGCCTTCGGGATCCGCGCGCTCGGTTACGTCGCCCTTTGCCCGCAGCCGGTCGAGGGTCCGGTAAACCGTGGAGAGCGAAACGTGCGCACCGGTGCGCGCCAGCCGCTGGTAAATCTCGGCTGCGGAAAGAAAGCGCGGCTCACGCTGGAGGATCGACGCAATCAGTTCTCGCGGCCGCGTCACATAGTCGGCTCGAGCTCCCATAAGACGAGCCTATTTGCGAACTATTCGCAAATCCTTCTATTGCGGTGGCGTCGGCGAGGGTGACGGGCAGGTCGCGACTGCTGCCTTCTCCTTAGCATGCACTTGGTCTCGCCAGTAGGCCGACGTGTCGCGCCACGCGGGAAGCGCAAGTCCAACGGCTTGCGCGCGCGTTTGTATCTTTGGAATTACGTCGCCGAATGCGGCGGGCACCGAGCCGCCGCCTTCGTTCACGACGTTGGCGAGCGAGAGCCACGCGTCGGCAAGCATCATCGTGGGCAATGCGTGGGCGGCCGCAGGACACGAAGCGTTGAGCCGGGCGGCAACGTCGGCCTCAAGGGCGAGCGCCCATGCCGCGGTTGCGGCGATCTGCGCAAAGAATGCCTCGCGTTGCGCCTCAGTCGAGCAGACGGTGTTGAGAATCTCGCGCTCTTCGTTGAGGGTGGAGATTACCTCGACGATCGCTCCATACCGCTGCAGCAGTTGCGCCGAGCTGCCTCCCTCGGCGTGTCGATCGTAGTCGCGGATGCGCCCCGATGCATCGTCGATCGTCTGGCTGTTGCAGCGGTTGGCGGCGATTTCGAGCGGAGGCGCGGCGTTCACCGGCATGTCTGCGAAGATGGCAAGACCCATGACTATTGCGAGCATCGGCGCGCCCGAGAGCTTGCTCATCTTCTTTGACAGGTGCCCATCGCGGCACGTACAATCCTCCAGGTCGCCGACGACCCGTGGGGATGTAGCTCAGCTGGTAGAGCACTTGCTTCGCATGTAAGGGGTCGGGGGTTCGAGTCCCCCCATCTCCACCAACCAAAATGCCTGATTTTAAAGGCTTTCTGCGTTTCGACTTCGGGGCGCGAGGCTGAAATGCTGGTCCCTTACAATCAGTGTAAGGGCTCAGGTTTTGCGCCTGGGGGCTGGAAACGGTTCATTCGAAAGGATTTGCAAGCTTTGGCCTTCGTGTCGATCACTCACGTTACGACAGTTTAACGACGATCGCAGGCGCGAAGGCGTCTGTTCAGAGCAATTACACCCTACGGCCCTTGCAGATACGACCTCACCGCCGAAGTCTTTCCATGCGGCGATTCCCCCTTCGATATAATTAGCATCAAGGCTACGTGCACGCAGCGCTGGGGTAACCGACTTGCTGACCGACCCGCCCCTCGCGCAGTAGACGATAATCGGCGGGTGCGCCGGTAGTGACTTCGCCCATATATCGACAGATTCGGGATTGCCGCGGATCGCGCCGGGGATCACTGTACCGTCGGCCTCCAAATCTTGTTCGCGGCGGATGTCGATAAGAATACAATCGCCCGACCGGCGCATTGCGTAGAGTTGTTCGGGAATGATTGAGTCGGTCATGTGATTGCTACTCCAAACGAGCCGTTGTCTACCATCTTCGGGCGGGCGGATGCATCCAGTAAGGAGACTACCGATCAGGCTTATGTACCTTTGGTGGCCCCATGTAGAAGATATCGATGATTGCTGCCGGAAGCGTCGAGCTATTGTTCGGGTTACCGTAAGCGGCATACAGCTCACCGTACGGCTGCAGATAATGAAACGCCGCGGAGAGGTTCGTCGCATTGATGGCAGGCATTGGCACCGTTACCCGTCGAATCTTCGTTTCCGACGAGCACGGGCGCACCGATACAGTCTCGATACGCGCTCGAACCAACGCATCGCAACGATCGAACTGGACGGCGACGTCGGCAACACGCAATACGATCCGGTTTCACGTCATATTTTCGTTAACGTGCAGACGCTGGCGCAGCATGTGGAGATCGATCCTTCGCGCAACGTGGTGGTCAAACGCTACTCGCTCGGCGGTACGGAATGCATTGGAAATCACGGCTGCTAATCGATCCCCACAAACGCCGCGCGTTCATCGCCTGCGAGGAGAGTGGAACGCTACTTTGGTTGGATATGAGAACCATGCGCGTCGTCCAGGGTTGGCCGACCGGTGAAGACCCCGATGTGCCGGCGCTCGATACTAAAACGAACCGGCTCTTTATTGCAGCGGAAAGCGGGAACGTTTCCGTGTTCTCCAATGCTGCACGCGTGGCGCCCATTGCGCAAGCGTATCTGGCGCCGGCGGCTCACAGGGTGGCGATCGACTCGCGGACGCAGCTCGTCTATTTCCCACTCGAGAACATTGCGGGCAGACCGGTTCTCCGTATCATGGAAGAACGGCGATGATTGTGCGGCCGCCGCTTACGGCGCTCGTTTTGTATTTCTTACGCTTAGGCCTAACGGGATTCGGCGGACCTGTCGCTTTGGCAAGTTACATGCGGCGCGACCTCGTCGACCGGTATCATTGGATCAGGGCAGACGAGTACGACGAAGGTCTGGCGATCGCAACCGCTTGCCCTGGCCCCCTCGCGTACCAGCTTGGCGTCTACTGCGGCTATATCTTACACGGTACGCTGGGGGCGTTCTCCGTCGCGGTGGCGTTTGCAACTGCACCTTTCTTAATCGTCGTCGGAGTGGCGGCCCTTTACGTCAAGTTCGGATCGACCTGGGTGTTGCGTGGCCTCTTTTATGGCGTCGGACCAGTCGTTATCGCTCTCATTATCCGATCGTGCTGGGATCTTGGCCGCAAGACGCTGCGAAACGAATGGTTAGCGTATCTGTTCGCCGCCATCGCATGCGCTGTTACCATCGCCGTTCAGCGGGAGCTCACCGCAATTTTTCTCGTGGGGGGAGCACTCGGGATCTTCTTGTTCTACCGGCCTACCCCTAAGGAGCCCCAGCCGAAGCCGGTCGAACCCCTGAAGAAAGCTGACGTCAAGCTTTCTTCCTTCGCTCCTGTAGCCTTAGGTGGGTACCAGACCGTCGCTCCGATGAAGCTCTTTTGGTTTTTTCTTAAAGACTGGATTCCTCGTGTTCGGGAGTGGGCTCGTCGTCGTGCCGTTTCTGAAGGCCTACGTCGTCGATCAGTATCACTGGCTTTCGAATCAAGCATTCCTCGACGCCGTCGCGGTCGGCATTGTTTCGCCCGGCCCCGTCGTCATAACGGCAACATTTGTTGGCTATCTAAACGCGCAGCTAACCGGCGCTGTTGCGGCGACGGCTGGAATCTTTACCCCGTCGATCGTTTTCGTGCTTTTAGGCACGCCGCTCTTGCGGCGGTACCGCCAGAACGGCCGCGTGCAGGGATTCATTCGTGGAATAACCGTCGCAGTCGTCGGTGTATTGGTCGGGACGTCGTATCTCGTTGCGAGAAGCTCGATTCACGATATTGTGGGTCTGGTAATTCTGCTCGCCGCGCTCGTCGTTCTATGGTCCAAGTGGAAGATACCCGACCCCGCGCTGGTCGGCGTCGGCGCCGCATGTGGGCTCATCGCGATATCGTTCGTTCGCTAGCGGTTGTCGCCTAGAGCTTTGGAAACAACAGAAAGACGAGTCCCAGCGCCGCGATCAGCGCTCCGCTGAGCACCTCGCCATATCGCTCGAAGCGTCCGAGATTAACGTTTTGCACGCCGTGCGTCGAAGCGTCGCATAGAATAACGTACGTTGCGATCGTACAGGCGCCGAACACAAGCGCCTTGATGACCAGCTGTGGTACCCCATAACGACTCGCCGCAAAAAATGCTGGGATCCCCTTCCACGATAGAGACGATCCCAGGATGAGGAGCAATGCCGTGCGCGATGACGCGCGGTGTTCGTGTTCGTGCAACGGGCTCAGCGCTAAGTTACCGTCCGCGTGCCAATCCGCTTCCTCATGTTCGTGCCAGTGCCGATGCTCCAAAAAGACGCCGATTTGACAAAGCGTTTTGAATTGGGCGGTGCGTCCGCGCCCGACCGTGTCACGTTCGAGCCGCGCTGCAGGGCGTTGGACGAGATCATCATTCACGCCATGGCGGCGCATCTAAAGCGCGTTCAAATGCGGCTCGATCGTGTAACGGCTTCCCATGGCCAACGATCACGCGCTCAAATGGAAGCGCTAACATCTCGCTCATGGCAGGTATGACACGTTCTGTCAGCCATCGCGAATCCCATATCTGTAGCCGGTTTGCAAGGCCGCACATACCGTCCGCAAAGACGATGGTACGCTGCTTCGGCAGCCAAACCGGCGTTTCTAAACGATTTCTACCGTCGTAAAGCGCCAAATTTTCCAGGCAAGGTGTCATCTGGATCAACCCCTTCAACCGGTGTGGTCGGCACATCATCGGGGAAGAACAGCCGCGGTCCGAAGACCTTTGCGCGATATCGCTGGGCGAAAGTATCAGCATCTCGCACATGATCGGGCTTTAAAATGATTATGGCACTCGGCGGGTTAGCATCGAGCCGCTTCCAAACCTCGCCGCCGGATGCGTCAGGCACAGTCGGATCGATGATCAGGCTTATGCCATTCGATTCAACAAAGGTCGAGTTCAGCGGCGGGAAGGCCCCAGCCTCTGGATCCGTTCGTTGCCACACCCAAAGGCTTGAATCGACATCACAGATCTTCGTCGGCATGGCTCACTTTTTACCCTAGCGTCCGCTGGTTGGACTTCGTAAGCGCCTCCGTTAACTTCCGTACTGGCCTGGGATTGGATCTATGTAGGCATTCGCTTTACAATGGGAACTCTCAGCGCGAACAGAGAGCACGAACGCTCTCCGAAACGTCCTGCTGGAGCTCGTGACCGCTGAGCTGCGCAAGCTGGCCTAACGGCGAGCGCGAGCCGCGCTGCCTGGCTCTCAGAGCGGCGGAAAAACTGTGTTCCAGTCGCGCTTCATGTCAACCACCACCCAACCTCTCTCGTGAGCCTCGATAAGGGCCCTGTTTAGGGTGCCGAAGAACGAATGCGCATCATACGCGTATTCCCGCTCCGCATCCGTATGGTGCACGAGCGCCACCAGGCGAGCGCCACTGCCGGCGGCAGTCCACTGCAGCATTTCCAAATCGCCATCGGAGTTTCCAAACGCAACGATCGGCTGGCGTCCAATGAACTCATGGATCCCAACAGGCTTGCCGTCGCCATCGTTGATGAGGTTGATCTCAGGCGTACGTATGAGTACGGGCTGACCGTCGCGCAATTCAAACTTCGTTTTGAGTCGAGCTGCCGACGACTCGTCGTAGCGGCACGCCATAAACGCGCTCCGCAAATGGTCGGATGAACTCCGTGCCGCCACCGGTAACGATGTAAACTTCGAAATCGTTTGCCTTTAGATAGGCAATCAGTTCGAGCATCGGTTGATACACGCACTGCGTATAAAGACGGTTGAAGCGTGGATGACGAGCCGTTTCAATCCAATCCCTGGCCGTTTTGGCAAACTGTTCGGTCGTCATGCCGCATTGAGTCGCGGCCAAGAGTTTCATAACGCCCGGCACTCCGGCCGCTGCCAAACTCGCAAAATCATTTTCCAGAACCGACTTAAACGGTTCGGTCGTCTCCCACTCAGGATACTGTGGAGCAAGCCTCCTCACGTCGTCGAGGAGGAAGGTAAGCTGTGTGTACATCGGCTGCTCGACCCACAGCGTTCCGTCATTGTCGAAAAGCGCGACGCGGTCGGGGACGCGCACGTAGTCTGGGCTTCCATCCGTCGTGGAACGCTGTACGAAATCAACAATCGCGCGCTTTGAAGCGCCATCATTCCACGAAGGAAGCGGATTCGCCGCAGGCTCCATTCGATTTGACATAAAACGACCTCCATCGGCGCATGGTTCGGGCGGCACATCGATCTCTTCGCGCCTAAAAGGAATCTTCGGGCTTTGCAACGCAACTGCCCTCGTTTCCTTTTGTAAGAGAATGCCAGGAGGAACCATTGAGCGACGTCGCTGCGATTGATATTTTACTTGACCCCGATGCTTCAATGTTACAACATGCGCAGGCGGCAAATGCGCGTCTTTTGAAAGCGTTTCCGAAAGGCTATGCCTTGGACGCGGCACATCAACCGCACGTCTCGTGCTTACAACGGTACGTAAAGACCGACGCGCTCGAAAATGTTTTTGCCGCCGTGAGTGGCGTGCTGGCGACCGATCATCCGGCGACATGGAAGTTGACAGCCTTTAAATACTATTACATCCCGTGGAAAGCTTTGGGCCTTGCCGGGATTGTGATCCGCCCGACCGACGAGCTTCTGGGATATCAGCAGAAACTAATCGACGCTGTCGCCCCGTTTACCGTACCATCGGGGACGGCCGCCGCGTACGTTACAACGCCCGAGGATCCGGACATCGTCCAGCCGGTAATTGAGTACGTCGCGGCCTTTGTGCCGGATCACAGCGCTAAGAACTTTAGTCCACACGTGACGATTGGCCTCGCGCCCGAGAATTATCTCAAAGAAATGCTTGCCGAGCCATTCGATGAATTTACGTTTTCCCCGGCGGCCGTCTCGGTCTATCAGCTCGGGAACTACGGCGTCGCGGCGAAAAAGCTTAAGGGTTGGTCACTGAACGGTTAAGGTTTTCTGTGCGGAAGTAGATTGTAGATTCGCCCGAGAACAAATGTTAATTCGGCACAAACGAGATTTTTATGCCTTCGCCTTGCAGCTGCTCGCGAATATGCGCAAAGCGTTGATATGCAGAAATTGTGATTGGGCCAGTGTACCCAAGACTCTGCAGCTTGCGCGGTGGATACTTCAAGTAGGTCGCACCGATTTTTTCGAACTCCTGTGACATGACTGGGCCCAGCCACGTGTGCTCTGTGAAATTGGTCATGAAAATGTCGTAGCGCTCCTGCGGGTCCTGCCAAAGGTCGAAAACTTGGGGCACCGTCGCAACGTATTTCTCCCCACCTTTCCAGCCCAGATTCGTGTCCACTGCCAAACCGCCCGTCGGCGCGCCGTTGTCGCCGCGCAGGTTGAAGACCATCTTGAAGTTTCCGACGCGAATTGCGCCAGGCAACAGTTCATCTTCCGTGAAGTAGTACCACTCGTTGCGCGGACACGGGCCGGCACCAAAGAAGACCGGCGAAAGGTCGTAGCTGTCAAATATCGTCGGCTTACCTTCGCGATCTTCCGTTGGAAGATTCACGCCCGCGACTGCCGCAAACGTCGCCATCAGATCGAGGCCGCCGATTATGTCGTGATTGCGCTCGCCGGCCTTGATTTTACCCGGCCACCACGCCATTGCCGGCACGCGCGCTCCACCTTCGCGCACCGTTCCTTTCGTACCGCGGAACGGCGTGTAGCCTGCATCGGGATAGACGTCTTGCCACGCCCCGTTGTCGGTCGTCCAGAATACAAGCGTGTTTCCATCCTTGTCCAGCTCCCGAATCGTGTCTATGATGCGGCCGACGCGCGCGTCGAGTTCGACCAGAGAGTCGCCGTACTTGCTCTTCGATAGCGATTTACCTTGGTAGTCCGGATGCGGTAGATCGGCTGGTGAACCTTCATGAAGTTCACGTGAGCGAAGAAAGGCGAGTCTGCCTTGTACGCGCGTTTCAGGAAGTCGACCGACGCGTTTTCGATATACTCATCGACAAACGGAATACCGACTACGCCTTTTTCGGGAGTATTGACGTATTGGCCGTTGAGCTTGAACTCTTCGTGGGCTTCCTCGCCGGCGTTCCCGGAAAGCATGCCTTTGGTCACCTTCACGTACATCGCGCGGAGCTCGTCTGACATCTCTGGAAACCACGTGGGATCTGCATACGTGTAGGCATTGAGATGATAGAGTCCGCAATACTTCATCTCGTCGTAACCGTGGGCGTTGGGCAGCGCATAGTCAGCTTCGCCCAGGTGCCATTTGCCGGAAAAGAATGTCGAGTAACCGCCTTGTTTGAGCACCGATCCCAACGTCCACTCAGCCGTCGGCAGACCGCCGCCCTGGCCTTGGAAGGCGACGGTCGTCATGCCGCTGCGGTTTGGATGCCGGCCCGTTAAAATTGCAGCGCGGCCTGGCGTACAGCTTGGCTGGCCGTATGCGTGAAAGAACGTCATTCCCTCGGCAGCTAAGCGGTCGAATGATGGCGTCGGGATACCCCGCCCTTTGCCTCCGCCGTAGGCTCCAAGGTCGCCGTATCCGGTATCGTCGGAGACGATCAGAACGATATTAGGTTTCTTCGCAGTAGCCGGCATCATGCAATCCCTCTATTATTCGTCGATGGTGCAAGGTTGGAACAAGTCGCGTCAACCGTTCGTGCGCAGGCCCGGGAATATCGAGAACGATGCGTTACGGATCACTTCATCGGCTTGTGCGACGGTGATCTCCGCATTTTTCGGGATCGCCGGAACCGTCCCGCCGAGGCTCTTCTCAAACTCGAGTAGCGCGAAGAACACGCCTTTGCCGAGCACGCCGAGCCGGCGACTCGATTTTAACCACGCTGCGTTGAACGGCGGCACCGGCTGCGGCGTAACGTCCGGCCATTGCTCGGGCGCCGCGGCGTATCGAGCGAGAGAATCGGTGCGATATCGGCGGCAACCGCGTCGCGCGCCGTCAGCGGCGGTCCGAGTGACCATCGCTCGCGCAACGTTCGTATCAGCGATGTATGCCGATACTCTTCCGTAACCACGCGGCGCTGCGGAATCCAAGCCGAAATCGCGATCGCCGGCACGCGCTGCCCGAGCGGTCGAAGGTGAATCCCATTTGCCCGGGCGGGGTCGCAGCGTCCGGCGGAGGAGCCGCCGGCGGCGCGACGTGATCGTAGGTACCGCCGGCTTCGTCGAAGGCAACCAGCAGCAAGGTGTTGAGATAGTTCGATCCGTTCGACGCCGACGATGCCTGATCGCGTCGTAAACTTTTGCAAGCAATGCTTCGCCGCCAAGGAGCGAAGACGGCGGGTCCCACGGTAGACCGTGTGACAACGCCGAGATTGGAGGGTGCATATCGTTATGGCCGATGCCACATGTTCGGCTCGATGAACGAATAGTTGGGAAGGCGACCGTTCTTCGCATCTTCCAGGAAATCTGCGACCGTGAAAAAGTTCGTAGCAAAACGACCATGCAGCCGAGAAGCGTAAATGATGCCGGTCATTGACGCCGCGCTTGGCGCGTCGCAATAGACGCGCCAGGTGAAACCCTTTGCTTCAAGCCGCTCAAAGATCGTTTCTGCGGTATTGTGGACCGGGAAGGCAGCGGCGGGGGAAAGTTTATCACATAACCGGATGCGGTAGCTGCGTGGAAAAACGAGCGGTTGGTGAACGTCTGCGAGGGTACTTCGCAAAACCAATGGTCGAAGGTGGCGAATCTGCGCGCGAGCGTAGACGTCGACCGGCAGTTGCGTGGGCGAGTAGCCCGTCATGATCTGCGCATACTCTTCGTATGTCGGTTGCCGCCCCATCTCGGCGGTAAATGCGCTGATGTAGTCGCTGACGAATCCGTCCATCGTGGGTTGCTGCCCCGGATGACGGCGCGTTGTACGGGGCGACCATCTTCGACAACGGCATGAATCGGTTCTTTGGATCGACAACGCCGAAGAGATCGGTGTTGATATGCGGATATTCTTCGCCTGGATCGGGGCTTAGGCGTGTTCATGTTCGTCGCAACACCGTACTCGACGAACTTGCGATTCGCACCGTGCTCCGCCCAATCCGGGATGCTGATTCGTAAGCCTCTTCCCTATAACGCCCTCAAATGACTCGACTTCGCCCGGGCCATAAAGCCTGCCAAGCACGTTGTCGAACGAACGATTTTCAAACATGATCACGACGATGTGATCGAGCGCGTTCTTGCTTGTCGGCGACGGGCTTGGTGCTCTGAGCCGTGACCGGGGCAGGAATCACCGTCCCTGCAGCAGCCATGCCGACAGCTTTTGCGAACGTGCGCCGCGTGATCCGGAATGGATCCTTCATCTGCGGCCGCCTGATCCGCGTCTGAAGTCTGCTGTCTTGTTGCGTGCCACGCCGGGGGAGTATACCGCTGCTTGCTAAATCGCCTGCTGACCACCCCGCAGCTAACTGCGTGAACGCCTCGGAATTCCCAAGGCGTGCGCGCTTACGATCGACGAACGCAGATGAAGCCGAGAAGGCGGCTGCCAGCGCACGACAATCTTACGACAATTCGCGCGGAAACTGGCGGAAAGCGCGAACGCCAGCGAACGAAAATCTTCGGCCCTAAAAACTGACGCAGCAACGGAATTGGTGCTATTTCTTGCGTTTCGTACGCACTGTAGGCTTCGAGTGCGTTTACTTCGCATGTAAGGGGTCGGGGTTCGAGTCCCCCATCTCCACCAACAGAAACGCCTTGCTCTCCAAGGGATTTCGGACGTTTTTCTTTCCGCGGCAATGCGGAGCGATGGGCCGCATTTACGACAATCGTACGACAGTTGGGTTCGAGTGAGGCAAAGATCCGGTCGGCACCGCTGCCGTCATAGCCGAGGCGAAGCTAGGGGAAATTATCTCGAGCTGCGGCCGGCGGGTTCACGTTGTCCTTGCGGGAATCCTTGCCTGGAAGCTCCATGAAAAGGGCCACGGAGACCGCATGTTTGGGCTCGACGGTCACAGCGTGGGGATCATCCTCATCTCGCCCTCGAAGGTACAAAAGCCACGACGTTTACCATCACCGGCCTAGTGGCGACGAAAAACCCGGAAGAATGCTCGAACGCGCCTTTCTTCACCGCCTGGGAATCGCACCCCAAGTCGCGCACCTCCCGAGCGGAGGTGAATAAAGGCATGGTCGGCTTGCGAGGCCAATTCCGCTAAGTGTGGGTTTCGTGGGGATGCTCGCAGCTTTACATGAACGTTACGTAAAGTTTGAGGCACGCAACCCCGCTTTCATGGAGTTTGTCTTGTCAATTCCCGTGAAGGTCACGCGCGCATTGTCGCGCCGAAATCACATTGTCGTCAGGCGTCATGGCGTCAAATTCGATATAAACCTCAACGACTACGCAATAAGTTCAAAGCTGCTTTTGGGGCGCTCGCACGAGCCCATCGAGACACGTCTGATGGAATATGTCGTTCGATCCGGAGATGTAGCGATCGATGTCGGTGCAAACATCGGGTGGTATACGGTCCTGTTAGGAAAAACGGTCTCACCCCATGGTCGCGTGATCGCGTTCGAACCGGATCCGACGAACCTCCATTTCCTCCGTGAAAACGTTCGCTTAAACGGACTCGAGGACATCGTCACGATAGTCGAGGCGGCGGTCGGCGCGCGGAGCGGTGAAGCAACTCTCCATCGAACGACGAATGGGAATTTTGGAGATCAAAGGCTCTACGAGTCCCGGGCAATGGGGCCCGCTCCCGGGCGAAAGCGCGAACCGCTAAGGGTGCCCGTTGTTTCGCTCGACGAGGTTGTGCCGCAGTCAGATTCGATTCGTTACATAAAGATGGACATCCAGGGGTATGAACCCTTTGCCATCGATGGCATGCTCGAAACGCTGGGCCGTAGTCCGTTCGCCATTGTCGTGATGGAGTTCTGGCCGGCGGGCATCGTTGCAGCCGGTCGAGATCCCCAAGAACTGCTCGCAAAGATGTTCGACCTAGGCTACGTGATCTGCGAGTTGTCTAGTTCACGCCCTGTGCTTAAAGGCACGAGCGCGCCTGTTCTGCTTCGAGAATTCTCTGTTGAACTTGGGGAATTTACCAACCTGATTTGTGGTAAGCCAAGCGTGATGGAGTCTACTTTTGCGGGTTCGCCATTCGAGTATTCCCCCAAGTCTTAGCATCGGATGCGGTCGAGCGTGTAAGCAGGGTACAGAGCCCAACCCACGAGAAGACGAGAGCGCCAATGAGCTCCAAAACCAGTTGCAGCGCCGCGATCCAATTAATGAGCACGACCGCGTTCGGTGTTGTCAGCGGCGGCACAAACCATCCATTGACCGTTGTGTCGAGGCGAATATGGGTCAACGGAGTGAGCGACCGTCCAGGCATAAGCGCCAGCCACGCTGCTTCATAGCCGACGTTGTAGCGAAGCACCGCAGCCCCACTAGGCGGAAGTGTCGCAGTTGCAAGCCACGGAGCACGCTGACGAAAGCTGATCGCCCGGAACGGTCGGGCCGCAGGTTTGAGCGGAAAGGAGTGGCGCATAGCCGCCTGCCCAATCACTAAGCAAAAGCCGAGACAGCGGACGAGGTTCTCCGCCGTCGGAAGCGAGATCCATGCGTAGTCATGGGTATCTCGGGCGGCAATCTTGCCAGAGGCGGTGACGAGACGGCCCGACACATCAACGAGGGTCGCCAACTTCGGCTTCAGGGCAAGGATCGCCGTGGGTGACGTCGTGACTACGCCGCCGAGACCCTGGGCTACCTCGGGACGCTCGGCGAAGAGTAGGCGCGCGTCTACCCAGCCTTCGCCAACTTTGAGGTAACGATTCGAGGCGAGTATCGGACTGAAGTGCGGCAACGTAGACCACCAAGGCGGTAAGAAGGCGCCGCGTGCGACCGCTGCATCTCCGAAGAAGATGTTCCCGGCACCGAGATTGCTATTTAGGCTGCCCACCTGCGGGACCGCGACTTCGCTGAGCTCCGGTAGCGGGTGGATGTGAATCAGACCCGCCCAAGGACGTTCTTCTGGCCTTAACGCAGCGGCCGCCAGTTCCTGGTCGAGCGATCTAAGATTGGTCTGAAGCCACGGCCGTGAGATCAGTTCCGAGACACTAAGCGCTGCGAGTGGCTCGACGCTTCCGTTTATGGAAAATGTACTCAAGGCCCAGTCGGCAGGATAGGCTATCGTATACGTGTTCAGTGGCATGATGTTATTCGCGCGTGCGTACGCGTCTGGGTCGGCACCCGAACCGATTCTTGCCAGGCCCATCGGCTGATAGGCGGGCAACAGCGCGAAACGGGTGTTTGCCGGTGCCGCGACGTGCAGCCTAGGCACGTCCTGCTGCGGCACGAAAAATGACCACGGCGATGCCGCAAGCCACGACGCGATCCCGATGCAAGCTCCGCAGAGCAAGACGAAGCGCGCGTGTGGAACTCTCACGCAGGCGTACACTGCGAACAGAATATACCAGATTGCCACGTAAGCAAGCAGATCGTATAGCTCGCGAAAAAGCGCCGTCGCAGGCACGCGCTCCACGACGTACGCGTACCACGGCCCGAACCACCCGCGCAAGCCGGTGATTGCGGTTAACATGACAAGGAGTACGCCGATCGCAGCAACTCGGCGGCGGTTGTCTCGTTCGAGTAGCGCGCCGACTAGGGCAAGCACGACGATACAACCGACGCCAAATGCACCCAAGAGATAGAATCGATCGGTGTATCCGGCAAAATAGCCCATAAGAAAGATTGCCTCATCGAAGCGAACCGATTGACTTGCCTGCCAGACAATGGTGTACGGAATTGTTTGCAGCCAGCCGTACTCGCCAAATATTCCAAGAATAACCGGCGATGCTATGACGGCGCCAAATGCAAATGCGAGCCGCGATGAGCGTTGCTTTGCCGTAATTAACAGGATGGTCATCATTAGCACGAAGAACTGAATCTGAACGAAGACGACGGCAAGTAGGAGAGCCATATGATTCCAGCGCGAAGCCTCTTCGCGGAGCAGAGCAACAATACCGATCGATCCGCCGTAGGCCAAGATCATGCCAAGGTGTCCGGCAACACTCTCCGTGTACACCCATGGATTGAAGAGTGCGAACGCCATCCCCGCCGCGGTTACCAGCGGCGTTGCTCCGAGGCGTTCGCAAAGCCTTGCAGTGCACAGGACAACCGTGAGTCCAATGGCTAGTAGAAAGAGCACCAGGCCGCCATGAGGTCCAAATGCGAGCACGAAGAGCGTACTCGGCACCGACAGAATGTAGTCGCTCGGATATGGCAGCGGCATTCCGATACCGCCTGCATTGTTCCAACCGCTCCATGCCGCTCCAAGCGCGGCCATCGCTTGTGAATGCGACCCCGGCCACGCCCAGTCGTGACGCAGTGATGGCACGCCGCGCCATGCAATGATCAGCGCAAACGTGATCGCGAGCATGAACGCAATCGCTAGCCGTACACGCGTCGTTATTGCGTTCTGTTCGATTCTGCTGTCGGCGAATGCAGGACAGCGACGAGCGCGAAATCAAGGACCCCGAGAAAGAAAAAGATAGCGCAGGCGAAATAGGCGATCGTTACGTAACGGTTGCCCGCAAATCGCAGGGACATCCGGTAGCTCCCAGCGCCATCGATAAACCAAGCGTTTGTGAAAAGGTTGGCGACCTTGTGCCGAGCGCGAACGCCCGGTGGAGTAAGAAGCGTCCACTGTGGGTCGTACGATCCCGTGAAAGCGAGTATGTAGTGCCTCGGTGCGCCACTAACTGCAATCTCCCAGTCTGACGCGTTCGCTGAAATTCGAATCGAACGCGGTCGAGCGACGTGCGTTAGCGCGGAGCGGCGGACCAGCAGCGAGCGGCCGCTTAAGAGCGTCAGACTCGGCACACGCAGCGTGACGGAGCTTCCGCGGCCGTCCAGATAAAAGTAGACTACAAGTTCGGTGCTGTCCTCGGGAAGGAATACGCTCGCCGATGCAATCTGCGGTCGATGTTGCAGAGGCGGAAAGATGCTTTCGAGATACTGGCCGTTCTGCGAGTACAGCGCAATACGAGGGTTGCTTCCGGATATCAACCGCAACGGAACGCTCAAGCGATACTCGGCACCCGGCAGAAGATGAGCGAAGGTTGCGTGTTCGGCCCAGATTCCCCCCTCTGGCGATGGGTACTCGGCGGCGCTCCAAGGGGCCGTAAAGCTCGGCGGCGCCGCCGCGCGATGCACGCGCCCAAAGGTGTCTGCAGGCTGCAACGGTGCATTTATATACCGCGCGATGATGTCCGGGTGGCGTGCCAGATACGGCGGAGTAGCGTTGAGATTCGTCGGCGAGCCGAGTAGACTCCACACGGGATGATCGTTTGCGCGTCCCAACGTCACGTCGTCGATCGTTGCACAACCGGCGTGCTCGGCGCCTCGTGCGTAGATGCGTAACGCGTAGTCGGTCCCAGGAGCTGCAACGCGAAAGACGCGTGACAACTGACCCCCAGCAATAGAAGCTTCGACCGGCTCGGTGAACCCGCGTGAAGGCTCGCGCAGGTTGACGACCGATACCTCGACGTTCAGGCGGGTTTTCAAAACTGCGAGATTGAGAATAGCGAAGTCACCCGGGCGTAGCTCCCCCGGCAGGGATATCTGAACGAGCCTGGTTTCGTGGGGTAGAGCACAGAGCGTAATTAAGTGGGAAACACGGAGCAATTCCTGAAATCCCGTTGCGAGTTCGGCATCGCCAACCCGGGGCGGCGATAGAGCGACCGCCGTCTGGTTGCTGTAGTCGACGTAACGTCGGCCTCCCCCTACGTCGACCGGCGTAGGGGGCGGAGCAAGCTCGGCAAGCGCGGAGCGCAGCCACCCGCTATCGCTCGTCTTCATGTGCAAAAGATCGTACGTAATGAGAGGTGATACAAAGGTGAATTGCGTGCAACAGTCTGCAGCGAAATCATTAGCGAAACGCGGCTGTAGGATCACGACATCCTTGCATGACTCGAGCGTGTCGCACGCGAGCGCCTCCTCCGCTAGGTCTTTTGGACCGGTGACAATCTGATTCGCCGCATAGATTATGGGATTTACGAGGTTGCCGTCGATCTCCAGGAGGGAGAGGCTTGAGAATCTGCGGGCAACGCTGGTTTTGGGAAGGTGAGATCCAGCAGCGTCCGTCTGGTTTGGCCCGAATGCGTTCGGGTCGATGGTCGGATCGGAAAGGAGGTACCGAAACCCGTAGAGTCCTAGGAGAACGGCCGCGCGCGAGGCGCCGACTGTGACGCGATAATGTTGCATTAGGTCGTCGATCGAAGCGTTTCCGTCAAGGCCTAGGTCATAAAGCCGGCCGAGCAGCGGCCGCGCAAGCAAGTTGGCATTTAGGCTCGATCCAAAGTAGCCCCATTTGTAAGTATCGAAGAGAACCGGCGCTACCGGCATTTCAAGGACACGCCCCGCCTTACCGCGGGCGTTTAACCACGAGGCCATTGCAGTGTAACGTGGCGGGACCGAAACGCGGAGCGGCCCCCAGAAAAGCTCACCTCGAAAGAACGGGTAACCGCCGACTACGAGCAACGTGAATGCCCCGACAGTCAGCGCTAGCGCGGTAACGCGTCGCGCCTGCGCCCATATGCGGCCAAGCGCGTACCCAGCAAGCAACGCATATGCAAGAAGCACAACCCACTCGAATTTATCAAACGAATTGCGGAATGCCATAAAGGGCGTAACGTGAAGGGCGGCCCATTCAAAAAGCCAACCAGCAGGCCACGCTGCTCCCTTAGCGCCAAACAACGCTACCGCGCCTATCCCGGCAACGATCCCAACGACGCGCGAACGCAGGCCTAGCACGAGGCCGATAAGTGCGAGCACCGGAAGCCCTAAGGAGCCAATGACGACGACCGCGTTGTGCGCGTAGCTAGGCCCGGACGGAAGATAGAGCAGCTGTCCGACTGGGTTGAAGAACAGATATCCGCCGACCAGTCTCGCTGAGTTCGTCAGGCCGCTGTACTGCGAAACCGAATGGATCGTTTCGAGGCTGTACGTAGTTTGCGATTCCACAAAGCGATGAATGCCAAATGCGGTCTCGTTGTAGATCGGAAGCGCCCATAGGATGTTCGAGGCGGCATAGACGAGCAAGAGTGGCGTAACCCGCAGCGTCGCTCCGCGCACCGAGCGAAGCCCAGCGAGTAGCGCGACACAGGTGACTACAAAGAGTGCAAACGTAACGATGAAGATGGCCGGGTTCATCCAGCTCGTAGCTTCGAAGAACGCAAGAACTACGAACTCCATGAATGCGAGCCATGCGCCTCTTCGGACGTAGCATATCGTGGCCGCAAGCAGGCCGGGGAACGCGGTGACGGCGATCTGCGTGGTCGGATATGGGCCGTGCATCCAGATGAGTGTAAACGGGTTGAGGAACGCTGCAATCCCGCAGTAAACGGTTGCGATCGGTCTTTGTACAGACGGAAATAACTGCTGAAATAGCTGGACGGTGAACAGGGCCTGAAACAAAATGAAGAAGTAGAGCCAGAAATGGTTTACCGCAATGGCTGACGCACCCAAGCCCCGAAGAAGCGAGTCGAACAGAACGATAGGAAAGAGCAGCGGCCGCTCGAGCGCGTATGGCGCTCCAAGGCCGGCGGCAGGGTTCCACGCGCTCGAAAGATGCGCGAGTGCAATCGCAGGGTCGAGTTCTGGAATCATCGCATCACCGCCCGTGATCAAGCGGTGCACCGGTATCGAGATCGACAGCACCGCGACGGCGACACCGGCAACAACGACGTACGGAGCGATTGCGCGCAATCTCACGTGGCCGGGATTCCCAAAAGGTGAAAATGCCTACATTCGAAGTCGAGCAGCAACTCGAGCGTATTAGTTTCAGCCATTGCTAGTCGTGGGGCCGGTTAACGCCTGAAGGATTGACTCCCGCATCGTTCGTCTCCAGAAGATTCCCCAAGATTTCGGTTTGCCCGGGTAAACTCTTTTACAGCTCGGCTTGCAAAGACATCGCGACGACAAGTCGAAGCGACGCACGGTATGCGCCGTATCTTGCGGTCACTGGTTCGCGGCGCCGGCAATGCTGGGGGAGCGGCGCTGATTAGCGCGCTTCGCTCAGCCGCGCGAAGACGTCGACAGGCAAGGGCGGTCCACCTCAACTATTATGAGCAGTCGCTCTGCTCCCAAAATGGGGAGGACGGAATCCTCAAGGAGTTGCTCTTTCGAATCGGAGCACTGAGTCGGTTCTTCGTCGAAGTCGGTGTGGGCAGCGGGGAGGAATGCAATACCGCTCTCCTGGCGCGGAGCTACGGTTGGTCCGGTGTCATGATAGAAGAGAACGATCTGCGGTACGAGCGCTTGACAGAACGGTACGATGGGATGCCGGTAAGAACGGTTCACCAGAAAATAACCCGTGCGAATGTTGCGGCGATCTTCCGTGACTCTGAAGTCCCAAATGAGTTCGATGTGCTATCCATCGACATCGACGGCAATGACTACTGGATCTGGGAGGCATTGTCGGGCTACCGACCGCGTATCGTGATTATTGAGTATAACGCCGCCATACGACCGCCTCGCCAGTGGATAATGCCCTACGATAGTCCCGACGCCAGTCTTGCGAATATGTTTTTCGGGGCAAGCCTCCAGTCGTACGCAATATTAGGAGGACGCCTTGGCTATGCCTTGCTAGGCACGGATAACCGTGGCGTCAATGCATTCTTCATCCGGAGAGATCTCCTCACGTCCGCAATGTTACCAGAAGTAAGCCCCATTGATGCATACCATCCCGCCCGTTACGGATTCTTTGGGCTCGCTTGTGAGCTCCCTCCCAAGGACCCAGCGATGCATTGAAGCAACGCGAACGACTAGCGCGAAAACGCGGACAGCTCCTTTTCCATTTGCAGCCTGAATGCCGGATCATCGCTTTCCGCGAAAGCTTTTTCATAGAACGCTGCCGCCTTAGCAAAGTATCCGATCGATCGAAATGCATCGGCCTTTGATACAAGCGCCTGTCGGCGAAATGGAGTGCTCCTCTCGCGGAGCACTCGATTTAGGTAGGGCAAAGCCGCCTCAGCCGCGCGACTATCTCCCGACGAGGCGGCCAAATTAGCGAGCAGCGACCCAGCGTTAACGGCGACCCCCAGGTCGTCCGGACTCGAGTGCTGCGCGCCCGCCGCTGCTGCAATCGCTCGCCCCGTGTCGCCGGTGCTGCTGTACAGCTCGGTGAGCAAAAGCCATGTTTCCACTCGATCGGCGGGGGCACGAGCTGCGCGGAGCGCGGCATCCAAATCCCGCTTGGCGAGCATGTAGCGTTGATCTGCCGTATAACACGTTGCCCTCGTCATATACGCGCTAACCGGCGGCTCGGGCCGGTTCAGCACCCGAGCGAGTACTCTTTCGGCGTCGCTGCAGTCATCGATGCTTTGGTAGCCTTTAGCGACAGCAGCGAGTGCCGTTGGGCTGTCAGGTGAGTTCAGCTCAGCGGCCCGCATGTCGGCCGTGGCGCGATGAGTTTGCCCCATGCCAAAGTAGGCGCCGCTTCGCTGCATGAGCAGTTCGTAATCATCTGACGCGATTGTTAGTCCCTTATCGTCGGCGGCTAAAGCGTCCTGATAATTTCTAGCCAATGAATAACACGTTCCGAGCGCGCGATAAGGCATCGCATCTGTAGAGCTCCGCGATGCAAGCGTTTTTAACCTTGAAAGGGCCGCATTACAATCACCGGCAGCGACCAGCGCTTGGGCCTCGTGGAGTTGCACGACGTATGCCGCGCGCGTTCCAGCGGGCGAGGATCGCGCGCAGGCCGCTACCGCTACCGACGCTAGCAGCAGCACAACACCATCGAGGCGAATCATGCGAGTGCGCGCTCGTACACGATGAGCGTTTCCCTAGCCATTCGGTCGCATGTGAACGCCCCGGAACGAGCCCGACCCCGCGCCCGCATGGATCGTCGTAGACGGAAATCTCCAACGACGTTCAGCATGGCGGTCGCGACTTCATTTCTCGACGTTGGCGGCACCAACAGTGCTGCGTCACCGGCAATCTCTGGGATGGAAGTGGCAGCGGATGCTATGACCGGCGTCCCACAGGCCATCGCCTCCAACACCGGGAGCCCAAATCCTTCGTAGAGCGAAAGATAGACCATCACGTCGGCCCCTGCGTACAGCTGCGCTAAGGAGTCGTCGCTTACAAACCCGACCGATTGTACGCTCTCCGATACGCAACACTCGGCGGCAAAGCGAAGCAGACGTTTCTCAGTTGCTGAATCGAGCCCAACGAGAACGAGCCGGTGAGCCGTTCCACCATATTGCTTGAAGCGAGCGAATGCGGCAATCAATGTATGGCTGTTCTTCCGAGGGTCCGCAGCAGCCAATGCGACGATGTATGGATGCGTGACCTCTCGTGGCATTTCAGCGTTTTTGGCGTCCGCTCCGCGTTCGAAGAATTGCTCGCCAATGCCCAGATAGACAACGACCATGCGATCTCGCGAGATGCCAACCAGACGCGAAATATCATTCCGCGAGAACTTCGAATCCGTTATCACGATTGCCGAATGCCTTGCGGCGTGCTTAGCAAACGTCCGGTAGTACGCTCTTTCGACACGATGCCACAGTGCGAGATCCGCGCTTTCCCGGAGGAAGAATATGGCATCATGGATGGTTACGACGCGCTTACACAGTGGCGGAAGGAGCAGCGGCGCGGTGTTTGCGGTGGAATGCAAGAGGTGCAAACGATCTCGCCGAGCGGCCGTCGGGAGAGCAATATGCTCGCAGAGGGGATAGAGGCGCGGTTTCAGCATGCGGATGTGTAAGTTAGATGCCGTTGGTAACATGCGAGCGGCCTCAGCGGTATCGACGTAGATGAAGAAATCGTGCTCAGATGGAATACGCGCCAATCCACTTACGAGGCTGCGGACCGCGTTGCCGATCCCACGCTGCAGCAGTACCAGTCGTGCATCAATCCCAATTCGCATCGGGGCCCTAGGGTGCCTCGCGTGAGGACAAACGTCCATAGAGCTCGCGAAATTGGGTGGCGACGCTCGGCCACATTCTCGAAATGCGCAACCAATCAACGAAGCTTTGGCAGGCTTCTCTGAATCGTGCATCGTCGTAGAACTGACTGATCCGAAGGCTGAGGGCATTGGTTGTAAGGTCGAAGAGTCCAGGCGCATCGCCGAAGGCTCGGTGGAACGCCGTTGACATGAGCACGGGAACCCGGTATCCTGCGGCGAGTGCGAGTGGACCGCTCGAAGATATTAGCATTTGGTAAGGGAGATTAGAGCGTCGGTCGCCCCGAATAGGTCGTCCAGTTGCTCGGAGGGCACGAACCCTCGAAAATGCACGCGGTCGAGGTTGGTACCCAGTCTCTGCACGTATCCGTTTGGATCGAGAAACGCCTTCAGTCTCGATGGAACGCCGCCCGCAATTACGATGTGGGTATTCATGCGGCGCTGTAGCAAGAGTCGAATCTCTTCCAGCAAGTATTCGATCCCCTTGTACGCGGACATGTAGCCGAAGAAAAGCACTAGCTCCGCGCCGACGGGCACGTTTAGCCGACGCCTCGCCTCGGCCTTATTCGGTAAAGTAGCGTGCGGTTCGATACCGAGAGGAATTACCTCGACCTTCGCTTCAGGCAGGCCATATTCCAGAATTTAAGAGCTCTCGGAGGAACTGCTCGTGAACATGCACGCGCGTACTGTGACGTGCAAGAGTTCGAATCAAGCCGCGCCAAAATAATCGGGCAAGCGCCGCATTTCCTGGGATACGGTTAGCTCGGACGAAGTCGTCCGAGACTTCCGAGAGTGGAATGACCCCGTGGATCGTCGTTAAGATTGGAATCGCGCGTCGTTGTAAAGCGGCCAGCACGGGCGGTAACATCAGCGCGCCCGCCAGTCCACCGAACGCAAAAAGCTCGTGCTGGACGTGTAGAAGGTTGCATTTCGTGCGAAGCAGCTGTCGGTAGGCTCGAATCGGTGCCTTCGCAAAACCGCGATCGAAAACCGAGCAAACGTGGACCCTTCCATCATGCCATGTTGCGGGCGTACGGTTAGGCCGCGGCCCGATCACTGTCACCTTAACGCCGACCTCTTCCAGTTCTCGGGCGAGCCGCGCGCTATACCAATTTAAGGCGGAGTCCTGGGCGCCAGTCATCTCCGGGGAGCTCTGATAACGGTAGGGCGTCAGCATCGTCACATCGGGATTCATGATCGCCTTGATCGTTCGGCCTTTTACAAGGTTCGAGCAATCGTTGTCAGATCGTGAAGCGTCGATGGAATGCGCCGCATAAGCCGTATCAGAGGTGCAGGTCGGGATCGCGTCTCGAACACCTCAACGGGAATCTCACGTATCTTAGCGCCAGCACGCTGACATCGCAGAACGAGCTCGGTGTCAAAAACTTCTTTTGACGTCCGGCATTTACGCACGTTATCGATTATCGCCGATCGTCGGAGTGCCTTCATACCGTGCGTGTCGGTCCCTTCGAAACCAAATGCTATCGTCAAAAAGAAATTAAATGAGTGTGTAATAGCACGACGCAAAAAGGGTCGATGGTCATTTGCGGCTATTAGGCGTTTAGATCCTATGACGATGTCGTAACCCGACTGCAGGAGAACAACTGCATTGAAAAAGAAGCTGCTGCACCACCAGTCAGCGTTGAAGATCACTACAAAATCTGTCTGAGCCTCTTCGATACCTCGGCGTATGGCCGCGCCGTATGACGCGCTCTCCATTGTCACGAGGCGCACGCAAGTGTGCTTTAGAGCCAGCGCCCGCGCGATCTTTCGCGTTCGATCATGGCTGCCATTTTCGCAAAACAAAATCTCGGCGTTGAACGAGGCAAAGCTTTCGAGGAGCTTCTCAGTTAACGTGGGGAGAACGGCCTCCTCATCGCAAAGCGGGACGACGACCGAAACCGGAATGTTGAGCTCGGCAGAATGATGCCGATCGAAGGGAAGCCTTGCGGCCAGGATCTCCTGGGCACCTTTTGCCGGAAGTCGCGGGAGCTCAAGGGCCTGCACGCTAGGGTCGCCAGTCCTCTGGGCAACCGGTGGTGGCGACCGCGCCGTGAAGGCTGCAAAGGGCGCGAACAAGACGGTCGCGGCGGCCTGAACAACGCGAAGGACCATCCCGAGCACGCGCCTCGCGAACGCTAACGCCTTCCACTCGCAATCTGCCCGAATGGTGCGGCGCGAAAGAAGTGCCTTGCTCTGCATCACTGGTTTCCGGCGAACATTCGGCAGGCGCTTGGCGGTCCCTTGCTTCGCCTTACCTCAACAGGTGGTATACGTGCGCAGGTTTGAGCCGCGAAATGCCAGCAGTATGCTGCGAGCGAGTTCTTCAGCGGACGCAACTTTGCCGTACAACCACTCTGAAGCAATAAAAGCGGGACATGTCTACCTGCCCGCGGCAATGCGAAGCAATGGGACTCTCTTAGGAAGGCCACACGAATTCCGTTCGAGTGCCGAGAAGAGCGGCCACCAGTTGGGCGACACGCTTGGACGCACGGATCGAGAGCGGGACCTCGTTCCGCCTAAGGGCTTTTACTTTGCCAGGCTTACTGTAACACCGTTCGGGTTCTTGAAACCTAATATCACATCGGTGAACTCGGCACCGGCCGGATCCTTCCAGAAAGCAACGAACCCGTGGGGTTCCTTGCTCAGCAGCGCGTTATCCCCTTGGGCAACTCGGCAAACTCAAAATTGTATGAGGTGCCGTAGCCGTCGATAAATAGGTTCAGTGGTCGTCGTGCCCTCAGGAGTAA
This sequence comes from Vulcanimicrobiota bacterium, assembly GCA_963767725.1. Taxonomy (GTDB): domain Bacteria; phylum Vulcanimicrobiota; class Vulcanimicrobiia; order Vulcanimicrobiales; family Vulcanimicrobiaceae; genus Cybelea. Next base: position 295,738 of record CAVYEN010000001.1, read on the forward strand.
TAAGTCATAAAGCGAGAATTTTTAAACGCTTTCGGCGTTCCCGCGCGTCCTTGTAAATGAGCACCTCGTCGCCCATATAGGAGCCTTTTGCGGAACCAAGGTTCGTGACTGCAAGATCGCCGCTATTCGGGTTGACAGAGCAGCCGTAAAGATCCTCACCGCGCGCGTCGAGCGTTTTGATCGGAGAATGACCGTCGTGACAAACCTCGATGGCTATGAGGCTTTGCGCCTTTTGCGGGGCATTTTCGTGGAAATGTCTTTTGCCCCAGAATCACTTCGCATGTGAGGGGTCGGGGGTTCGAGTCCCCCCATCTCCACCACCGAAAGTGCGCGGAAATCGTGACTAGCTAAAGAGTTTTGCGCGAAAGCGGTTGAGAAGGACGGGGCCGTCACACCTCGTCCTTCTTCGTCTATCTTAGGCGAAAATGCGGAAAATTTGGGGAGAACTCTGCGTCGCATAGGACTGGGCAACAATACGATGCAGACGAACAGAAGAGTTCCGCGTCAACTGATTCCGGCCGGAAACGACGCCCCGGACGGATGCAAAAGCTGGTGCGCACTATTGAGCCAAAAACGATCGAGGTTCTTACTAGCAGAAAAGAATGATTCGAAGGCGGCCTTTTTCGACGAGTCCCAACTTCCATCGATCCGGAAACTGGGTATCCGGACAACTGGGTAATTGATTCCGCTTTTATGGAACGCCAGGCCTCAAAAACATCATGCTGGACATGTTGTACGGAACTCGAAAGGGCACGAAATCTTTCCAGAGCTCCGCAAAGTTTAAGGAGCGGCAGCCGAGTCGGGCAAGGCCCTCTAACGGCGTCGTTTTTCGCGTATCTTCGGCGATACGTTAGTACGCGAGTCTCGCCGAGGCGACGTCCGTGCCGGCGCGCTGCAAAGTGATCGACCGGATGCGCTCGCGCGGATGCACCAGCAGCGTCGCCGTTTCGCCGGCACTTCCCAAGGCACCGAGATCGGCAGCCCCCGCCGCCGTGTGCGCGACCGCATGCAATAGGCCGCCGGGTTTATCGGCGATGATGTAAATCCACGAGCCATCTCGTGCGTAAAGAATCTTCGCTGCAACGGGGTTCGTGGATTCCGGGCTCATCGAGACGTGGTTGAAATGGCTATGGACCATGGTTACGAGCGCGACGTCTTCGCTCTGCAGCCGTGCGCGGAACACGAGCTGCTGCCACCCGAGGCCCAGAAAAGCCAGTGCGAACGCCGCCGCAAGGGCGAAGGGGAAAAGGCTCGCGCGGAATTTGGCGCTCGGCTGCGGTCGTGCGGATTCGCGCAGACGACGCCCCAAGGCCGGAGATGGCGTGGCCTGCGGCAACGACGCAGCCAACGACGCCGCGACGGCTTGCGCTTGTGTGACGCGCTCGGCACATTCCGAGCACGTCGCTACGTGGCGCTCGACATCGCGCGCCGCTTCGTCGTCGAGCACACCAAGCGGATAGAGTTCCGCGTCTTCGCCTAAATGTTCGATCACGAGCGGCTCCCTGCGGGGCTTGCGAGTTCCATCTGCAACTTGCGCATTGCCATCGAGATGCGGCTCTTGATGGTGCCCAGTGGAACGCCCAACTCTTGCGCGATCTCGACGTGCGTCTTGTTCCCATAGTACGCAAGCGTAAGCGCCGTCCGTTGTGCCTCGGGCAGCCGCCCGAGGGCGTCTTGCAATCGTTGCGTCTCGACTGGGTCAACCGCCGGCGGATCGACCGTAGCGACCGGCCCAAGGCGGGCTGCCTTAAGCTCGCGCGCGTCGCGGCGCCCCTCGCGCCGCAGCGTCGCGAACGACTCGTTACGCACACAGGCAATCAAGTATGCCTTTAACATTTCTCGGTTGCCTGCAAAGCGGTTGGGCGAACGCCATACGCGCACGAGAGCGTCGTGCACGCAGTCTTCCGCGCGGCCACTATCTGAAATGACATGGCGAGCAACGCTGAAGAATAGACGCGACCACAGCGCGTATACCTGCTCGAGGCCCGAGGGCCTGCGCGCAGCAAAGGCCTCGACGAGCTCGTCCATCTAGCGGATGACATACGGCCCTGTCGGTTTCACACCCTTGATATGCCGCCGAGCCCGGTTTCGGATGGCTCGACCCATCCGCCCATGCCGGCGGCGGCATATGCACCCACATGAGCAGATTATTTACGGGCCTGCAAATCGCACTGCTGGCCGTCACCCTCACCGCCGGCGCGAACGCCGCCGCTCCAGCCTCTGCTTCCGGCCGTCGCGACGGTCCACATCAAGGATTTCAAGTACAATCCGCCGGCCCTGACCATCCACGTGGGCGACCGCGTCACATTCGTCAACGATGACGACGAAGCGCACACGGTGACCGCGACCGACAAGTCGTTCGATTCCGAGGGTCTCGACACCGCCGGCACGTGGCAGCACGTCTTTACCAAGCCCGGTACCTACAACTATTTTTGCGAGCTGCATCCATATATGAAGGCGACGATCGTCGTCTTACCGGCTGCGGCAAAGTAAAGGAGCTCAAAAGATGCCCAATATCAAACGCGACGATTTCCTCAAGCACGTTGCTTGGACCGGGGCCGGCATCGCGTGGTCCTTGTCGAGCAGCGGCCTCTTCAATGCGCAGCGAGCGCTAGCCGCGGGTAGCGGAATTTCATTCGTGCAGATCAGCGATAGTCACATCGGCTTCGCGCACCCCGAAAACCCAGACGTCGCTGGGACCTTTCAACAAACCATCGACGCGATCAATGCGATGCCTATCCAGCCAACCTTCGTCGTCCACACCGGCGACGTGACCCATCTTTCTAAGCCCGCACAGTTCGATACCGCCAAACAAATACTCGGTACGCTCAAGGCTCCGCTCGTCGTTCTCCCCGGCGAGCACGACGTCATCGGTGACGCCGGCGAGCGTTCTTTGCGGCCTTCCGACGAAGCGACGCTCCCAAGGGATGGTTCTCGTGGGACCAAGGCGGCGTGCACTTTCTTCTCGCTCGTCAACGTCTTCAACTTCGAAATCGACGGGAAGCTCGGTCCCGAGCAGCTCGATTTCGTCGAGAAGGATCTCGCGGCGCAGAAAAGCTCGACCCCAATCGTCGTCTTCGCGCACGTTCCACTCTACGCGCTTTTTCCGCCGTGGGGTTGGACGACGGAGGACGGCTCGCGCGTCCTGGCGGCGCTGCGCCGCTTCAACGCGGTCACCGTGCTCAACGGACACATCCATCAGATCGTCCAGCACACCGACGGCAACATTCGGTTCGCAACCGCCGCTTCCACGGCGTATCCGCAGCCCGCACCGGGCACCGCGGACAAACCCGGGCCGCTTGAAAGTCCCAAGCAGCAAGTTACTGAGCGTTCTCGGGCTACCGCAGCGTCGAGATCGCCCGCAATGCTGCAACGATCACCGACCACTCACTACAAACGTAGCAAACAATCAGGTTACGCTGGTCACTTCCGAAACCACCGCTCTAACGACAGCGCCACGGAAAGAAGTCACTGGCTCGATTCGTTTGCGCTGCGAACCTACGATTTAAACTGCACAAAAGTCAATTCACACAAAGGAGTCACAACATGCTCATTTCTCTCATGCTAAGTTCATTGATTGGCCTTTCGTCGGCGCCACCGGTCAAGCTGGCGAAGTGCGAAGTATCGACGCCCATCATCGTCCCGTCGGGTAACGATGCCGGCGATACCACTGTCGGCACATACGCTCTACAGGTGCGTTTTTCCGATACGGCGCCCGAGCCGATCTCGCGGGTGACCTTCACGCTCAACGACGGCGCGACTGTAAGCGACGTTGGAACGTTCAGCCCAGGTGTCACAATCAATCATACCTTGCGACTCGCGAGCACCGAAGCCACATCCTGCTCAGTCACGGCAGTCAACTTTGCAGACGGGGGAACGTGGAACCATAACTAAGATGCTCCGTGCCACAACAAGGAAGCACATTCACACTTTTGTTCATTCCGCCGTCTCAATGCTAGCGAAATCAAACCGCACTACACCCTTCAGGAAGATCGCATGAAATTGCCGCAGCACGTTGCGAGCCTCAGCCTCGCGTCGGCGACTCGCCCGCGCCCGCTTCAGGCGCCCGAGCTGCAAGCAAACTTTGCTACATATATACTGACTATGATGGCAAAGGAGCGCCTTCCGCCGAGCGCAAATATTATGCACTCTTTAAGACCAATGCCGCATTGATGCCACCAAAACCCGAAGAATTACTGAGTAGCACGCGCGGACGTAGCGCAGTGACCTGGCGTCGGCAATCGATCGGACAATCTTCGTCGCCCTGACGGAAGTTAACGGCGGCCGGTAGGCGGCCTTCAGCCATCGTGAGTGCTGAAACCGCGATTTCCCATGCACCGGTCGCGCCGAGGGCATGTCCGTGCTGCCCTTTGGTCGCACTGACCGGAATTTTCGCCGCGCGTTCACCGAAGACGACGCGGTAAGCATTGATTTCGGCACGATCGCCGAGCGGCGTTGAGGATCCGTGTGCGTTGAGGGCTTCAACTTCATCTGGAGCGAGACGGGCGTCACGGAGTGCGCCCGAGATTGCCGCCGCGGTTTGCGAGCCATCTTTGAGGGGCGCCGCCATGTGATAGGCGTCGTTCGACGTTCCGAATCCGGCGATTTCGGCGTAAATGGGAGCGTTACGCGCGACGGCATCCTCGTAGCGCTCCAGCACGATCAATCCCGCTCCTTCGGCCATAACGAAACCGTCACGGTCGCGATCGAACGGCCGGCTAGCTTCTCTTGGGGCACCATTGCGCGTCGACATCGCACGCGCGACGATGAAGGCGCCATAACTCAAGGGTGCAAGCGGCACTTCAACGCCGCCGGCAATTGCGGCGCGCACACGGCCCGATCGGATCTCGTGAAAGGCTTCACCGATGGCGATCGCGCCGGCCGCGCACGAGTTAGCGTTTGCGGTCGTGGGACCGTGGATGCCCAGTTCGATAGCAACGTTCGACGGCGCTGCACCGCCGAAGACCGACAGCGTCAAAAGCGGATGAACTGCCTGCAAACCTTGATCGTGAAAAGCCGCGATCTGCTCTTCTGCATACGCGATGCCGCCCAGCGCCGAACCGATAAATACCCCCACGTCGGCATTTCCATTCAGTGTCAGTCGCGCGTCGTCGCAGGCGAGCAGAGCGCCGACGACCGCCATCTGAGAGAAACGATCAGTCCATTGCAGTCGGCGCCGGTCCATGTAATCCGCGGGATCAAAATCGCGGATTTCGGCGGCGATTTTCGATGCGTAGCCAGACGTATCAAACCGCGTGACCGTGTCAATTGCGACCTCACCGGCGAGTAGTCGTTCCCAAAAGCTCGTCTTTCCGATCCCAAGCGGCGTGAGGAGACCGAGCCCGGTAATTACGACGCGATGGTTAGCCACGGGCGATTTCCTCCGCCAACCGTTTGAACGTTGTTAGCGTCCGCGTCGCGATATCATCGATGAAGTAGTCCGCGACGACGTACTTTTCGATGACTCGGGACGCTACTGGAAAGGCAAAGTCTAATGCGTGCGAGATCGAGACGGTGGTTTCGCCGTTGCGCTCTTGAAACTGCCACACCGCCTCCATGCCGGCGGTCCAACCGCGGATGTGGCGAAAGCGTATCGAGGGCGTCAACACATCGTTGCGCTGCACGGCAACCCAACGCACCGGGACAATTCCGCGCCGAGCGCCCATCTCGACGGTGCGCTCGATGCTGTTGCCAGAAAGGATATGAACGAAGCGATAGTGGGGAAGAAGGTTCGACCATAGCTCCGTCGCACTCGCAAGCTCGTAGATCAGCCGAGCAGGCGCCTCAATGGCGATAGTGTTGACCGTCGAAATCATCGCAGCGCGTGGCCCAGTGCGCCGGCGAGTTCGAGCGCTTTGCTCGGGCGTTTTGCGCAAACCGCGTCGATCAAGAACGCGAAATCTGCAGGTCGGCGCCTCAGGCTGCGTGCGCGCACGGCGCGCCACTGGGCCGAAGTGCACGAAGGCACGCATCATCAGTGCTATGAGGTCGCGCTCACCCACCGCGCCGCGCAGCGCGTAGGCGAATTCGCGCCAGGCATCGCGTTCGCGTCGCGGATCATGCAGGCTGTCGCCGATTGCATTCGCCGCAAAGCGCGCCTCTGCCAACGCCAGATAAACGCCTTGACCGGTGAAAGGGTCGACAAAAGCAACGGCGTCTCCGATCAGCAGCACACGCTTGAAAACGGCCGCACCGCGCGATGCGCGAGCGGACCTATGGCGCGGCGCTGCGCGTGAAATTGCGCATCGTCGACGACGCGGCGGCCGTGCGTCACGCGCTCGGAAAAGCTGCGAAGCACTGACTGCAACGTGCCGCCGGACCCCGCCAAATCGTTACGGTGCAGAACGAAAACAACGTTCGCGCTTTGGGCATCCAGCGGATTGAAGGCCAAATAGCCGCTTGAGGTGGTATAAATTTCAATCCACTTATTCAGCGGCATATTCGGGTGATGACCGACGATCGCAAAGAAACCGTTCTGCACTGGTTTGCTGAGATCGCACAGGCGCGCAACCGTCGAGCGCATACCGTCTGCTCCGACGACGTAACCGGCGTCGATAAGCAGTGAGCCGCCGTCACGCTCGCTCAAACACAACGTCACGCCATTGCCGTGCGCTTCCAGGCGCTGCAGGCGCCCCAACGCCGGCTCAGCGCCGGCCGCAAGCGCGGCAGTGCGCAGTGTGGTATCGAGCCGCAAGCGCGCGATCGACCATGCGGGCGGCGAAATAGGAAACGACGCGAGTTCGTCGTGGACGAAAAGGCGCATCCCCTCAAGTCTTGCAGCTTTTGAAGCGAGCTCGTCGCCGAGCCCGAGATCGTAGAGCTCACGAATTGCGCCTAAGTTGAGATATTCACCGCAGGGTTTCGCGCGCGGGAAGGGATGCGAGTCGATTAAAACTACGCGTGCGCCCCTTCGCGCGAGCCGCAACGCGCAGGCTGATCCGCGGGTCCCGATCCGACGATCGCGACATCAAAGCGTTTCATCATCACGAAGCACCATGCGTATAAAGCGAAAGGTTTGCGTACGCGGCGCGCGCCAGCCGGCGATTCGGGCCAACGATACGGCTTCGGCGCGCGTATAAGCGCGTCGCGCCGATAGCGGCGCATCGTGACGCGTCAGGCGGTTGCGGGTAAAGATGCGGCTAAACGTCCATGCCGCTAAGTGTGCGAGCTGGGAGCGGACGAGATCCGTAACGACCGGCGTGATCCGCGAAACACGGCGAAGCTCCCTCAGCAGCCGTACCGCCCCATCGGGCGCAAAGTGATGAAGCGTCAAATTGCACATCGCCACGTCGAAAGCGCCATCTTCAAAGGGTAAAGCGGCCCCATCGCCAGTGAGGAACGTCATCTCTGGAACATCCGTATGGCGCTCGCGCGCGAGCCGCACGAGCCGTGCGTTGCTGTCGATGCATGTAATCACTAGCGGGCGTCCCTCTCGGCGAGCGCCGTCACAAATAGCTCGCGAAATATCCCCAAGCCCCGCGCCAACGTCAAGGAGCGAACGCGGTTTCAGATCGCACAAGCCGAAGCGCGCAACGGCCGTACCGCCGAAACGCCGATTGATCAGCGCTGATATCTGCGAAGCTTTCCGCGAGCTCGTGCTCCGATTCGACTGGAGCATCGATAAGCTCGAGGGCGCTCGATCGCTCGGCCATGCTTAGCATCAGAAAAGCAGCTTTGCGTGGGCGATTTTTCGCGCCATCGCGTCGATGCCGGTGCGCATAGAACCGAGCGTCGTAGACATGGCGCCTAGCTCGACGCGCATCGAGATCAGTGCGGCGTTGGTCGTGGTGAGCTTTGCATTGGTCGCGGAGAGCTGACTATTCGTGGACGAGAGTAGGCGATTCGTCAGCGAAAGTTGGCGATTGGTCATAGAGAGTTTCGCACTCATCAGTTCGAGAGTCTGATAAGTGGCGCTTAGCCGCTGATTCGTTTGAGCCAGCGCGGCATTGGTTGCAGTGAGTCCGGTGCGCATTGCATGAACTTCCGAAGACCATAAAAACGAATGCCGCAAAGAGCAGCACAAGCGTGTCCACAATCGGTATCCAGCGCAGATGCAGCATTGGAATTCGATATGGCGTCGAGAGCGCGGCTGACTTCATAGATGCATTTCTTCTATAAAGAATTAAAGAAATCGTGAAGCCGTAAGCCAAATCGAGGATTTCGATTCACGCATTAAGCAGTCGAACGCGCTCAAATCTAACCGCTACCTAACAAGCGGCGGCGAGGAGACCGGCAAAGTAATTACGCGTCGACAACAAAGCGAGCGCTAGGTGACACGAGGGTTCGAGCCCCTCATGTTCACCAAAAACGCACCTATTTCATAAGGGGTTTGGAGTCAAAGTTTGATTCTTGCGAAACGGCCGGCTGCGGTCGCGCCTTTAGATCGACGAGAGTAAGCAGTCGAGGGAGGCGCAATCGCATAGTTCGAGCGCTAGCGGTGCTAACCTCGGATTCGGTCCTCACGCGCGTTGAAGGCGAGCGTCGCCTGATTGCCGCAATGCATAGAAATGAATTAAGAGTTTTCTTACGATTTTTAAAGATAATATCGGCCTCGCCGCTGCTCATGAACGAAAGCGCGCAATCTGCCTCGCAGTCAGCGCATGGTTCTAAGGAAGTACCCGGAAACGCCTTACGCTGCATCGAGTTTTGGCGTTTTTGTTTCCGCGGCAATGCGAAGCGTGGGCCGTTCCGCATGCGGGTGCAGCGGTTGCCGAGACACTTAGTCTTCGGACGGTACCGGGGCGTCGTTTTCGATCAAGCCTTCGGATCGAAGATCCGACCAGAACGCATGCGGAATTTTCGTCTTGAGCGACGTGTAGTCCGCGAGCACCTGCTGCGGATTCGCGCAGCCGACAACCAGTGCGGCCGCGACGTCCGGCGCGATCGAAAACTGCAGTGCGGCCGTGCGAAGGTCGACACCGTACCGCGCCGCAACCGCACGCAGCCGAGTCGCGCTTCTCGATAACCTCAGCGGGAATCTTATAATTCTCCTTGCCGTAATTGAAGCGCGCGCTGCCGCTGATGAAGCCGGCGTTGAGCGACGAGCCGACGACAAACGCCATTCCGCGCTCGCGCGCCTTCGGAAAGACCTGATGCAGCGCGTTCTCATGATCGATCAACGAATATTGACGCGCCAGGAGACAGACGTTCGCGTCGGCGACGTCCATCAGCTTGAGAATCGGTTCGGGTGAGTTGACGCCAAGCCCCCAGCCTTTGATCACGCCTTCGTCGCGCATCTTGCTCAGCGCCGGAAACGCGCCTTTGCGCGCGATCTCAAACTGCTCTTCCCACGGCCCCGGTAGCCACGGATTATCCGGCGAGAGATCGTGAACGAAGACGACGTCGAGCGCGTCGACGCCTAACCGCTGCAGGCTGTCTTCGATCGAGCGCTTGACGCCGTCGGCGGTGTAGTCGTAATGGAGATTGTTCGGCGAAGGGGTGAACGGAAAGTACTCTTTCGCATTGTTGTCGCGCGACGCCGTGAGTAATTTACCGACCTTCGAGGAGAGGAGGTACTCGCTGCGCGTTTGTTTGTGCAAAAAGGTGCCCAGACGCCGCTCTGCAAGTCCCAGACCGTACCATGGCGAGGTGTCGTAGTAGCGCACCCCGGCGTTCCATGCGGCTTCGATTGTAGCGTACGCGATCCTCATCGGTGACGTACGCGAACTCGTTGCCGAACGGCACGCCGCCCGAGACCAAAGGTTTTACCCCGGAAGATTTCAGACGCGTTCATGCATACGCTTATCCCCGCACCGTTCTGGCTCTAACGGCAACCCGCTTCGGAATGACCTCGTCCGCATGCCGGCAGCACGGAATCGCGGAAATGCGTCGGCAGCCTATCAAGCCCTATAGGCTCCGAGGCAAACCGCTGGCCCTTGCTTGCGGCTGTGCATCCCTTTGAAGAGCACCAAAAGGCCCGGCACCTCGGCGCGGCGCACATTGGCGGTGGGTATGCTGCCGACGTCGGTTGCGTTTCGTTCCTTTTTAGGAAGGTCCGACGAATTGTCGCATCTTCTCCAGAGGCGGCGGGAAGCGAGCGCGGGGCGAGGTGGACTGGTTTTGGTCTCCGGCGATGCCGGCGCCGGCAAGTCGCGTCTGCTCGCGGAGTTCCGCAGATGCCTCGACTCGGCACGTCTGCATATGGCCGTGGCCCAATGCTCGGAATCTCCCGACCGCCCGTATTCGGCTGTCCTCGATGCGATCTCGGTTCTCTCGGGCGCCCCTTCCCTCATCGGGCGCGCGTCGAGCCGCATGGAGCAGTTCTCGCAAATTCAGCGCCAGATTCGAACGCTGGCGCAGCGGCGCACGCTCGTGATGTTGATCGAAGACGCGCATTGGGCGGGATCCGATACGCTCGATCTAATCGAGGCAATCGCCTCGAGCGCGCGCTCGATGCGGCTGCTCGTCGTTGCGACGCAGCGGACTGGTGAGCCCGATGAAGATTCTCCGGCATTCAAAACCCTCGTACGTCTGCATCGGCTCTCCCAGACGACGCACCTCATTCTCGAGCGCCTTCCCGATTCCATAATAGCTCAGCTCCTCTACGAAGCCGCCGATGGCATCGGGAGCGACGCCCAACGAGAGATCGTGCGCCGCTGTGAAGGCAATCCGTTTTTCGCTGAAGAGCTGCTGCGGAATGCGGCGTTGCAAGGACAACGCACCGCAGAGCGCCGCAAGCTGCCAGTTGCAATCGGTTCGCTCGTACGCGAACGCTTTCAGCGCCTTGATCCGCGCGACAGGGAAGTGCTGGCGCAAGCCGCCGTCATTGGGCGCCGCTTTCCGTTAAGGCTCCTCCAATCGATCGGAGGCCTTCCACGCGGCGCGATTCTTTCAGCGCTGCGGCGCGCCCGTGACGAACACATCGTGGTCGAGGAAGAATCTAACGAGTTTTCGTTCGTCCATGCTTTGACGCGGGAGGCGATTTATGCAACGCTTTTGGAGAGTGAGGCGCAGGATATCCATCGACGGGCGGCTATCGCACTGGAAGGGACGAATCGCAACAATCGTCTTAGTCAGGCGCTCGCATACCACTGGTGGGCGGCACAGGACCCTTATAAATCTTTCTTATACGGCGTTCGAGCAGGCGACGCGGCCATGGCGGTATACGCACACGAGGATGCTGCGCGAGCGTATTCGTATGCGCTTTCTTACGTCGACCGTACGTCGCCGCGGGCCGCGCAGCCACTTCTAAATTTGGGGAAATGCTATGGGCGCGTCGGTCTCAAACAACTCGCGCTCGAACCCATAGCGCAGGCAAAGGACGCATTTCGGCGCGCCGACGACCTCACCGGTGAATGTGACGCCCGCATCGAGCTCTCAGCCGTCATGTTCTCTTTGGGAGCCCCGGATTGCGCGCAACCGGTGCTGGACATGCGTAGACGGCTGAACGACCCTGAGTGCGTGTCGCTCGCCATCCGATGCGACGTGTTTCTGGCGCAGCTGCACATTCTTCGAGGCGACTACTCCCGCGGCGCAGCAATGCTCGAAGGGATAAAGGTAAACCCGCAGACCGACGATCCTAAGACGGCCGGCCTGTATTACGCACTTCAAGGCGGTCTAGCAGCACGCGATTGCGACGTCGATCGTTATCGAGAGTTGATGCAACTCGGCATTCGCTGCTACCTCGAGGGCGGTCTTGTCAACGAGCCGAGCGTTATTCTATCCAATCTTGCCTCGGGTTTGACGCAACTTGGCTATCTCGAAGAAGCCAAATACAGCATTGAAGAATGCGCGGAACTGGTTCGGCGGCCAAATTTGCAATTCATTTCTCGGTTCGTCCACGCTACCTCCATCATGTACCATGTGCTGCTCGGCAATCTATCCGAGGCATGCCGACTTCTCGAAGAAGAGATGCGCACGCCCGTCGAAGCGGAAGATCTACAGGCGCTCATTAGTGGCTGGGGTTTGACTTTGGGACTTATTTTGGAAGACGCGACGCTGATCGAACGTCATTTCGCGCCTGGAATGCGGCGCGTGATGCCGGCGCCGTTAGCGGCAGCAACGGCGGAGCGTTTGAGGCAGACTCGGGCACGGAGAAGAGGCTGACGCAATCATTGCGAAAGCCTTCGAGCACGACGAAGGGGCTCGCACCCTATTTACGCTCTATCTTGCCGCCTCGCGCGAAGCGACGACCGTGCCTTGCAGGCAAAGGTGCGCGGGCAGCTCGTTACGTGCGCCGGTTTGCCGCAGGATCGTGTCTGCCGCGCCGCCCTGCCGCTCTTTGACGCTATCGTTGCCGTTGGCTCCGGCGAAGCGCTCGAAAGCGCGAAAGCGGGCATCCCTTGCTGCAAAGCATTTCAGGGAAGATCTCGGGTTTTTATTTTGGGAAGCACAAGCGCTCGAGCTAGCGGGCCGCGCGGACGATGCGCTCGCGATCTACCGCCAAATCGGCGCGAATTCGCGGATGCGCGGAGCGGCGCTGAGTCGTGGTCTGCGGAAAGACGCTGGTGCGACGCGCTCTCGCCGGTACACTTTCACCGCGCGAGACAGAAGTCGCGCAGCTGATTGCCGCCGGCGCAACGAACGCCTGAGTAGCCGCCACAATGTCGATCTCGGTCAAGGCCGTCGAAAAGCACCTCAGTTCGATCTACGGCAAACTCGAAATCCCGTCGCGCGCCAAGCTCGCCGCGGAGTTCCGGCGCTACGGGCCCGAGTCGCCGTCTTCACTTCAAGCGTAACTGCGGCGAGCGTGTCAGCGCAGTAGGGGAAACCCCACGGTCCTCCCGCCGAAAAACGTAGGGTTTCCCCTACTGCGACTCTTACGCCGCGGCGGTAGGGTTGCATAAAAGGGCTCGCCGGAGGTTTCACGATGCGCTTCTCTCGTGTGGTCATAGTGCTTTTTCTCAGCACTGCCGCGGGTTGTTCGCAACACACGGTAGTCGTCGCCGCTTCCCGTCGTACCGGGCACGCTCGTTTGCGAGAGAAGTGCCAATGGCCGGCGGCTTCAAGTCGCTCTACAGCTTCAAAGGAAATCCGGACGGCCAAAACCCTTATGCGGGTATGGTCGCCATCAAGGGCACGCTCTACGGCACGACGGAGCTTGGTGGTAAGCATGACTTCGGCGTCCTCTACAAGGTGAGCACGTCCGGCGCCGAGCGCGTACTCCACACCTTTACGGGAAGCTCGAGCAACAGACGGCTCGGAGCCATATGGCGCGCTTATCGTCTGAAGCGGTGTGCTCTACGGCACGACGTACTATGGCGGCCGTGCGCCTGCAGACTACGGGACCGTTTACAAGGCGAGCACGGCCGGCGCAGAGCACATCGTTTGCAGCTTCCAATCGAGTCAAGGCGAATTCCCATATGCGGGCGTGGTCGCCTTAAACGGCACACTGTATGGAACCACCTACCAAGGTGGAAAGCGTAGTTACGGAACCGTCTACGGCTGCACCACGTCCGGCAAGGTACGAGTCCTCCATAGTTTCACGTTATCGCCTGACGGCGCATACCCTTATGCGCCGCCGGCCGCGCTCGGAGGCACGCTCTACGGCACCACATATCAAGGGGGAACGAAAGATAATACCTACGGCTACGGCATCGTTTACAAGGTGACACCATCGGGTGCAGATCACGTCCTCCACAAATTCACAGGCTATCCGAACGATGGCGCAATACCCGTATGCGCGCCTACTTGCCCTCGGCGGCAAGCTTTACGGCACCACGTCGGGCGGTGGTACATACAGTTCCGGAACGGTTTACGAGATCACCCCGTCCGGTGCGGAACAGTCATCTACAGCTTCAAAGGAGCCCGGACGGCGCAGACCCGCGGGCAGGCTTGATCGCCGTCAACGGCACGCTGTACGGCACGACGTCGTCCGGCGGCCAATACAATCAAGGAACGGTTTACAAGATGACCACGTCCGGTAAAGAACGACTGCTGCACAGCTTCACGGGAGTCGCCCCGGATGGTTCAGACCCGCTCGGCAGCCTCGTCAACCTCAACGGCGAACTCTACGGCACCACGTTCTACGGCGGTAAACACGGCGACGGAATCGTCTTCAAGATCGCTCCGTAATGTCGGTACGACAATTTGCGCGGAAACGAGCGCGAAGCGCGAACGCTAGGGCCAGCCATACCTCTGCTACACCGAAGATAGTGGCGCGCAGCCAAAGGTCAGTTGAATCTTGTATTAGGCACTGAGTATCTCGAATAGCTGGTCGAATCGTACGATTCGAAGCACGCGGCGAATGCTGTTGCTGCGAACGAGTAACGTAATCGGGTGCCCTCTGAAGCGAGACTCCAGCTTCACTAACTCGCTGAGCATCGTCGCATCGAGGTAAGTGACCTTGGTCATGTTGATCGTGGCTGGACCGTCTGCGCGAAGGCCCCCGAAGAGCGTCGCCAAGGCTTCCCTATCGGCAAGATCATACTCGCCTTCAAGAGCTATCTCGCGGAACTGGTGATTCACTGGGGCCGACCTGTTCTCTCGCGAAAATGCGGATTGGCCGGCTGAGGTTGCGGACAAGGCGTATCAGGGTGAGACCATGACGATACGACATAGCGTCGTGCAACACCTGGAAGGGTGCCAGGCTCCGCAAGCCGCACCCGCAATACAAGAAGCGCCCGATGCGGCACCACATTGAGCGCGATCCCAAATTACGCCGACCGTTTTGTCACAAAGCGTGGTATAATAAAGCTACAGCGACTCTAGGCACTCTTCAGAGGGCTGCCCACCGTTACGCGGTGTATCGGGATGGGGCGGCCTGTTTTGTGGGCTCTTCAACACAAGGTCGCAGCTGTTGCCTAAGCCGACCAGCGTTAACCCTCTCGCCCCGACCGCAATGCTTTCTCCCAAATTGCGCGTGACCTTCGCTGCTTCGGGCGATCGAACTCGAGCCTTGACGTTGGACTTGTTCACTCCCATGCCTCGGATGACGCCGAACTACGAAAGGGACTCCCATGACCGGCATAAATCGCGTTTGGAATCGCATGAAAACCTCAGCCGAAAAGCACCGCCCGTCGAAACGACAATCTCTCGGTTAGAGCAGCGAAGCTCGAAGTTGCAACGCTCTGCCAGAGCGAGAAGACCGTGCAACCACCCGACGACGCGCTGGAATACCTAGCGCGAGAGCTAGTCCGCCTTACTATCGAACGTCGCAGTTTCGGCAGAGTTACAACACTGTCCACCACGCGGACACCCCAGTTTCAGACCTAGGGTCGTTGCTCGAACTGCGAGGATTAAAGCAGGTGAGCCCTAGCTGGCTGTCGTATTAACCGAACGGGTCGGCCGAACGTTAAAACTTCGTGGCCCATCAAGCAAACAACCAAGAAAGAGCCATTTTTGAATGAAGTTTCTCAAGACCAAAGTCGTGGTATTGTGCATGCTTGCTGCCACGGCATTACTTGCCGGCTGTAACGGGGGCGGATCGCAATCGTCGGGACTTACGCCGAGTTCCGCAGTGACGCGCCACGCTCTTGATCCGAGCGATACATTCGTCGGCGTGAAGTGGATCGGCAACGTGCGCCCGGACCATCAGAAGTCGTGGGTTTCACCCGAGGTGCAGCGAGCGCCGCGACTCCTCTTCGTCTCGGACATCACCGCCGACGACGTCTACATATTCACCATGCCAGATATGAATCTCAAGGGCACGCTCACCGGATTCAATCAGCCGCAAGGTGAATGTTCCGACACACACGGGAACGTCTACGTCGCCGATACACAAGCGACGCAGGTAGAGGAGTATTCGCACACCGGAAGTTTACTCAACACCTATGCGGACGCGTACGGCTACCCGGTTGCCTGCGCCGTCAATCCGCTCAACGGTGATCTCGCCGTCGCGAACTTCACCGGCTTGAGTGGTCACGGCCAGGTTTTGATCTTCACGAGCCCCTCGTCGAGCCCGACCATCCTAACTAACCCAAAACAGTACTTCTATTCATTCCTCGGCTACGACAGCTCCGGCGATCTCCGGGTTGACGGCAGAAACGACCTAAAACAGTTCATGTTCTCCCGCTGCGGTGCGTCGAAATGCCGCACCATCAAACTCAGTGGCGGAACGATTTACTTTCCAGGTGCCGTGCAATGGGACCAAACGGAAGATAGCTGGGTCCTGTTCGACCAGCGCTGCGGCAATACAATTGCTGCGTGCAGCTATCAGGTCTCAGGAAGCGGTGTTCTTGGTCAGGCAACCAACTACCAGAACTACAACGGCGGTCCGGTCTGCGACATGATTCAGGGCGTGGTTGCTGCCTACGGCAAACGGTACACCGTCGGCGGCGATTACGAGTATTGCGGCTACACCAGCACTACCGAAAATCGTTGGCAGTATCCAGCCGGCGGCGCGCCGACTAATTACTGAAACATTACCGGTGTCCCAAAACTTCCGGCCGACGGGGGCGGCGATTAGCGCGAAGAACGTAAATCCCCCGCCACAATGACTGAGTAGCGTTCTTTGCCTCGAGCTTGGCGCCGTAATCGCGCACTCGGCGGAAAAAGGAGAGCCGACCAACTGAGCTCGGCCCGGCGTTGGACTCGTTTGGGCCATCGCTCCGCCTGCCTTCCTCGTTGAGCTATTCCTGGCATCGCCGCCTTAGCCGATGGTGGCTATAAAAGCGCGGCACGGTGCGCTTCCCTGAGTGACGTCAATAAGCAGATATTTAAGCCTTTTGCAACCTCAGGGCGGGGGCGCCGGTTCGGTCGAGTATGAAAATTCTCATTATCGGTGCCGACGGAACAATGGGCAGCGCGGTCGTCGACGAGCTCAAGCAACGGCACGAAATCGTCGCTGCGGGAAGGTCGCATGGCGAACACAAGGTCGACATCGCCGATCTCCAAAGCATTCGCAACCTCTTTGCAAGGGTGGGCAAGGTCGACGCGCTCGTAAGCGCCGCCGGCAGCGTGCACTTCGGTCCGTTGCTCGAGATGACTCCCGAACAGCTTCAGGTCGGAATCGGCAACAAGCTAATGGGCCAGGTTCATCTCGCGTTGGAGGCGGCGAAGCACTTGAACGCCGGAGGTTCGGTGACGCTCGTCGCGGGCACGCTCAGCAAGGATCCCATTCGATACGGTGCGAGCGCTTCGCTCGTAAACGGTGCGCTCGAGTCGTTCGTGCGTTCGGCCGCTCTCGAATTCCCCGCTGGAACGAGGATCAACGTCGTCAGCCCAACGGTACTGCGCGAATCGATGGAAGCGTACGGCCCATACTTTCCTGGCAGCGAAGGCGTTCCGCGCAAGCGCGTTGCCCTCGCTTTCGCCAAGAGCGTCGAAGGCGCTCAGACCGGTCAAGTGTACTACGTAGAGTAGCGCTGTACATCCATCCGCCAGAGTTCGATACGACCGTCGCGCTCCAAACGATCCGAACCAAAACGCAAGCATGGGCAGTTCGCCGATGCACGCAGCAAGAGTCGTTGCAGTGGCATAGCGGCGTGTAACCAGGAAAGCAAAGCTTCGAAGCTATTCATCGGCCGTACCTTATTGCGAAGCCCGCTTTTTGACATACGGGTTTTGCCGTGTTGCAGGCGCATCTGTCCGGGTCGAGCATTCGCCGATCCCCTCTAAAGGGGCGCAACGCGGCCGCGCGGCAAAGATGGCGCGATGCGCCAGGCTCTCGCGCGCGGACTTCTAATACTCGTCACGCTTTTCGTCGTCGCCATCTACTATTTGCCGATCGGACATGTCGATTTCGCTGAGAACTGGGGCGAAGGCACGTTCGGCCTGACGCTTCCCCCTCGCACGGTCACGGTCGTGAGTATCGAAAAGGGTTCACCCGCAGACCGCGCCGGCATACGCATCGGCGACCGCCTCGTGGATCGCGGTGACTACGAAATTTCCGCACGCCTGCGCTCGGCGTACCCGCGCGAACGCGAGACGCTAACTTTCGAACGCAATAACGTTACATACTCAGCGATCGTAACCGCCGTTGCGAATCCAAACTTCGGCCTTTGGCAGCGTATCGGCGGTGTGCTCGCGTACCTTCCCGCAACTCTCTTCCTGATCGTAGCCTTCTTGTTAGTCTTCCTACGGCCGTCGGTGATGTCGTGGACGTTCTATGTTTTCGCCGTTGGTTATTTCGGTACAAGCCCCGTCTTTATGTATTGGTCTCACGTGCTCTCTCCAGGCGGCGTACGCCGTACTCACGTTCCTGCTCAGCACGGTCTTCGGCCCTTGGAGTGTGTTGCCGCTGCTGCCCTTCATCTTGCGCTTTCCTAACGGAGACGTGGCGGGTTGGCGACGCAGCGTCGATCCCTTCATTTGGACTTTTCTCGCACTCGCATATGGGCTGTATGTCTTCGAATGGCAAGTCTATTACCGCGGAGCCGAATCGGTTCCCACATGGGACGTCATTCCGAGCACGGTGATTCCTCTCGCGGCGTTCATTATCGCCGGCTTGATTCTCGCTAAGAACGTTTCGATGGCAACGCCGAGCGATCGACAGCGCTGGGGGTTTTTGGCAATCGGAACCCTCGCTTCTTTCCTCGCGTATGCGATCTACTTCGTTCCAGGCGTCCCCTTTGCGGTCGGTCAAGTCATCGGATTCGCGGTCGTACTGATGCCGATCTGCATCGCCTACGCCGTCTTTAGGCTGCGCGTCCTGGACGTCAACTTCGTGCTCAACCGCGCGTTGGTATACGGCATTCTGTCGTTGGGAGTCGTGGCGTTAGTTTCAATCCTAGACTGGTTCTTTTCGCGCGTTGTCGCTATCGGACGGCTTGCGATTGGACTGGAGTTGTTGGCAACGATCGGAATCGGCTTCCTGCTCGACCGCATCAACCGCTTCGTCGAACGCATCGTTGAATCAGTGTTCTTCCGCCGTCGCCGGCTCGCCGAGAAGCACTTGCGGCGAGCAGCTTCGGCGCTTCCCTATGCGAGCGACGAGACGGCAATAGTCGATGGCCTGGTTCAGATACCAGTCGACGCGCTCGATCTGGCTGCCGCGGCTCTCTACCGCCGCTCTGAAGCCGGCACTCGCTACGAAGGGGCTGCGACCGCGCGGCAAACGATGGTCGCTCCACCCGGCTTCGATCGCAACGACCTGCTCGTACGCATGCTGCTTGCCGACGAAAGCGTCGTCTGGCTCGACGAGATCCGTTCGCATCTCGATACGGAAAACGCGGCGATTTATACACTTGGCGTACCTGTCTCAGTGCGTCACGAACTCGTAAGTTTCACGCTTTACGGCGCGCACGCTAACGGAGCGCAACTCGATCCCGACGAGGTCGAGTTGCTCAAAGAGCTCGCCCGTGAAGCCGCCAGAGCGTACGACCACGTCGAGGCCGAGCGTACGCAGCAACGGTACTCACAGATGCTGGCAAACGAAACGGCGCGAACGGCCGCTACTCTCTGAGCACCGCCTCGAAACTCGGCGCTCCGTATTGGTTACTCAGCCGTGACGAACGCCGCGCACGAGCTCAATGTCGAGGCAGCGCTCACGGAGAACGCCTAAATTCTTCGGAATGACCTCGCCGGCGCGCCGGCGTAGCGACTTCCCGCATGAGCGATCAAACCGTTTCGTCCAGCGCGCTGCTGCTTGCATTTGGTACCGGCCTTGCCGTTGGTGTTGTTTTCAGTATGGTGAAGTTGCCGTCGCCGGCGCCGCCATTCCTCGGTCTCATCGGACTCGTGGGGATGTTCATGGGCCAACGGCTTTGGCCGTTTCTTGCATCCCGCTTCTTTCATCATTAACCTTCAGCCGGCAAGAAGGCTTGGCGACAACTTCCACTCCATTCAGGGCTCGAGCACAATTTTGACGTAGCCGTCAGTGCGGGCATCGAATTTCACAAATGCGTCGGCGGCGTCACGAAGGGGTAGCCGATGTGAAACGACATCGCTAGGTTTGAGCCGCCCGCTTACGATGGCATCGCGGAGGTGATCGTTGTAACGCTTATCATGATCGCGGCCCATCCCAATACTGATGCCCTTCTTGAACAGCGTGCCCCACGGGATCAGATAATCGCCATGCTGCGCGGGCGCGGTCGTCGCTTTCGGGTCGCTGTCAAGGAAAACGCCCACGATGGCCAGCCGGCCGTTGGGCGCAATGAGGGTGGCGAGATCGTCGAATGACCTTCGATGGTTGTTCAACCGCAAACTCCATGGGATCTCGTGCTTGAAACCCGATCGCGTCGATGCAGACCGTCGCGCCTAAGTTTGCCTCCTCGCCGCGCCACGCGACGCCGGATCGGTCGCGGGCAATCTGTTCGAGGATCCTTTCGACCGCCTGGCCATCGCGCATGTCAATAGGGCGGGCTCCGAGTTCTCCGGCCTTGTCCAGCCGCTCAGGAACCGCATCGACGACGTAGACCGTTAGCGCGCCGCGCATGAAGGAGCACATCGTCGTCAGAAGCCCGATCGCTCCCGCGCCGTAGATCACCACGGTGTCGCCGGGCACAACTCGCGCGAGTTCCGTAGCATGATATGCGGTAGGCAGCGCGTCGGAGAGCAGCACGAAATCATGCTCCCAGCGATCGCCGGGCTCGCCGGGTAATCGCAAGCAGTTCGCGTCTCCGAAGGGAACGCGCAGCAGTTGTGTCTGCGCGCCGGTGTAGCCGCCCATTCCCGGATAACCGTATGCAGCACCCCACTTCCCAGGGTTGTTCGTAAGACACGCTCCTGAAAAGCCATGCACGCAGCTGGGACAGAAGCCGCAACAGATATGCGTCGGCACAGTTACGCGATCGCCGACGCGCATGTTGCTAACGGCCTTGCCGACGCTTTCGACGATGCCGAGCGGCTCGTGTCCAATGACCATCCGCGCCCCGTCGCCAAGTCTCCCTTCATAGATGTGCAAATCCGTGCCGCAAATCGCGGTCGAGGTCAGGCGAAGTAGCACGTCGGTTGGAGCCTTAATTTCCTGGCTCGTCGACCGTTTCAATGCTGATCTGTCGCGGCGCGTTAAGGACCACCGCTTCCATGAATCTTCCTCTCTTTATGCAAATGCGCCGCCGGCTGAATCACGTGCTGCAAGTCCCTGCAGCTGCGCACGTTCACCGGCAGACAAGCGTAACGCGCGCCACACTATCGATCGCAACCTTTGACACACCCACAGCGACGCCCGTTTCAACCATCGTATGCCCGCCGCCGCGTTTCCGGGTTTGTACGGCCACGTTACGCTGTCAAAATCCGGCTGTTGGAGGCTTATCATCGTTGAACGCGGTAGGAGCACTCGTCGCAATAAGGGGCATAAAATGAGACATATTTACGAACTGTTCCTCAAGCTCTTCCTCGTAACGCTTTGCTGGCTCGGGTCATCAACGGGGTTGGCCTACGCTTTCCCAGTCGACTTTGGTCCGGGCTTTACGACACATGCGGTCAGCGTTGACGGTGCTGTGCTAAGCGTGACGGTCGGTGGCCGCGGCCCTGCGGTCGTTCTGTTGCACGGCTATGCGGAAGATTCGCGAATGTGGAAAACTCTAGCAGTCGCCCTGGCACCGCGCTTTAGAGTAATCGCCCCGAATCTGCCGGGGATAGGGAACTCTTCCATCCCATCGAGCGGATTGGATATG
The DNA here is from genome assembly GCA_963767725.1 of Vulcanimicrobiota bacterium. Classification (GTDB taxonomy): domain Bacteria; phylum Vulcanimicrobiota; class Vulcanimicrobiia; order Vulcanimicrobiales; family Vulcanimicrobiaceae; genus Cybelea. The sequence goes on from CAVYEN010000001.1 coordinate 317,175, forward strand.
AAAACGTCAGCGAAACGTGTTGGCGACGCAGTCCACGCGCTCGGCTACAAGCAAGCTCGGGTCGCCGGTCACGATATAGGCCTCATGGTTGCTCCCGGGAAGAAGGGGTCCACGCGCTCGGGCCGGCCGGCGTAGCGCACGTTGACCGTTCCAACGAGCGACTCGCCGATTGAATTGAGAAAGATTCGCTCGATCGCGCCATCGCTTTTGTGTGAATCCAGATCGCGCTGTTGCCCAAGCTGCGCCCATGGCTAGCCGCGAGCCAGGAACCTTAATAAGAAGTCACGTCGACGTAATACTTCGAAGCGCTGCGAGCGGGAACGTCGCTGCGCGGGGTCATCGTTCGCGCAAGTGACGGCTAGCGCGAACGCTTGTCGACCCCGTCGACGAGAATCTCAATGATGTTCGCGACAATGGGAACCCGCGGACATCGGAGATAGCTGGCCGATCGCCCGGGCTCGAAGTTTGGGAATGAACGAGAGCGCGCTTGCAACGATGGTTCAGCATATCGGCGACCGCGACCCCGCCGGTGTGCGGGCGTGGTTGATACATTCGATCTCGATTGCGTACCGCGGCAAACTCGTCTTGGACGAATACTTTTACGGACACAACTCAAGGCAATGGCACGACACGCGCTCCGCGAGCAAGACCTTTGCCTCCGTCATCTTGGGCGCGTTGATGAAAGACGGTACGCCGCTTTCGCCGCAGAGCAAGGTCTACGAGGTGATGGCACCACGCGGACCGTTTTTGAACCCCGATCCGCGCAAAGCGACGATGACGCTCGGGCAGTTGCTCACGCACACCGCCGGTTATGCGTGCGATGACAACGCCGGGAACTCCCCAGGGGATGAAGACGCTATGGAGGCGGACCGCAGCCAGCCGGATTGGACGAAACGAACGTTGGATTTGCCCTTGCAATATGACCCCGGCACCCATTATGCGTATTGTTCGATGAACATCAACCTTGCGGGTTCCATGTTGAGCCAAGCGACAGGAGAGTGGCTGCCGCTGCTCTTTGACCGCACCGTTGCGCAGCCGCTGGACTTTGGACCTTACGCGTGGAATTTGCAGGGGACCGGCGAGGGTTATCTGGGCGGCGGCGTCTTCGTGAGACCTCGCGATTTTTTGAAGATCGGACAAACCTATCTCGACGGCGGCCGATGGAATGGCCGCCGGATCGTGACAAGCGGTTGGGTTAACGATTCGCTGTCGGCGCACGCACATATTTCGCCCGCGACGACCGGCCGCACGGGCGATGCCTTTCTAACCGTCTACTACGATGTAGATGAAGGCTGGGCGTGGCATATGATCGACGTCAAATCCGGCGCCGCGAAGTATCCAGCCTTCGTTGCAAATGGAAATGGAGGCCAGCTCCTCATCATCGTTCCGCAGTTCGATCTCGGCGTGATGTTCACGGCGGGAAACTACGGCCAAGGGTTATGGAACCGCGAACGTGATGACATTGTGGGCGGCATGATTATTCCGGCGATCGGAAGCAGCTTTTCGCATTCGAACGACAGGTCTCCACAACGTCGTAGAATCAAGGCGGACGCGTGTGTCCCAATCCCTGTGGATCCGCCTGTAGCGCAAGTGCTCGGTCGATCGGGTCCAGATCGGATCGCTCAACGACTGCGTTGAGATGGGCCAAGTATTTCCGCACAGCAGCGACTCTGGCGGGGCTCTCGAGCGAGGCGATGAGATCCATTAGTGCGGCCGTCATACGTCGCATCACCTGAATCGTATTGGCGCCGTAGAGGCGAATCTCGTCGAATGCAAGTCCGAGGTACTCTTCCCAAGTCGGCATCGGAAAGATGAGACGCAAATCCCCTTGATCGTCTTTAACGTATCCGGCATCCAACACCCGGCCGCCCAGCCGGTGCAGCAGGTCTTGGATCTGATCGATCGCCTGAACAGCAGTCGTTGGGTCATTTACCGCCGGCGATAGCGCCATGATAGCTGTATCGACCAGAAGCCTCAGTGGATACTTCGGATCTTGCTCAAAAGCTCGTTCCCGCGCGAAGACGATGCTCTGCAGGAGGGAAGTCTCGGGAATCAGAGCCTGCGCGCGGTAGACTTCCAGCAGCACCGTTCCTTGCGCGACTGTGTCGCCGACGCCACATTTGATGACGATCGTGCCTCCAGACTCTTTAGCCTGCTGTACGAAATCATTGACTCGAAAGTTCGCGATCGCCAGCGGCACGCCGTCGTAAACGACGCTTTGCTGAGGCACCTGCGTCCGAATCGCGTCGGCCTTTTGCCGCAGCGCGACGATGTCGTCGGCAGCGCTGCCTTCGAAAGGTGTAAGCATATTTGCGATGACGGCGCGCCCCTTGTCCCCAATGAACTGGAGTATGTACGTGATACGGAGCAGAGCGACGCGCTGAACGAGCAGCGTGAGGAGCACCATGCTTAGCAGCAGCAGAGCCGTGGCGAATTCCATTGACAACCAGGGCACCCTGCCGTCGTGATTCCGATCGACGAATTGCAGCGTTCCAAGCGCACAGAGAAACGTCGCGCTAAACACACCAAGAACGTGCAAGCCGAGGGGATGTCCAGAAAAGAGCATAACGAGGCGCTTGGAGTACGCGCTCATGGTCATTTGTATCATGAGAAACATGACCGAGAACACGAGCGCAGTCAGCGTTATCATGCCAGATGACATCGCCGAGAGGTATGCTTGGGCCGACCCAACTGACACAATGTGGGCGAAGGCAGGGAAGTAAGCGAACTCGATCCGGGGAAACACTACGCCGGCGACGATGCCTAACATCAGGTAGGGTAACGGAATCAGCCACAGGGGCCAGCCCACGAAAAGCCGCTTGCCCATCGGTGGCCCTGTTGCGTGGCCTAACCTCGTTACCCTGTGGCGACTGTGCACTCGGAAATATCGGAGGGGCTGCCCCATGTGCGGTCGCGGAAACCTTACCGCGGTTCTGCGTGCGAGAAGAATGGGGAGAGAGTAGTCGCGCCATTCAGAAAAGGCGAATCGATCTCCCGTTTCTTTAGCGAACCCCGAGTTGATTCACGGCAACATGCCATCGATAGCCGCACGAGGTGGCGGTGGATGCGTTGTGCGCAACGTGAGGCCTACGAGATTCGCGGACGAAGAGTCATTGATAGCCGCACGACGTGGCGATGAGATTAGCGAGCGTGAGAAACTCGAGGCAAAAGGGGGGAAACGCCGGGACGGGCCTCCGCAGGTACGCGCGCAGCCGTACGGTAATCACGGCTCGCAAGTCCCGTCTAAACTGCATCTCGTCCACCGCCTATGGAGTTAGCCTGTGAAAACAAATGCGTTCTTTCCCGATGGTCGCCATTGGCGACGGACGAACTCGCTGAGTCGTCCATTCTAATGAGTACGACCGGACCGGTCACCTCATCCACATATCAGCTCGATCCGACGAGGAACTTACCGAGCTACAAAATGACGGCCGGTCACCTCGGGATGGGCGCCAGCTTCGGTAACAGCGCCCTTTGGGTCAACACAAAAAATACGGGCGACGTCGAACGAGTGTTTTCCATTTCTCACGGGCATGCTCTGATCGGCTCGATCGCAATACGCTTCGCCATCGCCGGCCGGCCTCTCCGAGACGCCACGCTCACCCCGACCGCCGGCAAACTCAAGGTATATACGCCGCTGTCACTCAACCTTAACGAGGTTGCCGTTGAAATCCATCCCGCATTCCAGCGGCGCTCTTTCGACGTTGCGGGCTCGATTTACGTCACCGAAACGCTGTTTTTGCCGCTGAGCTCGATTCGCGACGGAACGGAATCGGATCCGCCGGTGCTTTATCAGATCATCGAGATCGAGAACCGCGGGAGCCAAGACCAAGAGTTGCGCATCAACGGCTTTGCCCGCTTGCGCGGCGACTCCAAAGACGACGTCGTAGCCAGATACGATAAGAACCTGTTTGGCCTGGTAGCCCAAAACCGAAGCGACCACAAGTCGGTTCGAGTCTTTGCCCTAACCCGCGAGCCCACTGCGTACGAGACCAGCTTCGACTTCGGCAATGTCTATAGCACGTCGCGAACCGACGCTCTCGGAAACGTAACCGACGCCGTTGGAGATATTTTGGGAAGTCTCCAAGTCGATATCATGGTCGCGCCAGGCAAACGAGAACGCTTTGCGTTCAAGTCAGGCATTTATGAGGCAACGATCGACGACTCGCTGCTCTCGTTCTCGAAAGTCTCAGCGGTCGATACCTTCCAACAGACGCTTGCCGCCCTCGAAGACGAAATTCACCGCGGCGAAGTACTCACCCCCGATGAGATCGTCAATGATGGAGCGCTTTGGAGCAAAGTTAACATGCGGCGCGTCATGGCGCGTTATCCGGTCGGCTGGCTCTTCACCAACGATCCCGGCGTTATGTCTAACGTCGTTGTCCGAGATTGTGCTTGGTTCGTGTACGGCTGCGATTATTTCATGCCCGTCTTCTCGCGATCGATCTTAGATAGATTGAGCGAACTGCAATATCCAAACGGAAAGCTTCCCGAGTACGTGGACGCGTTGACGGGTCGTGTTGAAGACGACGGGCTGAACATTAACGACGACACCCCGCTCTTTATCATGGCGGCGAATCACCACTTTCGAGCTACCGGCGACGACGACTGGCTTCGCAGGATGTTTCCAGCTTTAGCTCGAGCAGGACACTACATAATTTCGCAAATGGACGATCGCATGCTCGTCGTATGCAGCGCGGACGATCCAAGGGGTAACGTTTGGGCAATCGCGAGTTGGCGAAACATCATCGCAAATTACTCGATCAACGGCGCGGTGACCGAGATCAATGCCGAGTGTGCGGCCGCTCTGAGAGACCTGGCGCACCTCGCCGAGCGGGTCGATGCCAACGACGCCGACGTGCAGTTATTCGCCGATGCTTCGGCGCGAATCCGAACTGCAATGCAAAAACATCTCATCAATCCGAAGACCGGCCTATTTTACCTCAATATCGACGTCCACGGGAATCCCCACACCGACGTTACCGGCGACGAAGTGTTCCCCGTGATGTTTCGCACATGCGACGATGAGACCGGATTTCGCATCATCTCGCGTCTGAATTCGCCCGATTTTTGGACGGAGGCCGGTCTTCGCACGGCTTCCTCATTGGATCCGCGCTACGACCCGGCCGCATACGCAGGGCTCATTGGCGGTGTTTGGCCTGGTCTGACGTGGTGGTATGCTTTTGCGGCGGCGCGATACCATCCAGAGTTCATGGTGAACGCATTGCGAGCGTCGTTCGAGCATTATGCACGGGAGCCGAGAAAACACAACACGGTTCCAGGTCAGTTCGGCGAGTGGTTCGACGGCGATTCGCTCGTAAATCGCGGTATGCGCTTAAGCCCCTGGGAGCCGCCGCGCTTTTTATGGGCCGCGATAGAAGGCGTCTCCGGGCTTATTCTGTCCGGCGACCGCCCTGCGCTCAATCCTCTGATTCCTGCGGATTGGAAATGGGTCGCGTTGAGGCGATTGCCGTACCGCGGGTCGGAAATATCTTACTTCGCAGTTCGAACGCAAGGTTCGCTCAACATTTTTACGACGTGCGAAATCGATACCGAATTTACGCACTCGCTCTACGAGCGTGACGTTTCCGACTCCATTCCGATTTTTTCACGGATCGCGCGAGTCGTTGCTCTTCAACGGGGAAGAGAGCTTGCGGTACTCGTCGGTAACGTCAGCAATGCAACGACGAATGTCCCAATCGATCTTTCAGGGCTGCTGGAACAGGGCATTCGCTATCACACTCGCGTGTACAACAGCGAGCGAGACGACTGGGAAACCGACTCCGTTTTCGCGCGAGAACAGATCTGCGTCACTTCGATTGGAATCGAGAGCAAGGGTTATCGAATTCTTCTCTTTAGAGCGGTTCAAGAGGCGTAGTCGTAGAACCAAGCGACGCTCGTTCAATCGGGGTCAGGGTCTTTATTCGAAGCAGGCCGATCGTGGCCGATTGCAGAGCTTGGCGCAAAAGGCTCTACACGATGTCTTCAGGTTGCCCGCGATGGACGTCTTCTTGATCCTCGCGGTTTGGATTGACGCTATTATCGCCATACCGTTCGCGCTCGGCCGCCACAGCATCGGCCGGCCTGAGCGGATGATCCCTGCGCGGCGTTACATCGGGCGGAATGACGTCTTCGTCCGCTGGCAAGGGCCGATCGCTATCCATATGTACCTCTCATTCATAAGCAAGGGGAAGCGGGCTCCGACTTTTTGAGTCACGACTCCGGAAATGAGCAGCGTCTTTCGAATTTCGGTTCAACATTGGCGCGTATACCCACATATGCGAAGCGGATGACATCGTTGGTCTGCCTGAGAGTGCAGGAGTTGCTCGCGTAAAATGGAAAGCCGACCCTTGCTTTCTTCGCATCTTTGAGGAGACAGAACTGCATGAAATCTTTCGGTCGCTTGGCCGCCTTCGCGCTCGCCGCCGTTGCTGCGGCAACCGCTTGCATTGGCTCGGCCAGAGCCGCTGCGCCTATCCTTGTCAAGAGCTGCACCGTTGCGAAACCCAAACCGATGAGCCACATGGCTAGTGGCGTCGATATTACCTATGTGAATCTTGGCCACAAGACCGCTGCGAGCATAACCTTTGCAGTGGGTTATCGGAACGCGTCAAGTCACTATCTGCGTCGGGTGACCGACGTCGGTTCGTTCGCGCCGGGCGTGACGATCATGCATAAGCTCAGCCTGTACAACGACGTCACCTATGCCGGCTCGCAAACGAGCCTCTGCGCTCCCGTCGAGGTCAAGTGGGCCGGTGGGACGGTCTGGATGGCTCCGTCGTCGCATTAGCCCGTAGCATGGGAAGACGCATTAGGGCCGATCGAGCGATCGGCCCTTAGCTTTTCGTAGGATGCCGCCCGGAACCGTCGAAACGCCGGGCGTGCGCGTCGGATTGCGAACGATCGTTTCACTCGCGTTGTGCGCCGCAACCGCCGGTGCGGCCATGGCGCATTACGCGATCGACGTGATCGGCGATTATGCCCTCGCCCGCGATAGCTACGATCACGTTCACCACGGCTCACGGGACCTTGTGACGGGCATCGCGTTGGTCTTCGCGGCATATTTGTCGGGGCGAGGCCTCTGGATCTGTTGCGAGATCGCGGCGATGAATCGCGCTCGGCTGCGCAAGCCGGCCCTGCGCCTCCGCGAAACGATAGGCATTCTCTTGGCGGCGGTCGGCGCGAGCGTCGGGATCGTTCCAGGAATGGAATATCTCGACGGACGGCTCGACGGGACGCCGGTGCTTCGGTTTGCCGACGCATTCGGCGGCTCGGTTCCCTTGGGTCTAACCACCACGATCGTAAGTGCGACCCTCGTCGCCTTGCTCGTCTACGCTGTTGCGCGTTGGCTCATTTCGCACCGCGACTCGGTCGCCACCGTCATCGAGACGTTGCTGCGTCGACTGCAGGGCGTCGTCCGCCCGAGCGGCTACGACCTCGTCGCGCAATTGGTCACTCCGCGTCGCCGGCGTGCGCCCAACGCGCTGCGCCTCTCCAAACGCGGCCCTCCTGCGACTAGCTTCGCTTAGAACCTCCTAACCAGAAGCACTCGTCAACAGGAGTTATTCCATGCAGTTTTGCATTGCATGCGCTCGCGCAGCATGCCCGTACTTTGCGCTCATCGCCGTCGTCGCGGCGCTCTCTTTCGGCTTCGCCCGAGCGCAAGCGCTTACGTTCGACGTCACCGGAACGGTTACGGCCAGCGATGGAACGCCGATCGCGGGCGCCTCTATCACGCTCTCTTCACAAGGAGCTTCGCGGACTGCGCGTAGCGACGCACACGGCTCGTTGATAATCAGGAACGTAAGGGGCGGTACCTACTCGCTTCACGCAACTGCTCCAGGCTACCAAGCGATCTCTCAACGAACGGTAACGATCGATGCAGCTAATTCGAGCCTCTCAATCTCGCTTTCGTCGGCTACTACAAATTCACTTACCGTTATCGGCCAGGTGCGGGCGTCGGCGGGCGAAACGGTTTCAACAGCGTCGGCGCCGAGCGTGACGCTCAGCGCTCAGGGCGCTGCGGCGGCAGGCGTGACCGCGGTCTCGTCGATGGTGTGGCCGCAACTCTCCGTAACGCCGGTCATTCCTCTGGGCGGCGGGAGCAATGCGACCCAAACGTTTGCAGTGCGCGGACCCGATCCCACCGAGACGCTCGTCGATATCGACGGACATCAGGTCAATAATGGAAACACCGGTGACTTCGATTTATCGCTGCTCGATCCAGCCGCATTGCAAGAAGTGCAGGTTCTGTACGGCATCGCTCCATCCTCACTGATCGGACCCAATACGATCGGTGGCGGCATCAATATCTTGACGCTTCAACCCACCATCACGCCGCATTCGCTGCTGCGAATTTTCGGGGGCTCCTATGGAACCTTCGGAGAGACGATTCAAACGACCGGAACGGGTGACCGCTTCGGGTACGCCTTTTCCCTTCACGGCGCCACGTCGTCCGGATCGGTCAATCAAACGGTGTTGGCGCCTGCTCCAGGCGTCGCGCCGCCCGCGAATAACGAGACGGTACAAAGTGTCGGCTCCGGTTCGTACGGCGACTCGATCCTAACCAAACTGCGCTATCAGCTCGGAGGCCCGACCGGCTACGGCTACCTCCAGTTCGACTTTCGCAATCAGACGGTCACCAAAGACGAATCGTCGTTACTGACGAATTACACGCCGCCGGGCTTCAGCGGTAACGTCGGCGATGACGCACTCCATGCCGGCAACGCCGCTTCGCCGCTCGACGACGATGATCTAGCCGGGGGATACCAAAGCTTTGCCGGAACGTCACTTGGGGAGCATCAGACGAACTACGGGTTCGACGCGCAACTGCCCCTAGGGAACCAACGGGTCGACGGAGCGCCGGCGACGCTGTTTCAGTTTAGTCATTTAACCTCGTTATGGTCGCAATCCGTCTCCGGTCCCGGTGCCGACACGCTGCAATACCTCTACAACCAACGCGACCTTCTGGGGGACGACTGGTTCGAGGTCGATCACCATTTCAACACCGGGATGCTCTCCTTTAAATACGACGTCGAGACCGAGAGCTTGACCACCAACTACGTGCAAGGACAGGTGGTCGCTGAAGCGGAGCCGATCGGTCCCATCGGCTTTGGAACCGGTCGTGTTTCAACGGACGCGCTGCTTGCCGACGACGAAGCTCCTCCGGTACAAACTTTTCCAATCGCGCAGACCGAGCGATCGGCCGTATTGCGGTACAACGGCGATCCGACGAGTCATATTCACTATTCGCTCGCGGCCTACGAGAGCGATTTCAGCACCTTCGGACATAGCTTCGACCCGCGCGCCGGGTTCGTTTGGACGCCGACCGGTAACACCGCGGTACGCGCTTCGGTCGGTACCACTTTTCAAACGCCGCAGCTTTCGGAAATGGTCGTCCCCCCGCCGGCCGATCGGGTCCCGGTCGGCGGGGTCATTTACATCGGCAACCCGAACCTGCAGCCGGACCACGCGACCGAATACGATCTCGGTATGGAGCAGATCATCGGAAAGGCTAAACAGCCGCTCCATATCTCGATGGACCTATACCAAACAAATCTGCGCTCACCGTCGAGCGAGACTAATCCAATACCGATTCCGCATTGTCAAACGGCACGAAGGCCTATTGCGTGCCCGATCGCGATGCCCGTCAACGCCGGCAACGGCGTCTATCGCGGGATCGACATACGTGCGGACCAGCAGCTTGCCAGAGACCTGCATTTGCGCGCAGGCTGGGATGTCGACAGCTCGTTTCTCACCGTCATACCGGTCTCGATTCAAGACGGAACGCTCGCTGCGGGCGAACAATCGCTCGGGCAACCCCTGCACAAGGCGTATGTAGCACTCGAGCAAGAGTCGCCGATGGGTCTCTCTTACGGCGCCGAGCTCAATTACGAAGGCTGGTACAACGAGTTGAACCGGTCGCCGTACGCAACGCTCAACGCGCACGTCGCCTACCGGCATCGCGGATACGAATACGGCCTCTATGGAACGAATCTGACGAACGTGTATGCCAACCCGTTCACGATCGTCGGAGGCGGCTTCGTCTACGGAGGAACGCCGGGCCAACCGGTCATCCCGACCGATGCCTACATTTTACAGGGCGCTGCGGTAATCTTCGTCGTTACACGCGCAATTTAAAACAGCATCGTCTGAAAATCTCCCACGTGCTCGAAGCCGACTCGGCGATAGAGTGCGATTGCCGCGTCGTTGAAGTCGTTGACGTAGAGCGACAGGGTGGGCGAAACTTCGAGCAGGCGATCGCAGATCGCCGCGAGCGACGCCGCGGCAAGTCCCCGGCCCCGAAGCTCCGGGGGCGTCCACACTCCTTGGAGCTGGATGGTCTGCTTGCACCAAGGCCCGACGTTACAAAAGAAGCAGAGGCGTCCGTTCTCACTTCCGATCCACCAGAGCTTGGTTTCGATCATCTGACGAATGCTCGCGCCAAACTCGGTGGAACCGTGCCGCGGCTCGTACGCCAGCTCCTGCCGCACCATCTGCGCCGAGCTGTCGGCAACGGCGTTCCATTCTTTCATGGTTGCACGGCGCACGATCGTTCGAGGTTCGTACGGTCGCAGGCGCGCCCGATCGAGCATCATCACGAGCTGCCGGTCGCGTACGACGCGAGGCGCTGCGTGCCATTCACGCACGACTTCCCAAAAAGCACGGACCGTATTGCGAGCCCCAACGATCATTCGTTCGCCGCGATGACGCTTTGCGTATTCTCCGAACGCTTCGAGCGTATGAGGCTCCGCGGCAATCGCGAGCTGGCGCCCGCAATACGCTGCCCCGAGCACGCGCTCGCCCTCGACGGCGACCGCGACGTTCTTGCGCGCCGGCGGTGCCGGATCGTGCAATAAAACATGGATGAGGAAGACGTTGAGGTATGGCGAGCGCGACAGATATTCCAATGCCGGCGCTTGCGTCGCGGGCGACATTGGTTGGATCATTGAGAACTTAAAGCAACGTTCATGAGCGGCTTGCTCGTCGGTTCTTTGCTGCCGCCATCGGGCTCGAGCGTGACGGAGACCCCGGTGGTGGAACGTGCATCGGCCGAAAGAACGATAAGGGCAACGCCGCGGCCGTCCGGCAGAAACGTCGGCGAGGCGGTAACTTTTGTCGCGTTCTTTGCAAGCGTCCACGCCTGGTAGACCTTTCCGCGCGGCGGTTCGGGTAACGCGCGCAGAGCGAGGTAAATGCGGCTTCCGCGCGTGATAACTTCTCCGTCACCGATTTGGTAATGCCGCGCGTGACTGTCGAGCATGTCGAAGAGCGCGGTACGTTCGTCGACGAGGCTTCGCGCGAGCGCCGTAGAGCGTTCAGAAAGGATCGCGAGCTCGCGCTGCTGTTGCTTGGCTTGACCGAGGAGCGAGATGTTTGCGATCGACGAAATGAGGGCGATCACGAAGCAGGCCGCCGCTACGAGATAGGCGGGCCATGCCGTTGCGTGCTTCACTGCGATTAATTTCCAAAGGAGGCTTCGAGGCCCTTCGCCTGGATGCGTCGTACCTCTGCCGCCATGGATCCGTTGGATCTGCTGCGCGCAAAAATCGCAGCCTTTCCCGGTTACGACGGCTGATCTCGACCGGCGTCTCTCGGACGAATACGTGCGTTCCTATCTCGGCGAGGCTTTGGCAGAGCTCGCGGCCCGTTGCGCGCTCCCCTCGGAGCTGCAACAGCGGGTCGACACGTTGCTCCTGCGCGTCGGCTTCGCGGATCCGCGAGCGTTCGCCGTGCACCACGACATAGGCGGGAAGCACGCTGCGGATGACGGAGGCATGGTGGCCACGGTCGATGCTGCAACGGTCGAGGTCGCCGATCGTAGCTCGTCGGTCGATGCGAGCTCTGCGGCCCACTACCTCGATGACGTCACCGCCGTGCTCGATAAACGTGAAGCGGCGATCCGCGCAGCAGCATTGAAGATACCGTAGTCGCCGTTGGCGCTACTCCTAGCGATTGCGGCGACGGCGCTGCATCTCTTGCCCCGCCCCTTTCGAATCGAAACTCCGACGTGTGTTTCGCAAGGCTCGGCCGTGCCGCGAACCGTTGCGGCCGCTTTCGATCCAGGCGCTCGAATCGAACTGGACGAGCGTTGGCGGGCGCTTGGAATCGGTTCTCTGGCTACCGTGCCGTCACGCCTCGCTTCCATTTCGGTGCGGCACGATGGATCGCTCGCCCCGCAATCCTATCGCCTGACGGTCGATTCGGGGCACGCCGCGATCGAGAGCGCCGACTCTGCAGGCGCGTTCTATGCAGCCATGACCCTCGCGCAATTACCGATACGCAGGAACGGCGCCTGGGCTATGCCGTGCGTTCGTATCGAAGATCGGCCTGCGCTGCGCTGGCGAATTCTCTCCGACGACGTATCGCGGGGGCCGCTCCCGACCATGCGATATTTCGAGGAACGAATTCGCACGATCGCCGCTTTCAAAATGAACGGCTACTCGCCGTACATGGAACACGTCTTCCTCAGCCCGACCGATCCGCTGCCGGCACCGCTCGACGGAATTACGCCGGGACAGCTCCACGAGCTGACGGTTTATGCGGCGCGCTTCCATGTGGCGCTCGTACCCGAGCAGCAAACTTTCGCGCACATGCACAATACACTTCGAGTCGAGCGGTACGCCGGTGCGGCCGCGCTCCCACACGGGTTTCTGCTCGCGCCAAACGTCCCGCTTTCGCTGGAGTACTTGTCCCGAATCGTCGCGCAGGAGCTTGCGGCCGTCGGGCATCCGCCCTTCTTTCACGTCGGCTCGGACGAGACTGCGACGCTGGGGTTGGGACAGACTCACGACTATGTGGCGCGACGCGGCCGCTCTCAAGCGTATGCCGACCACATCGTCGCGATGAATCGCCTGATCGCGCCCTCAGGCGCGCGAACTATGCTCTGGGACGACGGAATCGAAGGCGATCCTCAAATCATGAAGCTCATTCCCGGCACTGCAGTCGTGGTGAATTGGCACTACGGTGCGCAAACGACCTTTGAGCCGTACATTCAAACGATCGCGCGTGGAGGGCTCGAGCAAATGATCGCTCCGGGCGCGAGCAACTGGAACGAAATCTTTCCCAATATCGACACTGCGATCGTCAACGAGCGACGCTTCATCGACGAAGGGAAAGCGGCTCACGTGCTCGGCCTCTTTCAAACCGTTTGGCACGACGACGGCGAAACGCTCTACGAGGCGACGTGGTATCCGGTCATCTACGCCGCAGCGTCGGCTTGGCAGGCGGGCGATCTCGCGCCCGACGTATTCGGACGGGATTTCCCGAGCGCATTTTTCGGCGTGGACGATGCTCGCTTTCGTTCCGATGTCGACGAGCTCGCAAGCGTCCTTGGACGACTCGAGCCGCCCGATTACGCCTACGGCCAAACCGATGCGCTTTTTTGGGCCGATCCCTTCGATGCGGCTGCGGCGAGCCAAGTTGAAAAAGCCGATCTTCCAGCGGTGAGGCTAGCGGCGGAATCGGTCGAACAGGACTTGTATTTCAAACGACCTCCTCTTCACGCCAACGCAGCCTCGGTGATGTTTCTCGCAGCACGTAAATACGACACGCTCGCGCGTAAATTCCAAATCGCTTCCGAAGTGCGCGCGATGTACGACGATGCGCGAGCGCGCGCGCGCTCCGACCGCGATCGGGCCGAGCGCGATCTCATGTGGTGTCGCTACTGGATGTGGGAATTGCGCGATGCATACGAAGATCTAGCGCCGCTTTACGCGCGCGCCTGGCTTTACGAGAGCCGTGACGGTCATCTGCCGAGTAATCTCGAACGGTACCACCTTGCCGCGCAGAAGGCGATCGACCGTGCCGATGCCGTCTATCGCGCAACGCAGGAGTATTTGCAAACGAACTCTCTTCCGCCGTTCGACCAAGTCGTTTCGCCCCCGATGGCACCGTGAGCGTGTGATCCTGAGCTTGTCGAAGGACGAAGGGTGACCGCTGCGCTAATCCTGCTGGTGTTCGCGCTATTTGCACTCATGATGTATCGGCGATGGATGCCGGCGCTCGTCGCGGTTCCTGCGATGGCTATGGTGATGTCGCTCGTCGCCGGCGTGCCTGCGTTGAAACTCGGTGAAATCGTCACGGGCGGTGCCGTACAACTTGCACCGGTTTACGTTGCCGTCATTTTTGGAGCGCTCCTCGGGCGCGTCACGATAGAAACCGGGATCGCGCGAACGATCGTCGATATCGCAGCCGAATACGGGGGCGAGCAGCCGATGCTGCTTTCTTTGGGGTTTTGCGCGATCGTGGCGTTGCTCTTCACATCGCTTTCCGGTCTCGGCGGCATCATTATGGTCGGATCGATCGTCTTACCGATCATGATGACGGCCGGCGTGCCGCGCACGATCGCCGCGACGCTCTTTCTTATGAGCTTCGCGCTCGGCTTCATCTTCAACATCGCCAATTGGACGTTCTACACGAAGTATTTCGGCGTTTCGCCCGAGCAACTCGTGCGCTATGCGATCGTGCTCGCCATAATCGACGCTATCGCATTGTTGCTCTACGCCGCGATCTCGTTCCGGCGCGAGCGCGCCTACGCCACTTGGGCGGTTGATGCCGAGCGGGAAGAGAGGCACGTGCCGGCTGTCGCACTGCTCACCCCGGTCCTACCGCTGCTGTTGTATTATGCGTTGAAGGTGGAAGCGGCGCCGGCATTTTTGATTGCGGCGCTGTTCGGCGTCTTGGTGACGCGGCCAAGCGAGGCCGTGCAGCGGCTCGTCGCGGCCGCGATCCGCGGCGTGGAAGACGTCGCTCCGGCGGTTCTGCTGTTCATGGGCATCGGAATGCTGCTCGTCGCGACGCGCGAGCCGCAGTTTTTCTCGGCGCTGCAGCCGCTCGTCGGGGGAGCATGGCTCCGCAATCCGGTCGCCTACGTACTGCTTTTCGGAGCGGCAAGCCCGCTCGTGCTCTATCGGGGACCGCTCAATCCCTTCGGCGTGGGAATCGCGATTTTTACGGCGCTGCTTGCCACCCACGTTTTACCGGCGGTCGTGCTCGTTGCCGCTATCATGACGGTCGTGCAAGTTCAAAACGTGTGCGACCCGACGAATACTGCCAACGTGTGGATCGCAAACTTCACGGGCGTGCCGATCGTTACGATTACGAAGCGCACGCTGGGGTACCAGACGGCCGTCGCGATTGCAGGGACACTCGCGGTCGTCGTCGCCGCGCCCGCGCTCTTCGGCGTGCGGCCGTTTCTGTCGTTTGCCCGAGCGGTGGGGGCGCAGGAGTCGCTGCCAGGGCTTTATGCGCCGGCCGCAGTGCGAGATCGTATCGCAGTTGACGACGACGGGACGGCGCTGGGGCGCGTTGCGGCCGATGCGGCGGCCGCCGGCCTTGCCGGCGGACCTTGGCAGACGATTCGGTTGCACGAAAATCCGAACGCGAGCGATTGTTCGCAAAAACGCTACGCTGCGTATCTGTACGTTGCGGCCTCGAGCTTTTCGCTGATCGAAGGCGACGATCTCGACGTCGGTCTTCGGCTCGAAGATTGCGGCGGTTGGATCGTCTCAGAATGGCACGATCATCAAGTCGTCGTCCCTCCGCCGACTTCGGATAAGGTACGCGCGCTCGCGATGCAAGGCGTGGGGCGCCTGCGAGCGTGGGCGCTCGTGGAACCGATCCGCAGCGCAAACCTTTTCAGAAACGGCGTTGCGCGGCGCCGCGGCGACAAACCAACATACTTCTGCGCCTTCTTCAAGACTGCCGACGGTAATCTACGAGCCTACGTTCGAGCCGGCGGGCCTGCCTATGTCGCCGGCTTGCGCTCCGGCGACGTCATCGAAACGATCGACGGCGTCGCGTGGTGGCGTTACGGCACGTATCAGTCCGAGCAGCGCGCCTACGACGGCAAGCCGCACGAATTGGAAGTGCTGCGGGGCGGCCGTACCGTCGAGCTTCGGCTCGGCGCTCCGTTTGCGGCATGAGATCCACAACGCGTTTCGGCTCACGTGCGCAGTCCTATGCTAGGTTTCGTCCGTCGTATCCCGACCGAAACAATCGATGCTGCGCTCGAAGGTCTCGGGGATCCGCAAGCGCTGATCATTGCCGACGTCGGCGCGGGTACGGGCATCTCGGCGCGGCTCTTTGCCGAGCGCGGCGCACGAGTTATCGCGATCGAGCCTAATGCGCAAATGCGAGCCGCGGCGCAGCGGCACCCCCTGGTCACGTGGTGCGACGGTACTGCCGAGCACACGGGTCTCCCGAACGCGAGCGTCGATGCCGTCGCAGCGTGCCAAGCCTTCCACTGGTTTGC
The DNA here is from genome assembly GCA_963767725.1 of Vulcanimicrobiota bacterium. GTDB lineage: Bacteria > Vulcanimicrobiota > Vulcanimicrobiia > Vulcanimicrobiales > Vulcanimicrobiaceae > Cybelea. Next base: position 333,430 of record CAVYEN010000001.1, read on the forward strand.
TGCCACTGAGGCTTGTGTCGAATTCCGGCGCATCGCTCGCCGCCGGGCGGTGCTCGTGCAATACGAGCGCGACGAGGGCGATCCGTTCACAAAGGCGTACGGTGACCTCGTTCGCGCCTATGCGACCGACGACACGGAAGCGCTGCGCAGGAAGGCGCTGACGGCGTTCGCGTTCCCCAACGCGCACATGCGGCGGCGCGCGTACCCTTTTCGACAGCGGCTCGACCGCAACGCACTCCTGGGGCGCGCGGCCTCGGCTTCGTATTTGCCGGCGTCCGGGCCCACAGCGGTCCGTCTGCGCAAGGAGCTGCGCGCCCTGTTCGATCGCTATGAACGCGATGGTAATGTCGAGCTGGCGATGGTAACGTTCGCGCTCATTGCCGATTGGTACTGATGGAGCAACGACACACGCAAAGCGTTCGGGTCGGCATCGATGTCGGCGGAACGTTCACCGACGTCGTCGCGATCGATGCGGCAACCCGCGAACTCGTCGGCTGCATCAAAGTGCCGACCACGCACGAAGCGCCGACCGGCGTCGCTGCGGGGATCGTTGGCGGCATCGAACGGCTGCTGATCGATAGCTCAATCGATGCGGCTGATATCGCCTTTATCGCGCATTCGACGACCCAGGCGACAAACGCGCTCCTCGAAGGCGATTTGGCGCGCGTGGGCGTCGTTGGCTTGATCGATGGCGTGGCGTGGCTATCAAAGCGGCAGATGCGCTTCGGAGCCGTCCGCCTCGATGCCGGTTCAGTCTTTTGGCCCGAGTTCGCATTCGCGCGGGCGCGTGACGAAGCGGCGACGCGTGAGAGCGTCGACCGGTTGATCTCAACGGGCGCCGAGGCGATTGCTGCCAGCGAGAGCTTCGGTGTCGATCGCCCGGCGCGCGAGGGAGCGGCGGTTGCATACGCGCGCTCGCGGGGGGTCGACGCTACGAGTGGTCACGACGTGAGCTCGGCCTACGGATTGCGTGCGCGAACGCGCACCGCCGCGCTCAACGCAGCGATTTTGCCGAAGATGGTGCGCACCGCTCGCCTTACTGCGCAGGCCGTCGAGGCCGCGACGATTCCCGCGCCGCTGATGGTGATGCGCAGCGACGGCGGCGTGATGGCGGTAGACGAGATCGAGCGGCGCCCGATCTTGACGCTTCTCTCCGGACCGGCTGCCGGCATTGCAGGCGCGCTGCTTTACGAACGGTTGAGCGAGGGAATCTTCGTTGAGGTTGGCGGCACGAGCTCCGACTGTTCGGCGATACGCGCGGGCCACCCACAGATGCATGCGGCTCGCATCGGCGGTCATCGAACGATGCTTCGGACGCTCGACGTACGCTCGCTCGGCATCGGCGGTGGCAGCATGTTGCGGATCGACGGTAACGCGGTGCTCGACGTTGGTCCTCGCAGCGCGCACATCGCCGGCTGCGCGTATGCGTCGTTCGTCTCGGCGGAGGCGCTTGCGGGGGCTCGCCTCGATCGCATTGCGCCGACGGCGCGCGACCGCGCCGAGTATGCGGCTTTGATCGCGCCCGACGGAAGACGGATCGCGCTCACCACGACGTGCGCCGCAAATGTGACGGGAACAGTTCCCGAGGGTGCCTTTGCTCGCGGAAATGCCGACGCTGCGCGGCGTGCCTTCGAGCTGCTCGCGCGGCAGATCGGCGGGGATGCGCTTTCACTCGCACGCAGCGTGCTCGCAATTGCCGGCGGCAAACTGCGCGATGCGATCGATCGATTGGTTCGAGATTACTCGCTCGACCCCGCGAGCATCACGATCGTCGGAGGAGGCGGCGCTGCGGGAGCGCTCGTGCCGTCACTGGGTGAGCTCATGCAGATTCCGTACCGCATCGCTCGTGACGCCGAGGTCATCGCGCCGATCGGCGTTGCCCTGGCGCTCGTGCGCGACACCGTCGAACGGACGATCGTTGCTCCGTCGCCGCGGGAGATCGCGCGTATTCGGCGCGAGGCGGCCGATCGGGTCGTTGCCGCTGGCGCCGCTCCCGATCGCGTCGAGGTCGAGGTGGAGATCGATACCCAGCGCAACAGAGTGCGTGCTACGGCTTCGGGCGCGACCGCTTTGGTAGAAGCGGCGGCCCTTCCCGCCTGTAGCGAGATCGAGCGTCGTACGGCCGCGGCGGATTCGATGCACTGCGATCTTGACCAACTCGAACGAATCGAACTGACCGCCTCGCTGACTGCGTACGAGCGCCGCATTATGCTGCCTCGGACTTTGCGGCGCGAGCGGGAGATTCGAGACTTGCGCGTCGTCGACGAGCGGGGCGTCGTGCGGCTCTCTCTGCGCGACGCTACACTGACTGTTGACGACGGTCGCCGAAGTTCCAGCAGGCGTGCGCCAGGCGATCGAACGTGCGACGCACTTCGGCGACGTCGGACGCGCGATTCCCGCGCTTTACGTCGTACGCGGAAGTCGAATCGCGGCGTTCGAAGGTTTGACGAGCGCAGAGCAAGGCGCGGCGCTCGCCGCTGAAGAGACGGAAGGCTGCGCGCCGGAAGAGCGCATTGCGCTGCTCATCGTCCCGCGCGCGTAGCCTTAGTTCACGCGCGGTTGGCGGACTGGCGAGGCTTTCCGTTGCTCGAGCGCAACGGTGCTCTTGTGCGGCCGTACGAGAAATAGAAGATCAGTCCGACTGACGAACCAGATCAAGAACCCGAGCCAGACGAGCGGGAAAAAGCCCCAGACGAGCGGATTGCCCTCTTGCAGGAAGTAGATCAAGAACAGCGCGGTAATCGCGGAGAGTACCGGAATGACATACGGTCCGAACGGCACTGTGAACGCTCCCTTCAGCTCGGGATGGCGTCGCGCAGATCGGCACGGCGACCGAAACGAGCACGAATGCCGACGAGCGTTCCCATGTTGGTCAGCGATCCCAAGATGCTGATCGGGAAGAACGCGCCGGCGGCGGCGATGAGGATCCCAAAGAAGAATTGTCGAAACCATCGGCGTGCGCCATGCGGGATGCAGCTCGATGAAGAGCGGCGGAATCAGTCCGTCGCGCGACATGGCGTAAAAAACGCGCGTCTGCCCGTACATCATGACGAGCAGCACCGTCGTGAACCCCGCAATGGCGCCGAACGAGATGATGACGCCCGCCCAAGCGAGTCCGACATAGTCGATGGCAAACGCGACCGGAAAGGTGACGTTGAGCTTATAGAATGGCACCATGCCGTTGAGAATCGCGACGACGATGATGTAGAGGAACGTGCAGATCACGAGGCTCGTGATGATGCCGAAAGGTAAATCTTCGAGCCGGGTTCTTGGCTTCCTCGGCGGTCGTCGAGACTGCATCGAAGCCGATGTAGGCAAAGAAGATAAACGCTGCGCCGCCGAGCATCCCGGCCAATCCGAAGGGGAAGTAACCGCCCGCGCCGGCGTTGGGCCGGGCGGCAGATGGTAGTTCGCCGGATTGATGTGCCCGACGCCGATCGCAATGAAGAAGAGCACGACGGCCACTTTGATCGTCACGATGACGGCGTTGACGGTGCCCGACTCGTTTGTTCCGCGTACGAGCAGAGCGGTTATCAAGAAAGATGATGCCGGCCGCCGGCAAGATTCGCGATTCCCGGAGTGGCGTCCCAATGGCTGTGTTGCCAAACCTGCGGGAATGTTCCAAGTTGAACAGTGTATGCAGGATGTACGTAAAGTAGCCCGACCATCCGACGCTGACGGTCGAGGCGCCGAGTGCGTATTCGAGCACCAGTCCCCAGCCGACGATCCATGCCAAGAATTCGCCCATCGTCGCATACGTATAGGTGTACGCGCTGCCCGAAATCGGGATCTTGCTCGAAACCTCCGCATAACAGAGCGCCGCGAGTGCGCTCACGATACCGGCGACCACGAACGAGAGGGTCAGCGATGGTCCGGCTCGCGTTGCCGAAGCGACGCCGGTAAGCACGAAGATGCCGGTCCCAATGATCGCGCCGATTCCCATTGCGGTCAATGCCCAGGGGCCGAGCGAGCGTTTAAGACCGCCTTCTTCGTCACCTCCTTCCGCAAGGATGCGCGTCAGCGGCTTTACTCGTTGCATCAACATGCGGCAGCTCTAGCGCAGGAACCGGATTGCAAACGGATACGCGTAAGGACGTCCTTCGCTTGCGGCGATCGTTCCGAGGATGATGAAAACGAACGACGCCAGCAGCACGATCAACGCCGCGGCGCCGAGCGCGATCCAAAGGACCGCGAAGCTGATCGGCGTCGTCGTGCCGGATATCGAGGCCGTGCTCATAGGAATGAGAAAGCCGAGCGTCGCCGCCACGCCGACGATCACGGCAACGATCGCGAAGAGCGAGATCGTGATCTGATAATTGAGAGACGCGCGAGCGTGCTCGCCGACGAACTCGGACTCGTGTCCTTTGACGAGGTAGACAATGAGCGGTCCGAGGACGTGACCGAAGGGCAATCCGGCAATGGCGACGAGCGCACTGAGATGCGCGGCCATCGCCCAATTTCGCTCCTGAGCAGCGATCTGAACTTGCATGGCGGTGTATTTGGGAAGGCGGGGAAATGGCCTGCCGCGCGAGGCGACGAATCGCGGCGCATGCCCGATTTTGACGTGTTGGTAGTGGGCGGAGGTAATGCCGGTTGCGCGGCCGCAATCGCCGCCGCGCGTCACGGTGCGCGAACTTTGCTTGTTGAGCGATATGGATTTCTCGGCGGAACGGCGACGGCGGCAATGGTCGGACCGTGGATGACTTTTCATTCGGGCGTGCAGCGTATCGTCGGCGGCATCGCAGAAGAAATCGTCGAGCGGTTGATGAGCAAAGGCGCGTCACCCGGTCATCTATCCGATTCGTCGGATTACGTCGCGACGATCACGCCCTTCGATCCCGAAGTCCACAAGGCGCTGCTCTTGGAGATGATGCGCGAAGCCGGAGTCTCGCTGCTGCTTCATGCATACTTTCTGAGCGCGGAAGTCAACGAAGGGCGGGTCGCGGGCGCGAGCTTTGCAACGATCGCCGGAATGCGCACGTACCGCGGTACGGTCGTGATCGACGCAACCGCCGACGCGCTCGTGGCCGCTTCCGCAGGCGTGCCGACCCAGCAAGGCGATGAGCGCGGTCGAGTCCAGCCGGCAACGTTGATCTTCAGATTGAGCCACGTCGAGCTTGCCAAAACGGCGGAGTACCTGCGCGCGCACCCCGAAGAAATGCGCAGCTCGCTGCCTGCGCGGGAGCGTAACGCGGCGGCGCTCACCGCGGTGGCGGGATTTCATTCGCTTTGGCAGCGAGCGCGCGACGAAGGGCTCGTCGACGTTCCGCGAGAGCTCGTCTCATTTTTTATTTCGCCGTATCCCGACGAGGTCACCGTCAACATGACGCGGGTCGTCGACATCGACCCGCTCGATCCCGACGATTTGACCCGTGCGGAAGTCGAGTCGCGCCTTCAAACGATGCAGCTTCTCGAGTTCTTTCGCCGGTGTGTACCAGGTTTCGAAAATGCTCGCCTCGCGGGAACCGGCGCGCAGGTGGGTATCCGCGAATCGCGGCGGATCGTCGGCCGTTACACGCTGACGCGCGAGGACGTTTTGCAGGCACGTAAGTTCGACGATGCCGTGGCGCGCAGCGCCTATCCGATCGACGTGCACAACCCGGCGGGCAGCGGTACGACAACCGAGCGACTTGCGCCGGGACAGTGTTACGAGATTCCGTATCGCGTGCTGGTGCCGATCAATCGCGAACAGCTTCTCGTTGCCGGCCGCTGCATCTCGACGACGCACGAGGCGCTGGCGTCGACGCGCCTCACGCCGACGGTAATGACGCTCGGCCAAGCCGCAGGTACGGCGGCGGCACTCGCCTGCGCCAACGGCGTGCACGCCGGCGATATCGACACGCGCGAGCTCCGCGCGACACTCGTCGGCGACGGCGCGCTGTTGTGACGAGTGCGCTTGAGCGCGCGCTCTCGTACGGCGTCGTGGTACGTTTCGCCGACTTGGGAGACTGGGGGGAAGACGAATTGCGCTCCGAGTACGATCCCGCTGTTCCGGAGATTCGACTGAACATCCGCGTGGCAGCGGCACTCTCGAGCCAAGATCTCGGCGAGTTCGTCGCCCTCGCGGTCGGACACGAGCTTTACCATCACCGCGAGCGAATCGGCGAAATTTCCGTGCTCCGCGATCGGCGCGTGCGAGAATCTGCGGCCGCCGACTTCGCGCGCGAGCTGTTAAAGCGTTCGAAATGACCTCATTGTTCGCCGGCATCGACGGTGGACAGAGCTCGACGGTTGCCGTCGTCGCCGATGAATCCGGCCGTATTTTGGGGTGCGGCACCGCCGGCCCCGCCGACGAGATCGGCGTCGGCAAAGGCTCGACGCGTTTGCGCGATGCGTTGTGCGACGCGCTCGAGAACGCGAGCCGCAGCGCGCATCTCGCGCAAGAGTGCACCTTCGCCGCAATCGTAGCCGGGATCAGCGGATACGACGGCCAGGTGTACGGCGCAGCACCCAAACTGCCCTCCGCGCGTGTGACGCTGATGCACGACACGCCAATTGCCCATGTCGGCGCCCTCGGAGGTAGACCGGGCGTCGTCGCTATCGCTGGAACCGGCTCGGTCGTCTACGGCCGCAACGAGGAGGGTTGGTCGTGTACCCTGGGCGGTTGGGGGTTTCTCTTTGGTGACGAGGGAAGCGCCCTGCGCATCGCCTGCGACGCGCTCAGGCTGCTGATGCGAGCGCATGACGATGGCGACAACTCGTTGGAAACCGAGACTCGCGCCGCTTGCGAGTTCTTCGGAACAGACTCACTGCGTCGGCTCGCGCACGCCTATTATAAAGGAGAAGTGACGCGGGACCAACTTGCATCCTTCGCGCCGACGGCATTGCGCTACGATTCCCTACGGCTGCCGGCAGAGCGCAGCGTCGATCGGCTCGCGGCGCTCGTTGGGATGGCGATCGAAGCCGGCTCGCCGCCGCGCGTCGCACTGGTGGGCGGCGTTTTCGCGGATGCCGGTTTGCGCGACCGCATGCGAGGCGCAATCCTGCGGGATACGCCGGGCGCCGATATCGTCGAAGCGCGCTACGAACCCGTTTATGGAGCGTTGCTGCTAGCCTATCGAGAGCTCGCTCTGCCGGTGACGGAACTGCAGCGTTGAACCCGCTCGATCGCCTGCGAGGCTTGATCGTTTCGGTTCAGGCGTGGCCCGGGTCCGCGCTCGACGACCCTTCTATCATTGCCGCAATGGCAGTAGCGGCGCAAGCGGGCGGCGCCGTCGCCGTTCGCATCGCCGGGATCGATCAAATTAGCGCCGTTCGCGCGCGCGTCTCGCTTCCGATCATCGGCCTGATCAAGCGTGAATATTCCGGATTCGAGCCGTACATTACGCCGACGCTGGATGAGGTGCGCGCGGTCGTTGGCGCCGGTGCCGAGATTGTCGCGTTCGATGCCACCGGCCGCCGCCGGCCAAGCGGTATCGAAATTGGCGAGCTCGTCGCCGCAATTCACGCCGAACACCGCCTGGCGCTCGCCGATTGCTCGACCGCCACCGACGGCAGGACGGCAATTAACGTAGGCGCCGACATCGTGGCAACAACGCTTTGCGGCTACACGGTCGAGACGGCAGGCCAAACGCTTCCCGCACTCGATTTGGTGCGCGAGCTCGCGTCATTGCAATGCTTCAACCTCTGCGAGGGCGGGGTGCGAACTCCGCTGGAGATGCGAGCCGCGTTCGACGCGGGCGCCGATGCGGTCTGCGTTGGCAGCGCTATCACGAATGTCGACTGGTTGGTACGCGAGTTTGCAAGGGCCGCCGACAGAGCTTCCTAAGAACTCGCCGTCTAAAGATCCGACGCGTCGAACTTCAAGCGGTCACTCCGTGCGCGAACGGAGCCGCGCGCTCGACGATGGCGCGCAGCGCGGTGCCGGCGCGCAAGGTGCCGAGCGTGCGCCCCGACGAGCGGTCGAGCCGGCTCGTCAGGTAGGCATCGGCGACGCTCGAGGGCGCGTGCTGGACGAGCAGCGCAGCTTGCCAGAGTTGCGCCATCCGCTCGCTCACCGCACGGCCTTGGGCCGGTCCTAGGCTGGGGTCGCGGAGGTCTTGCTCGAGCCTCTGCGACTCGCGGGCAACGAGCGGCTCGGCGTGCGCGGGCGCGATCTGTTCGCGCCAAGCCGCGAACGAGTCGGGCTGCTTTCGAAGAATTCGCAGAACGTCCAACGCGTTGATGTTACCCGACCCTTCCCAAATCGAGTTCAAAGGGGCTTCTCGATAAAGACGCGGCATGATCGATTCTTCGACGTATCCGTTTCCGCCTAGGCATTCGAGTGCTTCGCCGACGACAACCGCCGCTCGCTTGCAGACGTAATATTTGGCGAGCGCGGTTCCGATGCGCTTGAGCGCCGCCGCTTGCGAATCATAGGGCGAATCGTCGATCGCATGGGCGACGCGCAGGCAGAGCGCGGTTGCCGCTTCGCTCTCGAGCGCCAGGTCGGCGAGCACGTTTTGCATGAGAGGCTGCTCGATCAAGAATGCGCCGAAAGCGCGACGATGCGCGGCATGATGAATCGCTGCAACGAGTGCCGCGCGGACGAGCGCCGCCGATCCGAGGGCGCAATCCATCCGCGTCGAGTTGACCATTTCGACGATTCGCGATATTCCCTCGCCTTCGTCACCGATCATCCAGCCGTGCGTTTCCTCCAGCTCGACTTCGGCGGACGCGTTGCTGCGATTGCCCAGCTTGTTCTTGAGCCGTACAATTGCGAATGCATTGCGCGTTCCGTCGGCGAGGACGCGCGGAACCAGAAAACAGGATAGGCCTCCGGCCGTTTGCGCGAGCACCAGGAACGCGTCGCTCATCGGCGCGCTACAGAACCATTTGTGTCCGGTCAAGAGATATTCTCGCGCAGGTCCTCCGCGCGCGGCCGGCACGGCGCGCGTTTGGTTCGAGCGCACGTCCGAGCCACCTTGCTTCTCCGTCATGCCCATTCCGCAGAGTGCCGAGGATTTCTGCGGAGATCGGAGCCAGACGCGGATCGTAGTCGTGTGAGGTAAGCGGCGTGAGCCAGAGCGCCGCGAGTTCGGGCTGCGAGCGCAGGACGGGCACCGCCGCGTAGGTCATCGAGATCGGGCATCCGTGACCCGATTCTACTTGTCCCCATACGTAAAACTTCGCGGCGCGACGCACGTGTGGATACGGAGAGCGATCCAGCCACGCCGGTCCCGCAAGACCCGCCTGCGTTGCGCGATGCATCAAGGCATGCCATGACGGATGAAAGCGTACCTCGTCGACACGATGGCCGAACCGATCGTGCGTGCGCAATTCGGGCGGATGCTCGTTTGCATCGAAGCCGAGAACGATCGCTTCGGCACTTCCCGCGAGCTCGCCGAGCGATGTGAGCTCTCCTGCTCGAGCATCCGGAGCTTCGCGCTCGAGCGCCTCCACCAGCGCTCGATCGGCGGTGAAGACGTTATAATTTTCTAAAAGCGGCGGCTGATTTTCGACGCAATGGGTCGGCATGCTACGTCACGATAGTCCGACGAACTCTTAGAGCGCTCCCGCTGGTGCCCCGCCCAACGGCAGACTCCGTTCGTCACGCTGCGATTTGAGCGTCGCCGCTAGAAGCAGCGCCACAAACGCAAATCCGCAAAACGCAAGGTAAGCCTGGCGATAACCCGCGATCTCGTTCTGGGCCGCGCTGAAGAGCCCGCCTGCGAGCGAGCTTCCGACGATTTGACCCACGATGAGCGCCTGGCTCAAGAGTCCCACCGCCGTCGCGCGCGCCCGCCCGGGGATTTCGTTCGTGACGATGTAGCGGGTCGGCGCGCCAAGAAGCGCGCCGAAACCGGCGCCCGCTACGAGCATTGCGAGCAGCACGAGAAAAAGCGATTGAAATCCCAACGCAAAGATTGCTAGTCCGATCTCGGTGAGGATTGCGCCGATCAGCAGCACGTTGCGGCTGCCGGCTCGGTCAAGCGCCCGCCCCGATGCCGGAATCACGGCGACAAACGTGAATGCGCCGAGCGCGGCGACAAAGCCGGCAGCAGCGTACGAAAGACCTTCTGCCCCGACGAGCACCGTTGGGATAAAAAAAAGCGACCCCTCGAGGACGCCGATGACGATCTCGAGCGCGTACGTCTTGACGAGCTGCGGCGTTCGCAGCAGCTCGAGCGGCACGATCGGGGAGGTCGCCGCGGTCTCCCAAATAGCGAAACATGCCAGGATAGCGATGCCGAGTACGCCGATGAGTGGACGCATCGCAATCAGTCCATCCATCAGCGCCAGCAGCCCCATACATAGCAGCACGAGCCCGCCGACGTCGAGCGCTCCCCGTTCGCGCGGTGCCTCGTTGGGAACTTCGACGAGCGCAAGCGCGAAAACGATGGCCGCCAGAGGAATGTTTGGAGCGAAGATCCATCGCCACGAGACAAAATGCGTGATTAGGCCTCCGATGCTTGGACCAATCACCGCCGCGAGTCCCCAAGTTGCCGCGACGATTCCAAGCGCCGCACCGCGACGCCCTTTCGGAACGACGTCGCCGATCGTCGCGGTTGCAACCGGAAAGATGCCCCCGGCTCCCAGCGCCTGAATCGCGCGTGCGGCCAACAAAAATGGGTAACTCGGAGCGGCGATTGCGACGATGCTACCTGCGGCAAAGAGCGCAACGCAGGCCAAATAAATCGGCCGGCGTCCGTAGCGATCGGCGAGCGTGCTCGAGAGCGCGATCGAGAGCACCGTGACGAGCAAGTACAGGGTAAAAACCCATGCCAACGCGCCCAACTGCACGCCGAAATCGCGTCCGAGCGCCGGCAGCGCAGGCGACAGGACGCTGAGGTCGAGTGCTCCGGCGAAGACGCCGAGAGACAGCGTCCAGAGCAACCGGCTCACGAGAGTATTCGGTCGACCACCATCACCGCGCACATGAGCGCGAGGTAGAGCAGCGAGTAGCGGAACAACGTACGGGCTTGCAGCGTGCTCGTCTGCTCGCGCCACGTGCGCACTGCATCGAGCACGAAAACTCCGCCTAGCACGGCCGCTGCGGCGAAATAGAACGCGCCCATGACGTGCAGCGGATAGAGCACCAACGACGCAGCAACCAGCAGAATGCTATAGTACACGATTTCGCGCTTCGTCCGTTCTCTTCCGCAAACGTTGGGAAGCATCGGAATCTTCGCCTTGCCGTATTCGGTTTCGGTCATAAGTGCGAGCGACCAGAAGTGCGGCGGTGTCCAGAGGAAAATCAACGCGAAGAGTCCCAAGGCCGGTCCGCCGACGGAATGCGTGACCGCGGCCCAGCCGACGAGCGGCGGCACCGAGCCGGCGGCCCCGCCCACGACGATATTGAGCGGCGTGACGCGCTTGAGCCAGATCGTATAAATGATGACGTAGTAGAGGTTTCCGGCGAGCGAAAGCCAGGCCGCGAGCGGATCGACGAACGCGTAGAAGACGGCGAATGAGACGATACCGGCAAGGAGCGCGTAAATGGTCGCATTTTTCGCCGAAATTCGGCCCTGGGGAATCGGACGTGACTGCGTTCGCTTCATGACGCGATCGATGTCGGCGTCCCACACGCAGTTGAAAGCGCCGGCCGAGGCCGCGGCAAGCGCACCGCCCAGGAGCGTCCAGAACAGCAACGGCAAAGGCGGCACTCCGCGCGCGGCCATGACCATCGATGCGGCGGTCGTGATCAACAACAACGCGATGATGCGCGGCTTTGAAAGTTCGTAGTAGTCGCGCAGCGCCCCCATCCTCGTCATCGCGGCAGGGTTTTCTCGATAAAAGGACGAGTGCGCAGCTGCAACGCTGCATCAAGCAGAACGGCGCGTCCGGGGACCCAGAGACAGGCAAGGCCTGCGCAGCTGGAGCTCACGTAAGCGCTCACTCAGCTACTCGCAGGGATTCTGCGCCAACCAAAGCGACGGCGATCAGCACCACGATGAGCGGTGCAACGGGGACGCAAGCAGGCGATGCGACCATTCTCAGAGCGTCCCAACTGCCCGGACAGAAGGTGACCGCCGCAGGGCGGCCACCGTCTAAAGGCGAGCCCTGCGCCGTTGATGCGCGTCCAGCTTCCCAGTATCAAGGTGAGCAGGGCGACAAAATCGGCAGCCAGCGCCACGCGCAGGAGATGCTTCATGTAATGACTAGCGTACGTTACCGCAGCGGCTGGGCAACTACATTCAAAAGGTAAAAATTTCGTGTGGCGGGGAGGCCGCACGTGGGTACGAGCGAAGCGGTCGGCCGTGAAACGCTGGTCGGCCCTGGCGGGTCTAGCCCTGGGCCTCGTCTTGTTGGTCGGATGTCGCGAGATTCGCGTGAAGACGCTGGCAGCGGGCACAACCACCGTTCTTGGAGGGAACCAAATCCTAATAGTACGAGATGCCGTCGCCCTGGGCAAGCTGGGCATTCACGCACCCGTTCATTACAAAGGTGAGTTCGGAGTAGTCTTGTTGATGGGCCCGCACGACCGCACCGGCTATAAGCAGATCGTCGAGTCGATCCACGCCGGCGCACAGCGCGTTCGCGTCGTTGCATTCGAGCAAGACCCGGCCAACGGCGGCGAACCGTCATCTCAATATCGCACCTACACGCTTTGGATCGTTCCTAATAGCGTCTATCGGCGAGGCGTTCGCGTCGAAGTCGTGACCCCGAGCAACGAACCAATTGCGGCGACATACCTACCGTAAGCAGGCGTATCTGCCGTAAACGAAAGAGTGATCTCTCCCCGCAAGCTACCCTACGCTTTCGAGCCGATCGAAGAACTCGATGCCAGAGTCGAGCGTCTCGGTCTGGTCGCTCGAACCGAACGGCGATCCGACGGAGGCCGGCGGGGTCTTGAACCCCGGCGCGGCGCGGGCTCCCGGCCGCGAGCTCGTCCTCTACCCCCGTTGCGTGGCCGACGGAAATATTTCACGCGTGGGCACCGTACGCGTCCGTGAGACCGGCAAAGGTTCCCAAAGGGAACGGCTCGATTTTGCTTTGCAACCGGAGGCGCCGTACGAGCTGCGTGCGCAACCTGGATACGGTTGCGAAGATCCCGCGCGTAACCTACGTCGCGGTCATCGACTCATACGTCATGGCCTATACGGCAGTCGGCACGGACGGCCCGCGCATCGCGCTCGCGATTTCGAAGGACGCGTATGTATGGGAACGGCTCGGTTTGGTCCGCTTCGCCGGAACCGCAAACGTGGTCGGCGACGACAAGGACGCAGCGTTCTTTCCGCAGCCCGTACTCTCGCCGAACGGTCGCCGCAGCTTGGCTTTTTACCATCGTCCGATGTTGCATCTCTCCAGCGTCGACGGGCGCGCCGCAGTTCCGATGATCGAGCGGATGCCGTTCGAGGATCGCGAATCGATTCGGATTGCGTACGTTCCGCTCAATCCCGTTTTGAAGGACCGCCGCAATCTTTGCAGCGTTGCGGAGAGCGTCCAGGTGCTCTCCCCCGATGCGCGGTGGGGATCGATCAAAGTCGGCGCGGGAACGCCGCCCGTCCGAATAGCGCTCGACGGAATGCAAGGATGGCTCTCAGTATTTCACGGCGTCGATTTGATGGCCGGCCGTGGACGCAGGCCGACGCTGCGTTACAGCGCCGGGCTAGTGATTCACGATCTCGAGCGTCCTGATTGCGTTCTCTATCGGTCGCCGGAGCCGATCATGACCCCCACGTCGCAACGCGAGCGGCGCGGCGTCGTCGACAACGTCGTCTTTCCGAGCGGGCTCGACCCTCGACCGGATCTCGGAGAGCGGGTTTACGATATCTACTACGGCATGGGCGATTGCGCAATCGGAGCTGCAAGACTAACCATTAACGTGTGAAGGGTAGCCTCTATGCCGGGCAACGCGCCTTTCAATGATTAGGTATCTGCTGTTATCGACGGTCATTGTGCTCGCGGTTGCCATCGTGATCGCGGCGTGGACAAACCGGAATCTCATTCGCATCAAGATCGCATCGGTCTACGCGCGCGTCCCGGCAAAGCCGCACGCGGGGAGCGGGTCGAACGCAGAGAGAGCCTCACCGTTGCGAGGCGACGCGCCGTGGGCGCTCTCGGCGCTGCCCGAATGCCTGATACAAATGTCGAAGTCGACCGGATCGCAATCGTACGTGCGGGCGCATTTGCCGGCCGCCGCCGTGCCGATTCCAGCGCCGGCAACGCTCGTCTACGGCAGTTGCAGCATTAGGATTTTGGACGACGAAGCCTACGTACGACGCGGAATCGATCGGCTGCGAATCCCGCCGCGCGCCAAATTTTACCGAGCAGGCGGCCTGCTTGCGCTCGTTCGTGAGACGCCGCAGGGCGCCGAGCTGCGTGTCTACGAGTCAGCGCAACGATGATGGAGTATAGTTTTTAGGTGGCGATTCAAGAGGAGGTCCGCAAGCGGCGAACGTTCGCGATCATCTCCCATCCGGACGCAGGCAAGACGACGCTGACCGAAAAGCTGTTGCTCTACGGCGGCGCCATTCACGTTGCCGGTCAGGTTTCGGCGCGCAAGCGGCAGCGACAGGCCACGAGCGACTGGATGGCGCTCGAGCGCGAGCGCGGGATCTCCATAACGTCCACGGTCCTGCAGTTTCCATATCGCGGCCACACCCTTAACCTGCTCGACACCCCCGGGCATCAGGACTTCGGCGAGGATACGTATCGCACGCTGCTCGCCGCCGATAGCGCGGTAATGCTCATCGACGCCGCCAAAGGCGTCGAGCCGCAGACCAAAAAGCTGTTCACGATCTGTCGCGAGCGCGGGATCCCGCTCTTTACGTTGATGAATAAGCTCGACCGTCCGAGCCGCGATCCGCTCGAGCTGCTGGACGAGCTTGAAAGCGTGCTGGGCATTGGGGCTTTTGCGATGAATTGGCCGCTCGGCAATGGGCCACGACTTCAAAGGCGTCTACGATCGCACGACGAGTACGGTGCATTATTTCGAACGTGCGGCGCACGGCGCGACGAGAGCCCCCGTCTGCGTGACGGACGTCGGCGATCCAAAGCTTCGGGCGATGGTGAGCGAGCCGGTTTACGCCGCATTTCGCGACGGCATCGAACTGCTCGACGGCGCAGGCCGGCGGTTCGATCGCGCAGCCGTGCTGCGGGGCGTCACCACGCCGGTCTTCTTCGGAAGTGCGGTGACTAACTTTGGCGTGCAGCTCTTCCTCGACCAGTTCGTCGAGATGGCGCCGCCTCCGTCGCCGCGCGCGCAAGTCGATCCGGCCGACGCGGCGTTCACTGGATTTGTGTTCAAGATCCAAGCGAACATGGATCCGCGTCATCGCGACCGCGTTGCGTTCGTGCGGGTCTGCTCCGGAGAGTTCGCCCGCGACATGACCGTTCGCAACGCGCGTACGGGAGCTGCGATACGGCTCTCGCGGGCAATGCGGCTTTTCGCCGACGATCGGGAGTCTTTGGAAACGGCTTACGCTGGGGACGTGGTCGGGCTTGCCAATCCGGGAGCGTTTGCAATCGGCGATACGCTCTATGAGGGAAAGCTCGTGCGATTCCCGCCCATACCGGCGTTCGCTCCCGAGCGGTTCGCGGCAGCTCGCAGCATCGACGTCGCCGGTTACAAGTCGTTTGGAAAAGGCGTTGCGCAACTGCGCGAAGAGGGCGCGGTCCAGGTTTTCTATCCATGGGGCAATCCGCGTACCGAGCCGATTCTCGGGGCAGTCGGCGAGCTGCAGTTCGAGGTCGCGAAATACCGCCTGGAAGCCGAGTACAACGTCGAGAGCCGCTTCGATACTCTGCCGTATTCGTTGGCACTGCACCTCGAGGGAGATCGCGCTGCGGTTGCACGCGCCCAGCTGCCCTCAAACGCCAAGCTCGTTGAGGACTGGAACGGCCGTCCGGTCGTGCTGTTCGAAAGCGAATGGAGCGTTCGGTTAGCGCAAGAATGGAATCCCACACTCCAGCTTACGCCATTTTCCGCATACGTTGGAGAGGAGGCGGTAGCATAGTGGACGCGATGCGATGGTTAACGATCGTGACCGCGGCGGCGCTTCTGGCCGGATGTTCGTCCGAAAACCGCAACGAGCGGGAAGCCGACCGCATCACGCGAGCCGTGATCGCGGACGACTTCCATCCGGTACAGAACGACCTTGCGAAAGGGATTACGATCACGCGAGTGCAGATCGCGCAGTGGTCTGACGAGCTCAACGCGCAAGGCAAGCTTCTCGCGGTGAAGGAAACGAGCGGGAACTGCACGCCGGGGTGGCACTGCTTCGACGTAAAGTTCCAAAAGGCCGAGTATCTCGAGCGGATGCGCTTCGACGAGAACGGAAAGGTCGTCGCTTGGAACTTCCATATGATGCGCCCATAGTTACCTTTGCCGACATCCGAGCTGCAGCCGCTCGCCTCTCGGGGGTCGCGCACCGCACGCCGGTCTTGACCTCGCGGACACTGAACCTCCGATGCGACGCGCAGCTGTTCTTAAAATGTGAGAATCTTCAGCGCATGGGCGCGTTCAAGTTTCGCGGCGCCTACAATTTCATCGCTTCCCTTTCGCCCGCGCAGCGAGCACGCGGCGTTGTTGCCTTTTCGAGCGGCAATCACGCGCAGGGCGTTGCGCTTGCGGCGCAGTTGATGGACGTTGCGGCGACGATCGTCATGCCGCTCGACGCGCCGGCGGTCAAGTTGGCGGCAACCCGCGAGTACGGCGCACAGATCGTGCAGTACGAGCGCGCGCGGGCGAACCGCGAAGAAATCGCGCGTGGAATAGCTGCCGAGCGCGGCGCGACGCTCGTGCCGCCGTTCGACGATGCGCGCATCGTCGCAGGCGCAGGGACTGCAGCGCTCGAGCTGTTGGAAGATGTCGGCTCATTGGATGCGATCGTCGTGCCGGTCGGTGGTGGCGGCTTAATCGCCGGAACGGCGATTGCAGCTCACGGCCTCGACGCCGCGATCGCCGTGCGTGGCGTCGAACCTCAAACGGGCGCCGATTTCGCCCAGTCGCTCGAGCGCGGACGGCCTGTGACGATTGCGGTGCCGCAAACCATCGCGGACGGATTGCAAACCACTTCGCCCGGCGAGCTGACTTTCGCGATCGCGCGAGAGCACGTGCGCGCCGTTTACACGGTCAGCGACGAAGAGCTGCGAGCGGCGATGCGCTTTGCGTTCGAGCGGATGAAGCTGGTGGTTGAGCCGAGTGGAGCTGCGGCGCTTGCCGTGCTCTTGCAGCGCCGCATTTCTGAGGTTGCCGGTAAGCGCGTCGGCGTAATGATCAGCGGCGGCAACATCGACCCCGCCCGCTACTCGGAGTTGATCGCCGGTTAGACCGCTCGTTTACCGAACGTCCGCCTACATCGAGCTGCCCGAAACGATATTCGCGCAAGCGACGTACTTGCCCAGATTCGCCGCGCTCTCGTGCACGTTGATGGCGTAAGTTCCGCCGAGCAGCTTGTCGATCGTCAGGTCCTTGACCGTCGTCGTGGACTCTCCGTTTACGACATTGGTTAGCGGATAAGCGACACCTTTGAGATTCGCGCACGTTCCATCGTGAATGTGAGCCGGCTGGGGCGTCGTTGCTGGAGCGCCCTTTGAGCGATATCACGACCTTGACGTCGCTGCCGGCTTGAGTAAGCGTGGCAGTTCCGCTCTCGCCGGATCCATTCTGTTCGGGCCACGGGGACGGTGAGAGTGGAGGTTGCCGCAAGAGCGCATGATAATTGGGAAACGCCAAACAATGCGAGCGAAGCGAACAACAAATTGAGTCTTTTCATCTGAGCTCCTTTCAATACGGGGGTCTTAGTGAGGCGATGATTTCGAGCTTTCGAGCGCACGCAGCGCGTCGACGGCCTGCCGCGTAGGCGGCGCGTCGGCGCCGTCGACGATATCCAGCAGCGACGCTGCCTCTGTGTTGATGGATGCGAACTCGGCAGCAGCCTTCTTATCGTGCGCCTGTCTTCGCCGCCGCAGCTCGATCGTAACTGCGATCCATCAGTGCCGCGATGCGGCGCGCGAGGAGATACTGCTCCTCGAGCGCTTGCGGCGAAATCTGAGACGCGCGGGTCCATCGCGATCTCGAGCGGCCGATCCAACGTTCTTCCATCGAACTCGAGACGTACGATATACCGGCCTGGAACGACGAGCGGCCCCTGCGGAACGCGCGGCGTATCGTGTGGAACGGCCGAAATTGGCAGATCTTGCTCGACCGAGCGAGGCGGCGGCTCGCGCAGATCCCAGACGTATCGATGCATTCCCGCTTCGGACGAGGGCCTGCGGAACGGCCGCTCCCAATACGTCGGTTTATCGAGGTGCGGGATCGGCGACGGGGCGGCGTCATCGCTTGCATAAGACCGGACCCGACGTCCGGTGTTGTCGTATATCGAGATCACCAGGCGCTGCGCCGGCGATGCGAGCGCGTAATCGATGATCGCTCCGTTCGGCGGGTTTTCTCCGGTCGGCTCCTCCGGCGGCAACGGCGTATCGGTGTTCGTACTTTGCCGCACGCGATAGGCGAGCGCGGGCGCGAAGAGATATGCGATGTCACGCTTCGATGGGCCGAGAACGATACCGCGTGCTAACTCTCGCAACGGCTCGACGTCGTCGAGAATCCAGAAACCGCGGCCATGAGTCGCGACGATGGCGTCGTTTCGGTAAACGATCAAATCGCGCACCGACGTGTGGGGAAGGTCGAGCTGCAGCGGCTGCCATCGCGCGCCTGAATCGAACGAAACGTAAACGCCGTTCTCGGTAGCGGCGTAGAGAAGGCGAGGTTGGACGGGGTCTTGCCGGACCGCGTTCACCGGCTGATTCGGCAAGCCGTTCACTGCAAGCTGCCATGTAGCGCCGCCGTTTCGCGTCACGTACACGTACGGTCGCAAATCGTCCAGGCGAAACCGGTTAACCGCGACGAAGGCTGAGTTGTCGTCGAATCGGGACGCATCGATCTGCGCGATCTTGCTCCACGGCGTCAACCCCGGCGGCGTAACGTTCTTCCAATGGATTCCGCCATCGCGCGTGATCCAGACCAACCCATCGTCGGTTCCCGCCCAGATCGTTCCCTCGCGAAGGTGCGACGGTGCCAGCGCATAGACGACCCCGCGATGCGTGCCGTGCTCGGGATCGTCAGCCTCGAAAGCCCCCAAGACCGGCGGAACTCCGGCATTCCGACGGGTAAGATCCGGGCTGACCGGACGCCAGCTCTGTCCGCCGCTATTCGTCAAAAAGACGACGTTCGATCCAAAATAAAGACGATGCGCGTCAAGCGGATCGAATGCCAACGGTTCGGTACGTACGGTGCGATACCGTTTCGAGGGCAGAGCGATCGGTGAGACTTCTTGCGTTTGGCCGGTGCGCTCGTCGAACTTCTCGACCTTTCCTCCAAATGCGACACCGGAGTGAATCGGATCGGGAACGACGTAACCGTACTCCTGCGCGCCGACGGGGTGCCAATCGCGCTCGGTCGTCTCGCCCCAGTCGCCACGGCTTGCGACGCAGGCCGAGCCGCTCTCTTGTTGACCGCCGCAGACCCAGTACGGAAAACGCCGATCGGCATTAACGTGGTACATCTGCGCGGTGGGCTGATTGTACCAGGAACTCCACGTCGCGCCGCCGTCAACCGAAATGGTCGCGCCTTGATCGCTCGCGAGCGCGATGATTTTCGGATCGCGCGGGTTGATCCACACGGTGTGATAGTCGTCGCCTCCCGGAGCGCCTTTGATCGCGACGAGCGTCCGCCCGCCGTCGCGCGAGCGGTACGTCGATGTGTTCGTCAAATAGAGCGTCTGCGGATCGAGCGGGTCGACGGCGAGTGAGACGAGGTCGTCCCCGCGCTGCGCGATTTCATCGGCGTCGTTGACTCGCGCGAAGTGCGCGCCCGCGTCGTCGCTGCGGTAAAGCGCGCCTACGTCTTTACCCTTGCCTTCGACGTCGGCGTACGCATAGACGACGCTCGGATTGCTCGGTGCAACGACAACTTCCGCGCGGCCCATGCGCGCCGGCAGTCCGCCGCTCAGCTGCCTCCACGTCGTACCGCCGTCGACGGATTTGAATATTCCGCTACCGGCAATTTCGAAAGACGCGCCGATCTCCCAGGGCGCCTGACGCGCCGCCCAAAGGGTGGCATACACTGTCTTTGAGTTCCGCGGATCGAGCACGACGTCGAAGCCGCCCACGTTCTCGTTCTCAAAGAGCACGCGCGCAAAGCTTGCGCCACCGTCGAGAGAGCGGTAGATCCCGCGCTCGGGATTTGGACCGTACGGATGGCCGAGAACGGCGACGAAAAGCCGGCTTGCGTCCGTCGGATCGACGGCCATCGAGCCGATCTGTTCGCCCTCCCTCAGGCCGAGATGCGTCCAGGTCGCGCCGCCGTCGATCGATTTGTAGATGCCGTTGCCGATCGCCAGATCGGGGCGCTGCAAACCTTCGCCGCTCCCGGCGTAGATGATCCGCGAATCGCTCGGTGCAATCGCGAGCGCACCGATCGAGCCGGTCGGTTCGCGATCGAAGATCGGCGCCCACGTTCGGCCGGCGTCTTGGCTCTTCCAGATACCGCCGTTGACGGCGCCAATGTAGAACAGATTCGGTTGACTCGCGACGCCGTCGAGCGCCACCGTGCGACCACCCCGCAGTGGGCCGATAAAACGCCAGTGCATCGCTCGATAGAGCGATGGTGCGACGGTACTCTGCGCTCCGGCGCCCGCGCCCCCTGCTGCTAGCGCGAGGGCGATCGCCATGAGAGCGTGCTTCAATGCCGCCGGCCGTTCCGGCTGCGGCCGCGGCGCTTAGGCTGGAAGGCGGGGCCGAGCTTCCAGGCGGTCTTGCGCGGAAGCGATGTGTCGACATCGTCGCAACCGATTGGAGTGAAGTCCCGGCAGTCGTGCGGTCGCGCCGGGTAGATGCCGCAATAGTGCCTTCCGCTGCGCGAACCCATCAGGAAGACGCATTGGTCGGAGATGTCGTCACCTATTTTGCGCAGCCAGCCAAGGTGGTAGCCGTCGGCCGATGGCCGCTCGACCACGTACCGGCGCAAGGTCTCTTCGTAGCTCATTCCAAGATGATCGGCGATGCGCTGCACGTCCGCCTTGCTCACGAAAGGCTCGTAGCCGCTGCAGCATTGCGCGCAGCCCGGCGGACAGGCGACGTTCTCCGGCATGTCCTTGAGGTGCGCGCGCGCGAGCTCGATCACGCGTCCAATTGCGGCCACGAATGCCGGATCGTCGTTGTATTTATAAACCCATTCGCGGCGGCTGATCTCGTTCGCATTGTAGTAGCGCGAGGTTTTCTCGTCGAACTCGATCGTGATGTGCTCTTCGTCGATTTCGATTCGGTTGACGTGTTCGAGCGGCCGGGCATCGAGCAGCTCGGGGTGCGTCGGCTGTCCGGTTCGGCTCGCGTAGCTGCGTAAGTTGATAAGATCGATCGTGTCCATAACGGAGCTTCGATTCCCTCGGCTTGCGGGGACGGCCTCTGCGCAGAGCAAAAGAGAGCATCCATGCAAACGGCGATCGGCGTCGATCTCGGCGGTTCTCATGTCACCGCGGCGCTCGTCACGGAGAACGGCGCGATCCTTCGACAGCACGAGGAGGACCTCGAGGACCTCCGATTCGAGGCGGTGATCGCCGCGCTCGACGCGACGATCGGCATGACACTCAAAGAAGCGGGAAACGTTACCGGAATCGGCATCGGGTCGCCAGGCAACATCGACGCCGCGTCGGGAGCGGTCGTCTACAGCCCGAATTTCGGATGGCAGGACGCGCCGCTCGGCGAGTCACTTCGCAAAAAGTTCGGACTGCCGGTTTTCGTTGCCAATGACGCGCGTTGCGCGACGCTCGGTGAGTATACGTTTGGAACCGGGAAGCAGACGACGGACTTCGTTCTCTTGACGCTGGGCACGGGCATCGGCGGCGGCATCGTCGCCCGCGGTGAACTACTGCTCGGAAACCGGTGGGGTGCCGGCGAGGTCGGCCACCATCAGATTCGTCCGACCGACGGCTTCCTGTGCGGCTGCGGAAAGATCGGATGTTTCGAAGCGCAGGCGTCGGGAACCGGGCTCATTCGCCAGGCCTTTGCAGTCGCGCCGTCCTTCCCGCGCAGCGCGCTGCTGGATCTACCGCGAGACAAGCTCAGCTCCAAGAAGATCCGTCGAGCGGCACAGGCCGGCGACGCTCATGCGCTTGCGGCTTGGAAGAACTTCATCGGCGATCTCGCGATCGGCCTGGCGAATATCGTGGCGTTCGTCAACCCCGAGAAGATTGCGCTCGGCGGCGGCGTTTCCACTGCCGGCGAGTTCATGCTCGATGCCGTGCGGCCGCAGGCCGAAGCCTTGACGACGATGGTGCCAAAGGGAACGACGGATATCGTCATTGCCTCGCTCGGCAACGACGCGGGCCAAGTCGGCGCCGCCACGATGGCATTTCGCGGGGGCTTGACTACGAGCGTGCGCGTTGCGGTATAACGCTTTCGCTCTTCTGGTTCTCTCAGCGCTGGCGGCACTGCCGGGCCGATCGCAGGGTGACGACCCCATTCACAAAATTCGTCACGTCGTCATCATCATGCAAGAGAATCGATCGTTCGATTCATACTTCGGCACCTTTCCAGGCGCGAACGGAATTCCGATGGCCAACGGCGTTCCGAGCGTTTGCCTCCCCGATCCGCAACAAGGCGGGTGCGTGCGGCCCTTCCATGATCGGAACGACCGCAACGTCGGAGGCCCGCATAGCGGTAGCGCGGCAATTGCCGATATCGACGGAGGAAAGATGGACGGCTTCCTCGTCGCCGCGCGAGGCCGCGCCCGCAGACTCTGTCGCGAGCCGAAATTCTCCGAGCTGCGGCGGCACGAACGAAGTAATGGGATATCACGACGGCCGGGAGCTTCCGAACTATTGGAAGTATGCGCGCGATTTCGTGCTGCAGGATCGTCTTTTCGAGCCAAACGCATCCTGGAGCTTGCCGCAGCACCTCTTCATGGTTTCCGAGTGGTCCGCGAAATGTCAAGGGAGCGACGATCCGATGAGCTGCGTCAATGAGTTGGACACGCCCGACTATCCGCCGGACTTTCGCCGCAATATGCGTCGCTTTCACCCTTCACCGTCTGGCCGGCCTGATTACGCTTGGACCGACCTGACGTATTTGCTGCACGCGCATCACGTGAGCTGGGCCTACTACGTGATGGCGGGAACGGAACCCGATTGCGCCAACAACGAAGATGCCTGCGCTTCCGTGCCGCAACGCGCCAAAACCCCGGGCATCTGGAACGTGCTTCCGTATTTCGATACGGTCAAGCGCGACGGCGAGCTCGGAAACGTTCGAGACCTACGTGATTTCTACACGGCGGCGCGGACCGGAACGCTCGCCAACGTCGTTTGGCTCGCGCCCGCTGGAGCGTACAGCGAGCATCCCACGTCGCCAGTGAGCGCCGGCCAAGCCTATGTCACCGGTTTGATCGACGCGATCATGCGGGGCCCCGATTGGAAGAGCACCGCGATATTTTTAAGCTGGGATGACTGGGGGGGCTTCTACGATCACGTGGTACCCCCGCGCGTCGACGAGAACGGCTATGGCCTTCGAGTGCCTGGAATAGTCATCAGTCCTTACGCGCGTCGCGGCTTCGTCGATCACCAAACTCTTAGCCATGATGCGTATGTCAAGTTCATCGAAGACGACTTCCTCGGCGGAAAGCGCATCGATCCCAATACCGACGGTCGAGCCGATCGGCGTCCGACCGTTCGCGAAAACGTGCGCGTCCTGGGCGATCTGCGCGCGGACTTTGACTTTCACCAGGCGCCGCGGCCGCCGGAAATCCTTCCGGGGGGCATCGTCTGGACCGGCACGTTCAGAGCGGTAGAAACTAAAGCGCAATCAGAGTTCGAAGGTTGACCAGTCGTAGTTTGTGAAACCGCGCCTGACGTCCACCCAGCCGACGAGATACGCCTTAAGGATGCCCGTGACGTCGTTGAATCCGACGACGCCGACCGGAAGCTCCTTCTCGGGCCTGATGTAGCGCAGCTCGGTCACCGGAAGCGTCTTGATGAACGTTGCGAGTGGCTTATTCCCGTGCGTGGCGCGCGCAATCTCTTGCTCCGTAAGGCGATCGAATGCTTGTTTGCCAAGCGATTGTGAGTAGACATTGCGCATCTCCGTCTCGAGTATTTTTCGTTGCATCGTACCGTACGCGCTAAAAGCGATTTCAACGGCATCGCCGAGGTCGGTATTAGGCTCGAACGGCGGGTCCAAAAGCACGACGTCGGCAGCCTTCGATACTGAATGAGCGATGCCGACCGGAGAATTGCTTGCGACGCCGCCGTCGCAGTACTCGTTGAGCGCACCATCGGGCCCGGGCATCACCACGGGATCGAACACGATTGGGAGCGCCGCGGAAGCAAAGATCGCTCGATGCAACAGGTCGGGCGTTGCTTCGCGCACTATCGTCTGTGGACCGAGAGAGAGATGCAGCGCGTCGACGATCTTCCTCGATAACTCTTCGTCGAGGCGCCGGCGCGCCGCAAATAAAAATATTCGGGTCGCTGAAGCGACAGATTCGTGACCGCCCAAACTATAGGTGTCACGATCGGCGTGGAAGGATCGATGTTTCGCACGATCCAGTCGTAGACTGGTTCGCTTTGTAAGATCGCGCGCTGGTCTTTCATCAGCGCCGCCAGATTGACGAGCGAAGCCGCGCGATTAAGGAGTCCGCTCTGGGGATCGCGCAAAGCCGCGTACTGGCGCTTCGGGCGTATGAGGTTCTGGCGGCTGATGCCGTACCAAAGCTCGCGGAGTTTGGTATATTGAGCGGTCGCAACGAACCAGCCGTTCAGCGCTCCAATCGACGTTCCGCAGACCAACTCGTACGGGAGGAGAGGCAAACCGTCGCCCACCGCCCCGGCGGCGGCAAGTGCACCAACGAGTCCCGCCTCGTAGGCGCCGCGCGCGCCGCCGCCGCTCAGCACGAGCGCGCGCTCGAGCGGCTCTTGCCTGTCAGGTGATATCGTCCCCAGAAGCGCTGGTGTGAGGCCGGTGGCCGCCGAGCCCAAATAAAAAGTCCCGGCGGGCGATCATACGTTCTAGTTAGCCGCAAGCATGGGGCAGCCTGCGTTTGTTTTTAAGGAAATCCGCGACGCCCTTTTATAACATCTGACGTGAAAGGATAAGCGGCTATGAACCAGGGCACTTTCAGAATAACCGGGATGGATCTCAGCGGATACATGGTCGAAGATGCGCCCAGAGCGATCGCATTCTATCGCGACGTGCTGGGGCTCGAGCCGGTAGTTGACCTATCCCGACAACCGGGGCGCGGAATACGAGCTTCCTGATGGAACGACGTTTGGGTTATGGGGCGGCGGCGGAGCCGTGATGCCGTTTCAACCGAGTAACGGGATCCTTTTTGCGGTTGACGATCTCGATGCGGCCGTTTCGTCCGTCAAGGCTCGCGGTTTACCGGTTATCAGCCAGCATGAAACGCCGAGCTGCTTCATGGCGATGATTCATGACACCGAGGGCAACATCGTCACCCTTCATAAGCGAAAAACGGCCTGAGGCGATCTACTAAACGGCTGCCGCCGCTTGTACGGTTCGCGCTCGACGCATCGTCCTGTACCGGGATCGTTCCGTTTTCGGCGATCGACTTAATGAGCTCGGCGATCCGTCGCGAACTGCGACGCGGGGCGACGACTTCCTGATTGTGCCGAATTAGCCGCCAAGCGCTCCGGGGTCGAGATCAACGTCCGCACCGCTGAGACGACGGTAGCGGCGCCTCGCAGCGCGATCACGCCGAGTCCGTTGTGGCGTACGAAGTCCACGTTGCCGCGTTCCTGTCCCGGAACGTAATCGTAGACGACGACGGGAAGTTGGGCGGCGTTTGCTTCAGCGAGCGTTCCGGGGCCGGCTTTGGTGACGAGAAGATCGACGGCGCGAAAATATTCGGGTATTCGATCGGTGAAGCCAAGTACGTGCATCGGCGTCGGGAGCGCTCGCGGAAAGTTCCCGGAGCTTGAGGGCGAGCGGCTCGTTACGGCCGCAAACCACGACGAGTTCGATCGGCAGACGCGCGCGAGCGAGCGCGAGGGCGGTGGAGAGGAGCTTTCCGCCGCCCTCGCCGCCGGCCATCAGCATCACAACGCGTTTATCCTCAGGAAGTTTGAGCTGCGCGCGAAGGTCGGCCTTGCTTCCGGTGACGTCGTCGAATTTTGGATCGATCGGATGGCCGAGCAGGCGCAGACGCGCCTTGGGAACGCCGCGCGACAGTGCCCGCTGATAGACTTCGCGCGCGGGTACGACGACAGCATCGGCCTCCGGCACGAGCCAGGACTCGTGAACCTTTCCCAGATCGGTGATGACCGTCACGACAGGAACGTGTTGCATTCGTGCGTCGTCTCGCGCACGTAATGCAGCGTGATTCAAAAGGGGATGAACCGAAACGATGACGTCGGGCTGGTACTCGATGAAGAGATCGCGGAGGCGCTCGCGATAGAGCGGTTCGCAGAAGCGCACCAACGCTCGGTAGCGGCGCCGTCCGTTCGTGGCGTAGTACAGTGCGCCATAGATGGGCGGTGCGTAACGCAACGCCATGCTATAACCGAGCCCGAGTTGCGTGAGCGGAAACGCGCAGTGCGCGGCTACGTCCTCGATGCGCGTCTCGTATGCCTGCGGGGACCGTGCTTCTTCTAAGGCGGCGGCGAGCGCGTTGGCGGCGCTGCGGTGTCCGCCACCCGTATCCGAAATCAAGAGAAGCGCCCGTTTGGCCATGTGTCCTTCCGATTAGGCTCTGGCCGGCGCCCTCCTCGTGGAGCGCCTGCCGGCGTTGCGCGCTCGGCGGCTCGTGTGAGCAAGCTTCGCCAAAAGCGTTCGAGCCGGCGCATCGTAAAAGCGGAAAATATCGCCAAACTCGACATCCGGGTTTCGGTGATGGAGATCGTGGTCTTCGGGAAGGACGACCGACAGCCGGCGCAGCAGACGCGCGCAGCCATGTAGGCGTTTGCCAGCCGAGCTGGCTCGTATGACGCCACCAGACGTGCAGCTGCCCTAGAGCGAGGCCAAGCAAGGTACCGGACCAGGAAAGATGCCAGACGATTGCCGCAACGGCGAAGTAAGGAACCGCACCGAGCAGACCATCGAGCAAAACGGCGGGATCGGCCGAGAGCACGGCGTGGTCGAAGTACGACCGCCGGCGATCGTGATGCGTCCGCAAGTGCAGCGTGAACCAAAGATGCTGAGGAACGTGATAGAAGAACGTCGAGGCAAAGTCGCCGGCAACGAGCGTCATGATGAGAGCGGTGATAAAGAGCATACTTGCGGCGACCTCGTTGAGTAGCTGCAACATACCTATCATATACCACACCAAACCGCACTCGAGCGCAACGGTGCAGCTTACTCGAGCTCTCAATATGGCGTTAAGCTGGCCATCGCCCGCCGACGTAGATGCGATCAAAGGTGCGGTTCTCATTCGAGACGGTCCGCGTCTGACACAGCCGCAGTTAGCGATTGCCCGCGCAATTCTTCACACCAATCCCCGCATCGACGCGGCCTACGCGTTGCTTTTTGCCGGCGCGACGGTTACCGCGGCGCTGGTGAATTCGCTGCCGCCGGAGCTTTTGGGCGCGGTGCTTTTACAGGAGTCGGCATACGATCCCCAAGCATTGTCGTCCGCCGGCGCCGTGGGAATCGCGCAGTTCATGCCGGAGACCGCCGCCGGCGTCGGCATCGATCCGTACGATCCGTTCGCTTCCATCGATGGCGCCGCGACACTGTTGGGCGGTTACGCGGCCGCGTATCGCGCTCGCTATTCCGACGCGTACGCGGCCGCGCTCGCCGCGTATAACGCGGGCCCGCTAGCAGTGGCGCACTATCGCGGCGTGCCCCCATATGCGGAAACCCGCGAGTACATTGCATTGATCTTCGATCGCTGGGCTCGCATCGTCTCCTACGAGCGTATTGGCCCTCAGGATGACAAGGCTGCTCAGCGAAAGAACCTTCCCTAATGAAGTCGCGCAAGAGCGGAATCGCCGTGCTCCTCGCCCTCGCAGCGGGTGGCTGCGCATGGAGCGCGAGCCCGGCCGACGGGTTGCGCTTTGCGGCGCCTTTGGGATGGCGATCGTCGCCGGGCATCATGGGGCTCATGCAATTCTGGCGACCGCCGGCCGACGATCGAGAGATGCTGATGCTCTTTAAGTCACCGAGGCCGCTGCAGGCGCGCGACGTTTTCTCGACCGCGCAATTTCGGGATACGATGAAGCATGTGACGGTCGAGCGACGGCGCGCAATTCGAGATTTGCGGGCGCCAGCCGGCGAGCTATGTCGAGGCGCGAGGTTCGGGCGCGCGCGGCAGCGACGATCGTATCGAAATGGTAATGACAACGACTTCGGCCGGGAAGAGCTACTTCGCGATATACGTTCGCCCTCTCGGGGAACCGCCCAATCCGATGGCCCAGGCGGCACTGCGAGAGCTTTGCACGAAACCGTGACGCTTGGCGCGTCGTAGTGCGTTAAGGGATTTCTGAAACAACTCGTCGCGCGTCAGCCGCTGGGATGGACCGCGCCTGGAGCATCCGGTCCGAGGCTCCGGCGCGTTTTGGGGTGGCCGGCGTTAACGGGCATCGGCTTAGGGACGATGCTCGGAGGGATCTTTCCGACGATCGGCGCCGGCGCGCACGCGGCCGGCCCCGGCGTCATTCTCGCCTACGTGCTTTCAGGGCTCGTCAGCCTCTGCGTTGCACTCTGCTACGCAGAGTTCGCATCGATGGTGCCGGTTGCGGGCAGCGCCTATACGTACGCGTACGCGACGCTCGGCGAGCTGGTGGCGTGGATTATCGGCTGGGACCTCATTTTAGAATACGGTCTTTCGCTCGCGCCGACCGCTTCATCGCTCTCGGATTATTTTCAGCATATGCTTGCCAACGTCGGCATCGTCTTTCCAAGCTGGGCGCAGACGGCAAACGTTGGCGGGCCGCACCTGCAAATCGATCTCTTCGCTTCGATCGTGACTTTGGCGATCACACTGCTGGTTGCGGTCGGAATTCGCGAATCGACGAGCGTCAATGGCGCGCTCGTTGTGATTCAAATCCTCTCAATGCTCGTTTTTATCGTAGTCGTCGCCCATGCGATCCGACCTATAAACTTGCAGCCGTTCGCGCCCTTCGGTTATCACGGCGTCGTCGCGAGCACCGCGCTTGTCTTCTTCGCTTATATTGGCTTCGACACGGTTACCGTTGCTTCCGAAGAAGCGAAGCGGCCCGAGCGTGACGTGCCGGTCGGCATCATCCTCGCGCTTGTGCTCGGTGGAATCCTCTACGTCGCATTGACAATGTGCACGGTGGGCGTGCTGCCCTTCGGGCGCCTTTCCGACGGGGCGGCGATGCTCGACGCGCTGGGATCGGTGAGCAAGAGTCACACGCTCTATTGGGTCGTCGCGCTGGGAGGGTTGGCCGGAAATGCGACCGTCATGCTCACGTCGCTCCTCGGACAGGTAAGAATTTTTTACGTGATGGCGCGCGACCGTATGTTGCCGCCTGGAGTCGCGCGCATCCATCATCTCTTTCGCACGCCGGCCCGAATGACGGCAATCACAGGCGGAGTGGTCGCGGTCTTCGCAGCCGTGTTGCCGCTCACGGATCTGCTGACCTTGGTAAATATCGGTACCCTCGCGGCCTTTGCCATCGTGTGCGCGGGCGTGTTGGTGCTGCGCGTAATCAATCCCAGGGCCACGCGCCCATTTCGGGCCCCACTGCTGCCGCTCTTCTCAATCGCGGGAGCCGAGCGCGTGCCTCTATCTCATTGGCGGGCTCCAAGTCGCAACATGGATCCGCTATGCCGTTTGGTTCGCGGTCGGGATCGTGGTCTACGCGCTCTACGGCTTCCGCAACTCTCGCTTGCGCGTCATAAAAGGGGTTTAATCCCGCGCCAGGGCATGAAGGAAGGCCTGTGACGATGCATAGCGCGCTTTCCGACCGCTTCGAGCTCATTACGGTGCCGCCGTCACGGGGCGTGCCCTCGTTTGCACAAGACGTTGCGCGAGGGCTCACATCCGAGCCGAAGCGCTTGCCCTGCAAGTATCTTTACGACGAGGTCGGCTCGGCGCTCTTCGACGTCATCACCCGCTTGCCCGAATATTATCTAACGGCAGCGGAGCGCGAAATTCTGTCGGAGTGGGGATGGCAGATCGTGCGTCTGCTCGATGCGCCCGTCGATTTGCTCGAGCTCGGCAGCGGAAGTGCGATCAAGACTCGGATCGTCATCGGCGAAGCGCTGCGCGCCCAAACGGAACTCTGCTATAGCCCGATCGACATATCCACCGAAGCGCTTCGCGCAGTCGTCACTTGCGTTGGTCGACAGCTATCCGACGCTGCGCGTGCGGGCGTATGCCGGCGACTACTTCGACGTGCTCGAATCGCATGCGGTGCGTTTCGACCGCAAAACGCTCGCGATGCTGATGGGTTCGAATATCGGCAACTACGAGCCGAGCGAAGCGCGGAGCTTTACTTGGATTGCTCGGCGCGGCACTTCGCCCCGGGGACGGCCTGTTGCTGGGGGCGGACCTCAAGAAGGACCGCGCGACGCTCGAGCTGGCCTACGACGACCCGACCGGCGTTACGGCCGCGTTCGACCGGAACCTGCTGGCACGCATCAATCGCGAGCTCGATGCAGATTTCGACATTCGTAATTTCACGCACGTGGCTCGCTACGACGAAGCTCGCGGCTGCGTCGACTCATTTCTGCAAGCGCGCGAACGCGCAGAAGTCTGCATGCGCGCTTTGAATCGGCGAGTGGTAGTCGCGGCCGGCGAACCGATCCATACGGAATCCTCGTACAAGTTCAGCGACGACGACATCCTGGAGCTGGGACGCGCCGCCGGGTTTGTGCCGGGGTCTAGGTGGCACGACGGCGCCAACCGCTTTACCGTTCATCTTTTGGTTCGAAAAGCGATCTAGGAACTCGCCCCCTCAAGCGCACGCGCGTTCGACGAGCCGAAGAAGCACGTCGACGCCG
Source organism: Vulcanimicrobiota bacterium (assembly GCA_963767725.1). GTDB lineage: Bacteria > Vulcanimicrobiota > Vulcanimicrobiia > Vulcanimicrobiales > Vulcanimicrobiaceae > Cybelea. The sequence goes on from CAVYEN010000001.1 coordinate 364,273, forward strand.
ATTGCCAGGCCGGAGGCGGCAAGGCTTCCGGCGACGATCATCTGCGGCTGATGCAACGTCAACCCGTTGAAGATGAGCACGCCGAGGCCGACGCCGCCGACGTAGCCGCCCAGCGTCGCGATCGCGATCATTGCGATCGCCGCAATTCGAACGCCGCCGATCAGCACCGGCAGCGCTTGCGGAAACTCGACCCTCACGAGAACTTGTCGACCCGACATGCCCGCGCCGCGAGCGGCGTCGACCTGCGCTCGATCGACGCCCGTGATGCCCGCGGCGATGTTACGCGCCAGCATGAACTGGGCGTAAACAATGAGCGCGACGAAAATCGGCGTAAATCCGAGGCCGAACCATTGTACGAAAACCGCGAGCAGGGCCAGACTCGGGATCGTATAGATAGCTCCGAGCGTTCCCAGCAGCCAGGGCGCAATGCGTGGGCGGCGGGCTGCAACGATCCCGAGCGGAACGGCAAGGGCCAGGGCTGCCACAAGCGCGACCGTCACGAGCTCGAGATGGCCGGCGCCCAATGCGAGGACGCGCAAGGGATGCGCGACGAGGTAATTCATCGAGAACGCAGCAACTCGCGGCCGCGCATGAAGTAGCGGCGAAAGACGTCGTCGCCCGCGTGGACGAGCTCCCGAACGTACGGCGTCGAGGGAGACTCGAAGAGCTCGAACGGCGGTCCAACTTGTTCGATGCGGCCACCACGCATGACGACGATGCGGTCCGCCAAGCGAAAGGCCTCGTCGACGTCGTGCGTGACGAAGAGCGTCGTGGTATGCAGGTCCGCCACAATGCGAACGAGCTCGCGCTGCAGCGCGATGCGCACGACGACGTCGACGGCCCCGAAGGGTTCATCCATCAGGAGCGCCCGCGGCCGCGCGGCGATCGCTCGCGCGACGCCGATGCGCTGCGCCTCTCCTCCGGAAAGCGCACCGGGCCGGCGCGCCCCATATGTCGCGGGGTCGAGCCCGACGAGCCGGAGAAGTTCGTCAACGCGCTGCGCGACTTTTTGTCGGTTCCATCCCAGCAACGAAGGAACGACGGCGACGTTTTGCGCGACCGTCATATTTGCAAACAGACCGACGGCTTGAATAACGTAACCGATGCTGCGCCGCAATTCGACCGGATCGAGCTGCGCGACGTCGCTGCCCTCGATGAAAACGCGTCCCGCTTCCAGCGGAACCAGCCGGTTGACCGTGCGCAAGAGGGTCGATTTGCCGCAGCCGGAGGGCCCGAGCAGCACGACCAGCTCGCCGCCGCTTACCTCCATGGAAACGTCCTCAACGGCATTGCGTGCGGCGCCCGGATAGCGTACGGTCACGTGCTCGAACCGAATTGACGCCGAGCTCATCGTACGCTTCGCAAAAAGATGGCCGCGACGTCGATGGGATCGGCTTGTGCATTTTCCACCGCGGCATTCAACGCTCGCGCGGCGCGGTCGGTTATCTTCGGGGAGATTGCGTCGAGCACCCCGGCGATGCGCGGACGCGCGGCAAGCGTCGCGGCGCGAACGACGGGCGCGACGTTGTACGCGGACCAGAAGTGGCGATCGTCGCGCAAGATAACGAGCTCGTCCGTTGCGATCGCGCCGTCGGTCGTAAACGCGCTCGCGACGTCGGCCGCACCATCGAGCAACGCGCGATATTTCAACGCGATGTCGTACGTGCGTATATCGCGAAATCTAAATCCGCCGTAGAAGTGCTGCAAACCCGGCAATCCGTCCGGTCGTGCCAGAAACTCTTGAATCGTTGCCAGGCGCAAGTCGGGGGCAGCGCGCGAAACGTCGGAGAGTGTTGCGAGCCGATCGCGCTCGGCGACCGCGCGCGTCGTCGCAAGTCCCTGAGAATCGTTCATCGGCGAGGGCGTGAGCCAGACGATGCCGTAGCGCTGCTCGAAGAGCCGTGAGACCGTGGCATAAGCTTCGCGCGGGTTTGCAATCGGCGCGAGATGGAGCACGTCGATGAGCGCCGTCCCGGTATACTCCGGATAGAGGTCGATGTTGCCGCGCCCCATCGCCGCCATGGCAATCTGCGTCGAGCCGAGATTGAAGAGGCGTTCGACGCGCATGCCGGCCGCTTCGAGCGACTGCGCATAAATTTCCGCGATTATGAAGCTTTCGGTGAAGTTCTTCGAGCCGACGCGGACTGCCGAACTGTCGAAGGCGCATCGCGCCGCCAACGGCGTCGCCGCAACCAATGCCAAGGCGCGACGACGTGACATCTTCATGCGCGCGCTGCTAACAGCCGTACGGTAAGGCTCAATGCCAAGTCGGCGCCGAGCGCCAGGGCCGCGACCGCTGCGGCAGCGGCGAAGAGCAGTGCGGGATCGTCGGTCTGCAGGCCTCGAACGATTTCGTCGCCGAGGCCGCCGGCGCCGATGAAGGTCGCCAGCGTTGCGCTGGCGAGCGTCTCCGTCGTTGCCGTGCGCAAGCCGGTGAAAGATATCGGCAATGCCAAGGGCACCACGACGCGCGCGAAACGTTGGCGCGGCGTCATGCCCATGCCCGCCGCCGCGTCAAGCGCGGCGAGCGGGACGCCGCGTATGCCGAGATCGACGCTTATGACGAGCGGAGGCATCGCCAGCAATGCGAGCGCAACGATCGCCGGCGTCGCGCCGACGCCGAGCCACGGCAACAGCAGCATCAGCACCGCCAGGCTGGGAAGTGTGCGGCCAATGCCCGCTGTCGCCAAGACTGCGCTACGCAGCGCCGCCGACTCGGCGGCGAGGACGCCGAGGGGAACGCCGACGGACAACGCCAACGCGAGGGCCGAAAGGGCGAGGACGAGATGCTCGGCGACGTGACGGGCGAAATCGGGCATGCGACGCAAGTTTTTTGCCGCACGGGAGGCGAAACCCGGCCCAAACCGATAAGCAAAGAAATCCATGATTACCCAGCCGCAAGCGGGGCAGGCAACGGTTCCCGTTGCGAGACTCGACGATCCCTCACTTTACATCAGCCGTGAGTTGTCGTGGGTCGAGTTTAACGATCGCGTCCTCGAGGAAGGGCTCGACGCGCGCAACCCGCTGCTCGAACGGCTGAAGTTCGTAGCCATCTACGGAACGAACCTCGACGAGTTCTTCATGATCCGCGTCGCCGCGATCAAGCAGCAAATTGAGGCACAGGTCGTCCGTCGCTCGGAGGACGGCCGGACTCCGAGCGAACATCTTGCCGCCATCTCCGAGCGCCTGCGCGCCTCGCTGCCCAAACAAATGCACTTGCTCAACGAAGAGTTGCTGCCGGCGCTCGAACAGCAAGGCGTCCGATTGATGCGCGTCGCCGAGCTCAACGAAGCGACGCAGAGCGCGCTCGAGCGAACCTTCGACGAGAGCGTCTTTCCGGTGCTGACCCCGCTGGCGGTCGACAGCGGACACCCGTTTCCGTACATTTCGAACCTTTCACTTTCGCTCGCGGTCGAGCTTGAGGAAGCCACGCCTGACGGCATCGAGCTTCACTTCGCGCGCGTCAAGATTCCACCGACGCTGCCTCGGTTCGTTCCGGTCGAGGATGGAATCGGGGACGAACGCCGCTTCGTATTGCTCGAAGATTTGATCGCGCACCATCTCGACGTTCTCTTCCCGGGCATGCACGTGCGCGACTCATATCTCTTCCGAGTTACGCGCGACGCCGACTTGGACTTGCAGGAAGACGAAGCCGACGATCTATTGCGGGCGATCGAATCGGAGCTGCGGCGACGCCGCTTCGGCGAGCCGGTGCGCCTCGAGCTCGAGCGCGGAATGCCCGAATACATGCGGGATTTCCTCTGCAATTCGCTCGAGATGGCGCCGGTCGATTGTTACGAGATCGAGGGGTTGATGGCGTTGAGCGATCTTTGGCAGATCGTGAACTTGCCCGGCTACGAGAACCTGCGCGACAAGCCGTTTATGCCGGCCATTCCAAAGCGTCTCATCGGCGTCAGCGACATCTTTACCCAAATTCGCGAAGGCGACATTCTGCTGCACCATCCGTACGACTCGTTCGATCCCGTCATCCAGTTCGTGAGGCAAGCAGCAGAAGACCCAAAGGTTCTCGCGATCAAAGCGACGCTCTATCGAACGTCGGGCAAGAACTCGCCGATCGTGCGCGCGCTGTTGACCGCCGCGGAGAATGAGAAACAAGTCGCGGTCGTCATCGAGCTCAAGGCCCGTTTCGACGAAGAGAACAACATCGAGTGGGCCAAGCGGCTGGAGCGCGCCGGCGCTCACGTCGTCTATGGCTTTGCCAACCAAAAGGTGCACGCAAAGACGCTCTTGGTGGTGCGCGAAGACGAGGACGGCCTTCGGCGTTACATGCACTTTGGAACGGGCAACTACAACGAGAAGACCGCCCTTCTCTACACCGACCTAAGCCTCTTCACGTGCCGGCCGGAGCTCGGTGCCGACGACACTCAGCTCTTCAACGCGCTTACCGGATTTTCAAAGGTGACCGATTACGAGGACCTTTGGGTCGCACCCGTGACGCTCCATCGCGAGCTCATCGCTCGCATCGATCGCGAGACGGACCACGCTCGCGCCGGCCGCCCTTGCGGCATTCGTGCAAAGATCAACGCGCTCACTGAGATCGGCGTCGTCCGAGGGCTCTATCGTGCGTCGCAAGCAGGGGTGCCGATCGACTTGCTCGTGCGAGGAATGTGTGTCCTGCGCCCGAGCGTGCCGGGCGTGAGCGAGAACATTCGCGTGCGCAGTATCGTGGGACGCTTTCTCGAGCATTCGCGCATCTTCGTCTTTGAAAATGGCGGAGAGCGCGAGACGCACATCGCAAGCGCCGATTGGATGGGCCGCAATCTCGATCGCCGGGTCGAGCTTGCCGTCCCCGTTCTCGATCCGGTTATGGCGGAGACGCTTGGATCTCACGTGCTCACCGTACTGCTTGCCGACAACGTGAAGAGCCGGGAGCTGCAAGAGGACGGCACTTACCGCCGGCTCGCGCCGCGTTCGGGTGAGATGCCCATCGACGCCCAACGCGTCTTTCTCACGCAAGCGCAGAGTCTCGGGTAGCGAGCTCGAGCACGACCTTCCATTCATGAGGCATTACGGGCTGCACCGAGAGGCGCTGTCCCCGCTGCAGCAGTGGCATGCCCATGAGGCGCGGCTCTGCGCGCATGCGCGCCAGCGTTACGGGATGCGGCAGCTCTTCGACGTAGGCGACGTCGACCATGAACCAAGTTGGCTCGTCTTCCTTAGCGCGCCCGTCGAAATATTCGCTCGTGCGATCGAACTGGGTGAAGTCGGGATACGCCGTCTTGACGATCTTGCAGACGCCGACGGCCGCCGGCGCCGCGATGCTCGAATGATAGAAGAGTGCCAGGTCGCCGAGCCGCATCTCCATCATGTTGTTGCGTGCCCGAAAGTTGCGCACGCCGGTCCACGGCGTCGTTCCGTCGGCGCGAAGTCGCTCGAACGAATACGCACTGGGCTCGGTTTTGAGCAACCAATACCGAACCATGCCGCCGGTTTCTCAGCCGAGCGGTGCATGCCCTGGCCCGGCACCGAGCAATATGCTATCTTGATGCGGCATGCGTAGACGGGTGATTCGGGCGACGCCCGAGGGTTGGGAAGGTATCGAGCCGGCGGGTTATACGCCCGACGCAGCAGCGACCGGCGTTGCGCGTCATACGATCGTCGGCAGCAGGAAGGCCGATGCCGGCGAGCCGGGACCACGGATGGAGTTGCGCTATTTCGAAGTTGCGCCGGGAAAGGCGTCGCGTCTGGAAAAGCACGAGCACGAGCACTACGTCATCATACGCCGCGGACTCGGATATGCCGTGATCGGCGATAATGCTACGGAGATCGGGCCGGACGATGTCGTGTATGTCGGCCCCTTGGAGGTACACCAGTTCGTCAATCGCGGCACCACGCCGTTCGGGTTCTATTGCTTCGTGGACACGTGCCGTGATTTTTCACAAACGCCGACTCCTGAAGAGTTGGCGCGTCTCGAAGCTTCGCCAGCCGGCGCAATCGCCAAACCGTTCGCCGTGCCTCCCGCCGCAAAACGCTAACATGTGCTTTCCCGCGGAGCGCGGCGACGCAGGCTGCGGCTTGAATCGCGCTTCGCGCAACTGCATGCCGCTAGCTCTGCCGCTCCTTGGGGTATAAAAGGGCATGATACGATTCAACGCGATCCGGTGGAGACGGTGCTTTGCCGTTTTCGCCGTCATTTTTTGCGGTCTGATCGTCGCCGGGTGCGGTCGCCGCACGACGCCGGCTGCTGAGCTCAATGCGGGCATCGCTCCGTTTACCCATACCAGAGACCAAACGATCGCACTCGTCGCGACGCAAAAACATGCGTTGGGTGCGGAAGATTTGAACTCGCTGGCGATCGCCTACACGGCTCTTGAGGGAAGGGCGAACGCATACGCAGATTTTTTAGTCGAATCAGTCAGCGTCACATCGTTTGATAAGGGTCGGAATGATCAATGCGCCCTAAATCTTACCAAAGCAATAAGCGCTTTCAACAAGTCGTATGCGGCGCTCGTTTCACCCAAACAGCCTGCAGCGCCGGTTGAAAGTACCTGGATACCGACGTTTGCGGACTCAATACGGACTTACTGGACGAAATATAACACTGCCATCGCTACCATGTCACCACAAACGAAATCCGATCTCGTAAAGCAGCTCAAAAGTGAAACGGTTTGGCCTAATTATGAAAACATCGCCACCGAGTCGGTGACGAGTCCTCCTCACTGAAGTGAGCGTACCCGATGTACCTGGCAGCGATGAAGCTCTCGAACGACTACAATCCGGTTGCGATTGGGTGCGAGGGATCGGCGATCCACTCGCTCCAGGATCCGTTGTAGATACGAGAGCCTTCCAGCCCCGCATGCTGCATTGCGAGCTGATTTACCGCTGAGGAGACGCCGGAGCCGCATTGATGCACCGTACGCTTCGGATCGAGGCCGGCACGGCGCGAAATCGGCGCGCAGTTCCTTGCGCGATTTGAGCCGGAGGTCGGGCCCGAAATTTTCTTCGAACCAGCGATGCATCGCGCCCGGAATATGTCCCGCGACCGGATCGAGCGGCTCGCTTTCGCCGCTGTAACGCTCTTTCGAGCGCGCGTCGAGGAGTTGCATTTCAACGGCATTGAGATGCTCGTGGACGTAGCGCGCGTCGACGAGAAGTTCGGGCCGAAGCCGGATCGACAGCCTTCCCTCCCCGACCGGTTGCCCGGCCGCGGCGGTCACGGGATATCCGCCTGCCTTCCATTGTGTGAAACCGCCGTCGAGAATCGCGACGGCGTCGTGGCCGACCCAGCGTGAAAGAAACCACAAGCGGGCCGCAAAGATATCGGCACCTGCGTCGTACGCGATGATCTGCGTGTCGTCGCTGACGCCGCGCGCGCGCAGGAAGCGCGCAAAGACTTCGGCGTCGGGCAGCGGGTGGCGCCCGTTCTTGCCGGACTTCGTTCCGGCGAGATCGTCCTCGACGGCCGCAAAGAACGCGCCGGGCAGGTGCGACTCATCGTAGAGCCGGCGGCCAAGCGCAAAATCCGCAAGCGAATGACGGCAGTCGAAGATCGCAAGATCGCGATCGCCCAGTCGCTCGTAAAGCTCCTGCGGCGAGATGATCGTCGTAAAAGCCACCAAAGAGCGGTCCTAGCGCAGGTCGATCGTCTGTTTTGACGGAGGCGCGTCGCCGAACGCTTCCTTCAGCGTCGCTTCCAACTCGCCGTTGCTTGCCATCGGGCCGAGTATGTCCGTGTCACCGTAGAACTTGCCGTTGATGAAGACCTTCGGCAGAGTCGGCCAGTCCGTCATCTCTGCGAGCGCTTCGCGTTTGGGCAGATTCTCCAAAACGTCGATCACTTCAAACGGATATCCGAAGCGGTCGAAGAACTCGATCGTTTCGAGCGTGAAGCCGCAGCGCGGCGCGGTCTTAGTGCCTTTGCCGTACACCACGATAGTGTTCGCCCCTATTTCCTGCGCAATTTCTTCCTTGTAGTCCATGGTTTTCTCAGCCCTCCGCAATGATCGTTTTGAGTTCGACGGCGTGAACCCGACCGTCTTTGAGCGCTGCCTTGAGCGCTCCGTACACGAGCTTGTGTTGCTCGATGAGCGACTTACCCCTGAATTCTTTCGAGCGCACGGTCACGTTAAAGTGATCCATCGTACCGGTCCGATCGAAGATGCGGACGTCGGCGTCGGGGAGCTCGTCGCGGATCAGGCTCGTCAGTGCGTCGCTTTCTATCACGGTTGCAGGCGCGGCGAACCCGAGTTGAGCGTCTCGGCCAGGCCGCGCGCCTCCCCGAGCGCTTCGGGAAAGCGCGTCGCTCCTTTTGCTAACGCGGCGGTGATGCCGCTTGCGAGCACGATCGCCGTGACGCCGATGAGGACAGCGGGCACGCCGCTGGCGCGCAGCGGACCGATTTCGATCGTAAACGTTCGCTGCAAGCGCACCAAGCCGCGAAAGAACGCGCGCAGACTCCTTGCTCTGTCGTTCATTGCCGCGTTCTACGTCGCGTCGCTGAGGAAGCCCTGGAGGCCCGGCACCGATGGCTGAGCGAACCCTGGTCGGCGATGCTACCCTCGTTGATTGCGGCGTGCTGCCTGCTCGGCGGTACGGTACATTCGCCAAGCGGCGCGCCGATTGCTCAGGCACAACTGACATTTCGAGGTCACAAGACGGTAGCGGCAACAACCGACGCTAATGGAAAATTTTCCGGTCGAAGTACCGGGCGGGCGGTACGATCTCACGGTCGTCGCGCGCGGGTACGCCGCGGTAACCGTAAACACTGGAGAAGTCGCAGATGGCGCGAGACTCGACGTCGTGCTCGAGCCGAACGATACGCCGAAGCTACGCACGATCGGAGAAGTCACCGTCAACGGCGGCTTCACGCTCGATCGCAACGTCATTCCCGAGATGGACGTCTCGCGGGCGCAGATGGACGCACTGGGATATTCGCAAGTTCTCCAGGCGCTGCAAGAGGTACCATCGGTCGTCATCCAGCATCCCGACGCCGGCGGTCCAACGGCGCCGGAGGTCGTTTCACTGCGCGGACCCGATCCGTCGGAGGCAATGGTAACCCTCGACGGTCAGCAGCTCAACGATGGAAATACCGGTGACATCGATCTCTCGCAGTTCGCCGTGCCGGCCTTCAACAGCGTCAACGTCACGGAAGGGCTGGGACCGACGGATCTGGAGGGGAGCAATACTTTCGGCGGTGCTGTGAATTTCGTTTCGCTGCGGCCGACGCAAGACGATCGCCTCAACTTCTCGACCTCGGCCGGTTCGTACGGGACGACGCAGAGCTGGCTCAATGCTACTGGAACGATCGGTAAACTCGGATACGCGCTTGCGGGCGACAGCTTTTCACAGTCGGGCCAAGTGAACGAATACGACTGGGTCGTCCCGTCAAACAATTTGCCCGTCTATTGCGGGCCGGCAACGAAGACCAAGACGCCCAACTGTCCCTTCCATATGCACCTCGGCTCCTCGATCGCCGCGAGGCTTGGGCTCGTGAATCTCGATTACAATTTCTCGCAGCGCGCCGACGTCGGCTTTCGGCTCTTTACGCTGGGTGACGTGCGCGACGAATCGGGCGCGCTCAACGGCATCGCCGGCAACTCGACTTGCGTTTTCAGCGGTCCGGGGCCGGCGTGCGCGTTCGCGCCCGTAAGCGCCAACACCCCAAACGAAGTCGCCAACCCGGTTTACGGCGAGCACATCGGCCAAGGAAGCGCGAACTTCGCTCAGAGCATCCGCGCCTACGATGCCTACTCCCGATCGCCGCTCGGATCGGGAACTCTCTCCGCCGATCTGTACGCCGACAATAACAACGTCGACTTCGTCGGCGGAGCGCTTTCACCGTACGACGTTTCCCATCTCGACACGCGCTACAATGAAGGGCTTTGGTGGGACCGCACCTTCGACGCGGGCGAGTTCGCGTTTGGCGCCTACGCACGCCAAGAAACGCTCTCCGGCGCCGGTATCGACGGCACGTTGGGACAGAGCATCAATTCGTACTTCTTCCGCGGCGCTCAGCAGCTCGGCAACAACGTTCGGCTTTCGGGAGGGCTCTACGACGCGCAATACTCGACGTTCGGCAATACGTTGAACTGGCGGCTCGGCCTGAGCGATGATTTGGGGACGTCGAGCGTCGTGCGGTTTTCGGTGGGCACCGGCTTTCGGCCGCCGTTGCTCGCGGAGCGTTACTTCTTCCCGCCGGTCGTCGTGAGCGGCAAGCTCGAGCCGAATCCTGGATTGCCGCCACTGGACGCCAACTGCGTGACGCCTAACGGAAACCCCGGCGAGCGTCCCGAGCACGCGACCGAATACGAGCTGGGCTTCTCACATCTCTTCTCCAACACGTCGAATCTCGATGTCTCGATCTATCGCTCGAACCTGCGCGACACGATCGAAAACTACTATCCCGGCGGCGGCGCGCAGAGCTTCTGCGGTACACCGCTGGGCTTTGCCTACGAGATTCCGATCAACATCGGCAATGCTGTCTACGAAGGGGCCGAAGCCCGGTACAAGCAGACGTTTCCGCGCTTCAATTTGACTGCCACCTTCTCGTATGGCCTCAATGTCGCGTATCCGTACGCGCTCGGTCCGTTCGTTTCCAATCCAACGTCGGGCGGAACGCTGGTCGACTATCAGCAGTTCTTGGGTGTTCCGCAGCAGCAGGGCTCGGCCGTCCTAACGTGGGCGCGCAACGGCTGGCATGCGTCGACGGCGCTCACGTTTGCGGGACACAACAACACGCTCGATCAGCCGCCGTACATGCTGGTCGACGGCGCCTTCGGCAAGAACTTCGGGCACATCGATTTCACGATTGCGGCAACGAACATCTTCAATGCGGCGGCCGGCCCGTTCACGCTTTACGATGCGGGCGTTCCCTATCGGGGTCTTTACGGCGGCGCCGGGAACAGCCAGTACCTCGCCAACACTCCCACCGACGCCCTCTTCATGGAACCGGCAGCCGTGAAGTTCATCGTCACCGTGCACGAATGACGGGGTCGATGCGGGCGGCTCGGCTGCACGAAATAGGCGGTCCCGAAGCGCTTTGCATCGAGAATATCCCCGTACCACCGATTCGCGACGACGAGGTGCTTGTTCGCGTTCGCGCCGCTGCGCTCAACCATCGCGACCTCTTCATCACGCAAGGCCTTTATCCAAACCTTCGGCTTCCCGTGACGCTCGGCTCCGACGGCGCGGGCGAAATCGCGGCGCTGGGCGCGGTCACCGCGAATCTCAAAGCCGGCGACGAAGTCGTGATCGACCCGATGCTCGCCTGGGGCCAAGATCCGCACGTGTGGGACGCGGAGCGGGCGACCATACTCGGGATGCCGCGCGACGGGACGTTCGCGCAGTACGTTGCGGTACCGCTCGACAACATTTATCCGAAGCCCGCGCATCTTTCCATCGAAGAAGCTGCGGCTATTCCACTGGCGGGATTGACGGCCTATCGGGCGATTTTCACCCGCGGGGCCGTGCAGCGTGGGGAGACCGTCTTGATTACCGGGGTGGGCGGCGGCGTTCAGAGCTTGGTGCTGCTTTTTGTCAAGCACGCCGGCGCGCATGCGATCGTTACATCCAGCAGCGACGAAAAACTCGAGCGCGCTCGAGCGCTCGGCGCGGACGTCGCGATTAACTACGCAGACAACCCCGAGTGGCCGAAGCTGCTGCGCTCGACGGGGCCGGTCGATCTCGTCGTCGATTCGTCCGGCGGCGAAACGCTGCGCAAAGCACTCGACGCGGTGCGCCCGGGCGGACGCATCGTCGTCTATGGCGGCACGACCGGCGACGCGACGATTAAAATGTTTCCGCTCTTTTGGAAACACGTCACGATCTTGGGCACGTCGATGGGGAGCCCTCGTGACTTTGCCGCGATGCTCGCGCTTCTCGAAGAAGGGCTACACCCCGTCGTCGACGGCGTCTTTTCACTCGACGATGCGCAAGCAGCCTTCTGGCGCTTAGCGGCTGCGGATCAATTCGGTAAAGTCGTCCTCCGCGTCGAGTAGGAGTCTTTTTCCGGCTTCCCGTCGCAGCGCCCGCGGGCCGGCGGCTGGTTTCGATACAGCGGCCCGGAATGAGCCACCGGAATTCCCTGGGCCGGCCAAAGTATTACCCGTACTTTTTTATTCGGCGTCAGCTTCAACTCGCAGGTTACTACTGCGCGCGCTTTGGATTTTGCGGTGCCTCCGATCCAAAGGTCGAACCAAAGCTTGCGGCACCCGTTGCTACCGCTGCCCGTCGGCGGCCCCGACGGGGCGCACAGATCCTCGCGAATGAAATACTGCTTCAGAAACGGTACGTACATCTTGATGCCGTAGGGAATTCTATCGTCGTTCGAGCGTTCCGTCGCAAACGTCGTCGGATTACACTAGGTTCCGTCGCCGCCGGCGTGCCGGTGCAGAACGGGATGAGCGATCTTGTTTCCCGGGGGCGAGTTGTCGGGCCAACCGTAGAACGTGATCGTCGCGCGAACGCTGGTAGCCTCTTGTTTGACGATGTAACAGGATGACCCACGTACCCTTGCCGAGGCTGGCGGGACGGCAGCCCCACTCATTTGCGCGCACGACGTGAGCGCGACGACGCCCGCAAGAATCGGGACTCGGTACGCCCGAGCGGCATGCGATGAAATCATGCCGCGCCGTTTGCGAGGCCGTAGGAGCGCAGGGATTCGAGCCGCAGCTCCGTCCCCAGTTCGGCAACGATGAGCGCGGCTTCGTCGGGGGCGACCAGCTCCTCGATCCGCGGATTGAGCATCGACGATTCTTCGGCGGTCATCTCCCGGCCGGCGGAGCGCGAAATGATCCGGCCTTCGTTTTCCAGCGCGATGAGATGCGCCAGAATCTGCCGAGCCATTGCAGGCCAGAGCACTTGCCGCTGCGCCGAGTAAATGCGGCGCACGAGATCCGCAATGGTGAGCGGCCCGTCGCGGAGAGCGTCGATGATCTGTTGCTCGCGCATCCGCCGGTGCTCGATGTACTCCGCGATCTTCGCTCGGGGATCGGAGACGATGGGTCCGTGTCCGCAGTAGAGGAGGCGCGCATCTTGGAAATCGTCGGCGAGACGTTGCAGCGTGCGCTGATAGGGTCGCATAGCGCCGCCGGGGGGCGCAACGACGGTCGTTCCTTCGCCCAAAATCGTGTCGCCGGTGAAGAGCGCGCGCTCCTCGGGCAAGTAGAAGATCGCGTGATCGAATGTATGTCCGGGTGCGTCGAGCGGGCGCAGCGTCATTTCCCCCAGACGGAGGTAGCCGTCGATCGGCAGATCGGCATCGTGAGCGAGTTTGGTCTGCGGGTGCGCGTAGACGATGGCGCCGGTCGCTGCGGCGAGCGGCCCCGCGGCCGCTGCGTGATCGGGATGCCCATGCGTCAGCGCAATAGCCCCAATCTTCAGCGAGCGGGAGCCGGCGGCTTCGATGAGTGCTTCAACGTGCCGCAAGTTCGGCGGCCCGGGATCGATGACGAGCGCTTCGCCGTTGCCGCAGTCGAGCAGGTACGAGTTGGTGCCCTGCAGCGTCATGGCCGACGGATTAGGCGCGCGAACGAGCGTTACCACGCGTTCTCGAGCCCCGCCGGTATCTCGAAATCGTCGTTGGCATCACGGGGCATGATCGTCAATACGGGCTTGCTGCGCGCAAACTCGAGCGCCGCGCGCACCGAATCGAACGATTCCAAGCGTCTGAGATGTTTGATCGTGGGATAGACTAGGTGTATGCCTCCCGACCGCCCGCGAGCAAGCGCCTCGGCCGGTGAGATCCAAATGCCGTCGTGCGTTTCAAACGCGTCGGCGAGTGCGACTTGATCGCGGGGCGCTATTGCGAAAAAGAAGTGCGTGTTGTATCGCCGCGATTCACTCGGCGGCGTGATCCAGTGAGAGAAGAGCGTCAGCGCGTGCGCATCGGCGTACCAATCATGTCGGTGCAAGAAATCCGAAAAGGAAAGTGCTGCGTTTCTCACCGCAATTCGCTCTGCCGCGACGCGCTGCCAATCGGCGGACGCAGCGTCGACTGCAAGGCCGCCCGCCGTGCGCGCAAGCAACACGCCGGCCTCTTCAAAAAGCTCGCGCAGCGCTGCGATAAAGAGCGCACTCGCTTGCGCCTGGCTCACCGCGGGCTCGTCGCACGTCAAGTCGCCGGGAATCTTGGCACGAAACTGAAGGTCGAGGCGATCGGAATCCAAGCCAACCGTGCGGGCCCGCGTCGCCTCTTGCATGTCTTGCGGCTCGATCGTTCCGCCGGGAAAGACGAAGGCATCGGGCGCAAACGGGCTGCGCGCACTGCGACGGGTCAAATAGACTTCGAACGGCGGCCGTGCGAGGATCACCGTTGCCGCCAAACGCACGCTGGTCACCGATGGCTAGTCTCCCGTCGAGCGATGGAGAAAACCTCTGGGGGAGTTCCTAAATGAGAGTAGCGATCGGCAGCGATATGGCGGGCGAACTTCCGGAGGCGATCGACCGTTGGTTGCGCGAGCACGACCACGAAGTCGCGCGATTCGGAGCGCTGGCTGAGGGCGCGACCGATGCATGGCCCTCGGTCGGCCGCGCGGTCGCGCAATGCGTGGCAGACGGGGCGGCGCAGTACGGCGTGCTTTGCTGCTGGACGGGCACGGGGGTGAGCATCGCCGCCAATAAGGTGGCCGGCGTTCGAGCTGCGCTCTGCGGCGATGCGGCGACCGCCGGGGGTGCGCGCGAATGGAACGATGCCAACGTGCTCTGCTTGAGCTTGCGCGCGACGAGCGTTGCCGTGGCACAAGAGATGCTGGCCGCCTGGTTCGCAGCGGCGCCGACGCGGGACCCGACGTATCGCGCAATGATCGCGGACATCGAGTGACGAGCAGAGGGGCCGCGCACTCGCGCGGCCCCCGATCAATCTGCCGTTCACCGGAGCGTAGAACTAACGCTTCGCGTCCGGCCCTCTCTCACGGCGGTTTCGGCGACAGTTCGTGCCGTCCTGACCCGAGAGGCCGATTCTAACAAAATCAGATGCCGGGATTCAATACGTCCGGCAGAAATAACCAGCCGCAGAGGAGCAGGAGGCACCAGTTGACCGCGTGAGACGTCCAGCAGTATGGGCATTCCCGGCGGGTTACGAAGAGCAGCGAATAGGCTAAGTAGGCCGATGTAGCGGCGGCACCAAGGACCATTACGAGCAGCAAGATCGCGGCCGCGGGCCGGTGTACGAACCAGACGGCACACGCAAGGACCGGATAGTAGAGTGAGCCGAGGAGTGAATTGGGAACGCCGAAGAGGTGCGCCCTGGGCGTTTTCACCACACTGGGGCCCGCGAGTTCGCCCAGGGCGGCGCGCCGGCTTTTGTTCAGCATGAAAAGCGAGGTGTAGAGCCCAACACCGCACAGCAACGTGATGACTGCTCCGACTACCATCGCTTGAATCATCTCCTTCGTAAGGGCGGCGCACTCGCGCTTCTTGCCGCCTCATTCGTGCTTGCGTTTTTAGTGATCCGTCACCAGCCGCGCGTCGCTCACGAGATCCGCATGATTGGGCCGCTTGCGTATCCGCTCGCGGTCGGGGTCTTCGTTGTCGTTGCGTCAGCGCCGTTTTCGATGACCGATGCGCTCGCCGTCATGAACGGAGCTATATTTGGACCCGTTAAGGGTACCCTGGTCGACGCTTTCGGACTCCTTGGCGCGGCGCTGCTTGGCTACTGGATCAATCGGCATGCGACCCGGCTCTGGCGACTCGAAGAGTATCTGCACCGGCTACCCGCATGGGTCAAGCGGTTCCCGGTCGGCTCCCCTGCCTTTTTGCTCGCCGTTCGAGTAATTCCGGGATTCGGTGGAACGGTTGCAACCGCCACGGCAGCGGCCTTTCGGGTGCCAATTTGGGTGCACGTTTGGACGATGTGCCTCGTCGCCATTCCCATTTGCGCGTTGCTGACCATCTTCGGTGACCGCGTTACGGTCGCGTTGCATGGTTATGAGTGGCGAGCGCGCCATTACGCGCGCCATTATTGCGAGACGCATCGCTGCCCGCACTTTCGCTTCCGCCGCTTGCAAACCGCTTCTCCGCCGCCGTGACCGAGCCTCAGATCGTTGCCGATCGCGCTGCATTGGAGCGGCTTTGCGGCCAAATTGTCGATGCCGACCGCGTCGGCCTCGACACAGAGTTTCACGCCGAGCGAACCTACTCGCCGCGCCTCATGGTCGTGCAGTTGGCTTTCGATGACGGCTTCGCGATCGTCGATGCGTTGTGTCTTCCGGATTTACGGCAGCTCGCGCGCGCGCTTACGCAGACGACGGTCGTAGGACACGCTCTCTCGGCCGATTTAAAATTTTCGCCGACCGTTTCAATCTGGTGCCGCCGCGCGTCTTCGATACGCAGGTGGCTGCAGCGTTTCTCGGATACGGCATGCAAGTTTCGCTCGCCGACTTGGTGCGCGGCGTCTGCGGCGTCCGGTTGGCGAAATCGCAGACGGTGAGTGACTGGTCGACGCGACCTTTCTCCGACCGACAGATCGAGTACCTCGTTGGCGACGTCGCGCATTTGTTGCCCCTCCATGATGCGCTTACGCGGCGTTTGGAGGAAAAAGGCCGATATGAATGGGTCTACGAGGAATGCGCCGAGCTCGGCGACATCGAGCGTTATCGCATTGACGAGCGCCGGGCATACCTGCGCATCCCGGGAGCGATGCGCATGAACCGACGGGAGCTGGGCATTCTCAACGAGCTCGTAAAGCTGCGCGATAGAGTCGCACGCGAGCGCGACCTTCCCGTAAGATACGTGTTACCCGACGATGTTGTCGCAGGCCTTGCGGTGCTCAAGCCCGCGCAGAGCGAAGATCTCGCCCAGCTTCGCCGGCTCGACGCCGGAATGAAGCGTCAACTCGGCCGCGCGATATTGGAGGCCGTCGCGCGCGGTCAGGCGCTCGATGAAGCCGATCTTCCGCAGCGGCCGAACCGTTCGGGCGCGCCGGCGCGCGACGCGCTCGTATCGTTGCTCGGCGCTGCGATTGGCGAGATTGCTCGGGATGCCGGGCTTCCGGCAAGTCTGCTCGTGCCGCGTGCGTCGCTCGAGCGCCTGGGCCGGGAGATTGCGCAAGATCGGGCCGGCTTTGAGCGTACCCTCGCGTTACACCCGTGGCGATTGGCGCTCGTAGCCGAACCACTCTGGCGCCTGCTCTGCGGTGAAGCGACGCTCAAGATCGAAGGCTACGCGGACGGCGATCCCAAAGTACGATTCTCCGATGAAAGCTCCGGATAGCTTCGGCGCGCTCGACACGCTGCGCGTCGGCAATCGTTCGTACGCGTACTTTCGACTTGGCGCACTCGAGCAGTCGGGTATCGCCAAGCTCGGGCGGCTTCCGTTTTCGATCAAGATTTTGCTCGAGAATCTACTGCGCTACGAAGACGGGCGCGTCGTGAAGCGCGAGGATATCGAAGCGCTCGCCCGATGGAACCGCCACCAGGGCCACGAGCGCGAGATCGCCTTTACGCCCGCGCGCGTTTTGTTGCAAGATTTCACCGGCGTTCCCTGCGTCGTCGACTTAGCGGCGATGCGCGACGCGATCGCCCAGATGGGGGGCGATCCAAAGTCGATCAATCCCTTGCAGCCGGTGGAGCTGGTGATCGATCATTCGGTGCAGGCCGATTACTTTGGAGCGAATGATGCGTTGGCCAAGAACACGGAACTCGAGTTCGAGCGTAATCGCGAGCGCTACGCTTTCCTCAAGTGGGGCCAGTCGGCGCTCCGCGGCCTGCGAGTCGTTCCACCGGGAACGGGAATCGTGCATCAGGTCAATATCGAGTATCTCGCGCGCGTCGTTTTCGGCGCGGCGCAAGCCGCCGGAGAAAAGCCCTTAGCGTACCCCGATACCGCCGTCGGGACCGATTCGCATACGACGATGGTCAACGGTCTCGGCGTCTTGGCGTGGGGCGTAGGCGGCATTGAGGCCGAGGCGGCGATGCTTGGGCAGCCCGTCACGATGCTGATACCCGAGGTGATCGGCTTTCGGTTGGAGGGCGCATTGCGCGAGGGGGTGACGGCGACCGATCTCGTGTTGACCGTCGCCGAGATGCTTCGACGCAAAGGCGTCGTCGGAAAGTTCGTCGAGTTTTATGGCGAGGGGCTCTCTGCCTTGCCGGTCGTCGATCGCACGACAATCAGCAACATGTCGCCGGAGTTCGGTTCGACGGTCGCAATTTTTCCGATCGACGACCGCACGCTCGAGTATTTACGCCTGACGGGACGGCCTGTGGATCAGGTCGCCTTGGTCGAAGCGTACGCCAAGGCCCAAACGCTCTTTCGAAGCGACGCGACGCCCGACCCTGAGTTTGTCGATGCGCTCTCACTCGATCTCGCAGCGGTCGAGCCTAGCATGGCGGGTCCACGACGCCCGCAGGATCGCGTGCCGCTGGCGGGCGTGAAGCAATCCTTCGAAAGCGGCATGCTCGAGTGGGTCGCCGCGCGCGAGCGAGCCAACGACGCGATCTCACGATTCCAGAACGAGGGCGGCGGCGGCACGGCGACGATCACGCAGACGATCGATCAAGTCGATGACGGCTCTGTCGTAATCGCAGCAATCACAAGCTGCACGAATACGTCCAACCCGTCGGTTCTGATCGGGGCCGGACTACTGGCGCGCAACGCCGTCGAACGTGGCCTTCGAACCAAGTCGTGGGTCAAAACGTCGCTCGCGCCCGGGTCGAAAGTCGTTACCGATTACTTAACGAAAGCGGGGCTGCAGGAGTATCTCGACCGGCTCGGTTTCAATCTCGTCGGATATGGTTGCACGACCTGCATCGGAAACTCCGGCCCGCTTCCCAGCGACGTCGCGCAGGCCGTCGCAGATGGCGATTTGATCGTTGCCGCGGTGCTCTCGGGCAATCGAAACTTCGAAGGACGAATTCATCCGCAGGTTCGTGCCAACTATCTCGCCTCACCGCCGCTCGTCGTTGCGTATGCGCTGGCCGGACGCATCGACGTCGATTTGACGGCCGAGCCGCTCGGTACGGGAACCGACGGAACGCCGGTTTTTCTTCGCGAAATCTGGCCGAGCAACGACGAGATTGCGACGACGATGGCAGCGTGCATCAGCGAGGAAATGTTCGAGCGAGAATACGCCGAGGTCTTTAAAGGCGACGAGAACTGGAGCCGCATGAACGTGGCCGCTTCCGAGCGTTATCCGTGGGACGCCGCCTCGGAGTATGTCAAGAAGCCGCCCTACTTTGACGGAATGCCGGCTCAGCCGGCTCCGTTGCAAAATGTACGCGGCGCCCGGGCCATTGCGGTGTTGGGCGACTCGGTGACAACCGACCACATCTCGCCCGCAGGAAGCATCGCTCGGCACAGCCCCGCGGGTCTCTATTTGACGGCACGGGGCGTCGAGCCGCGCGATTTCAACTCGTACGGCGCCAGACGGGGCAATCACGAGGTGATGGTGCGTGGAACCTTCGCAAACGTTCGCCTCCGTAACGCGCTGGTGCCCGGCGTTGAGGGCGGATTTACGCGCTACCTCCCAAGCAACGAGCAGCTCTCGATCTTCGACGCGTCGCGCAAGTATGCGGAAGATGGCACGCCGCTGATCGTACTGGCGGGCAAAGAGTACGGCTCGGGCTCCTCGCGCGATTGGGCGGCGAAGGGACCCTATCTGCTGGGCATCAAGGCGGTGATCGCGGAATCGTTCGAGCGCATACATCGCAGCAACTTGATCGGGATGGGCGTGCTCCCGCTCGAGTTCCTCGATGGCGCGGACCGCTCGACGTACGGCTTAGAAGGCGAAGAAATCTACGAGATCACCGGTCTTTCGGCGGAACTCAGACACCGCATGCGCTTGCGCGTGAAAGCGACCGATCCGCGCAGCGGCAAGTCGATCGAGTTCGACGTGCGCCTGCGCATCGACACGCCGAATGAAGCCGAATATTACCGCCACGGCGGCATCCTGCAATACGTGCTAAGAAATTTGTCGAGCCGATCTTAGAGCAAAACCCGGCGGAAGTCGCCCAGGAGTGCGGCGACGTAGCTCAAGAACCGCGCCGCTGAGGCGCCGTCGACGACGCGATGGTCGTAGCTTACGCTAATCGGCAACATCAGACGCGGCACGAACTGCTCGCCGTCCCACATCGGTTTCATGGAGCTGCGGGTCGCGCCGAGAATCGCCACCTCCGGCGCGTTGACGATTTGCGTGAAAGCCGTACCCCCGATGCCGCCGATCGACGAGATCGTGAAGGTTCCGCCTTGCGTATCGGTAAGGCCAAGTTTTCCTTCGCGCGCTTTTGAAGCTAGCTCGGCGGCTGTGCGCGCGATTTCAACTAATCCTTTGTCGTCGGCGTTTTTGATCACGGGCACGACCAGACCGTCGGGCGTATCGGCCGCAAATCCGATGTTGTAGTAGCGCTTATACACGAGCTCGTCGCCGTCGAGAGACGCGTTGAACTCGGGAAATCGCTGCAGCGCAGCAATCGCCGCTTTTACCAAGAACGCGAGAATCGTCAGCTTCGGCGACGCGGGACGTTCGGCATTGATCTGCGTGCGAAAAGCTTCGAGCGAGGTGACGTCGGCCTCGTCCTGATTGGTGATGTGCGGGATTTGAAGCCAGTTTCTATGCAAGTTCGGACCCGAAAGCTTTTTGATTCTCGAAAGCGGACGGCGCTCGATCTCGCCGTATTTCGCGAAATCAACTTTCGGCCAGGCCGGAAGCCCCTCGAAGGCGCGGCGCGGCACTCGTGCGCTGCAGCGATCCTTTGACAAATGCCTGTACGTCTTCTCGCGTGATCCGCCCGTTCGGGCCGCTTCCACGCAACTGGTGAAGTTCGACTCCGAACTCGCGCGCAAGTCGGCGAATCGCCGGACCCGCGTGAACGAAGCCGTCAGCCGTTGCGGGCGCCGGAGTTTCGTCTTGCCCTTGTGTTTGTGTTTGCGCTTGCGGCTGCGACTCGGACGCCGCCTGCGGCGCGGAAGCCTCTTGTGCCGCAGCAGCCTGTCGCGGCGGCGGGGCAGCTTCTTGCGGCGCCGGCGTTTCTTTTTGTGGCGCTGCTGGCGCGGGCGCTGCGTCGGAGCTCAGAGCCAAGATCGGCGAGCCCTGCGAAACTCTGTCGCCGACCTTCACCTTCACGTCATGCACGACGCCGTCGGTCTCGGCGGGCACCTCCATCGATGCCTTTTCGCTTTCGAGCGTAATGAGCGACTCGTTCTTTTTTACGCGGTCTCCGGCTTTCACCAAGACCTCGATCACCGGCACGTCTTTGAAATCGCCGATATCGGGAACGCGTACCTCAATCGTATCGCTCATGTTGCCATTCTACACATCAATCCAAAATCGCGCAGGCGCTTAGAGGCAAGCCTCTCAGAACCAGGTTTCTCATACGCTGATCGGATTGGGCTTGTTCGGATCGATTTTGTATTTCCCGAGAGCCTTTTGAACCGTCGCCGGAGGAATCGTACCTTCGGCGGCCAGCGCTTGCAGGGCGGCAAGGGTCACGAAGTGACGGTCGACTTCGAAGAAGGCACGCAGCTTGCGGCGGTAGTCGCTGCGCCCATAACCGTCTGTTCCTAGCGCGACATAGCGGCGGCCCACGAAGGGATGGATCTGTTCGGCAAACGTTCGGATGTAGTCGGTTGCGGCAATCCCGGGCCCCGGACGATCCTGCAAGCACTCCTCGACATAAGAACGGCGGGGCCGTTCTTGGGGATGCAGCATGTTCCAGCGCCGCGCGGCGACGCCGTCGCGCTGGAGCTCGTTGAAGCTCGTCACGCTCCACACGTCGGCGTGCACCTTCCACTCGCCGGCGAGGAGATCCGCGGCCGCCTCGACTTCGCGCAAAATAGCGCCCGACCCGAAGAGCTGCACGCGCGGCGTTTTTGCATCGGTCGAACCGGCGTCGCGAAGCAGGTACATGCCGCGCAGAATTCCGTCGCGCGCGTCGGGCGGCATTGCCGGATGCTGGTAATTCTCGTTCATCAGCGTGAGGTAGTAATAAACGTCTTCCTGCGCTTCGAGCATGCGCCGCAAGCCGTCCTGGATGACGACCGCGAGCTCGTAGGCGTACGTTGGGTCGTAGCTGCGACAGTTTGGAACGAACGACGCCGCAACCTGACTGCTGCCGTCTTCGTGCTGCAGCCCTTCACCGTTGAGGGTCGTGCGCCCGGATGTCGCACCGAGTAAGAACCCGCGACTGCGGCTGTCGCCGGCAGCCCACGTCAGGTCGCCGATGCGCTGAAAGCCGAACATCGAGTAAAAAATGTAGAAGGGGATCATTGGAAGGTCGTGATTCGAGTACGAGGTGCCGGCCGCGATCCACGAGGAGAGCGCGCCCGCTTCGTTGATGCCTTCCTGCAGGATTTGTCCCAGTTTGTCCTCGCGATACCACATGAGCTGCTCGGCGTCTTGGGGATGGTAGAGCTGTCCGACCGACGAGTAGATGCCTAGCTGACGGAACATACCCTCCATGCCGAACGTACGCGATTCGTCGGCAACGATCGGAACGACGCGAGGCCCGATCTCCGGATTGCGCGCAATTGCGTTGAGGATCCGAACGAAGGCCATCGTCGTGGAGATGTGTCGATCGCCGGTGCCTTGCAGCTGCGCCTCGAAAACGGAGAGCGGTGGGGCGGTAAGCGACGCCGATTTTTTTCGCCGTTGCGGCACGCTTCCGACCTGTGTGAGACGCTCGCGTAAGTACCGCATCTCCGGCGCGTCGTCGGCGGGCTTATAGAATGGGATCTTCTCTCCAGCGATGGCGGCGTCCGAAATCGGCAATAAGAAGCGGTCGCGAAAGACTCGGGTCGCTTCGAGCTCCATTTTCTTCGCCTGGTGTGCGATGTTCTGCGCTTCGCCGGCTTCGCCCATTCCATAGCCTTTTATTGTCTTTGCGAGCACGACCGTCGGTTCGCCTCGGTGTTCGAAGGCAGCTTTGTAGGCGGCATAAACTTTGACCGAATCGTGACCGCCCCGCTGGAGCTTCCACACTTCATCGTCGGACCAATCTTCGACGAGGGATTTCGTCTCGGGGTAGCGGCCGAAGAACTCGTCGCGCACGTACTTGCCGTCGCGCGACTTAAACGTCTGATAATCGCCGTCGACGCATTCGTTCATGAGCTGCACGAGCCGTCCGCTCTTATCGGCGGCAAGCAGAGGATCCCAGCGGCTTCCCCAGATGACCTTGATGACGTTCCAACCGGCGCCCTTGAAGATGCCTTCGAGCTCTTGGATAATCTTGCCGTTACCGCGCACGGGACCGTCGAGCCGTTGCAGATTGCAGTTGACGACCCAAATGAGGTCGTCGAGCTTCTCGCGCCCGGCGAGCGAGATCGCACCGAGCGATTCCGGTTCGTCCATTTCACCGTCGCCGACGAACGCCCAAACTTTTCTCCCGGTCGCGTCGAGCAAACCGCGATCGTGCAGGTAGCGCATGAAGCGCGCCTGATAGATCGACATGATCGGCCCTAGCCCCATGGAAACCGTCGGGAACTGCCAAAAGCCCGGCATCAGCCAGGGATGCGGATACGACGATAGACCCTGCCCGTCAACCTCCTGACGAAAACGCTCGAGCTGCTCCTCGGTGACGCGACCCTCGAGAAAGGCCCGAGCGTACACGCCGGGTGACGAGTGCCCCTGGAAGAAGACGAGATCGCCACCGAACGTATCGCTGGGTGCTCGGAAGAAGTGGTTGAAACCGACATCGTAGAGCGTTGCGGCCGACGCAAAGCTGGCGACGTGGCCGCCCAACTCGGAACTGATTTTGTTCGCGCGGACCACCATCGCCAAAGCGTTCCAGCGAACGTAGTGACGGAGGCGTGCTTCCAGCTCGCGGTCGCCCGGCATCGGCGGCTGCCGGTCGGCCGGGATCGTGTTAACGTACGGCGTTGCCAGTCCAAGGGAAATGTGGGCGCCGCTGCTCTGCGCCTCCCCGACCAGATGCGCGATAAGTTGGCGGGCGCGCTCGTGGCCTTCCAGAGTAAGCACGCCGCGCATCGCGTCAAGCCATTCATGGGTTTCTTGCGGGTCGGGATCCGAAGCAAAAGTCGTCATTGGCCATCGGCTCTTTTGAACCAAGGCCGTCCAGTTCTTCTTATTGGATCACTCCAATCGAAGGCTTGGCAGGTTCCACTTTGCAGGGCTCACTCTGTGGGAAGAGCGGCTCGCTGCGCGTAATCCACCGACTAGCGGGAGCGCAAATGGACCGACTCGGTGCATCCGAGTTGTCTGAAGCTGAGAGGGTGAGTTTGCGGGCAGCGACTCATCGACCGCAAGTGACCTGATCCGGATAATGCCGGCGTAGGGAGGTTGTCATGAAAATATACGTCGAGGGCTCGGACCCCTCGATACGCGTACCGCAGCGCGCGATTGCGCTGACGGACGGGACCGTTCACATGCTTTACGACACGAGCGGTCCGTACGGCGATGCCGACGGTGCGGTCGACATCCGGCGTGGGCTAGCCCCGCTGCGAGGTTCGTGGATCGAAGCACGCGGCGATACCGTGGAGCTGGAGCGGCCGACGTCGATCTATCGGCGCGGCCGGGACGCGATGACCGAACTCGACGGCCTGCGGTTTTCCGCGCCGCGCAGGCCGCGCCGCGCGACACCGAGCGCAAACGTCACGCAGATGCACTACGCTCGACGCGGCGACGTAACACCCGAGATGGAGTTCGTGGCGGTGCGCGAAGGCGTCGAGCCGGAATTCGTTCGTAGTGAGCTTGCGTGCGGTCGAGCGATCCTGCCGTCGAACGTCAATCATCCGGAAAGCGAGCCGATGATCATCGGTCGGAACTTTCTCGTGAAGATCAATGCCAACATCGGCAACTCGGCGGTCAGCTCGTCGATCGACGAAGAGGTCGAGAAGATGACGTGGGCGACGCGTTGGGGCGCCGACACCGTAATGGATCTTTCGACCGGCAAGAACATTCACGAAACGCGCGAGTGGATTCTGCGCAACTCGCCCGTGCCGATCGGGACGGTCCCCATCTATCAAGCGCTGGAGAAAGTCGACGGCAAAGCCGAAGAGCTTACGTGGGAACTCTTCGCCGATACGCTGATAGAACAAGCCGAGCAGGGCGTGGACTATTTTACCATCCACGCGGGAGTGCTGTTGCGCTACGTGCCGCTCACCGCCGAGCGAATTACCGGCATTGTCTCACGCGGCGGCTCGATTTTGGCGAAGTGGTGCCTCGCCCATCATCGCGAGAATTTTCTCTACGACCATTTCGAAGAGATTTGCGAGATCATGAAGGCGTACGACGTTGCGTTCTCGCTGGGAGACGGCTTGCGTCCCGGCTGCACGGCCGACGCAAACGACGCGGCGCAGTTCGCCGAGCTTCAGACGCTCGGCGAGCTCACCGACGTCGCATGGAAACACGACGTGCAGGTGATGATCGAAGGTCCCGGTCACGTGCCGATGCACATGATCGAGGAGAACGTCCGCAAGCAACTCGAGGTCTGCAAAGAAGCGCCCTTTTACACTCTCGGACCACTCGTGACGGACGTCGCGCCGGGCTACGATCACATCACCAGCGCCATCGGCGCGGCAATGATCGGCTGGTTCGGAACGGCGATGCTCTGCTACGTTACCCCCAAAGAGCATCTCGGGCTTCCGAACAAAAAGGACGTGAAAGACGGCGTCATCGCCTATAAGATCGCCGCGCACGCCGCGGATCTTGCGAAGGGGCATCGAGGCGCGGCTCATTGGGACGACGTACTCTCCAAGGCTCGCTTCGAGTTCCGTTGGGAGGATCAGTTCAATCTCTCGCTCGATCCCGAAACTGCCCGCGACTTTCACGACGAGACGCTCCCGGCGCCCGGCGCGAAGATCGCGCATTTCTGCTCGATGTGCGGCCCGCACTTCTGCTCGATGAAGATCACGCAGGAGGTTCGCGAGTTTGCCGAGCGTGGCATGGCCGAAAAATCGCGCGAGTTTCTCGCGCAGGGTGCCGAAGTGTACGTTCCGGCCTCGCCCTGACACCTCGCGCGGTGCTCTTCGACCGCGACGAAACGATCGTGGTTGACGTGCCCTTCAACGGCAATCCGGACCTCGTCAAACCGGCGCCTGACGCCCGTGCATTGCTCGACCGATTACGAGGCGCGGGGTTGCAGCTCGCCGTCGTGAGCAATCAGAGCGGCATCGGGCGAGGATTGATCACCACCGAGGCAGTCGATGCGGTCAATCGGCGCGTCGACGAGTTGCTCGGACCGTTCGCGGGGTTCTTCGTCTGCCCACATGCCGCGGAGGATGCGTGCGAATGCCGCAAGCCCAAACCGAAACTAATTCTCGAGGCCGCACGCGCTCTGCGAGTAGAGCCTGCCTCCTGCGTGGTGGTCGGCGATCGGGAGAGCGATGTCGAAGCCGCCCGAAATGCAGGCGCGATCCCGCTGAAAATCGACGGTCCAAAATATTTGGCGGGGGCCGTCGACCTCATTCTCCGATGGAGCACGGATCCGTTGGAGCGTGACGACCGGCTTTACTGAGGGGCCATTGCGTCGAGCCAGTAATCGACGTCGAGCCCGTGCGCCGGAAGGGCTGCGGCAAATGCGTTGCGCGGCACGTGAACGCTCTTGGCGAGCCGCGCCCATGTGTCGAGGACGCGGACAACGTAGTCCTGCGTTTCTTCATACGGCGGAATCCCGCCGTACTCGTTGACCGCTTTGGGTCCGGCATTATAGGCGGCGAAGACAAGGCTATAATGCTTTGAGCCAAATCGCTGCACGAGTCCGCGCAGATAACGTGCCGCGCCATAAAGATTCTGCTTGGGATCGCGCGGGTTTACTCCCAGCAGCGCCGCGGTCCCCGGCATCAACTGCCCGAGCCCGATAGCTCCGGCCGATGAAACCGCGTGGGTGCGCCAGCTCGATTCAACCGTAACGATGGCAACCAGCATGTTTGCATCGATGCGCCAACGCTCTGCGTTGACGAGCACGCGCCGCGCGAGATCGCGGCTCTGCCACGGCGGCATCCGCGGGTTGATATGCCGAAGGATCGTTGAATAGACGGCGATCGTAGCCGGCGTGGCCGGCACGACACGATGATAAGCAAGCGCCGGCGAAACCGTAGAGATCAGCATGATAAAGGCAAAAGCGGTTCCCGCCAGGAGGCTGGCGATCGTCTTGCGCATATGGGCCCGGTGGATTCGCGCAGCCCCTCAGGGCCGCCTTCCGGGGCGAGGCCGCCCGATCGCTCGCGATACCGCACTCGAGCGCTTGCGATCGTCCTCGTGTCGTTGGCCGCACTCTGCGGCATGATCGCGTGGTCGCAATGGTACGCGATTCACGTCAACGTTCCGATGTATCAGGCGAAGCACGCCAGCGCTGCATCTCATTAGCGCGAGGCTTTGATATTGTTTTGGCAATAATCACCGTTGCAGCGTAACGGAGGAGGTCCTTGGAGTTGATCGCATACGCGTTGCTGTTGGCAATGGTCTCACCAAGTGGTTTGCCGGCGTCGCCCCTGCCGGCATCACCGTTGCCGCCCAAACACGTCGCTACTCCGTCGCCCTCTCCATCGCCCAGCCCTGGACCGCGCTTTTGGAAACATGAGTTGGCGCGAGATAGGACCGGCTGCAGCCGGCGGGCGCGTCGCGACGGTCGCCGGTTCTGCAAGCGATCCTAAAATTTACTATATCGGCACCGCCGGGGGCGGTGTGTGGCGATCGGAAAACGGCGGCCAAACGTGGGATCCGGTCTTTGACAAGGAGGACGTCGCAGCGATCGGCGCCGTGACGATCGATCCAACCAACTCAAAGACGGTCTGGGTCGGAACCGGCGAGTCGAACCCGCGCAATGACGTTAGCTACGGCGACGGCGTTTATAAGAGTACCGACGGCGGCGATACGTGGGCGAACGTCGGGCTGAAGGGGACGCGCTCCATCTCGCGCATTCTCGTCGATCCGCGTAATCACAACCACGTAATCGTCGGTGCGCTCGGCGACGCTTTCGCCGACAGCTCGCAGCGCGGCGTCTACGTTACCGACGACGGCGGCAAAACCTGGAGGCAAACGCTTTACGTCGGAATGCAAAGCGGTGCGTCGGACCTCGCCATGGACGCGCAAAATCCCAGCGTCGTTTTTGCCGGCATCTGGAGATTCCAGCGTAGGCCGTGGACTTTTGTGAGCGGCGGCACAGAAGACGGGCTTTACAAATCGACCGACGGAGGCACGACGTGGACGAGGCTGGCAGGGCCACGGGCTCCCAAGCTCGCCGATTGGACGCATCGGCATTGCCGTCGCGCCCAGCGACGGCAATCGCGTCTATGCGGTCATCGAATCGAAAGAGGGCGTGCTCTGGCGCTCAGACGACGGCGGCACTAACTGGCAGATGGTCAGCAACGATTCTTTGGTCGATGCCCGTCCGTTCTATTTTTCGCACGTCGAAGTAGATCCAAAGAATCCCAACAAAGTCTATGCGCTCTCGTTTGAGGTTATGCTGAGCACCAATGGCGGCAAAACGTTCAAACCGACCGCCGACAGCGTGCACTCCGATTTCCACGCCATCTGGATCGCGCGCAACGATCCCAACCGCATTATTTTGGGCGAAGACGGCGGATACGCGCTCACGCTCGATGGCGGCGGCAACTGGTTCTTCTCGCAAAACGTGCCCATCGGACAGGTCTACCGCGTCGGCTTGGGCAGCGATAATCCGTACAGCATCTGCGTCGGCCTACAGGACAATAACGCCTGGTGCGGTCCGTCGAACTCGCTCGATCCCTCAGGGATACAGAACAAGAACTGGATCGTAACGGCCGGCGGCGACGGCGAGTGGGCCATTCCGGAACCCGACGATCCGAACTGGATATGGTCGGACTCCCAAAATGGATCGCTCGTCATCTACAATCGCATGACCCAAGACGCAGTGGTCGGGGCAGCCGTACTTGCAGACCGGCAAGGAATCGTGGCAGCTTGGGACGAGCAAGTATCGCTTTAATTGGGAATCGCCGATTGCCTTCGCGCCCTGGCGCGCGGCGGGCGGCCCGATCATAGGCTGGCTGGGAGGCAACGTCGTCTTTCAGACGACCGATCGCGGAAAATCGTGGACCGTCATAAGCCCGGATTTGACGCGCAACCTCAAGTCGCATCAAAACGTTCGCCGGTGGCCCGATCACCAACGACGTCTCCGGCGCCGAGTACACCGATACGATTCTCGACATCGAAGGTTCGCTGCGCGCCCGCGGCGAGATTTGGGTCGGTACGGACGACGGTCTGGTACAGCTTACGCGCGATGGCGGTAAGCACTGGAGGAACGTAACGCCGCCGGGCGCGCCGCAGTTCGGCCGCTTCGAAACGGTGGCGCCGTCGACGCTCGTAGACGGGACCGCCTACGCGATCGACGATGCGCACAAAATGGGCGACAACGCGCCCTACGCCTTCGTCACGCACGATTTTGGGAAGAGCTGGACGACGATCGTCGGCGGATTGCCGCCCGATCAATGGGCACGTTCGATCCGGCCCGACGTTCGCGATCGCAATCTGGTCTATCTCGGAACGGAGGAGGGAATATGGATCTCCTTCGATGGCGGCGCGCACTGGCAATCGTTCAAGAACGATCTGCCGGCGGTTTCGGTGCGAGACATTCGCCTGCAGGCGGCATACGACGACCTGGTTATCGCGACGCATGGGCGCGATGTTTACATCATGGATGACGTACGGCCGGTGCAGGAGCTGCAGCAGGCCGAGGCGCGTGGCACGTGGCTCTTTACGCCGAGAGCCGGGTACGAGTGGACGCTTCATCCCACGCAGGAGGAAACCTACACGAACTATGCCGCGGACAATCCGCCGTATGGAATCATCATTACGTTCTACCAGAAGGAGCCGCAGACGAACGCGCCGTCGCTCGATATTCTCGACGATCGTGGACGCGTGATCCGTACCGTTTCGGGGACCCACAAAGTACACGGCAAGGAAGAGCCGTACATTCCGAACAAGGCGGGGTTGAATCGCTACACCTGGGACTTCAACGTCAACGGCCCGGTAAAGTGGAACGGTGCCTCGCTCGACTTTCTCAACGGGCCGGACGACGGGCCGGGGGTAGTGCCGGGCAGTTACTCCGCACGTATGACACTCTCGAAACACACGTACGTTGTGAACTTCCGGGTGGAGCCCGATCCCCGCTCGCGTTTCACGCAAGCCGAGTATCAGCGAACTTTCGACGAGGCGATGCGTCAGATGGCGCACCTGTCGCAAATCGATACGGTGCTCAATAACCTCGACGATCTCAAGAAATCGCTCGATGCCGCGCTTGCGTCGGCGAAGAAGGGCAGCAACACCGGATTGACCGTCAAACTGCAAGAGGCATCGACGGCGCGGCAAGCTCTCTTTGATTCACTCGCCGCGCACGTTCGTGGGGAAGGCACCGAGGACGAGACGAAACTGCACGAGGAGCTGCTCAGCGCGTTCCAAAACGCGCAAGGACTCATTACGCCGCCGGTCGTCGACTTTCTATCGCGCGTCGATGCCGAGTACCGCGCGGGCATTGGGCGCTACGACGCGTTCGTGACGGGCGTGCTTCCCGGCGTCAACGCGGCCTTGCAGCAAGCTGGCATGAAGAGTCTTCCGGCCGTCAAATCCGTGAACGCCATATGATGCTCGTTCCGACGGTTTTACTCGCAGCCGCGGCGTACGCGAACCTCTCGTGGCGCTCGATCGGCCCAGCGATCGCGGGCGGCAGGGTCGCGGCGGTCGCGGGAACCCCGCAAGACGACCAGCTCTACTATCTTGGAACCGCGGGCGGCGGCGTGTGGAAGTCGAGCAACGGCGGCGCGACGTGGGACCCAGTCTTCGAAAAAGAGCCGGTTTCCGCAATCGGCGCGGTCGCGGTCGATCCGAAAGACGAGCGAGTCGTTTGGGCCGGCACGGGCGAGGCAAATCCGCGCAACGACGTCAGCTACGGAAACGGATTGTACAAGTCCACGGACGGCGCCAAGACATGGGCGCGCGTTGGACTTGCCGGCGTTTGGAGCATCTCGCGAATCGCGATCGATCCTCGAAGTCCGCGGCACGTGGTCGTCGGGGCGTTCGGCGACCCGTTCAGGGATTCGGTTGATCGCGGCGTCTACGTTACCTTCGACGGCGGCGCAACGTGGAGCAAATCGCTCTACCTTACTCCGTCGAGCGGCGCAAGCGACGTCGCGATGGATCCAACGGATCCGAACATCGTATATGCGGGAATGTGGCACTTTCGGCGTCTGCCGTGGACCTTTACGAGCGGCGGTCCTGACGGCGGTCTCTATAAGTCCACCGACGGCGGGAGGACGTGGAGAAAGCTGACGGGCAACGGACTACCGAACGGCTACACGGGGCGAATCGGATTGGCCATCGCACCCAGTCGACCCAAACGGGTCTTCGCGCTGATTGAGGCGAAGGGCGGCATCCTCTGGCGCTCGGACGATGCCGGAGCGCATTGGACGATGGTGAGCAGCGACACGCTCGCCGATCAGCGTCCGTTTTACTTCACGCACATCGCCGTCGACCCCCGTAATGCCAACCACGTTTACGCCGTTTCGGAGATGCTCGCCGAGAGCAAAGACGGCGGCCGCAAGTTTAGCGAGATCGCCAAAGGCGTGCACGTCGATTACCATGCCATTTGGATCGACCCGAGGAATCCAAAACGGATCATCGTCGGCGAAGACGGCGGCTACGCGCTCACGACCGACCTCACGCATTGGTCCTTCTCGCGGAATCTGACTATCGGCCAGATTTACCACGTCGGCCTCTCGAACGAAAATCCGTACAGCGTCTGCACCGCGTTTCAAGACAATGGGGGCTTCTGCGGACCCGAAAACTCGCTCGACAACGAAGGCATTCTTAGTCGGCATTGGACCGACGTCGTCGGCGGCGACGGCGTCTGGAGCATTCCGGATCCGATCGATCCGCGCTACGTCTGGAGCGATTTGGAGGACGGCGCGCTCACGATCTTCGATCGCACGACCGAAGTCAGCCGTTTTATTCGTCCATACGATGCCTTTCCCGGAAGCTTCCTCGGACCGTTCGACCTGAGTACCGTGCCGTACCGCTTCAACTGGGACTCGCCGATTGCGTTTGCCCCCTGGGACGGGCACGTTGCCTGGTTTGGCGCGAACGTCGTCTTTCAATCGGCCGATCGCGGCGAGACGTGGAACGCGATCAGCCCGGACCTCACGCGCAACATCAAGTCGCATCAGGTGCCTTCCGGCGGTCCGCTCGCGAAAGACGTATCCGGCGCGGAGTATTCCGACACGATCCTGTATATCGAAGGCTCGCCAATCGACCGCGGCGAGATTTGGGTCGGTACGGATGACGGGCTCGTGCAGATGACGCGCGATGCCTCGACAAGCTCGGCGCACGTTGCTTCGAACTGGCGCAACGTTACGCCGCCCGGCACGCCGGAGTATGCGCGCATCGAAACGGCGGCTCCGTCGCCGCTCGTTCCGGGAACCGCCTACGTAGCTGCCGACAACCACCGGATGGGAGATTACGCGCCCTACGTTTACGTCACGCACGACTATGGCGCCAGCTGGACCTCCATCGTAAACGGGCTACCCGCCGAACCAGTACGTGCGCACGATACGCCCGGATTCTCACAATCCGTACCTGCTCTATGCGGGGACGGAGACCGGCATGTGGATTTCGTTCGACTCGGGCGCCCACTGGCAGGACTTCCGCCTCAATCTTCCCGCCGTCTCGGTGCGCGACATTCGTATCCAAACGCAGTTCAACGATCTGGTTTTGGCGACGCACGGCCGGGACGCGTGGATTCTCGACGACCTCGGGTCGATCCAGCAGCTCGGCAACGCGCAACGCGCCGGCGCTATGCTCTTCGCACCGCGCACGTCATACGAATATCACTATCATTCCAACGACCTTGGCATCTACACGCGCTTTGCCGGCGAGAATCCGCCGAAGGGCGCAATACTCGACTTCTATCAGAGCGCGCCGCAAAAGGCTGCGCCGGTGCTGCAGATCCTCGATTCAGGCGGTCGCGTGATCCGGACCGTCAAGGGCACGCATAAGGTCAAGGGTAAAGAAGAGCCGTATGTCT
The DNA here is from genome assembly GCA_963767725.1 of Vulcanimicrobiota bacterium. Lineage (GTDB taxonomy): Bacteria > Vulcanimicrobiota > Vulcanimicrobiia > Vulcanimicrobiales > Vulcanimicrobiaceae > Cybelea. The sequence continues at coordinate 397,176 of CAVYEN010000001.1, forward strand.
CGAATAAGCCCGGCATCAATCGTTACGTGTGGGACTTCACTGGTGACGCGCCCACGAAGTGGTACGGCGCAGCCAAAGAAGAGTACCAGGGGCCGAAGACGGGCGCGGTCGTAGTTCCCGGAACGTACGCCGTACGGCTCACGGTCGGCGGCACGACGATGCGGCAGAGCGCTTTTGGTGCGGCCCGACCCGCGCGACCAATGGACGGCGGCGCAGTATCAAGCCGGCTACGATTACGCGGCCAAATATTCGAGCATCTACGGCAAGATCGACGAAACGCTCAATAATCTCGATGCCGTCAAAAAGTCGCTCGCGACGGCAGCGAGCGCCGCAAAAAATAACGCACCGCTCGAACGCCAAATCGCCGACGCTCGCCAGCGATGGCAGCCCGTCTTCTCGGCTATTACGGCCGATTATAAGAACGACGAAGATTCGATCCAGCGTCCCGGTTCTCTGCGCGAGTCCGTCCCTCGCACCGGCTTCGGTGGTCCGCAGCTGCCGCCCACTGCAGCGCAGCTCGATTATGCAAGGCGCTTCGACGCAGCCTATGCTGCTGCGATGGCCGGCTACAACGGCTACGTCAGCTCGTTGCGGCCGCTGCAAGCGGCGCTGAAACGAGCCGGCATCAAGCCGCTCGAAGGGACGACTCCGGTGACGCCTTGAGCGTCATTGATAGTCGGGCGCGAAGTAGTCGTCGCCGAATTGATGCATGAAGAATTTCGGCGGCAACGGCGCCTCGATCTTCACGAACCGGCGCGGCTTCTGCGAGAAATCGAAACAATCGAGCGCAGGTGAGTTCGCGCGTTTGTCGGCCGCGGCGAGCTGACCGAGGCCGAAGAGGTCTTCGGCAAAGCGCAGCACGCTCGCCGTTTCGTACTGCACGTGCGAAACGTAGCCGTGTTTGGCGTACGGCGAGATCACCAGCAGCGGAACGCGGAAGCCCAAGCTATCGCGGTCCTCATACGGCGGCGGCAACGTGGTCGTAGAGGCCGCCCCAATCGTCCCACTGCACGAAGATTGCCGTCGAGTCCCAGAACTTGCTCTTGCCGACCGTATTGACCAGTGCGGAGACCCACGACGGGCCGAAGCCGCCGGGACAGTTGACGTGATCGGAGTCATCGCAGACCGGCGTGATCCACGTGAAGTCGGCGAGCTTTCCGGCGCGCACGTCGGTGATGAACCGCCAATTCGGCGAGATGACTCTTCTTCCAATCGGGCCCGTAGCGGATGTGCTTGACGGCCATGTAGCCGGACCACTCCGCGCCGGTGCCGCTCGAGGCGCTGCCGTACGAGCTTGCATAAAAGCGCCAGGAGAGATTGGCTTTGTCGAGCTCGTCGCCGAGCGTCTCATAGTCGTAACAGGGTTTGATGCTGGGACCGTTTGGATTGCGGTTTTTGGTAACCGTACGTACAGAATCGTACGACGCTCCGCCGCATCCCCAAATCCCGCTTGGAAGATCGACGCTCCAATCCGCTTGCGCGGCGATGATGTACTGGTGCGCGACGAAGCTTTCGTCGAGCTGAGATTGGAACATCCTGTCCGCCACAACCCATTCGTGCGCCATCTCGAAGTACGGCTTCGACTCGGAGTGAGGCACGTAGACGTATTCTGGATTTACTGGACCGAGGAACGATTCTTCCTTGTCAAACCCATCCATTCGGCAATCGGTTCCAGGCAGTTTCCCTCTTCCGTTGCACGCCGCGAACATCGCTTGCGCGGAGTGGTCGATGACGTACGCCCGGCCGAGCGTAAAGGGCGTTAACTTGATCGTTTCACCTCGCGAATTTTTGCCGCTAGGAACGGTGTCGGCGCCCGGATAGCCTTGGAACAGGTTGTCGAAGCTGCGGTTTTCTTGCACGATATAGACGACGTGCTTGATCTTGCCCGCTCCGGTGGAGTTAAGCCTTCCCAACGCGTCTTGCATATATGGTAGCGACGATTGCGAACAACCCGCGAGCGTGTATGCCAAAATACCCAACGCTACAATCGATCGAGCCCATCGGCGTTTCATCGGACGCGCACTATTCTACGGCTAGATACCGCTCCTCCCGGTCAAACGCTCAAGAACACGCGTTTCAAAAAAGCGTCGTGGCGGTACGACGAGCTTTTGCCGAAATGGACGATCGCTACGTCGAGAGACGGTACGAGATAGAGCGCTTGCCCTCCTGAGCCGCTCGCATAGAACAGGTCGGTGGGCGCGCCGCGTGCGCCCAACCACCACCCCAGGCCGTAACGAGCGTTTGCGGTCGAGCCTTCGAAGCACGGCTGCAGCGCAATGCGGTTCTTCAAAATGAAGCGCCCGTACGCCAGCCAGTCGGCCGCGCGCAGCGACGCACCGGTCGGCAAGGGAGGCGTCCCGTCGCTCAGCTTGCGCCAACCCGCAATTGGCGCGCGCGCCGGATTCAAGACGCGTTCGCGCAAATAGTCGTGCGGCGTCAGTTTGCGCATAGCGAGTTTGCGCGCAAGCACCGCGCCAAAAACCTGCAACGGAATGCCGCCGTACGCAAAGCGCGTCTCCGGCTCGCTGCGCAGCGGCGTCGCCAAGGCGCGATCGTAGGTTGGAACGTTGGCGCCCAAGCCGCCAAAGCCAAAGCCCGACGTGAGCGAGAGCAGCATTCGGATCGTCACGAGGCGTTTCCAAGGGTCGTCGCGCCACGAGTCGATTGTCGCGGCGACGGGTTCGTCGAGCTCGAGCAACCCGTCCGCGCAGGCGTAGAGTGCGGTAACGCCCCAGAAGCTTTTCGTTCCGCTGTAGATCGGATGCGAGCGTATCAGGGCTAAACCCGCCGGCGTATTCTTGCGCGAGCAGCTCGTCGCCGCGCGCCACGATCAGCGCGTGCAACCCGTGGGTGCGCGCGTATTCGAGCGCCGCCGGCGAAGCGCGCGCGATCTCCATTGGAGGAGCGTTGCTTTACGGCTTGCAAAAGCGCCTGCATGCGAGCGTACGTGCTTTTGGTTGCATCGATTGCGGCGCTGGGCGGATTGCTCTTCGGATACGACACGGGCGTCATTTCAGGCGCGATCCTCTTCATCACCAAAGACTTCGGCCTGGCCACCCGGCTGCAGGCATTCACGATCAGCGTCGTGCTCATCGGATGCATGGCGGGTGCGGTCGTCGCGGGCGGCGCTGCGGACCGAATCGGTCGACGGACCACGCTGATGGCCGCGGGAGTAACTTTTTTTGTCGGCGCGATCGTGTCGGCGTTGACTCCGAACGAGACGATTCTCCTCGTTGGCCGCTTTATCGTCGGCCTTGGAATCGGGTTCAGCTCCGTCGTGGCGCCTCTCTACATCTCGGAAGTCGCGCCGGCGTCGACGCGCGGCGCGCTCGTTTCGCTCTACCAGTTTGCAATCACCATCGGAATCCTGGCCGCTTACCTCATCGATTACGCTCTCGCCGCCGGCGGTCAGTGGCGTTGGATGTTGGGATTGGCAGTCGTACCGTCGTTGATCCTGATCGGCGGAATGCTCGCGATGCCGGAGAGCCCGCGCTATCTCTTCAAGGTCGTTCTCAACGTCCGGGCCCGCGCCGTGCTGCAACGCATCTACGACGATGCCGACGAGAGCGCGCGCGAGGAGCAATCGATTTTCGAAAGCCTGCGTATAAAGAGCGCGGGCTTACGGGCGTTCAAGCAGCCGGCAATCGGTCTAGCGCTCTTCATCGGCGTCTCGCTAGCCGTCTTGCAGCAGATTACCGGCATCAACACCGTAATCTACTACGGCCCGCAGATATTCCAAATGGCCGGCATCGCCTCGGCATCCGCTTCGATTTTCGCGCAAACCTTGGTCGGGGCCGTCAATTGCGCCATGACGCTCGTCGCGATCTTCTTCGTCGATCGCCTCGGGCGTAAGCCGTTGCTCTACGTTGGTCTGAGCGGCATGTTCGTGGCACTCGCGGTTCTATCGTATTCCTTCGCACGGCCGAGTCTTTCGGGATCGCTCGGCACCATTGCGCTTACGAGCATGATGGTCTACGTCGGCTGCTTTGCCTTCAGCTTCGGGCCCATACTCTGGCTCTTGCTTTCCGAGATTTTCCCGCTCCCGGTACGGGGGCTTGGAATGTCGCTCTCGACGCTCGCCAACTGGATCGGAAACTTCTTGGTTTCGCAATTCTTTCTAACCATGGTCGAACGGTTGGGGCGACCCGTGACATTTGGAATCTACGCATTGCTCTGCATTCTGACGATACTCTTCGTGCGCTCGATGGTTCCCGAGACGAAGCGCGAGTTGCTCGAAGAAATTCGCATACGGTCGTAGAATTGCCCGAGCTCAGCGTCGTCATTCCCGTCTACGATAACTGGTGGCTGACGGCGCGCTGCCTGCGCGAGCTCGACCGCTTACGTGACGGGCGTTCCATAACTTTCGAAACGATCGTCGTCGATAATGCTTCGACCGACGAAACGCCGCAGGCCATCGCAAGTTTCCCGTGGGTACGCTACCTGCGCCACGAGGTCAATCGCAACTTCGCAGGCGCCTGCAATGCCGGTGCGCGCATGGCGAAGTCGCCGTTGACGCTGCTGCTCAACAACGACGCCTATCCGGTCGGCGACGCGTTGACGCCGCTCGTGCGAGCCTTCGATCGATTGGAAGTCGCTATTGCCGGGGGCGCCCTCTTTTTCGAAGACGGCGTGACACAAGCCGCCGGACTCGTCGTACTGCCGAATGCCCATTGGCACTACTTCTGCCGCAACATGCCTTCGCAGCTCCATGCGGTTAATCGCTCGCGCGATGCCCTGGGCGTTTCGGGCGCCGCAATGGCGGTACGCACCGAGTGGTTCCTAGAGAACGGCGGTTTTGATGAGTCGTTCGTCAATGGCTTCGAGGACGTCGACGTCTGCCTGCGCGCGAGCGAGCAGGCACGTACCATCGCCTACGTTTCCGACGCACGCTTCATTCACTACGAGGCTGCTTCCGTCGGCCGGTACGATCGTGAAGCGGAGAACGAACGGCGGTTTTACCGGCGTTGGTCGGCACGTTTGACGTCAGTGCCGCGCACGGCGCGAGGGGAGGTCGGCGCGATCGCCGTCAAGTCGCCTCACGACGAGAGCGCACTTCTCGCGGCGGCGCGAAATGATCTCGAGAGCGCGTTGCGCGCGTTCGGCCATCCGGTCGCTCACCGTAAGATCGCTCCATGGCAGCGGTTCGATCGGCGCTTTGCGCGCGCCGCAACGCTGTCATGGTTTTCGAACGAATCGGTGCCGCCGGGCATTTCGATTGGTCCGTGCATCGGCTCTCCGGCTACGATTCGCACCGACGGCGCGGTCTCGCTCGAGGTTCCCTGGCTTCCGTGCGTCGCCGCGCAGCGCGTCGAGCGTCTGGGACTGCGACGTTCGAGCGAACGAACGTGCATCCGCGTGGGCATCGCGGGCGGTGACGACGTGGCCGCCGCAGAGGTCGACGCGAGCGGCAATCCGACGCTTCGCATAACGGCGCAGGCCTTGCTCGACGGCGGCGACTACGAGCTCGCGTGCGTCGTCCATCTCGGTCTCACCGATCAAAGCGCGTTCGGCAACGTGTTGCTGGCTTGCGCAGGGCTTCCGGCGATCGTGCTTGCCACGGACGAATTGCGCGCGCTCTTCGCGCCCGACGTTGCCTTCTTCGCTGCGCGCGACGAGATCGCCGCTTCGGTCGCGCGCCTTATTGCGGAACCAGGCCTGCGGATCCGTTACGGAAATCTTATAGCGGCCGACGCGCGCCGGCGGTTCTCGCCGCGCCGAAGCGCGATCCGCGTCGTCGATTTGCTTTGTGCCGCGCGCTTTGGCTTAGAGCGACCGGGAAAGGCGCGCAGCAACTCGCCCCTGTCATGAGCGTTCCTCCGAACCGTAACCGCCGCCGCCAGGCGTTTGAATCGTCAGCACGTCGCCAGGCTCGAGCGGCAGGCTCACCTTGGCGGGGAGCGGCCTCGCGAGACCGTGCCGCGTCAAAGAGTGACGCCCGCATGCGCCCGCATCACCGCCTTGCGCGCCAGGCGGTTTGCGGGTATGTCGATCGGCAAGCAGCGTCGCTTGCGCCGAACCTTCGATGAGCTCGATCGAGCGAATCAATCCATTCCCGCCGTGATAACGTCCCGCCGCCGCCGGTCCCCTCCGCAATCTCATAGCGCACGACGCGCAGCGGATACTCGCGTTCGATCGCTTCGATCGGTGTGTTTAGCGTATTGGTCATGTGACAGTGAATTGCATCGATTCCGTCGCACGTCGGTCGTGCGCCCATCCCACATCCGTTCGTTTCGTAAAATGACCACGTTCGGCCGTCGAGCCGGGTGCCCCCGAGCATGACGTTGCTCATCGTTCCGCCGCTGCAGGCCGGCACCCCTCGAGGCGCCGCCTGCGCCAGGGCTTGCAAGACCACCTCAGCGTTACGCATGCTCGTTTCAACGTTTCCGGCCGAGACCGGCGCGGGACGGCGCGGGTTGAGCAAACAACCTTGGGGAGCGTTCACCTCAACGGCGCGGAAGCAGCCTTCATTCATCGGAATCGTCGGATCGGTGACGGCTCGCAAGGCGTACTGCACGCCCGACAGCGTAACGCCGAGTACCGCGTTGAGCGGAGAGTCGACCTGAGGTGACGTGCCCGTATAATCGAAGCGAGCGGAGCCGTCGCGCAGCTCGAGCCGCAGCGCAATGACGATGCTCGGCTCGCCGTCACGATCTTCGAGATAATCGACGGCATCGAAGACGCCGTCGCCGAGGCAGCGAAGCGCGGCGCGCATGCGACGATCGCTGTCGTCGAGCGCGCGCGCGACCGCCGCATCGAGCGTTTCGAAGCCGTAGCGCTCGCACAGCTCACACAGACGACGCTCGCCGGTATAGTTTCCCGCAACCTGCGCGCGCAAGTCGCCGCTGCGGGCCTCGGGCGTGCGAGAATTCGCGCGGAAGAGCGCTAGGATCTCTTCAACGAGGCGTTCGGCGGAGACGAGGCGCAACGGAGGAACCACCAATCCTTCGGCATAAAGATCGGCAGCTTCGGTGGGCATCGAACCGGGTGCCGAACCTCCAAGGTCGGCATGATGCGCCTTGTTCGCGGCATACCCCACAAGCCTGCCTCGACTGAAAACGGGGCGCACGAGCGTGACGTCGTTGAGATGCGTGCCCGTAACGTACGGATCGTTCGCGACCCACATCTCGCCTTCGCGAGCGCCGCCGTACTCACGCTCTACGACTTCCAGCATGCGGTGCAATCCCCATGGCAACGATCCGAGATGAACCGGTATGTGCTCGGCCTGCGCGATCAACCGGCCGGATCGGTCGAAGAGGGCGCACGAGTGATCGAGCCGTTCTTTGATATTCGGCGAATAGGCCGCGTTGCGCACCGCGATTCCCATTTCTTCGGCCGCGTAGACCAACGCGCTTTTGATCACCTCGATCGTGATCGGATCCGTCACGCCGCGTGCGCCATTCTTTGCAGCTCGAGCAGATCGCCGTCCGCCATGAGCGACCAGCCCGGGGCGACGTAAACCGTGCTGTCGTAGGCTTCGACGATTGCCGGGCCGCCGAGACGTGCCGCTCGAGCGAGTCCCTCGCGCTCGAAGACCGGCACCTCGCTGAAACCGCCGTCGAGCCAAAGAGGCCGCTTTTGCTCGCGGCGCCGTTCGACGGTCCTGCGCAGTAGGCCGCTCCGCGGCTCGCGCTGAGGTTGACACGGCTCCCAACGCTTCCATATGCGGTGAGGCGAGCGTTGACTACTTCGATTATTTCGCCCGGCACGTCGTAACCGTACCGCGCGCGATGTGCCTCGTGAAAACGCCGCTCGATGACGTCGTGCGAGGGATCGTACTCGATCGTGAGCTCGAAGCTTTGCCCGCGATAGCGCGCGTCGTACGCGCGCCGGAACGCGATCGTTGCGCGGCGCGCGCCTTGCTCGAGGAGCGCGGCCTGCGCGCGCCGCTCGCTCGTGCTGAACGACTCCTCCATTGCCTGATCATCGATCTCTTGGACCGCACGCAGAACCGATCGAACGTCGTTGACGTGAAGTCCCGCATCGAGCAGGCCGCAGGCGGAGAAGAGTCCCGGATTCGCGGGAATCAGGATGCGCGCTATGCCGAGTTCGTCGGCGAGCGCGCAGGCGTGGAGCGGACCACCACCGCCGAACGCGACCAGGGTGAACTCGCGCGGATCGAGCCCACGTTCGACCGTGACGATGCGCAGTACTTTGGCCATCGCACTATCGACGATCGTCACAATGCCGGCGGCGAGCATTTCAACGCTCATGCCGAGAATGCGAGCCGGCGATTCGATTGCGCTACGCGCCCGCGAAGCGTCGATAGGAAACGCGCCACCGAGTAAGTGTTGTGGATTGAGCCGCCCAAGCACGACGTTCGCGTCGGTGACGGTGGCTCGATCGGATTTCCCGTAACAGGCTGGGCCGGGATCTGCGCCCGCCGAGAGCGGTCCCACCCGCAATGAGCCGGCATCGTCTGTCCAGGCGATGGCGCCGCCGCCCGCACTCACTTCAGCGAGATCGACGAAGGGAAAGCGAACCGGATAACCGCTGCCTTTTACGGCGCGCCCGCTGTGCGTTCTGCCGGCGGCTTCGAATTCGCCGGTCACCTGCACGACACCGTCGATGATGGCGCCCGCCTTTGCGGTCGTGCCGCCCATATCGAATGAGAGCAGCCGTTCGGCGTCGATGCGCCGGCCCAAACCAGCCGACGCAATAGCGCCGCTCGCCGGGCCGCTCTCGATGAGCGCCGCCGGGCGCGCCAGGATCTGCGGCCCCGATGCCATGCCTCCGTCGCTGCGCATGACGTAAAACGGCACCCCGATGCGGTTGCGGCGAAGTTCACCGGCGAGCCGTTGTAGATACCGTTCCACGATCGGCGCGAGTACAGCATTGACGACCGTCGTCGAGCAGCGTTCGTACTCTCGATACTCCGGATCGACGTCGGAGGAGCACGTAACGGGCAGATCGGGAAGAGCGCAAGCGATTGCGTCGGCAAGACGCCGCTCGTGCACGCCATTGGCGTAGGAGTTCAGCAAGCAGATCGCGACCGCCGCCAGGCTGCGTGCGCGCAGTTCCTCGCAAGCGCGTTCGATCGACTCATCGTCGAGCGGAGCGAGTACCCTTCCGCGATAATCGATGCGCTCGGCAACGGTCAAACGATCCCGCCGCGCGACCAGCGGATGGGGACGCTGGACGAAGAGATTATAAACCTCACTGCGGTTTTGGCGGCCGATCTCGATGACGTCGCGAAAGCCGTCCGTCGTCACGAGGGCGGTGCGCGGAAGCTCGAGCCCCACTTGTCCGAGCAGCGCGTTGGTAGCGATCGTCGTTGAGTGCGCCAAGAACTCGACTGCAGGCGGCAATTCGTAGCGAGCCAAGAGCGCCGCAAGGGCGTCGATTACCGCGCGATGCGGCTCCTTCGGCGTACTCGCGACTTTCTCGACGACGGTCTTTCCGCTCCATGACTCGACCGCGGCGAGATCGGTGAAGGTGCCGCCGACATCGATGCCCACGCGCAAGGCGCGCCGTTGGGTGGCGCGCGCCTCGACGCGCGGGCTATCGAGACACTAAAAGGTTACGCTGTTGGTGCCGTTAGCGGGATTGCAGTCTGAGCCCGCAACCATGCGAATTCGAAAGTGTACGGTGGTCGTTCCTCTGCCCGCGTCGGCCGAACGAGTCCACGTATACCCGAACTCGTACGTCTGCCCTGGCCGCAGCGGCGGAATTCCGCGGTCGCTGCGTTTCATCCGGTCGACGTAGATGTCGACGAACTGCAACGTGTTCGAGGCCTGAGCCTGGCTGCCGAGATTCCTAACGGTACCAGCGATATGGTATTCGCTGGTCGATCCGTTGTTGGTGACGTTCTTCACAGCCACCGACGTAATTGCCGGATTCGCCCCGGCGCAGGTGGCCGCGTACGTTCCGAGCGGCGTAAACGCAAGCGTGAAAAGAACGACGAATGAAGCACGAATCATCAAAAAGAATTCCTCTGTAGTGGATCGTGTTTACTTTTAGGCGGCGGCCCTGTAGACCCTCGGGCATGAGCGAAACATTCCGGGATTTTCGAGCGTAGACCGGCCATGAAGGAACGCATGCTGGCCACCGGCGTGGCCCTTCTCATCGCTTTAGCTCCGCTTGGGTCGCCGGCTCAGGGCTCTCCGCGCGCCCAAATAGCGGCTTTGCAGGTTCAGACGCTCGACGAGTTCTTGGCCCTGTCTCCCGAGGCGGCAACTTTTTTGGGCGATTACACGCACGACGGCGACTGGAGCGACCCGACACCCGCCGGCATCGCCCGCTATAAGCAGTTGATCGGGACGCTCGAGCGACGGCTCGATGCCATCGACACGACCGGCGCGACGCTTCAAGATCGAAACGACGTCACGCTGCTGCGTGCTTTCATCGCGCAGCAACGCCGCGGTCTGGCCGATCAGGAGGCCGGAAAGGACGTCTCCGGACCGCCGCTGACCGTGCTCGGGGCGCTCTTCACGATGATTCTGCACAAGGACGAGCAAGACTCTACCGTTTGGTGGAACCATTTGATTTCGCGGCTCGAGAAAGCACCCAGCTTCATGGCGGCCGCGAAGTCGACTATCACTCACCCGGGACGCTTGCAGGCGCAGGTAGCCCTCAAGCAGCTGGCGATGGCCCCGGCGCTCTTTACCTTTATTTTGACGCCGATGGCTTCGCAGCTGCCCGCCGACCAAAAGGCGCGCTTTGACAACGCGCGCGACGCAACCGTCGCCGCTATGACGGCGTGGACGAAATGGATGAGCGATAATGCCTCGAGCTGGCCGGTCAACTACGCGATGGGTAAGGAAGCTTACGACGCGATGCTGCGCAACGAGCTCCTCTTGCCGTACGACGCCGACCAGATTGCGGCGATTGGTCGTAAGACGCTCGACGCCGCGATGGCGCGGGAACGCGAGATTGCGGCCGAAGCCAAAGCCAAGGGCGTTAATCTTTCCAATCCGCAACAAGCCGCCGCGAACGGCGGCGGCATGACGCCGACGACGAAGGAGGCTCAGTTTGCGTTCTTTCAAACGCAGCTCGATACGCTGCGCGCGTTCGTTGCGAGCGAGCACATCGTCACGATTCCGGACTACCTCGGGCGGATGAAAATCGTAGAGACGCCGCCGTTCCTTCAACCGATTCTGCCGGGACCATCGATGAATCCGCCGCCAATTCTCTCCAAAGAGGTCGACGGCGTCTACTTCGTACCGCCGCCGAACCCGCAGATGGCCAAGGCTGCGTCAAGCGGCGCGATCTTTGAAGATTTCGATCGCGATCGCGTGCTCATGACGAGCGGTCATGAGGGCATTCCGGGCCACTTTCTCCAGCTATCGATCGCCAAGCATAATTCGGATCCGGTCCGACGATTCTCTTTTGATAGCGTCTTTGCCGAAGGTTGGGCCTTCTACGAGGAAGCGCTACTCGAGCGCGAGGGTCTCTACGGAAACGATCTGGACGGCCGCTACGCCGTCGCACAATTCGAACGGCTGCGCGGCGCGCGTGCAATCGTCGATGCGAAGCTTGCAACGGGTGTTTGGAGCTACGATCAAGCCGTGAAATGGTTTGCCGACAACGCCGGCGTCGATAGGGCTACGGCGGTCGGTGAAGTGAGCCGGTTCGCGCTGGCGCCGGGTCAGGCCTTCGACTATGCCGTCGGCAAAACGCAGATCGAAGACCTGCTCGAGCGGTACAAAGCGAAAAAAGGAAGCGCCTTCGACTTGCAGGCATTTCACGACGATCTGCTTTCACATGGGACGGTCCCCGTGAGCATCGTCGCGAGCGAGATGCTCGCGGAGTAGCGATAGTCGTGTCGGCCAATGTCGGCTGATACGAGGCCGACGATTCGATCGTGCGGCGTTCTTTCTCGGCTCTACAGCTTACGGACGCCTAAGGTAAAGGAGGAGCAATGAAGATCGGTATCATCGGCGCGGGCAACATCGGGGGAACGCTTACACGCCGCTTTCGAGCGTTAGGTCACGACGTACTCGTAGCGAACTCCCGCGGTCCGCAGAGTCTCGCCGATTTGGCAGCAGAGACCGGCGCAACGGCGGTGACGGTCGAAGAAGCCGCGCGGCGCGGCGATATTGTTGTCGTCACAATTCCCGAAAAAAACATCTCGCGCTTGCCCCCAGATCTTTTCGCAGACGCGGAGCCGAGCATCGTCGTCATCGACACGGGAAACTACTACCCGCGCCAGCGCGACGGCGCAATCGAGGACATCGAAGCGGGCATGCCGGAGAGCCGCTGGGTGCAAAAACAGCTCGGCCACGCGGTCATCAAAGCCTTCAACAACATCTACGCCGCTCATCTCATGGAGCGAGGCAAACCTGCCGGAAGCGAGGGGCGCATCGCGCTGCCGGTGGCGGGCGACGACGCCGCTGCGAAGTCCATCGTCATGCAGCTCGTTGACCAACTCGGGTTCGATGCAGTCGACGCCGGCGGACTCGACGAGTCGTGGCGCCAACAGCCGGGTACGCCCGTCTATGCGCAGGATTTGGACGCCCACGGAGTTCGTCGCGCGCTCGCGCAAGCTCGCAACGAACGGACCCCGGAATGGAGCGCCCGCGCATGACGAGTGCGTACGAACGATTTCGCGCGCTGCACGAGCGCACCGAGGCCTTTATCATGCCCAACGCATGGGATGCCGCCTCGGCCGTGTTACTGAAGCGCGCCGGATTCGAAGTGCTCGGTAGCACGTCGCTTGGTCTTGCCTTTTCGCTTGGACGCCAGGACGGCCGACATGCCGTCTCGCGAAGCGAAGCAATCGCACATGCCGCCATGTTGAGCAGCGTGAGCAATCTGCCTGTTAACGGCGACCTTGAAGACGGCTTCGGAGCGTCGCCCGAAGACTGTGCGACAACGGTTCGGGCGGCAATAGCCGCGGGGTTAGCCGGTCTTGGAATTGAGGACACGACGGCCGATCCCGCGCGTCCCATTCATGATTTCGACGCGGCGGTCGCGCGCGTCCACGCCGCCGCGCAGGCCGCTCGCGGACGGATCGTGCTTACAGGACGCACCGACAACTTTCTGTGCGGACGCCCGGATCTCGACGACACTATCGCCCGCCTGACGGCATTTGCGGACGCCGGTGCCGACGTGCTGTATGCGCCCGGCTTACCGAATATGGCGTCCATCGTCGCGGTCGTTCGCGCCGTCGCGCCCAAGCCGGTGAACGTGTTGATCGGACCGCAGAACGAGACGGTGCCGCTCGCGCAACTATCGACTGTAGGCGTACGACGCGTGAGCGTCGGCGGTGCGCTCTATCGCGTTGCGATGACCTCGCTCGTAAAAGCCGCGCAGGCGCTGCGTGACGGCGATCTTTCTGCCGTCACCGATGCAGTCTCCGGCAGCCAGATCGCCGCGCTCTTGCCGCGTTAAGCGATTCACCGTTCCGCAGAAGGGGTAGAAGCGACCGGATGGCTACCGGCATCCGCGGGTTCTTCGGTAATCTAGGCCCGGGCCTAATTACCGGTGCCGCAGACGACGACCCGTCCGGAATTTCGACGTACTCCGTCGCCGGCGCATCGACGGGATATTCGATGCTTTGGCTTACGTTGATCTCGACGCCCATGATGGCGGTGATCCAAGGAATGTGCGCGCGCATTTCGATGGTCAACGGTGAGGGACTCGCGGCGCTGATGCGAAAGCGGCTGCCCCTTTGGCTCGCCTATGCTCTGGCGTCCTTGGTCATCGTAGCAAACACGTTCAATCTTGGCGCCGATATCGGCGGCATGGCGGAAGCCGCGCATTTAGTAGTGCCCGTGCCGGTTGACGCCCTCGTTTTCTTTTTAGGCATAGGGTTGATTGCCATGCAGACTTGGCTGTCGTATGGGCTCATCTCGCAACTTTTCAAGTGGCTAACGCTGGCACTCTTCGCGTACATAGTCACGGCATTTATCGTCCATCCACCCTGGCTTGCGGTGCTCGCGCAGTTCACGGTCCCGAGAATCCATTTCGACGGCGCATGGCTTTCGACGATGGTCGGCGTGCTCGGCACGACGATCACGCCCTATCTCTTCTATTGGCAGTCGTCGCTAATGGTCGAAGAAGAGAAAGAAGCGGGCAAGACGACGATTGCCGCTCGCCGAGGAACCGATCCAGCATCGGTCGCAAACATGCACACCGACGTGAACACGGGCATGATTTATTCGAACCTGGTGGCGTTCTTCATTATCGTTACTACCGCCGCGACACTGGGCGCCAATGGCCTGAGTCACATTGCAACCGCAGAGCAAGCCGCTCAAGCGTTGCGACCCTTGGCGGGTCCCTTCGCTGAGGTACTGTTTGCACTGGGCATGGTCGGCACCGGGATTCTGGCGGTGCCGGTGCTCGCGACCTCATCGGCCTACGTTGCAGCGCAGACGTTCCGCTTTCGCGAGGGATTGAGCCAACCGGTGGCCCGGGCACCCCGTTTCTATGGGATCATCGTGGCCGGGGTGCTGGTCGGAATCGGCATGAATTTGCTTCGTGTCAATGCGATTAAAGCGCTCTTCTGGTCGGCCGTGCTCAACGGCATCGCGGCGGTACCGCTGATCGCGGTCATCGTCTGGCTCGCCTCCAATAAAGACATCATGGGAGAATGGAGAAGCTCGGCGTTAGCCTGCGCGTGGGGTTGGGGAACCTTCGCGCTGATGGGCGGCGCGACCGCCGGAATGTTTTACTTCATGGCTCATCCTTCGTAGGAGGTCGGACGCACCGGTTTAAGCGGTAGTTTGCTCGGGGATACAGCGGGTAAATCGTCATGCGAATAAGGAAGGGTTCAATGGATATTCTCTCGGTACTGAAGCAAGAGCATCGAACCGTTTCGGCGGTACTCGATGAGATCAAGAAATGTGAACCGGAAGACGACCGTCTCGACGAACTGGCGCGAACGGTCGAGGAAGAGCTGACTGCTCACGCGACGCTCGAAGAGCGCTTGTTCTACCCCCAACTTCGCGATCGGGCCGAAGAGGTCGAGGAACGGGTCGACGTCTTCGAAGCGTACACCGAGCACGACGTCGTCAAGCACTTGCTCAAGCTCTTGGGCTCCGGCCGCAAGCGCGACGAAGAGTTCAAGGCAGAACTACTCGTCCTTGGCGAATCCGTGCGTCACCACGTGCAAGAAGAAGAGTCCACCATCTTTACGATGGCGCGTGAGCTCTTAGATCAAGAAGAGCTCGAAGAATTGGGCGAAAAATGGCAGAAGGCCAAGGCGCGATTGACGTCGCGCGCGTCATCCAATGGACGACGCGGCGGTTCGCGAAAGAAATCTGCGCCGGCCGGCAGCCGGTCGAAGAAAAGCAGCGGCAGAAAAAAGACCGCCCGTAAGCGCTCGTAAAGGAACCGCGGCGCAGCCCGTCAGAGTGCTTCGCGGTGCAGTCACTCTTCGACGGCCCAACCTCTCTTCGAGAACCGTCGGAACGCCTCGCCTTTTGGCTGACGGCGTTCTTTGCCTTCCCCGCGGCGCTCGCGATCGGATACGTGCTTCACGAATCGATCGGCGCGTCGCAGGTCGCGCTTTTCATCGTCGTCGCAATGGTCTACGTGACGCTCGCGCGCGGCCGGCTGCTCGGCTCCAGCGTGCGCATACATCAGCGCCAATATCCACGCGTTTTCACCATCGTCAGGCAGGCCTGCGCCGCGCTCGAGATTCCGATGCCGCTGGTTTTTGCGCGCGAAGACAACTATGTGCCGGTCGTGGCGCTCGGATTCGGGGAACCGTACGCGCTCGTGCTTTCAAGCCACTGGATCGAGCTCTTTTCCGACGACGAGCTCGCTTTCATGGTCGGCCGGGAGCTCGGTCACATCGCAGCCGGACACACGCGCTTTCACTCGCTCTTGAGCGTCAACGGTAACGAAAACCCGATCATCTCACTGATTTTCGGCGCTTGGCTGCGACGGTGCGCGATCACGTGCGACAAGGTCGGCATGCTCTGCTGCGGCTCGCTCGACGCGGCGGTCCGCGCGATGGGCATCGCCGCTTTTCACGAGTTCGGGCGCAAGGTCGACTATGAGGCGTTCGCCGAGCAGCATGCGGACGTGCAGAACGATACCGTACTGCGCTGGGGAGAATGGCTCAGCAGCGAGCCCTATGCAACCCGGCGGATCGCGTCCCTACGTGAATTCATGGCCTCGCCGCGCTACGCGGACGCACAGACCTGGTTCGTCCGAGAACGCAGCGACGAGCCCCCGACGCTCGCTGCACCCGGCCAGATTCACGTTGACTCGCGCGATTGCGCCGGCTGGTGGCGGCGCTTTGCGGCGTGCGGCATCGATGCCGTGGTCGTCACCGCGATCATTACCTCCTTCGGCGGCACCGTCGTGGGCGGCAAGGACCGGCGCGAAACGGTCGCAGTAACGCCCGCGGGTGTGACCGTCAAACCGGCAGCGACGTCATCGCCGGCTGCGTCGAACGATCAAGCACAAATCGGGCCGCTCACTTTTTCCGATCAAGGCGTGATGCTGAAGACCCACAGCGGCAATGTGGTCCCGCTAAGCATCGCTACGGCGCCGGCGCTCGTGGGCGCTTTCATCGCTCGCCTCGGCTTCTTCTTCTGGTTTCCTGTCTATCTCGCGTTGCTCGTGATCGTCGCGGGACAGACGTTCGGAATGATGATCTCCGGTCTTCGCGTGGTGACGACCGATTTTGCCAAGCCCGGCATCGCTCGAACGGTCGCGCGCTACCTGATCGTTTTCTTTTTGTGGTGGCTCGTTGTCGCCGCGAGCCTCGTTTGGCGTCGTGTCCTGCTGCACGATCGGTGGACGAAGACCCGCCTGGTGAAGGTGGAACACGTCGTCGCGCGAATCGTCGGGTCCGCATGAAAGCACTCGCCGCCTTTTTCGCCATTGTCGCGTGTTGCGTGGCGCCCGGATCCGCAGCCGATCCGCTCGCCTCCTTGCGGTTTCTCGTCGGCACGTGGCACTGCACGTATCAATCCGACAAGACGCACGTCGAGTACAAGGCAACGTTCTCGTACGAGATGGGCGGCAACTGGCTGCGCGAAAGCGATTCCTGGACGCGAGGAGGCTCCGACCTCGGCATGTTCACCTACGAGCCGAAACGCCATGGCTGGACGGCCTTAGTCCTAGAGAACGAACGCGCCGCCGTCGTATTTCACGGCGGCGGCAGTAATCCCGTTCACGTCGTTTACCGAAGCATCTATCCCGATGCAAGCATGACCGACATTTTCGATCGCACGTCGCCAGTGCGTTATACCCTGCACTTTACGCAGACCTCCGGCAGCAAGGTCGTGAAGTCGGCCGACACCTGCGTCAAGGTGTAACCGCGTTACGGCTGCGACGTTACCGTCAGCCGGACCGCTGCGTTGCCCGAAACGATGTGTCCGACCGAAGCGTTCTGGCTCACCGTATCAATTTGCAGCATGCCGACGTTCTCATCGACGTGAAGCGTTGCATGAGTCGTCGGATCGATCAGCGATTTCACTTTTACGATGCTGAACTGCTGGCCGACCTGCACGCCGTTATTGCTGCCCAGGTCGATGATGACGTTGCGCCCGTCGATCGCGGCGACGTGTCCGGTTAAAACGGCCGCCGCGGGACCGGCGTTAAAGCGGCTCGGGTCGATGGACGCGACGATCTTCGCTGCCTCATCGTCGATGAGGTGGCCCATGTCGCTGTTTACGAACTGCTCGTTGCTGTACGAGCCCCCTGCATAGCCGGAAAATCCTCCGGCGCTCCATGAGGTACCGGAGCGCGTCTCTTCATCGGAGAAGCTCTGCACGATTTGTCCGGTTCTCGAGTCGATCACGCGGACGGCGACCTTGATGGTCACGCGATGCGTTGAAACGCCGCCTGCGGCAGCACCAACCCACCCGGGCAATAAGCTACCCGCATTGCCGCCACTCGCGCCGGTTTGGTCGAGTTGCAGAATGTTCCCGGTGACGAGGTAGCGCGCGCCGATCATGCGCCCGGCGGAGATCGCCGTTTGCGGATCTACCTCCCCGCTCGCCGCGAGCTGATGCTCTCCAAGCGTCGAGCTCAGGTGAGTGCGGTCGAGAACGTTAAAACGGCCCTCGTTGACCAATCGGTCGGTGAGCAGATCGCTGAGCGCCACCCCCGGCTCGAAGCTACCGTACCAGTCCGACGTGAGCCCGCGGGTCGAAAAATCCAGCACGGCGAGCGATGCACGCGGACCGCCGGCCGTCTGCTGCGCCACTCCCACGACCGGCGAGCACCAAAACGCCGCCGCCAAAGAGAAAGAAATGAAGCGTCGATACATGCTAAAACCTCCACGCAACTACGGGAACCTCGCCCTATTATGCCACATTTCAAGAACCCTCGCTAGGAATGCCGAAGGAGGCTCCTCATGTGCGGCAGATTCACCCTGACCAAGCCCGCGGCGCTGAGTGCGGCATTTCCGCGTTTCAGTTTTACCGAATTCAGCGAGAGTCGCCTGCCGCGTTATAACATCGCGCCCATGCAGGACGTGCTCGGGGTCCGCAACGATGGGCGGAATGTCGTTGAAGCGCTGCGCTGGGGCATTCGCGGCCGCATCAACATTCGCGCGGAGTCGATCCTCGCGCGCCGCGGCTCGATTCCGCGTCGCTGCATCGAATTCGCCGACGGTTTCTTTGAGTGGTCGAATCGCCGGCCATTCTACTACACGCTCAAATCGGGCGAGCCGTTCGTCTTTGCCGGTCTTTGGGAGCCCAACGACGGCTCCGTGTCGTGCGATGTGATTACTTGCGAGCCGAACGCTTTGGTTGCCGGCGTCCACGATCGCATGCCGGTGATCCTAACAAACTCTACTGCCGATCTCTGGCTCGATCCGCAACCGTTACCGCCGCAAGTCGCTGCCTCGATCTTGCGACCGCTCGACGCGGGCCTCATGCAAGTGCGCCAGGTTTCGACGCGGGTCAATAACGCGAGCTATGACGCGGCCGACGTCCTGGAAAGCGCGGAGCCGCGCTTGTTCTGAAAGACCAGGACGAGCCCCGTCGCGACGAGCCAAATCGCGGCGGGTATCGCGCCGAAGAATCCGGGCCCGGGCTGACCCGGCGCCATGAATGGGTCGGAAAAGAAAATCGAGAGCGTCGCAATTCCGGCGCCCACCGCCGCGAGATAGCCAAGCCACGCGAGCCACATCGGCGCGCGATCGTGGCGGCGCATGCTGTGCGCAGCAGCAAAGAGAAAGATCGACACGGGTGCGTAGCCCAGGCCGCCCTGCGTAAAAAAGAAGGCGTCGTAGATGCCGGAGAGCTGGTGTGCTTTGAAGATATCGGGCATCGCATAGAGCGCGGCGGTCAGCAGCGCGGCTGCCGTCAACGAAGTGGCAACCATGACCAAACCGCTGCCCAGGGCGAACGTTGCGAGTCCTTCCTGCCGACCGGGAGCGTAGCTCAAATAGCTGCGTAGTCCCACGAGAAACCAAAGAAAAAATGCCGCGGCCGGAAAGCTAAGCCATGCGCCGCAAAGCAGACCGAAGCGGTGTGCGTCAATCGCCAGCGCCGCCTGCGTTGGTCTGTAGGCGCCCGACGGCAAGCCGTTCGTGAGAACTGTAGCCAGGACTACAACCGCAACGTAGCACAGTACCGACCATCCGGCAGAGCGTTCCGCGGACAGGTTCTCCATGCTCGTTTACGTGAGACCAGCGTCCAAATGAATCCTTCCGGGGCGCCCTCGGACAAACACCTATAGCCCGTAATACTTCAGAGCGGGCCACATTGCGGCTAGCGGCACGCGCGGATGCGTGCAGAGGTAGATTGGCAGCGGCCCCTCAAGCATCCAGCGGTAATCGTTGCGGTAAACCGCAATCTGGCGCACGCTGCCGAACCAATGCAGCAACAGCCAATAATCCGTGGCTCCGACGGCCAGAATCGATCGCCCGCTATAGCCGCGAGTACCCCAAAGGTAGTACGAATTATTTGGGCTGATGACCGCCGGCAGCCCATTGGCGGGTCCGTAGTAGTCCAGCGCTCCTGCGTACGCGTAGCGGTCCGCAAAGATCGCCGTGATCTTACGTTGCCGGTCGGGCAACGACCAATACGCGGAGGCAACGGCTTTAGTCATCGCCTTCCAGCCAAGCTGGTCGGCAAACATTGGATTGATGAGGTGGCTCTTGCCGTCCGGGGGAGTGGGGCGGCTCAAGCCGATCGCGCGTTCGTAGGCCATGTATGCGGGAAGCGGCAGCACGGGGAGAGCGAGCGGAAACATTGGAAGACCGGCGACTACGATTGCCGCGATAATCGCAGGCCTGTAACGGAGCGTTTTTGCAATCGTCGCGCGTTCTATCGCCACCGCGCCGGCAGCAAAGAGTGCCGGATAGAACCCTTGTATGTAGTAGCCGCGTCCGATGGTCACGATAAGCAACGCCAGCAGTAAGAGATAAGCAACCGTCACGAACCGATACGGCGGAATTCGCCGCAGTCCATCTGCAGCGGCATCGAAGGACCAAAAACACGCGAGGCCGGCGATCCATACCGGGGCGAAGAGCGGATTTTGATACGCAAACTGCAAGCCCAGCATGTAAAGCGCATTGATCCAGCGATTCGCCGATTCGTCAGCCATGCCGTTAGCAAGGGCGTGACGATTGAGCTGATCGTTATGGAGAACCTCGAGCATGGGAAAGCCGTGACGCACCTGCCACTGCGCGTTTGGAAGCACGAGCAACACGGTCAACGCTATTCCGAACGGAAGCCAGCGCGATTGCAGCAGCTTGGCATGTCCCGTGAGCAGAAATCCAATCGCCAATGCAACCGCACAAGCAGCGATCGAATACTTGGCATAAAGCGCGAGCGTCAGGAGAAGGGCGATTACAATGTAAAGCCGCCGATCTTGCGTTTTTACCAGCCGAATGGTGAGGTAGATTAACGCCGTCCAAGCGGCCGGGGAAAGAAATTCGGTCGACAGTCCGTAAGCGATGCCAACCAATCCGGGCGCAAGAGCGCTGGTCAAGGCGGCCATCGCTTGGGCGAATCCGCCGCCACGCAGTTCGCGCGCGATGCCGCAGCCAAAGAGCACCGTCACGCCAGCAAGCATGCCGGGAAAAAGGCGCAGCGCCCATACCGGGTATCCCAAGGACGACGTCAGCCAAGTTACAAACGGCGCCAACGGAGGCTGATCGACATATCCCCACGCTAAATGCTTCGCGCAGTCGATGAAATAGAATTCATCGCGATAATATCCGAAGCGGTGGTTGAATGCGAGGTGGAGAGCGGCGGTCGCAAGCGCGATGGCATACGCGCTTGGGTGCAGCTTCATGCAGCCCGGGTTTGCGATCCCGCGAGAAGGAGTTGACTCACGCACAGCCCGACGATTCCCGCTTCGGCAATCGAGCCGAAAACGAAGGTCGCGTCCCACCACGTTCCGCCGAACATGGGAACGGCTAGTGCAAAGTAGGCCGCCAGATACGCCGCCGGCACGCAAAAACCGAGAAACCGCAGTGCGTTCGCCTTGGCCACCGCCGGACGAAGCTTGCGGACGATGAAATCTCCTGCGGCTCCCGCCGCGATCGACGCGAGAACGACGAGCAAGAGCTCGACGACGTCGGTCGAGAGCTCGCCCGCAATCCAGAGCTTCTCGACGACGCAGACGACGACGAGCGCCCCGAAGCACAGGCGCTTTCGCAGGCAGAGATATAGGACCGCCGCGGCGAGCAGCAGGCTCTGCCAGATCACGATCGAGATCTCAAGCGCTTGGCGGTAGAAAAGGAAGACCGAGAGCACGAACTGTTCCCGCTGGAACGCTACCTGCGAGAGCGGATGATCGCGCATCAGCGCTTCCGGATAGAACCCGTACTGCGTGACGAACTGAATGATCTCGAACGCAAGTCCGAGCGAGATCAGCATCGGTAGTTGCTCGACGAGATTCGACTCGTTGGGGCGGCGAAGCGCACTGCGCACCGGTCCCGTGATCAAGAAAAAGAGGCCGGTCAGCAAGAACAGGTGGGGAGGGCTCAACAACAGATCGAGCTGATGTTCGAAGCCGAAGACAGCGTGCCAAACCAAGTCGAGGGCTCCTCCGAGCAGCAATGCGGCCACCCCGAGCAGACTCTGCGCGTATCCGTCGGGGATCGCTTTCCAAAACGAACCGGCGCGCGCGTAGTTTCGCGCGATGGCCACGCCAAGGACGGCGGCCGCGAAGACGGCGCCGCTGTACATCGTCATGTGCCAAGGATTGAAAAACGACTCGACTGCCAAGAAGAGATGCTGGTGAGCGTCGATAAATAATCCGGTCATGATCCAGAGGGCAGCCAGGGTGATCAGCCAATCGAGTCGAGTAGGTGCGCCGCAACTCCCGACGCGGTCGAGACGTGGAAGCGGCACTTGCGCTCCGGCCCGAGGCGTAATTAAGTCCGCGAGATTCATGTTTGCGCAATCATCTAACGACTCGCCTCGAAACCCTTTTCGTCGCTTCCTTCTTACATTGGCCGCTGGGACCGTTGCCGCGTTGCTTCCGGCTTGTTCGCCCAAGGCCGTTGCCGTTCCGCTTAACCTTACCGTTTCTACGACGCAACCTCGAACATGGCCGTCGCCTCCGAGTGCCGCGCCTAATCTTCCGCCGCGAATCGTTCGCATTTGGTTATCGACTCTCACCATCGAGCCCGGCACGTGGTTCGACGGGGCCGTCCTGGTCAGCACGAACGTTGCATCGGTCGAAGTGCGCACCGCGGCCTTTTCAATCAACAGCGCGCATGTGGCGCCGGGAATCTATCGATTCCACACTCACGTGCTCGAGTTACCCCCGCTTTCGCGCCGGCATTGGTACGAGCTCTCCATCATCGCTCGGAATACCCCCGGCGCCCAAGAAGTGGAAGAAACTCAGATACGGGTGCAATGAGCGCCGTTCTGGCCGTGATTCTCGCCTTTCCCGTCGTGGTGATGTACCATCGCGTCGACGTGGCTGCGCCCGCGGATGTGATTTCACAGAAACTGACGGTTTCTCCGGTGCAATTTGCGCAGGAGCTTCGGTCGATTCGCCGGATGGGATTCCGTACGATCGGGATTGCCGACCTCTCACGTGATATGGCGACGCACGAGTCGCCCGCTCGTGCGGTTCTGCTGACGTTCGACGACGGATACAGCGATCAATTTCGCTACGCATTTCCGATTTTGCAGCGCTTTGGAGATCGAGCCACGTTTTTTATCAATGTCGGGACGATCGGAACGCGGGGACATCTGACATGGCACGAGATCGAAGCGATGTCGAAAGCGGGCATGTCGATCGAGTGCCACGGAGTCGATCACTCAGATCTGGCGGCTCTGGGCGTCGCAGCGCAAAGCTATCAAATCGATCAGTGCGTGCGCACGCTAGGCACGCGTCTGCAAAGCAGCGTTCTCGCGTACGCCTACCCGAGCGGCGATTTCGACGCACGGACGGTCGAGCTCGAACGGCATGCGGGCTTACTCTTTGGTTTTACGACGGATCCGCGATTTCAAACCGACCTAGAGTCTCCATACGAGGTGACGCGCATCAGGGTCAAGAGCGGCATGAGTGCAGCGCTTTTTGCGGCGCTCGTGCAAAGCACGCACAATTACGTCGACTTCGACACCGCGGCTCCGCGGTGAAGCACTCACCTTCATACCGACAAGGAGTGTTCCAACATGGCTAAGTTTTTAATTCAGGCTTCCTACACGGCCGAGGGCGCGAAGGGGGTCGTGAAGGCCGGGGGGTCTGCGCGCCGTAACGCCGTCGAGGAGTTGCTGGCATCGGTCGGCGGAAAGCTCGAAGCTTTTTACTTTACGTTCGGCGAGGAAGACGCGATCATCATCGTCGACGTGCCCGATAACGAGACCGCTTTGGCGCTTGGCATGACCGTGGGCGCCTCGGGAGCGGTGCGGAGCCGGACGACGGTCTTGATCCCGATGGAGGAAGTCGATCGAGCGGCAAAGCGGGACCTTCACTTTCGTTCTCCGGGCGGGTAACATGCGTCGCGGTGAGCCGTCGGAGAACATCCAAGAGGCCGTTTTGCCGGAGACGACTGACCGTTTTCATCGCGCCGACCGCCATCATGCTTGCATTGCGTTGGCCCGACGTCCCGGCCGGCCGCCTCGTTGTGTTTCACGATCCAAACAACAGCGCGATTTGTGCGAATCCGAACGATCTCGTTGCGTCGGGCATCTATCGCTAAACACGGCCACGCTCTCGCTCACATCGATCTAGCGAACTCGGGCGCCTGCGACCGCGATGCGTGCGCAAGTTCAAGGAGCTTTAATCGATCGGTCGTACCGCTGAGCCATGTTAGATGCGCTCGGTGCCAGGCCCGATCCGATCATCTACTTCTTCGCGCTTTTTCCGCTCTCGCTCGTCGCACTTGCTGTCGGCTACGGGTACGCCGCCCGCTATGGCAAAGCCGAAGGCGAAAAAGCGGAGTGGGCATTCGGCTTGGGTCAAGCGGCGATCTTTGGCCTGATCGCGCTGATTTTAGGGTTCTCGTTCTCTTTTGCCGCCCAGCGATTCGACGCTCGGCGCGCGCTCGTCGTCAGCGAAGCCGACGCAATCGGTACTGCCTACTTGCGGGCGGGCTTTCTTCCGATAGCGCGGACGCTTCGATTTCGCCGGATTCTCATCGATTACACCAGGACACGGTTGGAAACGTATGCTGAGGTCGGCGACATACGGGCGGAACGCCGGTCGATCGAGCGCGGTAAGGATTTGCAGGGGCAGCTGTGGATCATGGCATCGAATGCAGCGCGTCGCGATCCCCGCAGTCCTTTTTACGTGGACCTCGCGCGCTCGGTCATCGAGACGATCGACGTTTCCGAGCAGCAAGAGGCAGCGCTCAACAATCACGTGCCACGGCCAATTTTCGGCATCGTCGTGCTCTCGACGCTCGTCGGCGCGCTGCTCTTGGGATTGACGTTCGGGCGCGCGAAAGCTCCAAACGCGCTGCTTTCTGCGATTTTCTGTCTGCTTTTCGCCGCGACCGTCTTTGCAATCTTCGACCTCGACCATCCGCAAGGCGGTTTTACCAGCGTCGACATTTCGCCACTGCAGGAGACTCTCGCTTCGATGACGCGCGCAACCGCTAACGCCGGTTCGCCGATCCTGCCGCGGCGGTAGTTATCATCCATACGGTCGCGAGCCGGCGCGGTACATTCTGGCCGCAGCCACAAGAATCGCTTACTGCCGTCTTCCGGTCGTTTCCTTACGGAACGAGTGTTGCCTTCGCTGCGTAAGACGCGGCGCTTTCCACGAAGGAGCAGAGCAGACTAGCCAGCGCCATTTGTTCGGGCGTTCGGCAACCGAATGTCGAGCAGACGGGGGCTATAGACTAGCACGCTGGCGGCGCGCCCCCGAGAGATCGCTACGTTGAAGCGGTTGCGCTCGAAGAGGAATTCGACATTGCGCGGCACGTCCTCACCACTCGACGTCGTCATCGAGTAGAAGACGACCGCCGCTTCTTGTCCTTGGAACTTATCGACGGTGCCGACGCGCACGTTTGTGACGCCGGCATAGCGGAGCGTATTCTCGATGAGACGGCGCTGCGCGTTGTACGGTGCGACGACGATGACGTCGCGGGCGGTCAAGCGGCGCGGACCCTCCTTGCCCTCGTGCGGCTCTGAGTCGACGACCGTTCCCTCCTCGAGAAGGACCAGGATCTGCCTGACGATCTCGTTTGCCTCCTCGATTGAGCTGGAGCTGTTGCCCGAGTGCTCGATTGCAGAAAGTAGAGACCGCCGTAATCACGGTCCTTGGTCGTGACACGATGCAAACGGGTGGGATCGGCGGCGTGCAGACGGTTTTCGTACATCGTCTCGGAGATGAAGGCGCAGATCTCGGGGTGCATGCGGTAGGAAACGTCGAGAAAGATACCACGGTGCTCGGGCACCGTCCGCTCGTTGCGGAGTAGATGCTCGAGGACCGAATCGCCAACGTGGAGGGGTTGGCGGCCTTGACTTACGTGCGCGAGCTGCGAGGGATCTCCGAGCAGCACGACGTTCTTGGCGCAGAGCGAATTGACGAGCGCGTCGGCGAGTGAAATCTGACCGGCCTCGTCTACGAAGAGGTAATCGAACTTGCAGTCGAGCTGTTCGCGAGCACAGAGCCAGCCCGTGCCCCCCGCGAGCTGGTAATCGTCGCCGTAAAAGGCCTCATTCGAATTGACCGATTCGATGAACGGCGTACTCAGCCGTGACGTGAATTCAGAGCCGGCGTTCGTGTGTTTATAGCGGCCGCGTAAATTGCCGCCACGCGCCGCCATGCAACGCTCCACCATGTGCAGCACGTTGTGAATCGCCGTGTGGCTGGCGCTCGTGACCGCCACGCGGTTGCCGGCGGCGAGCAGATCGCAGATGATCTGTGAGGCGATCGTGCTTTTGCCGCTACCCGGCGGTCCCTGCAGAAATAGATAGCTGCGATCGAGCGCGGAAACGACCGCTTCAACCGTCTCGACGTTTACCTGCGCGGGCTGCAATCTGTGCATGCCGCGCACGCGCGGGTCGCCGTTCGCCAACAGATCGTAGGTTGCTGGATATCGGTCGCGTAGATCGCCCTTGACGAACGCTGTAGCGATGCGCTCCAGCGCCTGCCGCAGCACCTTCGATGGAGGCGGCGTACCGGGAATCAATTCGGAAATCGCACGCGCCGTTTCGATTGGAGCCGTCGTTTTGAGCTCAAGCAAATTCAGATTCTCGTCGATCGACAGAATCGTTCCCGCGCCTTTACGCGTGCGCGGATTGACCGGCGCGTCGCCGGCGGCCAGCTTGTGTAACTGATCGGGGAACGCATAAATGTAGGCGCTGCTGCGGTCGATTTTACGCGGCGCGATGTCTTCCCGGAGCGTGAGGCCGCCGATGGCCTCCTTGTCGAACTCGGCGAGTTCGTCGATGTTCTCACAGCGATCGAAGTACGCCCACCAACCGGGCTTCTCTTCACGGCGGTGATACGCCATGAGATTTG
Source organism: Vulcanimicrobiota bacterium (assembly GCA_963767725.1). Classification (GTDB taxonomy): domain Bacteria; phylum Vulcanimicrobiota; class Vulcanimicrobiia; order Vulcanimicrobiales; family Vulcanimicrobiaceae; genus Cybelea. The sequence continues at coordinate 423,966 of CAVYEN010000001.1, forward strand.
CCAGAAGATATTTGATCCGCCGATCGAACGCCATCGTCTGGTACTCTTGCTCGCTCTGCGGGGCGAGGACGTTCTCGAGCAGCGTTTGCTCGATGTCAGTGCGGCGTGCCAGCTCGCGCTCTTCGTCGCGGCGCTTGAGGCAGTCTGCGCAGGTCTCGGCGAACTCGGTATGACAGGGCTCGTCCGGGGATTTCAATGCACGTAGCGGAAGTTCGCGGCCGAAGCTTACGATCGCTTCCGCACGTCGCTCGAGTAGCCACTCGCGCAGTAAATACGTGGAACGGCAATCATCGCAATTGTATCGCTCGATATCATCGAGGACTCGCTCGTCACGCTCCAAGAGCCAGCGCTCGAACATGACGATCGATTCCGCGCCCTTTTTGACGTCCGTCTCGCGTTGAAGATCGTAGAAGCGCTCGACGTTCTTGAGGCCATAACTCTCTTCAGAAATCACCAGCGCCTGTCGTACGACGGCGAAAAGATCAACGAGCACTTCGCCGCGCAGCAGGTCGTCAATTTCCTCCTCACGCGTCCCGTGCTGCTGCGCGAGGCGTCGCAGTGCGTCTTTTTCGTAGCTCGCATAGTGGTAAACGTGCAGCGACGGATATCGACGCCGGCGTTCGGAAATGAAATCGACGAACGCTTCGAATGCGCGCTTCTCATCGTCGCGGTTGGTGCCCCAAAAGGCGCGAAACGGCGGCTCATCGTCGGGCATCCAGCAACCGAAAAGGTACTCCAGGCCGCGGCCCGGCTCAAAGAGCGGGTCGCCCTCCATATCGAAGAAGACGTCGCCTTCCGCGGGCTTGGGTAGCAAGGTGAAACCGAGCGACGGAGCTTCGAGCAGCTCGTAGATCGGCTCGCCACTCTTGCGCGCTCGCATTTGCAGCGAGGCTTGCCGGCGCAGTTTGCTAAATGTTTGCGTGCTCATGCTGAACGGCCGCCGATCGTCGGTCGCTTCGGCGAGCTCGCCGAGACGAAGGATCCCGGCCGCTTCGAGTTTGGCGAGCTGATCCCGCCGCATCCATGCGACGAGGCTCAAGTGATCGTCGTCCCGTCGCTTCTTCTCGCAAACGGCGTCCCACGGACAAATCGCGCAGTGCTTACACTCCAGCGGATATTCGGGAGGCTGCGTCCGCGCGCTCCGGCTCGCGGCTGCCCACGAAGTTCAAGAACCCGCGCTTGAGATGGCGATAATATGCAAGGTAGTCGTGGAGACGGAACGCCCTGGTTTCACCGTTGCCGAACACGACGTAGCCGAACTTTGGGATGAAGCCCTGCAGGCGCTCGAGGTGCTCGCTGTAGTTGCAGAGCTGAACCAGATAAGACGGCTTCGCCGACAGGCCGAGCTTCGTGTCGATGACTTCGTACGAGTACTCGCCGAGATCCGACGGTTCTTCGACCCGGCGCAAGAAATCGGCGTGACCGATAAACTGGCCGTCGAAGAAAGTCGCTTGATAGATGATTCGCGGCCCGCGCCGCATTTCGCTGAGCGTCGCCTGCGCGGCGCTTCGGTATGCCTCCATGCCGCTCGTGGAGCGTTGGAACTCCACAACCTCACCCTCGCCGGGGTAGAGCGCTCGCATTGTTTCGAGGTAGGTGCGCTCGTGCTCGTCGCCCTTGCGCCGAAGAAGTTCGCCGTGAGGATCCACCGCAGCCGGCCGCGCCAGTTTTCCGCGCGCGACGAGATCCTCGAGCTCGGTGAGCCTCCTACACTCGAGATAATCGATGAGATCGCTTGCCGCATAGACAATCCCACCTTCGAGGTGCTGCATCGGCTAAAGTTCCTGCCCGGCGGTGAGCATACGCACATCGTCCCGGTCGCGCGGTGCCATATGGCTGGCAGAGTGCTGCGCGCGTCACCCGGTAGGAACGTCGATCTGACGTTCTCGATGCAAGAGCAGCCAATCGCAAGTCTCGGCCAGCGCTTCGCGCCCCAATTGGGTCAGCACGCTTCGAGCTGCTTCGAGGTTGCGCGTCGCGCAGCAGCAGCTCGACGCGCTTGCCGGCGATTTTGTACAGTGCCGCCATGCGGCGATAACGTCGCGCATGCTCTTCGTGCGCTCGCGTCTGCGCGTAAGCCGTAAAAAGCCCGGCGCCGGCGAGCGCCAGCGTCAAAACGGTAACGAGCACGGCATGATAGGCGAATTGATGCTCGGCAACGGTCACCGCCAAGGCGATCGCGACACAACCCGTTACGATCAAGCACGTATGTGCGCCCCATTTTATCCGGGTCGCCAGCTCTCGCTCCCTCCGCACCGCCCTTGAAAAGTACGCTCCTTCCCCGTTGATCCACTGGACGAGCACCACTTCGAGAAGGGTCCGCATATTTCGGTCGTGCACGTCGCCCTTCGGTTCGGCCTGCCGACGGAATCGTTCCGCTCGCATCGCGTTGCGGATCCAGTCCAGCTCTCCTTCTTGTCTGGCGAAATAATGATCGTAAACCGATTCACGAATCCCGGCGAGTCGCCAATAGAACTGGACGCGCAATCCTTCCGCAAGCGCTCGATAATCTTGAAAACGGTCCTGCATTCTTTTTCTAATGATCACCAAGTCGACGCCGAACGCAACGGCGACCATACCGAGGAATGCAAAATAGAGTGCCGAGGCGTCGGAGAGCACGTTGGTATACAAGCTGAACAAAACGACAGCGACGCCGATGGCGCCGAAAATCGCGATCGTCGCCACGTGGGTCCAGTTTCTGCACCGCAGCGCGAGCGCGTCGGCTTGCGCGAAAAGCGTGCGAGTGTAGTTCAAAACTCCGGCAAGCCCAAGCGATGCTTCCTGCCGCGGTGTGAGCAAGTGGGCGGAGCTGACGGCGGTTTGGCGTTGTATCGACCCCGTGACCGTGTCGCGGTTAAACCGCTCGAGATTGCGAAGACTTTCGGCGAACGCGGCTCGCGCGGCCCGGACCGCCGCCGCATCGGAAATCTCCACCTCGGGATACCGCCACGTCGCAGGCGCAGAAGTGGAAGTCGACGGATCTGCAGACTCCCGCCTAACCGTTATGTGATGGACGGCGCCCGTTTCGTTTGCGAGAAGCGCCTGCCTGGGTCCACCGAGATACGTCGCGGGAACGCCTTGAAGCGCGAATCTGACGATCTGTGACGTGCCGCCGAGGATTTCGTCCTCGTTGCCGTCCCACAGCGCGATGAGAAGTTCGCTGTGGCTGACGAGGAATGCGCCCGCTGCAGCGTACCGCAGATCGCGAGCCGGCCCGGGAGTTTGAGCAGCTTGCGTGTCGCGGTGGTTCGTCATCGGGACGATGCCGGAACCGGAGCTGCGTGCCATGAGTTGCCTAAACTCTTCGAGCGATTGCGTGGACGCAAAATCTTTTTCGTACAACTCGCTGCGCAGCGGCAGCACCACGTAAAGCTCCGCTCCGCATTCCAAGGCCGTGCGGGCTACGAGCCGGTCTGCCCCCTCGGCAAGCGAAGAAAGCAGTATGACCGGCGTGTGGGGATAGCTCGTTGCGAGCGAGCGAAAAAGATCGCGCACGCGTTGCACCGCGTTGTCGGCTTCATCGGCAGCCAAATCTCGGTGACCCGTTACACCGACGACGAGCGGCAGCAATCCTTTCAGTACGCTCTGCTCATTGCGCATAACGTCTGAGACATGATAACAGGCCGGCACGCCGAGAGGGAAGGTCCCCGCGAAGGTGCAAGCCTCTACAGAGGGCGCTCCGGCGTACAAAGGTGCTGAGTTTGCAGAGCAAAGCCGTCCCGCGGTGGGTCGTAAGCATCGGACTGCTGGTCGGAGTTTACGCAGCCGTTATGACCGCGGCGGCGTTGTGGATGCCGCATGAATGGGATTGGCAAGTTCTTAGGTGGCTTAGCTCGCGCGTCGCACCCAGCTTTTCCCCCGAAGTCAGCATCGTCGACGTAGATTGGAATCTTTCCGACATCGCGAGCAATCGCCGTCGCATAGCGGACTTTCTCGACGGTCTCGTAAAGAGCAATCAACGACCGAGCGCAGTCATTCTCGACGTCGAATTCGATCCATGTCAATCCAACCCATGCGGAGCACCGCTCGCGTCGGCCGACGCCGCGTTGGTCAAGAGCATAGAAATGGCGACGCGGCACTTCCCGGTCTACGCGACGGAGGAGCCAAAGCTCGGGCAACAGGACGTCATCGTCGGCCCGCTCGATGCTCAAGATCCTCAGGTTTACAGCGTGGTAAGCGGTGCGGCGCAGACGCATTTCACGAGCATTCCAAATGCGGCGGGCCTTTTTTACCGAATCTGCTATGCGAACGTGCCCTTCAACAACGCGTCGGGAGATGTCGTGGGAACCCAGAACGTGTGGGCGATGGTTGCCCGCGTTCTGATGACGCCTCGCCTCTTTTCCTCGGCGCCCGCGTGCGATCCGACTCATATCCCCGTTCGCCTTGGGCCGAAGGTAGCGTCGGCCGGTCCCGCCATTTACAAATTTACGCAAGCTCGCGGCTTCAGAGGCTACTCGCAGTTCGACGATAAGATGTACGTTATCGTCGGAACGATTGAAGACGATCATCCGCCGTTCACCGACCGCAGCGGACCCGAATTACTGGGCTGGGCACTCAGCAACGCTCTGGACCAAGGTGCATTGGTCGGTAAGGAGCGATACTACGACGTTCAGCCTCAAAATGGAATGCTGCTGCTCATGGTGCCGGCCTTTTCGGCTCTGACCGTGCTTGCATACGCGGCGATATTTCTTGCGCTCAAGCGGGTCCGGTTACCCGGGGTGCGGCATCATTCACCCTGGCTCTCATCGGTGGCTGCAATGCTCGTAGGCGGTATCGTCGTCGTTGCATTCGAGTTCTTCTTGCTCGTAGCGCACCATATTTCGCCTCAAGTCTCGCTGATTCTCTTTGGGGTGGTTCTTTGCGCCGGCTTGAGCGGCTTTCGCGGCTCCCAAATGCTCGTCGAGGATGCGAATGCCATCGACGCGACGCCGGCAGAGGTGTACGACTACGACGTTTTCATCAGCTACGCGCGACAGGACCGCGCATGGGTCATCCCGCACGTGTTTACGCCGCTTCGTGAAGCCGTGCTTGCGGACGGCCGAAAGTTGACGATCTTCTTCGATACCTCCTCGATTCGCTCGGGCACCGCGTGGCAGACGAAGCTGGCGTTGGCGATCGATGCCAGCCGCTTCATCGTACCGATCTATTCGGAGGCATACTTCAAGCAGCCGTATTGCCGGTTCGAAATAATGCGCGCGCACCGCAAGTGGATTCTCGCGGGCCCACAGTCTCGTTGCGTCCTGCCGATCGTGCTCGGCCATCCGACGATTTTAGCCACGGTCGACGATATTCAGGCTCTGAGCGTCGACGACCATCCGGACTTGGTCGCGCAGCACATCGCTGAAATCGTGAATCGGCTCTCGGCCTCGGCGCGGCGAACGGCCGGCGCATCGTGAACGCGCAACGTGCCGCCGCGCTCGCCGGCGGGGTCTTTGCCTGGTTGATGCTATCGGCGTTGCCGTCGCCGGCGCGGCCGGCTGGGGCGCACGTTGTGAGACAACTATTGCTCGACGGACGCCAGGTGCAGTCGGCGGTCGGAGTGACCGTCACCCGAGGCGGCACGATCGCACGAGCGCTTCACTTGGGGGAGACGATCGCCGACGGCACTCGCATCGACGTTCCGGAGCATCTCGTCGTCGTCATCGCCAGCACGGGCGGAAAAAGCCTGACGACGCTCGAGCCCGGCGCGAGCGTCACGTTCGTGAGCACGGGCTCGGGCGAGCTCGTTTCGAGCAACGGCGGCGCTTCGCTCTTCAGCGTGGTACCGCATACGCTCGACTTCTTCCGCGTGCAGTCTGGTGAGGCGCTCACGGCATCCGTTCACGGCACGACGTTTTCGGTCGACACGGCTGCGACCGGCGTGACCTTGAAGTGCACGCAAGGTGAGGTCAACGTGACCAAAACCGGTTACGTGCTCGTCGGGCAGCGGCGTTTGCAGACATCGCTCGTCGACGTGATTTCAGCCGCAGCAACGTCGCAGAGAACGTATCATCCCAAACCGAATTGGACGCTCGCGGAGTTTGCGAATTTTGCACAGGCCGAGGCGTTCTACCGGGCGCAGCTCAAGGCAGCGCTCGATGCGGGCGACGCGGGTGCGGCAAATGCGGCACGCATTAATCTCGGAAACGTCTTGCGCCTCGAAGGGCGCTACTCCGATGCGCTGCGGACGTACGGTGACGCTCTCGATAGCTATCGCCAAGGCGGCGACCGGGACGGCGAGGCGCAGGCTTTGGAAGGCATTGGCATTACCCGCACCTTTGCCGGGCGTCCCGATGCGGCCGATTCATATCTCGAAGCTTTGCGGCTCTTTCGAAGTGTCGGTGACCTGGACGGCGAGGCCGGTGCCCTTAAAGACCTCGGAAATTTCTCCGTTGACCATTCGCGGTACCGCGATGCCTTGCGATACCACGAGGACTCATTGGCGCTCTATCGCGAGGTAAATGACCGAGCGGGCGAAGCGCGCGAGCTGCACAACGTGGGAATCGTGGAGCGTTCGCTCTACGACTATACCGATGCGCTGCGGTCCTTCGCACGAGCCTTGGCAATTTACAAGCTATTGGACGATCGCGACGGCGAGGCCACGCTGATGGACACTATCGGTCTCACCCAGTACGATCAAAGCAGGTACGGCGATGCGATCGACTCCTTTAAGAAGGCTGCGGCAATCGCTGGTCAGCTGGGCGACCGATCGTTGCTCGCGTTCGTGATGGCGGACATCGGTTTGTCCGTAGCGCGTCAAGGCCGTTATGCGCAAGCTCTAGCGTATTCCCGGCGCGCGATGGCGATGTTACACGAGCTGGGAGCAGACGTTTACCAAGCCGGTCCCTTGGAGACGATCGGCATCGTTGAAGAACGAGAAGGCCGCTATGCCGCTGCTCTGACGTCGTTTGCGCGCGCGCGGTTGCTTTTCGAAAAGCAAGGACTCGCTGAGGACGCAATGGAGGCGCTCCTCAACATTGCCCTAGTGGAAACCGATCTGGGACATTACTCCCAAGCGATGCAGTCGCTGAGCACCGTGCGTCCCAGTTTCGCGGCGCTGGGCGAGCGAGTGGATGAGGCGCAAGCTACCAGAGGCATGGGTGACGTCGATATGCATCGCGGCCAATACGACGCGGCGTTGAAGCTCGACGAGCAAGCACTGGCGGTCTTTCGCGACGTGGGCGACCGCTACGACGAGGCGGGATCGCTGATAAGCCTTGGCGACGTTTTCAGGCGTCAAGGACGCTACGGACAAGCGCTGCGCTCATACGAGGAGGCATTGAAAATCTACCGGCAAATCGGAGCCGCGGCCGACGAGAAAGCGACGCTTCGCCGCATTGCCGGCGTGCAGTCGCTGCGCAAACGCGCGAGTACGCCGCCTTCGAATTCGCACTCGAACATAGGCATCCGCGCCTCGTCCGGCCGCTCGAGCTCGGCCGCAAGCACGGCGATGCCGGCGCCGCCTTCATACAAACTGGACATCCGAAATTCCGGGGAATCGCTCCGCTGCATCTTGCGCTGCTCCGTATACGCGGTCGTCGCCCGGGAGGCGATGTCGCTCGCGCGTCGCAGCCACGCCGCATCGCCGCAATGGCGGTAAAGATTCAGCAGCGCGTACGCCTGCCCGGCCATTCCGCAACAGAGTCCGGCGGTTGCCGTTTCGGTCTTCCATACGTTCCAGGCAGCGCTTTGGGCGAATTCGAGATAGGAGCGATCGCGCGTCGCACGATATGCCGCCGTCCAGAGAAAGACCGATCCCGCGCTCCCATCGCACCATCGGGACGCCGCCGGCTCACCACAGGTCGTCAATTCGTGCAGCCGGCGCTCGATCGTCGCGCTAACCGGATTGCAAGCAACGATCGACCAGCAGAGCGCGGCATACAGAAGTCCCGACCACCCGTGCGCCATTCCGAGCGAACTGCGTTTCGGCGAGTCTGGGATCGATGCACGGCCATCGATGATGCCCGCAAGCGTGATCAGTAACCGATCGCCGGTTCGGCGCAGTTGCGCGTCGTCGCCGCTCTCGAGTAACAGCGCGCACCCAAGGAGCGCGCCGGCCTGTCCGAGCACCAGATCCGCGGTATCGAACGGCCGATCGCAGATTTGCGTAAAAGCACGGACGGCGGCGTTCTTTGATGCAGCGTCGCCTCGTGCTTGGGCGATAAGTGCCGCAACGGCGTAAACGCCGGCCGGTCCCCGATAGAGCGACGTGTCGCCGGTCGTGGTATTGCGTAACTCGGCGAGAGCCTTCGTCGACCAAACGTCGGCGACGGCAAGAAGCTCACCATCATTGGACGCGCAACTGATCCGATAAAGAGCGTAGGCGACGCCTGCGCTCCCGTAGCTCAGCGATGTTTCCGGCAGTAGATTGCGCTGCAGCATCGAGCCCGAGACCGAAGCCTGGCTAAGAAACTCCTCGCGAACACGGCGCATTTGCGCGTTGTTTGCCACCGGCCCAATCCGGTGCGAAGGAACGCTGGCACGCTCCCAAGCCGCGGCAAACTTCGCAACGGACGAAAACCGGTCCGCGGGCTCTTTGTTGAGGGCTTTGCGAAGCACCCGTTCCGCTTGAGGCCACGCTTTGAGGCCTCGTCGGGCGAACGATACCATCTCATCTTCGGCAATCTGTCGAAGCATTTCGTTTCTCTCGACGATGAAATCGAGATAGTATTCCCCCATCAGTAGAAAATAGATCAACGCGGCTAATGAGTACTGTTCGCCCCTGTGGGGTTGGAAACGGCAGGCTCCCGCCGGCGCGGGCGGCTTTGGCCAGCTCGGGCTCAAAGAAGAAGCTAACGCCGGGCCGCAGCCCGGTTTCCAATTCGTCGCCTCCGACGATTCGTGCCGCTCCGAAATCGAGAAGTTTTACCGAGCCGCGACGATCGAGAAGCACGTTGCCCGGGTGGACGTCGCCGTGAATGACTCCACGATCGTGAAGAGCGGCGTACGCCCGAAGTACCGCGATCGTCACGGCCAGCAGGGCATGCCTCGAGTCGGCGTGCGCGCCCACGCGCAATTCGGCGCAGGCTTTCCCTACATCGCTTCCTGCAAACCATTCCGTTATCAGGTATGGGCGGAAATTCCAGCAGCCGAACGATAGCAATCGCGGGGCGACCACAGAATCGAGGTGCGACAAAACGCGAGCCTCGTGCTCTAACGCACGCTTTGCCGTCGGATGACCGGCGCGGGCGATCTTGAGCGCGCCGATTTCGCGTGAGTTCCGCCCTACTTGGTAGATCTCCGTATCTTCCAGCGTTTGCACGGCTTGCAAAATCGTCCAGCCATCGATTTCGCCCGACAGCGAAGGCGCGATCGCTGAGACGTTGTTTGCATCGAACGGCAGCAGCAAGCCGGCTGAAATCAACGACTGGAGCATGGGGAGCGCCTCTTCGAGCTCTGTTTCGGCATCGAGACCGGCCTCTCTACTGAATCGCGCCACCGCTTGAGCGATCGTTTTGGGCGTGCGAAACTGAGCGATGAGCCCTGAGCCTTGGGCTCCAACCGAATTTTGAAGAGATGCGTGAGTTCGGCCGGCATACTACGAGGTCGCCATCATCGCAATCACCGATATCGCGCCGCGACGCTTGCGGAAGTTCCCGTACCGGCGTTAGCAGCGCACCCTCCGGCAGCACGTACATTTCGGTTGGGTTCACCGTACGGGCGTCCAGGTATCGGTGTCGATTCCCTCGAGCGCAAGGCGCAGCGTGGCAAAACGCGACGGCGAGATTATGCTGCGCGGCGCGCTCTTTGCAAGTACCAGCGCCGATGCGAGCGCATTGCAAATGCGGGCGCGCCAACTATCCCGCTCAAGCCACGGAACCGAATCGATCTCCAATGGCGGATCGACGCCCCAGGAGACCAGTCCTCGCGCTTCCAACTCCCCAGTGAAAGGGACGCCCTGTGGCGGGCAACCCTCGAGCTTGTCGATGACGTAGGCCGCAGCATCCTGCAGATCCGCGAAGCGTTCGAAATACAGAATCAGCTTATCGGAGCGGAGCAAGCCGTAAACGTCGCTGCCGATCTTCCATTGAAAGGCACCGAAGCGCGAAGCGGCTTCGACGACCGAGCCGAGAACGGAGTGGAGGGCAGCGCACATAGGGCTGACGTAGAGCTTGTAAATTAGCGAGGTGGCCTTGGGCGTGAATCGCCGAGATCGCCATGCCATCCAACCATCCGCGCTGCGTCCCGTCAGTCGGATCCAACCGGCGTCCAGCATCGCTACTATACTTCGACCGTTTATCCCGAGAAACGATTCCACTCGCGCAGCATCGCCGAGCAGCCGGCGCCAGCGGTCGGATGCAGGAGATCGGTTGTACGAGTAGAGCCTATTGGACAACTCGGGGACGGAAACGACGTCGAGCATCTCCGCGTACTCGAGGGCTCGGCGCGAAAGCGTTGCGATGAATCCCTCAGGCGCCCTTGAGGTGCTCTTTCCCGCGAAGATTTCGCTAGCCGCTGGTCCGCAAAGCATTTCGCCGTTTACGTCGATTTGCAAAATCTCATCGAGGACCATCTTGCCGATGAAAGGATCGCACTGCTCGCCCAAGGCCTCTGCGACGGCCTGTGGCAGCGGTGCCGCGTTCTCGAGCGCCAAGATCAGAAGCGCCGCATCGGTCGTGACGGATTTGACGGTAAGACGGGCGTCGTGACGAGGTCGCAGTATCCCATAGCACTGGGGATCGTCGCGCAGCGCTCGCAGGGCACCTTGCTCCGCCGCCGAGAGGCGATCCAAGAGCACTAGCTCGTAGGCGGGGTTTGCTCGGAAGCGAAAGTTTCGAAGAGTCGGCGCGGCTATCTCCGAGCTCTATGTTTCATTAGCGATCTCAGTCCGCAGACGGTTGAGCTCATCTTGAGCTCGATCGAAATTGCTCTGAAGCATTTCGATTTGTTCCAGCGTCCGGGGTTGCAATTGCTCGCCGATACTCTCTTCTTCCCAATCGAGATCTGAGAGCGCCCTTTCGAGTTGAGCTTTCAGCGCCTCGAGCAAGCCGACCATGGTTGGCGGTTCTCCGCGCCGCGGAAAGTCGAAGATGCAGGTGGTTGGACGGCCGAGGGCCGGAGTGACGCCTTTTTCTTCAGACATCAAAACGCTGACGAGCAGGTCTTTGAGGATATACACCATCGCTTCTTGCTCCTTCTGCTGTTCGGAGAACGGCAAGGTGGGGCGGGCTGGTTGCTTCTAGATTGCTATTTTTCCTGCCGAGGATTGTCGAGCCCTCGCACTTGCGGTGCTTATGGCATGCTCGTTTGAGTGCCGCCGAGCTTGGGAATGCTTGCGAGCAGCATAGGAGAGATTTTGCATGCCTCGCAAGACACAAAAGAAGAAAGCCGGCGCCGCGAAGTCCGCGCGCCGAATCGGTAAGTCGACCGTCGCGCGCGCTCGCAAGACCGCGGCTTCCGCCGGTCGCAAAACGGGAGCCTCCACAAAGAAGGTTGCCAAAGGCGCCGCTAAGGCCGCCGGGGCCGGAGCCAAGACGGTAAAGAAGGCGGTCGCGAATCCGCGCCGCACCGTTCGCCAAGCCGCCACCAGCGTCCACGAGACGGCCGTCCGCGCGCGTCAAGTCGGCGAAACCGTCGCGACTGCCGGCGAAGTGCTCACCGAAGCAGCCGACTTGGTCGATTCAATGGCGATGCGCGCGAAAGCGCGAACCAAAGGAGGGAAAAAGCGCCGCTAGGCCCCGACGGCTTGTAATGCCGCAAGCTTTGTGGTACAAAGTGTTTAGCTTTGCACTACAAAGCGAAGAAGGGCGGCATGGGTCGAAGGAACGTCCTCGTTCTTGGAGAGGGTCGTCCTAAGGCAGCGCGGATGGAACTAGAACAGGCGCTTTCCGATCTGGCCGAAGTTCGCGATCGGCTCGTCGGAGTTCAGCGATTCGACGGCTATTCGGCGGCCGCGGCGATCGCGAGCGGGCTCGGCGCGTTTGCCGCGGGTTGCATACAGTGGCTCAGCATCCCGCTGCCGCAACTGCCGGTCGACCTGCACCGTTACGTCATCATTTGGATGACGTGCTTGGCCGTCGCACTGACGCTGAACTACGGGGCCGTGGCAGCGTGGCTTTGGCGGCACCACGGGCCGGGCGCGAAGAGCGGGTTTCGTTCCGCTGCTCGTTCCATCGCACCAAGCGTCGTACTCGGAGGATTGCTGACCGTCGCGCTGATCGATCGAGCGGCGTTCACGCTCCTGCCCGGCACGTGGTTCGCGCTTTACTCGCTCGGACTCTTCGCCTCTCGGAACGCCATACCGCAATCGACTTTTCCGATCACAATCGGCTTCGCTGCGCTTGCGGCGATCTTTCTAATATCGCCATTGCAATCGCTTGCGCTTGCATGGTGGGTCATGCCGCTGGGCTTTGGCGTCGGTCAGCTCGCCGTCGGCGCTTTGATTTGGCAGGAGCGCGCGTCATGAGCGGTGCGCGCGAGGCGCCTTTTTCGTACCCGGGCTTGGAGCGCATTTTCCACGAGCGCGGCCGTCTGGCGATCTGTACGTGCTTGATCGCGCATCCGGACGGCCTCAGTTTCACCGAGCTTGCGGCGGCGTGCGATCTCTCCGACGGAAACTTGAACCGGCACGTGCACGCGTTAGCGGAGCTTGGAATCGTGACGACCGAAAAACAGCGCGCTGCGAGAAGGCCGCAGACCGTCTATCGAATCACAAAACGAGGACGGCAGCGCTTTCTCGGCTACGTCGACGAGCTGGAGTCCGTCGTGCGCGACGTGCACGAGCGATCGAAACAAACGGCCGCGCACTCGAAGCTGGCGACGACGTGACGCCACGGCACGTTGCCATCGTCATGGACGGCAATCGCCGATGGGCGACCGAGCGTGGCCTCCCGATTTCGTGCGGTTACCTGCGCGGCATCGAAGCGCTGCGAGAAACGCTGCGCGCGGCGTATGCGGCTCGAATCTCCGTGTTAACGGCGTATGCGTTCTCCGAAGAGAATTGGGATCGGCCCGCCGGTGAAGTCGGACTGCTGATGAGAATCTGCGCGCGTGCAGCACGCGGCGAATTGCGCAAGCTGGCAAAAGAAGGCGTGCGGGTGGGTCTCTGCGGCCGCACGGAACGCTTGCCGCGTAAAACGCGCGCCGCGCTCGAACGCCTCGTCGCCGAAACGTCGGGTAATCGCGGCATTTTCCTCAATCTCGCAATCGACTATGGCGGCCGGCGTGAAATCGGCGATGCGGTGCGCGCTTTGGTCGAAGAAGTGCGCAGCGGCGCGCGCGATGCTTCCACGATCGACGAACGTGCGCTTGCGAGCCGGCTCTACACGGCGGGACTTCCCGATCCGGATCTGATCATCAGAACGGGCGGCGAGCTGCGTCTCTCAAACTTTCTCTTATTCCAGTCGGCCTATGCAGAGTTTTGGACAACGCCAACGTACTGGCCGGATTTTGACGGGACGCATTTTAAGGCCGCGCTCGACGACTTCCAATCGAGGAAACGGCGTTACGGCACTTGACCGCTAGATTTGCGCGAGGTTAGCGATAAAGCGCTGGGTCTTCGGGTCGTCCCACCAGTTCACCACGATCGCTTCGATTTCAGGCAACGCTCGCAACGCGCCCACGTGTTTTTCGATCGCATGACGATCCGGTGACCCTCCTTCTATATACGCGTGGAGCTCATCGATCGTTCCGTGCGCCGGATGCCCGGGCTCAAGCGCGGCGTGCAAGTCATCGCGAGGTAGCGCCGGCCGCAGCAGCGGAAGAATCGTTTCCGCCCGCGTGATTAGCTCTTCGCCCGCAACGAGGCCGGTATCGTCAGCGCCCTCGATCGCCTCGCGCCGCTCGTCTGTATCGTCCATGGCCGCCATCGTACTCGCTCGTGCAACGGCGACCCTCTCACGCATGCCTGCACGCCGCGATTGCGGCTTGACCGAGGCAAATGCCGCCATCGTTGCAGGGAACTACGCCGTTGGTCCACAGGCGATCGCCGAGGCAGGAGCGCAGCTCGCGCATCAACAGCGCGTTCTGAAAGACGCCTCCCGAGACGACGATCCGTTCCCGGTCGAAGAAGCGGCACGCGGCGAGGATTGCTTCAACCACCGCGCCGTGAAACGCCCGTGCGATTTCGCATATGTCGCGCCGGCGCAGGCGATCGTCGACGATCGCCTCGAGCAACGGTACGTAATCGAGCTGTCCGTCGCATAAGGGGAAACGATACGGCGCCACCGGAGCACTGCTGCGTGCAAGGTATTCGAGCCACATCGCGGCTTGCGCTTCAAACGTGATCTTACGCGTGAAGCCTAAGAGCGCGGCGACGGTGTCGAACAGACGTCCCATCGACGTCGTAGGAAAGACGCGGACACCCTTCGCGACGAGCTCGCAAGCGGCGCGATAGCGCCGCGGAAAATGAAACGGCGCGCCCTCGAAGGCCTCGGCGTCGAGGTGAGTTTGCCCGAAGAGAAATCCGGCCGCCGCTTGAACGGGAAAGAGCGCGGCCGCGTCCCCGCCGGGGAGGCGCGCCGGACGCAAGTGCGCGATGCGATCGAAGCCGTCGCGCACGCTTCCGAGGAAAACTTCTCCGCCCCAAATCGTTGCGTCGTCGCCGTAGCCGGTCCCATCGAACGCAAAACCGAGCACCGGCGTTTCCAACGCCTGGTGCTCGGCGAGCACGCTCGCGATGTGCGCGCGATGGTGCTGAACCGCCTCGACGCGCATACCGAGCTGCTGCGCATAGAGAGTCGATCGATATTCGGGGTGGGCATCGTGCGCGACCACCGCTTGCTGCGGCATAATCTCATAAAGCGCGCTCAAATCGGCGATCGTCGCCTTGAAAGATTCAAAGGCGTCAAAATGCTCGAGGTCACCGACGTGCTGGCTGACGAACGTCTGTCCGCGCACTACCAGGGCGACGGCGTTCTTCAAGTCCGCGCCCACGGCGACGATAGGCTCGCGTGCAGGCAATGCCACGACGCACTGCGGTGCAAACCCTCGCGCGTGCCGTAGGATCGCACGCCCTGCCTTTTCTCCGCGCGCGACAGAATCGTCGATGCGGCGCGCCACCTCGCGCTCGCCGACGAGGAATGCATCGGCAATGCCGGCGAGCCCGCGCCGTGCCTCGTCGTCCCGGTAGGCTATCGGCTCGCTCGAACGGTTTGCACTGGTCATCACCAGCACATTCGGCGCTCCCGCGGCAAAGAGCAAGTGATGGACCGGCGCGTAAGCGAGCAAGATGCCGAGGTCGTCGTTTTCCGGCGCGACGCCGAACAACTCGGCCTTCGCCTTTGCCAGGACGATCGGCCGCGGCGCGGATGTCAACAGTGCTTCGCCGTCGTCGTCGATCTCTACGAGCTCGCGCGCCGCCGCTCCATCGCGTACCATGACGGCGAAGGGGCGTTCCTTACGGTATTTTCGCTTGCGCAGCGCCTCAACCGCCATCGGGTTACGTGCATCACATGCCAAATGGTATCCGCCGATGCCTTTGACGGCCACGATCGCGCCGTCTCGGAGCATTTCGGCCGTCGCAACGATTGCAGCATGGCCGCGTGTGAAATGTCCGGCCCTTTCGAGCACGTACGACGGCCCGCATTGATGACATGCGACCGGCTGGGCGTGAAACCGCCGATCGAGTGGGTTTTCGTACTCGGCGCGGCACAGAACGCACATCGGCCACTCGCGCATCGTCGTCTGCGCGCGGTCGTAGGGCAAGCCGAGAACGATCGAATAGCGCGGACCGCAGTTCGTGCAGTTGATGTACGGATATCGATAGCGGCGATCGGCTTGATCGAAGAGTTCGCGCAAGCAGGCATCACAGACCGGAAGGTCGGCACAGACTCGCACCGTTGGCGCGTCGGCGCGCCGGCTCTGCCGAATCTCGAACGTCGCCGCGCCAGACTTTTCGTCTGCCGCCGATTCCAGTTTCGCGATGCGTGCGGCGTCCGGTGCGCCTTGCACGAGCGCGTTCTGAAAATCTTCCAGCAGCGCGGCGTCGCCCTCGACGTGAATTTCCACGCCGTCCGCGTCGTTGAGCACCCAGCCCGTCAAGCTTCGTTCGATGGCTAACCGGTAGACGAACGGACGGAAGCCGACGCCTTGCACCACGCCCGTTACCCGAAGGCGGCGCGCTTCCTTAAGGTGAGCCGGCATGGCAGCCGCGGCCGTTATGTCCGACCTGCAGCACGCGCTCGCCCTCAGCTAAGACGGGCACCGTGCGATCGCCCCCGCAGAGCGCGAGCATTCGCGTCAGCGCATGCGCGTCGCGCTCGACGTCGTACTCCACGAACCGCTCGCCGCGCCACTGCAGCTCCTCACGCAGCTCCGCGGTATAGACGCACCAAGCGGTGCCGTAGAGCTCAAGCACGTGCCAAAGCCTCGCGCAGAACGTGATAGATCGTGCCCTGCGCTTCCTGAATGCGCGGAATGAAATCGCACGGGACGACGATGGCGACATCGGCGAAGTTGCGCCGTACGATTTCGCCGCCGTCGTATCCGAGCAAAGCAACTCCGAGCAGCCCCCGCTTGCGCCCCTCTTCCAATGCGGCCACGATGTTGCGAGAACCGCCGCTGGTGGAAAACGCAAGCATGATATCATTCGGGCTGGATTGAGCGATCAGCTGGCGAAGAAAGATCACGTCGACACCCACGTCGTTTGCGGTCGCCGTGATTACCGCGGGCTCCAGCGCGAGCGAAATCGCAGGAATTGCCGCCCAGCCTGCTTCCGGCTCGACGCAATCGAGCACGAAATCGGTAGCGTCGGTCGCCGAGCCTCCGTTGCCGAACGCGAGGATGCGGCCTCCGTCTGCAAGCCGCGACGCGGATTCTTGCAACGGCCTCACGGAGCGCATCGAGCTGCTCGGTCGCGACGCGGCGGCGCAACTCGTCGGCGTCGCGCGCTTTAGCGAGAATCGACGTCGCGACTTCGGCGATGAGTACCGCCGGATCGTCCGCTGATCCACCCAAGAACGGATAAAGAAAGCCGACATCGCTTACTCGTTCGTGATGCGAAAGATGCTCGAGAAAGACGTGCACCGACTCGTACATCGTATGGCCCATAAGTTCAAAGAGTTCTTGATGAACGTGAACGTCGCCGATAGGTGCTTCGACCCCAAAATCCGTCCCAAGCGATGTCGAACGCTCGGGCCATGCGATCGTGAACGCACCGCGCTGCTTCGCAACCGCAAGTGCGCCTTCCAACGCCGCATCGCCTTGCGGTGGTCCGAGCGCGATTACCATATCATGCGGTCCCGCGATCGCCGAGATAAAAGCTTGCGGCGCCGCGCTGACGTCGAGTGCGGGAAGCGCGCGCTTTCCTACCAGAACGGGGTGAATGAACTCGACAGAAAGGTGCATCGCGTCGGTCGCGTAGGGGCCGCGACCAAAAGCCAGTAGCCGCCCGCCCTCCGCGAAGCGTAACGCCATCTCCCGCGCCGCCCGCGCGAGCGGCAGCGCTTGATGTTCGAAGAAGGGCCGGCAGAAACGGTTGCGTTCGAGGATGCGGTCGCGCAGCCAAACTCGTTCGGCGCTATCCCGCGCCGGCACCGACTCTAGCAAATGCGTGGAAGCGGATCGCCGACGAGCATATCGACGACGCGCGTTCCTCCGTACGAGGTGCGCGAAAGCACGCGCCCTTTTGGTTCGGCGGCAAGTTCCCCGACGATCGCGGCCTGTTGGCCGCCGGGGACCGCACGGATCGCTGCCAGCGCCGCGCTCGCATATTCCGGGGCGACCACGGCGAGCAGCTGTCCCTCGTTGGCGATGTGCAAGGGATCGAGGCCGAGAATTTCACAAGCGCCGCGCACGCAATCGCTCAGCGGGATAGCGGCTTCTTCGAGGATGACGCCCAAACGTGCGTCGCGCGCAAGCTCGTTGAGAGCCGTCGCGACGCCACCTCGCGTCGGATCGCGCATCCAGCGAATAGCGGGCGCTGCCGTCTCTCGAAGCGCGTCGATAAAGGGAACGAGCGAACGCGTATCCGAGGAAATATCCGCTTCCAGCTCCAGCTCTCCGCGAGCGAGCAGAATGGTGATGCCGTGATCGCCGATCGGACCCGAGAGCAAAACGGCGTCTCCGGTCCGCGCCTGTTGCGGACCGAGGGTCAGTCGTTCGTCGACAGAACCCAAGCCGAAGGTCGAAACGTACATGCCGTCGGCCATGCCGTGCTCGACGACTTTCGTGTCGCCTCCAACGACGTGCACCCCGCAGTTGCGGGAAGCCTCCGCCATTGCGGCCACCTCGCGCTCGAGCACCTCTCCCTGCAATCCCGCTTCGAGGATGAGGGTCGCCAACAGGGCCAGCGGCCGGGCGCCGGCGACTGCAAGATCGTTGACCGTACCGTGCACGGCAAGCGATCCGATCGAGCCTCCGGGAAAGCGCAGCGGCTTGACGACAAAGCCGTCGGCGGTAACTGCCAGGCGTTTTCCATCTACCGTTAGCAGCGCCGAATCCGAAAGCGTTTCGAGAATCGGATTGGCCAACGCGGGAAGGATGATGCTTTCGATCAAACGGCGCGTCGCCTTCCCTCCGGCGCCGTGCGCCATTTCGATCTGGCCGATGGTGACTCGAGTGTCCACAGGCGCCGTTAGCTCGGCACGGCGTACTTGAAATGGGCGGCGCAGGCTCCTTCGCTCGACACCATAAGCGCGCCGATTGGATGCTCCGGCGTGCATGCGTTGCCGAAAAGCTTGCATTGGGCCGGCGTGAGAACGCCCTTGAGCACTTCGCCGCATTGCGCCGCCTTCGGGTCGGTGACGCGCACTCCCGGAAGGTCGAAACTCGCTTCGGCATCGTAGCGCGCGAATTCGGGCTTGATCTTCAACGCCGACTGGGAGATGAATCCTAAGCCGCGCCATTCGAAATACGGACGCAACTCGAAGACGTCGGCAAGGGAGCGCATTGCGGCGCGGTTCCCGTCCCAAGGCACGATGCGGCGGTACTGATTCTCGACCGTCGCCGTGCCGGCGTGCAACTGACGCAGCAGCATCAGCACCGCCTCGAGCAAATCCAGCGGCTCAAAACCGGTTATTACGACCGGTTTTCGATAATGGTTTGCGATGAACTCATATGGTCTGCACCCCGTAATCGTCGAAACGTGGCCGGGACCGATGAATCCATCCAGACGCATGTCGGGTGAGTCGAGGATGGCGCGGATCGCCGGAAGGATCGTCACATGGTTGCAAAAGACGCTGAAATTTTCGATACCGACCGAGCGGGCTCGAAGGATCGTCAGCGCGGTCGACGGCGCGGTGGTTTCGAAGCCGATCGCAAAGAAGCACACGTGTTTGTCCGGCTCGTTTTGGGCGATGCGCAATGCGTCCAGCGGCGAATAAACCATCCGCACGTCGCAACCACGTGCCTTATACTCTAGGGGCGTCCCGCGCGTGCCCGGCACGCGCATCATATCGCCAAAGGCGGTCAGAACCGTCGCGGGCCGCTCGGCGATCGACAAGCCGTCGTCGACGCGGCCCATCGGCAATACGCAGACCGGACAGCCTGGGCCGTGCACCAGTCTGATGTTTGGCGGCAACACGTCGCGCAGGCCGTGACGGTAAATCGAGTGCGTGTGTCCGCCACATACCTCCATGATCGAGTACTGTCGCGACGGATCGGCGACGCGCGCGATCTCGTCGGAGAGCTTGCGGATTAGCGCCGGATCCCTGAAATTCGTCGACGTACTTCACGGCGCAAACGTATAGCCGCGCACTTCGTCCATGGCCTGCTGCTCTTCGCCGAGTGCGGCGATCATCGTAAGCTGGCCGCGCGCCTGCTCTTCGTCGATCTTGCTCATCGCGAACCCGACGTGAATGAGGACCCAATCGCCAATCTCCAGCGGTTCGTCGACAAGCAAGCCGACGTTGATCGAGCGCTTCACGCCGGCGACGTCGACCTTTGCGAGCAAAGGCTGCTCACTAGAAAATTCAACGACTCGCCCGGGAATCGCCAGGCACATGCGTGCTTATTACACTTTCATCGGAGAGGCCCCTTAGGCTGCGGGGCGGTGCGCTTTGATGGCGGCCATTTTTTCGCCAAGTTCTTTCAATTCGCTTTCAGCGAATGCGCGGCGTGCGAGCGGGAAGAGTAAGCGCTCTTCCTCTTGGACGTGGACAAAGATCGTCTTTTCGAGTCGCCAGAGGATGGACTTGAGCGTCGAGTCCTTGCCACGGGCGCCCGAGAGCCGCTGCAGCATGCCTTTGACGATACCGTGCTCCCGCCGAGCTTCGCCGGTAAGCTTCTCGAGTGCGACGTCCGAGGTAGCGTTGGCTCGCTCGCGCGACGCCGGATAGAATATTTTTTCCTCGATCTCGGTGTGAACGAGGAGCGCCTGAGCGATCGAGACCGCCAGGGCGTCGAGATCGGCGTCGGGTGCTTTGGTCAGCGCAAACAATCGCTCGACTTCTCGGTGGTCATTTTGAAGCAATGTGATGGCATCGCTTGACATGCTTTCTCCTCCCTAGCAGTGACCAACATACCTTACCCGTAACGGTCTCGTTTTCGCTAGGTAGCTCGCCCCCTTGTCGCAAAACGCCGCCACCGTTTGAAGGACCGTCGCCACCGCCATAATACAGATATCGAACCGCGCCGCACCGATTCGTCTTGAGGAGATTGGCACTTTATGAACTTGTATTCGCCCACTCCAAAGTTTGACGAGATTCACGTGCTCTGGACGTCCGAAGGAATGAGTTGCGACGGTGATTCGGTTTCGATCACCAACTCTTCGCAGCCCGCGCTGGAAGATGTTGTCAACGGCCTCATTCCGGGGCTCCCGAAAGTACATCTCCACAATAAAGTCCTGTCGCCGACTTTCGGCGGCGACGAGTTCCTGGCACCGTTTTTCAAGGCGGTCAACGACGAGCTCGATGCGCCGTTCATCTTCGTCGTGGAAGGCTCAGTTCCGAACGAGAAAATCAACGGGGACGGGTACTGGACGTCGATGGGGAACGACCCGGCGACGGGAGAGCCGTTAACGCTGAACTGGTGGATCGACCGACTTGCGCCCAAGGCCTGGGCGGTCGTCGCGTGCGGCACGTGCGCGACGTACGGCGGCATCCACGCGATGGCCGGCAATGTGACCGGATGCATGGGTCTCGTCGATTATCTTGGAAAAGACTTTCTCTCTGCGGGTGGTCTTCCGGTGATCAACGTTCCGGGCTGTCCGGTGCAACCGGAGAACATGATGGAGACGCTGGCGTGGGCGCTCGCGCAGGCTGCCGGAAACGCGCCAATCATTCCGCTCGACAAGATGGGGCGGCCACAATGGCTCTTCGGCAAAACCGTGCACGAAGGGTGCGACCGCGCGGGTTACTACGAGCAAGGCGATTTCGCGCACGATTACAATTCGCCCAAATGCTTGGTGAAGGCCGGGTGCTGGGGTCCGGTCGTCAATTGCAACGTCACGAAGCGCGGTTGGATGAACTTCATCGGGGGTTGCCCAAACGTCGGCGGCATCTGCATCGGCTGCACGATGCCGGGATTCCCCGATAAGTTCATGCCCTTCATGGATACGCCGCCCGGGGCCACGATCTCGTCGCAGCTGATCGGACCTTACGGTAAGCTGATTCGAGCCTTGCGCAGCTTCACGAACGTCAGTGCGAATGAAGAACCGACGTGGCGACACAATCGTCCGGAGCTAACGACCGGCGCGGACCCGCGCTGGGGCAACACCAGAAAGGTACCCTCAGATGGCTATCGCTGAATCGATCAAAACCGAGCGGCACAACATCGTTTCCCGCTCGTGGGATCCCATCACCCGAATCGTCGGCAACCTCGGCATTTATACGAAGATAGACTTCGACGACCGGCGCGTCGTCGAATGCAAGAGTACGTCGTCACTCTTTCGCGGCTATAGCATCTTCATGAAGGGCAAGGACCCGCGCGATGCCGGCTTCATCACCAGCCGGATCTGCGGCATCTGTGGCGACAACCATACCGTCTGCTCCATCTACGCCCAGAACATGGCGTACGGGATACGCATGACGCCGCTCGCCGAGGCGATATTCAACCTCGGCGAAGCGGCCGAATATATGTTCGACCACACGATTTTTCAGGACAATCTCGTCTTCGTCGATTTCTGCGAGCAGATCGTCAAGGACACCAATCCCAGCCTCTTCGCGCGCGCGGAGCAGACGCCGGCGCCGCATGCCGATCTGCACGGGTTCAAGACGATTGCCGACATCATGCGTGCCTTCAACCCGTTCACCGGAAAGATGTACCTATCGGCGCTCGAGTTCAGCCGAACGACGCGCGAAATGTTCTGTCTCATGGAGGGGCGCCACGTTCATCCCTCCACGCTCTATCCGGGCGGGACGGGAACGGTCGCTACGACGCAGGTCTTCACCGATTACATGTCGCGACTGATCCGCGTCATGGATTTCTGCAAGCGCGCCGTACCGATGAACGACGACGTCTTCGACTTCTTCTACGAAGCGTTGCCCGGATACGAAGAAGTCGGACGCCGCCGAATCCAGCTCGGCTGCTGGGGCGCGTGGCAAGATCCCCAAGCTTGCGACTACCGGTACGAGCACATGACCGATTGGGGCCGCAAGATGAAAGTCACGCCCGGCGTCGTGGTCGACGGCGAGCTGGTGACGACCGATCTGGTCGAAATCAATCTCGGCATTCGCATTATGCTCGGTCATTCTTATTACGACGATTGGGAGAACGAAGAGGTGTTCGTTCGCCGGGATCCGCTCGGCAATCCGGTCGACCGGCGCCATCCCTGGAACGTCACGACGCTTCCTCGACCGCAAAAACGCGATCTCGACGGAGGAAACTACAGCTGGGTGATGAGCCCGCGCTGGGTAAACCCCAGGAACGGGGAAGTTTTGGCCCTCGAAACCGGCGGCGGCGCGCTTGCGCGCCTGTGGGTTACCGCACTTGCGGGTCTCGTCGACACGGGCTACGTGAAGTCGACCGGAAGCAGCGTCCTGATCAATCTCCCCCGCTCACGAGAGCTGCCGGAGATGACGTTTGAGTGGAAGACGCCGCAGTGGTGCAACGCGATCGAGCGCGACCGCGCACGCATCTACTTCGTAGCATACGCGGCGGCGCAAGCAATCTTTTTCTTGGAACAAGGTCTCAAAGAAGTGCGGGCGGGCCGAACCAAAACGTTCAACGACTTCGAAGTTCCGAAAGAGGGTTTCGGCTGCGGCTTCCACGAGGCGGTTCGCGGCGTGCTCTCCCACCATCTCGTCATTCGTGACGGCAAGATCGCTAACTATCAGCCCTGGCCGCCCACCTGCTGGAACGGAAGCCCTACGGATTCCGAAGGGCGACTCGGCCCGTACGAAGATGCGGTCACCAACATGCCAATCTTCGAAGAGAACGACGCACAGAGTTTCCGCGGCGTGGACATCATGCGCGCCGTGCGCAGCTTCGATCCGTGCCTGCCATGCGGCGTGCACATGTACCTTGGCGGCGGCCGTACGCTGGAGCGCATTCACACGCCGTTCGGCACGCCCGAGTAAAACCGATGAACGATTCGGAGGTTCGAGCGCAGGTCGCTGCGCTCGAAGACCTGCTCGACCGGCTTCCGCCCGCCGCCGCCGAGGCGATCGAGGCGCTTTTGCGTCTCTACGGTGAGACGCTGCGCCGCATCGTCGCTGCGGCTGCCGACTCGCCCCAGCTGGCGGATGTCTTTGCCGGCGACGAGCTGATCTCGCATATGCTCGCGGCGCACGACCTCGACATGCCGCGCAAGGCCGCTGCACCGCAGACGCACGAGCGGTGTGACCTCTGCAGCGAACCGTTGTCGGAAGTTCACCAGCACCTGCTCGATACGGCGGAGAAGACGGTGCTCTGCGCTTGCGCGGTTTGCGCGCTGCTCTTCCCGCAGCGCGCGGATGCAGGCGGTCGTTACCGCTTTATTCCGGAAGCCGCTACGCGCTTGGAAGAATTCGATTTTGACGAGCTCACGTGGCGCGCATTCGAGATCCCGGTTCAAATCGCGTATTTCGTTCGCTCGAGCAAGGCCGGACGCGTCGTCGCTTATTACCCAAGCCCGGTTGGCGCGGTCGAATCGTTGCTTCCGCTCGATGCATGGGAAGAGCTCGAAGAGCGCAATCCGGCGCTTCGAGAACTCGTTGCAGACACGCAAGCCCTATTGGTCAACGGAACAGGCCCCGAAGTCGAAGGCTGGATCGTCGGCATCGACACCTGTTTCCGCCTGGTAGCGATCATGCGATCGCACTGGCGAGGGACTGCGCGGCGGAGATCGCGTGCGCGCCGAATTGCAACGCTTCTTCGAAGAGCTCCACTCCACATCAACGTCTCGTCGGCAAGGAGAAAAACATGTTACTAAAGGCGCTATTTAAGCCGCTGGCTGTGCCGTCGCCGGACCTCACCGCACATATCGAGGGCGTACCCACGGGCAACAACACGGGAAATTACGAAAAGCAAGTGGGTCATCTTGCCGACGGCAGATCGACCGCCGAGCGCTCAACCGGGATCAACGCGGGGCCGCACGAGCCGATTTTGCCGCAGATGCCCAATCTGTCGCCGCCGTGATGCAGGCGTCGCCGGACGTGCCGGCGCTGCGTTTTCGGGCCATCGGGGCGCAGCCGTCGCGTGCGTTCGCAACGCCGACCATCGAGCTTTGGGTTGAAATCGGCTGCGAGGTGCCGACTGAGATTCGCGCGATCGCCCTTAACGTCGAGGTTCGTATAGCGGCGCAACGACGTCGTTATGAGACGCCCGAGCGCGAGCGGCTCTTCGATCTCTTCGGTGATCCTTCGCAATGGCAGCAGTCGCTTGGAAGCGTGCGATGGCTGCGTTCTTCGATCAATGTGGGGAGTTTCGCCGGCTCGACCGTCATTGAGGTGCCGCTGCCGTGTACCTACGATTTCGAGGTCGCCGCTGCCAAGTATCTGGCGGCTCTGCAAGACGGTGAGATACCGGTGGACGTGCTTTTTAGCGGGACCGTTTTTTATCACGACGGCGCCGGACGTCTCCAAAGCGCGATGATTCCGTGGGAAAGCGAGGCGACGCTGCGTATCCCGGTCGCAATGTGGCGCCGCGCTATCGACGCCGCCTTTCCCGACAGCGCGTGGCTGCGCCTGAACCGAGCCACGCTCGCTCGGCTGCAGGCCTATCGCTCCAACCACGCTCATCTCGACTGGGACGAAACGCTCGCGGACCTTTTGGCGAGCGATCGAGGCTGATGTGGACGCAGTGCGGCAGATCGCGCAAGCAGTGCTGTACGAAGGCTACCTTCTTTGGCCGTACCGCCGCAGCGCGCTCAAGAACCAGCATCGCTTTACTATCGGCGGTCTTTATCCGACCGAGTACGCGCAACGTTTCGGCGACCGGAGCGATGCGCGCGTTGAATGCCTCGTTGAAGGGACGCAGCCGCAAACTCGATCTGGAAGTACGGTTTCTGCACATGATTCACCGGCAGATCTTCGTCCAAGGTGCTCCGGTGGACGACGTCACGCGTTGACGGACGTCGCTATCTCACATGGGACGAGACGGTCGAACGGAGTACGCGATAAGGCGGGTCGTTTCACGTGGGCGGCCGGCTTGGAAAGCGAACGCATTTCGGCAAATCTCGAGCTGGTGCGCAGCTGGGAGCCGATCGACGGCAGCGTCGAATGCCGCACTTCTCGTCTCGACGATGCGTTGCAGCGCGTGAGCGTTCGCATCGCTAACGAGAGCATGGCGGCCGAGTCGTCGCGCGATGCTGGGCTGCGCCGCGCGCTGCTCGCGTGTCACGTCGTGCTCCGCGTGCGAGACGGGGCGTTCGTATCAACGATCGATCCGCCGGCGCAACTGGCTTTCGCGGCACAAGGCTGCCGATCCGAGGGGCTCTGGCCGGTTCTCGTCGGGACGCCGCCGGCGCGGGACACCATGCTCGCTTCGCCGATCATTCTCGAGGAGTACGCGCAGATCGCGCCGGAAACGCCGTGCGACTTTTTCGATGGCGCTGAGGTCGGCGAGTTGCTCGCGCAGAGCATTCTGGCGCTCAGCGATGAGGAAAAAGAGGAGATGCGAGCGACCGATCCGCGCGTGCGGGAAATGTTGGAGCGCGTCGAGTCGATGACGGACGCCGAGCTGGCCCAGCTGCATGGCGCTTTGCGCGCCCCTGGGAGTGCGTCGTGAGTTTGCAGCGCGGAAGCCGCGTCATATTACGGCCGCGCTCCGACGGCGACGTGCTGATGCGCGCGCTCGAAGGGCGCCGGGGCGATGGTCGATGCGATCGAAGAAGACATGGAGGGCCGGCGCCACATTGCGGTCGTCCTCGAAGACGATCCGGCCCGAGATATCGGAAAGGCTCGGCGACTTGCGCATCGCTTTTTCCTCGCGCCCGAAGAGGTCGAGCAGCTCGCCGATCGGGAGACCAGGTCGCTGGCTCCGCGCATCCTCGTAGCTGGAATCGGTAACGTCTTTCTCGGCGACGACGCGTTCGGCGTCGAGGTCGTAAAGAAGCTGAGCCAGACCGCCTTTCCGCCGGGAGTCAATGTCGCGGAGTTCGGCATCCGCGGCATGGATCTCGTCTATGCGCTCGGCGACGGCTACGATGCGGCGATCTTGGTCGACGCGGCACCTCGCGGCGGCGAGCCGGGCACGATCGAAGTGATCGACGTTGACGACGACGCGTTCCAAGGTGCCACGATCGAAGGCCACGGCATGCATCCTTCGCAAGCGATTGCGCTCGCCCGTCAGATCGGTTCTGTTCCGCCGCACGTCCTGGTCGTCGGATGCGAACCGGCCGACATACCATCCTATGACGAGATTTCCGAAGCGCTTAGCGCACCGGTGGCAAGAGCGGTCGACCGTGCCGCCGCGGTCGTCATCGAGCTCATCAACGATTTCCGAAAAGCGCCCCAACGCAACCCCGAGGAGGTTACATCGCGCATGACGATTCACATTCCCAGAAGCATCCTGATCTCCGCCGCGGTCGCGGGGTGTCTGGCCATCGCCAGCATGATCGCCCGCCAGGCGCCCGAGTACGCGCGGTATGCCAAGATCGAGGGGATGTAGCGACCGAACACGTGCACGAAGCATCGATTGCGCTCGGAATCGTCGACGAGATCGTCGAGCACGCGTCTGAAGAGTCTTTCGAGCGCGTGCTTGGCGTGCGTTTGCGGATCGGAGCGCTGACGGGTATATTTCCAGACGCGTTGGCATTCGCGTGGAGCGCCGCGACCGAAGGCACGCTCGCCGCGGGTTCGACCCTCGACATCGAACGAGTGCCACTCGAGATCTTCTGCAAACGTTGCGATCGAGCTCGAGAGGTGGAGCAAACCCACCCGCCGTTGCCGATCTGTCCGGTCTGCGGCGAGCCATCGGCAGCGATCGTGCGCGGCCGAGAACTGCTCATCACTGGTTTGGAGGTAATCTATGCAGCCGGAACTGCTCGAGGTCGAGCAAGCGATTCTCCAAAAGAACGCGGCCCTCGCGCAGGGATTGCGTGATCGGTTCGCGCGCGCTGGAACGTACGTCGTCAATCTCCTCTCGAGTCCGGGCGCCGGAAAAACGACGTTGCTCGAAGAAACGCTGCGCCGCTTTTCCAAGCAGTATAGCGTCGGCGCGCTCGTCGGCGATCAGGCCACCGAGAACGATGCGGTGCGTTTGGCGCGCAGCGGAGCCCCGGTAAAGCAGATCGCGACTGGAGCCGAGTGTCGGCTCGATGCCGAAATGGTCGGCTGCGCGCTCGACGGCTTGGAGTGGGGCGCACTCGATCTCCTCGCCATCGAGAATGTCGGCAATCTCATTTGCCCGGCTGAGTACGACTTGGGCGAGGACCTTCGCGTCGTGCTTTTCTCGGCACCCGAAGGGGAAGATAAACCGCTCAAATATCCTCTCGCATTCACCACGGCCGACATCGTCCTCATGACGAAGATCGACCTCATTGGTGCGACGCGTTTCGATCGCGTCACGGCGCGCAGCAACGTCGAGCGAGTGCATCCCGGCGTCGACGTCATCGAGCTTTCGGCCCGCACGGGCGACGGCATGGAGCAGTGGTTCGAATACTTGCAACGCAGAATCGCCGGCGAACCCGTCCGCGCATAATAGCGCTTCTCGCGCTGCTGGCGGTAATCAACGGCGCCGCATGGATCGTGCTGCTCGCTCGCCGGGCATCGGTACGCGCTGCTCTTGCCCCTTGGGGTCACCGCGTACTTGCTCGGGCTACGTCATGCCGTCGATCCCGATCACATCGCTGCGATCGACGGCACCACGCGCAAGCTCATGCACGAAGGCAAGCCCGCCGAATCGGTCGGGTTCTATTTTTCCTTGGGGCACTCGACCATTGTCTTCGTGCTCAGTATCTTGGTGGCGCTCTTCGGCGTCATGGTGAAGACGCGATTTCCGGTCTTGGAGAGTTCCGGCGCGGCGATCGGGACCTGGGTTTCGGTCACCTTTCTGCTGGTGATAGCGGCGGCGAATTTGGTCGTGCTGCTCGACCTCTTGCGCGGCAAAAGTCAAAGCGAGCCGCCGGACGCCGTGCTCGGCGGAGGAATTCTTTCACGCGTGCTGCGTCCAGCCTTGCGCATGGTGACGCGCAGCGAGCAAATGTATGCGGTCGGCTTGCTCTTCGGCCTGGGTTTCGATACCGCGACCGAAGTAGCGCTGCTCGGCATTTCCGCCGCGTCGGGCGCAGGTGGAATGCCGGTGATGTACATCTTGATTCTGCCGTGGCTCTTTACCGCGGGGATGTCGCTCATCGATACGGCCGAAGGAGTCGCCATGCTCGGTGCATACGGCTGGGCCTACGTGCGACCGGCGGCAAAAGTGCTGTACAACGTCAACATGACGCTGCTGACGACGATCATTGCACTTTTTGTCGGCGGCGCCGAAGCGTTCGCGGCGATCGGCACGCACCCCGCCTTCTCGTATTCGTGGCTCGGTTACGGCATCATAGCGATCTTTGGCGCGAACGTCGCGCTTAGCGCATTCTTCTACCGCTTCCGGCAATAGCGTACGTGGCGAAATCTGCGGGCTCAGACGATGCTCGCAAGGCGTCACCGTCGAGCTCAGCCCACACGAGGAACGCGAGGCCGGTCGGCGCGCCGGATTGCGAGCCGCCGTCGTCTTCGAGTCGGTACGGCGGGAAGGCGAGCGGGAGCTGCAGCGGCCCGCGATCGCGCTCGCGTTCTCGGGACTTGCTGCCGGCCTGTCGATGGGCCTCTCGCTCGTGGGAAGCGGGCTCGTGCGCGCCGCGCTTCCGCCGCGTCCTGGCGGCCGCTGTTCGAAAGCGCCGGTTATACGCTTGGCTTTCTAGTCGTAATTCTTGGGCCGCCAGCAGCTCTTCACGGAGAATACGGTGACCGCAATTTTCCCGCTGCTCGACGACCCGGACAAGCGCCAAAATTCTTCGCGGTCGCTCGCCTTTGGATCGTGGTGCTCGTCAGCAATCTCGCCGGCGCGCTCGCGTTTTCGTTTGCCATCGCGCACAGCGGAGTCTTTTCCGCCGGCGTTCAACCGCGCGTTCCTGGAGCTCGGCAACGCCACGCTGCAATACGATTTTCCGACGGCGCTCGTCAAGGGAATCTTCGCCGGATGGATCATCGCGCTATTGGTCTGGCTGCTGCCGACGGCCGAAGGTTCCCGCGTGAGCGTAATCATCATCCTCACGTACGTGGTGGGCTTAGGCAGTCTCAGCCACGTGATCGCCGGCGCGGTCGAAGCGTTCTACGCTGCGGTTGTTGGTGCGGCGAGCTGGACGCACGTCGCGCGCGATTTCCTTCTGCCGGTTTTCTTGGGGAATTCCATCGGCGGCGTCTTGCTCGTGTCGCTGCTCAACTACGCCCAGGTCGCGGTCAAGAGCGAAGAAGAAACGACGCAATAGAGAGCGCCGGCCCGGTACTTTTGGGTATAACTGAAGAATGCGACACCTCCGAACTTTCCGGGTTGCAAAGCTCGCGAGGTTCGGCGGCGGGCTGCTTACCTTGGCGATGGTGCTAAGCCTGCCAAGCGTAAGCGTGGGCGCGACCCCATCGGAGCTGGCGTGCGCTAGCCGGAATCCGAATCTGGCCGAATACACATTCGACATGAACGTTGCAATGAGGATGCGACACTTCCCATGGCTTCGATTCGGCCTGGGCGGAAGCGGGCGATACGTCCGCGGCGAAAGCGAGGTCGTCGATTTTACGCGGGTGCCGTTCTTCGCCAAGGGATTCAATCAAATCGACCTTTCCGAGCTCGATCCGTGCATTTGGCCGCGCCTCTACAGCGTCCGCGCGCTCGGAACGCGCGATGGAATGATGACATTTTCGTTACGCCCGCGAAACGCGAATCCGCAAGACGAAAACCGATTGGTCGAGGCGGTTGTAACGCTCGATTCAGCTTATTCGACACGCGAAGTGGCGCTGCATTACACCAACGGAAGCATTACGCTCGCGCTCACGCCGGCTTCCATTTTGGGATATCGCCTTCCCGCGAGCGCAGACGCCAGTATCGACATGCCTGGTAGATCGCTTTCGGCACGCGCCAGCTTCACCAACTATGCAGTCGTGCCTCGCGCCTCGGAGGCAGCGAGGGGTCCACGATAGGTCGTGACGCATCCCGCCGTGCGGAAGACCTCCTCCATTTTCGTCATCGCGTCGGCGTCGTCACCGCAATAGGAAATGTTGGCGCCGACTTGCGGCGCAACGATCGAGGCGCGAACCACTCGGTGCGTGTTGAGCTTGCGAGCCAGCAGTTCCGTACCGCTTGGATCGTCCGCGTTCGTTTCTTCCATCGCATCGACCACCACGGCTTGATCTGAGATACAGCCTGCCTGCGCGAGAACGTCGTCGGTCTTTTCTCGAGGACCGGCGAAGATCAACATCTCACAAACGGCGGCATCGTTGTAGGGGGTGTCGGCTATGGCGCCGGCCTGGTCGGCCG
Source organism: Vulcanimicrobiota bacterium (assembly GCA_963767725.1). Taxonomy (GTDB): domain Bacteria; phylum Vulcanimicrobiota; class Vulcanimicrobiia; order Vulcanimicrobiales; family Vulcanimicrobiaceae; genus Cybelea. The sequence continues at coordinate 454,701 of CAVYEN010000001.1, forward strand.
CCGCCTGAGCCGACTTCATGCCTTCGGCGTCACCAAAACAAACGTGGTATCCCGCGTCTACCAGCAGCCGTCCTATTTCGACCGCTCGAGGAGTTGAGCCAAATACGCCAATCTTCATGCTGGCCTTTTACCCAAACGCGGTGCGACCCACCGAAGTGCCTTGCCCGCACCTCAAGCCGGACCTCGGATGGACCCCCCCGAACTGCGGTGCGTGATTTCGCGCAAGCGTTCTTGCATCGCCTTACTGGGGATTTTGACTCGATCGGCGAGTCTTAGAAACGCAAGCACTTTGACGTGCCACCACGTCAAGTCGAGCTCAAACCAGCGCAGTCCATGGCGCGCGGAAAACGGAAAGGCGTGGTGATTGTTATGCCATCCCTCGCCCCATGAGATAAGCGCGACCCACCAGCAGTTTGTCGATTGGTCCGCGGTCTCGTAGGTTCGATAGCCGAGCATATGCGCCGCGCTGTTGACCAGCCAAGTCGACTGATAGCTGAGCGCGAGCCTGACAAAAGTGCCCCACACCAGCCACGACCAGCCACCGAGCAGGACAAGCCCCACTCCGAGCGCGATCTGCAGCGGGATATTGAGGTACTGCATCGCGCGATAGAATGGCTCGGCGTAGAGGTCGGGAGCGTAACGCAGCATCTCCTCGTCCGATGGCAGCGCGATGTTGTTCCGATAGATCCACTCGACATGCGCCCATTTGAAACCGAGCGCAATGCTGTGCGGGTCGCCCTCCCGATCGGCGTGCGCGTGGTGCTTACGGTGCACGGCCACCCAACGGATCGGATCGCCTTGCAGCGCGAGCGTACCGAAGATCGCAAAAAGATATTCGAAGGGCTTGCGCAGCCGCAGACTTCGGTGCGTGAGGACGCGATGAAAGCACAGCGAGATCCCGAGCGCAACGGTCGCATACGAAACCACGGCAGCGGCCGCCAAAGCCGGCCAATGAAAGAAGCCTGGCCAAAACGCAGCGAGCGCGCCGATGTGAATGCCAACGAGTCCCAAGCCTTTGGCGCAGCTATAAGCTCGTTTATCTTTAACCACTGGCCAAGCGCAGTTCAGGCACTCTACCGAGCATTCCTCGTTCGGCCTGTCTTCGAGCGTAAAGTCAGTCGTCGGGCGGTATACTCGCTGCATGGAGGCGGACGTCATCGTGATCGGCGCGGGAGCCGCGGGCCTGGCGGCCGCCCAAACCCTCGCGGAGCGCTCCCTGCGGGTCGTCGTGCTGGAAGCACGCGACCGCATTGCCGGCCGCGTGTGGTCGCGCCGCATTGCGCCGATGCCGGCGCCTGCCGAGCTAGGCGCAGAATTTATCCATGGCCGGGCGCGGCTGACGATGGCGTTGCTGGAAGGCGCCGGCCTCCAAACGGCTGCGACAGACGGCGAGTTCTGGATTCGCAAGAACGGCGAACTGCGACTCGCCGACAACGACTTTACATCGTCCGCGGCAATCTTTGAGGGGACTCGCGAACTCGCCGACGACGAGAGCGTCGATCGGTTTTTACGGCGTTTTGAGGGCGATGAGTCAATGCGCGAAGCCGTTGAAACGGCGCGCGCATTCGTCGAGGGATTCGATGCCGCCGATCCCGCGCTTGCGAGCGCTCGTGGGATCGCGCAGGAGTGGCGGTCCGGCGTCGACGCGACGGCCGCGCGTCCGCTCGGAGGGTACCACGCCATGTTCGAGCACTTACGGCAGGACGTGCGAGGCCATGGGCGTTCAGATTTGCTTGGGCGACGATCGTGCGGCGAATTTCGTGGGGCCATGGCGCCGTAAGGGTCAGCACGCGGCGGCGATGCCGGCGAGTCGCGTGCAATCGAGTCGCGAGCCGCGATCGTGACGCTTCCGGCCGGCGTCTTGCGCCATCGAGGCGACGAAACGGCGGTCGAGTTCGATCCCAACCTCCCTTCGGCCAAACGGGCAGCTCTCGAGTACGTCGAGATGGGCCGCGTCGTCAAGGTGGCACTGTGGTTCCACACCGCCTTTTGGGAGCGAATCCATAACGGACGCTATCGTGACGGGGCGTTCTTTCGCGGCGAAGGGCAGCCGTTTGCAACCTACTGGACCCAGTTGCCCGTGCGCAGTCGATTGGTCGTTGCGTGGGTCGGTGGCCCCAAGGCGCTTGCATTGAGCGGCGCCGACCACAGCGAGCTCGTGACGCGAGCAGTAGACGGGTTTGGGTCGTTGTTCGGAGAGCCGGCGGTTGCGCGTCGGGAGCTCGAGGCCGGCGCAGTGCACGATTGGGACCACGACCCGTTTGCGCGCGGCGCGTACAGCTACGTCGCAGTCGGCGGTATAGAGGCTCGAGCAACGCTTGCCGCGCCGGTTGCCGACACGCTGTTCTTCGCGGGCGAGGCAACGTCAGACGACGGCCAGGGCGGGACGGTGAATGGAGCGCTCGAAACCGGCGAGCGGGCTGCAACGGAAGTTGCGTTGTCGTTGCGCGCGGGACGGAGGTGAAGCAATGCCGGAGTCTACGGCACCGTTTCTGACGTCCCTGGTCGAGCTTTTACGTCATGACCGGATCCTCGGCCGCAGCTCTGATCGGGTTGATGTTCGTCGTAATTACGCTCGTAATGGGAACCGAGCGCCTACGAAGAGCCCCCGACGGAATAGCAACCTTCAGCACGCCGACCGTGATGCACTTTTGCGGCGCATTCATCGTTTCTGCCATTCTGAGTGCGCCGTGGCGGTCGTTGATTCAGCCAGCCGTGGTGATCGGCGCTTGTCGGTCTTTACGGTCTGGTGTACCTTACGCACGTGATGTCGAGGACGAAGCAGTTGAGCACGTACCGGGCCGATCTCGAGGACTGGACGTGGTACATAATGTTCCCCTTCGTCGCCTACGGCGCGATTTTCGGAGGCGCGATCGCGCTTCACTTCTTCCCCGTGGATGCACTTTTTGCACTTGCATGCGGCGTCGTGCTTTTCATCTTGCTCGGCATTCGTAACGCATGGGATGTCGTAACCTTCATTGCGATCGGCGGCGCCGACCAATAGTTATCCACGTTCGCTGTCGAGGTCTTCCATCGCCTTCGCGTTATAACGATCGCCGGCCGCGGCGTCCTTTGGCACGGCGGCTTCGATCGCGTTCATGTCCGCGACATCGAGAACGAGACGTAACGCGCTCAAAGTATCCTCGAGTTGCCTTCGTGTTCGCGAGCCGACGATCGGGACGATGTCGTCCCCACGGTGCAGTACCCAAGCTATTGCCATTTGCGCCACTGAAGCATTCTTGGTTTCAGCAATGCGGCGAAGCGCCTCAACGAGCGCGAGGTTCTTGTCGAGATTCTCGCCCTGAAAGCGAGGAATAATGGAGCGAAAGTCGGGGTCGCTCTCTCGTTCCTTCGACCACGCGCCACCGATCAATCCACGGGAGAGAACGCCGTAGGCGGTAATGCCGATGCCGAGTGCCCGGCATGCGGGCAAAATCTTCTCTTCGATTCCTCGCGAGATGAGGGAGTACTCGATCTGCAGGTCGACGATGGGATGCACCGCGCTTGCACGGCGGATCGTCTCGACGCCCATTTCGGAGAGCCCGATGTAGCGCACGTACCCGGCTTTGACCATCTCGGCGATGCCTCCGATCGTCTCTTCGATCGGAACGCTCGGATCGAGGCGCGCCGGACGGTAGATGTCCACGTGATCGGTGCGTAGGCGCACGAGCGTTTGCGCTAGTGCGTTTTTCATAACGGCAGGGCGCGTGTCGTTGCCGATCCAGCCGCCAGCCGGATCTCGCAGCGCGCCAAATTTCACACTAATCCGAACCTGGTCGCGCTTACTTCCGGCGAGGACTTGCGCGATGAGCAACTCGTTGTCACCGCTTCCGTAAAAGTCGCCGGTGTCGATCAGCGTGATCCCGGCATCGAGGGCGGCCTCGATCGTCGCAAGGCTTTCCTCGCGATCGGCTGGACCGTACATCCCGGACATTCCCATTGCGCCCAGCCCAATGGCGGAGACCGTCGGACCCGCACGCCCGAGCGTGCGCTGAGCGAGCATACTGAAGTCTAGCAGTTCGTTTCAAATATTGCTTCTCTGCCGAGCGCCAAAGGCAGTGCAACGGTCTCCCGCCGAAATGAGGCACTATCAGCGGGCTCAGTGCGAATCCGAAAAAGGGCTCGTACCGCAAGTCGCACCGCCGGTCAGACTCGGAGAGCTTGGCGCTCTTTACGCGAAACTCGGCCGAAAAACCAGTCGAGCTGGCGGTTCCTTGACCAGGATGCCCTCGTGATAAGCACGTATATCACAAAATGGCAGGGTCGTTCGTTTTGGGACTCTCAAAAACGCGTCGGCTGAAGCAGGAGCAGCTGGAGCGGAGCAGCCCGAAAACGCATCGCTCGGCCGGTGATTGTGCGGTGAATACCGCGCATCTCCTTCCGTTCTATTCTTAGCTCATCCTGATATGGGAGAACCCTTGCGAAGCGAACCGTTGCCGGTGCAACAGGCCGTGACGAGCGTCAACGGCGTGACTTCCATTTGCTCCCGAATTGCCACTTGGGCAGTCGCCACGCCCGACGCGGTGGCGGTGGTCGACGAAGACGTTCGCCTGACATATGAGGAACTCGAGCGCCAGTCGAGCATGCTCGCGGCACGGCTGCGCGAAGCAGGTGCGGCGCCGGATCGATGCGTGGGACTTCTTCTCGAACGTTCGACCCGGTTTGTGGTCTCTGCATTGGCCGTCCTCAAAAGCGGTGCTGCTTACGTACCAATCGATCCCTCGACGCCCACCGAGAGAGCCTCGTTCATCCTTAACGACGCCGGCGCTATCGCAGTCGTTACCCAGCCGAGCATAGCTCGACATCTGACCGAAACCCGCTTTGCCGTGATCGATGTCGACGGGACGCAGACGCCGGGTCTCGCGCCGTTCGCCGAACCGAATATCCAACCGGATATGCTCGCGTATGTTGTGTACACGTCCGGTTCGACGGGAGAACCGAAAGGCGTCGAAATAACTCATACCAACCTTTGCAATCTCATTGCATGGCATCAGTCGGCGTTTGAGGTAACGGCGGCCGACCGGGCGAGTCAGATCGCCGGGCTCGGATTCGATGCTGTAGGCTGGGAAATTTGGCCCTACCTTACGGCGGGAGCGAGCGTGCATGTGGCCGATGAACTGACTCGCCGCTCGCCCGAGGCGCTTCGCGACTGGATCGTCGCGCAAAAGATCACGATCGGCTTTGTGCCGACGATTCTGGCGGAGCAGCTGCTGAACATGAGCTGGCCTGGCGAAACGGCTCTTCATACGTTGCTGACCGGCGGCGATCGGTTGAACCGAAGGCCCCTGGCGGAGCTCCCGTTCGTTGTCGTAAACAACTACGGCCCCAGCGAATGTACCGTCGTAACGACGTCGGGGATAGTATCGCCGAGCGGCGATTCCCAGGCTCCGCCATCCATCGGACGCCCAATCGCAAATGTAACTGCGTTGATTCTTGACGAGGATTTGCAGCCCGTTGCGCCCGGAGAGCCCGGGGAACTCTGCGTTGCCGGCGCGCTCGTTGGCCGCGGTTACCGCAATCTCCCGCAGGAAACGGCGAGTCGGTTCGTCACGTACTCGGCTGCTTCCGGAGAACGTCTGCGCATCTATCGCACGGGCGATCAAGCGCGACTGCTCGAGAACGGAGAACTCGAGTTCCTTGGACGGCTCGACGATCAAATCAAGATTCGCGGATATCGTGTCGAACTTGGTGAGATCGTCACGCAATTGAATCGATGCGCTGGGATTGAGACGAGCATTGTTTCGGTACGCGACACGGGAGAGAGCGGACCTACGCTTGTCGCCTATATCGTTCCCCGTCGCGATGCGAACCTCAACGATAGCGACCTGCGCGAGTTTCTTGCGGCCCGTCTGCCCGATTATATGATTCCCTCATCGTTCGTCATGATGGCCGCCCTGCCGATAACGGCGAACGGCAAGCTCGATATGTCGGCATTGCCCGCGCCGACTCGCGAGAACCTGCTGCCCAGTCCCGCAACGGCGACCGACGTCTCGAAGGAAAGCAACGCGGTACAGGACCAAATCGCTGCCATAGTCAGGACGCTGCTTGGGCGTTCGTCAGTCAATCCGGATGATAACTTTTTCATGATCGGCGGTCACTCTATGCTTGGCGTGCAGCTCGTTGCACGTATCCGTGAGACCTTCGGCGTGAAGCTGACGCTTCGGCAGCTCTTTCTGGCGCCGACCATCGTGGCACTCGCCACTGAAGTCTGCCGCTTGACCGACGCCGCGTAAGGACGGTCTGAAACGATGGCCCGCACCGCCTCCGAGTATTCACTGAGCCTCAGCAATCTTCTCGACCCGGAGGTGCTGGCGAATCCATATCCGTTGTACCATCGTCTGCGCGAGGAGGATCCGGTTCATTGGGATCCCTACCTGCATGCTTGGGTGGTAACGGGATATGACGACGTCGTTAACGTGCTTACGCATTTTTCCGCCGACCGGGCACCTTCGCCCGAGTTTTTCGAGAGCCTCGGTGCGGCGGAAGTGAGCCCCGTTGCGAAGGTCATGGTCAAGCAGATGCTCTTCATGGATGCGCCCGCGCACACTCGATTGCGTAAACTTGCGGCTCCGGCGTTCATGCCCGCGCGTGTGCGCGTCCTTCGCGACCACATCGCGCAGATCGCGACGAAGCTAATCGATGACGTCCAAGCTCGCGGTAACGGACACATCGATGTGTTGGCCGACTTTGCCGAGCCGCTGCCCGCCATCGTGACCGCCGAAATGCTCGGAGTTCCGCCGGAAGATCACGTAAAGCTGAAAGACTGGTCCGGAATGTTCGCCGGAATGCTCGGCAACTTCCAGCATAACCCCGATCGGCTCGCCGACGCGCTGTACGGCGTCGAAAGTTTGAGCGCTTATTTTCAAAACAATATTTTAGAGCAAAAGAAAAAGCCTCGTCCCGGCTTGGTGCATTCGCTGATGTCCACCGTGGTCGACGGAGATCGACTGACCGATGAAGAAATCGTTGCGAACTGCATCGTCACAATGGTGGGCGGTCAAGAAACCACGACGAATCTAATCGGCAATGGCATGCTGACCCTCCTACGAAATCCCGAACAAGCGGATCAACTTCGCGCACACAATGAGATCATGCCGGAAGCCGTGGAAGAGCTGTTGCGTTATGAAAGTCCCAGCCAGCAGACCGCGCGTTTAGCCCCGAGCGATACGATGCTTGGCGGCAAGCAGATACATAAGCGCGATGCCGTTATCGCCGTCATGGCTGCCGCCAACCGGGACCCCGGGCGATTTCCCGATCCCGATCGGCTCGACTTTGAACGATCGGACAATCGACACGTTGCCTTCGGGTGGGCCGCGCACTTCTGCTTCGGAGCGCCTCTCGCTCGTATCGAAGGGCAGATCGCGTTCGAAACACTCTTGGAGCGCTTCCCTAAACTCGAGCTTACGGATGAGAAGCTCGTTTGGCGCGAAAACCTCGGCCTGCGCGGTTTGAAATCGCTTCCGCTCACCTTTAACGGATAAACGCTGATTGCAACGATTGACTGGGGGCGCGGACGTAATCCGCGACCTCGCAGCCCCCAACCTCCGCACCATGCGCTTCGAAGATTATGGCGGCATCCGTAAACTGGCATGCGACCACTCTATTTTGGTACCGTCGGAACGGGACTGGGATCATCGCTGGCGGGAAAATCCAGTCTGGCAACGCCTTGGCGAAGGCTCGCCGATTGGTTGGGTTCTCGAAAGCACGAGTGGCGAAATCGTCGGATCCATGGAGACCGTCCCGGTTCTCTACAAGTTCCGCGGTGAGGACTTAATTTCTGCCGCGAGTGCCCTCTGGTGCGTGAGCGCTCCTTACAGAGGCTTTGCTCTCCAACTCATAGACGAATACTTCAATCAGTCCACCGACCTTTTCATCAGCACGACCGTCGGACCCACGGCAATCGAGACGTTAAAACAACTTTCCGACCCAATCCCAGTGGGCCGATGGGACGCAACGTCGTGCTTTATAGCGCACCGTCGATCGTTTGCAGAAGTAGCCCTAAGGAAATTACGCGTTCCATTAGCTTCGCTGCTCTCGTATCCCGCGAGTGGTTTTCTCTGGTTGAAGCAGACCATGGGTGCGAAGCCTTTGGCCGACCCGCCGCGCGACGTTCTCTTCGATACGGCTAGCGCATTCGATTCCCGGTTCGACGCATTCTGGGCCGAATTACTGCGGCAAAACCCGCAGAAGTTGCTGGCCGAGCGGAGCAGTCTCGCGCTGTCCTGGCATTTCTTCACCGCGATGCGGAGTGGGCGATTGTGGATTCTTACCGCATCGAGACGCGAAAGATTAATCGGCTACTGCCTTTTTACCGAAGAAGTAGATTCGAATCACAGCCCCGGGAGCATATGTCTGGTCGACTACCAAAGCATCGATGAAGAGCTAGATCTGCTGCCGGGCTTCATACGGATGGCGCTGCGGCGAGGCACCGCGCAGGGATTCTACAGGCTCGAGCACGCCGGATTAGCCTTGCCGAAGTTTCGCGCGTTCGACGAACACGCGTTCTACAAGAGTCCTGTTGGGACGTGGACCTTCCTTTTCCGCGCAGCCGATTCGAAACTCGACGCGGAGCTGCACAAGCCGCAATTCTGGGACCCGTCGGCCTACGACGGCGACGCTAGCCTCTACTAGTGAACGCCGACGTCGAAGCGCGCCAATCGCTCAACTCACCGCCGGTTTCGATTCCACGGCTCCGTCCGGCGCAGCTCGAAGATTACGAACACATTCGACGGCTAGGATTGGAACATTCACTCGACGTTCCCGCATACGAGGACTGGAGCGGCCTCTGGCTCGATAATCCGGTGCGCGTTCGTCTCGGTAAGGATTTTCCGATCGGCTGGGTGCTCGAGACGGACCGCCGAGAAGTGGTTGGCTGCATGGGAACGGCGTGGTCGCCGTATACGTTTCGAGGTGAAAGTCTCATCTCGGCCGTTGCCCGCGCCTGGTTCGTCCCAGTCGAGTATCGGGGCTTTGCCCTCGAGCTCATGGACGAGTACCTCAATCAGCCCGGAGTCGATCTCGTCATCAACAACGCCGTAAGCAGCGCGGCACACGGAATGTTCAGCCAATTCTGTGCGCCGATTCCTTTGGGTCGTTGGGACAGCATGTCGTACTGGGTCACGGGATATCGTGGATTTGCGGAAAGGCTTCTAAAATCCGCAAACACGCCGCTTTCCGAGCTCCTCGCGTATCCGGTCGGTGCGGCCCTCTGGATGAGCGACGTCACTACGAGCAAGCCGCTTCAAAAAGCGGAAGGCTCGTTTACCGTCGATAGTCTCGACGGGTTCGACGTCCAGTTTGACGAGTTTTGGCGAGAACTCGTCCGCCAAAATCCCGAAAAGCTCTTGGCGGAACGCAGCTCAGCAGCGCTGTCCTGGCATTTCGCCATACCGATGCGCAAAAGACGACTGTGGATTCTAACCGCATCTCGAAACGGCCAACTTCGCGCGTACTGCACGTTCACGCGCCAAGATCACGGCTTTCGACTTCCCGCGCTGACTCATGACGACAGGCAAGGAATCCGCGGCATGCGCCTCGTCGACTATCAGAGTATCGAACCTGAAGTCGACTTTCTCTCGGGCCTTCTCGAGGTTGCACTTCGGCGCTGCGCCAAAGAAGACTTATACATTCTCGAGTACCTCGGACGTGACGTGCCTAAGATGCGCGTCGTCGACGAATTCGCTCCTCGCCGTAAGCAGCTCGAGAACTGGAAGTTCTATTACCAAGCATCGGATCCGGCGCTCGATGCGGAACTGCGCGAACCCAGCGTTTGGGACCCAAGCGCCTACGATGGCGATGCGAGTTTCGAATAGATCGTCGAGCTCAAACGCTCTCCTCGATGAGGTGCACGCGTGGCAGGTATGCCCCGAAGAGCTCGCCGCGCGGGCGTTGCGCGATCGATGTTTTGCGTGGCTTTCGCCGGACGAACGGACACGCTACGACCAGTTTCCAACCAAGAGTCTTGCGCACGAGTATTTGACCGCACGCGTCTTATGCCGGACGGCGCTGTCGCGGCATGCCGGAGTACACCCGTCCGAGTGGACATTCGACAAAGGCTTGGATGGCAAACCACGGATTGCCGGGCCCGACGGCTTTGAATCCCTGCGGTTCAACCTGACGCACACCGACGGCTTGGCGATCTGTTTGGTTTCTGACGCCACAGAAGTTGGAATCGACGCGGAAAAGACGTCGTCGAACGTCGACGACACGCTGATCGCACGGCACTTCTTTTCGAGCTCGGAGCGAGAGCGGTGCGGCAGTCTTCCCATGGCTCGACGGCGGGAGTGGTTTTTCGCCCAATGGGTCGTTAAGGAAGCTTACCTGAAGGGAACCGGGAGCGGGCTGGATGCGCCAGAACGCATCACCGTCGAATGGGGGGAAGATGGCCAACCGCTCGCGATCGGCGGTTGGCATTTCTTCGTATATAAGCCGACGTCGCACCACGTGGCCGCCGCAGCCGTTCAACAACGCGGTACGCCTGCCGTTTCCACGCGTTGGCTGAAGGTCGAAGATGTGTTTCAAATCGAAACCGCACGATAAGCAGACGAATATTCGGACTCGCTCCGCGAGACACGAGCTATCGTCGCGATTGGAAGGAATGCCTCTAAAATAGGCCGCGTGACTGCCCACGGAAGGCTCAGCAACTCTTCAGGAATACTGCGAGCGCAATAAGCGGCCCCGTGCTTGGGAAGAAGTTGTGGATGAAGGGCACTCGAAAGCGCCGGTGGTGGTCGGCAGCCGCGATTGCCCTCTTCTGCCTCGCCGTGGTTGCATTTTGGCAGTCGCAGACTTTACTGCGCCTGGCGATCGTCGGAGGTGCCCAGGCGCTCGGCCACGTGCACCTGTCCTTCGGTCACACACATATCGGGAGCGATCGTGCAGTATTCGAAAATGTACACGTGTCGTCGCTTGGCAACGAAGCGATCGCGTGGATTCCTCGCCTCGAGGTTGGTTACGATCTACGCGATCTGCTCCCAGGCGGACGACGCCTGTATGGTTTAAAATCGGTGGAAGCCGATTTCCCGCACGTCACGATCGTTCGCCATGCCGATGGAACGTACAATGTGCCAATTCCCGCGGTTTAGCCCCAGCGCCGCTCGCCGCGGAGCGCCGCTCGCCGTGCGCGCGCGTGTGCGCGGCGGGTCGATTGTTGTAATCAACCAAAGCGCGTTCGCGCTGCCAAACCAACGACGGCTGTACGCCGAAAACCTGGACGTCGATTCGAATATCTCGACGGCCGGCCGCTCGACGTACGAAGTAACGCTTAAATACGGCGAGCGTCCGGATCGGCTCTACCCCTTGGCAGGCCGTGGCGTGATCGACCCAAACGGCGGATTCATCGATCAGCACTGGACCGCCTCGCGGCTTCCGGTTGCCGCCGCCTTGAACTTTGTGGTGAATTCGCAGACGCTTCACTTGCAATCGGGAATGGTTACCGACCTCGACGCGCGTTATTTCGGCGTCCGGAGCGCAAACGGTTTGCGTCCGCATCTTGGCGCGAGCGCAGCCTTCGGCGAAGGACGCATCGTCATCGCCGGGCTTGCGAAGCCGGTGACCGCAGTGCAGGGCCCGATCGACGTGTACGACGATGGGGTGTTGACGTCGGGGCTGCGGGCTAATCTTGCCGGCATACCCGCAACGGTCACCGGCGGAATCTACCAATTGCAGAGCCCGCGACTCCGAGTGGTCGTGCGCGGTAGCGGCGACCTCGTGCAACTTCGAACCGCGTTCGCGCAAGCGCGGCGCCTTCCCGCACGCGGGCCGGTCAATTTCGGCCTGCTCGTTGAAGGAAATGCAAAATCACCGCTCACCTGGATCGCCGTGCGCTCCGCGCACACGACGTATGCGGGGACGACGCTACAGAATATTGAAGGCCTTCTTGCGTTTGACGGACGCGAAGCCGACATCATCGACTTTCGAAGCATGTATGGCCGCCTGAGCCTGCGCGCTCGGGGTCGTGCATCGCTGAGCCAAGAACCCAACGCAATCGAGATGCTCGTGCAAGCAAACTCCCCGTCCGGGGGTGTCCCTTATCTGAACGTCGTGCTGCCGGAGGTTCCGTTGAACGCAGCTGCGCTCGCGACTGCCAACGATCCAAAGGCAATCGCGATACGCGGCGCCTTGTGGGGGGCAGGCGGCGCGCAGGCCCTCGACGCTGTTTTCAACGTCGACCAACGTGGCAATGGAATGGTCGGACCGCTTTACGCGCGCAGCGGACGCGGCACGCTTTACACTCGTATCGCACTGCGGCGAACCGGCGGGGCCAGCATGGGACTGCTTGAAGCGCGCGACTTTCCGCTTCCAGCCGCAAAGGGCGACTTGAGCGCGACCCTCTTCGGCACCAGAACTCGGGCCGGCATCACGATTGCCGGCAACGGAAGCCTCGCGGGCAGGTGGGGCGTTGCAACGGCGCAGGGCAGCGTTGCGATGCGGGGCGATGCGCTGCAAGGCGGCATATTCGGTGAGCTGGGCTCGCAGGGAGATTTCGGAGCGACGGTCGGCGGCACGACGCGTTCCCCGCAGATTGCCGGAACGGTCATAATCGCCGGCGGGCGTTATCGCAACTTCGCCGTCAACGGCAATGCCGGACTCGCTTACGAGAACGGAACGCTCGACGTGCACGACGCTGCCGTCGCGATCGGTCCACTCTTCCTCGCTGCAGATGGAACGGTCAGCGGCGTCTCGCCGCAAGGCGCGTTCGCGCCGCGGTACGATCTCGCCGCGCAGATTCACTCGTCCGACGTCAATGCATTGGTTTCAACGGTGGAACCACCGCAGAAGGCGCAGCTCGTGCAAGGCAGCATCGACGCGGACCTTCATGTGCGCGGCAGGGGCTCCGCGCCATCCTTTGCCGGACGCCTCAGCGCGCCCGAAGGGGCGATCAACGGGCTTACCTTTCGAAATTTCGAAGCGGCTTTGCGGGGCGGTGTGAGCGCCGTTTCCGTCACGGGTGGCCGCGTCGTCATCGGATCGTCGCCGATTTCGTTGAGCGCGAGCGTGAGCCGTGCGGGCGCGGCGGACGTTTCGCTCGAAGCTCCCCAACTCAACCTTGCCGACCTCAACGATTTCTTCGACACCGGCGACACGTTTGGTGGAAACGGATCCCTCGCGCTCAACGCGCGCGTAGTCGGTACGCATGTGCTTTCGACCAGCGGCGACGCGAGCTTCTCCAACGCTCGATTTCGTCGCATCGAGCTTGGCAACGTCGGCGCGCGATGGAGCAGCGTGCGGGATTCGATCGCGACGGCATTGAGCTTCGGCGGTCCCACCGGTGAAGTGGCGCTCAACGGCACGATGTCGCCGTCGTCGCGAAGCGTCAACCTCAAGGCGAGCGCGCGCCGGCTCGATCTTGCGATATGGCTGCCGATGCTGGGCTACAGCATTCCACTCACCGGACGGCTTGATGCTCAGACGGCGCTCGCGGGCACGTATCCCGATCTCGCGGTGCGGGCACGCGCGGCGCTCTTCGGAGGAACCGCGGGGCGCATGCCGATCGACCGCTTTGAGATCGTTGCTTCGGCGCTGCATGGTCGCGGGACGATCGAGTCGGCGGTACTTGATGTTCCGTCGATGACGACCGAGGCATCGGGCGCCTTTGGGTTGCGCGAAACCGATTCGCTCGCGCTTGACATAACCAGTACGAGCCCGAACGTCGGCGACTTTCTCACGCGCGCAACCGGTAAAAACTTCGGCATCAGCGGCAGCTTGAGGTCGACGTTGCATATCGGCGGTACCCGCGCCATGCTGCGGCTGCGCGATACGATTGCATTGCAGAACGTCCGCTATCGCAATCTGAGGATTCCCCGTGTTGCTGCCGAGCTGAGTGCCGACAAACACAAGCTCGCGGTTCAAAACGGCGAGATCGATCTAGAACGCGGTAAGGCGCTCATTTCGGCGGCGATGCCGATTGCGTTGACGGCGACGGGCGTTGCTGCGAACACGGGGCCGATTTCCGGCGCAATGGTCGCGCAAGACGTCGAGCTGTCGAACTTCGCCGGCCTGCTCCCAAAGGGAACGCAGCTCACGGGGCGGATCGACGGGAGCGTGAACGCCGGTGGAACGATTGCGGCGCCGAACCTCAACGGCACGTTGACGCTCGACGGCGGAGCGTTCAATGGACCGATGGAGAAATCGCCGATCACGGGCATCGCAGCAACGCTGGCGTTTGGCGGAACTCGTGCGCAGCTGCAATCTCACGCCTTGGTCGGAAGCGGACGACTGACGGCTTCGGCAGTCGCATCACTCGCCGATTTGCGCCATCCTGCTGAGGCGGCGTTCGACTTGCAGGGCGCAGCAACGAACGTGCGCCTGGATCTTCCGGCTTATTTTCAAGGGACCCTCAACGGCGCCGTGGCTATAGTTCGAAATTCCGGAACGCTTCCCACGATGAGTGGCGACCTCGCCATATCGAGTGCACGGATTCCGCTGAGCGCGTTTCTCACGATGAACAAGGGCGGTACGCCGCAGCATGGCTTGCCGAAAGTCGCCTTCAGCGGCTTGCACGTTACCGCGGGTTCCGACGTTCGCGTGCAGAGCGCAAACGTCGACATTGGTACGACCGGAGCGGTGCGGCTCGGCGGGACCCTGAATGCGCCGACGCTTGCCGGAGGCTTCCGTTCGACCGGCGGTACCCTGAGTTTCTATCGCGCATTCAACATCGAGCGAGGTGAAGTGACGTTCGACCCCTCGGGCGGACTGACTCCCGACGTGAACGCCCTCGCTACGACATTCGTGCCTGATCCCGCAACGGCAATACAACTGCGTGTGACCGGGCCGGTGACGAACATGAATCTCACCCTGGCCTCGGATCCGCCGTACAGCAAGCAGCAGATCTTGGGGTTACTGGTCGGAGCGCAACAGTTCGGCGCGGTGCAAGGCGTGCGATCGACGGGCGGCGGCGGTTTCTCGGCGACCTCTGCCGCCCAAACGCTCGCGCTGGGTCAGCTCAATACCGCGTTTACGCGCACCGTGCTCGAGCCGCTCTCAGCGTCGGTCGGTAACGCGCTCGGATTCTCCGAGGTACAAATCACGGCCAACGTACAAAGCGGAATCGGCGTCAATGCCGTGAAGGCGTTCGGCAAGTTCGTCAATGCGATCTACACGCAGAGCTTCGGGTATCCGCGAACGCAAAGCGTTGCCCTGGAGGCTCATCCAAACCCCACGACGGGTCTGCGGCTCACCGCCTTCACCTCAGAGGGACCGAGCCTCTTTGCGCTACAGCAGCCACAGCCGATCGGCGCCTCAGTCCTCAACGTCAATCCGGCGACCTCGTTTACGCCGATTAGCGGATCGAACGGCGTCACGTTTTCGTACGTGCGAAGATTCTGGAGGTTCTGGTGAGAGTGACGACGCGCGCCTTAGCGGGCTTACTTTTAGGCGTTGCCTTCACGCCTGCAGCGCACGCACGCGCCGCCGACGTCGGCTTCATCGACTTGCCGCGCTTGGTGACGGCACACCCATTGCACAAAGTGCTGGCGCAGTACGATCGCGAGATCCGAGCATTGCGTCACACTCAAAGCGTCGCCGGGCTACAGGATGCCGCGCTTTCGGCGGCGCATTCCGCGGCATCGCTGCAGAACGACGCGGCGTCGGCCGCATCACGCGCCGCTTCGATCGGGGCGCGCAATCCCGCCGGGGCCCTCGCTCGCGAGCAACAAGGCATTTCAACTTTGCTGCGGTCTCGGCAGTCGGCCGATCGCAAAATGGCCGCTTCGACGACACAGCTCGTTGCCGAAACGAACGCGAATCTCCAAGCGTACAGCGGCAGTATCGCCGAGCGAACGCAGCGAGCATATTCGGCAAGGCAGACAACAACTGCGCGAGAAGGAGTCGGCCTTCGCGTACGAACTTGCGCGCCGCCATGCCGTGAAGCGGTTGATGCTGCGATTGAAGCTCGACGATTTGCACCTGAGCGCAGCACGACGCGCGCCTCTGCAAGCCGAGCTCGCAGCGCTCAACAAAAGCGAGGCAGTCGCAGTGGATGCTCTGCGGCGTGCCGATGCCGAGGAGCTGGCGGCGTATCGCGCGCAGCTCGAAAACGGGGCATCGGCGAGCGCGGACACGATGGATTCCCAGCTACGCGCCAAGTCCGCAGCGAACTACGTTATTCTGCAGCGCGTCTTCAATGAAGAGGCTGCGACTGCTCGCACGTTCCCTTGGCATCACAGCTCGCCGCTTTCAGCGAGACCTATGCCCCGTCGAGCAGTGCCCAAAGCATCGCCGGGGGCATGCGATCGGCTGCCCGCGACTTGGCGCAGCGCTTTGCACGAGCCGCCGCTGCGGACGCGCAGTCTAGGCGCGATATTGCGGCAGAGCTTGCAACCTTACAGGCCGATCGGGCGGCGCTCTATGGCTCGATCGTCGCGCAGATCAAGGCGGCGGCGCAGCTCGTCGCGCGAGAACGGCATTTGTCCCGCGTTACGGTTCGTCGCCGATCGCGTTCCAAGAGAGGGGAGCGACCTTACGCGGCCGGTCGAGTCACGCTTGGCGCGAAAGTGGTAAATCCGTCGCCGCCCCAACCCGCGACAAGTGAGGCGGCGCGCGATCGCGATCACCCTTTTTGCGGCAAGTTCGTCGAGCCACGGTTCGCATCGACGCGAAATTTCACGATTCGGCTCACCAACTCGAGAGGCAAAGGAGACTCGAAAGGGAATCGCACCGATCCTTTTGCGATTTTATACGCCGATAGTTCTTTCTTAAATGCCGCAATGGCCGCAGCGCCCGGGTAAAAGCCAACGTGTGATTTGAAAGCCGCGAACCAAACGAGCTTTTTGCCGCCCAACGTGACGGCCGGGACGTTGTAGCTGATCGTCTCCTCGGCTTTTGGAGCAGCCTTTCTTATGGTAAGGCGCATTTTTCGTAGTCGCTGTTGTACGTCTTTCGGAAAGCCGTTTATGTACTCGTCGATATTGGTTGGAGCAGCCCGGTCATTCATGGCAAATTCCTCTTGAAACGTGTTCTACGACCTAGGCATTCTAGGGCGGCAGGGAAAAACGCGGCGGTTAATCACGCGCCGAGGCGAAACTCACGACGCCTTTCAACGCATCCTCGAGTGGGATTTGTTTGCCATCGAGGTAAGGTTCCCAGTAGGAAATAAGCGCAGCACGGTACCGGCTCCAGCCGTCGGTATAAACATTGACCGAATCCGCGATCATTTCGTAATGCTGGCCCTCATTCACAAGCACGGCGTCCGCGACTACGCGTCCCACCGTATAAAAGATAACGGCGTGCCACAGCCCTGCAGGTTCGCTTATACCCAAGGCTGTGGCGGCATTCTCGATCGCGGTTCCGATCGTGCCATAGCCGGGAGTAACAACGGTATGCGAAGCTTCGTGGAAGAGAATTTCGAGCGCCGTCGTTCCGTGGTTAGGCACGCTAGCAAGCGTCGTGTTATTACGCAGATCTCTCGTGGAAGCTACTGTATGGATCGGATCGACGTTCGTATAGAAGCCGGCCCAGTTGGAATAGCGCGTGACGTCGACGCGATAAGGCCCAAGCGGCCATGCTGTCTGATACGCGCGTCGCAAGGAGCTCGTAAGTTGAGTCGTGTATCGCTCGACAAGTGGACGTACCATCGCAATCCATTCACGGTTGCCACGATCGTCGATCGTCCAATAGGTTTGTTGATAAATCGGCGCGGCTGCTCGGAGTGCTTCCCAGAGAGGTGCCGGAAGCGAACTCGTCGCTTGAGGCGCAGTCTGGTCGGGAAGGTTCAGCAGTTCCGCCTCGATTGTTGCCATCGCTTGTCCGAGAAGATCCAAGTCCGAATAACCGAATTTTATGTAGATGCGCAGCGCTGCTTCCCAAACCGCGCGCTGTGCCGGCGAAAGCCCCGGTATTCCTCAAATGCGCTTGCTGCTGCGGCATCCCACACATATTTTGTAGGATTGAGTGACTTGCCTCGTGCAATGTAGCCGTACGCCTGAGCTTGCAAGTACAGCCGGTGATGAAGGTTCTCCCAAAATTACTGTGAAAATCAAACGACAGCGGAGTCAGCCTCGCTCGCAACCGCTGCTTGCAGCATTCGTGATTTCGCACCTGCGAATGCACCGGCAGTTAAGCGCATGAACGATCTACGCAGCATGAGCGCTGCTTCGGCAGGCAGACCTGCCAATACTCGAACTCACCGGAGGGTCCGGCGTGCGACGCACGCGGCTATTCGCATGCGGCATTGCTTGGCAAGCAATGCGGGGTGTCGGCCTCATGCGGGCAAGCCACAGCTTGCAGTCGGCTTTGATAGACTCTAAAGCCATGAGCGATTCCCTACACAGCGGTCCTGTTTCAATCGGCAAGCCTGACGAGAGAGACGTCGAGGACCTTGCTCGGCTTTTTGACGCGTACCGAATCTTTTACGGGCGCCACCCCGACTTGCCGGCTGACGCGGCGCTTCGTCCAGAAAAGGCGCGCGGCGGAAACGACCCGGTTTTTCATTGCGAAAGACAGCGACGCCGAGATGGTCGGTTTCGTACACTTGCTGCCGTCTTTTGACACTCTCGCGCTGCTTCCGATGTGGATCCTCGAAGATTTGTTCGTTGCATCATCGCACCGTCGACGCGGCATCGCTTCCGCGCTGCTTCGTTACGCCGAAAATTTTGCGCGCAAGACCGGTGCGGCGCGACTGAGCCTTACGACCGCGATCACGAACGAGCCCGCACAACGGCTCTATCTATCTCACGGCTATCAGCGTGACGAGCTGTTTTGGATGTACCACCGAATGTTGACCTAGCGGGCAAATGCCGGCGCGACGTGCTATTCGGCGTCCGGTGCGTTCCGGAGACGGCGACGGGCGTCCCGTGGGGCCGTAAGAGACTTGTAGACAACGCGATAATCGCCCGTGTCAAGCTTTAGAGCTTATTCTTGACTATTCCCTAACGATTTGGCAGCATGATCGGAAGCGCATGGAGCTTAACTCCACCAGTGACACGGCAAATTTTTGAAGGGGCAACAAATGTTTAGTTACGCTTTCTTAGCATCTGCAATCGCACTTGTGGCGAGCGTGGCTCCCGCCAGTGTTCAAGCTCAGCAGATGAACGGCACGTCGGATTCTGACTACATCGCAAAGGTAATGGCGGCTGCTCCGGCGCCCGTCGTAAAAAGCGCGACGATTGTCGAGATGCAAAAGGACGGCACGATGCGAACCGTCCAGTCGGGAACGAATGGGTTCACATGCATGCTATTAGATGCCACCACGCCCATGTGCGGGGATAAGAATGCCATGGATTGGATGCACGCTTGTAACGCGGCCGCGTAGGCACGCTCGAGTTAACGCTCGTTCTTTTATACAGTTTGGAGAACGCGCCGTGGGAAAGCCGCGGCGGCGTCCTCCATGGTCGCGTCGTAATCCCCTCGAGCGGCAGCGGAGTTGCAATATGCGCGGTGTGCGAGCGCGGTCTGCGCCGGCCCGATCCGCGCGTCGTCTCCTTCCCAAATCTTTTGTGCTCTATCCTGAAGCGCGCGGCCAAAAGAGAATGTCAAGGGCCAGGGCGCGCTCTGTGCGCGCGAGTTGATCTCGTTGAGGTGAATCGTCGCGAGCTCGTCGCTCTGGCCGCCCGAGAGAAATGCAATTCCGGCGACGGCCGCTGGAACGCAACGCTTCAACGCTTCTACCGTCGCGTCGGCAACTTGAGCGGCGCTGGGCTGTGGTACGCTCTCGCTGCCGGCAACAACCATGCTCGGCTTGAGGACCGTTGCTTCCAGTCGAACCCGGAATCGTGCGAGCTCGCTGAATACGGCGCGTAAAACGCATTCGTGCACGTCGTACGAACGCGAGAGTGAATGCGAGCCGTCCATGAGAATCTCCGGCTCGACTATTGGGACCAGTCCCGCCTCCTGTACAATGACGGCGTAACGGGCCAGCGCATGTGCGTTTGCGGCGATTGCAGCTTCGCTCGGCGTCGCGTCGGATATCGCGAATACCGCGCGCCACTTAGCAAACTTCGCTCCCAGCTCGCAAAACGCTGCGGCGCGCTCAGGCAAGTCGTCCAATCCTTTAGTTACCTTTTCGCCGTTGGTGCCCGCGAGAACGACCAGGCCGGTATCCAGCTTGATGCCCGGTAGGATGCCCCGATCTTCCATCACCGTTACGAACGGTTCGCCTGAACCGGCCGATTGCCGAATCGTCTCTTCGTATAATATTGCGCCGCTGATGAACTCTTCGATTTGCGGCGCCGTGAGGAGCAACTCGCGGTAGGCGCGCCTGTTTTCCGGAGTGCCCGATATTCCTAGCTTCTCGAAGCGTTTGTTGCACGTCGTGCTGCTTTCGTCGATTGCGAGAATCCCTTTACCGCGCGCCACCATTTGCGCGGCAGTCTGGTCCAAATCTCGTGCGTTCATGCGATAAGCTCCTGCGATGAATTCGCTATGGATTCGGTATAACGCGTTCCTGAGATCACCCGCGCCGTTCGGGACACACCGGAAATCAAGATCGAAGTGACGTGAGCCTCTCCGTGAAAATACCGAACGCCGTCGAGGAGTTCTCCGTTCGTAACGCCGGTCGCACTAAAGACTGACTGGTCGCTGGCACAGAGATCGCGCAGCGTAAGTATTTTTCCGAGAGGGGAGCCTTCATCGCGAGCGGTCTGTGCGTCGGCATCGTCTCGAATCCAGAGACGAGCTTGCATTTCGCCGCCCAACGCCTTGACAGCGCAGGCGGTTATCACGCCTTCGGGAGCGCCCCCAATGCCGGCCAGTAGGTCGATCTGCGGGCGATCCGCCTTTACCGCGATTAAGGCGTTGGCGATGTCGCCGTCGGTGAAGAGACGCGCGCGAGCCCCGGTTTCGGCTATAGCATCGAAAACGTAGCCGTTTCTCGCACGATCGAGCACTGCGACCGTAATCTCCGTCGCGTCGCGATTCATCGCCCGAGCTAACGCGCGGATATTTTCCGCTATCGACCGCTCCAGAGAAAGAACGCCCAGGCCCGGCGGGCCGGCGACTAGCTTCTCCATGTAATGGAGGTTCGTTCGCAGCAGAGACCCGCGCGGCGCGGCGGCGACGACCGCAATCGCTCCCGCGCCGCCTTTTGAGGCCAGCGTGGTGCCGTCGATCGGATCGACGGCGACGTCGACGAGGGGGCCTTCGCTCGTTCCAACGCGCTCCCCGATGAAGAGCATTGGTGCTCGGTCCTTGACGCCTTCGCCGATAACGACGGTTCCGTCAAAAGGCCCAGTCGCAAGGGAACGCCGCATCGCGTTGACGGCCGCGGCATCCACGGCCGACTTGTCTTGTCGGCCGACGTGATGCCCCGCTGCGATGGCGGCAGCCTCGGTAGCCAGCAGCAGGTCGAACTCGATCATGGCTGCCCGGCCAAAACTCCGACGCCGAGCCGATGGCGAGCCTTGGCCACGCGGCTTGCGAGCAGCAGCTGTGCCAAAGCGAGCGATGGGCTCACGCACGACGTCGTTCCTTCGGCCAAAAACGTTCCAATCCGCGGCAGGCGCTCGTGCGCGTGCACCGGCATCTGTTCCCACAAGCAGTTTTCCAAATGCGTTGCTTCTTGTTGGTCGATGTCGGCTCCGATCTCCAAAACTTCGGCCCGCTCGCCGCGATACACGTCTTCGTAGCGTCGAATCGCATGCGTTGCGTCCAGTCCCGTAAAGAGATCCTCGAAACGAATGCCCGATCGCTCGGCGCGAACGATGAGCGAAACGGGCAGATGTTCGTCGCCGCCGCCGTTTCGGCGCCGAGCGAGGTATCCAGAGGTAGTAAAGAAACGAACGACGATATCTGCGTGCCGCACTTGCGGCATGATGAACTGTCGCAAATCGTCTTGACGATGGATCAGAGCCGCGATGACTTCTTCGACGATGTAGCCGCGCTGCGCTACGTCGCGTTGCAGTTTCCAATGATACTTGAGCTCGTCCTGAGGATCGAGCCAGACCCGCACGTCGAATGCGGATCGCAGTTTTTCCGTAAGCAAGGGAAAAAGACCGCGAACGATGATGATAGAGCGCGGCTCCACCAGCTCAGGCTGGCTGAATTTACCATTAGAGTGGTTGTAAACCGGTTTGGTCGTCGCTTTCCCTTCACGCAGGTTCCATACGTGCTCTTCCATGAGGGGAACATTGTTGCAAACCGGATTCAGCGCCGTGACGCGCTCCAGATTTCGCCCCTCGCGATCGAGCGTGTGATAGTCGTCCAGGCAAATGTTAAGAATGTTTTCCGCGCCGAAGATATCGTAGATACCGCGGGTCAGCGTCGTTTTTCCCGTGCCGCTGTCGCCGCCGACGGCGACCATCACGGGACGAATAGTCGAACCATTCACTTGGGGCGGTTGCGTCGTCATCGAATCTCCTCGAAAACTCGGCTCGCGCGAATGTCGGGCGCGTCGATAAGAAAAAGGTCGTCGCGTGAGATGGAGTCTCTTTCGCACAAGCGCTTGGCTTGTCGCAGCCTTGCGCGATCGAGCGCGTTGCGAACACTTCGTGCGTTGGAAAAGTTTGGTTGGTCGCGCCGCAATACGAGATATTCGCGCAGCGCGTCCCGGCCGGTAGGTGAGAGTCTGTATTGCTGCCGCTCCAGCATGAGGCCGGCGATCTCGAAGAGCTCGTCGGTTGTATAGTTGGGAAAGTCGATGTGATGCGCTATGCGAGAGTGCATCCCGGGGTTGCTCTCAAAGAACGTTCCCATCCGATCGCGATACCCGGCTAAAATGACCACCAAATCGTCGCGATCGTTTTCCATCATTTGTAACAGAATCTCGATTGCTTCTTGACCGTAGTCGCGCTCGTTTTCCGGGCGATGCAGATAGTACGCCTCGTCGATGAAGAGAACGCCGCCGGTCGCGCGCTTGATTACTTCTTTCGTCTTGGGTGCCGTGTGTCCGATGAACTGTCCCACGAGGTCGTCGCGCGTAACCGTGACTATGTGGCCTTTGCGTAAGTAGCCGAGGCGATGAAGAATTTCGGCCATTCGCAACGCGACGGTAGTTTTGCCGGTGCCGGGTTCGCCGGTAAAGCTCATGTGCAGCGACGGCTTTGACGCCGTTATGCCGTAATCGGAGCGAAGGCGCTCGATGACGAGCAAAGAGGCGATCTCGCGTATTCGCTGTTTTACGGGGTGCAGCCCGACAAGATCGCCGTCAAGCCGCGCGAGTACGTCCGCGATCCCCGACTCGTCGAGCTTGGCGCGAACGTCTATGCGCTCCTTATCGGTTGTAGCGACGTCCATGGGGCTCGAGTGCTGCATAGGAGCGCAGGAGGTAACGAATTTGCCGGTTGGAGCTTTCGATGCGCTCCAGCGCGAAACCGGGCTCGTCGGCGGGGCGATTGACGATGAAACTCAGCGCGGTAGTCTGGCGCCTCGCGCGTCGGTCGTAAGCGTTGATCTTGATGTAGTGATTTGGATACGTTTCCCGGCATTTGCGCAGCTCGGCAATGGCCGGCGCCGGGTCGTTCAGGTCGAACATCGGCAAGCCCCACATCTCCCAGTAAGTGTTGCGCGGGTGGGGATCATCGGTAAATTCGATCGAAACGGACCACTCGTTTTTGAGAGCGTACTCGATCTGCGCCGAAATCTGTTCGTCGCTCAGGGGCGGCAGATATGAAAAAGTCCCTTGTGTCACGAGCATGATGTCACCAATTCCATGGCAGGCTATGAGGGCGTCGGTATCGCGTCGGGCGTGTCGGTCGAAGTATAGTCGAACGTAACGTCTTTCCAGGTGTCGAGCGCCTGTGCGAGCGGAGAGCACCACCGCGCGGCGCGCTTGAGAATTTCGGGGCCTTCGTTGACGATATCCCGGCCTTCGTTGCGCGCCTGAATCATCGCCTCGAGAGCGACGCGATTGGCCGTCGCACCGGCGGCGATGCCCATCGGGTGGCCGATCGTGCCGCCGCCGAATTGAAGCACGACGTCTTCGCCCAGATAGTCGATGAGCTGATGCATTTGACCGGCGTGAATGCCGCCGGAGGCGACCGGCATCGTTCCCGGCATGTCGGCCCAGTGCTGGTCGAAGAAGATGCCGTTCAGCGGATTCTCCGGAACATAATCCTCGCGCAAGGTGTCGTAGAAGCCGCGCGTGGTGTTCGGATCTCCCTCCAATTTACCGACCACGGTTCCTGCATGGAGGTGGTCGACACCCGCCAGGCGCATCCACTTTGCGATCACGCGGAAGCTGACCCCGTGCGTCTTTTGGCGCGTATAGGTTCCATGCCCGGCCCGGTGTAGGTGCAGAATGAGCCCGTTGCGCCGCGCCCAATTTGCCATCGACTGGATTGCGGTGTAGCCGATGGTAAGATCGATCATCACGATCACGCTGCCGAGCTCTTTGGCAAAATCGGCGCGCTCGTACATGTCTTCCATCGTGGCGGCGGTCACGTTCATATAGTGACCTTTGATCTCGCCGGTTGCGGCCTGCGCGCGTTGGACTGCCTCCATGCAGAAGAGAAAACGGTCGCGCCAGCGCATGAACGGCTGACTATTGATGTTCTCGTCGTCTTTGACGAAATCGAGACCCCCGCGCAGCGCTTCGTATACGACGCGCCCGTAATTTCGGCAGAAAGTCCGAGCTTCGGCTTCGTCGTCGCTCCCAGCAGAGGGCGCCCGTATTTGTTGAGGTATTCGCGCTCCATGACGATTCCATGGGCGGGGCCCTGAAACGTCTTGACGTAAACCTCGGGAATGCGCATGTCTTCCAGGCGCAGCGACCGTAACGCCTTGAAGCCGAAAACGTTGCCGATAATCGACGAGGTTAGGTTGGCAATCGAGCCTTCTTCGAACAAGTCAAGGTCGTAAGCAATACGCGCGATGTACTGATCGGTGCCGAGAACCGGGTCGACGCGGTAGCATTTGGCTTGGTAGCGTTCGTGCGCGGTCAGCCGATCGGTCCAGACGACGGTCCAGGTAGCCGTCGACGACTCGCCGGCAACGGCGGCTGCGGCCTCTTGTCGGGTCGACGCCGGGCTGAGGCACGAGCCGGAACGCGCATAGAACGTCGCTGCTCTTGGGCTCGTAGTCGGGATCGTAATATCCCATCTTCGCGTACGGCAGGACGCCTGAAGCCCAGCGATCGGCGGCCCCGTTCGTTGAGGATTCAGGCGTAATGAGGTCCATCTGTTAAGTTTGACACGCGCTGATATTTGCGTCAAATACAGATTTTGTGCTAAACCATAAGCAAATGCTTAACTACACGCCTAGCCAGCTGCGCACCTTTCTGAGCGTCGCTGAAACCGGCTCGGTAGCTGCGGCGGCCGAGTCACTCGTGGTATCCCAGCCGGCCGTATCGTCCGCGCTCGCCGCGCTCCGGCGCGCGTGCGGCGTCGCGCTGGTGGAGCGTGACGGACGCGGCGTGCGGCTCACCGATGCCGGTCGAATGCTGGCAGCCTATGGGCGGCGCATCTTCGCGCTTGCCGATGAAGCGGATGCCGAGATCCGCGCCACTGCGCGGGCGGGCGCCGTCCGAGTTCGGCTTGCGGCAGTCACGACCGTGGCCGAACACGTCTTGCCGCAAGCGCTTCAACTCGTCTTTGCACAGCAGCGCGAAATCGACGTGCAACTCGACGTCGGGAATCGCGGTCAGGTTTGGGAACGTCTTTCGACGTGGGAAGCCCAAGTCGTCGTTGCCGGACGGCCGCCGGTGGGACGAGCGTTCAAGACGGTCGGGCGCCGCACGAACGAGATCGCGTTGATAGCGCAACGTTCGTGCGCCCTCGATGCGGAGGCCCTCGCCCGTGCGACGTGGCTCCTGCGCGAACCGGGATCGGGCACCCGTGCAATGACGGTGGAACTCTTCGACGCACTCGGGATCGTGCCGGAGAACCAGCTCACGATCGGATCGAACGGCGCTATTCGGGAGTGCGTCCGCGCGGGCTTAGGCATCGCGCTGCAATCGCGCGATGCTGTCGGCCGCGACCTCTACTTGGGTACGCTTGGAGAAGTCGAGCCGCCCATCGCGCTGCGTCCGCGCGAGTGGCACGTTGTCGTGAATGAAGGGCGTCAGCTGCCCGTCGTTGTCGAGCGATTCGTCGCAGATTTGATCGTTGCGCTTGGGTTCAGCGCTTAGCCTTAGCATGCCGGCGTTAACGGCCTCGGTGATCCACTTTGATGGGAGCGCTCAAAGGCGCGCGCCGAAGGACGGCGCGCTAGTCGTCGTCGATGTCTTGCGCGCCACGACCGCAATTGCTTGCGCGTTGGCGCACGGTGCTCGAGCCGTAATTCCGGTCCGCCATGCGAGCGCCGCCAGACGCGTCGCCCGATCGATCGATGGCGCGCTATTGGGCGGCGAGGAGAAGAACAGCAAGATTCCCGGCTTTGATTTCGGCAACTCTCCGAGCGAATACGACGATAGGGTGCGTACCAAGACGATCGTCATGCGCACGACGAACGGAACGCGGGTGTTGGAAGCGCTGAGCGGAAGGAAACCGGTTTTTTGCGCGGCGTTCGCTAACGTTTCGGCGGTGGCTCGTGCGCTAGGTAAGCGCGATGTCGCGGCGGTTACCTTTATCTGCGCCGGACAAGATGGAGCCTTCAGCCTCGAGGACTTCGCGTGCGCGGGAGCGATTTTGGACAAATGTGGCGGCTCCCGAGAAATCGACTGCGACGACGAAGCGATCGCGGCTCGCGAGTTGTTTCGTGCAAACAAGGAGAAGGCTTCCGGCGCTGATCGCAATGGGCGGTCACGCTCGTGCTCTGAAGGATGCGGGATTCGGCGGGGACGTTGCCTTCTCGCTCGTGCTCGATCGCCTGGACGTCGTTCCGGTCCTCGAGGAGAATCGGCTCGTACCCTATATTTTGTAGCTGAGCAGTAACCCGGCGCGCGCGACGACGCTAAAGCTTTCGGGCGTTAAACGACTTCGGCTCGGAGGTCTTCGCTCGCGTGAACCGCGATATAAGGCCTTTTTTGGTGTAGATGCGCAGAACGAACTACCAGCGCCTCGGTCTTCTCGACAATTTCCTCGATCGTGTCACCGGGGATGACGACACGCGCCTCCGTGCACAATCCTAAGAGATGACCGCCTTCACGCCGAACGTACAGATGCAGCGTCTTTCCAAGATCAACTTTGGACATCATTACATTCTTGATTCTACCCTCGTTAAGAAGCACGAAACA
>CAVYEN010000002.1:0-472799 GCA_963767725.1 Vulcanimicrobiota bacterium
GGGACGGCGCGCTACGCATACGCGCAGCCTCTGCATCCTGTCTGCGGGTCTCCTGTGATCATTGTTCCCGAGCTCAAGACACGCTTGCGCAAATACCAGGACGTCGAGGATTTATTCTTCGACGGCGCGCCGATCGTTGCAGGCGACGCGTGATCTATGCCGGCGGCATATAATGGGCAAGTGGAGCGCCGGCGTCGTTCTCGCACTCGTGCTGCTTGGAATCTCGGCGGCGCCTCCGTCGATTTCGGTGGTCGGCGCGGACGAGGCGATGGACCTGCACGGCGATCCCAGCGGAGCCCAACTCATCCTCTTCGTCGGCGGCAACCAGTGGATGGTCATGCCGGCGCTTCTCTCGGCCTTCGAACACTCGCACTCGGGCGTACGCCGCGTTTTCTACGAGACGCTTCCGCCGGGAATATTGGCGCGGCAGCTTCGCGCGGGCTCACTTCACATGGGATCGCTCATCGTCGACGTCGCTCCCGACGTCTTCATGGCTGGAAAGCGACGAATGAATGACGTCATGGGGAGCGGTTTGGTGACTATGCCGATCGACTACGCGACCAACGTGTTGGCGATTGCGGTGCGGGCCGGTAACCCTAAGCACGTTGAATCGTTGCGCGACCTCGGTCGGGCCGAAGTTCGCGTCGCGATGCCGAATCCGGCATGGGAAGGCATCGCTCGGCAGATCGAGCTGGCGTATGCGAAGGCGGGCGGAGAGGCGTTGGTTCACACCATCATGATGGCCAAGGTTCGCAACGGAACAACGCTGCTGACGCAAATTCATCACCGCCAGACCCCTATGTGGCTGATCGCCGGGCGCGTCGACGCGGGACCTGTCTGGATATCCGAAGCGCTGTACCAACAGCGCATCGGTGCGCCCATCGAGACGGTGCGCATTCCGGCTGCGCAGAACGTTCGAGCATCGTACGAAGCGGCGGCGGTCGCGCGCGCACCGCACCCGCAGCTCGCGCGAGAATTCGTGCGGTTTCTCCAGACGCCGCAGGCACAAAAAATCTACCAATCGTATGGATTCGGGACTCCCACCTCGCCAAAGGAGGAATAGCATTGAAACGTACCTCGTTCTTGACCGCCTCGGCTGCGCTCGTCGCTGCCGGAACAGTGTCGGCGCAGGCGAGTGTGCCCGGCGGTACGCACCTGGTCGAGCGAAAGACGGATTTCGCGGTCGAGGAGTTCGCAAACATCGTCGGAAAGCCCGTGCAGATCCGCCAACTCTACGAATCGATCGCGTTCAAGCCGGCGATCTTCAACAACATCAAGAATTCGTTCAACGGACTTCAGTTCGGGTTCGCTTATCCCGCAAACGAGATCGCGATCGTCATGGCCAATCACGGGCCTTCGGCATCGTACGGCTACAGCGACTACCTCTGGCAGAAATATCGCATCGGCGAACTCTTCAACCTCAAAGACGCGGCCGGAGCTCCGGTGACGTCGAACGTTTTCCTCGCCAGGCACGCGTCGGCCGATCTCGCCATGAACCCTGACGACGAGAAGGGCATGTACCAAGACACCTCAATTGAGATGCTGCAACGGCGAGGCCTGGTGATGCTGACCTGCCACACGGCGGCGGAAGAACAGGCGCGCTTGCTGGTCAAGAAGGGCTTCGCGCCCCCGGGTATGACGGCCGCGCAAGTAGCGGACGACGTCCTCACGCATCTGATCCCCGGTGCCATCGTCGTGCCTTCGATGGTCGCGACCATTGCCGTCTTGCAAGCAACATACCACTACACGTATATCTCGCCGGCTTTTTGATGATGCGGCTGGGGCAACGACGAGTCACGCTGACTTGCCAAGTTTAGCGTCATCTGATGCCCTAGCTAGGGAAAACAGCCGATGCACTAAGCCGGCGAACGTTACAAGCCAGGCCGCCAGCGCGATGTAAACGAACACGCGGGGAACCCAAAGCAGAAAGTCCAGATGCATTGCGTGCGCCATCTGAAACGTGCAAACCGTATACATGCCCAGCGGAAAAACGGCGCCCCAATAGCCTGGGTCATATGTCAGTGGAAAGCGTTTGTAAACATAGCGCCAGATGGCGAAGATGACAAGCATTGGTATCCACCACGTTCCCGTCGCCCAGAAGAAGATAGTAAATCCTTTTAGGAACGGCAACAGCGACCGCAGGAACCAAGCATCGGGAGCGTTTGTTATCAGGAGCGAGCCTGCCAGCGTGGAGATCGCCGTCGCTCCCATGTTGATCCAATGCAGCGGCTGTAGATCGGTTGGCGCAAGCTTAAAGAATGTGTAGCGGTAGAAGATGAGGGAGATGAGCCAGATGTACTGCATGCCACCCCAAAGCCACATCGATAGCGCCAGGAAGTTGGTGTATAAGCGGTGGGGTTGTTCGAAGTGGTGAGCTAGGAGCGCGCCCAAGACGGTAATGGCTTGGGTAGCAACCACCGCAAGCAGCCACGCTCCGGTGATGCCTCGATCGAGCGTGGGTTTGACCTCCTTGATCATGATGCTAAGAAAGATGGCGTAGGTTAACCCAAGCCACAACAGCAGACCGAGGATCCAAAGCCCCAGAGCGGTCGAGTAAGCGGCGAACATGAGAACGAACTGACTCCCGAGCACGCATGTTGCCGCCACGGACGTAAAGAATCCAAAGCCGCGGAGATGGTCGGTAAGATCGGCGATCAAATCGCTACGATAACAGATTAAGCGCCAAACGCTCAAAATCCAAAGCGCGAGGTACTGGACCACGTTGAGCCAAAAGAGTGCGACGGCCAGCGATTGAAATCCGGCTTCCTGTACCGCGAGGCCGACGATCCCGGTAGCCATCACCAGCGCAAAATAGCCGGGAGACAGCTTTCGGATCTCTTCACTTAAGGTCATCGGAGCTCTCCCGTAATGCGATCACTCGAACCCCCGGCTCCTTACATGCGAAGCAATGAGTTGCTTTGCAGGCCTTGTTGCACAAGGGCTTTCGCACCGGCGGTGGTCCTCTTAGGGCTGGGCTTTTCGGAAAGACTCGCAAGTGCACCGCTCCGCGTTCTCCAGCACAGCAGCGCATGGACCCGTTGGGCCGATGTGACTGGCCAGTGGGTGATCGCAGGTTTCGCACGGCTCGAATGCCGGTGAGGTGTTCGTGCTCATGGTTCGATTCTATCAGGTTCCATCACGCTACGATGGGATCGTTTCCGGCTCCGGTATCGGCAAGCTCGGTGCAAAAGATACCCCGCGCTGCTCAATCCGGGTTTTGGAGTTTTTCTTCAATTGTTTTTGCGACTCGCTCTGGGGACTCGTGAGCGGCGAAATTGCGCGATGAAGGCGCATGTTGCAGATTGCGAGTTCCATCTGGAGTCAGGTTAACGCGTTCACGCGTAACCACGTAGGGGAATTTAGGGTGCGCGCTTGCCGGGGCCGCAAAGCGAACCCGGTTCATCTCGTTCTGCCAGCACCAGCCCGACTCCGAATCGAGCCGTGAATAGCCCTTCGCAGCCAGAATTCTGGCGGCTGACTCGGCTAGGTCGTGAAAGCTCATCCCAGACCTTCTTATCAATGTCACGTTTTTATTTCTTTCCCTGACGGGTCGCCCGACAATTTAATTGCGCTCGGTCCCGTCACGCAGCCACCGATTTTTGCGGAGGTGCGATAGTCTCGTAGTGCTCTCGGGCAGCATTTGAAACCAGCGTGCGTTCCAGACACTCGCATCGAACGCGGTTATCGAACGACTCGATGAAGGCGTTCTGCATCCGTTTGCCACAGCGCGGCGGAATTTCGGGCTGGAACACCGACGGCCTTGATACGGGGTGGGCGGCAGAGGAACAACGATTTAAGGTGCAAGCGTCCGAGCGACGCGGAAACCAAGGTAGTTGAGCCGGTAGTCGGTGCTGAACCAGTAGCGGCTCGCCGAGCGGAGGAAGGCAGGAGCGATGAGCCAGGACCCCCCGCGCACGACGCGGTGATAACAGTTAGCGTCGTTGATCCAGGCCGAGCCGTCCGCCGGCGCGCCGCTGTAGTTGTCGTGGTAGCAGTCCTCCGTCCATTCCCGGACATTGCCCACCATATCGTAGAGGCCGAACCTGTTAGCGGGAAACGAGCCGACCGGCGCGGTTTGCTTGGCGTCCCATTGGCTGCCACAGGCGTGGCAGTTGGCATTGCCCCTGCCGACGGCGTTGCCCCAGGGGTAAGCCGTCAGCGTCCCGGCGCGCGTCGCATACTCGTATTCGGACTCCGAGAGCAGCCGATACGACTTGCCGGTCTTTTTCGACAGCCAAGCGGCGTAAGCTTGGGCATCGTCCCAGGAAACGTTGATCACCGGTCGGCGGCCACGGCCCCAGCCTTCATCGGAGGGCCCGTAGCCGTTGCAGCCGCCTTCGGCCACGCACGCATCCCATTGGTCGAAGGTCACCTCAAACCGGCCGACTGCAAATTGTCGCGCGATCCTAACCCGATGTTGTGGGCCTTCGTCGGCAGAACGCCCCGGCTCGCTTTTCGCTGATCCCATCGTGAAGCTCCCGGCCAGCACCACCACCATCTCCGGGCAATTCGCACATTCCTTAAACGTGTCGTGCGGCTTCAGCGCCTTCTCCCGCATGCGCGATAGCGGCGCAACGTAAGTCGACGCAGCCGACGCTGCCGGCGTTGCGAGCGATGGGATGATTGCGGCGCAAAGCGCGAACAGCCCAACGAACGATGTCAGCACTGGCACAGTGCGCCGCCGCGACGATTCGGCTTCGCGCCGTTCACGCCTGGCCATGAAACCGCACCGCAACGTCGATGTTTGAATGGATGGCGTCAACCGGTTTTACATGCCTGAAGCCGACGCGGGAAAGCGCGATGTAAAACGCGGCGACGTTCATCAGCGCCCAGATGGCAAACCCGAAGGTGTAACCGCCCAGAAGATTTTTGCTGGACGCCAGGGTGACCGTCATGGTGAAGCCGCAGGCCGCGCCGGCGGCCTTGGCCAGCCCGCTGACTGCACCGACTTCCCGGAAGTAGAGCGGGATAAGCTTGATGACCGCCGCCGCGGCCGTGCCGGAGAGCAGCGCAAGCCCATAAATGGCGAGCAGCTCGACTTGCAGTGAAATCTGCACGGTCATGAGCAGAGCCAGAAGGACCATAATGCCGAACAGCCAGCCCAGGATTCTCAATGGATCGAAACGGTCGGCTAGCCAGCCGCCCAGCGGCCGGGTGATGGCGACGCAGACCACCACCAGCGGGGTGTACACCATCGATGCGCCGACGGCATCCACATGCCACTGGTCGAGCAGATATGTCGGCACCGACGACGCGAAGAAGGTGAGGGTGCCGAAGGAGACCCAGTAAAGGTACGGCACCAGCCATACCACGACGCCCGAACGGTACACGCCGGCGATTTCGCGCACTGAAACGCCTTTGTGCTGCCCGTAAGTCGAATCGGACGTAAAAAACCAGTAGACCACCGCCATCAGCAGTGTGCAAATGGCGAAGATCGGGAATATCTGGCGCCAGCCGTCCGGGCCGACCAGCACGTGGGTAACCAAAAACGTGACGGTCATCATCCCGACGGTGATTCCGATATTGCCCAGAGCGAAGATGCCAAGGGCTGTACCCTGCTTCGATTTGGGATACCACGCCGCTACATGAGCGTTGCCGACCACGAAGCTCGCGCCTCCAAGTCCGAGCAGCGTCCCCAGCAGCAGCAGGGAGTAATAGCCATGGGCGAAGGGCCCTAAAAACAGGGGAATGGTGAGGGTTAGAAGCAACAGCGTGAAAATCAACCGGCCGCCCAACTTGTCCGTCAAGATGCCGAGTGGGATGCTGACCGCGGCCGCGAAAAGCGGCTCCACAGCGGCAAGGACGAGCACCTGGGTCGGGCTGAAGTCGTACCACTTAATCAAAAAAGGCGCGAGCGCGGAAAACATTCCCCAAACCGCAAAACCGAGCGAAAACGCCAGGAACGCTATCAACAAAACCCTGGTATTGCCCGGCGGATCGGTCATCGGGTCAACCGCGACAACCGGATTTTCCACTGCTTCCTCCAAATATTAATTATTTTTCGGGACAAACTTTAATTGCCGTGTACCGACCTCCTTGGTTACTCCGCCGCGCCTTATGGAGTGGCCTCGGAAATCGACACAGACTAGGGTTATTCGCGGCTGATCGCGCTCCCGCCATGCCGCCGGCCAAGCGCACTCAGAGCATGGCTGCCGGCGCCTCTATGACGATGACGCACGCGATGCTCGCCGGAGATCGACGAGTAACATGAATTATAATGATTCAGTGAGTACGGCACAACCAGCTGCAGCGTCAAACCCCCCGCATCGCGTACTCTGATCGAGATACTATCAATCGATTAGCAGGAGTGGGAAACCGTTTGGCGGGCAACTTCTTACGCCGGACAGACCGAGAATAGACACGTGCTCCTGCACTACTGCTTCCACCTCGTGATTCCGCTGTAACCGGTTTTGATCTGATCGAGGACTGCCTCGACGAATGGCTTGAAGGTGGGTTCTGCATACATCCCCGTTAGGGCATCGATCGCCCGCGCCGCCGGTCCATCGAAGCCAAGATGATTCGATCCGAACGAGCAATTGACGAGGCGTATCGGGCCCCTTCCGGTGATGACGAGCTCGCAGTCATCAAAGTGCTTGTCCTTGTATTCTTTTTCATCGAGGATGATGCGCTGGTGTTGAAGAGTCTCTCGTTTGTCTTTGGGATGGCGGCGGCTGCTCATCATGGTTCGACGCGATAAGATCAGTGTTGGCGAAACCCGATTTCGACGGATTTACAAGGCCCTGGAGCTGCAAGTGCGGCCACGTCGCAAGCGCAAGGTAAACTACGTGCGGGGGAACTTCATCGAGCCCGTCAGTCGGCCCAATGAGCGGTGGTCAATCGATTTCATGCACGATCGCATCGAGACCGGCCGATCGATCCGCGCCTTGGCAATCGTCGACGACTTCACCCGAGAATGCCTGGCGCTGCACATCGACCATTCCTTGGGGAGCGCCGACGTCATCCGCGAGTTCGATCGGATCGCCTTCGAGCGCGAGCTTCCAGAGACAATTCGTTTTGATAATGGAGCAGAATTTACAAGCCACGCGATGCTGCGCTGGGGCGCAGAGCGGGACCTGAAGCTACATTTCATCGCGCCCGGAAAGCCGACGCAGAACGGCAGTATCGAATCGCTCAATGGCAAGATCCGCGACGAGCTCTTCAACATGCACCGATTTACGACAATCTTCGAAGCGCGTCGGCGAGCCGAGGCGTGGAGGACAGATTACAACGAAGTGCGACCTCATTCGGCGCTCGCGTATCGAACGCCCAAGGAGTTCGCCGAGGCTTTCAAAATCAACCAAAACTCACGGTTGTCAGCAGCCTGAAATGCGCCCTCAGGTCACATTTATCCGCCCTCGTTGAACTCGCCGACCGTCGGATGGTTCGTTCTCGACGTCGTCGAATCACTTTTTTTCGCGACCGGGGCATCGCCGAGATACGCGACAACTCCGCCGCCAAAGCTCGTTGCACCGATCTGCAGAAATGTCAAAAAAAGACGGACCGGTGAAGTCGTCATCCTCGCCAATCACACGGCAGCGCAGCGCATCCGCGTCAGCCAGTCGATTGCGCAACTTCGCCAAGCATGAAGACCCAGAAAGCAGCCGAAAAAGCTGCTCGGCTGCGACGATTGAAGCGCCGCGATCTAATGCTGCCCGTGCTGTGAGCTCGCGACGCGCGACGCGATCGCGGGGTGCTTCGCACCTGCGATGCTTCTAAATCGCTAAGCGCCTAACGCGATGCTGCTCGCGAACGCGGCGACTGGGAGTTGCTGGATTGCGGGGGTTTGCGATCGCCGATGGAAAGACTGACTTCAATGGAGGCTGCATTTCGAGTCATCGTAGGTTTTGGCGCTATTTGCGGCGTTGGTATGATTACGTTCGCAGGGCCAGCCGCCGCCATTAAAAGCCCATGCGCGTTGTCAAATCCGGCGAGCATCGTTCCACAACCACCATGCTCGCCCTATACGATAACTCGCCCGCGCATCATAGCGACATTTACGAGACAATCCTTCTATTGGATCTACGACCCCGGGACGCTTACAACGCTTGCAGACGGCTCGGCCGTCGTCGAAGAGGCGCCATATGCCCTTTTTCGGATTCATGACAATGCAGCCCGAGTAATGTGGGCGCCTTGGGGAAGTCGTTACTATGATCGGTACCGCGCGCTTCACAGCGCAACGTATTGGATTGGGTCGCCGCCTCCACGGCCTTCCCCCTCGCCGACCTGGGCACGGCCCTATTTTTATCTTCTTGGATCTTTTGATAGCACCACGGTGATTCAGTACGGAAACGATTGGATTTATGGAATCGGTACAGATGGATCCACCGATTTTCGCTTCTCACGCGTGGAAACCGATTTGATGGAGGAACCGACCTTTTTTGGTCGCGATCCAGATGGGGCACTTTGGTTTGAGTCAGGGAGTAAACGATTTCGACGTAACACAGTTTATGCGCTCTATCTAAAACCTAATAGACTGGTGCCTCTTCCGGAAGCGGTGGAGAACGTTTTTCAAGGGCATTCAGGCTTCGTCTATGCGACTCTGGGTAGGAACCTCGTGGAGCTTCGATCAGCGCCAAACATACAAGCGCACTATTGCCGAGGACCAATCACGATCGAAGCGGCCGATCTCTATGGCTCGACTGATCTCCATAGCGCAGTCGACATCGCGGTCTCGCGTATGGGCGCCGACGGCTCGGCATGGGCATCCACGGTTGCGCAGGTGATCCACGAGCATCGAAACGGCAAAGTGGCCGTAATCCAACTTTCGAAGTTTCCGTCAACCATATCTCACCTACTAAGCCCAATCGCACTGCAGTTGGCGTCGGATGGCTCCGCCTGGATCGTAGGGTATGACAAACTTGTCCGCATTACCAGCGACGATCGAGTTGAGGTAATGCCCTTTCCTGGTTTGGGGTTCTATGCCGACCTTCGCATCTCGCCAGATGCCACTGTTTGGGTAAAGATGAATAATAGTCCAATAGTTCTTATGCACATTGCGCCTGCGACAGAGTAGATGGAGTCTCGTAGAGCGAGGCAAGCTCTTTATGAGCCAATTCGAATCGAATAGCACTCATTTGCGGTATGCCTCCCCGGTCTTACGCACGGGCGCCCACGCGCGCGAGAAGTGCGTTCACCCCTTTCCGCGACTCGAGGTGACGACGTACTGCGCGAACGGTCAGCCGGGCGGCACGAGCCCCATCGAAAAAGACAATTTTTCAACCCTCCGTGACCAATCGGTGACCAGTAGTGCCATTTCGGAGTTGGATTAGTGCTCAAGTCTGGCGGGAGCGTGTAGGATGTTCTCCTAACGTCCCCGCCACCACGGCGCTGGATCTCGAAAGTCCCTGATAATACTGTCAACATCGCGTATGAGGCTGTAAGGCCAATAGAATCGCAGTCAGCTTTTGGCCGATCGGCAACAGCAGACTCGTCATCGACAAAAACCGCTTACCAGGATAATATCTCCGCACTTGGTTTCTAGACATCGGCTTCCTACTTTCGCGAATACGTACATCGAAGATTGACGCTTTCGACCGCTTAGACGCGCCTCACGCGGCAAAGTGTGGATCGGTGAAAGAGCCACTCCGTATCGCGCTACTCACTCCGAGTGCGAGCTTGGAGACCTTACGCCCTCGCGCCAGATGGAGTGCAGCGAAACAGTGGCGTTGTTGAGGCGAGTGAGGTCAGAATGCCGCCGGACAACTCGCGATGACGGTATGCGGACCAGCACGTCGCAGCGGCAAACGTTCCTCAGTTTCGATGAAGCGTACGGGGGCGCGGAGACGAGCTCGTTTAGTGCACGGCTATGCCTGTGGGGTAGGATATCCCCTTTGTGATCGTCAGCTTGGTTTTCTTCCCCTTCGGGGTGTAGGTCGTCACCGTGTTGTTGCTATTGTTCGCGACGTAGATCTTGCCGTTGCCGTCGACCGCCACGCCTTTGGGGCCGTTAATCCCGGTGATGATCGTAG
This sequence comes from Vulcanimicrobiota bacterium, assembly GCA_963767725.1. Lineage (GTDB taxonomy): Bacteria > Vulcanimicrobiota > Vulcanimicrobiia > Vulcanimicrobiales > Vulcanimicrobiaceae > Cybelea. The sequence goes on from CAVYEN010000002.1 coordinate 9,969, forward strand.
GGTTGGTCTCGGTTCCATTCGAGTTGTAGGTCGTCACGGAGTTGTTGTAATTCGTCACATAAATCTTGCCATTCGCGCCGACCGCCACGTCTCCGGGCCAATCGACCCCGACCGTAATCTTCGGTTTGGTTTTCTTCCCCTTGGTGGTGTAGGTCGTCACGTCGCTGTAGGCACAGGAGCGACCGTTCGCGACGTAGATCTTGCCGTTCGCGTCGACCGCCACGCCTGTGGGACAGTATATTCCGGCCGTGATTGTGGGTCTGGTTTTCTTTCCCTTCGGGGTGTAGGTCGTCACCGTGTTGTTGCCAATGTTCGCGACGTAGATCTTGCCGTTGGGGCCGACCGCCACGCCTTCGGGATCGTTAAGCCCCGTGATTGTCGGGACAGTCGGCGTTCCATCCGGCTTGTAGGTCGTCACGGTGCCAAGGCCATTGTTATAGTTCGTGACGTAGATCTTGCCCTTCGCGTCGACCGCGATGCCTTGGGGGGCGGATATGTCAAAGGTGATCGTCGGCTTGGTTTGCTTCCCCTTGGAGGTGTAAGTCGTCACGGTGCTGTTCCCAGAGTTCGCGACATAGATCCGTTCCGGCGCGGTCGCATCCGATCCCAACGTCGCGAACGGCCGATCGTGTGTGGTAGCGCCCTGCGGCTGAGGTGCCTTCGTCCCAGCGGCGGGAGCACCGACGAGCGGCCCGGTGCCGCTGCCTCCATTACACGCAGCGAACAGAATGCCAAACACGAGGGGTGCCGGAAATAATCGTAACTGTCGCATAGCAACGCCCCTTTAGGCCGCGGTTGGATCCGCAGCCAAACGACCGCGGTTGAATTCCGCACAGACAGCCTGCCCTGAAACACCGCTTATTCCTCTTTCCCGCGCGTCACCGTCAGCCCATATGGTTCAAAATTGACAGGTGGCGACGCAACTCTACGGTAAGCGGGCGAAAGATGGAGCCGCGAACTACGCGCCCGCCGACCGGCACGATAACCTTCCTGTTCTCCGACATCGAAGGTAGCACGGTGCGTTGGGACGCTCATCGGGCCGAGATGCAAGAGGCGGTACGCCTTCACGACGTGATGATGCGCGCGGCGATCGAGCGCAACGGCGGCTACGTCTTCAAGACGATCGGCGATGCGTTCTGCGCGGCCTTTTCCACAGTGTCGGAAGCGATGACCGCGGCACTGGACGCGCAACGCGCGGTCGGAGCTGCGGATTGGAATGCCGTCGGCGGTCTTCGCGTGCGCATAGCGATTCACGCCGGAGTGGCCGACGAGCGCGACGCCGATTACTTCGGACCGGCGGTCAATCGCGTCGCGCGCCTGCTGGCCGTCGGGCACGGGGGTCAGGTGCTTCTTTCAAGGGCGGCCAAAGAGTTGTGTGAAGGGCTGCTACCGATTCAGACGGAGCTGCTCGATCTCGGCCGGCACCAGCTGCGGGATCTCAGTACGCCGGAGCACGTCTTTGAGCTGCATGCGCCGGATCTGCCGCAGGAGTTTCCGGCTCTGCGTTCGCTCGATATGCTTCCGAACAATCTGCCGGTGCACCTCACGCCGCTCGTTGGGCGCGACGAGGAGATTGCCGAGATCAAAGCGCTGCTCGAAGGTTCGCGCTTGGTGACGCTGACCGGCACCGGCGGCATCGGCAAGACGCGCACCGCAGTTCAGGTCGCCGCCGACACGTTACGCGGCGACGGCGACGGCGTCTGGTTCGTCGATCTCGCACCGCTCGACGATCCGGCGCTCGTACCCAGCGCAATCGCGCAAGTATTCAACGTCGCCGATGAAGGCGGATCGCGACCCTTGATCGAGCGCGTCGCCACCGCGCTCAAAGCCAAGACGCTGCTGATCGTGCTCGATAACTGCGAGCACGTCGTGATGGCGGCCGCGGACGCCGCCGATCGTCTGCTGCAGGTATGTCCCGGCGTACGCATGCTGGCGACGAGTCGCGAGCCGCTCGGGATCGCGGGCGAAGAGTCGTACCGAATGCCGACCCTATCGGTTCCGCCTGAAGGTGAAATAATGACCGCGCAGCGTGCAACGCAGTATGCTGCCGCGGCGCTCTTCGCCACGCGAGCCCACGCGGCGCAGCGCACCTTCGTGCTCACCGACGACAACGCCGAGATCGTCGCCGACATCGTGCGCCGTTTGGATGGCATTGCGCTAGCCATCGAGTTGGCTGCACCGCGGATCAAAGTGCTCAGCCTGAGTCAGTTGGATCAGCGTCTCGACGCACGCTTCAAGCTCTTGACCGGGGGCAGCCGCACGGCGCTGCCGCGACAGCAGACGATGCAAGCGACGATCGAATGGAGCTACGACCTGCTGACCGAGACCGAGCAGAGCATGCTGCGACAGCTCGCGATCTTCCGCGGTGGATGGAGTTTAGAAGCGGCCGAAGAGATCTGCATCGACGAGCGCTTTGCCGAGTGGGACGTGCTCGATCTTCTTTCCGCATTGGTCGACAAGTCGCTGGTCGTCGTCGATATTGAAGGCGAGCACCAACGCTATCGCTTGTTGGAGTCGACCCGCCAGTTTGCCTCCGAGCGATTGGACGAAGCGCGCGAACAAGAGAAAATCGCCGCGCGACATTGCCGATACTTCGCTGAAGCGGCGCAGCGCGCCGGCGATGCGTACTGGCAGACCGACTCGAGTGTCTGGACTAGGGACGCTCGAATCGATCTTGAGAACTATCGCGCCGCGATCGATTGGGGGCTCACGGGCCACGGCGATGCCGAGGCAGCCGCGACGATCGTCGCGGGTTTGGGTGCGCTGTGGGCCAAGATTGCGCGTCGCGAAGGGCGCGCGTTGGTCGAACGGGCGGCGGCAGTCCTCACGTGCGATGTGCCTGCGCGCTTGCGAGGACGATTGACCCTCACGCAAGCGCGTCTCAACGAGTTCACCGCGAAGGCGGCGGTCGCGGCAGCCGAAGCTGCACGCCTCTTGGCCACCGTCGACGACGTCGGCCAAGTCGAGGCGCTTTTTTTCCAGGGCGCGGCGCTCGCCCGAAGTGGCCAGCGCACGAAAGCGCGCGCGATTTTCGAAACGGCGCTAGTGGCGGCGCGCGCCGCAGGTACCCCGCGCCTGATCGCCCGCGTGCTTAGCATGGCATCTATCGTCTTCCCTGGCGACGATCGCGCGCGGGCGCGCCCCTTTGTCGACGAGGCAGCCGCGCTTCTGGCCTCCTGCAACGACCAGCAAAGGCTCGCGCTAAGCCAACTAAATCGGGCGGAGATGCTCTTCGCGGAAGGCGATTTTGCCGGCGCGTTGGCCAGCGCTCGCGCGGCGGAGGCAATCTTTCGCGAATGCGGCGCGGAGATGAATCTGTCCAATGCATTGCAGAACAAGGCGGCCTACCTGCTCGCGTTGCGACGCCTCGACGAAGCCTGGGCCTCCGCTAGGGAAAGCTTGGAGTTGGCCGTGCGCGCCGATCTGGTGGACTACTGCGCGAACGCCATCGGTCACCTCGCGCATCTGGCCGTCGAGACCGGTAATTCGGTACGAGCGGCGCGGCTGCTCGGTTACTCCGATGCGGTCTATGCGAGAATCGGCGATGTGCGCGAGCCGACGGAACAGTGCGGCTACGATCACGCGCTCGAACTCATTCGCGCGACGCTACCAGAGGATCGGATGCGCACGCTGATGGCCGAAGGCGCGGCGATGGAACAGAACGCAGCTGTCGCCGATGCGATGGCGATTCCGCAACCGCCCGCGTCATAAACGCCTATAGCCGCCAGAAACTGCCGGTGAGACTGAACGCGAACAATCGAAGGCTTTGTTTCTTCGAGCCAAATTCCACTGCCTTAGATGATGCCCGAAATACGATGCATAGCGGACTTCTCTCTCACGGGCGAGTTTTGTGCGATGTTTAGCTCACGGATCTTGGACTCTCGTTGCTGATGCAGGCGATCAACGGGGTGAGTGGCCGCTCGAGTTGGAGGGAGTGTTCAATGCCGTGGTTTTTTGCGGCTGGATTTTTTCGAAGACAACTTCAGCAAACGGTTTACCGAAAAACGCGCAACGCTACAACCCTTGTCAATACAGGCCGATTTGAGAGTGGCGGGAGCGTGTAGGAGGTTCTCCTAGCGTCCCCGCCACTACTCTCCGAGCCCGCGTTGTCCCTGATAGTACTGGCAATTTCGCGTATAGCGTTGTGAAGGCCAATAGAATCGCAGGCCGCTTTTTGCCGATTCTGTGTAGTGAACGGTGTAGTGAGCGGCCCTCCCGTTAGGGGCAGGTCGTTTCCAGTGGCATCGAGGTCGCGGCCTCAGAGCGAGCCTTCCGGATTTGTCGTTTAGACGTTCGTTAGACGAAGATCAGTTGAATCTGGAAAAAGTGCAACCAGGGGTAATCAGTTTTGCGTTAGCGTCAACGGGCGCCCCCGACGCCCGACGAGAGGCGACTATTGGCGTCATGAGTACAACCACGATCGACGGCACGGATCGCTTGGCGATCTCGCGGCAAGACGAGCTTCGCATAACGTTCAGTAGCCGCTGCTCGCAGTCATCGGGCAGGCGTGGGCGACGTCACCAAATTAAACAGGCGTCTTTGGATAGCGATAATGATCGGCTCTTTGAAATTTGCGTTTTCGGGCTGGCGTCTGCGGATGGAGTCCTGTTAAACTAAGGGAACGGTAAGTTGTTACTCGGATTCGCCGACCCAACTGAGTAGTAAAGGGAGATAAAGTGAAAGCAAGCAGACGGGCATTTATTCAAGAGACACTTATCGGCGGAGTTGCCGCGGCGGCCTCCTTGGCGATTCCCCGCTCGGCAAACGCGCAATCGATGTCGTCAGCACAAGCCAGGCAGATCGCCGAAGACGCCTACATCTACGGCTACTCGCTCATTACGACTGAGGTTACCCGCGTTCAGGGAAGCAATGTCGCCGAGGTCGACATCGAGAAGCTCAAGGCGCCAATGAACCAGTTCGTAAATGCGCCGAAGTACCCGTCGGCGGATTATCGCGGCGTCTCGGCTCCCAATGCGGACACGCTCTACTCTTTCTGTTGGCTCGACCTTTCCGAACCGATGGTGTTCAGCCATCCCGATATGGGTAGCCGCTTCTATTTGTTCGAGATCGTTGACCTTTGGATGAGCGATCTGCAGTCAGCACCGAGTGCCCGCACTGAGGGTGGAAAGGCGGCGAACTACCTGATCACGGGCCCGGGCTGGAACGGCGACGTTCCGACGGGCATGCAGCACATTCCGATGGCGACTCGTTACATGGCCATTCTCGGCCGCACCTACGCTGACGGCACCGAGCAAGATTACAAAATCGTCAACGACCTACAGGCGCAATACAAGATCACGCCGCTCTCTGCTTGGGGCAAGCCGTACAGTCCCGTAGCACCGCCTGTGAACCCGAACCCGACCGTCAGCATGACCGCGAAGCCGCAGCAAGCTATTCTGGCTCTGGGAACGGCCGGTTATTTCAACCTCATGGCCAACCTGATGGGCGGCGCTGCGCCGCCGGCGCCGGAAGATGCGCCGATGCTCGCGCGCATCGCCAAGATCGGTATCGTGCCGGGAGCGCCGTTTGAGATAAGCAAGCTTGGCCCCGCTGTACGATCCGCGCTGAACGATATTCCACAGATCGCTCTAAAGAAGATCGCGGCCAACCAGAAGACTCTAGGTGCGGTCGTCAACGGCTGGATTGTCACGAAGGGTCTCGGTACGTATGGAACCGATTATCTAAAACGCGCCGTAGTGGCCGCCTTCGGTTGGCCTGCGAACCAGCAGGACGACGCGGTGTATCCGTACACCCAGAGCGATTCCACGGGACAAAACCTGACCGGAGCAAACAACTATACGCTGACGTTCGCTAACGACGCGACGCCGCCGGTCAAGGGGTTCTGGTCGATCACCATGTACGAGATCGATCAGGGCTGGTGGTTCGTTCCCAACGAACTCAACAAGTTCACGGTTAGCCCACGCAATAACCCGACGAAAAACTCCGACGGTTCAGTGACGCTCTATTTCCAAAACGCGTCGCCTGGCGCTGACAAGGAATCGAATTGGCTGCCGGCCCCAAAGGGCGACTTCATCGCAATGATGCGCATGTATTGGCCGAAGGAGAGCAACCCCTCGATCCTCGATGGTAGCTGGAGGCCTCCGGCGGTAGTCAAGGCGAGTTGAGACCAGGGAGGGCTTAGCGTGGCAAAGCAATTAATTGACGGACTGCGCACGATCTTACCGATTCCAGATCATCAGCACGTCGGGGTAACGACGTACGATGCGAAGGATCCCGACGCCAAGTTTCCGCCGATTGAGCCGTTGCGCCCGCCGAAAGGCGCGCCAAACGTTTTGATCGTGCTGCTCGACGACGTCGGCTTCGGCGCATCGAGCGCCTTCGGCGGCCCGGTGCACACGCCGACCGCCGATCGTCTCGCTAAGAACGGCTTGAAGTACAACCGCTTCCACACGACCGCGCTCTGCTCGCCGAGTCGCCAAGCGTTGCTCACTGGACGCAACCACCATTCCGTCGGGATGGGTGGCATCACCGAGATGGCTACGTCGGCTCCGGGATACAGTTCGGTGCGCCCGAAGAACGCGGCGCCCTTGCCCGAGGTCCTGAAGCTCAACGGCTACGCGACCGCGCAGTTCGGCAAGTGTCACGAGGTGCCGGTATGGGAGACGAGCCCAATGGGTCCATTTAACCAATGGCCGACCGGCAGCGGCTTCGAGCATTTCTACGGCTTCATCGGCGGCGAGACGAACCAGTGGTTCCCGGCGGTTTATCGCGACACGGTTCCCGTCGAGACGCCTGACGATCCCGAGTACCATCTCACGGTTGATTTGGCCGATCGCGCGATCGAATGGATTGGCCAGCAGAAGGCGCTGATGCCCGATAAACCCTTCTTTGTGTATTTCGCTCCCGGGGCAACGCACGCACCGCACCACGTGCCCAAGGAATGGGCCGACAAGTACAAGAGTAAGTTCGATCAGGGCTGGGATGCACTGCGCGAAGAGACGTTTGCGCGGCAGAAGAAACTTGGTGTTATTCCTGCGAACGCGGAGCTCACGAAGCGCCCGCCTGAGATCCCCGCATGGGATCAGGTGTCGAACGATATGAAGCCGATCCTCGCTCGTGAAATGGAAGTATACGCGGGATTCTTAGAGCATGTCGATTATCACGTAGGCCGCGTCATCGACGCTCTCGACAAGCTCAAAGAGCTCGACAACACCTTGGTTTACTACATTATCGGTGACAACGGCGCGTCGGCGGAAGGAACGCTAAGTGGCACCTTCAACGAGGCCCTGATCTTCAACGGCATCACAGGAGTCGAAACGCCGGAGTATCTGAAATCGCGTATTGACGAATTCGGCGGTCCCGATGCTTACAATCATTATGCGGTTGGCTGGGCGCACGCGATGGACACGCCGTATCAGTGGACGAAGCAGGTGGCCTCGCACTGGGGCGGGACGCGCAACGGCACGATCGTCCATTGGCCTGACGGGATTAAATCGAAGGGCGAAATTCGCTCGCAGTTCCATCACGTCATCGACATCGCGCCAACGATCCTAGAGGTAGCCGATCTTCCCCATCCTACGATCGTTAATAGCGTCCAGCAGAAACCGCTGGAAGGCTTCTCGATGCGCTATTCGTTCGACGATGCCAAAGCGGCAGACGCTCACAAAACGCAATATTTTGAGATGTTCGTCAACCGCGGCATCTATCATAAGGGTTGGACGGCCGTGACTCGCCACAGTACCCCCTGGGATGTGAACCAGACTCTGCCCGCATTCGACGATGACGTTTGGGAGCTGTATGCTCCCGACGATTGGACGCAATCCCGAAACGTTGCCAAAGAAAACCCGGCGAAGCTGCACGAATTGCAGCGGCTCTTCCTAATCGAAGCGACAAAGTATAACGTTTTTCCGCTCGACGACCGGCGCATCGAACGAGCCAACGCCGATCTTGCGGGGCGTCCTCAACTGATCAAAGGAAAGACGCAGCTCTTGTTCGGCAGCATGGGCCGTTTAAGTGAGAACTCAGTTCTATCGCTCAAGAACAAATCGTATTCGGTTACCGCGCAGTTGGTCGTCCCTAAGGCCGGTGCCGAGGGCGTAATCATCGCGCAGGGCGGCAAATTTGCAGGATGGGCGCTTTACGCCAAAAATGCTAAGCCCGCATTTTGCTACAACTTCGTTGGTTTAAAGTCGTTTACAATTTACGGAGAGACAGCGATTCCGGAGGGTGAGCACCAGCTTCGCATGGAGTTCAAATACGACGGTGGCGGGCTTGCCAAGGGCGGCGCCGCAACGCTGTACATTGACGGGAAAAAGTGCGGGGAGGGACGTGTCGATATGACGGTGGCGATGATTTTCTCCGCCGACGAAACCTGCGATGTGGGCATCGGTACCGGCACGGCGGTGACCCCTGACTATCCGCAACGCGGTAACGCTTTTACCGGCAAAGTGAAATGGGTGCAGTCGACATCGGTAAGGAAGACGAGAGTCACCTCGTTACCGTCGAAGACCTCTATCGCATCGCAATGGCGCGACAATGAGTCCGGTGGAAGCCGTTACTTGACGGGATAGCCTTCCGGATTCCAAGCAGGCAGCATAGAGCCGCCAGTAGGTCAGAGATCCTCCGGATAGGGGCAAGCTGCTGACTTCCAAAACGCATTTCGCATAAGAAATCGCGAGATAGCGCGTGTTGTGGCCAAGCGTGGACCCGGCGCCAATAGCGGGAGTCCCAGCTTCGATCGTTGGCGGCGTAACCAAAGTTCGCCGCGCCGGAGCTGGAAATGCCCATGCGGGCCACGGGGAAAGCCGGCGACCTGGCCGTCAGCCAACGCACGATCAAGAAATAGTTGATACATGGCAGCTAGCTGTACGCAACAGTTCCGACTCTAGCCCTAGTCGTTCGTCGGGGGCGATAGTGAGTTCACCGAGCGCTCAAATGCGCGCTCTCCTTCGAGGACGAGTTTGGCTTGAGCGTTCTGGCATACCGATAGAAGCGCCAAAGGGAGTCGAACCGCGAATCGGAGTCCCGGCTGCTCCCGGCGATACCAGAGTGTCCTTTCCTCGTACGATCACGCAAAGGGCAACCTACCCACGATGCGCCTTAGGGGATCGGGCGGTATCGTGAGCGGCCGATCGGTGGTCAGGTCAAACGCAGGAGCTCGATAAAGGCCGCGGGGGTTGGAGGGAGTGTGCAAACGACGTTGTTTTTGGAAGCGTAATTTTCGAAGAAAAATCTAGCAATCGGTGTAGTGAAAAGTATGGAGCTCTGTAAAACCCTGTAAATAAAGGCGCAATTTAAGTTGGCGGGAGCGTGTAGGAATCGAAAAAGCGTAGCGACGGTTTTTGAGACATAGCGAAGGTCGCTGAAGGGGAGGTTTGCGGGAGAACTATTCCCGTTCGGGCGTGGAGATGCGTCGGAAGGCGCCTCCGACTGCAACCGTTTTGCAACCGCCGGTAAGGGGGTGAGCGAAAACGTTCGGAAAAAACTGTTTCGTGGCCGCAATGCGACGCCGCCAGCTCGCAAAACGCTCGCGGAGTTAGCCTGCCCCCACTATCGGGGGACACCGCCGTTCAATTGTTTGGAACAGTAGTCGTTGCGGGACAAATAACGCGACAATGAGCCACAATCGCGGTAGGTAGACGACCGGAAATGGAATGATATCCTTGACTGGCAGCCTTGGTCAGTGTTGAAGATCTCCGGGCAGCCGAAGTTCACGATCGCCCTCCTCGACGGCGTCGATGCAAAAGTCGCTCGTCAGGCTGTTGGAGTGAGCCACCAGTGACAACACTTTCCACGAGAACAAATTGAGCACCGCAACCAGGTAGAGAAACCCGTGATGCATTGGGGATGTACGAAATGTCCGCCGCCCAGGCTTGGCTCGGCAATCGATGACGAGGTTTCGGAGAAGGCAGGGATAGACCGGGTGTGCCGGATTGCGCTTGGTGCCGCGCCTCTTGCCGTAGAGCGCTTCAATGCCCATCAGATCCATGAGCCGATGCAATAGCCGCGCTGCTTCAGAGGGTCGCGCAGCATCCGGGCGCCGCGAACAGATATTCCAAGTGTAGCTTGTCCATCGCGCGCATCAGCGAAATCGGCCTCGGAGCCGGCACCGGAACGTAGTAGACCGATCCTCGTGAGAGTTCGAGCAGCTGGGCTTGGCGCGTCACCGGGCAAAGGATGCTCTCGATCGATCATCGCTTTGCGCTCGGCCCGTCGATGCGTCCGAGCGCGTGTTCCAAAACATCGACCTCCAACGCCTGCTCGCCGAGCTTGGCGTGCAGCTTCTTGAGGTCCGTGCTTCTGATTCTTTGATCAGCGCAGGCCGTCGAAGATTTCACCGGCGCGTTCCAGCAGCTCGGTTTTGCAGTGCACGACAGTGTTGGGCTGGACGTCGAAGCGCTATGTGAGCTCCGCGATGGTCTGATCGGTCTTGACTGCCGCGAGTGCCACCTTGGCCTTAAAGGCCACAGTGTGGTTGCGACGAGAACGTTTCACGGTGACAGCTCCTTTTCGCAAGTCTTTTCGACCCGCAGGAGGCGGAGTCATCACGCAACAGAGTGTTCAGTTAAGCGAGCCCAGCTCTGAGTACGGTACGCAGACGATTTGCCGCTTTTTTCTCACGACGTAACGACGTTAGCTCTTTGCGCCCGTTGGTGGTGAGTCCGTCGTCGCGTCGACCAAAATCAAAATCGTCTTCCGGCCGGTTTAAGATCAAGTTCTACGCCTTCCAATGGCATAGGGGTACCGAGTACATTGCGCGCAATTTGTTGGGACCGTAGCTAGACACGTAAATATATCCCGTCTGGCCGGTGATTTGGCTTGCAGTTTCGCCCGGTGTAATCAATGAGGGATAGCACGCATTCCGCCGTAATGGCATAAAGGGACTTTGGGCGTTAGTATCGGCCTGGCGTTGTTCCAGTGCAGAAGATCGGTCGATGTTAGGAGGTCAATACTTTTCCCAGAACCAGATATTCCGAGCAACACGAATGCATTGAGATAGGTATTGTAGGTTACGTTCCAAACGCGGACACCGAAACGCGTAATGGTGTGAACGGCCCGTGATTTGCAGAGTCCGATGAAAAAGAGCCCTTATAATATTTCTTCCAGCCGCCAGGCGATCCGGCCGAGGTAAGCTTGGCTCGTGCAATGGCGAACTGAGGACCCCCGTTTGAGCTAACTTCTGTATAAATGCAATATAGATAGCCATCAACTGCTATGGCACTCGGGTTACCCGCACCGACAGCTCCTTGGGGAGGCAACGTTGGCTTGCGTACGCGGCCCGTAATGATTGCTCCGACGCGCGACCACGCTTCCCCGTCGTCCGTCGACCACGCCATCCCGACCGTGAAATATGCAGGCCCGGGAATTCCATCGTATACGAGCCCCCCGAAGTTGTGGTTTTCAGCGTGATAGATCATAAGCAGATCGCGTCCGTTCGAGGCTGGCGTTACGGTGCCGGGGCCGGCGTAGTCGGCATCAAAGCGTTGTGTTCCCTGAGCCATGGTGCTGTATGCGGGGATCGCAAGCGGCATGGCGGCCGGAACCGGGATCAATACCTTGCTGCTGGGCCAATCGAAGAGAAACGCTTCGTCACCGAAGCTCGATCCGGAATCAACCCACATCCTGTACGACCCTTTGCTGAAGTGAAGATAGCTGACGGCTTCGTCGGGAAAGATATACAGCCCATACTTCCCGCCTGGAATAATAAGCTGGGGCGCACCAACTCGTATGGGATCGGAGAGATGCACTGGCGTACCGGTAGGCATTGGAAGCGGTGAAAATACCGGCACTCCTACCGGCGGGCTCGGGCTCGGACTGGGAGTAGCGCCCGGACGCCAGGCGTAGCCCATCTGGATGGTCGCGCGCGAATCGCCAGGCTTAGCGTGGATCCGCGCGCCCGATTTACACGCACCTGAGTATGTGTCTATGATTCGGGCCGTTACGTGTGAGCCGCCAATTTTAGTGGCAACGGGATTGTCGAACGTCACTTTTATGTATGGTTCTTCTGTACAGTTCGGAAGCAATGCACCTTCGGCGACTTGCGAACCAAGTGGCACCGTTGCAGTGGAGCGTAGCAATCCCCACGATGCGGGTACCTTCCAAATGCCCACGACGAGTGGTTTGCCTTTCTGCGCGCCGGCAACGCTCGCTGTCCACGTCTCACTCGTTTTATTTTTCGAGGTCAGCGACACGACCAGCGTGTACGATCGCCCCAGCTTCCATGGGAAGCCGACGACACAGCCCAAAGCCGGATTCTTGAACAGAGTCGATGGACAGCAACCGCGGACGATACCGTCAGCACTGCCCGGCGGCGGGGCAAGCAATCTCGCCTGTCGCACCCTTGCCATTGAAGTAGACCTCGGCTCCATGCATACCGAAGTAGTTGACGGACGTGGTTCAAGCGGATTAGAAATCCCACACCGTTCGCGTATTGAAGAAGGAGCGGAAACGAGTAGAGCGTGTATGGATTAGGCAGGCTAGCAACGCTAAGCGTCATTCGAATTGCTGAGTAATCCGCCGTTGGCAGCGCGTAGTCAACACCGACGTACTGGGTAATTACCCGGCTGTTTAGAGAAGGCTAGTCTGTGCGGAGAATTCGATGGAAGAAGTAGCTTCGTTCGCCTGGGGAAGGGCACCATCCATCGTTCCACGGCAGGCCGTCGCAGCGAGGATGGCGCTGAGAAAAATGAACAAAAGTAGAGGCTTCATACCAGTAAGCTCCTCGATGCATTGCAAAAAAAGCAAAGGCAAACCCGGGTGCGCCATCCCCTGGACGAACGCCGAACGCTTCCCTGCGGTCTCGCAGCCTTGAGGGGGGCCCGCCTAGCGCTGTCACGAGCCACGAAGCGGCAGCGCGCCCCTCAGTACCGCGCGCCCATTCTGTGACGCTAGACTAACGTGCGTGGGTCGAGAGCCTGATGGCGAATGTCGATGAAAGGGCGAGGCTCGAAACTAGTTAGGCGCGATCGATGGAGATGAGTTTAAGCCGTCTCTCGATGCGGCCGTGGGCAACGCTAGACTCAGATGATGTCGTGTGGTAAACGGCGTAGTGAAAAGCACCAACCGCCTCAAAATCGAATGCAAAATAAGGCGAAAATCGCTAGGTGGAGGGGGCGTTTTCACTTGGCGGGAGCGTGTAGGAATCGAACCTACCAGCCGTCTTTCGGCGGCCTCAGCGATTTTGAAGACCGTGCGAGCCACCAGACCCGTACGCTCCCACGATGGCGAAACGTCATATATATCAAGGCCTTCTGCGACACCTGCGAAAGCGTACGCTTCGCAAACCCTTTCGTAGCCATCAGCTCACCTACGCCCCTTTTCCATTGATGAAGCGATCTTTTAGCGCCACGTCGTATCGGTACATGTGGGCTACCTTAGACTGACCTTATAGAAAAGCGGCGGTCTAAGTTTGAATGAAGCCTCGTGGAAGAATAGCTACTCGCCAGTCTCCTCGAGCAGGTTTTCAGCTTCGATTCGGAGTTGGATTCGAACTCTCGACTGAGCGTATCGCCGGCGAGCTAACGCAGCCTCGAACGAGGTATGCACCAGTCGCGTGACGATCGCCGTGCGCTGGTTACCTCTTCGATGCTTGAAGTGGTAAAATTGGCATAAAATTGCGCGAGCGCGCCAGGCGTCGCACTTGAAGGGCGCGCATCGGAAGTAGGTTGGAACGCATGCTTGCGCGCCGCGCTGCGCGGCTCGGCGCTCCGTTACACCGCGACGCGGGAGACGCGATCTCGTTCGATTCGGGCTACGCTTTCCCGGGAATTTTCCCCGACCTCCGCGCGGCCTCGGACCGGGCTCTGATGCATCATCGCAGCGAGTCGCTGCAATACGGGCGGCCGTTCGGGTTGCCCGCGATGCGAGAATGGATTGCCGCATACATGCGCGATGACGGGGTCGACGTGCAACCGGACGGTGTGCTGGTCGTCAACGGCGCCAAACACGGGATCGAGCTCATCTGCCGCCTCTTCGCAGAAGATGGCGATTGCGTTGTGGTTACGGCGCCCACGTACTTTAGTGCCATTCCCATACTGCGTAGCTTCGGGCTCGAGTTTCTCGAAATTCCACAGGACGACGAAGGGCTCGATGTCGAGGCACTCGGGCAGCGATTGCGCGACCGCAAGCAGAAAGGGCATGCGCCGCCGAAATTCATTTATGATGTCCCCGATTTTCACAATCCCACCGGAATCACGATGTCGCGCCGGCGGCGAGAGGCGTTGCTCGAAATTTCGCAAGCGTTTGGTATTCCAATCATCGAGGATAGTCCGTACCGAAAGCTTCGCTTTGAGGGAAGGGCGGAGCCGTCGCTGCGAGCACTTGCCGAAAAGGGCAAGGCCACGGTCTTTTCGCTCGGAACGTTTTCGAAGCTGCTCGCGCCAGGTCTGCGCGTTGGCTGGATCAGCGCCGCGCCTACCATGCTTGCTCGCATGGCGCAGCTCAAGAGCGACGGCGGCACATGCCCGCTGACGCAGCGGATCATCGTCGAATTCTTTGCGGGCGATGGCATGGAGCGGCACCTCGAGCGCGCGCGGTCGACGTATGCCGCGCACCGCGACGCGATGGTCAGCGCGATTCGGCGCTGGCTCCCGGACGTCGAATTTTCCGTTCCGCATGGCGGCTACTACTTATGGCTGAAGTTTCCGGCGGGTGCCGACACGAATGTCGTCGTCGATCGCGCGCACGCGGGTGGCGTTTCGGCTATCCCCGGCAGCGTCTTCTTTGCCGCCGACGGCCAGGGGTCCGCAAAACGACGCGGCCTGCCAAAACGATACGTTCGGCTCGCGTATAGTCATGCGTCGCCCGCCGGAGATCGACGATGGGATTGCGCGCTTGGCACACGCGTACCGAGGATGGGAGGAAAACATCCGCTAATCTGCGGCGGGCGTTGACGCTCACTCTCGTCATGCTGGCCGGTTGTACGCCCCGGCACTTCGCAATCACCTCAAACGACGCGTTGATTATCGGTCAGCAACAGGAACCGATCTCACTCAATCCCGCACTCGAGAACGGTCAGCGCTCGACAGAATGGGGTGAGCTGCTCTTCTCTTATCTCGTGAAGTACGACGATCGCGGGACTGCTCGTCGGCGACGTGGCGCGGATAGTTCCTACGCTTCAAAACGGCGGCATCAGCAAAGACGGAATGACGATCGTCTACCATCTACGCAAAGGCGTGCGCTTTGCCGACGGCGTGCCGCTCACCGCACGTGACTGCGTCTGGTCGATCGGCGCGATCAACAATCCGGCAAACGACGTGCAGACGCGCTACGGGTACGACATGATTTCCTCCGCGCGCGCGCACTGGACGACCAAACGCTGGTGCTTCGGCTGAGACAGCCGTTTGCGCCACTCTTGTCACTCGTTCTGGCGCCTCAAGGCTTCCCGATCTTGCCGGAGCACCTGCTTGCGAAATATCCAAACTTCAACCACATCGATTTCAATGCGAAACCGATTGGCTCGGGTCCGTACGTCGTCGACGCGTGGATACGTGCCGATCACGTTGAGATGCACGCCAATCCGTTCTATTTCCAAGGAGCGCCCCCGATTCGGAAGCTCACGGTTCGCTTCATTCCCGATCCGCAAGAAGCCGCCAATCAGCTCGCTACCGGCGAGATTCAAGCGTACTTCAACGAACAGGATTACTCGCAGTATCCGGTGCTCGAAGCATTATCGGGATATTACGTGCTCGATAAGCCCGTGAGCGCGATTGGGGCGATCGTCTTCAACACGCAGGCTGCGCCGACCAATGACCGTCGCGTCCGAGAGGCGCTCGCACAGGCGATCGACGTCCGCAGCGTCGTGGCCAAAGCGTATCGCGGCGCACTCGATAGTCGCCACGCCGGCCGCGGCCTTTTTCTTTGGGCGTTCGATCCGAAAAGCTATCCCGACGTGCCCTTCGCGCCGCAAGCGCGCACGGCGATTGCTCGATGACGCCGGTTGGAAGCTAGGGAACGACGGAATTCGACAGAAGGACGGTCGCGCGCTCGAACCACGGCTCATCATTCAAGCCGGAGTTACAGGCGAAGCGATTGCCGCCGCCGACATCGCGCAGTACGAACGCGCCATCGGTGCGCGGGTTGCTATCAAGCAGTTCAACGTGACGCAATTCGCGGCTCCGGCAGACCTCGGCGGCCCGGTGTATGGCGGAAAGTTCGATATCGCTCTCTATTCATTCGTCAACGGCGATGATCCCGACACGACCGATCAGTTTGCGTGCGCGAGCGTTCCCCCGCACGGCTACAACAAATCCCGCATCTGCGATCCGCGGATCGACGCGCTGCTGCGGATCGGCCGCCGCACGTACGATGCATCAACGCGCAAAAGGGCTTATTCCCGGCTGCAGTCATTGTTGCGTGAAGAGCTGCCGATCGTACCGATTTATCAGCGTCGGGAACTCGACGTCTTTACCAACCGCCTGCATGGACCGACAGGTTCGATCGACAGCGTCTTCTGGGACGCCGCCGTTTGGCGCCTTAGGTAATCGGCAGCGGCGTCATCTCTTCTTCCTTTACCGTTTCGAGCAGAACGCTCGATTGAACTCCCCTGACACCCGCCATGTTGTAGAGTACGCCGAAAAGGAACTTTGCGTACTCCGCCAGATCGGCTGCGACGATTACGACCAAAACGCCGGACTCGCCCGTAAGTACGTAACAGGCCACGACTTGCGGCAACTTTCGGATCTCGTCGCGTAAGTTCTTGGCGCGCGTCCAGTCGACTTGGAGCCGCGCGAACGCGGTTACCCCCAGACCGATCGCGCGGCGATCGAGGACGGCGCGGTATCCCGCGAATAAACCCAAGCTTTTCAAGGCGTCGCACCCGGCGCAAGCAGGGCGACGGTGAAAGCCCAACTGCTTTTGCCAGCTCCGCGTTTGCTACTCGACTGTTGCGTTGCAGCGTTACAAGGATCCTACGGTCGATCGAATCAAGCGCAGTTATTGGCATTTTCCATCCTTATAGTGCTCATCTTTGGCAGAGAATTGCGTGGCGCGGTCGAGGACTTCGCACGCCCGAGGTTGCACGCCTTTTCGCATGATGGGCGACCTTCTCGAGAGCTTCGATGTGGTTCGTGCGGCTGATCGTGCTGGTAGTTGCCGCGAATCTCGTGCCCTGCGCCGCGCGAGCGGCCGTACACGAGTGCCGTTTCCGGAACGGTTCGCGACAATGACGGTCGGCCGATCGCCGGGGCAGCGGTTCGACTCAGCGGGCCGCCAGCTTCAGCGCGACGACCGATGGAGCCGGTGCGTTCCGCTTTGCGGCGGTTCCGGTGGGTGAGTATACGCTTGCCGTGACCAAAGGCGGGTTACGCCGAGTTCATCGCGATCGTCGACGCGTTCATCGGCCAGCCTGCGACGGTCAACGTCGCCCTGCAGAACTCGTCGTTCGCTTCGCTGCGAACGATCGCCCGAGTATCGACCAACGCGCCCGGGCAAGTCCCCATCAATACGTCGACCGCCGCGATCAACGTCATGTCGAATCAAACCTTCGCCGATCAAGGGCAATTGCAGGTGACCAAGGTGCTCAACGAGACGCCCGGCATCATCGCCTGGGGAAGCCCCGAGAGCAACAACGGCGCCGACCAAGGAAGCCCGCAAGTCGTACAAATCCGCGGCGCGCTTCCGTACGAAACCGAATCGTTGATCGACGGTCATCCGTCGCCGATTTCGTTGACCGGCAGTTTCAACCCGATCTATTTGAACCCGGCTTTGCTGCAGGATGTTGAGCTCGTCAAAGGTCCCGGGTACATGGGGCCGGAGATCAACTACGCGGTCGGTGGAACGGTCAACTACATCACTTTGCAGCCGACCCGCGAGCCAGAGGCGAGCTTTACCGTGGGAACCGATAACTGGGGAGGCGTTTCGACGGCATTGCGGGCGACGGGTTCGACCCGATCGCATTTCCTCGATTATGCGTTTGGTTATGCCACCAACGGCGCGCCGGGGCCGTTGCAAAACTATCAGGTCCCGGGCTCGCAACTCTATCTCATCGCCGGCGAGCCGTTTACCTGGAAGATCAACGGCTTATCTGCCGCCTTCGTTCCGCAACAAGTGGCGCTCGCCCCGGCCAGCCGCTATTACAAATTCATCGGCACGGTCGGACAGTATATCTTCTCAGACCCGCTTTACGTCTG
The DNA here is from genome assembly GCA_963767725.1 of Vulcanimicrobiota bacterium. Lineage (GTDB taxonomy): Bacteria > Vulcanimicrobiota > Vulcanimicrobiia > Vulcanimicrobiales > Vulcanimicrobiaceae > Cybelea. Next base: position 28,058 of record CAVYEN010000002.1, read on the forward strand.
TTGCTGGGGCCTCAACACCGCCTTTCATTCCACAAGCGAGCTCGGCAAGATCCGTTTGAACTTCTCGCAGTCAACGTCGCTGACGCTGAGCTATCTCGGCGGCCAGGGATTCTCCGATCTCGGCGGCATCGATGCGACCTCGCTCGCTCCCGTCGGCACGACCGGAAGCTTCTCGGTCTTTTCGCCGCCGGCAGGTTACCACGGCTCGGTACCGGCCGGCACGCAGATTCCGTTCGACCTCAGCGCGTTTCTTCCGCAGTATTCCTCGGCGCAGCAGAGTCTCTATCAGGCCGAGTTCCGAACGGCGTTTGGGCAATGGACGGCGCTCGCGCGGTACTTTGAGAGCGCGGACACCGATTCCGTCTATCTCGACACGCCGAATAACGCGCCATTCGTCTTCAGCGGAAAGACGTGGGGCGGCGTTCCGCTCTGTCCCGGGAGCACGTCGTGGAATCCGTCGACCGGTCTTTGCGGATCCAGCGGCAGCGTCGCGCCCGTAATGACCTATTTCAACGGGCAGCCCGCGACGTTTTCAACGTTTAACGCAACGAATCAATCGCTGGAGAACGACCACCTTCGCGGCGAATCGGTTCTCCTCGAGCGGCCGAGCGAGAACGGCGGAGATTTTACCATTTCGTTGGACCGGTCGCATCACGATTCGTACTCGTTTAGCAACATTCCGACGAGCGGTTTGCCGCCGCAGTATCCACTGCCGCGTGGCGCGAGCCAGCTCTTTACCACCGAGACCATCCGCGATCGCCTCTTCGTCGCGCCGCACGTGTTCGCGAGCTTAAGCGACTACTTCATCCAATACCAGAGCCACTACACCGACAATGGCGGCCGCGCCGGGAGCTGGTTCGACGCGACGCGAGGCTACAACGCTCCGCGTGCGCGGGGTCACTTGGCAGCCGAATCGAGACGTCTCGTGGCGGTTTTCGGCCGGTGCGTCGGTTGCGCCGCCATACTTGAGCTTGCTGTCCTCGCCCGGCAGCGCGCCGCAGGAAAACATCAACGGCGTCCCGTCGGCGGGGTACACGGAGGACCTCAATAACGGTGCGGTCGCGCCCGAAACCGCTTTTGGTTACGATCTCGGTATCGACAAGCGAATCCGCGGTTCGATGTCGGTTTCGCTCGATGTCTACCTTGAAAACCTGTTCAATATGTACCTACCGTCGACATTCCTCATCAGCAACGACTACGTACCGCCGGGAAGTACGACGGGATATCCGCTCTACGGTTCTCAGACGCAAAACCTCGGTCACGCCCGCTACGAAGGCGTTGAGTTCGCTCTGCAGAACGCGCCGCGTCCTGGGTTGGGGCTGGAGACTGCAAGGTTCGCTTCAGCGAGCCTATCCGTACGATCTGCCGCCCGGATTTTATTGTACGAACGTGCCCGCGAGCCAATGCACGCCGCTGCATTACAGCACCAATCTCGGAATCATCCCGGCGTGCAAATTTCCAAGCGAGCGGTCTGGGCTGGAACACGATCAACGGCGTCTCCGTTCCATACGCGATGGGTTACGCGGAGATAAACTACCGCACGAGTCACGGCACATACCTCAATCTTGGCGCCACGTATTACGGACCGAACAACAGCTATAGCTTGCCGGCGTTCTTCGTTTTCTCCGGTGCGGTACGACAACAGATCCGTTCGGGAACGGCGTTTCAGGTTTCGGTCGACAATCTCTTCGACGCGTACGGCAAGCCCTGGACCTCGTATTTCGGCGGTATCCCGGCGCCGCTGGAGCCCCAGTGCGTCGGAAAATATGGAACGCCGTATCAAGGCTTTACGGGAACCGTCTGTACGGCGCTCGTGCCCGCTGCCGATCGAGTCGTGATTCCGCAAAGCGGCCCAACTGTCGGCGGCAACTACGGTCCGACGACGCTGCGTTTTCAGTTGATTCAGCAGTTCGGACCGCAACCATAGGAATGTCCCGCTTCTCCCTGTTATTCTGAGCTCATCTTGAAGCTTGCGGGAGCACGTGTTAGCTTGAGCCTGTCGAAGGACGTCACTTTGACGCTCTTCCTGGTGGCCGCTTTTGCTTCGGCTCCCGCCGCTGGATCGGCACGGCCCTTCACGATCGACGATTACGGCTCGATCGTCGGCATCAGCGATCCGCAGATCTCGCCCGACGGCAAGCGGATCGTCGTCGATTATCTCGCGTCCCGACATGGAGCACGACAAGAGCGTTCGAACGCTCGAGCTCGTCGACGTCGCGACCGCAACCCAACGCGACATCACGCCGCCGCACGTCGATGCCATCGAGGCGCCGCGCTGGTCGCCCGACGGCGCCGAGCTGGCATTCGTGCGTTCCGGAACCGGTAAAGATGCGCAGCCACAAGTCTGGGTGATGCCGGTCGGCGCGGCGGCCGGCGAAGCCCGCGCAGGTAACCACCGCAAAGAATGGCGTCGATCTCTACGCATGGCGTCCCGGACGGTAAAGCAATCGCGTACGTGACGCAGGACGATGCGCCCAACGAAAGCGCCATTCACCATCACGACGATCTCTTCGAAGTCGGCGACGATTCATTCATGACGCGCGCGGCGCCGGTACCGCTTCACCTGTGGCTGCAGCCGATCGACGGTCAAGCCGAACGGCTCACCGAAGGCGATTGGAGCGTCTATCCCGATAATCATCTCATGGTCGAGCGACCGGCGCTACATTGCGTTCACGCGAATGCCCGACGCGCATCACGACAGCCTCTTCACGCGGCCACGAGTCGCGGTCGTCGACATTTCGACGAAAACGGTGAGTCAAGTCGCGGACCGTTGGAGCTGGCTGCCGGCCTTCGCACCCATCGGCGATCGATCGCGTCGCATACACACAAGGCACGCACGGCTCGCGTCTGCTGCAGCAGGAGCTCGTCGTTGCATCGGCTGGATCGAACGTCGCCCAGCCCGCCGCGCCGGCACTCGACCGCAACGTGCAGTTCTTTCTTTGGCTGCCCAATGGGGATTTCGCCGTCGCGGCGGACGATCGCGTCTCAACGCCGATCTGGATCGTGCATGGGGGCGCCGCTCGCCGCGTCGATATGGGCGACGTCAATTCCGGAGAAGGTAGCGCCGCGCGCAACGGTGCGATCGCGTTCGTCGGGGCAACGGCGCACGATCCCAGCGAGCTGTACTATCTTGCTCCCGGCGACGCAGCGACCGCGGCGTTTCACCGATTACAACGCGCACGGTGGCCGCGCTCGATCTCGCCTCCTCGCGCGAGTTTGTTTGGCACAATGCCGGCTTTGTCGAAGACGGCGTACTGACGTATCCGACCGACTACCAACGACAAAGAAAGTATCCGCTCGCGCTCGTCATCCACGGCGGTCCAACCTTCGAGGCGTCGACCACGTCGTTCAACCCGCTTGTACAGGTTTTGGCGGCGCACGGCATGTTCGTGCTGCAGCCAAACTATCGCGGCAGCGATAACATGGGGTTCGCCTACGCGCGCGCGGTTTACGGAGAGAATCCATCCTTTGGGGCGGGCGCCGATTGCGTCGCGGCGGTAAAGGCGCTCGAAGCGACCGGCACGATCGACGCGTCCCGCATCGGCACTTCGGGATGGTCTGCCGGCGGATGGATGACGTCGTGGTTGATCGCGCGATACGACATGTGGAAGGCTGCGGTGAGCGGCGCCGCCATCGACGACGCGGTATTGCAATACGCGCTCAGCGAAATATCGAGCTACATGCCGATTCTCTTTGACGGGCTCACGCCGTGGACGCCGCGCGGCTGGAACGCCTATCGTCGCAACTCACCGATTACGTACGCGCGGAACGTCAAAGCCGCGACGCTGATACTCAGCGACGTCGGCGACGCCCGCGCTCCTTCGCCGCAAGCCTTCGAATTCTTCAAAGCCTTGCGCGATCTCGGAAAGACCGTCGAATTCGTCGCGATCCCCGTCAACGGCCACCATCCGTCGGATCCGGTGCGGCGCCAAGCCGTCGACCGTGTCTGGTCAAACTGGCTCATTAAATACCTCACCACAACCGGGTCCCTAGCCCGCTAAGACAGGGAGGCATTCTAAAATGCAGGTGAAGTCGATTCGCCGGGAAATCCGGCTGCTCCGTTGGTACGCGCTTGCGATAACGGTCGTCGCCGGCGTCTTGTTTAGTTGGCGCGATCCATGAGGCGCGGCAAAATGCCTCGTTCGACACGTTGACCGTCCATCGCATCGACGTTATCGATCGCGAGGGTAAATTGGCGATGGCGATCGTCAATCACGACGATTTTCCCCCGCCGATCATCAACGGGAAGGCGATGCACCGCTCCGGCGGTAGCGATTCGAACGGCATCGTATTTTACAATCAGCGTGGTGACGAACAAGGCGCGCTGGATTGGTCGGGACGGATACACTCCGACGGCTCGTTCGAATCCGAGAACACCCTCTCGTACGATTCCGTAAACACCGATCAGATGCTCCAGGTTGACGACGGCAACGACAACGGCAAGACCTACGCTTTCATGATCGGCTGGAATCGCCCGAACATGTACACGGCGGAATTCATGAGCGTTATCGATCAGCTGGAAAACGCCAAGACCGCGGCCCAACGGCAAGCCATCATCGCCGCCCATCCCGACTCCGTGGAGCGACGCGCTATCTCTTCGGCTACGACCAAGAGAACACGTCGCAAGTGATGCTTGCCGACGGCAAAGGAAAGCCGCGCATCAAGATGTTCGTCACCGCCGACGGGCGCGCCGCGCTTCAGTTCCTCGATGAAGCGGGAAACGTCACCGCCTCGTTTCCGCAAACGAAATGAAGCCGCTCAGCCCTCGCTGCTGTGCTGCACCCTGCTCTGGTGCGGCCCCGCGCGATCGCATCACGCTCTCGTTTCCGGCATCGGCGCACGCGCAGCCGATCACCGGACGTTTTTACGTCATCTTCACGCGCACGAACAAGCCCGATCCCGCGCATCCAAGTTCTCGCGCCCGAGTTTTCGCCTCCATTCTTCGGTAGTCGATGCGGAAAATGTCGCCCCGGGCCAAGATGTTACGATCGACGCACTCGACGCCTGGCTATCCAGCAGACAGCATTGCCGAGCTTGCCGGCCGGCGACTACTACGTCGAAGCTTTGGCGAATATCTACACGCGTTACGACCGCGCCGACGGTCATACGATCTTGGGCGCACGCGCAGTGGGACGGCCAAGTCTTCTCGCTCTCGCCCGGTAACTTGCGTAGCGCGGTCGAGAAGATCCACCTCGATCCTAGCGCGGGCATTTCAACGCACTTCAACCTGGACCAAGTCATCTCGCAGCGCGAGATTGAGGATCTCCTCGGCGGTGAGGGCTACTCGAGCGATACGCCGTGGATCAAGCATCTTCGAATCAAAAGCCCCTCGCTGACCAAGTTTTGGGGCACGCCGATCTACCTCGGTGCGACGGTGCTCTTGCCCAAAGGGTACGCCTCGCATCCGAACGCGCACTATCCCGTCGTTTACAATCAAGGCCATTTTTATCAGCCCGTTCCGTGGGACTTCACGACCGACGCAAAGACGGAGACGCCGCAAGCCGCCGCCGAAGGCAAAGCCGCCGGCGTTGGAACCGGCTATGAGTTCTATCAGGCGTGGAATTCAAATCACTTCCCACGCTTTTTAATGGTCACGTGGCAGCATCCATGCCCATTCTTCGACGATTCGTACGCGGTCAACTCAGCGAACTGCGGCCCGTTCGGCGACGCCATCATGAACGAGCTGATTCCGCATGTCGAATCACGCTTTCGGGTGCTGCGCGAGCCGCGGGCGCGATTGCTCGAAGGCGGCTCGACCGGCGGCTGGGAATCGCTCGCGCTGCAAGAGCAGCATCCGAACGTTCTTCGGCGGCGCCTACGTTTTCGATCCGGATCCCGTCGATTTCCGTGCCTTTCAACTCGTGAACCTCTACGACGATCCAAGTGCCTTTCAGGCGCCGCAATCCGATGGCTGGCACCTCTTCGAACGTCCGTGGAGCCGGCGCCCGACCGGGCAAGTCTTATGCACTGAAAGGGAACTCAGCCGATACGAGGAGGTCATGGGGTCGCACGGGCGATCCGCCTATCAGCTCGACGGATGGTGGGCGATCTTCGATCCTGCCGGCGCCGACGGCTACCCATTACCGATGTGGAACATGCAAACCGGCGCAATCGATCGAAGCGTCGTGAGCTATGCTCGGGATCACGGCTACGATCTTAGCTACGAGCTCACGACGAGTTGGCCGGCAATCGGGCGAAATCTCATCGGGAAGCTGCACTTCTACGTCGGCGACATGGACAGCTACTATCTGAACCTCGCGGTCTACCGCATTCAAGCGGTTCTCTCGGCGTTGAAGAATCCACCGGCGCAAGCCACTTTTGCATACGGCCGCCCGATGAAAGGACACGGCTGGCACCCGATGACATGGGCCGCGCTGCTCGAGCAGATGGCCAAGGAGGTGCATAGGAACGCGCCGGCCGGCGAGAGCGACGCACAATGGAACTATTGAGGCGCGCAATCCCGGCGGCAGTCGCCACGCTCGCGCTGCTGGGAGCTACGCCAAACGCTTCCGACTCGGCGCTTGCGGCGCTGCATTTCCGAAACATCGGCCCGCTTGACGGTCGCATCGATACCATTAGCGGCGTTGATGGCGATCCCACGACCTACTACGCCGGCGGTCTCGGCGGGCTATTCAAGAGCGCCGATGGCGGCATAACCTGGCAATCGATCTTCAACGATAAGCCCGTCAGTTCCGTAGACGCAATCGCCGTGGCTCCGTCGCGGCCGTCGGTCGTCTACGTGGGTACCGGCGAGGCAAACTTGCGCAACGACATCGCGTTCGGCGATGGCGTTTGGCGCTCCGGCGATGCTGGAAAAACGTGGTCGCATTTAGGTCTCGACGCGACCGGCCAGATCGCCGCAATCGCCGTCGATCCGTCGGACGCAAATCGCGCGTACGTCGCCGCGCTCGGTGACGCCTACCGTGCAACCACAGATCGCGGGATTTACCGCACGATCGACGGCGGAGCAAGCTGGGAGAAGGTGCTCTACACCGACGAGCGCACCGGCGGCTCGAGCATCGCGATCGATCCCGCCGACACGAAGCATCTGCTCGCCGGTATGTGGGAAGGGTGGCGCACGCCATACCATCTGACCAGCGGTGGACCGACCGACGGGATCTACGAATCAACTGACCGTGGCGATCACTGGAGCCGCTTGCAAGGCAACGGACTTCCGACGCGCATGACCGGCCGGATCGCCATTGCCTTTGCACCCAGCAATCCCAAGCGCGTGTATGCATTGATCGAATCGTCGCAAGGAACGCTCTGGCGCAGTGACGACGGCGGCACGCACTGGACAATGGTCAATGCCTCGCACGGCATCGATCAGCGCCCCTTCTACTTCACCTCGCTTGCCGTCGATCCGCAGAATGCAAATCATCTCTTCTTCATGTCGGTAGCGGATTTGGGAGAGCACCGACGGCGGCAAGACTGCCAAGGAGCTCCATAGTCCGCCGCGGCGGCGACTATCATCAGATGTGGATCGATCCGCGCAATGTCTCGCGGATGGTCGCGGGCGGTGACGATGGTGCCGCAGTCAGCCTCAACGCGGGAAAGACGTGGTTGTATGCACTGCTGCCGATTGCGCAGTCGTATCACGTCGATACCGACGATCGAATTCCGTACACGATTTGTTCCGAAGACCAGGACGCGGGCAGCGCGTGCGGACCCAGCAACAATCTTGCACCTGACGGCATCACGCCGGACGAGTTCTTCTACGCCGGCGGCGGCGAGAGCGGCTGGATCGTCTTCGATCGTCGCGATTCGAACCTCATTTACGGCGACAGTTATCAAGGCGCGGTTACACAATACGATCGCCGCACCAAACAAGCGCGCCGAATCGACGTCTGGCCGCTCGATGCGATGGGTTGGCCGGCCGCACCGCTGCGTTATCGCTTTCAGTGGACCGCGCCGCTGGCAATCTCGCCGCTGCATCCCCATCGCCTCTACATGGGCGCCGACCGAATCTTCCAAACCGATGATGGCGGCGAGACTTGGCGGGCCATCAGTCCAGACCTGACGCGCAATGACAAGATCGCGTCAGCAAATCTCCGGCACGCCCATCACGCCCGACAACACCAGCGTCGAGTACTACGATGTCGTCTTCTCGATCGGCCCCTCGCCTTTACGCGACGGCGAGATTTGGGCCGGTACCGATGACGGCCGCGTCTGGCTTACGCGCGACGGCGGCGTGCGTTGGTCGGACGTGACGCCCGCGGCGTTTGCACGTTCGGATCGGCGATGGCTTCGCGTCGACTACGTCGCGCCGTCTCACCGTTCGATGCCGGTACGGCGTACGTCGCGGCCGACGCACATAAATGGGGCGATCGTCGACCGCACCTGTTCGTGACGCACGATTACGGGAAAACGTGGGCCGTGATCTCGGACGGCTTGCCGCAAGAAAGCTACACGCGCATGATTCGCGCCGATCCGGTGCGCCGCGGGATGCTTTACGCCGGGACGGAAACCGGGCTGTGGTATTCGTTCGACGACGGCTCGAGTTGGACGCGCTTTGCCAATGGATTCCCGGTGGTTCCCGTCTACGATTTCGTCGTGCAGCGGCGATTCGACGATCTGGTCGTCGGTACGCACGGACGCGGCATCTGGATTCTCGACGACCTGCATGCGCTGCAAGAGTTAACGCCCGAAATCCGAGCCGAGGCACTACACCTCTTTTCGTTGCGCGACGCCTATCGTTACCGCTTGCACCCGAGCGAATCGGTCTCCGCGTTTGCCGGTGAGAATCCGCGCTACGGGGCCGATGTCAACTTTTGGCTTTCCGCAGTACCGCGCAAGAACGATTCCGTCAAGATTCAGGTCTTCGATGGAACGCGCCTCATTCGCACGATCGACGTGAAGAAGCCCGTTACCGGCCTCAATCGCGTCGCGTGGAATCTGCGCTACGACTCACTCGATCCGCCCAAAGGTTACGTGCCGTGGGCAGGTGGCGGGTTTACGGGCCCGCTCGTCTTGCCGGGAACGTATACGATTCGCGTCATCGCCAACGGCCATCTCGTGCAAGGGGCGGTGCGCGTCGTCGAGGATCCTCGCTCGCGCGCCTCCCGCGCCGATCTACAACGCCAGCTCGATTTTCTGATGCGGCTGCGGGCAGATATCAGCGTGATGACGAAAGCGATCGAACGTCTCCAGTCCGTGGAGAAGCGGAATCCCTCGCTCAAACCGCGCATCGATGCGCTGCTTCACGAGCTCTACAATCCCGAAGTGACGCAGTCGGAAGACGCGCTTCGCGTTCCCGAACATGTCTACGGGCGGCTCAGCTTCCTCGCCTCCGGCGTCGCGTCTACCGACGCCGCGCCGACCCAAGCGCAGTATGAGGTCCTTGCGGTGCTCGAGGCCCAAGCAAAAGCGCTGCTTGCCGAAGCGAACTCGTTGGCATCCTAAGCCCGCTTAGCTGCACTCGGTCGCGTCGGTCAACAGGCGCAAGGTAAGTAATTCGGCCTCATCGGGGCGAGCGTGCGGAAGCTGCACGTCGCTCAGTGGCACTATTGCGGTGGGAATTGCGCCGAGGGCGGCGGCTGCTGCACGATAGCGAGTTCGATCGTGAATGACGCGATCGTCTTTGTGCGAGACGTGAACCGCACCGTATAGGGTCCCGGATTTGGCCACGTGAGCCCGCCGAATCCCACGACGGCGCGTTGACTCATCTGATCGGGCCGGAACGCCATGTCCGCGATCGCCTGCGCCGCGATCGGATCGCCCTGCGAGGGAAGAATCTCAACGCGACACTGCATCAAGAATCCCGGCACCGCACGCTGAAAGCCAAAGACGACGAAAAGCATGCCGGTCGTCGCTGGAAAAACCGGCGAGTTTATTCGCTCGGCTATATTGTGAAAGGTTATGCGTTGGAATGGATCGGTGCTGAAGTCGTCGCACGCGAACGCCATCTGCACGGTTACGTCGTCCGCGATGCGAAATTCCACCGGCTCGTCTCTTCTCACGACCGGCCTTCCGTTCGCGCCGTGCTTGGCCCGGACCGCTTTTGGGAAATCCTACCTAGCTATGATTGCAGCCGCACCCGATCTGACCAAGACGCCACCCCGCAGCGGACGGGAAATGCTCGGACGCTACGCCTGGCTTGCGAGGCTAGCCGACAAAGTTCGCGCCGAGCACGCCGATACGCAAGGAGAATACGTCGCATATTGTCCGCTGTCGATGGGTTTTCTCGAACGCGCGGGCGTCACGGGCAACGCGTTCGACCTCCTGGTAGAGCAGGGGCTCGACGACGAGAAACTCGTCGAGTATTTCGATAACCACGTTTCCGACGAGCAGCGTGACGCCGCCAATCGCTACATCCTCCAAGAGCATCGCGAAGCTCTCGACGAGGAGGACGCCGAAGAGGGTCGCGGCTAGACTAAAGCGACATACCGGGGCCTTGGCGCCCCCGTGCGCGAACGAAGACAACGGTGAAAACTCGCTCCGACATTCGTAACGTCGCGATCATCGCGCATGTCGATCACGGCAAGACGACGCTGGTCGACGCAATGCTCAAGCAGAGCGGTGTGTTTCGCGAAGGCCAGCAGGTTGCCACGCGGATCCTCGATTCTAATCCGCTCGAGCGCGAGCGCGGCATCACGATTTTAGCGAAGAACACCGCGGTTCGCCACGGCGACGTCAAGTTCAACATCGTGGACACGCCCGGGCATTCCGACTTTGGCGGCGAGGTGGAGCGCGTTCTGCAGATGGTGCAGGGCGTGCTGCTGCTCGTCGACGCGGCCGAAGGCGTGATGCCGCAGACGCGTTTCGTGTTGCGCAAGGCGCTCGAGCTCGACTTGCGCGCAATCGTCGTCGTCAACAAAATCGACCGCAAGGATGCCCGCGCGCAAGAGGTCGTCAATCAAAGCTTCGACCTCTTCGTCGAGCTCGGCGCCAACGACGAACAGGCCGACTTTCCCGGTCCTCTTCACCAACGCAAAGGCCGGCATCGCTAAGCGATCGCTCTCAGAACGCAGCGACTCGCTCGAGCCGCTTTTCGAAACGATCGTCGCGCACGTTCCCGAAGCTCCGTCAGAAGAGGGGCCGTTTCAGCTGCTCATTTCGGCGATCGACCACAATCGCTACGTGGGGCGCGTGGGCATCGGGCGAATCTTTCGCGGAAGCTCGCGGCGCAATGAGCCGATCGTCAAGATCGGGCGTGACGGCGCTCTAACGACCGGACTGCGTCTTACAAGCCTTTTGACCTTCGCCGGCTTGGAGCGAATAGACGTCGAGGAAGCCTCGGCGGGCGACATCGTTTGCGTCTCCGGCATCGACAATCTCAACATCGGCGACACGATCGCCGATGCAAACGCGCCGGAACCCATTCGAGCGGTCGCGGTCGACGAACCGACGGTCTCGATGTTTTTCAGCGTGAACAACTCGCCCTTTGCGGGAAGGGAGGGCAAGTTTCTCACGTCGCGCCAAATTCGCGAACGCCTGATGCGCGAGCTCCAATCGAACGTCGCCCTGCGCGTTGCCGAAACCGCATCCCCGGACACGTTCGAAGTGCGCGGGCGGGGAGAACTGCATCTGGCCATCCTGATCGAAACGATGCGGCGCGAAGGCTACGAGCTTGCGGTTTCCAAGCCGCAGGTCATCGTATCCGGAGCGCGACGGTCGACGCTGGGAACCAGTAGAGTACGTCGTCGTCGACGTGCCGGAAGCCTATGCCGGCGTCGTCATCGAAGCGCTCGGGGCGGCGCAAGGCCACGATGTCGAACATGCTCCCTCGGGGACGCCCAGCGGCTCGAATACACGATGCCAACCCGCGCCATTTTCGGACTGCGGGGCGAGCTTTTGACGCTCACGCGCGGTACGGCGGTCTTATCGCATACCTATTACGATCATCAGCCGTGGCAGGGAGAGCTTCCGGGCCGCAACGTCGGTGCGCTGGTCGCAACGGACACGGGCAGAACGACCGGCTATGCGTTGATGGGCGTTGAGCAACGCGGCCGCTTTTTCGTTGGAGCGGGCGTCGACGTGTACGAGGGCATGATCGTCGGGCGCGCCAACGACAACTACGACGTTGCCCTCAACGTCGTGCGCGAAAAGAAGCTGACGAACATGCGAGCTGCCGGCTCCGACGAAAACATAAAGTTAGCGCCGCCGGAGGAGCTCTCGCTCGAACGCGCCATCGAATTCATCGAGGACGACGAGCTCGTCGAAGTGACGCCGGAGTCGATCCGGTTGCGCAAGCGGATTCTCAAGGAGACCGACCGCTTGCGTTTGCGCAAGCGTGACGCGGCCGCAGCAGCCAATCGATAGGAAACGCCTCGGCTAATTACGGTGAGAGCCGACGACTCAAATAGTCGACGGTTGCCGCGTCGGCTTGCAACCAGGATGCGTACCGAAGAAAGCCGTGAATCTCGTTGGGGATGACGATCTGTTCGAAGGGCACGCGCAGCAAGGCGAAGCCGTTCGACCAGATCCACCATTTGGTGAAACTCGACGTTGCGGTCGTCGTCGCCTTGAATCAGCAAGCACCGGCGACTTCCAGGTAGCGATCGCGGAGTCGGGTGACGACTCCCAGGCAAGCTTCATGATCGCTCTGGTGTCGTAGCGTTGATATCGCTTGAGCTGCGTGAAGCCCCAGAGCGGGTTGTCGATGTCGAGCGACCAGTCGTGCACGCCGTGGAAATCGACGCCGGCCTTGAAGATGATCCGAGTTGCGTGCCAGCGCGAGTGCCGTCAGATATCCGCCGTACGAGCCGCCCCAAATGCCGATGCGTTTGCGATCGACGCGCGCATCGCGCTGCAGAAAGCGCGCGCCGGCGACGACGTCTTGATACTCCGACGCGCCGGTCGGGCCCCAGCGCGTGGGAAAGTTGAAGTCGTGACCGTAGCCGATGCCCAGGCGATAGTTGATGGAGAGCACGACGAATCCGCGGCTCGCTAAGTAGTTGGTTCACCGCATATGAGTTCGAATAGTAATCCATGTAATGCCAGGTCAGCAGCATCTGGCGCGGCAGGCCCACCGTGCACGAAGATCACGGCTGGATGCTTGCCGCCGCCGGCGGCAGAAAGAGCTGACCGTGAATCAGCCAGCCGTCGGCGGCGCGGAATGAAACTTCCGCGGCGTTACGAGCTGCGACGAGGGAAAATCCGTCGGAAGGTGGTCCAGCTCGCGTCGAATGCACTCGCATGGGTTCGGTATCCCGTGGTGTGACGCGGCTCTTGAACCGTTATCACCGGCGGCTGCTGCGCCGTCGCGCTATCGAAGGCGACGCCATTCTCTGACGAGAGGCCGTCCTCTGCTAGCGTGACCGGCTGCCACTCGCTGCTTTCGCCTTTCGTCAGCTGAACGATGACGTCCGTCTTGAAGATCAACCCGAAACACGTGGCGCCGATCGTCGTCGCCTGGCGTCGAGCCGGTATTCGCCGCGTAGACGACCGATTCAGATCCGGCGAAACGGAAACATCCTCGACCATGAACGCCCCCGGCGTGAGAATTCGCGTTGCGCCGGCGTTGGGCGTAGCATGCACGCGGTCTCCCAAGAGGCCTCGGGTTCCAAACACGATCGCGTTGCGCGCATATGCGGCGACCACGTAAAGATGCGGCCAGTTATCCTGCTTCGCTCTTAAAAACGAGCCGATTCCCAGCGACCCACTCCAAGAGGGGGCCGCCGGCGGTTTGCGGCAGCGAACCGCGCGAAGAGTTGCCGCTCGACCAGACCTACGTGCGGCGCCGCTGCGTGCGTACGCGACCCAGATCTGCCACGGAACCGGATTCCAGTTCAGCGGATTCTGCGGCGGACCGCCGTCGCCGTGGAGACGAATAAAGGCGATGCTGATGGCCATCCGGTGACCAGCGGGGCATAAAGTCCTGCGACGTCGTCGGCGCGAGATACTCGAATCGGCGTGGCATCGTTGCGATAGATCGCAATGAAGCTATGGTCCGTGCGCGTCGAAACAAACGCTAGTGCTGACCCGTCGGGCGCCCAATGCAAATCGGAATCTTGCCCGCGATCGAAGAGTAAGCGACGTGCCGCGCGCTCGCGTCGATGGGTGCGATCATGACGGCGCCGCCGTTCGTGAAAGCGACGTGCTTGCCGTCGGGAGAGATTGCGGGGACGTCACCGGTGCCGAGCAGCTTGGGCGCGCCACTGCCGGTCGTCGCGGCCGACCATACCTGCATCTCCGGGCTGCTGCGGCTTCGAAGCCGGATCGGGCTGCAACGGCTGAGGCCAGTTCGCATCGTGATCGCCGCCACGCACGTAGACGACGTGGGCGTCGTCGTTTGAGATAACCAGATTCGTCAGCTCCTGCCCGTCGTCGCCGGCGGACGAAAAAAGCCGGACCGGCGTCCACGCCGGCGCGCGCGCGAACCAGATCGTGCGAACGCCTTGCGTATCGAGCGCGTAGGCGATCGCCCTCCCATGCGCGTCGCGAACGAGCGTCTCCGGAAACGGATAGCTGAGAATCTGCGAGAGCGTCAATGCGGCAAGCATGACCGCTCTTACGCCGTGGCTGCCACCCGCTCCCCGACCGCGAAGGTCAGTCTCCCCGGTTCTCGTCGAAGCCGACGTCGACGGTGTCGCCGTCGTTGATTTCGCCGGCCAAGATCTTTCGGCCGATCGGCGTTTCCAACTCCTTTTGAATCGTGCGCTTGAGCGGACGCGCACCGTAGTGCGGATCGTAGCCTACCTTCACGATGTGGCGTTTCGCCGCGTCGGAGAGCGCGAGCGTAATACGCCGCTCGCCCAGCCGCTGGCGCAAGCGATGCAGTTGCAGATCCACGATCGTCAATAGTTCATCTTCGTCGAGCGCGTGGAAAACGATGATCTCGTCGACCCGATTGAGGAATTCGGGACGAAAATGTTGCCTGAGCTCGTCGAGAACCGTGGCGCGCATCACGGCATAATCTGCGCCTTGGAACGAACCTTTGTAGTCGAGAATGCGATGGCTGCCGATATTCGAGGTCATGATCACGATCGTGTTCTTAAAGTCGACGGTGTGGCCCTGACCGTCGGTGAGACGCCCGTCGTCGAGAATCTGCAGGAAAACGTTGAAGACGTCGGGGTGGGCCTTCTCGACCTCGTCGAAGAGAATAACCGAGTACGGCCGGCGGCGCACCGCTTCGGTAAGCTGACCGCCTTCTTCAAACCCAATGTAGCCCGGAGGCGCGCCGAGCAACCGCGCGACGGTGTGGCGCTCTTGATACTCCGACATGTCGATGCGGATCAGCGCACGCTCGTCATCGAACAGATACTCGGCGAGCGCACGCGCGAGCTCGGTCTTGCCCACACCGGTGGGACCAAGGAAGATGAAGGATCCTATCGGGCGATTGGGATCGGCGAGACCGGAGCGCGAGCGCAATACCGCTTCTGCGACCGCATCCACGGCCTCGTTCTGACCGATGACGCGCCGGTGGAGCTCGTCCTCGAGCTGGAGCAGCTTCTGCTTTTCGCCCTCTAAGAGTTTCGTGACCGGAATGCCCGTCCAGCGGGAAATCACCCCCGCAATATCGTCTTCGTCGACCTCCTCCTTGGAGAGTCGCGCACCGTCTTTACGTGCCAGACGCTCTTCTTCAGCCGCGAGTTCTTTTTGCAGCTGCGCGAGCGTGCCGTATCGCAGCTCGGCGACGCGGTTGAGATCGTATTGGCGCTCGGCCTGCTCGATTTGGACTTTCGTCTGCTCGATTTGTTCGCGAATCGCGCGCAGCTTCACGGCGGCGTTTTTCTCGGCGTCCCATCGCACGCGAAGCCGGGCCTGATCCTCGCGCAGGTCTGCAAGCTCTTTCTCGAGCTGTTCCAGACGGCGGCGGCTCGCGCTGTCGTCTTCCTTACGCAGCGCTTCGCGTTCGATCTCCAGCTGAAGCACGCGTCGCGAGACTTCGTCGAGCTCCTGCGGCATAGAGTCGATCTCCGTGCGCAGCTTCGCCGCCGCTTCGTCGACCAAATCGATCGCCTTGTCGGGCAAGAATCTATCGGTGATGTAACGATTGCTCATCGTCGCGGCTGCGACCAGCGCGGCATCTTTGATGCGTACGCCATGGTGTGCCTCGTATTTCTCCTTGAGACCGCGGAGAATCGAAATCGTGTCCTCGACGCTCGGCTGATCGATCATCACCGGCGCGAAACGGCGTTCGAGCGCCGCATCCTTCTCGATGTACTTGCGGTACTCGTCGAGCGTCGTCGCGCCGATCATGTGCAGCTCACCGCGGGCGAGCATCGGCTTGAGTAAATTTCCGGCGTCCATCGCGCCCTCGGCCTTGCCGGCGCCCACGACGGTATGCAGCTCGTCAACGAACAGGATGATCTGCCCTTCCGATGCGGCGACGTCTTTGAGCACGGCTTTGAGACGCTCTTCAAACTCGCCGCGGTACTTTGCGCCGGCAATCAGCGCGCCCATGTCGAGCGAGACGATGCGCTTGCTCTTCAAACCCTCGGGAACGTCGCCACGCACGATGCGCTGAGCTAAGCCCTCGACGATCGCCGTCTTGCCAACACCCGGATCGCCGATGAGCACCGGATTGTTCTTGGTGCGCCGGGAGAGCACTTGGACGATGCGGCGGATCTCTTCGTCGCGCCCGATTACCGGATCGAGCTTGCCGCGCTCGGCTTCGACCGTCAGATCCCGTCCGTAACGCTCGAGCGACTTATACGTGCCTTCGGGATCTTTGGTGGTGACGCGCTGGTTGCCGCGAACTTCCCGCAGCGCTTGCAACAGCTTGTCCTTGGTCAAGCCGGCTTCCCGGAAGAGGCGTCCGATCGATCCGGACGACTGCGCCATCGCGAGCAAAACGTGTTCGACGGAGGTGTAATCGTCTTGTAGCGCCCCGGCTTCATTTTCCGCGACCGCCATGACGCGCGCGAGCTCTGGCGAAAGCGTCACTTGCGCGCTGTCGGCGCTTCCTCCGCTCAATCGCGGCAGCCGCCCGATCGCTTCATCGGTCCGGCGCGCGAGCGCTTTTGGATCTGCGCCGGCCTTTGCGAGGATATCCGGCGCAATGCCGCGCTCTTGCTCGAGCAACGCGGCGAGCATATGCTCGGGCGCGGTCTGCGTGTTGCGCTCGTGGAGAGCGCGCGCGTATGCTGCGTTGAGCCCGTCCCCAACGCGCTCGGTCATCTTCTCTACATTCATTACCGACTGATGATACCGCGCGGGTCCATCATTGGTTGCAGGAACTACCTTTTGCGCTCTTCATACGTGCGTATAAGCGGCCGACAGCAGGTCGACTTGCGCCTTGTAACTGGCGGCTGCGGCAACCTGCGCCGCGGTCGGCGCTTGGAATGAGCTGCTCATTCGCGAAATCAAATCGAGGACGTTCTCGCGGACCTGCGCTGGTCCGCCCAGGTCTTCGACATTGCGGGGGTCGTAGGTGATGCGGCGTCTGAAATCGATTAACCGCGCCGCCTGCGATTCCGAGGCGCGTTTCAGACGCGCGTCGATTTCGTTCAACATCGTGTCGATCGTGCCGAGCTCGCCGTAGAGCGTTGCGAGGAAGTCGTGCCGGCTTCGAGCGGCCGCTAAACTA
This sequence comes from Vulcanimicrobiota bacterium, assembly GCA_963767725.1. Lineage (GTDB taxonomy): Bacteria > Vulcanimicrobiota > Vulcanimicrobiia > Vulcanimicrobiales > Vulcanimicrobiaceae > Cybelea. Next base: position 45,531 of record CAVYEN010000002.1, read on the forward strand.
GGGTCGCGCGGATCGATCTTGACCGCCAAAGGCTGCGTTTTGGTCATGCCATCGACGAAAAGGCGAACCGTGTACGAACCCGGTATCGCCTCGGCGCCGGTATCCGGCCCTTGGTTCTCTTTGAAGGTTCCAGTCCATTTTGCGGGGCCGTCTTCGGTGAGATCCCATGATGTGCGCTCGATGCCGGCACGCACGGGAACGTCCTTGCTTGGAAGATGCCGGACGACTCTCCCGAGCCGATCGAGGATATCGATCGCAACGGCTTTGGGCGTCTTCGCAAGAAAATACGTGATGATCGCGCCGTAAGGCGGATTGCTGCCAACGAATTGGTTAGCCGGAACCTTCGGGTTGGTGAAGGTGTTCACCGGCGCCCATTGCCACATGCGATACGCGTCACGCACCGGAAAGAGGGTCACATCCGAGGAGCTCGCAGTCGCCCATTGCTGCAGCGCGGTCAAGTCGTCGAGAATCCAGACGCCGCGCCCGTGCGACGCTACGACGAGATCGTTGGCGGCGCGCTGAATCTCGATATCGTAAATCGCCGTCGCCGGCATGTTCAAGCGAAGCGGTTTCCAATGCGATCCGCCGTCGAAGCTAACCCAAACACCGCGATTCGTCCCCGCATAGAGAACCTGCGCATTGCGCGGATCTTGTCGAATGCTGCGCACGAATTGGTTGGCGGGAAGATCGCCGGAAATCGAACGCCACGTCGAGCCAAAGTCGTCGGTTCGCAAAACGTACGGACGATCGTCTCCAAGCAGGTGGCGCTCGACCGCGATGAAGGCTGTCGCCGCGGCAAACGGCCCCGGATCGAGACCCATGATGCGTCCCCACGGCGGCACGAGCGTCGTAGGCGGTGCAACCTGTCTCCAGTGAGCGCCGCCGTCACGCGTCAACTGTACGAGCCCGTCATCGGTGCTGGCCCAGATAACGCCGGCATCGAGCTTGGTCGTCGCAAGATAGAGAATCGTGTCGTAGATTTCGGCGCCTGACTCGTCGTACGAAATCGGTCCTCCCGAATCCAGTTGTTTGGTCTTGTCGTTGCGGGTCAAATCGGGACTGATGGCGCTCCAAGTTCGTCCGTGGTCGTCGCTTTCGAAGACAACGTTGCCGCCGACGAGCGCCTTTCCATCGTTCGTAAACGCTATGGGCGTATCCCAATTGAAGCGATAGCGCAGCCTCATCGCGGAGCGCGCGCCGCTGGATTCGGCGTCGGGCGAAACCTCGTAGGCTTGCTTCGTCCGAGGATTCCAGAGATAGACTTGTCCCGTATCCGAGTTCGTCGAACTCGACCAGATGAGATCGAGGTCTTTTGGATCGATCACCGCCCACATTCCATCGCCAGGCGCAACCTGATACCAATTCCGATTCAGAATACCGATCCCGTTTGATGGCGCCGACGGACCGCACCATGAGTTATCGTCCTGCAAGCCGATGCAGACGCGATAGTTTATTGGCAGCGGTCCCAGCCCAACGTGGTAAGGTTGCGCGAAGGGCAGATCGTACGGCTGCCAAAACTGTCCGGCGCCGTCGGACGAGGCGATCACGCCTTCGTCGCTTCCGATGAGTATGCGCCTTCCGTCCGCGGACCACCAGATCGCATGGTAATCCCAACCGGCACCGGTCGAAATTGCGTGAAATGATCGCCCGCCGTCGGTGCTCATCGAAAGAATGAGTGCGACGTTTATCAAGCGATTTGGATTTGCGGGATCGACGAAAACGCTGGTGAAATAGAAGGGTCGCGCTCCCAGGTAGGAGCTGTGCGGCATCTTCTTCCACGTTGCCCCACCGTCGTCGGAACGCCACAGTTCGCCCGTACGTGATTGTATGACCGCGTAGATTCGCCCATGCGTTCCCGCAGCCAAGCCGATGCGCCCGGTGAAGCCGCTCGGTAACCCATCGCTGCGAAGCTTGTGCCACGTCGCGCCGTTGTCGTCAGAGCGATAGATGCCTCCGAGCGGGCCACCGCTGTCAAGACGCCAGGGCGTTCGCCGAACCTGCCAGACGCCCGCAAAAAGCGTCGAGGGACGATCCGGAACGCGCACGAGCGACGAAACGCCGCTTGCGGGACCCACGTAGAGCGTCTTCATCCAATGAGCGCCGCCGTCGCTCGTGACGTAGACTCCGCGATTCGGATCGTCCACCGAAATGCGGCCAAGCACGCCGACCGCCAGGATTCGACGATCGTGAGGGTCGAGACTGATGCTAGAGATGTGGGCGGAGCGCTCAAGACCGAGATGCTGCCAGCTCCTGCCGCCGTCAATGCTATGGTAGATGCCGTCGCCCGACTCGGCGTCGTTGCGAGGATTCGATTCGCCGGTTCCAACCCAGACGTCGCGATCGTCTCGAGGCGAGATTGCAATGGCGCCGATCGGCGAGACCGGCTCTGCGTCAAACACCGCGGACCACGTCGCTCCGCCGTCAGTCGTCTTGAAGACTCCGCCGCCTGCGCCCCCGGCAAAATACAAGCGGGAGTCGCGATTGCTTCCGGCGACCGCCGTACTGCGGCCTCCGCTGATGGCCGGCCCAATCTCGCGATACTTCAGAGAAAGCAGCGCGCCCGAACCTGCTTGCGCTTTGGCCAGAGGCGAAGCGGCCAACGCGAGGGTGCTAGAAATAAGCAATATCCGTGCGAGCATGCGCGCTTCTTTTTTCGGATCGTGCGGCGCCGCCTCTGTTAGCTAATGAAAGCTCATCCCTCGAACGGATCGCCGGGGTGCGGTTTCAGCCACACGATGAGGTCCCAGATCGTCGGAAACTCGAAGATCGTCGCGACATACGCGGCGCTGGGCACTCTTCCCATTTTGACGACGGTTTGCGCTGACGGCTTTGAGAGATCGCCGCCGGCTTTGAGGAAGTCGGCATTCCATATATATTGGTCGTAGGTCATTTTGCCGCTCGCAGGGTCTTTGATCACGTAATGGATGTGGCCGTTGAACTCGTACCACCGGCCCGGATCGATGCCCCAGAGCTGCGGTCGCGGCTCATTGTTGGGGCGAAGCACTGAAAAGTCGGCGCCCAGGAGGTTCCCGTCCTTGTCGTACCAGAGTTGACTCGGATGCGTGGGGTCCGACGTCCATTGCTGGTTGGCATAGCTGATCGCGCCCGTGTTGTCGATGCCGGTGTACCGCACATAGCCGGCCTTTTCGGCGTCGCTTGCGCGCGGAAAGCGCGCGGTAAGGTCCTTTCGAGCCGCCTGGATGAATTGTGCTTCGCTCGCGGTGACGGGGCCCTTGAACGTGGGAGTCTCGTCGGCGCGTGCGACAGCCGTAATCGCGCAAAGAGCCGCCAAGGCGGCGGCCAAGCGTGCGTTCATCAAACGTTATCCTCACTCACGAACGTATACGTGAGATAGAAACGCCTGACGTCGGCGATTGTGACTCGATTCGAGAACGTCAAGTTTTCTAGTTCAGAAGAACGTGGCCAACGATAAGGAGCGCGATCATCCAAAACAAAGTTGCGTGACACCGCCGCAACGGCACGCGGTACGCGCCCGGTGACTGCAAGCTAGTGCCAACGAACGCTTGCACGCCCAGGCCGCCAAAGGCAAACGTCGCCAACCATATGCCGGCCGGGTTCCCAACCGCCATCTTGCCTATGACCAGCGCCAAGTGGACAGCGGCGATCGAAAGCGCGCCATAGCCGAGCACGAAGTGGGGACGCATACGGATCGCGAAGCGCCCGCGGCCCCAGCGGCGAAGCAGCCACCCTGCAACGGCAGTGAGCGGCACCGCGACCGCCGCGCTCCACGCGACGAGGTCGGAGCCGGTCACGTTTCTTATTCGACTTTGACGAATTTCGTATCGACAACGATCCGCTTGGCGTCGACGTGATTGGCTTTTGTGACGATGCCGTAGACGTACAGCACCGCACCAGTCGTGATGTCGGCGGCGCTGCCCATGACGACGGGCGTCCCGCCGGCGACGTAAAGCACGACCTGTCTTCCGGTGGTCTTGGAAGTCGTATCCGTCTCGTGGCGGAGCAATTCGGCGTAGAGTGTCGTTCGCTGTACCCGATCGACCCGTACTGCGATTTGCACGGTCTGCCCAGATTGCATCTTCGCGAATTCCTCGGGGGTCATCGGTACCGGCGGTGCCTGCATCATCATTTGAGCGAGGAGAGCCGCTAACATGAGTGTTGTCATAGTTCAACCATAGCCGCCCGCCGCTTTGCGCGAAAGGCCGCCGATCGTCAGAATTACTTCATAGTGAAGTAAATTCGGACTGAAATTGCGGAGCACCCAAAGAGTCCAAACGCAAAACTTGCCGCATGCTCCTCACGCGCTTCTGTTTGCAAAATCCTATCGCAACGACGCTTTTCTACGCGCTCACGACGCTCGCGGGGATCGCGGGCGCCCTCTTGATGGGCCGAAGCGTTCTCCCGCCGATTTCCGTTCCCGTCGTCGCGGTTTCTGCGCAGTATCCCGGAGCGGGATCCGCCGAGCTCGAGCGTTTGATCATCGAACCGATCGAGGACGAACTTGCGGCTCTTCCGGATCTGCAGCATGTCGACGCATCGGCCCAAAACGGTGACGCGGAGGTCGTCGTGCAGTTTCGTTTCGGAAGCAACATAGAGACCGACCAAGCCAACGTGCAACAAGCGATCGATGCAGCGCGGCAGAATATGCCGGCCGATTTGCTGCCGCCGCTGGTTTCGCGCAGCGACCCGACTCAGCTACCCGTGTTCGAAGAAGCGGTGAGCTCGGCGCTCGTCGGCCCAGGCGAGCTCTCCGACCTGCTTGCAAAGCAAATCCTGCCGCCGCTTCGTGCGGTTCCGGGCGTCGGCTCCGTGCAAACGTCGGGCGCGCAGACGCGACAATTCACGATTCGGCCGCGTGCCGATGCGCTCGAGGCTCTCAAAGGCACCTTGCTCGACGTCTTTCTCGCGGCGCGAGCCGGGAACGACGTGTTTCCCGGCGGCGTCCTTCGATCGCGCGTCAGCGAATCGAGCATCGGCATCGATGCGGCAGCAATCGATAAGAGCCAGCTCGAGAATCTTCCTGTTTCCATTGCCGGAGATCCCTCCGCGCGAGTCGGCGACGTTGCGGGCGTTGATGACGAGCTGGCGGATCAAAGCGTCGTCTCGCGCGTGGACGGTGAGCCCGCCATTGTTGTCTATGTCACGCATGCGCCCGGGTCGGACGCCCTGCGCGCGATCGCCGGCGTGCGTGCGACGTTTACGCGGCTCGCGCAGCGCTTTCCGCGATTGCGGTTCGACGAGCTGCGAACCGACGAGCCCTACACCAACGCCGCCATCGGCGGCGTTTTTCAAACCTTGGGCGAGGGAATATCGCTCACCGTTTTCGTGCTCCTTCTCTTTCTGCACGCATGGCGCAGCGCGCTCATTACCGCAGTTGCTATCCCCGCCTCCCTTTGCGCTGCATTCGCAACAATGTGGGCGCTGGGCTTGAGCATGAACGTCCTTTCGCTGATGGGACTGTCGCTGACGATTGGGATATTAGTGGACGATTCCATCGTCATCATCGAGGCCATCAGCCGGAAGGCGGCGGCTGGCCTCAAATGCGACGACGCTGCGCTCGCTGGTCGAGAGGAGCTGGGCGGCGCGGCGTTTGCAATCACACTCGTAGACGTCGCGGTCTTTGCACCGATTGCAATGATGAGCGGCATCGTGGGTGAGTTCATGCGCGAGTTCGGGCTGGTTATCGTGGTCGCGACGGCCTTCTCGCTGCTGGTTTCGCTGACGCTAACCCCGTTGCTCGCCGCACGATGGGCGGTCCGCCACGAGGACCAAACCCTTGACCGCCTGCGCTATCGTGAGGTCCTTGCGGCGCTGCGCTCGCGCGCTAAGCGCTTTCCATGGACGTTCCGCGGGCGAGCCGCAGTGCATGCAATGGCTGCCTGGCATGCTCTGATCAACGCCTTCAATGCCGGCGAGAGCCGCATCGCCGAGCTCTATGCTTTGAGCTTGTTGCCCGCAGCACTTCGGCGGCCGCGCGCCGTCGTCATGGCCGCTGCGTCCGCGTGTGTTGCGTCGTTCGTGCCATTCTTCGCCGGCGCGATTCCCGCGGAGTTCTCGCCGCCCCTCAATCGCGGCGCCGTCACGGTCGATCTGACCCTTCCGGCGGGCACGCCGCTCGCGGCGACGGACGCCGCGGCGATCCGAATCAATGATGCGCTCTCGGACGATCCGACGGTGAAGCACGTTGAAGAGAGCGCCGGCCGGGCTTTTAACGGGAGCGCCGATATCCTTGCAAGCAACGTCGCGCAGCTCACCGTCGTCCTGAGCGATCCCAGTGCCCGCGGTGACTCGATCGAGCGACGCATCAAGGCGATGAATGCGCTGATTCCGGCGGCTGAGATAACGGGCGTCGATCGCAAAACGCCTCAGCGATCCCGCATTTCTTCCGCCCGGCACGCGCGTGCTGCCGCGCGGCGATCTTGCGCAGTTCTTCGACACCGTCGCGAGAATTTTCGAGGCGCTCGTCGTGTCGCTTCTGAGCGTGTACGTGATCCTTGCGGTGCTTTACCGCTCCTATGCGCTCCCGTTGGTGATCATGCTTACGGTTCCGCTCGCTTGCGCGGGAGCATTTGGCACGTTATTCGTTCTGAACGCGTTGCGTCTGCCGTCTCAAACACTGAACTTATATTCGATGCTTGGAATCGTCATGCTCGTGGGACTGGTTGCTAAGAATGGCATCTTGCTCATCGAATATGCGCAACGCGCGGTGCGCGACGGCAGTTCCGCCCAAGACGCGATCGTGCATGCCGCAAAGGTGCGTTTTCGGCCGATCATCATGACGACGCTCGCGATGATCGCCGGCATGCTTCCGCTCGCGACCGGACACACCGTTGGCGCGGAGTACCGAAGCGCCCTCGGCAGCGTCGTGATCGGCGGCCTTTCCAGTTCGCTGCTGCTAACGCTGTTCGTCATTCCGGTCGCGTACGTATGGTCGCGACGGGCGGAGTCTGCGGTTGTGCCAAGAACGACGCGCTATGCAATCGACGGCCCTGAAGCCCGACATCGGGCGTGAATTGCTGGTTCTGGGCATTGTGCGCCGTCAGCAGCTCTCCGCCTATTCCATCGACCGGGCCGTCCGCAACCACTCGCCGCTGTATCGGCCGCTCGGACAGGGCAACGTGTATCATTTGGTCGAGCGTCTGCACGTTGCCGGCTATCTGTCGAGGAGCGCAACGAAGGCTCGACGCGGCCGGAGCGCTACCAAGAGCGTGTTCGATCTTTCGCCTTCCGGCGAGAAGCGGTTTCAGGGACTACTTCGCGGGGTGCTACACGATCCGCAAGCGCACGATTCGGCACTGGAAATTGCCCTCGTGCTCCTTGGGCAGCTGACACGATCGCGGGCGACGCAGATGCTGGCGCAGCGCGACGACGAGCTCGCCGCACAAGAACGCCGGATTAAACGTCTCTTCGGCGACATGGAGTCGCGCTCTGGTCCGGGTTATCTCGCGGGCATGCACGCATTGCAGCGCGTTCAAAGCGAACGGCGGTTCTTACGAGGACGGCTCAGGCAAATGGAGAACCCGCGCTGGCATCCCGAATGGGTGCTCGATGACGGTCCGGTCGTGGATCCAAAGCGTCGGCTATGATTTCATGGCTTGGGCGCATTCGCGATCGATCTGGTTGGGCGAGGCCGAGAGCTTTCGGATGACGCGTATCCGATCGGCCTGCGTGCGGTTTTGGCTTAGCTTTGCTTTCCCGTACATAGCATCGGCGCGCATCTCGAAGGCCACGATCCCGCGAAGCTGGCTTTCTCGATACCGTGGATCGAGTCGCTCCGGATCCCATGCATCCGCTTTCTCGCCCTCCAGCTTTGCGCTCAGCAGCTTTACCGCGTGCCACGCATCGTATTGCTTTAATCGCCCGCATACGTTCACGGCAGTGTAGTTCCACGTTGGCACCGTGGCGTACGGTTCTTCGTACCACGAAGCCGATATGTACGCGTGCGGGCCTCGAAAGGCGAGCGTGGCGGCAGCCTTCGCAGCGATCGACTGCGCGTGGGGATTGTTGACGGCGACGTGGCCGATCAGCCAGATTTCGTCTTGCCGCTCCTGCGCAATCAGCGGAAGATGCGAGACGCGCGGATACTCTTCCTCGCATGTGATGAGCGACCCAAACGGGTGCCGCTCGATAAGCTCGAGCAGCCACGCGCGATCCGAAACTTGGAAGTGCCGGGGAACATACATTGGCGTCACCTTCAGGAGTCGTTTGTCGCCAGCCGCGCAAACATCAACGCGTCGCAGATCTTGTCATCGCGATCAACGTAGAAGGCTCGCAGCGTTGCTTCTAACTGGAAGCCGCATTTTTCGAGAACTCGCGCCGAGGCGAGATTCGGGGCGAACACGCGCGCCTCGAGGCGCCTCAGTCTGCCGTCGCGCAGCGCATCGTCGGAAAGGGTTCGAGCCGCGTCCGTACCGATGCCGCGACCCCAATACGATCGACCGAGCCAGTAACCGAAGACGGCGGTTCGGGCTCGCTCGCCACTAAACGGCTCGACTCCGATTCCGCCTGCTACGATGCCGCTCACTTCAATTGCGTAGTAGCGCCCGCGCGTATTGCTCGTGGCCAACTCGATCCAGCGCGTGGCGTCCCGCAGCGTGTAAGGATGCGGGAATGCTCTGGTCATCCACCGCGCAACCAAAGGGTCGTCGGCGACGGCGCAAACTGCTCGCGCGTCCTCCGTCCGATAGGGCCGCAGCCGGCAAAGCCGACCGTCAAGGGCCTGCGGCACAGGCATGGTAGCCGTTCGAATACATCGGTTGAAGGCTATACACCGTGCCACCGACGGGAATCTTCCACTGGAAGCTTTCGCACAGGTCGGCAACCTCGTCATAGAACGTGAAATTGAACCACGCAAACGCGGGGCCGGGATCGGTGATCGATTCAAACGTTTCATGGGCGAGCGTCGAGGCGGTCGAGTTCGTTAGCGCGGTCGCATCCGATGAAGCGCGTGAGGCGCAGAAGCCGACTCTTTGATACGGCTCGATCGTAACGATGACGTGTTGTGGAATGTCTTTGAATGCGACGCTCTCGTGGTAGGCACAAAACGCGAACGTGGCGGGATGATCGGGAGAGTAGCACGAGCGAGAGCGATCGAAGCACGTGTCGGTACCCTTCGGCAAGAAAACGTGATAGATCGCGGAGTATCCGGCTCGCTTTTGGTTTCTCTCAAGCGCGGCGTGAACGACGGCTAAGAGGTCGCTTTGGTAGAGAAGTTTCGTGTACGTGCGGTATCGCACGGTAAATGCGCCGCCGAACGTATACGCAGCGGAGTTGGTATACTGCTTCAAAAGGCCCGCGAAGCGGCTACCGGTCAGGTTCTTCAGGAAGCCCTCCGGATCGCCCCAGCAGCTTCCCCTTCCGCTTTTGCAGTTCACGTAAACGTTGAAGGAAGCGGCGGTCTTCATAATCGGGCCCTTCTTGCGTACCAAATCGGCGGGATACTTGAGCCGGTTCTCTGCTGCAAGGGAACCCCGCTTCTGCGTCCGCAGCAGCATGACGTGGTAGGAGAGGACGCGAGCCGTTCGTGCACTCGATACGTCCTCGGCGACAACTTGAATCGCGGATTCGGTCGGAGCGCCCAAACTGGATACGGCGGGCGCGGTCGCAACCGGCCCGCCGGCGCAAGCCCCTATAACGCTCGAACACACGAGCGCGACGATCCGCCGAAGGAAACGTTTCATAACCCCTCTTTCATTTTGCATGTCGAAGCTTTCGATAGTCTCCGTCGCGGATCGTCACCGCGTGTGAGTCGAGCCATTCGAGCAGCGGCATGGCATACTTCCGCGACGTTCCCAGCATATCTCGGAACTGGGCAGCAGTCATGCGGTCCTTCTCGCGCAAGTGACTTTCGACGCGCGCGCGTATCCGGGAGATCTGCGAGCCGCGATAGAGATCGTCGCCAACCTTGACGAACGCGCCGCTCGCAAGCATCGTATCAAAGGCTTTCGAGAGCCCCTTGAGCTGTGAGAGCTTGACGTCCGCGGCGGCGCCAGCAAAGGGGACCGGAAGAAACGGCCGCACGTCGTCGATGGGCAGAAGATGATCGAAGAAGGCTTGCTGTTCGGTCGTAAACGACGGTCGATGATCGACCGTCGCATAATAACCTGCGCGATTGACGAGCCGGCGGTCCTCGACAAAATGTTCCGCGATGCGTACGAATGTCGTTTCCTTCACGCCGAGCGCGCGGGCAAGCGCAATCGAGGTCATCCCCATTGCCCAAGGTTCGCTGCGATGCGCCTCGTCCAGTTGCGCAAGCATTCCCCACGCCAACGTACGCGCGGCGCCGCCCTCGACGTATGCCGGTGGCCTGGCAACGCGGATCGACTCACCCTTCTCGACGAGGCGATCGAGGGCGTCGCGCGCAACGTGCTCCCGAAGATTAGCGGCAGACGCAATCGCGCCAAGCTCGACCGGTTCGAGTCCCGTTGCGCGCAGGACGGCCAGCACCGCTTCCTCATCCGAATCTCGGCTTGCGGAGGACTGAGGAAGGTCGATGCCTTCCACATATCCGCCTCCGAGCAGAGTCATCGGCGACGGGCGGCGCAGGACGAAGCGAAGTCCAGCGAATGCGACCACCGGCTCGCGCAGATGGAGCTGCGCCCGCACCTCGTGCCCATTCACATTCGCATTGTCGGTGACGAGCGTCCCCAGAATTTCTGCAGCTCCGACGTATGCGCGCACCGGCGTTCGCCGCCGCAAAACCGACCGTGCCGCCTGCAATGGCACGAAACGCACGTTGAAGCTCCGCCGGGCGGAGAACTCGCGCCCGACGATTGCGTGGCCGCGCGTAACCTCACGCCGATCGATTCCCGGCACGCTGAGCGCAACCCGCGAACCGGCTTCGACGCGTTCACGCGTCGATTCAAAAACACCGATGCTTCGAACATGCGCCGACTGGCCGCCCGGCTCGAGCACGAGCGTCGTGCCCGTCTCGATAGCTCCTTGCATGAGCGTGCCTGTGACGATCGTGCCGAGCCCCGGCAACGCAAAGGCGCGGTCGATCGGCAAATAGACCGGCGCCTTGAGGTTGCGCGGCTGCATCACTGCGAGTTCGTCGTGGAGGGCACTTCGCAGCACCTCCAGATTCTCGCCGGTGACGGCCGAAACGGCGAAAGCCGGCGCGTCCGCCGCAATCGTACCCTTTAGTTGGTCGCCTATGCGCCCGCAGGCGACGTCCCGCAGCTGACGGTCGACGAGGTCGATTTTGCTCGCGACCACGAGCACGCGGCGCACGTTGAGAAATTGTAGAATTTGAAGATGCTCGATCGTTTGCGGCATCACGCCTTCATTGGCGTCGACAACGAGAAGCAATAGCTCCATGCCGGCCGCGCCGGCCAGCATGTTGTGCAGGAAACGCTCGTGACCGGGCACGTCGACGATTCCGCCTTCGACACCGTCGTCGAACCGTAAGTGCGCGAAGCCGAGATCGAGCGTCATGCCGCGCACTCGCTCCTCGATCAAGCGATCGGGATTGGTTCCGGTAAGCGCGCGGATCAGCGCCGACTTTCCATGGTCGACATGTCCGGCGGTTCCGACGATGTGCATTACGCCGCCCGAGGTTTCGTTTCGATACGATAGTCGGCGAGAATTTCGCCGGCGGCTCGAAAGCCCGACTCCGCACCGCCTTCCATGAAGCCTTGGTACGCGACCGACGTATGCTCGCCGGCGAAGTGCGCCCGTCCCTGCGCCCTCCCTTCGTGGCCCGCGATTGTCGTGCACTGTCCTACGAGCCAGCATGAGTAACTCGCAAGAATGTTGGGATCGGCTTGTGCGTTGCCGAAGGTCGCCTTGCCATTCCACGTTGTCGAAACGCCGGGCCATATTCGGTCGAGCTGTTCGAGAAAATTTCGTGCGTGCCGGGCTACGGCTGAGGACTCGGAAATTCGAGCGTACGGCGTGGCCGGCGTGTCGAGCATCGCTGGGCTCGCGGCCGTAAACACTTCGATGAGGCCCTCTTCGCCCCGCTGACCGAGCGAATAATCGAGCGAGCTCTGCACGGGCAGCGTCGTCCAAATTTGGCCCGTCGCGGGCTCGGGCCACGGATGCATCGCTCGCATCCAGGCGCGCCGGTCGAACTGGAGGTGAAGCTTCGTGTGAAACCCGTAACCAAGGTTTTCGATCGCATTGACCTTAGCCGCGTCGAATCCCGCGCTCGAATAATCAAGGGCGCGCAGCGCAATGAATGGCAGAGCGAGGACCACCCGGTCGGCATACACCGTTTCGGTCATCCCCCTGCGATCGAAGCGCAGCACGTACGATCCGCCGGCGCTACGCGCAATGGCACGCAGGCGCCGCTCGAACAACACGCAGCCCGCGGGTAGCCAGGCGGCGATCGCTTCGGGAAGCGCCTGACTGCCGTTGGCGAGAATGTAGCGCTGATCGGAATATCCCAGTACGTTCATCTCGTGATTTCGAGCGTAATACCGTTGCTGGCCGAGTTGAAGGACGAGATTGAGCGCGCTGAGCTCTTCGATCTCGCGTCCGTACTCATTGCGGTACGACTCTTTGATCAGCCTCCCGAGCTGAGACGGCAGGCCGCCCGGTACGTAGCGCTCGATCCACTCGCGCATGCTAAGCGAATCGAGGCGGCGCGCCATCGGGGTAGCGTTTGCATACGTGGTCGTGGGATCGACTTTTGCGAGCTGTTCTTGAAGAATCGGATAGATCGCCGCAAAATCTCGGTCGGCGTGCGACATCGCGTAGTAACGGGCGTCTAGGTAACAGGTGTCGCGAGCCCGGGGCGGGCGAGCCGCGTACGTATCGAGCAGTGCGAGATTGAATCGCCGCGCCAGCCGGTGGATATTGAAGTGTGTCGAATCGATCATCGCACCGCACCACTCGGTATGTTGCCCCTCCTCCCAATAGCTACGCTCCGAGTGCATTCGGCCGCCGACACGTGAAGACGACTCGTAGACGGTCGAGTCGATTCCCGCATCGCGTAAATGCATCGCGGTCACCAATCCGGCGATCCCCGCTCCGACGATAGCGACGCGCTCTCGTCCGCGCGCTTGCGAGCTGCTGCAGGCAACGAACTGCGGCAAGGCCGCCGCACTAAGGGCCGCCATTCCGACGCCCCGGATGAAGGCGTGACGATTCAAAGTTTGATGCTAAGGTCGGCGAAGAAGCCGAAGGGTTGCCGAACCGACGAAATTCCTACCTCCGTGACGTTAAAGAACGTTCCGTAGGGGTAGCGCAGTTGCGGCGGAGGGTTCTTCACGAAGTTTCCGGACGGCGCGAGGATGTTTGACGGCAGGTTGGAGTAAACGCACGTCACCGAGTTGTCCCATGCGTAGCCGCGCTGAAAACACTGATTGTAGAGATTGACGGCTTGCACGGTCAGCGTCATGCGCGGGCTGAGATCGTAGCTGGTCTGCAAATTCACGGAAAGCTGGGCGGGTTGCACGAACGCGCCGAGGTTGTCGAATCGGCCGCTGTAAGGATCGGGCAAAAAGAGCGCACCAATGGCACCGCCGGGACAGCTGGCGCCCGGCGTCAGCGGCGTCTTGGCCGGCTGCGAGGAACACGATTGTGGAACGTACCCGGGCCAGGCGAGCGGCGAGCCATAGTTGGAACCGTCCTCGTAATGGACCGACGGCGTTACCGCCAGCCGGCCCCGGCGGTAGTTGAGGATCAGCGACGCAACGTCGGGCACTTCGTAACCGTTGGCGGCGTTGAAAGCGCTTGGAATCACGTCGTACGGCGTGTACCAACCGTCGATGTCAAATAAGGGCTGCAGAGCATCGCGATAATAGGGATTCGGAATCTTCAGCTTGCCTTGGTTACGCGTTCCGGATTGCGAATTCGGCAAAACGGGCGCAGAGTTGCCGAGATACGCGCCACTGCCGCAGGCCTGCCAGTTCAGCGAGCTCTTCGTGACGCCCGCGCACGCCGAGCGTGTACGAATTGTAGAGCTCGATTTGCGTGTTCAGCGAGTCGATCACGCTGACGCCGTTGATCGGACTGAAACGAATGCGATTCTGGGTGTGGCTGTAGGAGAACAGCCCTGAAAGGCCGTCGCGACTGAAGTCTCCGTATTGCAGCGACAGCTCAACGCCGTAGGATTCCTGCGTTCCGACGTTGAGCCCGGCGAGGATGCCTTGCACCGGATTGATCGCCTGGAATTGCAGCTCGTTGCTCGTGTCGCGGTAGAATGGCGTTACCTTATACGATAGCTGCGTCCCCTTGACGTGCTTCTCCAGCGACAGGTCGAAATTATCGGAAGTGTCCGGATAGATGTCGTGGTCCGGCGTGTGGTAACCGTACGGATAGAACTGCGCGATGAACGACGCCAGATTCTGCTGATAGGTGTTGTACTGGTAGTACGAAGAGCCTTCGGCCCGCGCGTACTTGCCCGCCGAGCCGCGGATCACCGTGTCGGGATTGATGCTGTACGTGAACGAAATGCGCGGCTGGAAGACGTAGGCGACGTTGCTGCCGGCCGTGACGTTATAGAGCCCGTTGCCGGGCACGCTCAGCGACTGCAAACCGGGCGCGCACGCCGCAAACGAATTGGTCGTGGAGTTCCACGTCCACTGAGTCGCCTTGCCCGGGGCGCCGCAGAACTCTCTGTTGTACGCGTCGAACCAGAACTGGCGCGCCGGATAACCTGTTTCGAGATTGTTGGTCGAGTACTCGAAGCGATCGATGCGCGCGCCTACGTTGACGACGAGCCGGTCGTCGGGTTGCCACAAATCGGTAATCGCGGCCGAGCCGAAATGCGGCGTCACGTTATCGACTTGCGCGCTCTGGCCATTCTCCGTCATCATCCAGCGCGCGCCTGCCTTGGCCGCGGGAGAGCCGCGCGGCGCGTATCCGGGCGTCAGATTGAAACGATACGAGCCTTCGCCGGGATAACAGCCGCTGGCGCTGAGACACCCGCCCTGACTGCCGGCGTCGAAACAGCTCCAGGGCTGGCCGGTGACATAATTGTAACACTTCCCGTTCGGCGTCCCGTAGTTCGACAGTATCGTCCCAAGACCGGTCGGCGCGAGGCTGGTCGTGAACGGATCGGTCGAGCTGAAGGCCGCATTGTACGTCTGAAGCCGCTGCGTCATGTACGACGCTTCCACCGTAATGAGATTCTGCGTGGCGAGCTGATTAGCATAAATCAGGCTGCCTCCATAGCCATGCTCGAGAACTTCATAATCGGCCGGATCCGATCCAAAGACGAGTTGCGCGCTGTCGGGGCCGTTGATGAACCAGTCGGAGTACTCCCCGTAAACCAGCGCGCGAAGGTACGAATGCGGATCGATGTTCTTTTGATACTGCAGCTTTTCGATGGAGTAGCCGTTCCAATTTCCGTCGCGGTCGTTCGGATCGATGGGCCCGCCGACGATGCGATCGGTCGGGCTGCTCGGAAAGAGGCCGACGATCACGTCCTGCCGGCGCGGGGCCTGCATCAGCGGGCCGCCGTAATAGAGCGAGTCGAGATAGGGCATCGGGTAGCCGATACCGGTCTTCGCTCCGACTTTGGGCGTATACCAGACGTCGTTTGCCGAGCTATAGAACTGGTCCGCAATGCCGCCCGTAACGTAGAGCAGTTGAATGTCGTCACGCAGCGACGAGTCACGATGAGGGACGCCGATGTGCAAATTGACTACGTTCTCACGATCGAAATTGGCGCCTTGCGCATAACTATAGCCCGGAGAGTAGATAAAGCCGTAGTTGGGGGCCTTGCCTGCGGAACCATCGAGAATGTTGTAAACGTTGTTGTTGGTGGGGACGTTGAGCGGATAGAAATAGAGCGGCTCGCTGACCCCGCCGAATTGATCTCCGAAGCGATAGGTTTGATCGGTGCCGGAGAGTCCTACGTAGTACGAAAAGAGCCGGTCCGGCGTGGCGCCGCCGACTTCTACGGTAGCCTGATGGTAGAAGGCCGGCCCTCCTAAGCCCAGATCGGCTATGGCGTAACCGGGGAACGTGCCGCTCTTGATGACCTGATTAATGTATCCGGCGAGTCCGGAGGAGTTCGAGGTTGCGGGAGTTCCGCCGGTGTAAACTTGCACCTCTTGATTGCCCAATGACGTAAGCGTCGCGATGGGCGCGAGATCCGATTGCCGCGTCGTCGGCAATCCGTCGAACTCGTACGCGACCTGGTCAACGTCGCCGCCGCGGACGTAGACGCTTTGGTACCACCCTTGCTGGTTCGACGGGATGTTCACCCCCGGCGCGCTTGCAATCGCGCCGTACGCTTGCGTCAGCGATCCCGAGCCGCTGAGCGTCGATGCGGCCTTCTGTCCGGTCGGATTGACCGAGTACACGTCGCTGGTCACGCCGGAACGCACGAGCGACTGGGCAGAACGCGAGGTCGTGCGCGCAATCGTTTTGAGCGCTTTCTGGAGCATCAACGAGACTGTTGCAGATTGATCCGCAACGATCGAGATGCCGGGCTGCGACTGGGGCTCGTACCCCGCTTTGGTCGCGCTCACGGTGTACGTATCGGGCTGTAGCGAAATGAATGAAAATGAGCCTGCGGCATCGGTGACGCTCTGCGCGGTCTGCGACGGCGCTGCGGCGACCACGACGACTCCGGCGATCGGCGCGTGCGTCGATACGTCAACGACGTGCCCGCGCAGCGTGCCCGTGGTCCCGGCTCTGGCTACAAAGGGGTTAGCGACAAGCGTAAGGACGGCGACCGCGACGATCCGTTTTACCAACTTGCACCTCTGGGGTCGTGTAAAGAAGAGCCGCATTAAACTTGCCGAATAGGACTTCCTCGCCATTTATGAGAGTACGAGAAAAAACGCCGGTCTCCGTCACCGCAGCGTCGCTAGCGCAGCGTCGTCGGGAGAGCGTTGCGCGCGGCGTTGCGACCGCTCATCCCATTTGGATCACGCGTGCGAGCGGCGCGATGCTTTGGGACGTCGAGGATCGCCGTTACATCGATTTCATCGGTGGCATTGCCGCGCTCAACGCCGGGCACGGCCATCCCAAGGTCGTCGCCGCCATCGCGGAGCAGGCGGCTCGATTCACGCACACCTGTTTCCAAGTGGCGATGTACGAACCGTACGTGCGCGTTGCCGAAGAGCTCAATCGTCGCGCGCCCGGCCGTTCGCGCAAGAAGACGCTCCTTCTCTCGACCGGTGCGGAGGCCACGGAAAACGCCGTCAAAATCGCGCGCGAGCACACGCGCCGTCCGGCAATCGTCGCTTTCACCCATGGCTACCACGGACGGACGCTGCTCGCACTTTCGATGACCGGCAAGAACGAGCCCTACAAACAGCATTTCGGACCTTTCTGCGCTGAAATATACCACACACCGTTTCCGTACGAACATCACGGAGTTACGACCGCGCGGGCGCTCGAGGCAATCGACGAGTTGTTTGCGGCCGTCGTGGCGCCCGAGCGCGTCGCCGCAATCATCGTCGAGCCCGTGCTTGGAGAAGGGGGCTTCGTGCCCGCGCCGATGGACTTCTTACGCGAGCTGCGCGCGGTCGCCGACGCCCACGGCATCCTGCTCATCGCCGATGAAATTCAAACCGGATTCGGCCGTACCGGCACGTTCTTCGCATGCGAGCAATATGGCGTCGAGCCGGATCTGATCGCCGTCGCCAAATCGCTCGGCGGCGGTCTGCCGCTCGCGGCCGTCGTCGGCAAGGCCGAAATCATGGATTCACCCGAGCCCGGCGGTTTGGGAGGCACCTTTGCCGGCAATCCGGTCGCGTGCGCGGCGGCGCTCGAGGTCTTCGAGCTCATCGATGAACCCTTCTTGGCGCGCACCAGGACAATCGGCGCCCGAATCGCCGCCGCACTGCGTGCGCTGCAGAAAGAATTCGCACAGATAGAAGACGTGCGCGGCCTCGGAGCGATGCAGGCCATCGAGCTTTCGTCGCGGGCGCCCGAGGTCGTCGAGGCGGCACGCGAACGCGGACTGCTTCTGCTCTTGGCAGGCAAGCGCGACGTCATTCGGATTCTCGTTCCCCTAATCGTTGAGGATGATGTGCTCGGCGAAGGCTTGGACATTTTGAGAGCTAGTCTGCGAGAAGTGTTTACGAGGTGATCGAAAATTACCGGTGATCGCGAGCGCAAAGTTTACGATTACACGCAGCGCGTCCTAGAGCTCATCGAGAAAACCGACGATTACTCCGATGGATGCGTCGTGGATAACGCGCGAAACCGTGGAGTCATTCCGCGAACCACGTCAATCCGGGGTTCCTGGAGTACCGCAAGGCGACGGACGCCGGATGGGGCCGGCGCGGTCGTCGAGTGGGCGGATGCGGGACCGAACTCCTATCGCGACGTTACGGGGCGGACGTACATCGACTGTTTGGGCGGTTTCGGCATCTTTAATGTCGGGCACCGCAATCCCAAAGTCGTCAAAGCCGTCAGCGACTCAGATGCGCCGCCAGCCTTTGCACAGTCAGGATCTGCTCGATCCTTTGCGCGCGATGCTCGCAAAGGCGCTGGCAATGCTTACACCGGCCGGTCTTGAGTACAGTTTCTTCTGTAATAGCGGCACCGAAGCGGTCGAAGGGGCGCTCAAGCTGGCCCGCGCGTACGATCCCACTAAACAGACGATCGTTGCGGCGACGAAGGGCTTTCACGGCAAGAGCTATGGTTCGCTCTCCGCGAGCGCGAAAGCCGAGTTCCGCCGGCCCTTCGGACCGATGCTCCCCAATATCGAGCACGTGCCTTTCAACGACGTGCTCGCGCTGCGCGACATGCTCACATCGTGCAAGGCGGTCGGCGAGGACGTCGGCGCCGTGCTGCTCGAGCCGATCCAAGGCGAGGGCGGCGTCAACATTCCGTACGACGAGTATCTCCCGAGCGTGCGCGCGCTCTGCGACGAATTCGGGGCGCTCTTGATTCTCGACGAAGTGCAGACTGGAATGGGACGGACGGGGAAGATGTTCTGCTGCGAGCACTACGGCGTTGCACCGGACCTCATGTGTCTCGCGAAAGCTTTCGGCGGCGGCGTCGTTCCGGCCGGAGCAGTCATCGGCCGCCGCGAGATCTTTGCGCGGCTCTTCGATAACCCGTTCCTGCACACGTCCACGTTCGGCGGAAACCCGCTCGCATGCGCCGCGGCGCTCGCGACAATAAACGTCCTTATCGAGGATCGGTCTACCGAACGTGCCGCGATTCTGGGAGAGCGGATGCTCGCTGGTCTTCGCAACGCCGTTGCGGGCCACGATGATCTCGTCGTCGACGTGCGCGGTAAGGGACTCTTGATGGCGCTCGAATTTTGCGACCACGAGACCGGTTTCGAGCTTGGGAAACGGATGCTCGACCGCGGCGTGCTCGTCTCTGGAACGCTCGTCAACGCGCGCGTGATTCGGGTCGAGCCGCCTTTGACGATTACGGAGGAGGAAGCGGATTACGTGTGTCAAGCTCTCGGCGAAAGCCTCAACTCGATGGCAGAGCTAACGCGGACAGGAGCGTAAGAGGATGCAAACGGCGTCGCACCCCGCAACTCGCTCCGAGGAAATTCTTCGCAATCTGCCGCGCATCGACGGCGTGATTCCGATGTTCGTCGACGGAGGCTGGAGGCTCGCGGCCGAGGGCGGGACGCGGGAGCTCTACAATCCGGGCAACGGCCGAGTTATCGCAACCGTCGCGGAAGCGACGGCGGCCGACGCCGAAGCGGCGATTGCCGCGGCGCGTGGCGCCTTCGACGATGGCCCGTGGGGCTCCATGACCGCCGCGGATCGGGCGGCACTGCTCTTCAAACTGGCCGACGCAATCGACGCGCATCGCGACGAGTTCATGCGAATCGATACGCTCAACAACGGCAAACCGCTGCGTGAAACCGAGTACGATGCCGTCGATTCCGCCAACTGCTTCCGTTACTACGCCGGCCTCGCAACCAAGCCGCACGGACAGACGTTCGACGTACCCGCCCCGTCGCAGACGTTTACCGTTCGCGAGCCGATCGGCGTCTGCGGACAGATCGTTCCATGGAACTATCCGCTGCTGATGGCGACGTGGAAGCTCGCGCCCGCGTTGGCAGCGGGCAACGTGTGCGTTCTCAAACCGTCCGAGCTGACGCCGCTTTCAGCGTTACGCTTGGCGAGGATCTTCGAGGAGCTCGATTTCCCGCCGGGCGTGCTCAACATCGTCCCGGGCGCAGGTGCTACCGTTGGGCATGCGATTGCGGCAAGTCCGCTCGTCGATAAAGTCGCCTTTACCGGCGGGACCAAGACCGGGCGCAGCATCATGCACGATGCGACGACGAATCTCAAGAAGATTTCGCTCGAGCTCGGCGGCAAATCGCCCAACGTCGTCTTCGCCGACGCCGATTTTGATACGGCGGTCGACTACGCGCTTTTCGGCATTTTCGCCAACGCCGGGCAAGTCTGTTCCGCCGGATCGCGGCTAATCGTGGAGCAAAGTCTGCACGACCGTTTCGTCGAGCGCCTGGTCGAGCGAGCGCAAAAGATTCGCGTCGGCGACGGATTCGATCCCGCAACCGAGATGGGACCGATCATCTCGCCCGCCCATCGCGAGCGCGTCGAAGCTTACATCGAAACGGGATCCAATGAGGGGGCGCGGCTGCTCTGCGGTGGGGAGCGCCTCGGCGGCGCGCTCGCCGAGGGCAACTTCGTTGCGCCCACGATCTTCGACGATACGTCGCCGAACGATGCGGATCGTCCAAGAAGAGATTTTCGGCCCCGTTTTAGTCGTCCAAACGTTCAACGACGAAGCCGAGGCGCTCAAGCTGGCCAACGACACCATTTACGGGCTGGCCGGAGCAGTGTTCACGCAAGACATCGCAAAGGCGCATCGAGTCATCCGCAAGATGCGAGCCGGCATCACGTGGGTCAATACGTATCATCCTACCTACAACGAGGCGCCGTGGGGCGGATACAAGCAGTCGGGTATAGGCCGCGAGCTCGGCACCTACGGTTACGACGCCTACACCGAGGTGAAGCAGATCAACGTCAATCTCGACGTCGAGCCGTCGGGCTGGTTCTCCGGGGGCTGATTCCTAGCCGCGACAAGGCGCGGTCTGCCAGAACTTTGCCGCCGGTCTGACATCGCGGGCAATAGTCCGTTTCGTTATCGGCATACCGGATGCGCTGCACCGCCTCGCCGCATCGAGGGCACGCTTCTCCGAAGCGTCCGTGAACCGCCATGCCGTCGCGAAAGGCCGTCACTTTTTCGGGAAACGCTCGCGTCGCCTGCGAGCTTAGTCGTCGATCCAGTCTTGAAGCACCGCACGCGTCGCTGTGAAGAGCCGTTCCCATTCGTGCGGCCGGAGTTTTTGCGTGAGCAAAATCGGCGAGAGCTGCGCTGCATGGAGGATCTCGTCGGAATAAGCGTTGCCGATGCCGTCGATAAGGAGAGGATCGGTGAGCGCGCGCTTGAGCGTGTGGTTCTCCGCGCGAGCGCGCGCACGAACTCCTCGAGGGTGGACGTGAAGACATCGATGCCACCGGGATCGAGCGCGTCGAGCGCTTCCTCACCGGCAACGATCCGCAGAGCGACGCGCGCCGTTTCGTGCCGGCCTCCGTGAGCACTAGCGACCCGTCCACGAAATCAAGCGCAGCCAGAGCATTGCGACCCCCGAGCTTTGCGTGCGGCGGGTCGCCAATGGAGACGGCCCGCGATCATGAGATGGATCACGAGCCAAACGTCGCCTTCCAAACCGAGCGCGATTCGCTTGCCGATGCGTCGAATATCACGAACGATGCGCCCCTCGACGGCGGAGACCGGCGTCGCCGTTCGCAACAGCGAGACGCTCGCGACCCGAACGCGTTCCAGCTTTTGGCCGATCACGCGCGGTTCTAACGCGGCGATATAAGCCGCAACGTCGGGAAGTTCCGGCATTCTTTTCAATTAGGCGGCTCGAAGTCAGTCGTTTCAAGGCGCCAATCACGGTTTCGTCTTCCTCGGGCGCGATGGTGCGCAGATCAAGCAGCACGCGCCGGTGCGCGATGCGCGCGACGATCGGTGGAAGCGCGTCGCGAAGGTCTGCAGCGAAGCGGTCGGAGTTCTCCGCTGTAATCGCGACGGCGAGTGAGGCTACGCGCTCCTGCGCGAGTGCGCCGCCTCCCACGTACGCGTCGCTATCCACGACGCTTGCGCGCGGCACAGCATCGAGATACCCGCCCGAACGGGCGCGCAGATCGTCGAGCGTCGCGCCCAGCATGCGAAAGACCGGCAGACTCTCGCGCAGCGAATCCTCGCGATAGAGCCGCAAGCGTCGAGCCGAGCGCGGCAAGCGTCATCTTCCCGACTCGCAACGCGCGCAGCAAGGGATTGCCACGCATGCGTGCCACAAGAGACGCGCGTCCAACGATAACGCCGGCTTGCGGACCGCCTAGCAGTTTGTCACCCGAGAATGTGACGAGACCGACGCCGTCGGCAAGTGCTTCCTGGACGGTGCGTTCGTGTTGCACCCCGTACGGTGCGAGATCGACGAGCGCGCCGCTTCCGAGATCCTCTACAACGGGGACGCCGGCCCGTCGGCCGAGCTCGACGAGGTCACGCACCGCTACGTCGTGCGTGAACCCTTCGATCCGGTAGTTTGACGGATGCGTGCGAAGCAACAGCGCCGTGCGAGGTGAGAGGGCGCGCTCGAAATCGTCGACGTAGACGCGATTTGTCGTTCCGACTTCGACGAGTCTCGCGCCGCTGCGTTCCAACACCTCGGGAACGCGAAAGCCGCCGCCGATCTCGACGAGCTGGCTGCGGGCGACGACGACTTCGTGGCCCTTCGCGAAGGTATCGAGCACGAGCATGACGGCCGCCGCGCAGTTGTTGACGACCAGCGAATCATCTGCGCCGGTGACCTCATTCAAGAGTCCTCCGACTCGGCCGTAGCGTGAGCCGCGTTCGCCGCTTTCGAGATCGTACTCCAAGTTCGAATAACCCTCAGCCACCGCAGCGACCGCCTCCAACGCATCGATCGCCAGAGGTGCGCGCCCTAGATTGGTATGAACGATGATACCGGTTGCGTTGATGACCTTGCGCAGCGTTTGTTGCGCAGCGGCTTCCAATCGCTGCGTCAGTTCTTCCGACGATCGCATCAAACTCGGCCGGGCCGGACGCGCGCGCGCGGCTGAATACGTCTTCGGCCGCGCGCTTGACTTGATTTCTTCCGAGCAAAATATCGTAGGGAGCTATGCGTTCGTCCGCCAACACCCGGTGCATCGCCGGGATCGATTTCACGCCACGTGTTTGCCGAGCATCGAGGTTACCACGTTCTCAGGAACGTAGCCAACGATGCGATCGACCGGTTGGCCGTCCTTAAAGAGAATGAGGCAGGGGATCCCGGAGACCTGATATTGGCCGGCAATGCTTGGATTGTCGTCGGTGTTCAACTTGAAAAACCTGGCTCTTCCGGCATTTGCGGCCGCGACTTTCTCCACGATCGGCGAAAGCATTCGGCACGGCCCGCACCAAGGCGCCCAAAAGTCGACGAGCACCGGCTGCGTGCTTTTCAGCACTTCCGATTCGAAGTTCGTCTGCGTGACGTCTGGTAATGCACTCATGATTTTCTGTAACACTCCTAAAGCGTGGTTTGTTGCAGTCTCGCCATCTCAAGCAACGGCGGCGATTGCGTAGAGCTCGTCAAGTTCGATTTCCAGGCTGACGGAGCGCAGCTCGATGGTCCGGCCGCCGACCGGCAGCGGCTCATGCGGTTGCGCGGTCATTGCCTCATAGCTCCGCTTGTGCCGGTTCGCCGGTGATCTCCGTAATCTGCGCCGCCTGCTTGCCAAGATTCGTGAGCGCGATGACCTCGTCACCCTCACCCAGCCGTTGGAGACGGACGCCTTTGGCGTCGCGTCCGGTCTTGCGAATGTCACGTACTTTGAGACGAATTACCTGGTTACCGGAGGTGATCATGAGGATCTGATCGTCGGGCGCGACGAGAATTTGCTCGACGACTTGGCCGATGTCGTCGCGCTGGCGTGCAAACGCCTTGATGCCCTTGCCGCCGCGCGAGGTGTGGCGGTACTCATCGATCGGCGTGCGCTTCCCAAAACCGCGCGACGTTACGAGCAAAACTTCGCGCCGGTCGTCTTCAATGACGTCCATCGCGACGATCGTGTCGTCTTTCGCGAGCGTCATGGCCTTGACCCCGCGCGCCACTCGTCCCATTGGGCGAACGTCCTTCTCGTTGAAATGCACGGCCATGCCGCGCGTCGAGGCGAGAATGATGTCGCGCGAACCGTCGGAGAGGTCTACGGTCAACAGCGCGTCTCCGGCATCGAGGTTGATAGCGATCAGCCCGTTGCGGCGTACGTTTGCGAACTCTTCGAGCTTCGTCTTCTTGATGACGCCGCGCTTGGTCACCATGACGAGATATCGCTCTCCCTCGAATCGGTCGATCGGAAAGACCGCCGTAACTTCTTCACCGGGCGGCAGCGTGAGCAAATTGACGAGCGCAGTGCCGCGCGCCTGGCGCGTCGTGTCTGGAATCTCGTAGCCGCGCAGCCGGTAGACGCGACCCATGTTCGTGAAGAAGAGCACGTGGTCGATGCGTCTTGGTAACGAAGAAGTTGCGAACGACGTCCTCACGCTTGAGATTGGAAATTCCGGTTACGCCGCGTCCGCCGCGGCTTTGCGTCCGAAACGTATCGACCGAAACCCGCTTGATATAGCCGCCGACGGTGTAGGTGACGACGACGTCGATGTTCGGCGTAATTTGCTCGATGGAGATTTCATTTTCGGCGGGTTCGATGCTCGTGCGCCGTTCGTCGCCAAACCGCCTTTTGACGTCGAGCGCTTCGCTCTTGACGATGCCCGCGATGCGGCGTGGGCTGCGCAGAATGTCCTGCAACTCGGCAATCGCCTTGATCAGCTCGGCGTATTCTTGCTCGATCTTCTGCCGCTCGAGTCCCACGAGAGTCCGCAGCCGCATGTCGACGATCGCCTGCGCTTGGACGTCGGTGAGGCTAAAGCGCGTCGATAGCCGTTCTTTGGCTTGATCGGTCGTTTGGCTTCCGCGGACGATCTCGATGACTTCGTCGATGTTGTCGAGCGCAATTCGATACCCCTCGAGCAAATGGGCTCGCTCTTCGGCTTTGCGAAGATCGTAGGTCGTCCGCCGGGTGATGACGTCCTTACGGTGCGCGATGAAATGGTCGAGCAGCTGCTTGAGCGTCATCACTTGAGGCTCGAGCGCGACCGATCCGTTGGCGCGCGGTTCGCCGATGGGCACCAGCGCCAGCATATTGAAGCCGAACGTCGCCTGCAGCGGGGTATGCTTGAAGAGCTGGTTCAGAACGATCTTCGGGGTCGCGCTCTTTTGAAGCTCGATGACGACGCGCATTCCCTTGCGATTCGACTCGTCGTCCATGCGCGCGATTCCGACGATTCGCTTCTCGGCGTACGCTTCGGAAATTGCCTCGATGATTCGGCTTTTGTAAACCTGGTACGGTATCTCCGTGACGACGATCTTATGCTTGCCTCGCTCTTCGACGATCTCGGCCTTCCCGCGAATCGCAATCGATCCGCGTCCGGTCTTGTAGGCTTCGCGAATGGCTTCGTGGCCTAGAATCGTACCGCCGGTCGGGAAATCGGGGCCGCGCACGATCGCGCAAATATCGTCGTCGCTCGCCTGCGGATCGTCTATCAACGCCACGATCGCATCGGCGATTTCGTTGAGGTTGTGCGGCGGAACGTTTGTCGCCATTCCGACCGCGATGCCGCTCGATCCGTTGATGAGAAGCTGCGGCAGCCGCCCGGGAAGCACGGTTGGCTCGACGCCTTGATTGTCGAACGTCGAAACGAAAGGCACGGTCTCCTTATCGATGTCGGCCAAGACGTCGTTCGCCGTGCGAGCCAGCCGCGCTTCGGTATACCGGTAGGCGGCCGGTGGATCCGGATCGATCGATCCGAAGTTGCCGTGTCCGTCGACCAAGGGATAGCGCAGCGTAAAATCTTGCGCCATGCGCACCAGCGCATCGTAGACCGAGCTATCTCCATGAGGATGGTAGCTCTTGAGCACTTCGCCGATGATGCCGGCGCATTTGCGATGCTGCCTTCCGGGGTCGAGCCCCATCTCGCGCATCGCGTAAAGAATTCGCCGCTGAACGGGTTTCAAGCCATCGCGCACGTCTGGGAGCGCGCGTGAGGCGATGACCGACATTGCATACGAGAGATAGCTCTCCCGCATTTCATCTTCGACGTTGACCTGCACCATGATATCGTTGTTCAATAGTCACCTGCACTCATGAAGGAACCGCTTTCGACTTGGCTTGGAACCGCCCCGCTGCGCCTGACTCTTCACACCGAAGAGGATTTCGGCGAGTTTGCCGCGGCGTTCGCGCGTCGTCTGCGTCCCGGCGACGTCGTAGCATTGAGCGGCCCACTGGGCTCGGGCAAAACCACCTTTGCGAGCGCCATCGTTCGAACGCTCCATGGCGCCGATCAGAGCTCCAGCCCGAGCTTTACGTTCCGGCATCGCTATGATGGCAATCCGCCGATCGAGCACATCGACCTGTACCGTATCGAGGATTCTCGCGAGTTGAGCGAGCTGGGCCTCGAGGAAGCGCTCGACGGACATTCGGTCGTGCTGA
The DNA here is from genome assembly GCA_963767725.1 of Vulcanimicrobiota bacterium. Lineage (GTDB taxonomy): Bacteria > Vulcanimicrobiota > Vulcanimicrobiia > Vulcanimicrobiales > Vulcanimicrobiaceae > Cybelea. Next base: position 71,978 of record CAVYEN010000002.1, read on the forward strand.
TCGAGTGGTGGCGCAACGCCCCGGATGCTATTCCGTCGCGGCGGTACGAAGTCGAAATCGAAGGGGCCGGCGACGAACCGCGTGTGTTATGTATTCGACCACCGCGATGAACGTTCTTGCACTCGATGGAGCGTTGGGAGGCTTTCTCCGCCGCAATCGCTCGGCGCGGGCGCATCGCCGCATCGCGCAGCGAAATCGGCGGCGTTGCGCTCGAGCATGGGCTCGCAATGGTCGATGGGGTGCTCGATAGCGCCGCACTTGCGCCGCGGCAGATCGACCGCTTGGCGGTCGGCATCGGCCCAGGTGGATTTACCGGCTTACGCATCGCGATCGCATACGCCAAGTCTCTCGCGGCAGTCTGGGAACGCCCGCTCGTTCCGCTTTCGTCATTCGACCTGCTAGAGTTCGCTTGCGGTGCTTCGCGTGTTCTCACGATCGTCGTGGGGCGCGCCGGCATTATCTCGGCTCGTTTGCGTGCGGAGAACGAGATGCGGCGCGCCTCGGGCCCAACGGCCAAGGTGCTCGACGAGGTTCTTCTACCCTCCGACGCTCCGTATAACGCGCGAGAGCTCGCCGTCCTTGGCGCTCCGAAGGACGTTCTCCACGCGCTTGCCGAACGCGGCATTATCGTGCGCTCCGCCGACCCGGTCGTAACGCCAGCCGCCGCGGCAGCCGCCCTCGCGGCGCCGTTTCTGACGCCGCCGCGAAGCCTACACGAAGTACGTGCCGATTACGGCGAGCTTCCCGCCGTTACGCTGCCGAGACTCTAGAGTATCGTCGCCATGAAGATGGAGCTCGACAGGCGGGCGCAACGCCCCAGCCGGTTTTCGATTCGACCGATGGCAACGTCCGATATTGCGCCGGTCACGCGCATCGAGCGCTCCTCGTTCTCGACCGTCTGGCCGTCGGATGCCTTCTACAACGAATTGAGTACGAACAAGCTCGCGCATTACTTCGTTGGGCTCGTCGACGATCGCATCGTAGCCTACGGCGGCGTCTGGGTGATCGTGGAGGATTCGCACGTCACGACGCTCGCCGTCGATCCGCAGTATCGCGGACGGCGTTTCGGCGAAGTGCTGCTCCTACGGCTGATCGACGAAGCGATCGAACGGGGCGCGGCTTGGATGACGCTCGAGGTGCGCGAGAGCAATGCGGTCGCTCAGCGGCTTTATCGTAAATATGGCTTCACCACCGTAACGATGCGCTCCGGTTACTACAGCGACGACAACGAAAGCGCGCTTATCATGTGGGCCGGCAGTCTGCGCAGCGAACTCTATCGCAATCGCTTGCGGGTTTTGCGCGCGCGCGTCGAGCAGTGACCTTCACGCGGCTGGCGCGCGGGGTTCGAGAACACCTCGGTCAGCAGCACCGCTACCAGCATAGCGTGCGCGTCGCTCGCTGCGCGGAACTGCTCGCGCAGCGTCACGGCCTCGATTCGCACAAGGCGCGCCTAGCTGGAATGTTACACGATCTCGCGCGCCTCTACTCGCCCGCGCGGCTCGTCGCGGAATGCGAAGCGCGCAATTTGCCGATCGACCCCCTCGAACGCGAGTTTCCGGTGCTGCTACACGCGCGCCTTGGCGCCGCGATTGCGCGCGAGCTGTTCGGGGTAGACGATGCCGAGGTGCTCTCAGCGATCGAAAAACACACGACCGGGGCTCCCGAGATGTCGCCGCTCGACTGCGCCGATCTACCTCGCCGACTCGCTCGAACCCGGCCGCAGCTTTCCCGAGCGCGCCGAGCTTTGGGAGCTCGCACTGCACGATCTCTCCGCGGGGATGCGCGAAACGGTGCGTCTAACGGCAGTGCACCATGCCCGTCGTACCGCTCCCGCACAGGCACGGGGAGTTTAGTATCGCCGAGCTGATCGAGGTCGTTCGCGATAGTGCGCTCGACAAAAAGGGCGAAGCTTTCACCGCGCTCGACGTGAGCGGTCGAACCGTCCTTGCCGATACGTTCGCGATCGTCACCGGACGCTCGAAGATCCAGACTCGCGCAATTGCCGACGCAGTGATCGAAGCAGTCCGGGCAAACGGCTACGGCGTCTCACGCGTCGAGGGCCATGCGGATGGATCTTGGATACTGATCGACCTCGGCAACGTGATCGTTCACGTCTTTACGCCCGAGCAGCGCGCTTTTTACAATCTGGAGCGCTTGTGGTCCAGCGGGGCGGAGCGGCGAGTGCAAGGTTCGTGAAAAGGAGCCGTCCCACGCATCACACGCGAGCAGCGCGCGCTCGCCGCGAGTTTTGGAAACGGTTTGGCGTTTGGATCTTCATCGTGTTCTTTGCGCTCAGCGTCGCGGGAGGATTGATCGTCGTGACGGCGGAGCTGCACTCCCAATGAATCGTTCGCAAGCCTTGGTCGACGATACGGCCGCGATGCACGCCCGATACGTCCTAACGCCCTGGCTGTCGCAAAGCGGCCGTAACCCTCCCGTGATCGTGCGCGGCGAGGGCTCGTACATCTACGACGATCGAGAGAACCGTTACCTCGATTTCTCGGCCGGCCTGGTCGCGGTCAACCTCGGGCACGCTCATCCTGCCGTCGCAACGGCGATCGCCGAACAGGCGCGTCGGCTCGCCTACGTCGCTCCGACTTTTGCAAACGACCAGCGCGCCGAGCTTGCCCGCGGAATCATCGATATCGCGCCGTGGCCGCAAGGCGGCCGCGTCTTCTTCACCACCGGCGGCGGCGAGGCGAATGAAGATGCGATCAAGTTCGCACGAACGCTGCGGGGACGCCACAAGGTTCTGACCGCCTATCGGTCGTTTCACGGCTCGGCGGCCGGCGCCGGAACGCTGACCGGCGAGAACCGCCGTTGGCCAAATGAGCCTGGGATGCCGGGCATCGTGCGTTTCTTTGCTCCCTTTCCGTATCGCAGTCCGTTTCATACGCGCGATTCACACGCAGAAGTGGACCGAGCGATCGAACATCTCGAGGAGGTCGTCAATTACGAGGGCGGCGCGAACATTGCCGCGCTCCTCATCGAGCCGGTCGTCGGCAGCAACGGCGTCATCGTCTATCCCGAAGGTTACCTCGGTCGCGTGCGCGAGCTCTGCGACCGCCATGGAATTCTGCTCATCTTCGACGAGGTGATGACCGGCTTCGGGCGCACGGGGGAGGCATTCGCCGCACAGCGCTTTGAGGTAACCCCCGACATGTTCTCCTTTGCCAAGGGCGTGACGTCCGCATACGTGCCGCTTGGGGGCGTGGCGGTACGGGAATCGCTCGCGGTCGAATTCGACAGCCGTCCTCTGCCAAGCGGCCATACGTTCAGCGGGCATCCGCTCGCAATGGCCGCGGGCGTAGCGGCGCTGCGCGCCTACCGAGAAGAACGGCTCTTCGAGCGAGCGCGCGAGATCGAGGGCTGGCTGCGCACGCGTTTCGACGCGCTGCAACGTCGACACCGGGTCGTCGGCGAGGTGCGCGGTGTCGGCGCATTCTTCGGCCTCGAACTCGTCGCCGACCGTGAAACGCGAACGCCCTTGGTGCCGTGGCAAGGGACACGCACGCTTGCGAGCTTTTTCAACAATCTGCTTGCTCGCGGACTCTACGTCTTAGGCCGCTACAATGTTGCGATCGTCGCTCCGCCACTCGTCATTTCGACCGATCAGCTCGACGAAGGATTTGAGATCCTCGATACCGCTCTCGAACGTTTGGAAGGCCAAGCGTGATGCGAGTTCAAGTGCACGACAAAGCGACTCGCGAGCTCATTGGTGAGGTCCCCGTTGCGGGGCACGAGCAAGCCGCGAGCGCCGTAACGAGCGCGAGGAAAGCATTCGACTCTTGGCGCGACGTGCCGGTCGTCGAGCGCGCGCGTCTGCTCTTCCGATATGCCGACGAGCTCGAACGACGGCGCGAAGAGCTCGCGCTCTCCGTGTCGCGCGAAAACGGTAAGACGCTCGCCGACGCGCGTGCCGAGGTGCGGCGCGGCATCGAAGCAGTCGAGTTCGCGTGCGGCATGCCGTCGCTCATGATGGGTGACGCGCTACCGGAAGTCGCACGGGGTATCGATTCGGTCTCGACGCGGTATCCGCTCGGCGTTTGCGTAGGCATCACGCCGTTCAATTTCCCGCAATGATTCCGCTTTGGATGTTTCCCCTCGCCATCGCGGCGGGGAATACGTTCGTGCTCAAGCCGTCGCCGCAAACGCCGCTCACCTCAGAGCTCCTCCTCGCCATTGCGGACGAGTGCCGATTTCCGCAAGCTGTCTTATGCATCGTGCACGGCGGCGCCGAAACCGCCGAGGCGCTGATCGACCATCGCGACGTTGCAGCCGTCTCTTTCGTCGGTTCCTCGAATGCCGCGCGCCTCGTGCAAGAACGAGCCGTCAGAGCGCATAAACGAGTTCAGGCCCTCGGCGGAGCGAAAAACCATCTCATCGTCATGCCCGACGCGGTTGACTCCGCCACGTGCGACGCCGTCATTGGTGCATCGTTTGGCGGCGCCGGTCAGCGGTGTTTGGCAGGTTCGGTGGCGATCGCAGTCGGCACTGCCGGCGATTCCTTGGGCCCAATGCTCGTCGATGCTGCAAGCAACCTTCGCTTGGGACGAGGTGCCGATGAAGGCGTCGAGATGGGGCCTGTCGTCGGCGATGAAGCGCTCGCGCGCATCGACGGATACGTGGAGCGCGCGCGCAGCGCCGGAGTACGCGTTCTCCTCCAGCCACGCAGCGCGCCTCAAGGCGGCGCGTTTGTTACGCCCGTGATCTTCGACGATGTGGACCCGGCGAGTGAGCTCGCTCGCGACGAAATTTTTGGACCCGTCCTGGCCATCGTTCGTGCCTCGTCACTCGACGAGGCTATCGCGATTGCGAACGATTCCCGCTACGGCAACGCCTCGTCGATCTTTACGCGAGATGGCGCAAGCGCGCGCGCCTTCGCAGCGCGCATCGAGGTCGGCATGGTCGGAATCAACGTCGGCATTGCCGCGCCGATGGCGTTCTTTCCGTTCGGCGGGATAAAGGATTCGATGTTTGGCGATCTTCGCTGCCAGGGAAAAGACGCAATCGCGTTCTTCACACAACAGCGCGTCGTCATCAGTCGCTGGCGCTTTTGAGCCGGAACCAAAGCCATCCCGCTGCAACAAATGCCAAGAAGCAGTAGCCAAACCAGCGTTGCGGCGGCGCTGGAACGGGATAGAAAAGCGTGATTGCCGTGAGCAGCAGCAGCAGCGTGGCGACGATCGAAACGGTCAAGTCGACGACTCGCAGCACGCCCAGCCGCTTGCAATAGACCGCCGCGCCGATCGCAATCAGCAAATAGGCGAGAATGAATCCAAACGAGCTGAGCGTTCCGCAGTTATCAAAAACGTCGATCGGCGCCACGCCGAATGCCAGCGCAACGAGCGCAACGGCAAGGGTGGTTGCAGTAACGACCGTGACGGCGACGTTCGGCGTATCGTGCTTGCGTTCGATCCGAGCGAAAATCGGAGGAAAGAGCCTAGACCCAGCCATGGCGTAGGCTATTCGTCCGGCCGTCGTGATGCACGCGAGACAGACGGAGAAGGCGCTGAATAGCGCGCCGATCGTAATCGGGATCGCAAGATAACCGATCCCATTGACGTCGACGAGGGTCTGCAGCGGAAATTGTTCCTTGTCCAGCGGCTTTGCGGCGCTGCCGAGGCCGACGATCTCTGCGTAGGTTGCGACGACGAAGAATGCGCTTGCGAAAAGCACGCTTCCGATGACGGCGCGCGGAATCGTCACCAGAGGCCGCTTAGCCTCAGCGCCGAATGCGGTTGCGCTCTCGAAGCCGACGTAGCTGAATACCGCAAACGCGATCGCTAGGCCGACGCCTCCCGGGAAGCCGCCCTCGACGCGCAGCTGTTTGATGTCGAGCGAAGGTCCGTGAGCGTGCAGCACGATGGCGACGATAAGGCAAATGATGCTGATCGAGATCAGCTCCAGCACGAGCATCAGGATCGCGGAAACCTGCACGCCGCGATAAGCGGCCTGCCATGCGATGATGGCGAGGACGATGACGATGAAAAATGCCGGAACGTGCACTCCGACGCCCGAGAAGAGCCGGGCCACGAAAAGCGCCATGGCTCCGAGTACCGCCGCGGCGACGAAACCGTAGGCCCAAAGCAGCGTCCAACCCCCGATTGCCCCCGCGCCGGCTCCAAGGTGCTCCGCAACGTATTGGTACATCGATCCCGCCGCACTCGAACGCCGCGCGAACTGATTGACGCAGAGCGCCACGAATATCAGCATCGTGCCGCCGAAAACGTAAGCCAGCCACGTACCATTGCCGGCAAGCGCATACATGTAAGGCGCGATCAAAATGGGCGTCATGCTCGGTCCGATCAGCGCGATCGAGGTTGCAAGCACCTCGATGAAGCTAAGCGATCCAACCTTGAGCAGAGGAGCGGCGTTCCGCCGGTTCGTTCATGCCGAAGTCGACTCTCAGCCGAGCGGTTCTTCAGTTCCCGCAAAGGCTCGAAACTTCGTCCCGCAAGCGATGGTAGGACGCCGCATGGACGCCATCTCGATGCGCTTTGGAGCCTTCTTCGCGGGGGTCGCGATGCTGCTCGCGGTCGCGATCGGGCGGCCGGCCGCCGCTCGTGACTTCGTCCAAGACCAAGCCGGCATGTTTTCGCAGCCAACAGTCGCGCGGCTCAACGGTCAGATTTCAAACTTCAACGCGCAAACCGGCAAGGAGATCGTCGTCGTTACCACCCCCTCGCTGGGCGGAGCGAGTCTTGCGGACGCGGCGCGGACCGCATTCGCGCAGCAGAACGTCAACGGCGTCCTGATATTTGTGGCACGCGACGATCGGCGCGACATCATCGTTCCCGATCGCGCGGGCGCGCAGGCGGGCTGGTTTACGCCCGACGTGCTGCGCTCGATTCGTACCTCGATGGAGAGTCAGTTTCGCAGCGAATCGTACGATGCCGGCATCACCGGCGCCGTTGACGCGATCCTCAATATCTATCGCGCCCATCGTGGCGGCTCGCAATCGGGGACATCCGCCGGGGCGGCACTGCCCGCGCAGCGCACGATGCAATCAGGAGGACTTCACATCTCTATGTTCTGGTGGATCATTATCGCAATCGTCGGCTTCTTGATCTTGCGCGCGATCCTGCGCGCAGCATCGACGCCGCGCTACTACGGCGGTGCGCCCGGGGCGCCGCCCACGGGAGCGCCGCCGGGAGGTCCCGGCTACGGCCCGGGCTACGGATATGGCGGATACGGCGGCGGCGGCAGCTTCTGGAGCGGTTTGCTCGGCGGACTCGGCGGCGCTTGGCTTGGCAACGAGCTCTTCCGCGGCGGCGGTGGAATAGGACCGGCGCAAGCGGGTCAACTTCCGGCCGATGCCGGCGGCGCGGATTCGGCTGGATGGCAGAGCGATGCCGGACAGGCCGACGTCGGCGGCGCGAGCAGCGGCGACTGGAGCGGCGGGGGCTTCGGAGGCGACGCCGGCGGCGATTTCGGCGGGGGAGGCGGCGACAGCGGCGGCGGATGGTAGGCGTCTATGCGACGCCTCTATGCTCTTGTCTTCGCCTGCATTGTAAGCTCCTCGGCCCCTGCCGTTGCGGCGCGCGCGCCGGCGGGCATCGAGCACTCATACTTCGCCGCGCTTCACTGGAGGCTGATCGGACCGTTTCGCGGCGGCCGCGCACTTGCGGTTACCGGCGTCCCGGGCGAACCGAATCACTTTTACTTCGGCGCCGTCGATGGGGGCATCTGGGAAAGTCTCGATGCGGGACGCACGTGGAATCCAATCTTTGACAACCAGGATATCGGTTCGATTGGTTCGATCGCCGTGGCGCCCAGCGCGCCGCGCACGATCTACGTCGGCACGGGCGAAGCCGACATGCGTTCGGATATCGCCTACGGCGACGGTATGTACAAATCGAGCGATGGCGGTAAGAGCTGGACGAATCTCGGCCTGACCGATACGAAGCAGATTGGCGCCATCGTCGTCGATCCGCGTAACGCCGATATCGCGTACGTCGCCGCACTCGGTCATCCATACGGGCCAAACGCCGAGCGCGGTGTCTTCAAGACGACCGACGGCGGAAAGACTTGGACGAAAGTGCTCTACAAGAATCCGGACACCGGCGCGACCGCGCTCGCGATGGCGCCCAACGATCCGAACGTGCTTTACGCTGCACTTTGGCAGACGCGCCGCCCGCCGTGGAACGTCTACCCGCCGTCGAATGGTCCAAGCAGCGGCTTATACAAAACGACGGACGGGGGCGCGACCTGGACGCAGCTCACGCATGGTCTGCCCGCTCATGTCGGACGCATCGGACTCTCGATCTCGGCCGCCGCTCCTCAGCGCATCTACGCCAACGTCGACAGCAGCGCGGGGCTCGGCGGCGTCTACCGTTCAGACGACGCCGGCGCTACTTGGATGCATGCAGACGGCGAGCAGCGCATTTGGCAACGCGGCTGGTACTTCAGCGGGATCACCGCGGATCCGCGCAACGCTAACGTCGTTTACGTAATGAACACTTCGACCTATCGCTCGACCGACGGCGGAAAGACCTTCGAGGCGATTTTGGGCGATCCCAGCGGGCAAGATCATCACACTCTGTGGATAGATCCCAGCGATTCGAATCGTATGATTCTCGGCTCCGATCAAGGCGTCGTCGTCACGGTCAACGGCGCGAAAACTTGGAGCTCGTGGTACAACCAGCCGACGGCGCAGTTCTATCATGTGACCACCGACAACGCATTTCCCTATTCGGCGTACGGCGCTCAGCAAGACTCCGGAGCCGACATACAAACGAGTCAGAGCAAGTACGGAACGATTTCCCAACAAGATTTTCGTCCGGTCGACGTCGGGGGCGAAAACGGCAACCTCGCGCCGGATCCCAAACATATTCGATCTCGTTTACGGCGACTCGAGCGGTGAGGGCGGACCGACGGTCACACGCGAGGTTCCGGCGACCGGATGGGAGCAGAACGTCGATCCGATCATCACGCACCCCGGAACCGTCTGGCGAAACACATGGACGCTTCCGCTTGCGTTTTCGCCCGTCGACCGCACCTCGCTCTACTTCGGTCACCAAAACATTTTCCGCTCGCGAGACGGCGGCGAGACGTGGCACATCGTCAGCCCGGATCTATCGCGGCCCAATGAAGGGACTCCGTCGAATCTCGACCCGGCGACGCTCGCCGATACGAATAACGTTGCGCGGCACGGCGTCGTTTATGCGATCGCTCCCTCACCCTTGCGCGCCGACGTCATTTGGGCCGGTACCGACGACGGATACGTCTGGATGACGCGCGACGGCGCGAGAACGTGGCATAACGTTACGCCGCCGTCGCTGACGCCGTGGAGCAAGGTCGGGATCATCGAAGCCTCGCACTTCGATACGGCAACGGCATACGCAGCGATCGATCGGCATCGGCTCGACGACTATCGGCCGTACATTTATCGGACCCGCGACGGCGGCGCGAGCTGGACTGCGATTACGGCTGGCATCCCAAATGGATCGTTCGTCAACGCCGTGCGCGAGGATCCGGGGTGGCGCGGGGCTGCTCTACGCCGGCACCGAGCGCGGCGTCTACGTTTCGTTCGACGATGGCGCCTTCTGGCAGCCGCTGCAGCTCAATCTGCCCGTCACCTCGATCCGCGACCTCGCGGTGCACGGCGACGATCTCGTGATTGCGACCCACGGCCGTGCCTTCTGGGTGATGGACGACATCGCGCCGCTGCGTCAGATGACTGCAGCCGTCGCAAAGCGCGGCATCTATCTTTTCTGGCCCGCGGTGGCCTATCGGGTGCGTCCCGGCAGCCAAGAGGGTACTCCGCTTCCGCTCGACGAGCCTCAGGTCGATAACGCACCCGTCGGCCTTTACATTGACTACTATCTGCCGGCTCTGCCGCACACGCCCGTCGTCATCGACGTGATCTCGAGCGACGGTGCGGTCGTGCGAAGCTGGTCGAGCGCACATCCGCCCAAACCGGTCGATCCGAAATCGATCGACTACACCCCGCACTGGATCGTATCGAATCCCGTTCCCGATGCAGCGGCGGGCGCCCATCGATTCGTTTGGGATTTTCATGAAGGCTCGCGCGACGGACCGCTCGTGCCGCCCGGAACCTACACGATAAGGTTGCGCGTCAACGGCAAGACTTTCGCGCACAGCGCGGTCGTGCTGCGCGATCCCCGCATTGCCGCGACCGATGCCGATTTGCGACCACAGTACGAACTTGGCGCGGCGTATCCAGTCGCTGCGCGCGGTCGTTGCTCAGTCGCGCAAGAAAGCCGAGCAGCTCGTAAAGCAGCTTTCCGACGAGCGAGCGCGAGCGTTCCAGCGAGAGGTCGTCGGCGAGACTCTACCGCCAAATCCCGACGACTCGGTGGGCGCGTACTCGCACGACTTCTCCAGTTTTCTTTACCTGGAAACCGCGCTCGATTATCTGGAGAGCGCCGTCGAAAGCGCGGACGCCGCGCCGACGCCCGACATGCGCACCGCTTATGCGAAGCTCTCTGCGATCTATCGCCAAACGCTCTCGCGCTCGGAAGCGATGACGAAATGAAGCGCTAAGTCACCTTCCCGGTTGCAGCGTTCGGGCGTACCAGCCTTCGAGGTCGCCGTGAAACTGGGCCAGCGCCTCGCGGATGCAGATAGACCATATGGCCCGATTCGTAGAAGCCGTAGGTGATGTTCTTCTGCAGCTCCGGCAGGAAGCATCAAATGATTGAGCGTGTAGACCGTCGCCCAGAAGGGCGTGGCAAAATCGTAGTAGCCGTTACCCGAAAAGATTTGTAGGTTGGGATCGAAGGCCATCGCGGCCGCTAGGTCCTGCGCGGTATTCGTCGGCAACGCGCCGTTATGCTTCCAATCCCACTGGCGAAAGACGTTGATGACGGGCCGGTAGATGAGCGTCGTTTGGTATCCCAGGACTTGACGCATGAAGTAGTTCCCGGTCGCGACGAAGGCCGCATCGATTGCCGAGTCGACCGGGTCGAACGGCGGACGGTCGTTGATGCGATCGAGATTGAAAGACGTATAGCGCGAGTCGTAACGCCCGAGCATCACGCCGCTGTCGCGAAATAGCTCGCGTTGCGTATCGCCAGTACGGAATCCGCAGATTCGAGAGGCGGATGTAGTGCTCCGAAAGGCCGGTATATTGGTGAAGCTTCGCGACGACGACGTCGTACTCGCCAGGTGAAAGCTTCGCGCCCTGCGCGAGCGCGTTGAGATACTCGTCCATCGCGAAGGCTTCGACTTCCGGCAGCAGTGCGGCCAAGGTCGTCGGCGGTCCCGGCAGCGCGTGATGATACCACGCCGAGGCTGCTTCCGTCGGGAGATAGAGCGGGAAGGCCCAATCGCCGCCGCCGATCGCGGTCGGAGAGAAATTGATGTCCCAGTCGAGCGAAAAGTCGAGGATCGACGATAGCAGCACGACGCCGTTGATGCCGATGCTCTGCTTCTGCAGATAGTTGACGAGCATCGCCGAGCGCGGCGTTCCGTACGATTCGCCGAAGAGAAACTTCGGAGAGTTCCAGCGTCCGAACGTCGTGATATAGCGCGAGATGAACTGGCCGAAGGCGCGCACGTCCGGATCGACGCCGAAAAAGTCGCTCGGCTTGCCTGCGCCGACGATTCGGCTAAAGCCGGTATCGGGAGCGTCGACGAAAACGAGATCGGTCCGATCGAGCAGCGAATACTGGTTATCTACTAAATTGAACGGCGCGTCGCGGGTTGGCATCGCGTCGCCGACCTGCACGCGCATCGGGCCGAAAGAGCCCATGCGCAGCCAAATCGTCGAACTGCCCGGGCCGCCGTTATAGAAGAAGGTTACGGGCCGCGTGCGCGGATCGGCGCCGTCGACGGTAAACGCCGTATAGAAGATCCGCGCCGTCGTCTCGCCCTTGTCGTTCTCTAGCGCAATCGTGCCCGCACGCGCCGTGTACGGATAGGTTCGACCGCCGAGCGAGATCGTATGCTGCGTGACCGCATCGGGTGCGTTCGGTCCCGGCGTCTCCTTGGCGTGGGACGCCGGAGCGGCGCCGATGAGAGCCGCCGCCGCAATCGCCCAGACGAGCTCACGCATGCGCGAGCGCACCGGCGTACCAGCGTTCCAGATCGTCGTGAAAACGTGACAGCGCCGCCTCCTTCAGATAGACCATGTGCCCAGATTGATAAAAGCCATACGTGATGTTCCGGCGTACTGCCGGCGCCAGGTAGAGATGATCGAGAGCGTAAACGGTGGCAAAAAACGGCGTCGCAAAATCGAAGTACCCATTTGCCGAGAAGACCTTGAGGTACGGATTGTACGTCATTGCCTGCGCGAGATCGGCTGCCACGTCGAGCGTCTGAACGTTCGGCCCATGCTTGAAGTCCCAGGTTTCGTCGTCGGCATAGATCAGGCCATAGATGTTCGGACGGTAAAGAAGCGGCGTGTCGTATTTGAGCATCTGACGAAGGTAATAGTTGCTCGACGTCGTGAACGCCGAGTCGATCGCGGCATCCGTCGCATCCCAATCGGGCGAGACTTCGGGCCGGTCGAGCACGTAGGTTTCGAACCGGGAATCGATCCTGCCGACGGTCACGCCGCGTTCGCGAAGCAGCTCGTTTTCGAAGCGGTCGTAGGGAATGCGAAGGTTCGAGTTGCGAATGTATTGCTCCGACAACCCCGTGTATTCGTGGAGCTTCGCGACGACGTCGTTGTAGCGGTCCGGGGCGAGCATCGCGCCCTGCCCCAGCGCGTCGAGATACTCGGTCAGCGCGAAGTTTTCGACTTGCGCCAGCAAGCCCGATAGCGCCGGCGTCCCACGCAGGGCATGGTGATACCACGCCGTCGCCGTCTCGGTCGGCAGATAAAGAATGTAGCCCCAATCTCCGCCGCCGATCGGCGCACCGTCGTTGTAGTCGATGTTGGAATTCAAAAACGACGATAGCAGCACGACGCCGTTGAGACCAATGCCCTTGTCTTGCAAATACTTTGCCAGCGCGCAGGAACGCGTCGTGCCGTACGACTCGCCGAAGAGAAAGCGCGGCGAGTTCCATCGGTTGAAGCTGGTAACATACCGCTGGATGAACTGTCCGAACGCCGCAACGTCCTGGTCGACGCCCCAAAGGTCCTTGCGCGTTCCCGCGCCGATGATGCGTCCGAATCCGCTGCCGGGCATATCGATGAAGACGAGATCGGTTCGATCGAGAAGCGAGTAGCGGTTTGCAATAACCAAATACGGCGGCGGACGGGCGATCCTGCCGTTTGGAGTAACGAGGCGTATCGGTCCGAACGATCCCATGCGCAGCCACATCGTCGAGCTTCCGGGGCCGCCATTGTACAGGAACGTAATCGCCCGTTTCGCCGGATCGGCGCCGTCGAGCGTATAGGCCGTGTAGAAGACCCGCGCGATCGGTTCGTCTCGATCGTTGCGAAGAGTGATCGTTCCGGCGCGCGCCGTATATGCCAACGTTCGACCGTCGAGCACGAGCGTATGGCGCGTGACGGCGTCGGGGGTTCGAGTCGGCACGGTCGGCGGCTTGGCGGCGCCGCGGGCGGTCGATGCGAGCGCGAGAACGGCGAGGAGCAGCGGAAATCGTGCTTTCAATCCGTACGGTTCCGTCTTGAGCCGTTCGATTGCTCCGGCGATCGAGTCGAGATACGGCAACATCGAGCCCTTGATGCGCTTCAGACGTTCTACTCCCTGCTCGGTGATCGCGTAGACGCGTCGACGCGGTGAATCATGCGCCGAGAAGCGACGCGTTCGTCGGCACTTCGGCGCGATAGGCATCTTCGATCTCTCGCCCGTAACGCTCCTCAACGATGCGGCGCTTGATCTTCATCGAGGGCGAGAGCTCGCCGCCTTCGATGCTGAACTCCTTCGGAATCACGATGATGCGGCGTATCTGCTCGTAGCTCGCCAGCTCGTGCGTTTGCTTATGAACCTCACGCGTCAGGAACGCGTGCACGTCGGCCCGCCCGCTGAGCAGCTCGGGAGGCGCATCGCGCAGGTCCGAAAACTCGAGACGCAGGATCGGCCAATTCGGGACAATCAGCGCGATCGGATGGGGCCGCCCGCTGCCGGTCACCATGGCCTGCGTCACAAAAAGCGACCGCTTGATGTTCGATTCGATGCGAGCGGGAGCGACCCACTTGCCCGTGCCCGTCTTGAAGACTTCTCCCTTGCGGTCGGTGATGCGCAGGAATCCCCGGGCATCGATTTCGCCAAGATCGCCGGTGTGCAGCCAGCCGTCGGCGATCGCCGCGGCCGACGCTTGCGCGTCGCGATAGTAGCCGTGCATGACGTTGCGGCCGCGAACAAGCACCTCCCCGTCGCCGGCGATTCGAACCTCTACTCCGCTGAGCGGCCGCCCCACGGCGCCATACTCGTTCTCCGAGAGCCTGCTGACCGACGTCACCGGCGACGTTTCGGTGAGCCCATAGCCTTGCATGATCGGTATGCCTAATCCGAGGAAAGTCATCGCGGTATCGATGTGCAGCGGAGCGCTTCCGCTGGTAAGGAACCGAACTCGATCGAGCCCTAGGGCGTGTCGTACTCTTCTGAGCACCAGCCCGCGCGCCAAGCCGTACTCCAGGGCGAGCCACGCGGAGACTCTGCCGCCGCAAGTTTTTGCAAAAGCGTATCGTGCAGCGACGGCGAGCGCCCATGGGACGAGCTTGGCCGGTAAGCCGCCCGCGGCGCGCGCTTGCCCCACGACGCCTGCCAGAACGCGATCGAAGATACGAGGGACCGCCGTCATGCTCGCGGGTTGAACTTCGCGCAGATCGCGTAACAGCTCGGCTGGATCGTGGCAGATGAAGCAGCGCACCTTCGCGATCAAGTAGATGTAGATGATGGTGTGCTCGTAAATGTGCGAGTAAGGCAGGACGGAGAGCACGTCGCGTCCCGCCTCGATGCCTTCGAACCCGCATGCCAGCGACACTTGAGCGTCGAAGCCCAGGTTGTCGTGCGAAAGCATGACGCCTTTCGGTGATCCGGTCGTTCCAGACGTGTAGATGAGCACCGCGAGATCGTCTGGAAGAAGCGTCGCTTCGTACGCACCGGGAAGCTCCGGACGAGCCGAACGGAGCAGGGTGCCCCGTGCTTCGAATTGCGCGAGTCCATCGGCTTGCGGCGAGTCGAATCGCACGACGCGTGGAAGAGGCGCGCCGGACTCGCGCACGTGCTCGAATGTCCGCTGGGAATCGACGAAGAGCAGCCGCGCGCCGGAGTGCTCGAGAATGTACGCCGTGTGGTCGAGGGCCTGCGTAGGATAAATCGGAACGACGACGCAGCCGGCAAAAAATATCGCAAAGTCGCAGACGATCCAGTCGGCGCAGTTGTGCGAAATCAGGGCCACGCGATCGCCTGTGACGAGGCCGGCCTCGCGGATCGCGCACGCAATGCTCTCGACCCGTTCGAGTAGCCGCGCGCTTGAAGTCGGCGTCCAGCGGCCATCGACCCGCTCGAGCAGAACCTCGTCGCGAGGTTCTGCGAGCGCCCGCCGGATTAAGCTCGGAAGCGTTTCTTTTTCCGGAAGCGCCGAGGAACGCACAGGCCACACCCAATGCGCGTTGCCAGCTGCGCTCCCCTCTCAGGGGTGCCGCAGATAGGGGCGAGCACGCTCCAAGCGAGTCTGCGTCATTCCGGCGACGTCGAGCAGCTCGTCGAGCGACGAAAAGTTGCCTTCGCGTTGACGAAGCTCGACGATCCGCTGGGCGATCGCGCGCCCGATCCCGGGGACCGCGGCGAGCGCGGCAGCATCCGATTGGTTGACGTCAACGCTGCCGCTCGCCGGCGCCGTTGTGGAATGGCGGCGGCCGTGGCGTCCGGAGCGCATGCGCGGTGGCGACTCGCCTTGCATCGGAACGTAGATCTCGTCTCCATCGTTGGCGCGTTGCGCGAGATTCACCGCGCCCGCATCTGCGGACACGCTTAGCCCGCCCGCCAGCACAACCGCCTGGGCGTTGCGATCGCCGGGCCGCAGATGGTAGAGGCCCGGTCTTTTGACCGCTCCGGCAACGTAGACCACTAGTTCGTCGTCGCGAGCATAAAGATGCGCGCCAAGGAGGGTGCGCCCCTGTTCCGGCGTCGGCGGCGAGCGAGGATTGCGGAAACGGCGTCGCGGCACTCGATTGCACCAACGGCGATCGGGCCGGATGCCACAACGCGAAGACGGCAAGCGCGAGCGCCGCAACGATGACCGCGATTCTGAGTGTCACTAAACTCTATCACGCATCGGAGACTTGCCGCAAAGGGTGGCGAAGCCGGCAGACAGCGTGTACGATGCTCCTCATGTACGAATTTGCTGCGGTCGAGCGAAAGTGGCAGGCACGATGGGCGGCCGAGCACCTCTATCGCGCGGCAGACGAAAGCGCCCGGCAAAAGTACTACACCATGGAGATGCTGCCGTACCCGTCGGGCGATCTCCATGTCGGCCACGCGAAGAATTACACGCTGGGCGACGCCATTGCGCGGATGATGCGCATGCTCGGATACAACGTGCTGCATCCGATGGGCTGGGACGCGTTCGGCTTGCCGGCCGAAAACGCGGCAATCGATCGAGGGATCGATCCCGCCGGCTGGACCGCCGCGAACATCCTTAACATGCGTCGCCAAATCCGATTGATGGGGACGGGCTACGACTGGTCGCGCGAGATCGCTACCTGCGAGCCTGAGTACTACCGCTGGAACCAATGGCTCTTCCTCCGCCTCTTCGAGCGGGGTCTGGCTTATAAGCGCGAGGCGCCCGTGAACTGGTGTCCGCACGATCGAACCGTTTTGGCCAACGAGCAAGTCGTCGACGGACGCTGCTGGCGCTGCGCGCATCTAGTCGAGCGTCGTAACCTTTCACAATGGTTCTTACGAATTACCGCATATGCAGATCGGCTGCTCGGCGATCTCGATAAACTCACGGGCTGGCCGGAGCGCACGCGCGCGATGCAGCGCAACTGGATCGGACGCAGCGAAGGCGCGCGCATCGCATTCGGCATCGTAGGACTCGAGGCTAATCTCGAAGTCTTCACCACGCGCGCCGACACGCTCTATGGCGCCACGTTCATCGCCGTTGCGCCCGAGCATCGGATCGTCGATTCGCTCAAGCGACTCGTCTCGCGCAAGCATGCCGCCGAGATCGAGGTCTTCGCGCAGAGCTTGAAATCGAAGTCGGAGCTCGAGCGCACGAGTCTGATGGAAAAGCAAGGCATCTTCAGCGGCGCCCATGCTATCCATCCGCTCACGCGCGAGCGAATTCCGATCTGGCTGACGAACTACGTGCTAGCCGAGTACGGAAGCGGCGCCGTTATGGGGGTTCCCGCACACGACGAGCGAGACTTCCAGTTCGCTAAAGCGCACGCACTGCCGATCGTTCAGGTGATCCTTCCTCCGGATGCGCAGGCGCCCGACCCACCCGCGGCGGCCTTCGTCGACGACGGACGGCTGATCGCAAGCGAGGAGTTTAGCGGAATGTCGAGCGAGCGCGCGCGCGAAGCGATCGTCGATCGCCTGGTCGCGATCGATGCAGGCGCAAAGAGCGTGAGCTATAAGATGCGCGACTGGCTGATCTCGCGGCAACGGTATTGGGGGACGCCGATACCTATCGTCCATTGCGCGGCGTGCGGCGAGGTCGCGGTTCCCGACGAGCAGCTTCCAATTCTGCTGCCGCCGCGCAAGCAGGTTACGCGAGAAGATGCGCCGCTTGCCTCGATTCCGGAGTTCGTCGAAACGGTTTGTCCGGCGTGCGGTGGACCGGCCCGGCGCGAAACCGATACGATGGACACCTTTTTCGAATCGTCATGGTACTACTTGCGCTACCTCGATCCGCATAACGACCGCTCGGCGTGGGATCCGCAACGCGCGGCGCGTTGGACGAACGTCGACCAGTACGTCGGCGGTGCCGAGCACGCGGTGCTGCATCTGCTTTACTCGCGGTTCTTTTACAAATTCTTTCACGATTGCGGTTGGGTGAGCGGCAGTGATGAACCCTTCGAGCGTCTCTTTCATCAGGGGCTGGTCATTTATGACGGCGCGAGAATGTCGAAATCGCGCGGGAACGTCGTCGGCATCGACGAGGCGGCCGAGCGCAACGGCGTCGATGCGATGCGGCTCTTTCTTCTCTACGTGACGCCGCCCGAAGAGACGAGCAACTGGACCGATGAGGGCATCAGCGGACGCATTCGGCTGCTCAACCGGATCTGGCGCGCCTGCGAACCTCATTTCGAAACGCTCACGCCCGATCCGCAGCCAGAAACCTCACCCCGAGCGGCGCGCCCCAAAGGGCGGAGAGCCGAAGGAGGAAAGACGGCGTTACCTCCGCGCAGACCCCTGCCGAAAAGGCGCTGCTCCGAGCGGTCCACGCGGTGGCGAAGTCAGCGATCGACGAAACCCTCTCGCGCCGCTTTCATTACAACACGACGATTGCGAAGGTCGACGAGTTGGTGAACCTGATGACGGCGTCCGTCGCGCCGTCGCCTGCGCTGCTCTACGCGGTGCAAGCGCTGCCGATTCTCATCGCTCCATTTGCGCCTCACATCGCCGAAGAGCTCTGGGAGCGCCTGGGCCACGAGCGGTCGGTGCACCTCGAGCGGTACCTCGAACTGGACGAGACGCGTCTTGTCGCATCGAGGAAATCACGCTCGTCGTTCAGGTCAACGGCAAGGTCCGCGCCCGTATACGCCGCAATCGCCGGCGTCAGCGAAGACGAAGCGGTCGCACTTGCGCTCGCCGAACCGAACGTTCGCGCACACCTCGGTGGAAAAGAGCTTCGAAGGCGCATTTACGTTCCCGACAAGGTGCTCAATTTGGTCGCGGCATGAGCGGTGCGGCAGCTCTCAACGAGCGTCTGTATCGTGGGAGGCGGCCCGTGCGGCATGATGCTCGGCGTTCTGCTGGCGCGCGCCGGCATCGACGCGATCGTGCTCGAGAAGTATCCCGGACTTTTTTCGCGATTTTCGCGGCGATACGGTTCATCCGTCGACGCTGCAGCTGCTCTACGAGCTGGGTTGGCTCGACGAGTTTCTCGAAGCTTCCCCACAACGAGTTTCAAACCGCCAGCGCGAACATCGCGGGCGAGATCATCAAGGTGGCCGATCTCTCGCATCTTCCAACCCGGTGCAAGTTCGTGCGCTAATGCCGCAATGGGATTTCCTCAATTTTCTCTCAGCAGCGCGGAGGCCAGTATCCCACCTTCCATCTCATGATGAAGACGGAAGCCGCTGGTCTTTGATGAACGAGGGACGGGTGACCGGCGTACGCGTAAAAAGCGGAGAACGGCGAGTCGAGATCGCGGCCAAGACTGGTCGTCGGCGCCGACGGACGCCACTCGACGATCCGCGTGCTGGCCGGCTTTCGCGTGCAGAATCTGGGTGCGCCGATGGACATGCTTGTGGATGCGCATCGTCAAGCATCCCGGCGAGGCCGCGCAGGCAGCTGGGCTGGCGTGCGGACCGGACATATGCGCGATCCGCTCGATCGCGGCGATTACTGGCAGTGCGCGTATATCATCGTAAAGGTTCGTTTGAAGGACTAAAAGCGCAGGAATCGGCGCGGTGCAGCGCGGGACTCGCGGAAATCGTACCGGTGCTGCGCGAACGCGTCGGGGAGCTTGACGATTGGTCGAAAATCTCAATGCTGGACGTACGCGTCGACCGGCTCCGTCGTTGGCATAGCCCGGGCTTGCTCTGCATCGGCGATTCGGCGCATGCGATGTCGCCGATCGGCGGAATCGGCATCAATTTGGCAATTCAGGATGCAGTGGCCGCCGCCAATATTCTCTGCGAGCCACTGCCAGCGCGGCGCATACTCCGAGTGAAGCGGACCTTGCGCGCGTGCAAGAGCGGCGCATGTTTCCGACCAAAGTAACGCAAGCATTTCAAATCTTCGTGCAAGATCGCGCCATCGATCCGATCTTAGAAGGAGCGCACATCACAAACCCGCCGGTCGTGGCGCGTCTTTTTGACGAGTTTCCGCTTCTACGCCGCCTGCCGGCGCGTCTGATCGGTATGGGCGTGCGTCCCGGAGCATGTCCGGACACCCGACGCATTCGCCGGCTAGGACTCTACCCGCCGTCGACGCCCTCGCGCGCGAGCATCTCGCGGTAAATCTCTCTCACGCGTTCGAGCGTATCTATCTGCTCCGGAGGCTTATCGTCGCGGATTCGCACGATGCGCGGAAAGCGCAGCGAGAAGCCGCTCTCGTGAAGATCGCTTTGCGCGATAACGTCAAAGGCAACTTCGAGCACGAGCTTGGGCTCAACGGGAATCTCGTGCGCACGCGCCTTCTGCCGCCGGTGTTGCAGCGCAAGGCGATGGTCGAGAAACCAAGGTGTCAGCTCGGCGATTTCGGCGTCCGTCAAGCCAGAGTAGGCTTTTCCTATTGCGCGCAGGCCACCGTCGTCGCCGCGCACGGCGAAGGTGTAGTCGGAGAGAACGCCGGCGCGCTTGCCGTTTCCCCACTCGACGGCGACGACGACGACATCGAGGGTCGAGAGCTCGCGCTTGAGCTTCGCCACCAGTTTCCGCGGCGCCCCGGCACGTAGGGAGCGTCGGCGCGTTTGAGCATCAGTCCCTCGTTCCCGCGACTGCGAGCCGCTTCAAAGCGCGCGTTCACATCGGCTCCGGCTAGCTCGCGGACGCTCTCGAACGGCGCGAGGACGAGGTTGTCACTTGCAGTAAAAAGACCGCAGAGCCGTTCGCGGCGCGTTGACTGCGGCTCGTCCAGCAGCATCTCCTCGCCAAACGCCAGCAGGTCGAAGACCATGTAGGCGATCGGAACGTCGCGCAAAAGCGCTGGGTCGAGGGTCTTGCGCTGGAGACGTGCTTGCAGCAGACGGAAAGGGAGCACGCGGCCATCGCGGACCGCGACGATCTCTCCATCGAGTATCGCGGCTCCGGATATAGAGTCCAACGCTTGCGCGATCTCCGGATACGATGCGGTCACTTCATTGAGTCTGCGCGAGAATATTCGAGCCTTTCCGTCGCGAACGTGTGCTTGCGCGCGAATGCCGTCGTACTTGTCCTCGACGTGCCAGACCGCATCGCTCAGTTCTTTATAAACGTCGCCGTACGCAACGGGTGTTGCGAGCATGAAACCGATCGGCGAGCCGTAGTCGACGCGCAGTTCGCGCCAACGTGCCGTGCTTGGCCGCAAGCGCGACGGTTCCGATGTCGCCGCTGGCCATCGATCCCCGCCGAACCGCCGCCGGATCGACGTCGAAGGCGCGAGCAATCGCCTCGAGCACGAGCCCCTCTCGCAATCCAACACGCAAGTCGCCGGTCACGATCTTCACGACGTAGGTCGCCACGAGGGATTCGTCGCAGGCGCGAAAGATTCGCTCGAGCACTGCCTCGCGCCGACGATTCGCGCGCTTTCCAGACGCTTGCGCGATCTCGCCGAACAACACGTCGAGCGTAGCGGGTGTGAGGCGATCGCGGAAGAGCATCGCATCGTGCGGTGCTGCGACGAGCGGACCGAGCGCAGCGCCGAGGTCGCCGGTCGCGCGATAGTTCCGTCCGAGAGCGGCATCGCCGAATCCCCAGACACGCCGCGCGACTTCGACGATGGTTCGTCCGCCAATTGAAAGCGTACGGTGATCTCGCGCAGCAAACGGACCACCGCTAAAGAACCGCGCGGCCGCGAGAAGATCCGCGTCGTCGAGGCTGCGGAAATACTGAGCGAGTATCGCGACCTTCTCGAGCTTGGCGGAATTCGACGCAATCGCTTGTGCAGTCGCCGCAAAGCGCTCCATCGGGGAGGCGTCTAGTACCCCGCCGGCAAGCGCTCGAAGTACTCGTAGGTTGTTCGAATCCCCTCATCGAGCGCCGTCGACGGCGACCAATCGAGCTGCGCGCGAGCGCGGGCCGAGTCGAATTGCGCATCGCGCGCGTCGCCCGGCCGGCGCGGCGCCTTCTGAATCGGCGCTTCGAAGCCGCTGATTTTTACGAGCGCGCGATAGATGTCGTTGACGCTCGTCTTCGTCCCTGTGCCGATCACGTACGCCTCGCCGGAGCCGCGTTCCAGCGCCGCCAGGTTGGCGCGCGCAACGTCTACGACGAAAACGTAGTCGCGAGTCTGCTCGCCGTCCCAATCGATGCGCACCGCTTGACGAGCAAGAAACTTCCCAATGAAGATCGAGATGACGCCTGCTTCACCGTTGGGATCCTGGCGCGGGCCGTAAACGTTGCCGTAGCGCAGAGCCGTGTAAGCGAGCTCTTTGTTCTCTTGGTAAAACCGCAGGTACCGTTCGCCGACCATTTTTGTGATGCCGTAGGGCGAGGTCGGACGCTGCGGCGTCGCATCGGTGATCGGGAGGTGCTCGGGCGTACCGAACGTTGCGCCGCTCGAGGCAAAGATTACTTTGCGCACGCCGCTGCGGCTCCCGTGCTCGAGCACGTTGAGCAGACCGAGGACGTTGACCTGGGCGTCGTAGATCGGATCGCGCACCGAGATCGCAACGGAATGCTGCGCGGCATGATGGTTGACGATTTCCGGCTTGAATTCGTCGAAAGACGCGCCCAATCGCCTCGTCACGCACGTCCATCTGAACCAGAGAAACGCCGTCAGGCAAGTTCGCGCGGCGCCCCCCACCGTGCGCCCAAAGCGAATCGATGACGAGCAGCTCGTGTCCGGCGGCCGCATACGCGTCCGCCACGTGCGATCCAATGAAGCCTGCCCCGCCGGTAAGGATGATCCGCACTGCGTTCCCTTCTCTCGTCGTTAAGGTGGACGGCGTGCCGGCTCGTCGCAGGAGGACGGCGGATGCCTTCGTTCGCGCTTATTCTCTGCTCGATGGCCGCAGTACTCGGAACGCTGGCGGTGATGCCGATTGGACCGGATCTGCGCCTGGTGGTTGATGCCGGGCTCGGTACGCTCGCCGTCGGTTCGGTATGGGTCCGGCCGGCATCTCTCATCGTGCTTTTGGGGATCGTCTTGGCCCTCGCGGCAGCCAATGCGGAACTGCGCGAGCGCACTGCGACCGCGGTCGCCGAGCAGCGGACGGCCAGGTACAGCGCGACGGTTCTCGAGGAATCGAGCGCCGCCGATCGGTCGACGGCAGTGGTGCTCGCGCTCGACAATGGGTTGCTGGTACTCGCGCGTGTGCGTGAATCCGGACCCCCGGCGGGAACGCGCGTGGTGGTGCGCGGGCGGCTCGAACCGTTTGACGAGGCTCGGAATCCCGACGAGCCGAGCGAACGCGCCGTCGAGCGCGAGCGCGGCATCGACGCGCGCCTCGACGACGCGTTAATACTCTCCGTCGGCGCGGCCTCCGCGTGGGACCCGAGGACGTGGCTCGCGCGAGCGCATGCCTGGGCGTCTGGGCAGCTGCGCGATCGCCTCGGCGAACCCGCCGCTTCGGTTTTGGCCGGAGAACTGTGGGGAGAGCGCGCGGCGTTGCCGCCGGTGTTGCGCATCGAATTTCAAGAGACCGGCACGGTGCACGTCTTGGTCACGGCCGGTCTCCATCTCGGTGCGGTGGCTGCGCTCTGCGCTGCGCTGTTTATGCTGCTCGAGTTGCCACGTTGGGCGAACTGCATCCTGACCGCAGCACTCGTTTGGGGCTTCGTCTGGTGGAGCGGGGGACACTTGCCCGCGGTTCGCGCCGCAACGATGGTGACAGTTGCGCTGACCGCGCGCATGTGCGGACGCGCGACGTTATCGTGGAATGCACTGGCGATTGCGGCGCTAATCGTTACGTTCCTGCGGCCGATGAGTGTCGCAACGACCTCGTTTGCGCTCTCATTCTCTTGCGTCGGCGCGATCTTTGCGTGTGCTGGGCCACTGGAACGCTGGATCGAAGCACACCTCTCGCTGCCCGACCGCGTGCGCGAAGCGCTGGTCCTTTCGTTGGCAACGCAGGTCGGCGTCTGGCCGTTGGCGGCCGCCACGTTTCTTGCGTTCACGCCCTACGCGGTCGCCGCGAACCTCGCGGTCGTGCCGTGCGTCGCCGTAACCATGGCACTCGGCGCCGCGCAGCTCGCGCTGGCGTGGTGCGCACCGCTCGCGCAGGCGTGCGCAAACTGCAACTCGTGGTTGCTTGCGTGGATGCTCGGGGTCGTTCAAACGATCGGCGCGCTTCCCGGCGCGGCCATCGCGATGACGCCGGCACCCGCATGGTGCATTGCAGCGTACGACGCTGCATTGGTCGCCGTGCCGCTCATGTGGCGCCGCTCCTCGACTCTTCTCGGGATAGACTATTCGCGTACGCTGGCGGTTGCGACGATCATGCTGGCGGCGACCAACGTGCTTTGGCCGCCTCGCAGCGTCGAGGGACGGCTGCGCGTCACCGTGCTCGACGTCGGGCAAGCCGATGCGATCGTCGTTCAGACGCCGCGCGGTCATGCGTTACTCGTTGACGCGGGCGGTAGGCTCGAGCGCGGATCGCAGAGCAGCGGTTCCCTCGCCGAACAAGTGGGCGAGCGCGTCGTCGTGCCGTTTCTATTACGGCACGGGATCCACGCGCTCGACGCAATCGTCATCTCCCATCCGCACGGCGATCACGCCGGCGGCGTCGCTCCCGCCTTACGCCGGCTTCGGGTCGGTAATCTCGCGGACGGCGGACAGCGCTACGGAGGACACGCTTACCAAGACGCGATCGCAACGGCACGCAGCCAAGACGTTCCAATCCTCTATCCGCGCGCCGGAATGCAATGGCATACGGAGGACGGCGTGGCGCTGCGCTTCCTCGGCCCATCGCTGCCGTTCATCGCAAGTTCACGCAACGACATCAATGAGAATTCCGTCGCATTCATCTTGCGCTACGGGTCGTTCTGCATGCTCTTCACCGGCGATGCAGGGGCTGCGGCAGAGTCACGCTTTCTCACCGAAAGCCCCGATTTACGTTGCGCGATTCTCAAAGTCGGACATCATGGATCGGCATACGGTTCTACCCCTGCATTCATCGCCGCAGTTGCGCCGAGATACGCGATCGTTTCTGTCGGGCGCCACAACGTCTTCGGCCATCCGGCTGCGGCGACCTTAGCGACGCTGCGACGCTTCGGCGCGCAGATCTACCGAACCGATGAAGACGGCGCCGTTTCGGTAACGACCGATGGATCGTCCATCTCCGTTCGCGCATTCTTGCGGCCGTAACGGCCTCGCCGGCATCTAGGCTACCCGCAAGGCGTTCGCCAATGCGCGGCCGCTCACGGAGATCGCCGCAACGATCGATTTGGGGGGACATACGATCTTTTCGGCTACCCAGGCATCGAGCAAGCCGAGTTGGCCGTTTGCAATCTGAGCAGCGGCAAGCGCTATCGGAATCACCGGAGCGAATGAACTCGAGCGACGTCAGCCGCTGTGCGATGAGTCCTGTGAGATGCGACGCTACGGTCGCGCGGGTTGGCTGCAACAACATTCGTCGCGCCAAGCGGCGGTTCTGCCAAAAATGTTCCACGACGATCCGCAGGCGATCCATCTCAGCGCGGCCGCTTACCGCGTCGGCAAGAGGCGCAAGCAATGCATGGATGCTTTGGCGCAAGCAATCATCTTTATTGTCAAAGTGCTCGTAGAACGTCGATCGGCCGACCTTCGCTTCACGTATGATGTCGCGTACCTTTAGGGCGTCGTAGCCGCGGGTCAGAAGCAAGTCGCGAAACGCCCTCAGAACCGCTTCGCGCGTTCGCGCCGCCTGGCGATTTCGGACACTTTCGCTCGATCGTCCGCTCGCTTTGCGAGCCGATTTGCTATCGTTAAGCCGCATGGCAACGTTCTGTTCCACGCCACTGCAGCGGCGCTTTGCGGGCTGGATCCTGATTGGTTCGGCACTGCTCACGCTCTTCACGTTCGCGCACCATCCCCTCGGCAGGGCACGCGCGTCAGCCGAGCTATTGACGCAAATAAGCCGGTTCGCTCCGATGGATCGGCTCGTCCACGGAGTCTTGATCGCGCTGATGGCGGGTTTGATGATTGGGCTCAGCGTCTTCTCCGTCCGGCTGGGTCTTGGCAGCGTGGCGGTCGTGAGCGCGCTCGTCTTCTTCGCCTTGAGCGTCGTAGCGCTGACCGCCGCCGCAATCATTGACGGCTTTGTGGTACCGGATCTCGCCGCACGGTACGTTGGAAAGTCGGCCGGCGACGCTCGAATCGGCATCGATCTGCTCGCTGCGGCGGGAACCTCGATTCAGGCTGCTGCAAAGATTGGCCTGAGCGCGATTGCGGCGGCCATCTTTCTATGGTCGATCGCTCTGATTCGCGTGCAACAGCTGGCCGCCCGAGTTATCGGCGGGGTCGGATTCGTTGCTTCCGTCGCATCGGCGGTCCCGCTGAGCCTGGGCGGTCACGTCGGGCCGCACCTGGGGCTGTTCGTCGGCGCGCTGCCAATGATATGGTGCGTGGCGATCGGCGCTTTGCTCACTTCGGAGCGTTAGAGGCCGACGAGTCGAACGCCGACCAAAACGCCGACGCGCCCGTCACTGGGACGACTTCAAACTCCACCAGATCCTCCCATTGCGTCATCCATGAGAGGAGCAGCTCGTAACTCGGCGCCTCCATGAGTTGGAAGCACCGATCGCCGGTTGACGCCATCCAGCTGTCGTGGTAGATGACGCCGTCGGGGAGCATTCTTCCCGCGCGCTTCAAACGCGTGCGGATCGCCGGCGTGCAGCCGGATTTAAATCGTTCGACGACCATAAACAGCACCTACGGTTGACCGATATCAACGACGAGGCCGAAGATATGAATCGTCTCTCGCGTCGTTTTCATTCCATCATTGCTTGATTGCCAGCGATCGGCAGGATCGGAAAAGCGCCGCCAACGTGCCCAAAAAGGCGATCGCGCCGATTCCGGTCGCCGCAGGTGCGAACGCATCGCCGACGAGCCCAAGCGGAGCGGCCTTTCCGCTGAACACGATCAACCCGGCGAGGAGCACGCCGAAAAGGCTCTCTCCGACGATGAGCCCGGAAGCGACGAGGACGCCGAGCTGTTTCGCGCGGTCGGCGTTGCGCTGCCTGGCAGCCCAACGATTGTAGGCCCAGCCCAGGAGCGCCCCGAGCACAACGGGTGCAGTCGTGGAGGCCGGTAGATAGATCCCCAAACCAACTGCGAGTGGCGGCAACGCCAGCCCTTTGCGCGCGCGCAGCGTTTCATCGATAGCGACGGCAAGCGCGCCGACGATCGCTCCCGTTCCGATGAGATGCCAGTCGAGCTGACCACTGATGACGCCTTTGGCCAGTGCGGAGATCAGCGTGGCCTGCGGCGCCGGCAACGGCTGCGCGACCGCGCCGTGCGCGCCGACCGCTCCAGTAAAGCCGTACGCACGATTGAGCAAGTCGAGTATTGGCGGAATCACGAGCGAGCCGACCACGACTCCGGCCACGAGTGCGACTTGCTGGCGCCAGGGTGTCGCGTCGACGAGTTGCCCGGTCTTCAGATCTTGAAGGTTATCGTTTGAAATCGTCGCGACGCAGAGCAGGACGGCGGTCACTAAGAGCGCGTAGGCGATCATCGGCAAAGCAGCGAGGTGCACCAGGCCGCGTCCGATTCCAAGCACGATGAGTGCGGCGCCGAGCACGCAGAGAATCGCCAAACCGGAGACCGGGCTGTTCGACGAGCCGATCAGACCGGCCATGTAGCCGCATGCGGCCGCGACGAAAAACCCGGCAATCACGACGTAGGCAACCGCGGCCAGCGTCATCGTGCCGGCGAGCGGCGCGAGCTCTCCGCCGGCGAGAAACGACCAAAAAAGCGCGGCCAGGGGAACGAGGCAAACCAAACTGATAAGCGCGACGAGCCCGATGGGTAAATCCCGCTCAGTCCTCGGCAGCTGTGCCCTTTCGTCCGCGCGCCGGCGCGAAGCGATCAGCGCGGAGCTTACCCCCAGCGCGACCGGGCGCGCGAGCCTGCCAAGCGACCAGAGCGCGGCAACGCCGATCGCGCCGGCGCCGATGAAGCGGACTTGATGCGACCACACCGCGGTAGCGACGTCGGCCGCGGGGCCGGTCATCGGGTGCAGCGCGGTGAGAATCGGTGTCGCAATGCCCCAGGCGACGACCAATCCGGCGAAAATCGCCATGCCGACGGTGATGCCGATGAGCTGCCCGGCGCCAACGAGCGCAAGCGAGAGCGAAAAACCGGCACCCGTCGTGGCGCTTCCCGCTCGGAAATATCCGGCGATCTGGCCCGCAAAGACGCGCGTCGCAACGATCGCCGCGAAGGCCGCCGAGGCTACGGTTCCCGCGAGCAACGCGAGTACGCCGGCGCGGTTGCCTTGCGCGCCCGTACGCGCACCGGTCCCGACTTTGAGCACTTCGGCAGCAGCCACGCCTTCGGGGTAGGGCAGATTGGAGCCGGTCACCAGCGCGCGTCGCAGCGGTACGCTGTACATGACGCCGAGCACGCCGCCGATGACGCAGATCGCAAACGTCTCGCCAAATGGAAATCCGCTCCACCAGCCGATCATCACCAGGCCCGGCAGAACGAAAATGATTGCGGAAAGAGTACCGGCTGCCGAGGCGATCGTTTGCACGATGTTGTTCTCGTAGACGGTTACGTTGCGAAACCCGCGCAGCACGGCCATCGAGATCACAGCAGCCGGAATGGAGGACGCGAACGTGAGTCCGACTTTCAAGCCTAGATAGACGTTCGCCGCAGTAAACACGAGCG
This sequence comes from Vulcanimicrobiota bacterium, assembly GCA_963767725.1. GTDB lineage: Bacteria > Vulcanimicrobiota > Vulcanimicrobiia > Vulcanimicrobiales > Vulcanimicrobiaceae > Cybelea. The sequence goes on from CAVYEN010000002.1 coordinate 100,492, forward strand.
TGATCGCCGCGCCTAGGATAAAACCTCGCAGAGTAAGCTCCGCTCGCCTTTCCGTCACGCGGCCTCTTTGGGCCGAGAAGGCAAAGTCGCCTTCAGATAGTGCAAATAGTACAAAGCCCGCGGCATACGCTGCGGGCTTTGCTTGTACGACCGGTCATTCTCGCGATCCGGTTTCAATCGGGCTCACTCGGATTGTCGCGTGATGCGACGGATCGTCTACGTTCCCGATGGCGCTTCGATACAATCCGCGCTTCGTTATTGGCGAAGTGTTCGCATGGAAGCAAAAGCGCGAACCCGCGTGCAAGACTCGAGACTTCGAGTCCGCAAGCGCTCCACAAGAAACTTCGGCTACTCACAGCTCATCGAGATCGATGCTGCGAGCACCGTCGGGGTTAGGGCCGCATCGTCGTCATCGGCGTCGGCGACGCTGATGCCATCGGCGAGGCCGTAGGGACGGGCTGCGCCGTGGCGGCAACCGTCGTGGCGCCCGCAATGCAAGCGCCGACGAGGATGATACCGGCGAACCATCGATTCATGGAAGTGGTTCCTCCTTTGGTCATTGAGAATGTCTCCACGCGCCTCGTACCCTCAGCATCGGCGCCCTTAAACTCGGCCGGTCGGAGCCGGCGGTGCTCTCATGCAAACCGGCGGCCTGGCGAAGGGTATAACATAGGGGAGAAGCGGCGCCGCGGCCCGCATCATCCCTAGCTCATGGGCGTCATCGACTTACCGTCAACCGGCACTTTCGCGGGTGAAATCGATCCGATTTTCGGCCGCGTGGGCCACGTCATCCCGTCCGTGGAGTGGCCGCTGCACGCTCCCTACGTCGCGGCAATCAACCGTCTGAAGCACGAGCGAAACGCCGTCATTCTCGCCCACAACTACCAGGTTCCCGAGATTTTTTACACGGTCGCGGATATAGTCGGGGACTCGCTCGCTTTGGCGATGCAGGCGGCAAAGACCGATGCCGAGGTCATTGTGCTTTGCGGCGTGCACTTCATGGCAGAGACCGCCAAGCTCGTGAATCCGTCGAAAACCGTTCTCGTTCCGGATTTGAGGGCCGGCTGCTCGCTTGCCGAGTCGATCACGGCGGCCGACGTGCGGCTGCTACGCGAGAAATACCCGCGCACGCCGATCGTCACGTATGTCAACACGTCGGCAGAGGTGAAAGCCGAATCGGACGTCTGCGTCACGAGCGGCAACGCCGTTCAGATCGTCGAAGCGATGGGCGCGCCGCGCGTCATCTTTCTGCCCGACGAGTACCTCGCCAAGTACGTTGCATCGAAAACGAGCGTCGAGATCGTTGCGTGGAAGGGCCACTGCGAAGTGCACGAGCGCTTCAGCGGCAAGGACGTTCGCCGTTTTCGTGAAGGCGATCCGTCACTCGTCGTGCTTGCCCATCCTGAATGCCCGCCCGACGTGCTCGCCGAGGCCGATTATGTGGGCTCCACGCAAGGCATGACCGACTACGTCGGTGAGTTTGAGCGTCAAAGCGTCCTGCAACCTGCGCCGCGCATTTTAATGCTGACCGAATGCTCGATGGCCGACAACGTTTCGGGCCGGTATCCGAACGTCGAGTTCGTTCGTCCGTGCAACCTCTGCCCGCATATGAAGCGCAACACGCTTCCGAAAGTTCTCCATTCCCTCGAAGCGATGGAGTACGAAGTGACCGTCGCGCCCGAGATCGCGGAGCGAGCACGGCGCGCCGTCGAGCGAATGCTCGACTATAGTCGCCGGGTCCAAGACTAGTCTGGCGCATGGAAACGCATGAAAGCGACGCGCTCGTCGTGGGCGCCGGCATCGCCGGCTTGATCGCGGCGCTCAAGCTTGCGCCTGCGAAAGTGACCGTGCTCTGTAAGACTCGTCTTGGCAAAGGCGCGGCGACGGATTGGGCGCAGGGTGGGATCGCCGCCGCCATCGGCAAGGACGATTCCCCGCGCTTGCACGCCATCGATACGCAACGCGCCGGCGCCGGCATCAGCGACTACAAAATCGTCGACATCCTCACGCGCGACGCGCCGGCGCGCGTGGAAGATCTGCTCGAGCTTGGCGCGGCATTCGACCGCACGGCGGCCGGCGAGCTCGCGCTGGGACGTGAGGCCGCGCACCAACGCCGTCGCATCGTCAAAGCCGGGGGCGACGCCACCGGTCACGAAATTCTCAAGACGCTGATCGAGGCGGTGCGCGTTGCACCGACGATCGAAATCGAAGAAGTTACCGCCGACGATTTGATCGTTCATGACGGTCGCGTCTGCGGCGTCTTCGCACGCAACAACGCCAGCGGCGTGCGAGTCGCCTTCCGTGCCGGTGCGGTCGTGCTTGCGACCGGCGGGGTTGGACGGCTTTACCGCTACACGACCAATCCGATAGAAGCGACGGGCGACGGCATCGCAATGGCGGCTCGCGCAGGCGCCCTGCTCGCCGACATGGAGTTCGTTCAGTTTCATCCGACCGCGCTTGCAATAGGACGCGATCCAATGCCGTTGGTGACTGAGGCCGTTCGCGGAGAAGGCGCGACGCTTGTCAACGATCTCGGGGAACGCTTCATGCTCGCGCTGCATCCCGACGCCGAGCTGGCCCCGCGCGACGTAGTGGCGCGCGCGATATTCGAGCAGCAGCAGCGGGGGCGCACCGTCGGTCTCGACGCCCGCGGCACGATTGGTGTGGCCTTCCCGCAGGCGTTTCCGACCGTCTTCGGCTTTTGCATCGCCGCCGGCATCGATCCGCGCGTGCAGAACATCCCGGTCGCCCCCGCCGCGCACTACCTCATGGGTGGAATCGCGGTCGATGAGTGGGGTCGCAGCTCGCTTGAGAATCTTTGGGCGTGCGGCGAAACGAGCGCAACCGGTGTTCACGGCGCAAACCGGTTAGCCAGCAACTCGCTGCTCGAAGCGCTCGTCTACGGCTCGCGCGTGGCTACCGACATCGCAAATAGGGATCCTTCGAAGCGTAGACTCACCACCAACCCTGCGGGACGGCAACAAGGCTCCGGACGGGAGCCGACTACCACGGTAGCTCAGGCGCTCAGCGACGTGCGAAACGTCATGTATTCCAACGTTGGATTGGTTCGCAACGCGGCGGCTCTTCGCGAGGCGCTCTTGCGCATCGAGGACCTCGCCGCGGAGTTCGGCAACACACCCGAGCTGCGCAATCTTCTGATTGTTGGAGAGTTGATCGTCGAGGCGGCGCTGTCGCGCCGGGAGAGCCGCGGCAGTCATTACCGAAGCGACTACCCGCAAACCGATGAAGCCTTTGCAAAACGTTCGTTTACGCGGCTACGCAGCGTCGCTTGAGCTCGCTGCGGAGCCGGTCGTTCTGGCGGCGCTGCGGGAGGACATCGGACATGGCGGCGACGTTACGACCGACGCGATCGTCGATCCGAATCGCTCGGCTTGCGCGCGCATCGTCGCTCGCACCGGCGGGATCGTTGCGGGGCTTTCCGTCGGGATGCTCGCCTTTCGTTTGCTCGATCGAGAAGTCGAGTTCAGAGCGCGCGTCGCTGAGGGCGACCGCGTCGAGCCGGGCGCGTCGTCGCGGAGATATCGGGAAACGCCCAAGCGATTCTCACCGCTGAACGCACGGCGCTGAATTTGCTCTGCCGCCTCTCCGGCATTGCGACCGCTACTCGCGCGATGGTCGACCTCATCGCCGGCACGCACGCCAAGATCGCCGATACGCGCAAGACGACGCCGGGTCTGCGCGCGCTCGAGCGGTACGCCGTTCGCTGCGGAGGAGGAAGCAATCACCGTTTCGGCTTGGACGACGCAGTCCTCATCAAAGACAATCATCTTGCGCTGGCAGGTTCGATCCGCGCCGCAGTCGCCGCCGCGCGCGCCCGCGTCGGACACATGCTCAAGATCGAAGTGGAAGTCGAGACTTTCGAGCAGCTGCGTGAAGCGTTGCTGGAGCCGATCGACGCCGTATTGTTCGACAACATGACGCCGACCATGCTTGCCGAAGCGGTTCGAACTGTCGACGGGCGTCTCCTCACCGAAGCGAGCGGTGGCGTCACGCTGCGAAAACGTCGCCGAAATTGCACGTACCGGCGTTGACGTGATCAGCGTCGGGTCGCTGACTCACAGTGCCCTCGCCTTGGATTTTTCTTTAGACATGTTAGTCTGAGCCTTCGACTACGCTGACATCAGCGATACGACACGAGCGCGAAGGCGACGACGGCACCCACTGCGACGACGAAGAGCGAGATGACATATCCCGACAAGCCCGACATCGCCACGACCTTTCCGACACGCAATCCGCGATCGGTTGCCGCGTAACGCCAAGCTCCGAGCAGGGCAACGACGATGCCGAACACCGCCATTGCCGTACCGAATGTCGTCGAAAGACCCGGCTCGGGATTGGCGCTGTGAACGAGTGTCGAAAACTCCTTGGCAAAGATCGAGAAGCGCGCGATCACAAAGCCGAAGGCGATGAAGGCGAGTGCGGTCCGAATATACGCTAAGTACGTACGTTCGTTGGCGAGTGTATCGGTGGCACGAACGGGGTCCGGCATGACCCATCGAGCGTTAGGCGAATCTTTCTCGAACCATGTCTGCCGAACCAACCGCCAAAGTTCCCGTCGATCCCGCCAAAGCCAGCCACGATTTCGAGCCTCCCCAGGCGCTGGTCGATTTCATGTCGAGCGGTTGGATCGATCGGCGCGTCGCGCAGGAGATCCACCCGCAAGCGGCTCGATTTGCACGGCGACGCGAGGCGCTTTCGAAAGCATTTCCTGGAACGTATCTCATCGTCCCGGCGGGGCAAGAGCGCGTTCGCGCCAACGATACGTCCTTTCGATTCCGCCCCTCCAGCGACTTCACGTACCTGGCCGGCGCCCGCCGAGCCTGGGGCCGTTCTCGTGCTCGAGCCGCAGGGCGCGAGCCATCGTTCGCTCTTATTCGTCCCCGAACACAATCGAGGGACGGCGCAATTCTTCACCGATCGCGTCTACGGAGAGCTGTGGGTCGGGCGTCATCGCGGCGTTGAGGAGAGCGAAGCGTATTACGGCGCCGACGAGTGCCGCCCGTTACGGGCGCTGGCCGCGTATCTCATCGAGCTGCGCGATGCAAAGTATCCGTTGCGGCTTTTGCGGACCCACGACGACGAGCTCGACGGCCGCTTCGAGGCAACCGACGCCGATGACGAGCTGGCCGAGTACCTCTCCGAAATGCGCTTGGTCAAAGACGAGTACGAACTCGGCGAGTTGCGCAAGGCGTGCGCGATCTCAAAGTTGGGTTTTGAAGACGCCATTCGCGCCATGCGATCGGCGAAGAGCGAACGCGCGATCGAATCGGCGTTTGCGGCCCGCGCGCGCATCGACGCAAACGATACGGGCTATCTGACGATCGCGGGTGCTGCCGAGCACGCCTGCACCTTGCACTGGACTCGCAACGACGGCTCAATGCCTGCCGGCGAGCTGCTTCTGCTCGATGCCGGCGTGGAGTGCGACTCGCTCTACACCGCCGACATCACCCGTACGCTCCCGATCTGCGGGCGTTTTTCGGCGGAACAGCGAACGATTTACGATCTCGTCTGGGAAGCTCAGCGAGCAGGGATCGGAGCCGTATCGGAAGGGAACGATTTCCTGGAACCGCACCGGCGCGCGGTCGCTGTGCTGGCGGAAGGACTCATCGATCTCGGGATTCTCAAGACGTCGCTCGACGAGGCGCTCGATCCCGATCGCCTCCTGCACCGGCGCTACACGCTGCACGGCGTCAGTCACATGCTCGGCCTCGACGTGCACGATTGCGCGCAGGCGCGAACGCAGGAGTATCGTCACGGACGTTTACGCGACGGCATGGTGCTTACCGTCGAGCCGGGCCTCTACTTTCAGCCCGACGATGCGACGGTGCCGGAACGCTTTCGCGGCATCGGCGTCCGAATCGAAGACGACGTTGCCGTGACGGGCTCAAGTCCGGAGAATCTTTCAGGGAGCCTGCCGTCGCGCGCCGACGAGGTCGAACGCTGGATCGCCGAGCTCTGGGCTACGTGAGCGGCATCACCGACGCACCGGGCGTCGTCGGAGGAACCCTCGGGGAAACCGGCTGACCCTGTAGAGCTGCGAGCTGATCTTCGATCGGCCAGCGTCCAAAGGCTAAAATAATCAAGCAAATCAGTTGCCCGACGCCGGGAATCAAGTTGAGCAGCGACAGAGCGCCGTTGTAACCGGCTTTTGCGAATATTCGCCAGTAAAGCCAAATCATGAACGCAATGATCGCAAAGATCACGATGACATATGCGACGGCAAACGTCGCTATCGCGCTTGCCGCCGCCGCCGAACTACGGTCCACTTCAAGCCTCCGCTTCAGAGCAATAAAGTCTCTATCCTCGTTCGCTGCTTGCGCTCCCCATCATCTGTGACGCGCCGACCGGCGCGCCCTAGTGAATCGTTCAACCGCGAGGCGGCGAGCCCCATCCCGACTGCACGTACGCCCCGTCGACGACGATGACCGGAACCGTCGGATCGCCGCCGCTATAGGCAAACATTCGCTCGCGCGCGCCGCGGTCGTTTTGCGCGTCGTAACGCGTGTACGGCGTGCCGACGGCATCGTAGTGGGTCATCGCGCGCTGGCAATAGGGACACGTTGGTGAAATGTAGAGCTCGAGCTTACTTCCCGGAGGAATGTGCTCGGCGTCGAAACTTCGTGCCATGCCGCTGGTCTTCGTACCGACGCCGCTGGGCAACCTGCGTGACGTGACGCTTCGGGCCCTGGACGTCTTGCGCGACGCGGAGCTCATCGTTGCCGAAGACACGCGCGTCGCACGCAAGCTGCTACGCGCTCTAGGACTGCGCGCTCGCGAAGTTTGGAGCTATCGCGAAGCCAACGCCCGGCGTACGACGCCGGCCATCGTCGACCGCGCGCGCAACTCGCTCGTCGCCGTTACGAGCGATGCGGGCATGCCCGGTATCTCCGATCCCGGAAGCGAGCTGATCGCAGCGGCGCGCGCTGCCGGTCTGCCGGTGGAGGTCCTTCCGGGACCCAGCGCGGCGACCGGAGTCGCGCTGCTTTCCGGCTTCCCGTTGCGCCGATTTACGTTTGAAGGGTTTCCGCCACGCACCGCCGCGGCGCGGCGTAATCGTTTCGCGAGGGCGCTGCAGCCCGATGCAACGACGATTTGGTACGAGTCGCCGCAGCGCATCCGCGCCGCGCTGATCGACCTCGCGGCCGTTGCACCCGACGTGCAGCTCTTCGTCGTGCGCGAATTCACGAAATTGCACGAACAGCAGCTCTGGGGAACGCCGGAAACCGTGATCGCGCAGCTTCCCCATCCCATACGCGGGGAGGTCGCTTTCGCGATCGCTCCTTACGCGGCCGCAGCGGCGCAGCCGACAAGCGAAGCAACGAGCTGCGCGATCGATGCACTGCTCGCCGGCGGACGGCGCGTCGGAGACGTCGCCAAACTGCTCGCGGCGCGAGGCTTCGGCGACCGCCAGGAGCTCTATACTCGGGCCGCGGCTCGGAAGGCGCAACGCAAAACACCGATTAAAGAACGCTGACGCACGATGGAGCGCGCTTATTACGTCACCACGCCGATTTACTACATCAGCGGCGATCCACACATCGGCCACGTTTACACGACGATCGTTGCCGACGTGCTTGCGCGCACGGCGCGCACTTTCCGTCCGACATTCTTCCTCACGGGAACGGACGAGCACGGACAAAAGGTCGCCAATGCCGCCGCCGCGGCCGGCAAGACTCCCCAAGCCTGGTGCGACGAGCTCGTGCCGCGCTGGACGTCGCTCTTCGCAGCGTATCACATCGAGTACGACGATTTCATCCGCACGACGCAGGCTCGCCACGTCGAAAAGGTTCGACGAGTCTTCGATCGATTGCGCGAAGGCGGCGACGTTTATCGCGGCAAGTACGAAGGATGGTACTGCGTCAACGACGAGACTTTCTGGCTCGAATCGAAGCTCGTCGACGGTCGCTGTCCGACCTGCGGCCGTGACGTTGCGTGGATCTCCGAAGAAGACTGGTTCTTCAGGCTCTCTGCCTATCGCGATCGATTGCTGGAGCACTTCGAGCGGGACCCGCAGTGGGTACAGCCGCGAAGCGTCTACAACGAGATGATGTCGATTCTTCGCGAAGGGCTCGACGATCTCTCGATCTCGCGGGCGGGTTTCGACTGGGGCGTCCCGATCGCGGACGGGGGAGTGATCTACGTCTGGCTCGACGCGCTTCTCAACTACATAACGGCGATCGGCTGGAGCGAAGACGAGGCTCGATTTCATACGTATTGGCCGGCCCAGACGCAGCTCGTGGGCAAGGAGATCGCGCGATTTCACACGATCATCTGGCCGGCGATCTTGTGGGCGCTCGGCGAAAGCGCTCCCGAGCTGGTCTTCGCTCACGGCTGGATCACGGTCGACGGTCAGAAAATGAGCAAAAGCCTCGATAATGCCGTCGATCCGTTTGCACTCGCGCGGCGGTTCGGTCCCGATTCAATACGCTATTTCCTGCTGCGCGAGGCGCCGTTCGGAAGCGATTTTTCATATTCCGAGGGAAAGATCGCGCAGCGCCACAACAGCGATCTCGCGAACGACCTCGGCAACCTCCTACAGCGCACGCTCTCCATGGTGCAGCGTTACCGCGATGGGATCGTACCGCAGCGGCCTCGCGCCGTCGGCGAGCTGGGAAGACGTTTCGCGCCTTTACCGATGACCGTTCGCGCGCGCATCTTCGACCTGCGCTTTCGAGAAGCGCTCGAGGCGGTGTGGGATCTCGTAACCGCGCTCAATCGCGCAATCGACGAGCGCAAGCCGTGGGAGCTTCAGAAGCGTGGCGAAACCGAAGCCCTCGGCGCAGTGCTCTACGACCTCTGCGAAGGGCTGCGGTGGCTCGCGATTCTCCTTCATCCGGTTATGCCGGAGCGCATGAACGCAATGTGGGAGCAGCTCGGAGCTCCCGGCAAGATCGACGCGGATTGGTCGTCGTCCCTGCGGTCGTGGGGAGGACTGCAGCCGATGACTCAGACGGCGCTGGCCGCACCGCTCTTTCCGAAATTCGACGACGTCGCGCAGTCTTGATCGACACCCACTGTCACCTCCACGATCGAAAGTTCGATGCCGATCGGGGCGACGTCGTCCTACGCGCGCGTAACGCCGGCGTCGGCGCGATGCTTACCGTCGGCGAGGACATCGCCGATAGTCGTGAAGCGATCGCCGTCGGCGAACGTTACGGCGTCTTCGTCGCCGTCGGGATCCATCCACACGAAGCCAAGAAGGCTCCGTCCGACGTGGCAGAGAGTTTGCGACCGCTTTTGAGCCAGCCGGGCGTCGTCGCAATCGGAGAGAGCGGGCTCGATTATTACTACGATCACAGTCCTCGCGAGGCACAAGCGGCCGTACTGCGCGCGCAGCTTCGCTTAGCCCGCGAAACCGCGCTTCCGGTCGTCTTTCACCAGCGCGATGCGTTCGAGGATTTCACCGCCATCTTGCGAGATGAATGGACGTCCGCGATGCGCGGCGTCGTCCACTGCTTCACGGGCACGCCGAAAGAGGCGCGTACCTTGGTCGACGAGTTCGACCTCTTCCTGGGCATCGGCGGGGTGCTGACTTTTCCCAATTCGAGCGCGTTACGCGAAGCGGTATGTGCCGTCGGCCCGAATCGGCTCCTGCTGGAAACGGATTGCCCGTATCTGGCGCCCGTGCCGATGCGTGGTAAGCGCAACGAGCCGTCGTTCGTCACGCATACGGCTGCCAAGCTGAGCGAAGTGCTCGGCATCCCGCTCGATGAGCTCGCTGCGACGACGGACGAAAACGCTCGCCGGTTGTTCGCGCTCTAGGGCGTTACGTCGCGGCCCGAATCGCCGTTCCCGTAGCGCCGCCCGTCGATCGTAAGCAACGCGAGATGCCATCCGTAGCCATAACGGTCACCTTCGCCTGCAGCGTCTTTATTCATGACCGTCCGCGCGGCGACCGATTCGCGGAGCCAGCGAAAGCTGCCCGAACTTCAAAAAATCGCGAGGCCTGAAATAGTCACCGCCTCCCATGTACGCCGCATTGGTCGGGGGCGGCACCAGCCACTTGGCGTACTGCCGAAATTGCATTGGCGAAGCGAAACACTCGTAGAAATACCGATCCAACGGCAGACCGGTAGCTCGGGAAACAATGGCGCCGAGCAGATTGATGCCTGCGGTGCAATAAAAGGCGCGGCTTCCCGGCTCGTCCTGCATTGGCAAATCCAGCGTGTATTTGTACCAATCCGGCTGCCCGCTTTGACCCTGCATGGTCTCCTCGTTGCCGGGTGAGTTGTCGTCGTTGTCGTCGCAGGCCAATCCCGAAGACATCGTCATCAGATGAGCCACCGTCATGCGCCGCTTGCGCGCGTCGTCGTGCGGAGCGGACGTCGTGCGTTGGTTACCGGCGGCGGCGATTGCGTCGCCGCCCTAAGGCCGACGAGCGCTGCGAGAAGTACCATCGTTCATCGCTTTGCGCACTCACGCTCCACTCCCAGCTTACGCGCGGCTTTCCATTCGGCCTCGAGTCGCGTGCGCACCGCGTCGACGATCTCGGCGTTCGCGGTGCAGAGGCCCCAATCGGTCATGTCGTCGCTGCCGTACGTGGCATTTGCCGATCCGAGCCATGCGCGATCGCCCGCCACGGCGAGCTTCTCGGAATCGCTGCATATCCGCACGCGCACGCCGTCACGTCCCAGCGATTCGAGGATGTGCCGCTCGCGGTCGTTGTTGCGCAAGTCGCGCTCGCTGACGAGCAGCCGCGGCGCTTCTCCGGCAAGCCCGAGCGACTTCAGCGCGAAGTACGCTGCGTTACCCGAACCGAACGATTCGCTCTCGACGAGGACGTCGTCGGGCGCCTCCGCGTGGTCGAGCAGTCGAGCTTCCTGCGCGAGTGCTTCGCGTTTGGTCGTAGGAATCGAAGAGGCTTCGGCCGCGTTATCGTCACGCAGCACGATGTCGTCGGTTCCCCAGTTCTTCTCGTCGAGGTAGAGCGTGCCGTCTACCTCGATCTCTTTGGCATGCAGAGGATGGCCAAGAATTGCTTCGGCGCCTGCTGCGCGCAGTTGCGCCGCCACGCTTGCATTCTGTTTTGCAAAGCCGCCCTTCGGATCGTCGAAGGGTGCGCCGTCGAGTTGTACGACCACGCGCGCGCCTCGGCGGGCCGAATCTTGCAACGCTCGCACGATCGGACCATGCAGCGTGTACGCCTCCACGTCGATCTCCTTGGCGCTTTGGAAGCGCGTCATCACTTCGCGCGTCGAACTCAGCTCGAGCATGACGCCTTCCATCACGACGGCTGCCGGCTACGCCTAGAGGGGAGTGTGAGGAGCCATTTGGAAGCCTCTGAGCCGGCGATGACGTCAACTTCAACTCACGGCCGCGCGGACGGCGAAAAGGAGCCTGCCCTGAGCGAGACCGAGCGCGGCGCAGTGGGGTCGAAGGGAGCCTTCGTGCGCGAAATGTTCGCCACCATCGCGCCGCGATACGATCTGGCGAACCGCGTTCTGACGGCCGGCCTCGACGAGCGGTGGCGGCGGCGAGCGCTCCGGCTGCTTGCGGCTCCGCACGGAGGGCGCATTCTCGACTGCTGCTGCGGCACCGGTGACCTCGCCTTGGGCCTGCTGCGCAGCGATCCGACGCTCGACGTAATCGGCATCGATTTCTGCGCGCCGATGCTGCAGCGCGCGCAGCGCCGCAGCGAGCGCGCGGCCCGGGGTCGGGTACGGTTCGTCGAAGGCGACGTCTTGGCGATGCCGTTTGAGGACTGCAGCTTTGACGGAGCGACGATGGGGTTTTCTTTGCGAAACGTCGTCGACATCGACGCGACCTTGCGCGAGATCATTCGCGTGCTCAGACCCGGTGCGCGTTTCATCAGCCTCGACGTAAGCAAGGCGCCGAACCGTGCGTTCAGGCGGCTCTTCAATCTTTATTTCTACGGCGTCGTACCGTTGATCGGGGGTATGGTCGGGGGCTCGCGAGCCGCATACGCATACCTTCCCAATTCGCTCACGCATCATCCAGACGCGCCGGAGCTACGCGCGAGATTCACTCGCGCCGGCTTCGGCAAGGCGGGATACCTTTCACTTATGGGCGGTGCCATCGCCGTCCATCACGGTACCAAGCTTGCCTCTAGCGGAGTCGAAGAGTGAGCTCGGTCGACTCGGTGCGCGGAACTTCCGAAGACCTGCACGCCCTCGTCGAACAGTTCTTCCGTGCGACCTTCTCGACGGAGAACCCGATCATCACCGAGGCCATCAAGCGGATGCTGGCGGCCGGCGGCAAACGCCTGCGACCGCGCATCACTCTGCTCGCTGCTGAGGCTTGCGGAGGGAAGGCGATCGAGCATCTCCACCTCGCCGCCTACATGGAGCTCATTCACGTGGCAACGCTCATTCACGACGACGTTGTGGATAACGCACGGACGCGGCGGGGCGTCAATGCCACCGCAGTCGATTACGGCAATCGAGTCAGCGTGCTCGCGGGTGATTATCTCTTTGCTTGGATATTCAAAAACGTGACGCTCAATTACCCGCATCCGGTCCCCAACGTGCTCTCCGCTACGCTCGCCGACATTTGCGACGGCGAGGTCCTCCAGCTGCAAACGCTCGGTAATCTCGATCTTCCGCTCGAAACGTACGTCGAGATCGCGCGCAAGAAAACCGCATCGCTCTTTGCAGCCTCGGCGCAGTGCGGGGCAATCATGGGCGGCGGCGGCGCGCAGGACATTGCTGCGCTGTGCGAATTCGGCGAATGCTTCGGCATCGCGTTTCAGATGAAGGACGATCTCTTGGACATGATCGCCGACGAACGCTCGCTCGGCAAGCCGGCGGGAAACGACCTGACGGAACGCAAGACGACGATTCCGCTGATCGCGGCACTCGCTTCGGGCGACGGAGGCTTTCGCGCGCAAGTCCGGCGCTTTTACGACGGAGGCGCCACCGAGGCGATCTCGGCGATCGTCGACGGGATCGAGCGGGAAGGCGGTCTGGCGTCGACGCGTGCGCAGATCGGCTGCTTCGTCGAACAAGCCAAGAGCGCTTTAGAGCCCATTTCGGACGGTGCGGCGAAAAAGGAACTGATAAAGCTTACCAACGCCCTCGTCGAATAGGGCACCAAGGGGACAACGACATGACCGTACATCCGCTCCTCGCAATCATCGATGCACCGATTATCATCGGCATTTTGATCGTCGGCGCGTTGCTTTTTGGAGCGGACAAACTTCCGAAGCTCGCGCGCAGTGCCGGCCAGGCAAAAAAAGAGTTCCTCGTGGGACAGGCCGAGGCTGACGAGGCCGCCGCCAAGGCGCGCGAAGAAGCGCGCCAGCGGGCCGCGTCGCAGCACGCCGATATCATGGACAACGTCGAAACGAGCTCGATCTCGGGCGAAGCCATTCCGCCGCCGACGCCCGGGCGCGGCACACAAAGTTCGTAGCGTTCGGCGGTGTTATTCTGAGCGAAGCGATCCTGAGCGAGCGCAGCGAGTCGACGGTGCGCGCGTCGGAAGACGAGGCGACGTGGGATCAGAAGGAGATGCCCTTTACGGAGCATTTGCGCGAGCTCCGTAACCGTCTGCTCGTCTCGCTGGCAACGGTCGGCGGCATCGCCGTCCTTCTATTCTGGCCTTCTCAGTTCGTGATCCGCTGGATGATGCACGAGTATTTCAGAGGAATCGAGCTGCACGCGTTCGGTCCGGCCGACGTAATCTTCACGGAGTTCAAATTCTCGATCGTCGGCGGAATCGTTATCGGGCTACCCGTGTTACTGCAGCAACTTTGGCTCTTCATCGTGCCGGCGATCCATCCGCGTACGCGGCGTATGGTTTACGGCTTCATCGTTCCGTCGATCTTGCTCGCGGCGCTTGGGATCGCCTTCGCTCACTTCGTCGTGATTCCGCGCATCGTCGCGGCGCTGCTGCATATCACCGATGCGGTTGCGACGCCGACCTTCGGCGTCGCGGCGACGTTGAACTTCGTCATAATCTTGCTGGCGCTCTTCGCCATTACTTTTCAAACGCCGATCGTGCTCGTCGGTTTGGCCCGGCTCGGGATCGTGAGCGCAGGCTCTTTGATGCGCTATCGCCGTCATGCGATCTTCGCCTTTTTCGTCGCGGGCGGCATCGCTGCGCCCGACGGCAATCCGCTCACCATGGCGTTGCTGGCATTGCCGATGTACGCGCTGTACGAGATCTCGATTTGGGTGATACTCCCGCTCCAACGCCGGTGGGCCTTCGAGAAGCTCAGGACGGCACGGTGACCGCAGCACGAGCGATTTATGGTGATTTCGTGCGCACGTTCGGCAACGTGCTCTTCGCGGTCTCGCTTTTCGTCACGTGGGGCCTGCTCACGCTCGTCGGGGTCGTCGTCGATCAGAACAAAGAACCCAATCTTTACTTTCAAAACTACGCCGCGCCGATTGCCCGGGCGATACTGCGTCTGAACTTCGACAACGTTTATCACTCGCCGTGGTACGTGGGAATCGTCGGTTTGATTTTGCTCTCGCTGGCGGTCTGCACGTTCAAGCGAGTTATCCCGGCTCGGCTGCCGCCGCTGCGGCCGGTAAGCGTCGAGAAAATGCCTCTCCACGAGAGCTTCGAGACCGACGGCGATCCGCCCAACGTTCGCCGTCGACGTTGCCGAGTTGCTCAGCGCGCGAGGTTGGCGAATGCGCGAGCGGACCTTCGGTGGAATCGAGTGGAGTTTTGCCGATAAACACAATTGGGCGCGGCGCGGTGTCCTGGTCGCCCACGCCGGATTCGTCATCATTGCAGCCGGGACGACGCTCTACTGGGCGCGCGGCTTTTCGGGTGAATTTCCACTGCTTATCGGACAGACGTCGCAGGTAGCGCAGACGCACGCCCTGATTCGCCTCGACCGCTTCGCGTACAAAATTGCGCCGATAATGACGAAGAGCGGAATGGTCTATCAACCCATCGATTACGTGTCGCACGTAACCGTGACCGGAAATGACGGCGATTCCCAAGCACTTGACGGTGCGGGTCAACCATCCAATCGCCGTGGACGGTACGCTCTACTACCAAGCCAGCTACGGCTTCGGTATGCAATTTGTCGTGACGCGGCACGGGCATCGGGATGCCGCCCTCTCGAACCGAACGTTGTTGGAGGGCGATTCGTTCGATCTTCCCGGCACCCAGCGCAGCCTTCTCTACGAGCGTTTCGCCCCGACGGTCGACAAGCAGAGCGGAATGCCGACCGCCGATCCGCGCGTCAACGATCCCGCCGTCGTCCTCTCACTTTCGCAAGCCGGAAGCTCGCTCGGAGAAGCGTTGGTACCGGTCGGATCGTCGGTCGATCTCGGCGACGGCTGGCGTGCGACCGCTAAGCGATACGTCCTCTACAGCGGGTTCCAATATCGTAACGATCCGGGCGTTCCTCTGGTGGGAATCGGGGCGTTCGTGCTGCTCGCCGGGTTGATCATTTCTTTTTACTTTCTCCCCGCTCGGCTCTACGTTCGCGTCGATGAAGTCGCGCCGCAGCGTTCGCGGGTCGGAGCGGCCGCGACTACCGTCAAGGGATACGACGTTTTCGCGAACGAATTTACGCGCCTCGCTGCGACGTTACGCCAGGAAATCGACCGCCGAGCCGACGTACACTAGACGTGGTGCAGGTTCCCCTCGACGAACTCTTGATCGCGGTCGCGCTGGCCGGGTACACGTTGGGCGCGCTGGCGCTGCTTCTCTATTTTTTTTCGCGCGAACCCGTCTGGCGCAACGTCGGCGCGCCGTTGGCAATCCTCGGGTGCGCCGCCCAGTTCGCTCAACTCATCGCGCGCTTCGAGTTAACGCACGTTTGGCCGTTGCTGAATCTCTACGGCTCGCTTTCGCTCTTTGCCGCGATGTCGGTCGCGATCTACATCGGCTTCGCCTTTCGGTATAGGCTCTGGTTTGCCGGAGGCTTCGTCCTGGCGCTCGCGGCGATTTTTCTCGCCTACGGCGTCACCTGGTACGAAGGAACGATGCCGCCCGTGCCTTCGCTGCAATCGTATTGGGCGAAGATCCACGTTCCCATCGTCGTCTCCTCGTACGCAGCTTTCCTCGTTGCGTTCGTCTTTTCGTGCATCTACTTGGTCAAGTATTACGCGGAGCAAAGCTTTCGGGGCGCGCCGCGTCCTCGGCGTTGCGGGCGCCGATCCCGGCAGCACGGCGTTTGCGGCCGAGTTGGCGATCAATCCAGTTCCGGGTCTGGTCGCACGTTCCGCCGGCGTCGATATCTCACACAGGATGTTCCGCGAAACGCCCGCCATTGAGGCGGCCGCGCTTGGCGGCAATCCGGTCGCGCGGTGGCTCTCCGCCCTTCCCAGCCTGCCGCAGCTCGACGTCATCGTCTACCGCGCCGTCGCGATCGGCCTGCCGCTGATATCCATCGGCATCATCACCGGCGCGATGTGGGCCAAAGAGGCATGGGGCGCGTACTGGCAGTGGGATCCGAAGGAGACGGCAGCCCTTTTTTCCTGGATCATCTATCTGTCGTACATGCATTTGCACACGCGCCACGCTTGGCGCGGGTTGCGAACGAACTGGGTTAGCGTGGTTGGCTTCGTCTCGATAATCTTCTGCTACCTCGGCGTTAACATCTGGATTTCTGGGCTGCATAGTTACAAGGTCTAAACGAGCCCTTCGGACAGGATCAGAGTTTCGTCCTAGCGGCCCGACGGAGGGCAGGTTTACGATAAGGGCCAATGAGGCGCTTCTCGTAATGCTGGGCTTCTAGGGAGAACGATCTTGTCCGAGTCGAATGCCGACGCATCGGAACGCGTCGCGCGTGGGGCACCCAGCGCGTACGACGTTCCTCAAACCGAGGACGAAGTAACGCGCCGCACCTTCATGGCGAACGCGACTCTGACCATTGGAGGCCTCGTCGGACTGGCGCTGGCCATCCCGATCGTCGGCTCGCTGCTGCCTCCAAAGAGCGCGATCGCCGGAAGCTGGTCGCCGTTGAGCGCGCAAGAACTCGACGCTCTGCAAAAGGCGACGGCAAAACCCGTAAAGCTGACGTTCATGCTCAAGTTTACCGACGGGTATCTTCCCGAACAGTCAGTGCCCGAGTACTGCTGGGGCATTCGGGTCGACAACAACGAGAAATTCAAAGCGGCGCGTCCCGATGTTTTTTCCGAGCCCGGCGGCAAGGCCGACGTTGCTTACGACGTCGTCAACATGGGCTTCGTGGTCTTCAGTCCGATCTGTCCTCACCTCGGTTGCTATTACAGCTGGAACGAATCGCAAAACCGCTTCATGTGCCCGTGTCACGGATCGCAATATACGTTCGACGGCACGCACATCGCGGGGCCTGCGCCGCGCGGCCTCGATCCGTTGCCGCTGCGAGAACAGAGCGGCACCGCCGAAGTCATGTGGATCGTCTACCAGTCAAACACGCCCGCGCGCATCGTCGTATCGTACCAGGCCTAGGTAGCCAATGCTGAACTGGATCGAGAAGCGCACCGGCTTCATCTCGATGACCAAGGACTTCCTAACGGAAGACGTTCCGGGCGGAGCGAGCTACTGGTACGTTTTCGGCAGCGCGACGCTCTTCGCGATGATCGTGCAGATCGTCACCGGAATATTCTTGACGTTCTTCTACGCGCCGTCGGCGGCGACGGCATGGGAATCGACGCGCGCCATCTATCTCAATCCGTACACGCACTTTCTCCTCGCCGTGCACTACTGGGGCGCGTCGGCAATGATCGCACTCGTCTTCTTGCACCTGTTGCAAGTGCTGATCTTCGGCGCCTACAAATCGCCGCGCGAGCTACAATGGGTCGTCGGCGTAATCTTGCTGCTCGTGACGCTCGTGCTCGGACTCACCGGTTATCTCTTGCCGTGGGACATGGACGCCTATTTTGCGTCGCAGGTTTCGCTCAACATCGTTGGTCTCGCGCCCATTGCAGGGCCTTTTTTGCAGCATGTCGCGCAGGGCGGCGGCAGCATGGGGACGGCCACGATCAATCGCTTCTTCGGATTGCACGTTTGGCTGATGCCGGCGGTGTTGGTCGCCCTCGTCGGCGCGCACCTGGCGATCTTCCGGCATAACGGCGCGGCCGGCCCGGTTGTCGACGACGCTCGCACGACGAAGCTGGGACGGTTTTGGCCGGATCAGTTCTTCATGGACGGCGCCTTCTCGTTCATCATCTTCATCGTCATCTGCTGCCTCTCGATCTTCTCGCCGCCGTATCTGGACGCGAAAGCCGATCCGACGAAGTTCTTCGTGCCGTATCCCGCGTGGTATTTCTTATCACTCTTCGGTCTGCTCGCACTCGTGCCGCCGGAAATTCACCTCGGGCCGTTGGCGATCGGTACGGAGCTCATCGCGACGATCATCGTTCCGACCCTTTTCCTGATCGTCATTCTGCTGCTTCCGTGGCTCGACCGCAGCACCGGGCGCGGCTTGCGCTCGCGCAGCTGGCTTGCTTTGGACCGCAGCGGTCATCGTCTGCGGGATTATCGGATTGACGGCCTACGGCCAGATCACGACGATGATCAAACAGGCGGCCGCGCCGGCTTCGCCGCCCGAATCGGTGGTGCTAACGGCGCAGGCGGCCACGATGCCGTCGCCCGGTCCGGGCGCACCGGGCGCGATTCCCGCCGCGGGAGCCGGGGTCACGAATCCAACGCAGTCCACTACAAACGGTGCGGGCGCGCAAGTCTTTGCCGACAACTGTTCGACCTGTCACGGCGCGCAAGGCCAAGGTGTGCCCGGCTCGTTCCCCCCGCTCGCCAACAATTCGACCGTTACCGGCGATCCAAACAAAGTCATCGGGATCGTCCTCAACGGCCTGCACCAGCCGATTAGCATCAACGGTCAAAGTTACAACGGGCAGATGCCTGCGTGGAAAGGCACGCTCTCGAATAAGCAGATCGCCGCCGTCATCACCTACATTCGCGGATCATTGGGGAACAACAAGGCCTCCGCCGTGCCCGAGGCACAAGTCGCAAAGTATAAACCGTAGGGCTTCCTAGTGGCAGGGCCGTCCGTCGTAGAGTAAGAGCGCGGCCTTTCGATCGACGGCAACGACGCGTCGTCTGCGCCCGTAGGCCGGATCGTACGACGAGGGTACGGCTGGAACGACCACCCACGCGCGCGGCGCTCCACAGATAAACGAGCGGGGATAGACTCCGTCGCCCTGAGGATCGCTGTCGTCCAGCGCCGCAAGCACATATACGACCGGATGCGTGTAGAAAAGCAGCGCATTGCCACCGGAAACGTTTTGAATCGCGACGACGTCGCCCGGCTTGCGCTCTTTCTCGATCAAGGCGGCCAATCGCGGCACCGGCTTAAAGGCTTCGGCGCGCGGTAAGACCGCTACCGCGAGCACGTCGGCCGCAATAGTCGCCGCAAGGGCCAGTGCGTACGGCGCCAGCCGCGCGCTTGTCGGCCGCGCGATAAGCAATGCCGTCAGCAGCGACCCCGCAAAGATTGCGACCGCCATTGCCAGCAGCGGCGGAACGACGCCCGCGACCTCGGCCGTCAAGCGGTTGTTGCGCGTAAAAAGCACGATTGCGAAAGCCAGCGCACCGATGGTTACCGGCACGGTTGCGGCGGAAACGAGCGCCGAACGCGTTGCTCCCTTGCCGACGACTGCGTCGAAGTAGAGCGCCGTGATCAGCGCGAGCGCGGGAAATTCCAGCGCCACGTAATTTGGAAGTTTCGTCTGCGCAAAACTGAAGAAGAGCAGCGGCATCGCAATCCAGGCGAATGCAAGACGCGTGAGTCGCGTGAACTGCGGTTGCGCTTCCGGCGCTGCGGACTTGCGCAATGGCGTAGACGATCGCCATCGGCAAAAACGCAATCCAAGGAAAAAAGCCTAAAATAATGACCGGCAAGTAATACCATACCGGGCCGGACTGGTTTTCGATGACGCCGGTGTAACGGCCGGCCGTGTACTCGCCGATCCACTTTTCGAGCGGGAAAAGATGGTAATGCAAAACCAACGCGATCGGCCAAGGAGCCACGATTGCGAGGAAGAGGAGGGCACCGACGGTCCACCCGCGCAGCGACAGCGGCTTCATCGTTTCGCAGCGACGATTCCAGAGGTAAAACGGCACGATCACCACCAGCGCGATGACGGGTGCGACCAATCCTTTGGCCAAGAATCCGCCGGCCGCCGCGATGCAGCCATAGACCGAGTACCGCGCGCGCCCCGTTTCTAGCCCTCGAAACCACCAGAAAATCGTCATCGCAACGGACAAGTCGAGCAGCGCATCCATGATCGCGAGCCGCCCGATGACCGCCTGCATCAAACATGTCGATAGCACGACGGCGGTATAAACGCCGACGCGCGGGTTGGCCTGACGGGCGACGGCGTAGCCCGTGAACGCGCCGAGTGCAATAGTTGCGAGCGCCGAAGGAAGCCGCAATGCAAACGCCGTCGGTCCCATGACGAAAGCAAATGCAGCGCCGAGCCAAAAATAGAGCGGAGGCTGGACGAAGTATGGTACTCCGTTGAGATGCATGACAACCCAATCGTGGCGTAACAGAATCTCGCGTGCCACCTCGCCGTAGGCCGTTTCGCTGTTATCCCAGAGCGTGCCGACCCACAAGCCGGGCAGCGTAATGAGCGCCGCGACGACCGCTCCAATCCAGGCCGCTCGGGCAGCCCCCTCACGGAGGCCTGTCGGACCATCGCGGCCTGTCACAAAGGCGGTTTTTAGCTGCCGAACGCGGAACTCTTTGTGCGTTTGTATGCTTCCGATCACTCTCCGGCCCAACGGTCGCCGAGCCGTTATCGTCGGTGGAGGCAACGTCGCCGCGCGAAAGGCCGAATCGATTGCCGCTGCGGGATTTCCAATCTTCGTCGTTTCCGAACGGATCGGCGATCGCTTGCGGTCGATTCTGAGCGAAAACCAAGGCAACTTCGCCCAACGGCAGTATGAGGCCGGCGACTTGCACGACGCCGCATTCGTCATTGCCGCAACCGACGATACGAGTGTAAACGCGCGTATCGTGGCGGATGCTCGCGCGGCGCAGATCCTCGCTTGCGATGCCGGCGATCCCGATCGCGGCGACTTTACGATGGCGGCAATGCGACGCATCGGCGACTTGACGATCAGCGTCGATTCAGGAGGCAGCTCGCCCGCGTTTTCCCGCCGCATCGTCCGCGAGCTGGCCGAAACCTTGAGCGGGCCGTACGCCGACGCAGTGCGAACGCTCGCGCGCATGCGAGCTTACGTGAAGGAAACGTTTCCCTTTGAGGAGCGCTCGGCTATCCTTCGCTCGCTGGCGCAGCGACCCGTTGCCGAACTCGCAACCGCGCCGGTAACGGCAGTCTGCGCGACACGCCGCAGTAAGCTAGCCATGATTCAAAGCCGGTTGGTTGCCGCACGCCTGGCCGAACGAGGAATAGCCACGACGTTGCTCGGCATATCGACGACCGGAGACCGCAATCAAGCAGTGTCGATAGATCGGATCGGCGAGGCCAACGTTTTTGTCAAAGAGCTGGAGAGCGCCCTTCGCGAGCAGCGGGCCGACTATGCGGTGCATTCCGCAAAGGACTTAGCCGGTTTGTTATCCGACGACATGCGCATCGCGGCGATTTCAAGACGCGAAGATGCGCGGGATGCCTTTTGTAGCGACCGCTATGCCAACTTCGAATCGCTGCCCGCGGGAGCGGTAGTCGGAACCTCCAGCAACCGCCGGCAGGCTCAGCTCGCGGCGCTGCGCCCCGACCTACGTTACGAAGCACTGCGCGGGAACGTCGATACGCGGCTGCGCAAGCTCGCTGACGGTGATTATGACGCAATCGTGCTTGCAATGGCCGGGTTGAAACGGCTGCGCGCGAGCGCGGCATTCGTCGTACCGTTTGCAGTGGAACGCGTCGTCCCCGCCGCCGGACAGGGCGCACTGGCGGTCGAGACGCGCGCGGACGACGAACGGCTTCTCGCTGCGCTGCGCGACACCGTCAACGATCCAGAGAGCGAGTTATGTGTTGCGTGCGAGCGTGCGGCGCTGCGAAGCATGCGGCTCGGCTGCAGTGCGCCGCTCGGCGTCCACGCCTACGTTGCAGCGGGCAGAATCGTCGCGGAAGGCACCTACGAGCCGCAGCGCGGATCGCTAACGCGTACTCGCATCGAGCGCGCCATCACCACGCTCGCGCAGGCGGAAGCGCTCGGCGCCGAGATAGCGGAACGTTTGAAAACCTCGGCCGCCGCACCATCGGGAGTGGGAACCTGATCGTTCTACGTCCGCGTCGCCTGCGTCGCGGCCAGGTCGTACGCGCGCTCGTCCGCGAGCACCGCGTCCATACCGAGCAACTGGTGCAGCCGATCTTCGTTGCGGAGCGCGCGGGCGATGCAGGTCCCATCGAGGCGATGCCAGGCATCGCTACGCTTCGACTTGGAGGGCGCCGTTGCAGAAGCACGCGAGCTCTTCGCGGTCGGCATCAAGAGCGTGCTGCTCTTCGGCATTCCGGCATTTAAAGATGCGGATGCGTCGAGCGGATACGATTCGGACGGCATCGTCCAGCGGGCGATTCGCGCTATCAAAGCGGCGCTGCCGGAGATGTTCGTCATCGCCGACCTCTGTTGCTGCGAATACACCGACCACGGCCATTGCGGCGTCGTGGATTCCTCGGGGGAGGTCGACAACGACGCGACGATCGAGCTCCTCTGCCGAATTGCGCTTACCTACGCGCACGCTGGTGCGGACGTCGTCGCTCCGTCGGATATGATGGACGGACGCGTTGCGGCGATTCGCAGCGCGCTCGATGCGGAGGGCGCCAAGGACGTCGCCATCATGGCCTACAGCGCAAAATATGCCTCGGCGTTTTACGGCCCGTTTCGCGAAGCTGCCGCCTCCACGCCGCAGTTCGGCGATCGGCGCAGCTATCAGATGGACCCGCCCAACGCTCGCGAAGCTCTGCGCGAGATTGCGCTCGACGTCGCGCAAGGCGCGGACATCGTCATGATCAAGCCGGGGCTGCCGTATCTCGACATTCTCCGCGCCGCGCGCGAGCGCTTCGACGTTCCGCTCGCCGTCTACAACGTGAGCGGCGAGTATGCAATGCTCCAAGCTGCCATCGCGAACGGCTGGCTCGACGGCGAGCGCGCGATCGACGAGCTATTGACGTCGTTCGTGCGCGCGGGCGCCGACATCGTGATCACCTATTTCGCCAAAGCGTACGCGAAGCGGCATGGCTAAGGGCTTGATAGAGGGCAACGAAAGCACGGCGGTCGTACTGATGGCAGGCGGACGAGCGCGACGATTTCCAGGAAAGCTCGAGTTTGCGATCGATGGACGCCCGATTCTCGCGCGCTGCTACGACGCCGTGCGCGCCGGAGGCTGGCCGGTTTACATCGCCGGCGCAAGGTCGTTTTCGCACGATCTCGACGCATACCTCGACGCGCCGCTTTTCATCGATCGGGAGCCGGGCAGCGGTCCGCTGCGCGCATTTCTTTGCGTCTGCGCAGCTATTCGCGCTTCGCGCGTCTTTGCCGTTGCCGGAGATCAGCCTCGGCTCGATGCGCGAGTGCTACAGTGGCTCCAGGATGCGTGGCGCCCCGGCGACGAAGCCGTCGTGCCGCAGCACGGCGGTACCATGGAGCCGCTCGTTGCGCTCTACTCGCGTCGGGCAAGCCTTCGGGAAGGTTACGAACTGCGTCGAGCCGGCAAGGGCGCGATGCGCGATCTCATCGAGCGCGTTGCCGCTCGTTTCGTAAACCTCGACGCGCAATATTTTCATAACGTCAATCGCCTGGAGGACGTGTCGTGAGGCTCGAACGCTCGATTGCGGCGTTCGCGCGCGCGCGCCGTATCATCGCCGGCGGCGTAGACTCACCGGTGCGGGCGCTGGGAGCGGTCGGACTCTCACCGATCTTCATGAAGAGCGGCTCCGGCGCGATGCTTTACGACCTCGACGGCCACGAGTACATCGACTATGTCATGTCGTGGGGCGCGTTGCTTCTCGGGCACGCACATTCAGCGGTAACGCGCGCGATCGTCAACGTCGTTCCGCGCGGGACTTCTTTTGGGACCCCAACCGAGCTGGAGAGCGTGCTTGCCGAGTTGGTCGCCTCGATGATGCCGGCGATAGAGCGTTTGCGATTCGTCTCGAGCGGCACCGAAGCGACGATGGCTGCCATTCGGCTCGCCCGGGGCTTCACGAATCGTCCGAAAATCGTAAAATTCGCTGGCTGTTATCACGGTCACGGCGATTCGTTCCTGATCGCATCGGGGTCAGGTGCGCTGACCCACGGCGTGCCGGATTCGGCGGGCGTCACCGAAAGCACCGCGCGCGATACGATCGTTCTGCCGTTCAACGATGTGGCGGCCGCAGAGGCCGTCTTCGAAACTCAGGCCGATTCGATTGCCGCCGTAATCGTCGAGCCGTATCCCGCAAACATGGGGCTCGTTTTGCCGCGAACCGGCTACCTCAATGCTCTGCGCGAACTCTGCAACCGGTACGGCGCGTTGCTGATTCTCGACGAAGTGATCACCGGTTTTCGCGTAGGTCGCGGCGGGGCACAAGGGCGCGAAGGCATCGTGCCCGATCTTACGACGCTTGGTAAGGTAATCGGCGGCGGCCTTCCCGTCGGAGCTCTCGGCGGCCGCGCCGACATCATGGCGTACCTTTCGCCGAACGGACCGGTCTACCAGGCGGGGACGCTCTCGGGCAATCCGATTGCGATGGCGGCAGGCCTCGCCGCTCTCAGCGTCATCGCCTCGGATGGTGCGATCTACGATCGCCTCGAGGACACGGCCCGGCAGCTCACCGACGGATTAGAGGTTGTGATGCAACGGTATGGAGTTCCGTATCACTGCAGCCGCGTCGGTTCGATGTTCTCCATTTTTTTCACGCCTAACCCGGTGATCGACCTCGACGGCGCACGGCAGTCCGATCGCGGCTTCTTCGCGAAGTATTTTGCTGCCATGCTCGAACGCGGCGTCTACCTCGCTCCCTCCCCATTCGAAACGAACTTTCTCTCTGCCGCTCACACGGAGCGCGACGTCGAGCGCACGATCGCGGCAGCCGATGCCTCGCTGGCTGCGCTTTTGGCAACTGCATGATCGATCGCCAGCCCGAGCCGAACCGCCAGGAAGCTGAGCCGTTAGGCGAGGTCTCGATACCGAGGCTCTATGCCTACCATCGAGCCCTTCGACAAGCTCAGGCAAGCGGTAAAAGAACGATCACCTCGCACGGCCTTGCCGCGCTCCTCGGCCACTCGACTGCGAGCACGCAGATTCGTAAAGACCTTTGCGCGCTGGGACCCCTCGGCCGCCGGGGTCAGGGCTATGCGATCGATCCGCTAGTCGAGCAGCTGGGCTGGGTCCTAGGATTGGAGCATGACTGGCGAATTGCGATCGTTGGGTTCGGCTACCTTGGGCGGGCCTTCGCCCGCTTCATTACAGCGCGAGAGATGCGCTTTAAGGTGGCAGCGATCTTCGACCGCTCGCCGGCGGTCGTCGGGCAGCAATGGCAGGGTATCATCGTGCAGAACGTCGCAGAGATGGAACGCATGCTTCCAAAAATGGATTGCAACATCGCAGTGATCTCGGTTCCGGCGCAAGCCGCTGGGGAGAGTGCGCAGCGCGTTGCCGACCTTGGGATTCGCGCCATCCTCAACTTCGCGCCGATGCCGCTTCACGTGCGAGGACGCGTCTTCGTGCGCAATATCGACCTGGCCGGAGAAATGGCGATCTTAACCCATCGGTTGAGCTTGGAATAGATGCCGATAACGTGCATCGGTCTCTCACATCGCACTGCGCCGCTCGAAGTGCGCGAGCGGCACGCTTTCCCTGCCTCGCGGATGGCCGAAGCGCTCGTGGCGTTAGGCGACTACCAAGCGGTGCAGGAAGCCGTCATGCTTCAAACCTGCGGACGTTTGGAGATTTATGCCGAACTCGACGACTACGAGAACGGCTGCGCGCAGATCAAATCCTTTCTCGCAAATTTCCGCCACGGAACGACGGGCTACGACATGGAGTCGTATCTCTATACGCGGCTCGGCCACTTGGCCGTAGAACATCTTTTTCGCGTCTGCACCGGTCTCGACTCAATGCTCATCGGCGAAGCCGAAATTCTCGGCCAAGTCAAAGACGCTTACGTCACCGCAAAGCGCGCTCGATCGCTCGGCCGCACGCTCGATCGGCTCTTTCGCGAAGCGCTCGCGGCAGGTAAGACCGCTCGCGCGCAGACTCGCATCGGCCGCGAGTCGATCTCGATTGCAACGGCCGCAGTAGAAGCGGCTCGTTCTCGGCTCGTTACGCTGGAAGGCAAATCGATTCTGGTCATCGGCGCCGGCAAGATGGGACGAACAGCGGTCAAACGGTTGCGTCAAGAAGGTGCCGATCGGGTAATCGTCGCGAATCGGACGATGTCGCGTTCCCGCGGACTCGTCGCTGAAGCCGGCTTCGGCGAAGCCGTCGAAATGCCGGAACTGCTCGAAGCGCTGACGGTCGCCGATGTCGTCGTTGCATCGACCGGAGCCTCGCATTTCATCGTCGGCGAAGAGCTCGTGCGCGCGGCGATGGCTTGGCGTGTCGACCGGCCGCTTTTCATCGTGGACATCGCCGTACCGCGTGACGTCGATCCGGCGGTCGCGAGCGTTGAAAACGTGTCACTCGTCGACATCGATGGGCTCAAGTCGATCGTGGACGAACGCCTAGATCTGCGCCGAGAAGCAATCCCCGCAGTCGAGGAGATCATTGCGGAGTACGTCGAGCGTTTCGAAAACTGGTATCGCGCGCGAGTTGCCGTGCCGGTGATTGCGCGGCTGACACAAAAAGCTGAAGCGATCCGCCGCGCGGAACTCGAGCGGTTGCTCGCGCGCTGTCCAAATCTGAACGAGCGCGAACGCATGCTCCTGACCGGCATGACCTTGACGATCGTTTCGAAGCTCTTACATTCCGCCATTCTCAAGATTCAAGAGAAAGCGACGGTCGACGATGCCGACGCGCTTTCGAGCGCGCGCGTGTTGGAAGAGCTTTTCGAGCTGGACGCTAACGTCGCCGATGGCGGCGAGTAGCGGCGAAGGCCGCGTCTTTCTCGTCGGCGCAGGCCCGGGCGATCCGGGCCTGCTTACGTTACGAGCAGCCGAAGTGCTCCGCGGGGCCGACGTGTTACTCTACGACGCGCTCGCGAGCGATGCGATCGTCGCCTTGGCGCGCCCTTCGTGCGAGCGGATCTTCGTAGGCAAGCGCGGCGGGAATCATGCAATGACGCAGGGCGAGATCGAGGTGCTCGCGATTGCAAAGGCTCGTGAGGGACGCCGGGTCGCCCGCTTAAAAGGCGGCGATCCCTTTGTGTTCGGCCGGGGCGGCGAGGAGGCCGAAGCGCTGCACGCCGCCGGGATCGCCTTCGAAATCGTACCGGGAATCAGCTCGGCGCTCGCGGTGCCGGCGTATGCGGGAATCCCGGTGACGCATCGCGAGCACGCCGCGTCATTCACCGTTCTCACCGGACACGAAGATCCGTCGAAGCCGTCGTCGACGCTGGACTGGGCCAAGCTCGCCGATCCGCAGCGCACGCTGGTGCTCGTGATGGCAATCGCAAATTTGCGCGAGATCGCACAGCGGCTGGTCGCACACGGGCTTTCGGGTGCGACGCCGGTCGCGGTCGTGCAAGACGGCACCCGGCCAAGCCAAAAGACGGTGCTCGGTACCCTCGTCACAATCGCCGACGACGCCGCACGTGTCAAAATCGAAGCGCCGGCGATCGTCGTCATCGGCGAGGTCGCACGCCTGCGCGACCGGCTGCGCTGGTTCGATCTCGGCGCGCTCTTCGGAAAACGCGTTGCGATCACGCGAACCGGCGAACAATCCGAAGCATTCGCCCGGGCGCTGCTTGAGCGCGGCGCCGAGCCCGTCTACGCACCGACGATCGCCATTGAGCCACCTGACGATGCGAGCGCCGCCGAGAATGCGCTTGACATGCTTGCGTCGTTCGACTGGCTGATCTTCACCTCTCAGAACGGGGTAGACGCATTCTTCGCTCGGCTTGTCGCGCGAAACGCCGACGCGCGCTCGATCGGAAGAACAAAGGTCGCTGCGATCGGCGAACGCACCGCTGAGTGCCTGCGCGGCTACGGCGTGCGCGCCGATGTCGTGCCAAACGTCTTCACCGGTGAAGACGTGGCGCGCGCGGTGGCCGAGCAATCGCGCCCCGGAGATCGGGTGCTCGTGTACCGCGCGCAGGAAGCGCGCGACGTGCTCGTGCGGATGCTCGAAGAATCCGGACGGATCGTTACCGTCGTGCCGGCGTATAAGACCGTCGTACCAAGCGATTCGGAGTTCGATAAGAAAGTCGCGCGCGCCAACGTGCTGACGTTTACCAGCGCGAGCACCGTTCGCGGGTTTACGTCTTTGCTCGGCGGCGAGGTTGCGGCAGCGCAAGCCGCTGCCGGAAAGTGCGTCGCGTGCATCGGTCCCATCACCGCGAACGCCGCAAGCGAGGCCGGTCTGCACGTCGACGTCGTCGCAAGTCGTTTCACGACCGCCGGTTTGCTCGACGCCCTCGATGCATTCTTCGCATCGTCATCCTGATGCAAGCCGCGCTTGGGGTCTTCTTCGCTGCGATCGTCGCGTCGCTGGCCTATCGCGCGCGGGCGCTTTCGGCCAGCGGTGCCGCAACGGCGTTCGCCGTGGGTGCCGTCGTTTTCGGCAGCGGGGGGTGGAGAGCCGCATCGGTCCTCTTCGCCTTCTTCCTGCCGTCGGCGCTTCTCTCACGGTTGGGACTCGCGCGTAAACGCATCCTTGCCGGCGGTGAGTGGGAAACTCCGCGCAGCGGATGGCAAGTTCTCGCCAACGGCGGGGTCGCGGCAGCCTGCGCGCTGGCGGGAACGCGCGGAGGCGCACCGCTGGCGGCCGCCTTTGCCGGCGCCTTTGCGGCCGCGTCGGCCGACACGTGGGGCACCGAGGTCGGCACTCTCTCGCAAAGGGCGCCGGTTTCGATCCTCACGCTGCGTCCGCTTCGACCCGGTTTTTCGGGCGGAGTAACGCCGCTTGGTATTGGTGCCACCGTAGCGGGCTCGCTCTGCGTCGCGTGCACGGCCTCATTGGTCGGCATTGCGCCGTTGTGGAGCGTCGCGCTCGGGGGCGTCGTGGGAGCGACGCTCGACTCAATTGCGGGCGCCAGCCTTCAGGCGCTGCGGTGGTGTGCTCGCTGCAGCAGCGCATGTGAAACGCAGCGCCATCGTTGCGGCGAGGCCACGGTGCTGCGACGCGGCGTAAGCTGGATCGGAAACGACGCCGTCAATTTCGCCGCGACGCTTTGCGGCGCAATCGTCGCACTCGTTGCGGCAAGCTTGTAGGCGCGAGGAAGAAGGATCCTCGGCAACATACGTATTCGAAGGATGTCGACGCGTCGCCAGCAAGCCGGCCGATCTGGTTCGATAAAGAATCAAGAGCATGTTAGACGCTTACGACGACGCCACGTGGCCGGCCGCCATGAGAATTTGCCGTCCTTTCCAACGAAAACGTACGATATCGTCTACGCCGATCCCCCGTGGTTCTATTATGGAAGCCAAATCAAGGATGCTGCCGCTGCAAAGCATTATCCGCTGATGGACCAAGCGGAACTCGCTAAGCTCCCAGTCCGTTCGATCATGAGTAAGCGCGCGGTGCTTTTCTTGTGGTCGACGGGTCCCCGCTTGAATTTCGCGATCGAGCTCATCGAAAGCTGGCGTTTGTACTACCGCGGCGTCGCCTACGTTTGGGTCAAGACCAACAGCAAAGGCCAGCCGATCCGGGGCCAGGGCGTGCCTCCGACGTTTACCAAACCGACCACGGAGTTCGTGCTCGCGGCGACGACGATGTCTACCGGAAGGCCGTTCCCGATTCTCGACCTCGGTCAGGGTCAAGTCGTCATGGAGCCGCGCGCCGAACACAGCCGCAAGCCAGCCGTTTTCCGAGAATGTATCGAGGCGTTGTGCGGTCAACGCTCGCGCATCGAGCTCTTCTCCCGAGAATCGGCAAACGGTTGGGACTGCTGGGGGGCCGAGGCCGGTAAGCTCGACGAAACCCGCGCGCTCTTCGCGGCTTCGTAACGGCGCTTCACCTCTGGCGGCCTCAAGGTCACGGCCGGGGACGGTTACGCGCTGCAATCGAAGGTGACGGCGAGATGAGCGCAGCGGTAGCGGCTCGAGGACGAATGGGGCGGGCAACGCTTGCCTCGTTGGCAATTCACGTGGGTGCGGCGCTTGCCGTTCCCGCCTTAGCCTGGACCGCCTCCACCGCAGCGCCGGTTGAAACCGTCAGCTTCATTCACGTCGTTCGCATAGAGGTCACGCCGCCGCAACCCCCTCATCCGCCGCCCCGCGCCGTCGCGCCGCACCAGAATCCACGGCCCTCGGTTAATTTCACAAGCCACGTTCGCCTCGTCACCGCCAGGCCACACCGTCGAGCATCGCCCGAGCCGGCAATGAAGTCGAACGCCCCGGCCGCTCCTGCCGTCGCGGCCGTGCAGCGAGCAGGTACCGGAAATGCCGATAGCGCCATCCCGCCGAACGCGACCCCGTCGCCCGTCGCTCGAGCCGTTGCAAGTGTTGGCGCTCCGAGGCCGGGTGGCTATCTTCCGTTTGGTGCAGAGCAGCCGGAGCCCGTGCTCGATCCAGGCGTTCGGCAACAGCTCAGTGCACTCGGCACGCACGTGACGCTGATCGTGACCGTCGGCAACGACGGCCGCACCGAGAACGTCGTCTTTCAACCGCCGATCGATTCGCAACTCGAAAGTAAGATTCGCTCGCTGCTCGCCGATGCGAGCTGGGATCCGGCGGTCTGCGGAGGCGGCGTCTCGTGCGAAGCGAGCGCTACCATCAAACTCTAAGCGCGGCTCGTCTTTTTTAGAGAATCGATTTACCGAGCGCCGAACAAATGAGACCGACCGCTAATGTCGCCGTTTGATTGCGATAGTCGAGAATCGGATTGATTTCGACCATTTCGATCGAGCCGAGCCGCCCGCTTTCGTAGAGCATCTCCATGACGAGGTGCGCTTCACGATAACTCAAGCCGCCCTTGACCGGCGTTCCGGTGCCGGGCGCCTCGCTTGGATCGATAGCATCCATATCAAACGACACGTGAATCGGCTGCCCTGGCGCGCCGACGATTCCCAGCGTCTGTTCCATGACATGCACCATTCCGAGCTTGTCTACGTCGGTCATGGTAAACGTCTTAACGCCGAACTCGCGAAGCAGTCGCTTTTCGTTGGGGTCGACGTCGCGCAATCCAATCTGCACGGTCTGTCCGGCTCGAGCATAACCCTTTTGCAGCGCGAAATAGAGCGGCATCCCGTGAACGTTTCCGGTTGCTGAGCTTTTGGGGCTGTTGATGTCGGCGTGCGCGTCGATCCAGACGAGTCCGGGAGGCGCGCCGCGGGCAACCGTCAGGCCATCGAGCGTTCCGACGGCGATGGAGTGATCGCCGCCCAGCACGATCGGCAAGCCGCCCCCACGCACCGCCTCCGCGACCAAAAGCGCCAAATCGTTGCAGACGTCGGTAATGACGTCGAGGAACTTCGCAGAAGCATCGTTTGCATCGGCCGACTCGCGGATCGGCACCGGCAAGTCGCCACGATCGACGATAGTGCCGATGCCGAGCCTTCCAAGTGCAGCGTGGAGCTTGGCGTAACGCACCGCCGAGGGTCCCATATCGACGCCGCGCCGGCTCGCGCCCAAATCCATCGGGACGCCGACGATATCGACGCGCGCCACCGGCGACGGCGTCCCGTTCACGACGGCGGAGCTTTCGATTTAGCGGCTTGAAGCACCCTCGCGACGATGACGCGCAATACGGCGGCAATCGGTACCGCAACCAGCATTCCAAAAAGGCCCGCCAGCTCACCGCCGATCAAGAGCGAAATGATAACGACGAAGGCGCTCAGGCGCACTTGCCGACCGACGATGTTCGGCGCGATAAAATGTCCTTCGGCCTCGTAGATCACAACGAACGCCGCCGTGACGAACAGCCCATTGATCCAACCGTTCGTCAAGACCGCCGAGACGAACGCGGGCAGAAAGGCGGCCACGGCACCCACGTACGGTATCAAATCCCCAAAGAGCGCGAGCACACCAAATAGGAATGCGTAAGGTACGCGTAAGAGCAGCATTGCAATCGTGATGAGTACCCCAACGGTAAACGCCACGAGCAGCTGCCCTCGAATGAAACCTCCGATTACGCTATCGATGTCTGCCAGCAACGACATCGTTGCGCGCCACCGCTCCTCCGGGACGATTGCCGCCAAGACTCGCTTTCAGATGATCCAGATCGAGCAAAAGGTAGGCAGTAACGACCGGAACGACGATGAAGACGGCGACGACGGCAAGAGTGCCGGCGAGAAGGACGACGATGTGCCCAAAGACTTGCAGCCCGCGCGTCTTGATCCAGGCCACGACTTGCACCGGCGCCCGCCCTATTTCGTCTCGCACCCATACGGGCAGGTGCGAAGTCACGGGGTTTTTCGGATTGTAAATCAGCGAGTCGAGCTTGGCCAACAGCTCCGGATATCGCTTGACGAGCATCTGGACGTCGTCCATGATGTGCGGCACCACGAAAAAGGCTGCTAGTACGATTGCCAGAACGATGCCGACATAGATGAGTACGATCGCGGCCACGAGCGGCATGCGTTGCCGAAGGCGCTGCGCAGCCGGGTAGATCAGATAGGCCAGAAAGACGGCCGCGATCAGGATATAGACGACCGCCTGAAGCCGAATCAGAATCTCGACAATGAATTGGCCGGCGTAGAATACCAGAACGAGAACCATGAGGATCTTGAGCGCATAGGTGACGCGCGCGTCGGTCAACGAGCGCCAAGGATTCCTGCGAGTGCCTCTCATGCGCGGTCGCCTTTCCCCATGAGGGCGAGCGAGCCCCGTACTCGTAGGGAAGAGCCAAATCGCGACAGAACCGTGAGGACGACTATGTTGCGAGGTGCAGCGTCACTCTTGGCGTTTGCTCTCTGGGCTGGCATCACGTCGATCGCACCGGCACGAGCCTATCTTCCCCCGCCACTTGCACGCCTCAACCACGACGTTCGCACGCTGGCACGCCACGTGCCGGGGGCGATCGCGCTCGACGTGCTCGATCTCAAGACGGGGTACGATGCCGGCTTCAACGCGGGGAAGAGCATGCCGGCCGCTTCGACCATTAAAGTTCCGGTCATGGTAGAAGTCTTTACGCAGCTCGAGGCTGGGCGCTTCGACCTGCAGCATCGCGTCAGGCTCCAAGCGGCCGACAAAGACTTTGGATCGGGTGAGCTCGCCGACGCGCCCGTGGGTACGACCTACACCGTTTCCGATCTGGTCGAGAAGATGATCGACATCAGCGACAACACGGCCACGAACATGCTCATCCGGCTGGTCGGACGCCGCGACATCAATCGCCGAATGGAAGAACTCGGCTTGGCACGCACGCGTCTTGCGAGCGACGTGCGCACCGATGGCTGGTCGATCCGTCAGACGCTTCGAACCTCTCCCGCCGATCTCGTTCGGCTTCTTACGCTGATGGCGCGCCGCACGCTAGTCGATGCGTGGTCGTCAAACGAAATGATCGCCATTCTGGAGGCCGATCGATACAACACCCTCTTGCCCGAGCCGCTTCCCGGCTACGTTCCCATTGCGCATAAGACCGGCTCGCTCTACGATACGCTCAACGATGCCGGAATAGTCTTTGCAAGTGCCTCCCCGTACGTGATCGCGGTGATGACCACGTCCCTGCCGTCACAAGATCTCGGCCGCACGTTCATCCACTCGGTTTCCCGACTCGCGTACGCGGATGAGCTGCGGTTCGCGCAATGGCGCCAAGCGTTGGGCGCAAGAGCAAAACGCCGGTGTTTCGCCGGATGCCGACTACTGGAACGACGCCGCCGTTCCGCAGGTCCAGGACCCGGAGCAACCTCCTAGGCGTTGATCTTCGCGGATGCGTACGTCCGAGTGAGCCACGCTTCATAGCGCGGCTCGCGCCCGGTCACGATTCGCTCGTAGAGGTCGCGAAGCCGCGCCGTAACCGGACCGACCGTCCCATTGCCCACCGTGCGGCGGTCGATCGACGCAACCGAGCAAATGCCGACTGCGGTGCCCGTAAAGAAGACTTCGTCCGCCGAGTAGAGTTCGCCGCGATCGATCGCTCGCTCGACGATTTGCGCGCCCAGCTCGTCGCGCGCGAGATCCATGATTACCTTGCGGGTGACGCCTTCGAGCACGTTCTGCGCCGGATCCGGCGTATATACGACGCCGCGACGCACGAGGAAGATATTCTCGGCCGAGCCTTCGGCGACGTGTCCGTCGTGCGATAAGTAGAATTGCTTCGTCATAGCCGTTCTGGACGGCTTCGCTCTTGGCCAGTGCGGAATTGACGTAGAGACCGGTGATCTTCGCACGCGGCGGCGCCATGGTATCGTCCATACGCCGCCAGGAGCTGACGCAGACATGGAGGCCCCGAGTGGCGTCGAGGTAGTGCGTAAACGGAATGGGAACGATGGCAAAGGCATCGGGAACGTTGTGCAGCCGAACGCCGACGTCTTCTGCGGCTTTGTACGCAAACGGGCGAACGTAAACGTCCTTTTCGTAGCGATTACGCAGACAAAGCTCGGTCGTGATGTCGATGAGCTCTTCGACGCTATGCGCTAGCTTTATCGTAAGAATCTTTGCAGAGGTCGCGAGCCGGTCGAAGTGATCGCGCAGCAAGACCAGAAAGAGCTCGCGCTCTTCGGGCACCCAATAGCCGCGAATGCCTTCGAAGCAGCCGGTTCCATACTGGAGGCCGTGCGTAAGCAGCCCGACTTTTGAGTCTTCGTAGCGCTGGAATCGACCGTCCGCGTAGACGGTAATCGACGAAAGATCCACGCTTCTGTGCTCCCTTCCCGCACCGGTCTTGCCTCCGCCGTCGCGAAGCTCCTTTGGCCCAAGGTAGCGCCGGAGCTTGGCCATCCGACGTTGTAGAAGGGGCGCGGTGGGGAGCGCTCGGGCGACGCTCGAATTACTCGCTCATGAAAAAACCTCATTTTCGGTTGACGCATCCCCTCGTGCGTGATGGCGGAACCTTGCGCCGCGCTACCTGGAACGAGGCGCTCGACCGCGCCGCTGCGGCTTTGGCCGACGCGCGGCAGCGTGGCGGCACTCGCACCTTTGGGATGTTCAGCTGCTCGAAGGCCACCAACGAGATGAACTACATCGCCCAGAAGTTCACTCGTTCGGTCATCGGCAGCAACAACATCGACAGCTGCAATCGAACTTGACATGCCCCGAGCGTCGTCGGTCTGACGGCGGTATTCGGGGCAGGCGGCGGCACGAGCTCCTACGAGGAGATCGAGCGCACCGACCTGATCGTGCTCTGGGGATCGAATGCGCGCGAGACGCATCCGATCTTCTTCCATCACGTCCTGCGCGGCATACGCAACGGCGCCAAGCTGTACGTCGTCGATCCCCGCCGGACGTCGAGCGCTCGATGGGCCGATGGTTGGCTGGGAATCGATGTCGGCTCGGATATCGCGCTCGCAAACGCCATCGGCCGCGAAATCATCGCCGCTGGGTTGGAGAATCGCGAGTTCGTCGAGCGTGCGACGAGCGGCTTCGCGACCTACCGCCCGACGGTCGAGCCGTACACGCTCGAGTATGCGCAGAAGACGACCGGCGTTCCCGCAACGCTCATTGCGGAACTCGCGCACGCATACGCGCGCGCGCCGCGCGCGCAGCTCTGCTGGACGCTTGGAATTACCGAGCACCATAATGCCGTTGACAACGTTCGCGCGCTCATCAATCTTGCGTTGCTCTGCGGCCACGTCGGACGTTACGGTAGCGGACTCAATCCTCTGCGCGGACAGAACAACGTCCAGGGCGGCGGCGACATGGGCGCGATTCCCAATAAGTTTCCCGGCGGTCAGGACGTGGAAGATCCCGCCATAGCCGCAAGATGGTCCTTGAGTTTCTCGCCTCGACGGTCGACCTGTCCACGGCTCCCGACGCGCAACGATATCTGCGTCCGATACGGCGCCGATCCGCAACGTTACGGGTCCGGCTGGGCGACGGCGCGGCAGCCGGCCAAGGTCGACAACGCACTCTACGTCCGCGACTACGCGAAATGCATTCTCTGCTACAAGTGCGTCGAAGCTTGCGGCGTCGACGCGCAGAATACGTTCGCGATCGCCGTCGCGGGTCGCGGTTTCGACGCTCGTATTTCCACGGAGTACGACGTCGCCGCTGCCGGATTCGGCATGCGTCTACTGTGGAAATTGCATCGGCGTCTGTCCTACGGGCGCGCTCATGTTTTCATCCGAATACGAGCTTCGCCGGCGCGGCGAATGGAAGGAAGAAGAGCAAACCGTTACCGACACGATTTGCTCCTATTGCGGAGTCGGCTGCACGCTCACCCTGCACGTGCAGGAAAACGAGATCGTGAAGGTCACTTCACCGGTCGAAAACGGCGTCACCAGCGGCCACCTCTGCATCAAAGGACGCTTCGGCTTTGATTACGTCCAGGATCGTCCGAGCGAAGAGGACTCGTGACCAGTCCGACGGTCAGGCCGGGCCGCAGCGTTGAAGCTGAAGTCGTCGCGATGGAAGGTGACGCACGGACGCGACGCCACGACGAAATCGTGGGCGAGGAGCCGCTGGAGCTACGCCTCGTTGCTGCTCCGACTACGCGAACCCTTGCGGTAACGATGCGAACGCCGGGCAACGATTTCGAGCTTGCCGCCGGCTTCGTTTACAATGAGGCGATCGTCCGCGCGCGCGACGACATCGCCGCCCTGACATACTGCATCGATCCGGCCGTCGATCCGGATCAGCGTTACAACGTCGTCCACATCGAGCTGAGCGCTTCGAGTGCCGTCCCGGATTTCGCTCGCTTCGAACGCCACTTTACGATGAGCAGCTCGTGCGGCGTCTGTGGGCGCGCCCAGCTCGACTCGCTGCGCTCTTTGGGCGCGACGCCAATCGACGACGACCTGCGCCTTCCGGCCCAAACGCTGTACGCGCTACCCAAGCGCATGCGCGCGGCACAGCGCATCTTTGCTGCCACCGGCGGACTGCATGCCGCGGCGCTCTTCGACGATCGCGGCAGCCCGATCGTCGTACGCGAAGACGTCGGGCGCCACAATGCCGTCGATAAGCTCGTCGGCTGGGCATTGCTCAACGGACAGCTGCCGTTGCATCACCGCACGCTGATGGTCAGCGGGCGCGCGAGCTACGAGATCCTTCAAAAGGCCGTGATGGCCGGCGTTCCGATCGTCGCATCGGTCTCGGCTCCGAGCAGTCTCGCGGTCGAGTTGGCGCGCGAGTTCAACGTTACGCTCGCCGGATTCGTGGGCAACGATCGCGCCAACGTCTACGCAACGTCCGAAAGAATCGTCTAAGCGCAGCCACTGCGCCGCAGAAACGCGCGCACGAGGTCGTTGAAAGCGGGCGGATCGTCGGCATTGGCGACGTGCCCCGCGGCGGCAATCATCGCAAGCTCTGCGCCGGCAATGCCTGCTGCGATCTGCTCGGAAAGCGCACGCGGCGCGACGGCATCGTGCTCGCCAGTACGCAACGAGCACCGGCACGTCGATGCTCGCTAAGATGTCGAGGTAATCACCGGTCCACGTCGCCTGCGTCGCGGCGAGAAAGCACTCCAACGACTTACAGGCATATTGCTCGATCGTTTCCTTCAGTCGAGCGGGCGGCAATCCAAGCTTCGCGGCACGTAACTCGCCGAAGGCGACGCATGTCGGCCGCTTCGCGCACTTGCGCCGCGATGTTTGCGCGACGCGATCGCCGTCCGGATACCGAGCGAAACGTCCCAGCAACACCATCGCTCCGATGCGATGCGGCGCGCGCCGCCAGAGCTCGAACGCGACGACGCCGCCGAGGCTGCAGCCGACGAGCGTAAAGCGCTCGATGCCCAGCG
Organism: Vulcanimicrobiota bacterium; assembly: GCA_963767725.1. GTDB lineage: Bacteria > Vulcanimicrobiota > Vulcanimicrobiia > Vulcanimicrobiales > Vulcanimicrobiaceae > Cybelea. Next base: position 138,269 of record CAVYEN010000002.1, read on the forward strand.
CGTCGGCAACCGTAAGCACGTCGTCGGCGAAACCGGCGCGGGTAATCGACGAGGGATCGGGATCGGGTTTTCGCGCGCCGTTTCCGCGCAGCTCGATTGCTGCGCAGAGGTGTCGTCGCCAAAGCATCGAGCTGATAATCCCAAATCGCAGCCGTCGATCCGACGCCATGCACGAAAAGCAGCGGCCGGTCTTGTCGGCTGTCGCCGTCGAAGCCCGGTGCCGGCAACGCGCGCGCCGGCGATCATGCCGCGTTGCGCTTACGCGCAACGAACGCGCGGACTTAATCCAACGGCTGCGCGTTCAAGACGTCGTCTCTGCGTCAAGCCGGCGCGGCGGGCCTGACCGACGGCGAATTCGACCGCAGCCAAATCGCGCGTGCGGTGCGCGTCGCTATCGAGCGCAAACGTCACGCCGAACGTCTTCGCTTTGCGCGCCAGCGGCGCGGGAAGATCGAGACGCGCCGCTTGGCCGTCGATCTCGAGCGCCGTCCCCGTGCGCGCTGCCGCCGCAAAAACCGCATCGTAATCGAACTCGTATCCGGCGGAAACCTTCGAAGCGCCGCCCGGTCGGGTGTCCGATGATCGTGACGTAGGGATTCTCGCAAGCGCGAATCAGGCGCGCCGTCATTTCCTCACGCGATTGATTCGTCGCCGTGTGCACCGATGCCGATGACGATGTCGAGTTTGGCAAGAACGGCGTCGGCGTAGTCGAGGGATCCGTCCGGCAAGAATGTCGACTTCGCTCGCGCAAAGCGTTCGAATGCCGTGACGCGCGCGCGAGCTCTTCGATAAGCGCGCGCTGCTCGAGCAGCTCGTCCGGCGCGAGGCCGAAACGGCGTCCGCGTCCCTGCGAGTGATCGCTGATTGCATGGTACTCGTAGCCGCGCGCCGCCGCGGCGGCAATCATCGCCTCGAGGGTATCGTCGCCGTCGCTCCAGACCGTATGCATGTGAAAATCGCCGCGTAGGTCGATCGGTTCGACGAGCTCGGGAATCGCGCCGGCACGTGCGAGCTCGATTTCGTCGAGCCCGCTGCGCAGCTCCGACGGAATGTATTGCATGCCTAGCGCAGCGTAAACGCCCGCTTCCTCCGTGCACGTGATCACTTCGCCGTTTTCGAGATTCAAAATGCCGTTTTCGCTGACGCGCAAACTCGCGCGTACTGCGTATTCGCGCAACTTGATGTTGTGTTCGCGCGAGCCGGTAAAATGTTGCAGCAGGTTGCCGTAGAGATGATCGGGCAGCACCCGCAGATCGATTTGCAAACCACCCGGAAGCCAGATGCTCGCCTTCGTCGGCCCTTCCGCGAACACGGCTTCCGCGCGCTCCCATGCAGTAAAGTGCGCGATGACGTCGGCAGCGTGCTGCGACGTGCAGACGAGATCGATGTCGCCGACCGTGACCTCGGCGCGGCGCAGACTTCCGGCATAAAGCAGCCGTTCGAGCGGCGGTCCTTCGCGTACGTAAGTCCATCGCTTCGCGCGCGATCGTGAGCGCCTGCGGCAAGCGGCGTACGGCGTTGACGTCCGCGGTACGCAAGGATGCCGCGCCGCCAGTTTTCGATCGTCTTGCTGCCCAAGCGCGGCACGCCGCAAGAGCGTCCCGGCGGCGATCGCGGCCTCGAGATCGGCGAGCGAGGCGATACCATAATCCGTGAAAAGCATCGCGGCGGTCTTGGTTCCGATGCCGCTTACGCCGAGCACTTCCAGAAGCGACGAGCGGGAAACGCTCGGTGGAGCTGCTTCGAGCTGTTCGGCCTGTCCCGGTACGCACGAGTTGTTCGATCGCGGCGCCGATCGACTTGCCCGACGCTCGGCAGCTTGAGATGCTCGCCGGCGTCGACGAGATCGCGCCAGTGGCGGCGCATTCTCGACCGATGCAGCCGCCTTTTCGTAGGCCATGTACTTATAGAACGACTCACCCGCCATCTCCATCAGCGTGCGGATTTCGAGAAGTTTCTGCGCGACTTCGGCGTTTGAGAGCACGGTCCGTCGGGAGTTAGCTTGGCGCAAACTGCCGAATGATACTGCCCGATGCCGCTCTTACGCATGCGTGATGCGACGTTTATGAGCGTCGGCGTCGCGATCGGTCCGGTGACCTCGATCTTGCCCGCGGCGAGCGTGCAGCCCTGACGTTCGCCTCGCCCGGCGAGGCTGCGATCGTCGCATTGTTGGCTGCGGGCATCGCGAAGGCGTCGAGCGGGTGCGTACTGATCGACGATTACGATCCGCGCGTGCAATCCGTTGCAGTGCAAACGCGTCGCTGCGCTGGTGCCGCACGAGCCTTTTCGCTCAAGAAGCCGAGTTTACGACGATACATCGCTTATCGTGCCGCACTTTGGAACGTCGAGACGCGTCACGCTCAAGCGCAAGCTCGATTGCTTCGAGAGCGTCTTGAAGGCATGCACGAAGCCTTTGCGTATCCACTGATCGCCGCGCTGATCGGCGATGCCTAAACTCGTCGTTCTCGACCGGCCGCAGCCCGCCTATGCGTCGAAGATACTCGATGTGGTTGCGGATCGCGCGCTGCTTTCGACTCACACCGACGCCGGCTGGCAGCGCCCCGAGCCGTTGCAGCTCGACGCAGTCAGAACGCTCGCTGGCCGTTCTTCACGCGCGACTTTACGCGCAGCGCCGAATCGTCGCTTACTCGTGCGCGGCGGCATTCGTTGCAGGACTCTTTCAGCCCGGCGGCATCGCCGCTCCGCTCTTTCTGTGCTCGTTGCTCGGCATCGCAATGGCGCTCGCGCAGAGCGCCGGGCTGCACCGCACATCTCGACGGTGCGAGCAGAGCGCGCCGCTCTTCGGCCGCGAGATCGCGCGAGCGAAGGCGCTAGTACCATGCGTCGCCGGCGCGCTGGCTGCGCTCGTATATGCCTGCGCGCGAACTTTGCGCGGCGTTCCAAGCGTGCCGCTAACGTTTGTCGATCGTGCTCGCCGCACTCGATAGCCGGCCACTTTGACCGCACTCTCGGCTACGATCCGGCGGGGCACGCCGCGAGCGTTCTACGTCGCGCTCTCAGCGGCGACGAGCGGCGCGGCTTATGCGCTCGTCGTCGGGACTCGCAGCGTTCTCGCGGAACTTGCGTTTTGCTCGATCGTCGCGTTCTTGGCCCTGCGCCAATACGGCGAGGCGCTCGCGCGTTACGACCCGATCTGAGCAGGCGCGGCCGTTGCGAGCTTTTCCAACATCGCGCGGTTGAACTGCGGCGAGATCGTCGGTGCCGCGCGTCGAGACCAAGTTGGAATCCGTTACGGTCGGCTGATCGCGATAGAGTCCGCCGGCGTTGCGGATATCGTCGGCGATCGAATGCACGCCCGTAATCTGACGCCCGCGAACGATCTGAGACGAGATCAGGACTTGCGGCGCCATGTCCGATCGAGAACATTGGCTTCTTGAGCGCGTCGAACTCACGCACCAACCGTTGTACCTCGCGATCGGTGCGTATGCGGTCCGGCGACGTTCCTCCCGGGATCAAGCAGCGCGTCGAAATCTTCAGCGGTGCAATCGGTAACCAGCTCTTCGGCGCGCAAACTCATGCCGTCGTCGAGGCCCCGCTTACCGCGAATGCGCTGACGCGATCGCTCGTCGATGCCGACGATTGTCAGGATCGCTCCTGCTTCTTCGAGCGCCCGCCGAGGCTCCGTCAGCTCGATCTCTTCGAATCCGTCGCCGATCAGAGCAGCGACGCGCTTCCCTTCTACTCCCTGCATATCGGCCCGGTGATTCGCGCCGGTCTCTAACGCACCTTTGCTCGCCGCCGGTTACCCGAAGAGCCCTCGAATCGATCCGCCGTCGACCGAGATCGTTTGGCCCGTCACATAGCGCGCCGGCTCGCTGCACAAAAAAGCGACCATCGGCGCAAACTCTGCCGGCGTTGCGATGCGGCCGATCGGCACCTCGCGTGCGGCCTCGCGAAGCTCGGCTCGTCATTGTCATAGAGCTCGCGCAGGCGCGCCGTTTCAATGCGGCCCGTTGCGATGCAGTTGACCGTCACGCCGTCGGCGGCGACTTCCGCCGCAAGCGTGCGCAATGCCGCGACCAACGCCGTGCGAAATGCGTTCGAGAGTACGAGCGTGTCGATCGGTTGCTTCACCGCCGTAGAAGTCAACGCCACGATGCGTCCCCACTCTGCGCGCGCATCGGCGGCACGAGCGACTCGAGCGACAGCGAGCATGCTGCGCAACAGCAAGCGATAGGCGCCATCCCAATCGGCCAACGCAGTCTCGGTGAATCGCCGGCCTTCGGACCGCCCCCGTTGAGGATCGCGATGTCGACGTCGCCGTAAGCGCTTCGCACGCCGGAAAGCATCGCGGCGATCGATTCTGAATCTTGCAAGATCGACGCGGGAACGCTCGCGCATCTTCGGCGCCGAGGTCCCGCGCCGCGCTCGCGACCGCATCGAGACGCTCGAGCGTTGCGAGCACCGAGCGCCAGCTGTACGCCTTCGCGCGCAAGCGCAAGGGAAACAGCCTCGCCCAGCCCCGAGCTCGCCCCGGTGACGAGTGCCGTGCGTCCGCGTATGCAGAGATCCACGCTGCAGGCGTTGTCTGCAACCTCGCGCCGACACCTTGCGATGAGGGACGCCGCCTTTGCTATTCTAGGCCGGTCGCCGGGGCGGTGGAGCACACTGTACCCGAGCGAGACCATCCTGCTCAAGGAGTTTCATGCGTGCCGCTCACCAAAGACAGAAGGCGGAGATCGCCGGCAAGTACGGCCGCGGATCGAACGACACCGGTTCGGCCGAAGTGCAGATCGCGATGCTGACCGCGTCGATCAATCAGCTTACCGAGCACCTCAAGATTCACAAGAAGGATCATCACAGCCGGCGCGGCCTGCTGTTGCAGGTCGGGCAGCGGCGCCGGCTGCTGAACTACCTGCATGCGAAAGATCTCGAGCGCTATCGCAGCTTGATTTCCGAACTCGGCCTGCGCCGCTAAAAGCGAAGCAAGTGTTGATGTAGATGCGCGCGGCACTTGTGCGTCTACGTCAGCGCTTTCTTGCCAGGGCGCGGCGAGCGGCAGCTCGATAGCGTCGACGCCCATGCCGTAGAGCTCGATGAGCTCTCCCGGATCGCCCGATTGCCCGAAACGATCCTCGACGCCAACGAACTCGATCGGCGTTGGATGGTGTTGCGCGAGAATCTCCGCGACCCGCGAACCCATTCCGGCTTGTTTTTGATGTTCTTCGACCGTCACGACCGCGCCGCAGCGCCGCGCCGCGTCGATGATGGCGGCTTCATCCATCGGTTTGACGGTGTGGTTGTTGACGACGCGGCATTCGATGCCGTCTTCGTGTGCGAGACGGTCGGCCGCCAGCAGCGCGTTGTAGACGAAGATTCCGCAGGCGACGATCGCAACGTCGCCTCCTTCGCGAAACGTCTGCGCCTTGCCGATCTCAAACGGCGTCTCGTCGGTCGTGATGACCGCCGATCTTCTCGCGCCCGAAACGCAGATAGGCCGGTCCCCAGGTCGCCGAGAGCGCCAGCGTCGCTTTCTTCGTTTGCACCGAATCGCACGGCACGACGACGATCATGTGCGGAATGACGCGCATGATCGCGATGTCTTCGATCGCTTGATGCGTCGCCCCATCGGGACCGACCGAGACGCCGGCGTGCGCGCCGGCGATCTTCACGTTCGTCTCGTTGAGCGCCATGATCGTGCGAACTTGCTCCCACGAGCGCCCCGGATTGAACATCGCGTAGCTGGCGATCCAAGGAATCTTCCCGACCGACGCGAGCCCGCCGGCCATCGCGACGAGCATCTGTTCGGAGACGCCGATCTCGATGTATTGCTGGGGATGCGCCTTCTTGAAAGCCTTCGAAGCGCGTCGATTCGGAAAGATCCGCGCAGATGCCGACGACGTTGCGGTCGCGCGCGCCGGCTTCGATCAGGCCTTCGCCAAATCCGTTGCGCGTCGGAACTTGTTTGAGATCGCTCCGCGATAGTCGACGTAAGTGCATCGCGCTGCCGCAGCGTCGAGCATTCGCGTGCCGCTAGTCATCGGCTCCGATCCTCGTCGCGCTGCATCGGCGAGCTCTCGCAGCGCTTCCTCGGCCTGTTGCGCGTTGGGCGGCTTGCCGTGCCACGTGTAGTCGCCTTCCATGAACGAAACGCCCTTGCCGGGAACGGTGTTCGCGATGATGACTTGCGGCTTGCCGACGGAGCTGCGTCGCGCGCTGCGCGGTTTCGATGAACGCGGCGATGTCGTTGCCGTCGCACTCGAAAACCTCCCAGTTGAAGGCCCGATACTTATCGGCGAGCGGCTCGAGCGGCATGACGTCTTCGGTGCTGCCGTCGATCTGGATGAAGTTGCGATCGACGATCGCAGTGAGATTATCGAGCTTGAACTTCGCGCCGGTCAGGACCGCCTCCCAATGCAGCCCGCATTGATGCTCGGCGTCGGAGGTAACGACCCAAACGCGAAAATCTTTGCCGTCCATCTTCGCGCCAAGCGCCATGCCGACGCCTTGCGCGAGTCCTTCACCGAGCGGACCGGACGTCGTTTCGACCGCGGGTAAGCGCACTCGCTCCGGGTGTCCTTGCAGCCGCGTTCCGAACTTGCGCAGCGTCAAGCAGCTCTTCGAGCGGAAAATATCCGAAGTTCGCCATCGCCGAGTAGCGAACGGGCGCGATGTGGCCGCAGGAGAGCAACGAGACGATCGCGATCGGGCCACTCCGGATTCGTCGGATCGTGGCGCATCAAATGGCCGTAGAGCGCGGTGAAGACGTCGGACATGTCGAGCGGGCCCGCGGAATGGCCGGAGCCTGCCGCCAGCAGCGATCGAATGATGCCCTGCCGCACGTCGTTGGCCTTGAGCTTGAGTTCGGTCAAGCCGCTCGGGGTAAGGGTCGGCATGGAAGGCCGTTTAGGGCAGGTCGCGGCTCGGCCCTGCCGAATGGCAGCGGGTCAATCAAAAGAATAAAATAGTTCGAATTTAGGAGATACTGTGCCCGAATCCGTAAGTTTAACGGTCGGCGGGCGCACGATGATCATCGAAACCGGCGAACTGGCGAAGCAAGCAAACGGCTCCGCGTTGGTTCGTTATGGCGATCAAAACGTCGTGCTCTGCGCCGTCACTGCCTCCGAGAAACCTCGCGAAGGCATCGACTTTTTTCCCCTCACCTGCGATTTCGAAGAGAAGATGTATGCCGCCGGAAAAATTCCGGGCGGTTACATCAAGCGCGAAGGACGTCCGCCCGAGCACGCCGTGCTCAGCTCGCGCCAAATCGATCGGCCGATTCGCCCGCTCTTTCCCGACGGCTTTCGCAACGACGTTCAGATCGTTGCGACGGTGCTTTCGATCGATCCGGAGCTCGACGCCGACGTGCTCGGCGTTTGCGCCGCCGGCGCGGCGCTCGCGCTGAGCGACATTCCGTTCGACAAGACCGTCGCCGCCGTTCGCGTCGGCCGCGACGAAAGCGGCAAATACATCTGCAATCCAACGCTTCCGCAATACGAAAGCGGTGGCATGGACATCGTCATCGCCGGCACCTCCGACGCCGTCATGATGGTCGAAGGCGGCGGCAACGAGATCAGCGAGGACGATTTCTTCGGCGCCGTCGAGTTCGCGCACGGCGAGATTCGCAAAATCGTCAAAGCGATCGATCAGCTCGCGCGCAAAGCCGGCAAAGCCGAAGCGCGAGTATCCGGTCGCCAAAGCTCGATGCCGATCTCGAGCGCTGGGTGCGCAAGACGTTCGCAAAAGACGTCGCCAAAGCGATGCGCACCGTCGACAAACAGAAGCGCGAAGCCGCCTTCGCCGACGTTGACCGTCGACGAAGCGCTCGCGCGCTGCGGCAAGAAGGACGACGACGTCAAAGCGCTGCTCGAGATCCGGCGACGGCGAAGGAGTTCTACAAGATCGTCAAGGTCATGGAGGAAGACGAGCTTCGCACGATGGTCGTCGACGAGAAGGTTCGTCCCGACGGCCGCAAAGCCCGACGAGGTTCGTCCGATTTGGTGCAAAGTTCATTACGTGCCGCGCGTGCACGGCTCCGGTGATCTTCACGCGCGGACAGACGCAAGTCTTCACTGCCGCAACGCTCGGCTCGACGAGCGACGCGCAACGGCTCGACGGCATCGTGGAGCTCGAAGACAAGCGCTACATGCACTTCTACAACTTTCCGCCGTATTCGGTCGGCGAGACGCGGCCGATGCGCGGCCCGGGCCGCCGCGAAATCGGTCACGGTCATCTTGCCGAGCGCGCGCTCGTGCCGGTGCTTGCCGCCGAAGGACGAGTTTCCGTACACGCTGCGGCTGATGAGCGAGGTGCTCGAGTCGAACGGCTCGTCGTCGATGGCCTCGGTCTGCGGATCGACGCTCGCGTCTCATGGATGCCGGCGTCCCGATCCGCGAGCACGTTGCCGGCGTCGCAATGGGCTTGATTCTCAAAGGACGGCAAGTACACCGTTCTTACGGACATTCAAGGCCTCGAGGACGCGCTGGGCGAGATGGACTTCAAAGTTGCCGGAACCAAGAAGGGCATCACCGCGATTCAGATGGACATCAAAGTCCAAGGCGTCACGATCGAGATCATGCGCGAGGCGATGGATGCAGGCGCGCAAATCGCGCCACGCGATCATCGATAAGCTCGCCGAAACGATCGCCGCGCCGCGCGAGGAGCTCTCGGAGTACGCTCCGCGCATGATCGTGATCAAGATCGATCCCGCCAAGATCAAAGACGTCATCGGACCCGGCGGCAAGGTCATCAACAAGATCATCGCCGACACCGGCGTCGAGAAGATCGACATCGAGGACGACGGCAGCGTTTTCATCACGTCGCTCGACGGCGCGTCGGGCGACAAAGCAAAGCAGATCGTCGAAAACCTCACGCAAGCGACAGTCGTCGTCGGCGAAACCTATCTCGGCACGGTCACGCGTATCATCACCATCGGCGCGTTCGTCCAGATTCTTCCCGGCAAGGAGGGACTCGTTCACATCAGCCAGCTCGCGCCGACGCGCGTCGAAAGGGTCGAGGACGTCGTCAAAGTCGGCGACGAAATCATAGTGAAGGTCATCGAGATCGACGGCCAAGGCCGAATCAATCTCTCGCGAAAGGCGCTCTTGGGCGGCGTCTCCGGCAACGGTGATTATGCCGCTCGCGGTCGGCGTGCCGCCGCGAGACGCGCGCGACTCCCGGCGCGGTGCCGGGCGCTCCGGGTGCACCGCCGACGCGCCGGCGCCGGCGACCGCACGGACGACGCGACGAGGAATGAGCCGAGCTCGACGAGCGAGCCGTTAGCTCCCGCTGAAGCGAACGCCGACGTCGACGAAAGTCCGGCGCATTCGATCTTCGGCGCCGCAGCGTACCAGCGCAAGCGGTTCGCCAATCGGTCCCGAAATCGCGCCGTCGACGTGATAGAACGGCAATCCGTCGAGCAGGTCGCGACGATAGATGGCATCGGCTCGCACGGCACCGCCGGCGTCGTACGTAAGCCAGAAGGCGCTCACGGTAGGTGCGGCGCTTTCGTACGGAAGTCCGCCGGCATATGGCGCTGCGGTATCGGTCACGTGCATGGTCCAGGCTCGCAGCGGAAACCGTTGGCGCGATCTGCCAGATCGCCGAGAATCCCGTCGAGCGTAATCCTACCCGACGACGCGCCGCTGACATTTTCGGACGCCTGCTTCGAACGACAGCCGCACGCGCGCCTCATCGGTGTAGGTCAGCGTCGCAGCCTGCAGCGCGTTGCGCTCGAGTTGCACCGGCGAGCGGCTCCGTTGGCATCCGCGTAGAGATACTGATCGACGAACGTCGGCAGCGTGAACGATCCGCTCCCCTGGAGATCAAGGCTCCATCTGCCGTTTGGAAAAAGCTGCGCCTGGAGCGACGGCACGGCCAACGCCGTTCTTGCCGGCTGCGGAATACCCGTACGTACCACCCGCATAGTCAAACCAAAAAGCGCCGACTCCAGCCGTGACGTTGTAATCGTTGCCGCTCGCCGCGATTCCGGCGTCGAAGCGCGTTTGCTCGAGCATCGGCTCCGACCCGGGGCAAATCATATGACGATGCTTGCGCGATCGTAGAAGCCCGTCGAGGAGCGCACTCCCGCGTCCGCAAACGGCAACGACGGGGCCGCTGGAGTGGACGCTCGCGTTCGAAGCCGGAATCGGACCAAGCCACCGACGATTGGCAATTCGCCGTCGCTCGCCGTGTAATCGCCGCGATCCGTTACCGCCGTAACGGATAAGTTGAGAGCTCGAGGATCGCGCAACTGCGCGTCGGCAAACGAAAAGCTGCCTGCAAACGCGGAAGCCGGCAAGGAGTACTCTCGTCCTTGCTCGGCGCCGCCGGCCACCGTGAGCGATTGTTGCGCGCCCAACGGCCAGCTTGCGGTCGCATCGCCGCGCTGACGCGATTCTTCATCGTTGCTCAGCGAGCCCACCGCGACCGACGACGAGTCCGATCCGACCTGGGCGCGTGCGACGGTGTCGCTACCGACGATCGCGATTTGCGAGCTCGAATCGCTCGTAAAGGGATCGAGCTCGACGACGCCGCCTGCAGCTTGATCGCCATAGGCGTACGCATTGGTGGCATCGCGCAGGACGACGTTTTGCGCGTATCGTCCAGGTATCAGCACGTAGGGCGATTGGCCATCGACGGTATCGTAGTTCGGCGCTCCGTCATCGATCAAGAGTGAACCGCTCGACGAGAGACCGCGGTCGCTCAAAAGCGCGCCGGGATAGGGCGCGCTGCTCTGCGACAAAAGCGTGAACGGCGCAAGCGCGATGGACGACTCGACGTGGTCGTAGGGCAGGTTCGCTAAATCGCTCCGTGAGGGAGAATCGTCGGCAAGGGCGGCGTAGCGCCGCACGATGAGCACAATTGGTTCGTCGGGCGTAACGGCGACGACCGCGCTCCTGCAGTACCGGCAGGTTACGAGAACCGAGACGATGCCCTTGGCATGAAGAGCGAACGTGCCGCCGAGCGTCGGTCGTCGTCGTTGCGCGCCTCCCCCGAGCATCTCACCGGTAATCACCGCTCCGGCGATCGCAGCACCGTTCTGATCGCGCACGGACCCGACCACCAACGGAGCCTGCCCGCGCGCCGGCACCGCCACGAGCATCAGCGAAAGCAGCGCCATAGCGCCGCCAAGCGTGCGATTCACGGATTCTTAAGACTTTCCGCTATGATGAAGGGAGTGTCAAGAACCCGTATCCTTCGCATCCTTGCGGCCGCTCTGCTGGCCTGCGGCTTCTTTGGCAGCGCGCGCTTGGGTATGGCCGGAATAATCTCACTGGAGGATCTCCTCGCCGGAGGACTGACGCCCTCCGCTGCCCCTGCGCTTCTCGCCCCGATTACCTCGGCGGGAAGGACTGGATGGGAATGTAAGCCCGAGCGGGCCGCCGCGGCGGCGCCGTGGCGTCAAGCTGAGCTTCCCTCCGACCCGACCAGCGCTCCGTGACCGATGCGGGTTCTGCTTCTCGCCGCCATTTTCAGCCAAGTCGCGGTGACGGTAGGAGAGGCGCAGACGTACTCAACGCAGGCTCCGGTACCGCGGACCACAAGCGTGCCCGCCCTGCGGACAATCGCCGAGCGACGCGAGATCGAAGAGCGGTTCGCGATCGGCCTGCGCGCCCAAGCACGAAGCGACTGGAAAGCAGCCGCAGGTGAATTCGAGCGCATCGTAGCGCTCCACCCAACCGAACCACAGGGTTCGACCGCACACTACGATCTCGCGATCGCCTACGCAAATCTGCAGCGTAACGACGACGCCGCGCGCGAGCTGCGCTCCTCGATCGCACTCGATTCGGGCTTTCTCGCCGCGATGGCGAATCTCGTCTCCGTTGACCTCGCGCGCGGCGATCTGCGTGAAGCCCGAAGTGTTGCAGATCGTTACGTGACGCTCGCGCCCGAGTCGGCGCGGGCGCTCTACTCGCGCGGCATCGTCGCACTGCGCAGCGGCGATGCTGCAATCGCCCGCGAAGATTTTGGAAAGCTTCTTCACGCCAATCCGTCGTATGCCGTAGGGCATTACGATCTAGCGCTCGCCGAAGAACGCTTGGGCCGCTACGAAGCCGCGGTACGCGAACTTCGCAGCGCGCTCTCGCTTGCTCCGACCTACGCTCGCGCGAGGTTTGCGCTCGGCGTCGTCCTACTTCGGGAGGGAGAGCACGCCGAGGCGCGCAATGCTTTCGCCCGCGCAACGCTCGATGCGGCTGGAGATCCCGCCCTCCAGAACATCGCAGCGGCAATGCGCGATTCGATTACCCAACCTTAGAAGGCCGCATCACGTTACACCCCTGGAGGTCTAATGTCGAGAAAAGTAGCGGCACTCGCCGTGGCTTTTGCAGGCGTCGCGCTGGCGGCGTGTGCCGGCCGTTATGGCGAAGACGCTGCGGCAAGCGGCGCCACGTACGCTCTTCCCGGGATGCCCGACTTGACGATCACCGCGACGTTGCCCAAACGCAGACACGCACCGCGAACGATTGGAAACGAGCTGCCCGCGGAAGGTCTGGGACGGATCAAGGATCCGCATTGGAAGGCCATGCTCGGCGGTTATACGCAGGAAAAGTTTTCACAGGCGCTGGCCTTTCCGCCCGGTACGGAAATAACGATCAAGAACATCTCGCAGACGTATAGTCACACGCTCAACGTCGTCGCTAAGGTCGACGGGCCGCCGGCGAAATTTCCCGCCCGTCCCGAAATTCGCCACCAAGCCGTCGGGGGGCAAGCTGCGCAACGGCTACGCCAGCGGGGTGATCGCACCGGGTTCCTCAGTGACGGTCACGATGGGAAGGCGCGGAATTTACCTCATCGGTTGCGCGTTCCATTATTACGAGGGAATGAAGGACGTGCTCGTCGTTTCGGATGGCGCCACTCCGGGACCACAAGCCACTCCGCCTCGCAGACGGTGAGCCTTTAGACTTTCTTCATCCCGCGCAGTTAGGCTCGACGGTGACCTACACTCTCTGGAGGTTTCATGTCGAGAAAACTAGCGGGATTCGCTCTCTCCTTCGCAGCCCTCGTTCTTGCCGCGTGCGCCGGCCGGTTGGGCGGAAATACTGCAGGCAACGGCCCAACTTTTGCTCTTCCCGGGATGCCCAATCTGGCGATCACGTCAAACGTTCCGCCGGGGCATTACTCCGGAGAGCACATCCATCAGCGAGGAACTTCCCTTTGAAGGCCTGGGCGCAATCCACGATCGACATTGGAAAGCAACGCTGGGCGGTTACACGCAACAAAAATTTTCGCAAGCGCTAGGATTTCCGCCCGGCACGAAGATCACGATCAAAAATATCTCGAAGAGTATCCCTCACACCCTCAACGTCGTAGCGAAGATCGCCGGACCGCCGGCAAACTTTCCGCCGAATCCGAACCTTCCATTGAAGTCGTCGGGCGGTAAGCTGATGAAAGGCTATGCCAGCGGACAAATCAATCCCGGGCAAGTCGGTGACGGTGACGCTTGGAACGAGCGGCATGTACCTGATCGGCTGTCATTTTCATTATCACGAGGGAATGCAAGACGTGTTGGTGGTCGCAAAAGGCGCCACTCCCGGACCCCAAGCCACGGCCCCGGCCGCACGATGAAACTGCGCGCACCGCTGGTCTCTCTCGGACTGCTTTGCGTCGCCGTTGCGGCATGCACCAACGGCGGCGGATTGACCAGCGTCGGCGCAGGCCCTGGCGGCGGCTCGCCCTCGCCGCTTCCCTCGTCGGCAATCGGCGTCGGGTTACCCACGGGTGAGATCGGCGTAGAGAACGATCCGGTCTGGGGAAGCGTCAGCGGATACACGCAGCAGCAGACCTCGCAAGTGCTGGCATTTGCGCCCGGCGCGAAGATCACGATCAAGAATCTCTCATCGACGACGCCGCACACGCTCAACGTCCTCGCGCAGACAAACGGTCCACCGCCGAACTGGCCAAAAAATCCAAGCCTTACGTTCTCGCCGCGCGGAAACGGCGTATTGGGCGCAAGCTATGCCAGCGGCTCGCTCAATCCCGGAAGCTCGGTCACCGTGAAGCTTACAAACCCCGGTATCTATCTCGTGGGCTGCGCTTATCACTACGTCGAATTCAACATGCGCGACGTGATCGAAGTCGTGGCCGGCGCCACGCCCGGTCCGACCGCGTCGCCCGGACCGGGCGGATATGCGGTGCGCGCGTCGCACGCATCGACGCGCCTTACAATTGCGCGTCAACCGCATCTGGTAGACCAGCGCGGGCGTGCCTTTACTCTTGGCTCGCTGCGCGGAAAACCACTTGTCGTAACCTTCGTCTCCGCACACTGCACCGATGCATGCCCGCTGATCAACGCGCAGTTCGCCGACGCGGCGCGCCGCATTGAAGCCTCGCATCTCAACGCGCGGCTTCTGACGATCACGCTCGACCCTCGAAACGACCTTCCCGGCACGATGCGCGAGCTTGCCCAACGCTTTGAGGCAAATCCGCGCTATTGGTTACTCGCGGGCGGCAGGATCTCCGACGTCGAGGCGGTCATGCGCGAGTTCGGCATCGTCTCGGTGAAAGGCCGCGACGGCTACCGGGAGGAGCATACAACCTTCGTCTATCTCCTCGACGGAAACGGAGGACTGGCGCAGACCCTGCTCGCATCGAGCACGCTGAGCGATACCATCGTCGAAGCAGTGCAAGACGGTCGCATGGTGGCATCACAATGATCCGTCGATTTGGATTTGCGGTAGCGCTGACGCTTGCGGCCTGCACGGCGGGCGGCATCCCGACATCGTCGGGGGGAGGCGGCGGAGTGACGATCGACATCAGCCTCGCTCAGTTTGGACAAACGCCCACGCCGTACGGTTCGAGCGGCGGGTTTTCGCCGCCGATCACGACCGTCCCCGTGGGAACGCAGCTCCACTTCGTGAATATCGACAATTTTTGCTGCCACACGGCGACCTTGATTCCGGGCGCGACATCATTTCCGACGGGCTCACCATTCAAGCAAAGCGCAACACAACAGTCGGGGTCCACGTTCTCGGGCGGGTTCAGCAGCGGTGCGCTGCAGCCGAATTCCTCGTCGCAAACGATCACGGCCGATCAGCGGGGAACGTACCTTTACGGCTGTTTCTTCCACTACGCGGCACCGATGCGGGCGGCGATCGTTGTTCAATAAGGCTTTCGCCGTCGCGCTTGCGGTCAATTTCGTTGCTCTGTCGTGCGCACCGGCGCGCGCGATTCCGATCTTCGCGCAGCGTTACCATTTCCGTTGCGGGCAGTGTCACAGCGTGCTGCCGGAGCTCAACGCGTTCGGAAACTACTTCCGCTCGCACGGCTACCGTCTCCCGCTGCCCGAGCACGGCACCACGATCTTCGCTATCCGCTATCAGATGCAGTACGACAAGCAGCCGGCGCCGGACAGCCCCAGGTTTACGCCCGGCGGCATCCTGTTGGGAAGCGGAAACATCGGACCGATCACGGCCTTCCTCCACTATACCCTCGGCGCGGGAGGCGGTCCGGCTGCGACGTATCTCTTCTTTTTTTCCGACTACAACCAACGCACGCAAAGCCTCTTTCGGGTTGGACTCTACGAGCTGCCCCTCGCGCAATCGCCGGGGGAGCGACTCGACGACCTGCAGCAGTACGGATACTACGGTGCGCACGTCGGCTTGAACAGTTTGCCGCTTTCCGCGCCGCGCTGGGGACTGCAAGTGGATCGCACCTTCGGCAACTTACACGCATACGTCACCGCGAGCATTGCTTCTTTTCAGGGCGCGCCGTACGGCGGCAAACCCGTTCCGACCGGCGAGACGACGTATATGAAGCAGCCGGAGCTCAGTCTTTGGCTACGCGACACGTTGGCGCAAACGAACAAAAGCGAGCTCGATCTTGGCGCCACGGCGCTCGGGGGGACGTTAGGAATCACGCCGACGGGACGTCCTACCTTTGCGGATCTCTACGAGCGCTACGGCGCGCTCGCGCACGCGCGGTACGGCGATCTCGATTTTCAGGCCGAACAATGGTACGGCGACGACCACGACGCCGATGGTTTTCTCACGAACCAGCATTCGTCCGGCGGCTACGCCCGGCTGAAATACTATCCGATCCCACATGCGTATTTGGGAGTCCGTTATGACGCCTACGCAAACCCCTTTATTAACCGCGACGTCGTCTATTACGGGGCCGTCCAGATCGCGCCGTTCCGCATCTTGGCGCAAGAAGTTCAGCAGCCCGCCCAGCATCCGTATTTTAGCGCCGCCCTCACAGTAGCTTTCCCCGGTCCGTTGAAGTATTGATCGCAAGCAGAACTTATGCGAGTGCTCGTTGTCGAAGACAACCTCCCGGTCGCCGAATCTATCCGGACGATGCTGGAGGCACGAAAATATGCCGCAAACGTCGTCGCTGACGGTGAGACCGGCCTCGATCATCTCTTGAGCCGTTCGTACGATGCGGCCGTGATCGACGTCGGACTGCCGGGAATAGACGGTTTTGCGCTCGCGCGCAGCGCTCGGGCGGAAGGCGTGCAAACGCCGATTCTCATGCTCACGGCACGCGATGCGGTCGAAGATCGGGTGGCTGGACTCGACTGCGGCGCGGACGACTATCTGGTCAAGCCGTTCGTGGAAGAAGAGCTCATGGCGCGAATCGCAGCCATCCTCCGCCGCGCCGATCGGCCGCTGCTCGGGATCGTCGAGGCCGGGGCTCTTCGCATCGATTTGGCCGCCCGCACGGTCACGTACGCCGGAAAACCGGTGCACTTGGGAGCGACGGAGTTTCGGCTTTTGGAGTTTCTCGCGCGCAACGCCGGCATCGCGCTTTCGCGCTCTCAAATCGTCGAGCGTATCTGGGATTACGACTTCGAAGGATCGAGCAACATCGTCGACGTCTACGTGAGCCAGCTTCGGAGAAAGCTCAAGGCGCTGGGGCGCAGCGACGTCATCGAAACCGTGTGGGGTGTTGGGTACCGTCTGAGGAACTCCTAAAGGGCGTTGATTCTACGCGCCGCAGGCCTCTATCTCGGCATCTTCGTCTGCGTGCTCCTCGCACTCGATGCCGGCGCGTATGCGTTCATGGCTCGGGAGTACACGTCGCTGCTCGCACCTGCGCTCGGCACGCCCGAAGGCGCGCGCGCGATGGCGACGGCGATGCGGCGCGTCATCCTCACCATCGGCGCGATCGATCTCCCGTTGGTTGCCGTCGTCGCGATCGCCTCGTATGGGCTGGCGCGCGCGACGATCGCACCCCTCGAAGCAGCTCGTGCCCGAGAACGGGTCTTTGCCGCCGATGCCGCGCACGAGCTGCGCTCTCCGCTCGCGGCAATCAGCGCAACCGCTCAAGCGGCGCGAAAAACGGCGACGCCGCAAGCGCGAGCCGCTTTCGAAGCGATCGTCCGCAATGCGCTCGACGCATCCGAGGTCGTTACCGACCTTCTAACGCTCGCGCGGGATCCCGCTCGCCATGCATTACAGTGCGAGCCGGTCGATCTCGGGGCAATCGTAGCGAGCGCTTCGCGCCAAACCGAACCGATTGCGACGGCGCGCGGCATCCGTTTGGAGAGCTCGGCAAAGAGCGCAATCGTCGACGGCGACGAGCGGCGTTTGCGCGAGCTAGCACGAAACCTGCTCGAAAACGCGGTGCGCCACGCACGCGCGACGGTTTCGATCGTTTCACGTCAAAACGGCCGTCTTTGCGAAATTGTCGTCGATGACGACGGCGACGGCGTCCCACCCGCGGAACGCGAGCGCATCTTCGAGCGCTTCTATCGCCGCGCGAACGACGGCAGCGGAACCGGTCTCGGTCTTGCGATCGTTCGCTGGATCGCACGCGCCCACGACGGGGTTGTAACGGTCGAAGCGACGCCGTTGGGGGGCGCCCGTTTCGTCGCCGCAATTCCGGCCCACAAGGAGTGATAGCGCAGCCCTGACGCGTAAACTCAGGACTCCATGCCCTTTGCGTCGCTAGGGGAGTTCATCGATGCGTTGCGCAACGCCGGCGAGCTCCACGTCGTTGGCGCGAGCGTCGACCCTCGGCTCGAGATCAGCGAGATCACCGATCGCGTCGTCAAGGCGGGCGGCCCGGCCCTGCTCTTCTCCAACGTCAAGGGCTCGAGATTTCCGGTTTTAACCAATCAGTTCGGCACCCAGCGCAGAATGGCGATGGCGCTCGGAGCCTCGCATTTGGACGAGGTGGGCGAACGGATTGGCAAACTGATCGATTTGGCTCCGCCCGGCGGATCGTTCGTCGGAAAGCTTCGCGGCGCGCTGCGCCTCGCGTCCTTTGCCAACGCCGCCCCGAAGATCGTTCGAGCGGGCAGCGTTCACGACGTCGTGATGGCGACTCCGGATTTAACGAAGCTGCCGGTGCTGACAACCTGGCCGCTCGATGCAGGCCCCTTCATTACCTTGCCGCTCGTGATTACCAAAGAGCCCCGCACGCATCGATGCAACGTCGGAATGTATAGAATGCAGGTCTTCGGAGCAACGCAAACCGGGATGCATTGGCAACGCCATAAACACGGACGGGCGCATGCCGATGCATGGGGCTCGAAGATTCCGGCGGCCGTCGCCATCGGTACCGAGCCGGCGCTCACCTACGCGGCGACCGCTCCGCTTCCGCCGCTGCTTGACGAATTCGCTTTCGCCGGTTTGCTGCGGGGCAAACGCGTGGAGCTCGTGCGTGCCAAGACGGTCGATCTGCTGATCCCGGCCCATGCCGAGTTCGTGCTCGAAGGTTACGTCGACAACGAAGACCTTCGAATCGAGGGTCCGTTCGGGGACCACACCGGCGTGTACAGTCCGGCCGATCGCTACCCGACGTTTCATCTCACCTGCATGACGCACCGTCGAGACGCCATCTACGCTGCAACCGTCGTCGGAAAACCGCCGATGGAAGACGCGTGGTTAGGGAAGGCGACCGAACGCGTCTTTTTGCCCATTTTGCGGGCGATGCTGCCCGAGGTCGTCGACATGAACTTGCCGGTCGAAGGCGGCTTTCACAATCTCGCGCTCGTATCGATTCGCAAATCGTATCCGGGCCACGCGAAAAAAGTGATGAACGCGCTATGGGGACTGGGCCACATGATGATGCTCA
Organism: Vulcanimicrobiota bacterium; assembly: GCA_963767725.1. GTDB lineage: Bacteria > Vulcanimicrobiota > Vulcanimicrobiia > Vulcanimicrobiales > Vulcanimicrobiaceae > Cybelea. Next base: position 157,253 of record CAVYEN010000002.1, read on the forward strand.
CGCGCGTCTTGGTCGTCGTCGATTCCGATGTCGACGTCCAAGATACGCGAGCCGCAGCATGGTTCGTCCTCAACAATCTGGCGCCCGAGCGGGACGTCGTCACGATGCCGGGCCCCGTCGACGATCTCGACCATGGCTCCTACAGCATCGCCTACGGCACGAAAATCGGCATCGATGCGACCCGCAAGGATGCATCCGAGGGTTACACGCGCGCGTGGCCGGCCGAGATGATCATGGACGATCAAACTCGGCGTCTCGTCAGCAAGCGCTGGAGCGCCTACGGCCTCGATCGAATCACTAAAGCGCTCTGTCCGGACGATTGGTCGGGACAGGGACCGCAGGCCTACGCACGGCTGATGCGCTCGAGGACGCAGAGCGATCGGTGAGGTTTCTCGCTCTGTTTCTGCGTGAGATTCGAATCGAGCATACGCTTTTCGCGCTTCCATTCGCGTACGTCGGCGCCGTGTTGGCCGCGCGCGGTATTCCCGGGGCGGCCGCACTGGGATGGATCACATTGGCCGTCTTGGGCGCCCGGACGGCTGCAATGGCCGCAAATCGTTTTCTTGACCGCGAGATCGACGCGCGAAATCCTCGGACGGCAAGGCGCGCGCTTGCCAGCGGAGCGCTCCAGCCGGCGGCGATGCTCTGGGCGGCCGGCGCGGGCATAGCACTCCTTTTATGGGCCGCGTGGATGCTCAACCCGCTGTGCCTCGAGCTCGCGCCGATTGCGCTGCTGCTGCTGCTGACTTATCCTCTCTGCAAGCGCTTCACGTGGACGACGCACTTCGTGCTCGGCGCGGTCGACGGGCTCGCGCCGCTCGGCGCCTTTGTCGGCATAGCCGGTAAAATAACGCTGCCCGCAATCTTTCTTTTTTTTGCGGTAACCCTGTGGGTTGCGGGCTTTGACATCATTTACGCGCTGATGGATTTCGCGGTAGATGCGGTGCAAGGGATCCGTTCGTTGCCGGTGCGTTTCGGTGAAGCGAGCGGCCGCGCGCTGCCGCTCCTTCTCCACGGCGCAATGCTGCTGCTCTTAGCCGCCGCCGGCATACTCGCCGGCGCTGGACCAACGTACTTTCTCGGCGTCCTCTCAGTCGCGCTTCTCATCATGTACGAAGAGAAACTTTTGCGCAGCAGCGCCAATCTCTTCGTTATCAACGAACGTGTCTTTATCTCGAATATGACGTTTTCGGTGCTTTTCTTGATTACAACCGTCGGCGGCTACGCGTGAAGCGACGGCATTTCATCGCCGCAGCAGCGGCGGCCGCGAGCGGCATCGCGGCGCCCGCCCGCGCTCAGATCATTCCAACCCAGCCCATCACGAGCCCGCAACAATACCTTCAGCAGCTCACGATCGCGGTCAACGTTACGCTCTCGGGTCCCTTGCAAAAGTACGGCCAGGAAGTCGTCAAGGGCGTTCAAGCGGCAGTCGATGAAACGAATCGGTTCAACGCTCCCATCTCGCACGTCTGGGGTTTGCGCCCTCTGGACGATCGAAACGATCCAGGGCTTGCGGCCGCCAACGCCAATGTCGCCGCCGCGGATTTTACGGTCGTCGGAATCATTGGAAACCTCACCGCGCCGATGACGCTTGCCGCGCTCTCCCGTTACGCAAACGTCGGATTCGCCGTCATCGTTCCGACCGTTACGGCCGACGGGGTCACCAAACGCGGCTATCACAACGTATACCGGTTGCCAGCCAAAGATAGCGCGTCCGGTAGGCTTTTCGCAAGCGCGGCGCTCGAGGCCAAACGGGGCGTTTCAGCGATCGCGATCGCATTTGACGGCGACTATGGCTACGAAGTCGCCAGCGGGTTCGTTGCGCAGGCGAGGAGCGACCGTCACCCGGCCGAAGCTTTGCTTTTCCCCCTCAACAGAACCGATCCGGCGGAGGCGGCTCGAACGGTGCTCGATCGCTCGCCCGGCTACGTTTTCCTTGCCGGAAAAACCGCCGAGCTCGGACCTGTCGCGCAAGCGTTACGGTTGGGCGGCTACACCGGCGACTTCGGAGCTGCCGATGGATTCTATAACTCGGAAACGATCTCAACTTACGCAAAGACGCTCGGGGACGCCTACGTCGCTTCCGCTATGCCGCCGATCGACCGGGTTCCCAGCGCCGTCCAGCTAATTACCGACTTCGAGCGCGAAGTCACGCAGATCACGACGCAATCCGCTTATGGTTACGCCGCGGCGCAACTACTAATCGCCGCCGCGCAACGCGGGAATGCGACGACGCGCACGACGTTGCTTCGCTCCTTGCAGGAGGGAGGCACCTTTACGACGCTCGTCGGGCAATTTGCGTTCAACATCAGCGGTGATCCCCTAATCCCCAATATCTATCTCTATACGGTCGGAAGCGACGGCTTCAAATACGCGCGTCCGGCGATCCGCACCGGATTCGTGCTTTAGGGTATTGCTGTGAACGGCTAACGAACGTACTCGTCTTCAGGAACGACGCGCAGCCTGTGCGGCGGACGAACCTTCTCTTTGGGGCGTTCGTCGCCGTCCTCGATCGCAAGGACGAAGCGCAGGCGCCAGGCACCGAGCGAGAGCGTAAAGTTGGTTCCGATAATTTCCACGTCAGGCCTCCACGCGCTGCCATCGCCAAACGGCCAGCGCCCCATAGACGACGAAGAGCAGTACTTCGATTGAAATCCGCAGTGCGAAGTTCGAGTCGGCGTAGGCGATCGCGCCGTTTGCACTGGGCTCGGCCATCGAGACGTAGCTCAGCGGGTCGAGACGCGAGATCACCCACGCGACGTCATGCACGAAAAGTGCGACGGCATTGTTCGGTTCGATCGATGCGAGTATGCCGATGAAGATGGCCACCGGCCACGCGAAGCCTTGCACGGCACCGTACGCGCGATTCAGCCAGGTCGTCGCGGCACTGAGCATTGCATACCAGGCCATCGGCAGCGCCACCCCCATTGCAATCGCACGCGCGTTGAGACCGCTGAAATCGAGGCGCGGCGATTCGAAGAGCAGCTGGCAAAGATAAAAGGCGGCGACGGTGAGAAATGACGCCGCCAAGATTCCCACGACGTCGACCCCGATAACTCCCAGCGCGTAGCGGACTCGCGAAATCGGTTTTGTCAGCGCGATCTCCAGATGCCCGTCGATCTCCCGCGCCAACGGCGCCGCTAGAATCGTCGCCACGACGAGCGCTACGACGTCCGCGATCGCCATGTAGTAGATCATCGGAACGGCCCCATTGGTATCGACGACCGTCGTTGTAATATTACCGTTATGCGATTCGGAGACGTGAATGCTGCCCACGTTGACATGTGACTTCTCCGTGTGAGCGCGACTCGAAGGTTCGATTATGACGATGTGCTTCCCGGCGTATCCGTGGTCGTCCATGACGATGTGGGTGTGATCGGCGGGATCGTCGAGAATCATGCGCTTCGTCCCATCCGGAAGGACGGTGTGAGTCTCCTTAGCGCCCGAGTTCATCGCCATGTGCGCGACCCACGCCTCCGTCGACATATACCGCGCGACCGAGACTCGAAGGATCACGGCCAAGACGACCAGCACGGCAAGGATAATCGCGGCGATGCGCAGACAATTGCGAACGCGCAGCCATTCAACGTAGTTCATTACGAGCTTTCCTTTACAACGATGTCGGTACTCGTGGTTTCTGGTGAAACGGCGTACAAGAAGATGTCTTCGAGGTTGAGGTCGAGCACACGAACGCCGCTAGCGCCCGCTGCCGCAAGGCGTAATGCGATATCGTCGGCCCCACCGGTGACGAGCAGTCGAACGATTCGCTCCGTGCGATCTGCGCGCGCGACGCGCGGATCGTTGGTGATCCCGTCGAGCGTAAAGCGTACGTCGGGGAAAATGCCCTCGACGATCTTGCGGTCTCCTTTCAAATCGTCGACGAGTCCTTGGAGCACGAGACGTCCGCGATCCATGACCGCAATTTGTTCGGCGGCCCGTTCGACCTGACCAATTTGATGCGAAGAGAAAATCACTGCGTTTCCTCGTACCGCTTCGTTGATCATGAGGCTGAGCACGTGCCGCTGGTTGACCGGATCGAGTCCGCTCGTCGGCTCATCCAGCACCAGGAGCTCTGCGTTTTGCGCGAATGCGAGCGCGACCATGACGGCCGTGCGCATGCCTTTGGAGAGACCGCGCGCCCGCCGGCGTTTGTCGACGTTGAAACTGTCGAGCAGCTCGCTCGCGCGGGCGGGATCGAAATTGGCAAAGGCGCGCCGGTTCATCTCGATATGATTTTCGACGGTCATCCAATCGTAGAGCACGTTGCGTTCGGGGACGTAGGCGATTCGCGCGAACGTCTGTGGTGCAAGCGGTCTTCCGTCGTAGAGGATCGTTCCGCTCGTTGGCCGCGCTAAGCCCAGCATGCACTTAAACGTCGTAGTCTTTCCGGCGCCATTGGGTCCGAGCAAGCCGAAGACGCTAGCGCTCGGAATCTCGATCGTGAAGCCGTCGACGGCGGTGATCGGGCCGTACATTTTGCGCAGGTTAGAAATCGTGATGTTATTCATGCTCACTCGCTTTCGAGAGATCGCCGAACCACCGCCGAAGGGCGGCTTCAAAGAGCTCGCGCACCTCTTCACGCTCGAGGCCGACCGATTTTGCTTCACGCAGCGCCACGTCGAGTGCGTCGGCACCGATCTCGGAGGCAACCTTCGGCGATTCGGCGACCCCATTGGCCCGAATGAACGATCCGCGGCCTGGAGAGGTCTCGATTACTTGCTCCCGCTCCAATTCACGGTAGGCACGTGCAACGGTGTTGGGGTTTACCGTAAGGTCAAGGGCCAGTTGCTTGACGGTAGGTAACTGCTCGCCCGCCTGCAAGATTCCAAGCGCCACGGATCGCTTGATCTGTTCGATAATTTGCAGGTAGATTGGCACGCCGCTGCGTGGATCCACCGTCAAAACGGCGGGCATGAGAAGAAGCCTAAAACCTCGGGCCCCAGCCAGGGAAGAGCTCGGCCGGCCTGCGGTCGGGGAGGCGGACGGGCGTACGTGTCTCACGGACGGTCTGCGACTCGAGGGCGAACGTGGTGTGGATCATGACGGAATCCTTTCTGCAGCTTGTACTGTCAATCTGTTTTACTAGTGTAATAGTACATTAGCTCAATAGAATGGCGCCGTCAAGACCCTGAGGGCGCGAAAATTGTCAAGGCGCCAGCGCATGATCTCAAAGCGCGCGGGCGTGCTGCCGGCAGGCTCGCCGTCGGCGCTGATGTGGTGCGGGCGGCGAGTCCAAACGTCGAACGCCGTTGATCGACGGGTTCGTAAGCCCGCAGCCGACCGCCGCTTGCCGGCGGCGATGATGCCGGCCGCCGAGAAGAACTGCGACAAATTCTCGATCTCGGCGGCGTAGAGATCGAGCCAGCCATCGTCGATTGCAGCGTCCTCAACCGTGATGAATCCGCCAAAGCGCTGACTGTTCGCGACCGTGAGCTGCACGGCTTTGAATCGCTCCCGGTTGCCGTCGTACGTGATCTCAGCCAGAAAGGGGCGGGCGTAGCGCGTCGCCTGCAGAACGCTCGCGACGATCGCGAGAAAGCCGAATCGCTGCTTTTGGTCCGGGCTTTGCAGCCGCGCGAGCCTGCTGGAAATTCCGATGCTTGCTTCACTCAGGTAATAAAAGCCGTTGACGCGAGCCGCATCGATCGTTCGAGTGCTGCCGGCAGCGATCACGCCGCAGGCTCCTTCGACGTCGGTCGGAATTTCGAGCGCACGCGCGAGATCGTTGAAAGTTCCAAGCGGCACCAGACCAATCGGGACGCCGAGTGCAAGCGCGCGCGGAATTTGCCTCACAAGCGTGCCGTCGCCCCCGGCGACCACAATCGCTTCGACTCCACGCATCGATGGTTCGTCCTCGACGATGTCGACGCCCAAACGCGCAAGTTCGGCCCGTACCGCAGCGCCGAGCCGCTTTCCGCGCCGCGAGCGCGGGTTGACGACGAGCGAGGCCCGCACCTTAGCGCCTTCGCAAAATGAGGCGAACGTATGCAACGGCTGACCACACCGCAATGCTCGCGAGCAGCAGCGTGCCGCCGACCATTACGACGTAGCCGAGATCGATGCCCATCTGGGTCAATGAATCGACGTATCCGACGGCCTTCTCGGAGGCGCTCAAATTCTCATAAACGGCGTGGAAGACGTACCAGACAATCGCCGCGCCCAAGGCTGCGAACGCGAAAATGGTGAGATACCGATTGCGCTCGTCGCCGCCTCTCACGCGAGCAGCTTCGCCACGGTCACTTGAAGAAACCCTCGTCGCGATGGATTTTCATAAGCGGCGTCTGCGGCCGCACAACCCGATGCCCGAATCGCCCTACGAAGTACTCGCGCTTTTCACCGGCGCGATGGTGGGTGCCTCACTCTTCGTCATGGCGACGGGTGCGCTCATGACGTTTTTCGTGTCGCGCGCTGCATTTGGGCAACGCGCAACTGGGCCTGATCCTCTCCATAGAGATGAGTGGATCGGTCGCGATGACCTCGGTCGCGGGGCTGCTCACCGATCGCTTCGGCGACAAAGCCGTCGTCTTTTGGAGCGGCGCCGTCATGGGCGTTTCACTGATAGCCGCCTCCATCATCCCGAACTTCACCTGGCTGATCGCTTGGCTTCTGATGTATGGAGTCGGTTACGCCGCCGTGACACCGGCCGGGTCGCACGCGATCATATTTTTCTTCAAGAAAGCCGACCGCGGGCTCGCAATGGGCATACGTCAGTGCGGCGTTCCAGTGGCGGGCATCGTCGGGTCGCTCCTGTTACCCGCGATTGCGACGCACACCGGATACCGAGGCGCGCTCGCCTCGGCCGGCGCGCTCACCCTGATCGCGTGCTCGATCGCCTCCTCGCTCTATCGCGAGCCGCGCGAATTGCAAGGCGAGCGGGTCTCCATCCGTGAGATGGTGATCCAGATGCTTCGCATCGCCCGTGACCGACGCCTCATTTTGCTCACGGTCACGTCGATGATCTTGATCTGTGGTCAGTTGGCGCTGATGGCCTTTTTGACGTTGACCTTCGTGCGAGCGGCACGCTACCCGCTCTCCGCGGCGGTACTGTTGTTTACGCTCTCGCAGCTCGCCGCGGTCGGCGGCCGGCTCGCATGGGGCTGGATCAGCGACCGTCTCTTTGCGGGAAGCCGGACGCTTCCGCTCGCTGTGGTCTGCCTCTTCGTCGCGCTCGTTGCGGTCGGCGTCTCGGACGTCGGACCGTCCACGCCGCTGTTTGTTGCGGCGCTGCTCGCGCTCGCGCTGGGATTTACCGCCGAAGGATGGATCGGCGTAAGCGTTATTGGCTTTGCCGAGATCGGCGGGGAAGAGCATGCCGGCAGCGCCTTGGGCGTTGGACTCACCTGCACGCTTTTGGCGGCTGGCCTGACGCCCTTACTCTTCGGGGCGATGGCGGCCGCCCACGGCTTCGCGGTTGCATGGCGCTGGCTCGCGCTGTTGCAAGCCGCCGGCGTCGTGCCGGCGCTTCTCGCGAGCTCGGCCGCCGTCGGGCTCTTTCGGAGAGAGCGAACTTCGTAATAAGAGTGGACCTATCGCATGATCTATGATTTAGAAAATTCACGACGGCGGAGAAGCCGAAGATTCGCCGTTTTTAGCTCGCACTTGGAGTAGCACTGATTGTTACGTTGGAGAATCAGTTGATTCAGCGCTGCCATTCAGTCTAGGATGGCGTAATGTTCATTGCAGTTCCCTCTAGAAATTGGGCCGAGAATTCACTCGCACGCTTTCCTTGCGCCCTGCTTGTTGCGCTGTCGTTCGTGTGGCCGACATTTCTACGGCGTCAACCGCTCAAGCCGACCTAACGTGGGGAAACCTTCGGCCCTGAGATCGTTCAAGGCATACGCGAAGTGCTCAAAAAACTCGCCGCCAAAGACGGCTCGATCCTACAAGGGCGCAGTGAGCCGGCTCTGCTTGCCGGTACTGACGGCATTGCTGCGGTTGTACGTCATGCCGGGCCCGGCCTTGGCAGCGGTTGCGTCGGTTCCGATGGTTTACGATCATCATGTGGTCTTGGTGGGCGTTCGCATTGCCAACTCCGTTCCGTATACGTTTCTGGTTGACACCGATACGACGCCGTCCGCCATCGATATAGCGTTAGCGCGCAAACTTCGTCTGCGATTCCGAGGGCCAGCAAGTGCCGGATCCGGCGTCGGGACCGGCGCCAGCGTGGTGCTTCCCGTCAGTCCGTTCGACCGCTAAGCGTCGGCGGGCTCACGGAAACAAACGTCGCGGCGCTCGCTACGGACCTATCGGCTATCGGCAAGCGATTGCACCGAACCATCGACGGGGTGCTCGGCACGAGCTTCCTGAACCGTCGGGTGGTTCGGATCGATTATCGGTGCCGCACCATCGGCTTCGAGCCTGCCATGCTGCCGCAGCCGTACACGGCGCGGTTCCGCGGCGAAGACCAAAATATTTCAAGCGATGTATGGGTTGGCTCCCGGCGGATAGAGGCGACGTTCGATACGGGCGACGCCGGGTATCTGCTCGTGACCGCCAAAGGCATCGCGGCCCTTCCAAACTTGAGCGGGAACGGTCGCGCCGGCGTCGTCGTCGGATACAATGGGACCGCAAAGGTGACCCACGCCAATCTGACGGGTTTGCGCATCGGTAACGTCACGCTGCCGCCAACTGATGCGATCGTCCTGCCTAGCGACAACAGCCCTTACGACGTCAACATCGGAAACCGGACGCTGGACCGCTTTGTCGTTACGTTCGACTATCAACGCAAGGTCGTGACCCTCAGCTCGCATAGGAGTTGCACATCTCGCTGATTGCGCAGCGAGCTAAACGCAAACTGAGTCCTTAACTTCGGACGAATCTCGAACTCTGTCGCAGACGTGTTACCGCGGTCCATTTTTTGGTCCATTTTTTCGGCTGAAATGCCGCCGGGATTCGCGGTGCCGAAACAATATCGACCGACGTCGCCAATTTGCGGCTGAAACACTAAAATTTGATAGCGTCCGGTTCGGAAGACGCCTGCTAAACAACCCCGAGACGCCAGACCAGACCTTGGCAGACATACAAGAACCGCGAAGTCGTCGACTCCAAATGTTGTTGGCGCACTAAATTTTACGACGCTTGCTTAGATCGCAAGAATCAGCGACGAGCACCGTGGAAAACCCAAGAATCCCGATTTCTTGGGATCGAGTAGGGCGCAGACTGCCCAGAAAGGGACTCGAACCCCCACGGTGTTGCCACCACTGGTACCTGAAACCAGCGCGTCTACCAATTCCGCCATCTGGGCGAGCAGCTGCGATTCGGGGCGGTGGTCTCCGGCCCTCTCCGCGAAACCCGCCGCGGTCGAGCGATGGTTTGGAGCAACCTATATGGTTCTTCCGCTTACCTTAAATCGAGAACTCCGCCGAACTCGATCCCTACTCTCTCGCCGTCACGAGGGCCGCCGAACGCGTTAGCCCAGCAGTCGTCAGCATCGAAGTGCGCAACGGGCGGCGGGGTGGAAACGGCAGCGGCTTCGTCTTTACGCCCGACGGCTTCGTCGTGACGAACAGCCACGTGGTCCACGACGCGCATCGCGTCGCCGTAGCATTGCTCGATGGCCGTGAATTGCCGGCGGCGCTCGTCGGCGATGATCCTGACTCGGACCTTGCGGTGCTGCGCGTCGATGCACCCGATCTCAGCTACGCATCGCTCGGTGACTCGGCGTCGCTTCGCCCAGGTCAGCTCGTCGTCGCGGTCGGTAATCCGTACGGACTTGCCTACACGGTCACCGCGGGCGTCGTAAGCGCGCTCGGACGTTCGTTGCGCTCGGGGTCGGGCCGTCTCATGGACAACATCATTCAGACCGACGCACCGCTTAATCCCGGCAACTCGGGCGGACCGCTCGTCACCGCCGGCGGCGACGTGATCGGCGTGAACACGGCGGTGCTTCCAGGGCAAGGACTCTGCTTTGCCATTGCGATCAATACGGCCAAGCACATCGCCGGGCTTTTGATGCGGGACGGGCGCGTGCGACGTGGCTACCTCGGCATCGCCGCCCAAGATATTATCCTTCCCCCTGCCACGGCACGCCGTCTTGGCTTGAAAGATCGGCGCGCCATCATGATCGACTCGGTCGAGGCCGGAAGCCCCGCGGATACCGCGCGCTTGAAAGCCGGTGACGTTCTGCTCGCATTCGAAAGCCGCCCCTTGAACAGCGTCGACGCGCTGCATAAGCTTCTGACAAGCATCGATTTGAGCCGTCCCTACAAGGTCGACGTCGTGCGCAAGAACGAGCGTTTATCGCGCATCGTCTTGCCGGTAGAGTCGCCGCGGTAGAGTGGAGCGCGAATGAACGCGGGAGCATGATTCGAAAGCTCCTGCCGATCCTCGGCATCACGTTCATCGACATCGTCGGCTTCAGCATGCTGATTCCGATGCTGCCGTACTTCGTCACGCATTTCGGCGCTTCGGCCGTCGTTGTGGGACTGCTGGTCGCTACCTTCTCGTTCTGCCAGCTCGTCTCGGCGCCGCTCTGGGGCAACGTCTCGGACAGAATCGGACGTAAGATGGTGCTGATCGTCAGTCAAATCGGCGCGACGATCGGCTGGGCGATGCTCGGTCTCGCGCCGAACATCGCCGCGGTTTTGGCTGTGGCGCCGATCGCCGTCGTCTTTGCCGCGCGCATCCTCGAAGGCGTTTCGGGCGGAAACATCAGCATCACGCAGGCATACGTCGCGGACCTGGTGCGCCGCACGAGCGCGCGCGCGCGTTTGGGCTGATCGGCGCGATGTTTGCGGCGGGCATGGTCTTCGGTCCCTTCGGAGGCGGCATTCTCTACGTTCACTTCGGCTTTGCGGCGCCGTTTCTCGTAGCCGCGGGACTTCAACTCGTTACTTTGCTGCTGACGATTACGATGCTTCCAGAGTCGCGCGCCCGGCGACAGGACGAAGAGCGGCTTCGCATGGACGCGATCCTGGGAAGTTTTCGCAAACCGCGGCTCGCACGTATCCTCTGGCAGAAGCTCGCAATTGCGCTCGCGTTATACGGCTGGTTCGCCGTCTTCGCCCTTTATTTGCAGCGCCAGCTGGGGTTTTCGCTAGCCCAAACGGACTATCTCTTCTCGGGCTTCGCCGTCTTCAGCGTCGTGATGAACGCGGTCGTAGTCGGACGCATTTCGGCGCGCCTCGGCGACCGCTCGATGTCGAACCTCGGCCTCGCCTGTCTCGCCGCCGGCTTTGCGCTCGTGCCCATCGTACACGCCGTTCTCCCATTCTTAGCGTTATTGATGCTTCTCTTCGGATTCGGAATGGCGCTCGCGAACACGGGAATCACGGCTTTGATTAGCAATGCGGCCTCCGACCGCGAGCAGGGGACCGTGCTCGGGACGAGCTCGTCGCTCGACTCGCTCTCGGGTATTCTCGCGCCTCCGGTCTCGACCGGCATGCTGGCGGCGCTTGGCTCGCGCTTCGCCGGCGTGGAATCACTGACGCTCGCCGCCGTTGCGCTTGCAATGGGTCTTCGCAACGCGCATGGTGAACGCGCGATTGCGGTAAGCGGCGACGGCGCACTCACGCTGGCTCGAGAAGTCGAAGCCGCCAAGATCGCAGACGGGTAGCATCGCGCCGCACTTTTGGATTCGGTACGGCAGCGCCTATCACAGTACTCGTCACTTCACATGATTAGTATATCGCAAGCAGGTCTTGCGGCAAAAAGGCCACTCTACGGCCGCGCGATTCCATCAGAAAAGGCCGCGCATTCTAATGGTTACGAAGCCTAAATGGATTACGATGCTCCGATCTTGGTTATCGCCAATTGCGCGCAGCGCACCGCATTGCGATGGCATACAAACAACAGATTCTGTTCGAGCCCACTCCCGGGCGTCACGGTAACACTACCGTTTCGCCCCCGCTCATAGAGTGGATGGAACTCGCGGCTCGTCCGCACTTGGAGCACTGCTACAGCAGTTCCGTAGAGACGCGGGCTGACGCAGCAGGACCTCGCCGAGCGCGCAAATCTGCGCGTCGAGGCGATCAGCACGCTGGAGCGCGGCACCGAAACGCCCCGTCGCGACACCGTCGTACTGCCTCACGCGGGCGCTGGAACTCTCGTCCGAAAATGTTGCGCTGCTCGAGAGCGCAGTCACCCTGCCGCGCCAAGTCGACCAACCAGTGCACGCGGGCGCCGTCGACGCGTCGATATTGCGGCGGTGCGCTCGGACGAGCAGAGTGCCGTAAGGCACAATCTTCCGCGGCAGCTGACATCCTTCATTAGACGCGTGCGCGAGTGCGCCGAGATCGCCGAGCTCTTGGATCGCACAGCCTCGTCACTTCATGGGCTCGGGCGGCGCGTCATGGCCGTTGGCGCGGCGATGGCGGAAGACGAGGCCGTTGACGAAGCGCGTCTCATGATCGAGCGCGCGGGCAAATGTACGGTAGATTGTACGGGTAGATTGTACGGTCGTGGCTGGACCCGGTTTTCTCGACTGAGTAGAATCGTGTCAAGATCGGTATGCTATAACGCTCGGTAAACCATAGGCACGGCACAATAGGCTAACGTGCCACCGAAGGAGCAAGAAATGAACGCATTCGCCTTGCTGCGCTACGGCCTCGGACTCGTTGCGGCCGGATTACTGGCTGCGTGCACAACGATGAGCGGCTCGTCACCGCAGCCTGGTTACGGCGGCGCATTGCCGTCGGCGCAAGGCCCGCGCAATAGCGCCGGTCCGGCACTACACTCGCCGATGCAGGTGGCATATGGCGCCTCGGCCCAAGCACAAAAGTGGCCGTTAAAAGTGCTCTACGCCTTTAGCGGGCCGGACGGTTCTTACCCAAATCCTGTAATCGCGGGTGCCCATGGCGAGCTGTACGGTACCACAAACGGAGGAGGCTTCTCGGCTTGCGGCTCTGGAAGTGGCTGCGGCACGGTCTTCGAGTTGACTCCGCCGAGCGGCAGCCAAGCGGCGTGGACTGAAACGGTGCTCTACAAGTTCACAAATGGCGCCGACGGAGGGGCACCTTTTGCCAGGCTGACGCTGGGGCCCGGGGGGGTGCTGTACGGCACCACATACGAAGGGGGGCTCGCGTCGTGCGGCTTCTCTGGGAGTGGCTGCGGCACGGTCTTCGCGCTGACGCCGCCGCCTTCGGGACAGACGACCTGGACGGAACGTACGCTCCACGCGTTTACCGGCGGAACGGACGGCGGCTTCTCACAGGCCGCACTCGTCGATCGCGGAGGGTCTTTGTACGGGACGGCAGGATCTTTTGGGAAATTCAACGGCGGCACCGCCTTCCGCCTCACTCCGCCCGCGCATGGACAAACGAGCTGGAAGTTCAACGTCATTCACGCCTTTGGCAGACCCGGCGATGGGGCCTACCCTGTTGCGACGTTTACCCAAGCCGGCAACACGCTACTATCGACGACCCTGCTCGGCGGCCACAAAAACGATGGGACGGTTTTCGAGCTGAGCCCTAGCGGTATGCAGTGGAAAGAAACGATCCTCCAATCCTTCAACGGCCTCAACGGTGCCCGTCCGGGATGGGAGCGGCACTCGGCGCCAACCGCGCCGTGTATGCGACCACCGGAAACGGGGGGTCCGGCGGCTGTTTTTTCGGGTGCGGCGTTGCCGCTAAGTTGACGCCACGGCAGGGCGGACCACCATGTTGCTGGGTTTCACGCTTGCTCTCCTTTTTCGGCAGGCCGCCGGCGGGGCAAGCTGGTGGGCCGCTGATGATCGATGCGTTTGGAAATGCGTATGGAACCACGTACAACGGTGGACGTCCGGGCCTGGGGACCGTTTTTCAATTATCTCCTTCGAGTCACGGACTTTGGAAAGAGAGCGTGCTGCACACGTTCAGCCTTCCGAGGGAAGCGGCCCGTACGGCGAGCTGACCTTAGGCCGAAACGGCCACGTTTACGGTGTGGCCTTTGGGAGCAGCAATGCGTGCAACTGCGGCATCGTCTACGAGCTGACCCGGTGATAAATAGGAGGAAGATCATGCGCTTTACATCGATCGCGCTGGCGTTGAGCGGCGCTGCACTCGTGACCGCGGGCTGCTCGACGTCGGGATCGGGGACGACACCCGCCGGGGCCTTTGGCGGTGCCGCGCAGAAGCAGCCGACGTGGCCGCATTCGGCGTCGCCGCTGCGGCATCACCGAGCCGTCAGCAACGTCGACCTCGCGCGCGCCTGCCCGGCGGAACGACTCTACATCGCCGACTACTACAACAGTGATATTGCCGTTTTTCCGTTGTGGAAGCCGCCCCGCGCCACGCCGTGCGGCTACATAACCCGCAGGGTGCTGGGCCCTAGCGGCATCTCCGTCGGCCGGGACGGCAGCCTGTACGTTTCAGATTTCAGCTTCGACGCGATCACCGTCTACCGGAAAAACGCAACGAGCGCGAGCCGTATTATTTTCACCGCTGGTGCGCCGCAGTTCGCGTACGTCGGTGCGGATGGAACCATATACTCGCCCGAGTCCTACTCGAATCAGATCGAAGAGTTTGCGCCCGGTTCGAACAAGCCCGTGCGGACGATCTCCATCACCTATCCCTGGGGCGTGGCAACCGACAGCGCGAACAATCTTTATGCCACCTCCGACATTTGCAACCCAACATGCGTGGGGCACGTCGTCAAATTTCCGCCCCGATCGACGACCGGAACGGATCTTGGGATCGCGATCGGATTCACCTACACCTTAGTCATCGGGAAGGACGGTTCGATCTTCATCGGCGACGGAGGGAACGTGGACGTTTCCCACCTGGAGCGACAACGCCGAGCCGCACCTTCCCCACGGTCGGACCGTTTCAAATCGCATTCGGTCCCTATGAAAGCAGGCTTTGGGTCGCAAATTCAGCTCCCAGCGGAAGCGTCGGGATCTATGATGTCAAGACCGGCGCGCTGCTCGGTACGATGACAAACTTCGGCTACCCGAATGCCGAACCGGTTGGCGTAGCCATGTATCCGCCCGCGCCGTACTGATCGCAATTGCGAAATGTACGGGTCACTCGTACGGAGAGCAAAATCGAAACTGCGAAATCGCAGGCGGATAGACGGCCCGCGCTACAAAGCGCCGAGAAGTCGCTAAGCCGCGCGACTCGGACGTTCGTCGCTCGCATCCGTGCGAGCTCCTACTCCTCCGCTTTTCCGCAACGCCAAATCAATACGACATCCTGTCTTTTGCGGAAAAGTCGGAGGCCTCGCTGCGCGGCTTAGGAACTTCTCGTCCTACATCGCGACCGTCAAGCTATAACGGCTTCCGGATTCGGTAGAGGACGTGGCGGCGGAGCCGGTGACCCGGTTCGATCTGCGGGTGATCGAAATCGTCGGAAGGATCGTGCGTCATGCCCAGGCGTTCCATCACGCGTTGCGAGCGAAGATTTGACGCTGCCGTGAACGCAACGACTTCTTCCCATTTCAGCGTGTTGAAAGCAAAATCCAAAGCAGCGGCCGCGCCTTCCGTTGCGTAGCCGTGGCCCCAATGCTCGAACGGAAAGCGCCAGCCAACTTCATATGCCGGCGTGAACTGGGTTTGAAATGGGACTTCTTGTAAGGCGATAACGCCTGCAAAATGAGGGCCGTCGGCGAATCTCGACCGCCCACCATCCGTAACCGTTTTGTCGAAGCTTTTCTCTCATCCTCGCCGCCATCGACTCCGAGACTTCGCGTGTATATTCTCGCGAAAAAAACTCGGTGACGCGCGGGTCGGCGTTCATGCGGACAAATGCCTCGACGTCGTCGTCGCGCCAATCGCGTAAGCGCAGTCGAGGCGTCTCGATCGTCGGAACGCCAGCCACGAAGGCTATGCGGCGGTCTTTTTGCGACGCCTCGTCGTCGACGGCTTTCCGTTGCTGCCGGTGCGGCGTTTCTGGCTCTCCTCGAGGCTCTGCGCGAGGACGTCCATGAGATTGACGACCTTCGATCGCGCGGGCGCTTTCTTCGCCTTGGGCAGCTCCTTACCGGCGGCACGCGCGTCGATCATCGCCAAAAGCTCGTCGTGATAGTTGTTGGTAAACTTCTGCGGCTCGAACTCGTCGACGCTCATCGTGTCGACGAGCATGCGTGCCATCTTCATCTCTTTTTCCGGAAGCTTCTCGCGTCCCGGTATATCGAGCGTATCCGAAGCGACGATCTCGCTCGCCCAATGCATGAGCTCGAGCACGAGCGCGTCCTCGATCGCCTTCACGGCCGCGATGTATTCTTTCGTCCGTATCACGACGCGCGCGATCGCGACCCGATTGGATTGCGTAAGAGTCTCGCGCAGCAGTGCGTAGGCATGGCGCCCCTGCTTCGTCGGCTCGAGATAATACGGCTTGTCGAAGTACATCGGATTGATCTGATCGAGCTCGACGAACTCGAGGATGTCGACGGACTGCGTCGCCTCCGGGTTGACTTTCTTGAAGTCTTCGTCGTTGAGCAAGACGTACTGACCCTTCTCGTATTCGTAGCCCTTGACGATCTCGTCCCACGGCACGGCATTGCCGTCGATGCTGCAGATCCGCTCGTACTTGATACGTCCTTCATCCTTGGCATGAAGCAGATTGAAGGAGAGCTCGTCCGTCCTGACCGCCGTAAAGAGCTTGACGGGAATCGTAACGAGCCCGAAGTTGATCGATCCCGACCAAATTGCATGCGCCATAGTCCGCTTATTCTACCCAAGGCGCACCCTTACCACAACCGCCGAGCTTTGCCGATGGCCCGCCTCGAGGCGCTGCTTTTTCCAGTGTTTTGGGCCCCAAAGGTCGCCTTCGCGCTCCAGACGCCTCGGCGTCGTGCGCAATCGTGTGCTTGGCAAACTCGTCGGCCGGCGCCGTAGCGCCGCGCCGCCGCGCGAACGCTTCCACTTCGCGTCCAATGCAGCGGCGTCGAGACCGGGGCTCCGTCGCGGGCGCGAACCGAGTACGGCGCGACGATCGTCTTTCCGTGACCGACTTGCACGTAGTCGATGTAGACCGCATTCTGGGATCGTTTCGCGATGGTCCGCTGGAGGGTGGCGAGTTCGCCGAGCTCGCCTGCCGCGCGCCGAGCGACGAGCTCGGCAAAAATTTTGGCGGTGTCGTAGGAGTAGCCGGATGCGAGCGGGCACGATGACGTGAAGGCCGTAACCTCCTGTCGTCTTTACGAGCGGCTTCAACCCGATCTCGCCGAGCAAGTCGCGAACGGCCAACGTGACGGTTCCCAGCGTTCGCAGCGTGCATTTCTCTCCCGGATCGAGGTCGAAGATGACGAAGTCGGGCTCTTCGAGCGCCGGCATGCGCGACGTCCAGATGTGCAGCACGATCGAGCGAGATTCGAAAGAAAGACGAGCGCCGGAGCTTCGTTGCAGACTAGAAACGTAACGTGGCTGCGACGACCACCGGGCGTTGGAAGCGTTACGCGGTCGATCCAGTCGGGCGTGCCGCGCGGCATTTGCTTTTCGAAGAAGGTCTGGCTCGTCGATTCCGTTGGGATAGCGTTGCAGCGTCAGCGGCCGTCCCCTGAGGTGAGGACTGCGTAAGGCGCCACGCGCTCGTAGTAGTCGATGAGGTCGCCTTTCGTGTAGCCGTCGCGCGGCCATAAGACCTTATCGAGATTCGAAAGCGAGAGCGTACGCGAGCCGACTCGGGCGCTCGACTCGCTGCGCTGCCATCAAACGCTTGCCGGAAACTCCGCGACGACCTCATCGGCGGATTTGTCGGGCCGCAAGCCCAAATAGGCCGGTTGTCGCAGATAGCCGTCGCGCGTCCATTCGGCGAAACGCACCTCGACGACGAGCTCCGGCGAGGTCCAGTGTACCGGCGAGTTTGCGACGACGTCGTTGACGAAAGGCGACGTCTTTCGCTCGAGCGCGCGCAGCCGGGCGTAGAGCTCCTGCAGCAACTTCGCAGAAAAGCCGGTCCCGACAGAGCCGACGAATCGCAAGTGCTTCGCATTATGAACGCCGAGCAACAGCGCGCCGAAGCCTTTTCGACTGCCCTTGGGCTCGGTCCAACCGCCCACGACGAACTCTTGCTCGTAGCCGGTCTTGATCTTCACCCAATCGCGGCTTCGGCGTTCCTGGTACGTCGAGTCGCGCTTCTTGCCGATGATGCCCTCGAGGTTTTTCTTTCGCGCGCTTTCAAAAAGCGCTTTACCGCGTCCCGTCATGTGTTTCGAATAGAGTACCAACTCGTCATCGCGAATTAGCCGCTCCAGCAGCGCCTTACGCTCTTCGAGCGGCGTCGAGCGCAAATCGCGTGCCGTCGGCGTACAGCAGATCGAAGGCGGCGTAGGTAAGTCCGGCTGGTTTTTTTTGCGACTCTTGCAGGCGCTGAAACTCGGAACGTCCTTTCTCGTCGAGACTGACGATTTCGCCGTCGACTACGATCGGTACGCTCGAAAACGCTCCGGCAAGCGCCTGAGATCCGGGAAGCGCGACAACATATCGAGACCGTTGCGAGAGACGAGCGAAAAATTGTGCTCCTCGATCGTGCAGAGCGCGCGATAGCCATCCCACTTAATTTCGAAAATCCATGCCGGATCGTCGAACGGCTGCGAGACGAGCGTTGCCAGCATCAACGCCTTTGGATGCGGCACCGGATCGCGCTTAACGCTCGCGCGCTGCGGCGGCGCCGCGGCGTGGCGCGCGCTGGGCTTCGACTGCCATGTCGTGCGTCGCGGGTCGCGCGCGACGTCGTCGAGCGTCTTGCCGCTGGTCACCGATGCGGGGTGTTCGGCCGGTTCGTAATTCGGATCGGCGTACTCGTCGCGATCCTTGATCAGCAGCCACGGATCGCCGTGCTCGCCCTCCCTGGCCTTGATCTTCACGAGCGTGAACTCGCCGCGCAGCTTCTTGCCGTGCAACAAGAACTTGATCTTGCCCTTGGCGATCTCATCGGCTGGGTCATCGCCCTCGGCCAGCGAGTACGTGCCGCGATCCCAAACGATCACGTTTCCGGCGCCGTATTGGCCGGCGGGAATGTTTCCTTCGAAGTCGCGATAATCGAGCGGATGATCCTCGACGTGCATGGCGAGGCGGCGATCGCCCGGAACGAGCGTCGGTCCCTTCGGCACGGCCCAGGATGCGAGCACACCATCGGCCTCGAGGCGAAAATCGTAATGCAATCGCGTTGCGCGATGCATTTGCACGACGAACCGCATCTTCCGACCGACCGATGAACGGCCTCTGGCTGCCTTGCGACCGCTCGGCTCCGGGGTTTGGCCGAAATCCGCTTTTCTTGCGATAGGTTGCAAGCGAACCGGGGCGTGTCGAGCTCGAACGTGACGCCATTGTCGTTCGCGTTCGACGCATCGCTGCGGTACCCTTAGAGGATGATTTGGAGTCTGGCGGGCCTGGCGGCGGCGCTGGCATTGGGCGCGACCGCTTGGCGGCGCAGCCGATCCGCCGGCGGCTTTTACGATCGCGAGACGTACGGGATGAACGCGTCGTCACACCGACGTTATGCGGCGGTAAGCCTGGTTTTCGCGGCCTACTTCGCCGCGACGTATGCGCGCGGTCTCCAGACGGCAGGCATCGTGGGGCTTGCGCTGTATGCGTTGATCGTCGTTTTTTACGCCGCGTCGTTTTTGCAGGGAGCCTCCGATGAGTGAGTTCCGTTTCTCGCCGCGGCCAAACCGAGCCGCGCAGATCGCCTGGATGCCCTGGGGTGCGCAAGCGTTCGAACGCGCCAAGTCCGAAGATAAGCCGATTCTGCTATCGATCTCCGCGGTGTGGTGTCACTGGTGCCACGTAATGGACGAGACTTCATACTCAGACGGTGGGGTCATCGACGCAATCAATGGGCGTTTCGTTCCGATCCGCGTCGATAACGACCGCCGACCCGACGTCAACGCGCGTTACAACATGGGCGGGTGGCCAACGACCGCGTTCCTCGCCCCGGACGGCACGACGTTGGCTGGAGCGACCTATCTTCCGCCGCAAGAGTTCGCGCGCGCGCTCGACGAGATCTCGCGTTTTTACGCTGAACGCAAGGACGAAATCGCCCAACGCGCAGCCGAGCTGCACGCGGGCGCGCAGGAGCACCCTCAGCCAGATCACGATCTCTCGCGACGCTCCGATCGCCAGCCTCATCGAAGAATTGGAACGTTCCTACGACCCGCAGTACGGCGGATTTGGCGATGCACCGAAGTTTCCCCAGCCGGAGGTCCACGAGTTTCTGCTTGCCGAGTGGCGGTATTCGCGAAATCAGCGTCACTACGAGATGGTCGCTCGGACGATCTCGTCAATGGCACGCGGTGGAACGTACGACCACGTTGAGGGCGGTTTCTTCCGCTATTCGACGACGCGCGACTGGAGCGTCCCGCATTTTGAAAAGATGGCTGAAGACCACGCCGGGCTGCTGCGAGTTCTTGCCGCGCTCGTGCTCTTCGCGCCAACCGACGAGTTTCGCGCGACGCTCGTTTCGGCTATGGGTTACGTTCGCGGAATCTTACGCGATCGACAGACCGGATTTTATGCCGGCAGCCAAGACGCCGATGAAGAATACTATGCGCTGACCCTCGAGCAGCGGCGGTCGCGCGAGGCACCGTACGTCGATCGCACTTCCTATACCAACTGGACGTGCGCACTGGCCGGCGCGCAGTGCCTCGCAGCGCGCGCGCTCGACGACGATAGAGTATTAGATGAGGCGCTACAAACGCTCGACAACGTCGCAGACCGTCTCGTCGACAACAACGGGTTGCTCTATCACGTTCTCGCGCCGGGCGGCACACCGGAGGTGAGCGGCCTGCTCGCCGATCAGGTTGCCTACGCACGCGCGCTACTCGATGCTCACGAGACTTCGGGCGCAGCGCGTTTCCTGGCGCGGGCGCGTTCCATTGCCGATAGCGTCATCGCAAATTTCGGCGCTCCAGACGGCGGACTCTACGATCGGGTATCGGCGGACGACGCCTTCGGCCGGCTGGCTCTTGCCGACCGGCCTATCGTCGAAAACGGTTTGTTTGCCGACGTGCTCTTGCGTCTCTGCGCACTCTTGCAGGAGACTCGCTATCGCGAGTACGCCAAGGAGTTATTGGAGCTGTACGCGCCCCGCGCGCGAGCCGTGGGACCGTTCGCCGCAACGTACGCTCGCGCGCTGCGCAGATATCTCGTGCCGGAGCTGACCGTTCGGATCGTCGGCGATCCGCCGATGACCGACGCGTTTAGAGAGGCAGCTGTTACACCTTCCCACGCCGTTTGCCGCCATTCGCACGCTCTCAACCGACGAGGCCCGAGAACTTGCGATGCCAAGCGTAGAGAGCACGGCGTACGTCTGCGTCACCGGCGACCTGCGGCGCGCCGGTTCGCGAGCCGAGCGACCTGCGCGCGGCCTACGATGCGCTCGTCGGATAAGGCGCTGTTTCATTTCCGGACGCCGCCGTCGTGCGAACGGTATTGTTTCAGTCCTTAGGCTCGCACGAAGGCCAGCCAGTACCAGCAGCCCCACAAGCCTGCGACGACCGAGTAGCCGATCAGCGCATAACCCCATCGCGGAAATCCGTCGGCGAACCGCGAGCATCATCAGCGCTACCAAAAACGGCTCGAAGTCGAGCGCATGGCGCATGCCGAACTGCGCGAAGCCGTTGACGTAGTAGAGTAGGTTCGGTACCGCCGCGAGCAGCGCTGCGACCCACAACGCAACGACCCAGCGAACCGGAGCGCGCGCGAAGAAGGCGAGAAGGAGTGCGGGAGACGTCCAGGTAAGCGCGACGCCCGTAAACTCCGGACGCAGCCAAGGAAAGGCGGGAAGCTGCGTCGGCAATTGGACGAAAAACGACCAAAGCTCGTAGGGCAAATAGCTAAGGCGAAACGGCGATCCGGTCGGCATTCCAACTTGATCTTGATGGTACCAGGTCGTGTATCCGACGTCGCTCCACGTTCCCCACCGCGCCCGATTGTACAGCGACCAGAGTATGCCGACGCCAATTAAGACTTCCCCGAACGACGTCGCACGCTTGGTGCGCTCTTGCGGCGAGGAAGCCACGATCAAGAGATAGACATAGACCGGAAGAACCGCGATCATTGAAAAGCGCGATTCGAAGGCGCACGCAGCCAAAAGCGCGACGAGCCAACCGCGTCGCTTTCCGGCGAGTTCAACGAGCGCGAGCATCGTGAAACAGACGGCGCAAACATGGGCGACAAACCAGACGTCGCCGAGCATCGCGCACCATAAAAGGTCGGTTCCGGCCAAAAGAAACGCGCAGATCCACGCGTTGGACGAGCGCCGCAAGCCGAAGCGCTCGCCCAGCTCCCATGCGGCCCCCACCGCAACGCCGGCGAGTACGACGCCCAGCGCAGTTTGATTGGTCTGCGTTCCGAATATCGCGACGAACGGCAGAAGCAAAAGCGCGGGCATCGGCGCTTCGATGACGTAGTACCGGTCCGCACCATAACGCAGCGCGTCGATGTAGGCGCCGGGCCAATCGATCCAGGCGTGGCCGTGTAACAACGCCTGGGCGAGCAGAACGAAATTATTATATGGCGTCGGGCGGAAATGCGAGAGAATCGCCGTAACGGCGAACGCGACGAGGGCCGCCGCATACGCTAATCTGAACCGCTGCGTCACATCGCAGGGGGTGTTGCGTGCGGCAAGGGCTCGGGCGCCTCGAAAGTGGACGGCGGAAGACTTTGCGGAAAGCGGTAATCGCCGAATGAAATCCGCTCGCGAGCCGGCTTGCCTCTCACGCGTGCTTGCGCGACGGCCATTACGGGCATCCAGTATCTTCCGAACGCTCCGAACTCTATTTGCCCGCTGCCGTCGACGTCGAGAGCGCTGCTGTGAAAGTGCACTACTCGGGGAAGAAATTTTACGCCGTCGATCGTTAGCCGATCGACCCAAGCGCCGGATGACCTGCTCAGCGGCGTCGCTTCGTAGACGTAATCGAGGTGATGGCCGTCCTTCGCCGTTCCGAGAAAAATCAGCTCGTAATCATTGGTGTGCGGAGCGAACCTTCCGACGGTATAGCGATCCTCTCGCCGGGAAAAGCGGACGCGTTTTCGGCTAAGCGGAATGCCGTCCACCGAGAGCGTTTCATCGCGCACGTCCGTGCCACTGCGGTAGATTCGGTGATGCTGTTCGATATTGCTTGGGCCAACCTGCGAAATCGTATACGAATAGACGACGACTTTGGGCGCCGTCAACGATTCGAGCGCGCGCGCATAGCGTTGCAGCACGTACTGCGAGTCGACGAACCGCGGAGCCGCACCGAGCAGAGCCAAAATTGACAATACGCCGGCAGCCCGAAGGCTCACGCCAAGACCGCGTCGCGAATGGCGCGTAACGCAGCCTCTGCGCCGGTGGCGTCGGTACCTCCGCCCTGCGCTTGAGCCGCTTGACCACCGCCTTTGCCGGCGACCAACGGCGCCGCCAGTTTCACCAGGCTCCCCGCATGAACGCCCGCGCGCACGAGGTCGTCGCTTGCGCTCACCAAGAGGCTGACGCTTCCGTTGTCAATGCCGGCCAGGGCGACGACGCCGCTGCGCAAGACGTTGCGGATTGCGTTGCTCAGGTGACGCAGCGATTCGCCGTTTGCTTCTTGCACGACGCCGCCTACGAAGGCGCGATCGCCGCGTCGTTCGGCTTTTTCGACGTAGACCTGCGCCTCGCTCGCGGCGAGTCTTGCCCGCAGTTGACCAAGCGCGGTTTGGAGATCTTTTACGTCACGTTGCATTCGTTCGACTCTGTCGCGGAGTTCCTCCGGCGAGCTGGCCAGCGACGACGAGAGCGTCGCGATCAAATCGCTCTGCTTGCCGAGGTGCTCTTCGGCTGCCTCAGATACACACGATTCGATTCGGCGGATGCCGCTGCCGATCGAGAACTCCGAAAGGATGACGAACATGCCCAGTTCGCCGGTCGAATGGGAATGCGTACCTCCGCAGAATTCGATCGAAGGGCCAGCCTGCACGACGCGGATCGACTCCCCATAGTTCTCACCGGCCATCCAGATCGCGCCGGTCTGCTTTGCCTCCTCGACGGGCAGGACGCGCGTGACGAGGTGCGCGTCCTCACGAATTATTTCGTTGACCCGGTGAGCGACCGCGCGTTTTTGTGGCGCGCTTAGGGCGCCACCCGGCCAGCGAAAATCAAAACGCATGCGATCGACTCCAACCCAGGAACCGGCTTGATTGACCTCCTCGCCGAGCACGTCCCTGAGCGCGCGCTGGAGCAGATGCGCCGAGGTGTGATGCCGGCGAATCTCACGGCGCCATCGCTCGGAAACGCTCGTACGCATCCGTGCGCCCACTACGATCTCGCCTTCGGTCATCACGCCATGATGCGCCACGGCTTCACCCATGTGCTGGGCGTCGCGAACGTCGAACCGCCCGCCCTCGCCGACGATCGTGCCGCGGTCCCCAATCTGCCCGCCGCGTTCGGCGTAAAACGACGTCCGATCCAGAATGAGGGTTCCTTCCTCGCCCGCAGCTAGCGATGAGGTTGTGCCGCCGTTTTTTAAAATGGCGAGGACTTGGCCCTCAGTCTCGAGTCCCTCGTCGTACCCGGTAAACTCACTTCTAATCGCTGGCAGATCGGCCAACGCAACGATCTCGCGTTTTGCCGCGGCGTCCCGCCGCGCGCGCTCCCGCTGCTCTGCCATGAGCCGGTCGAATGCGAGCGTGTCGACGACGGCGCCACGCTCGGAGGCGATCTCGCGAGTTAGCTCAACGGGAAAGCCGTAGGTATCGTGCAGCGTGAAGGCCGCATCGCCGCCGATTATTTTACCCCGATTGGCGATCGCGTCGTCGATCAAGCTATCGAGCATCGCCATGCCGCGTTCCAGCGTTCGCTCGAAGATCTGCTCCTCTCGGCGCAGCGCCGCGCCGATCCGGGCTGCACTTTGACGAAGCTCGGGATAGCCCGGTCGCAGCGAACGGACGACTGCCGGAACGAGCTCGGCGAGGAAACCATCGGAATATCCGAGCAGCTTGCCATTGCGAATGGCGCGACGAATCAAAAACCGCAGTACGAAGCCCCGATCCGTATTTGACGGATAGATGCCGTCGTTGACCAAAAATGTGGCGGCGCGGGCGTGATCCGCGATAATATTTTGACGAGCCGACTGCTCGTCCGGCGAAAGCGTCGTGCGTCCGATAACAGGCTGCGCCGCAACTAAGTCGGTAAAAAGATCGGTGTGATACATTGAAGCCACGCCGTTACAAACGGCCAGCATTCGTTCGAAACCCGCGCCAGTATCGATCGCCTTGCGCGGCAGCTCCTCGAGCTTTCCGTCTAACGATCGATTATACTGCTGAAAGACGATATTCCAGATTTCGACGTATCGATTTCCACGGTTGGGTCCGGTATCGTCCGGTCCGCTGCCGTGGTCCAGGCCAGTATCGTAAAAGATCTCGGTGCACGGGCCGCACGGCCCGGTCGAGCCCATCGTCCAGAAGTTCTCTTCATCGAAGCGCGTCACGCGCTCGGATTCTAGTCCGACCTCGCGCGTCCAGATTTGCTCGGCCTCGTCGTCGCCGATGTGAACGGTAACGTAGAGACGTGCGGGATCGAGGTGCAACACGTCGACGACGAACTCCCACGCCCACCTAATGGCCTCGCGCTTGTAGTAATCGCCGAAGCTGAAGTTGCCGAGCATCTCGAGGAACGTGCCGTGCCGTCCGGTTCGGCCGACGCTCTCGATGTCGCTTTTCGCCCCCGCGACGCGCAAACAACGCTGGACCGTGACGACGCGCGGCGCCGCCGGGGGCTGCTCACCGAGAAAGACGGGGACGAACTGCTCCATCCCGGCGATCGTGAAGAGCGTCGTCGACATCTCGTGTGGGATCAAGCTCGCCGGCGGAAGCAGCTTGTGCTGCTTGCCGACGAAGAAGTCGATCCACGCCTTACGCAGCTCCTGGCTCTTCATAGCAGCCTGATTATAACAGGACGGCCTAGAGTCGCTGATACGGGACGCACTACGCGGTCATGCGGGGACGCTCGCTTTTTCGCATCCCGCGAAAAAGCTGCTCGCCTCGTCGTCGCTCTCGCCATCCTGGCTCCGCTCCTCCCTTCACACGCCCCGCACTGACCGCATAGTGCGCCCCGTATCAGCGCGTTTATTCCGCGAGAACGGCGCGCAGCTTCTCGAGCGCCTTTGCTTGCAGGCGAGAGACGTGCATTTGCGAGACGTTGAGCCGCTTGGCGATCTCGGTCTGAGAGATGGATTCGTAGAAACGCAGGTAGATGATCACGCGTTCTCTGCCGCTCAGCGCGTGAAAAGCGTGCTCCAAATTCGCGCGGTCTTCGAGCAGTTCGAGGCCGGCGTCGGAGACGCCGACCGTGTCGGCCAGCGTCTGCGATTTTTTATCCGTCTCACCCGAAACCTCGCTGTCGAGCGAAAGCAAATTGTACGCCTGTCCGAGCTCTTGAGCTTCCAAAATTTCGTCTTCGTCGGCCCGCAAATGCCCCGCGAGCTCCGCCACGGTCGGGCTGCGTCCGAGCTCGATCGCTAGCTTATCGCTTGCGCGATTGACGGCGAGATTGAGCTCTTGCAAGCGGCGGGGCACTTTCACCGCCCAGCCCTTGTCGCGGAAATAGCGTTTAATCTCCCCGACGATCGTCGGGGTGGCGTACGTCGTAAACTCGACGCCGCGCTCCAAGTCGAAGCGATCGATCGCTTTGAGCAATCCAACCGTTCCAACCTGCACGAGGTCGTCGAGCGGCTCCCCGCGGTTGGCAAAACGCACCGCCAAAAAACGCACCAAGTTCAGATGCACGACGACGAGGTCGTCGCGCAAGCGCTCGTACTCTCGATCGACCTTCTCCGTATTTGCGGCATGGCGCGCACGCGCGCGAATGAAGCGCGCGAAGAGCGCGCGCGTCCGTTCACGATTAGGGCGAGCTTGGTCCCTTTCGTACACTAGGTCACGAGCTATTTGGGCCGGGCGGCCAGCCTCTTTACCATTAGGAGATCCGTTCCATGTGCAGCGTGGACGTCGTAACTCACTTCGTCCATCAGAGTGCGTATGAGAAAGATCCCTAAGCCGGCAATACGCGCTTCTTCGAAACTCATGCGCTGGCTGTCCGCAGCTCGCACCCCAAGACGGCCACTGTCGTGCACGTGCACCCGCAGCGAATCTCCGAGCGCTTCGCAGGTGAGTTGGATGAACTCACCATGGCCGTCGTTCTGAATCACGGCCGTGCATGCTTCCGCTACTGCGAGCTTTATGTCTTCGATTTCTTCGATCGAAAAATGCAGGCGATTGGCGGCCGTGGCCGCGGCGAGGCGTGCGAGCGCGACCCATTCCGGCCGAGCGGGGATGCGAAGCTCGACTAGATCCGGAAGAGCGTGCTCGAGAGCCTCATTCATACGAGGGCCTTCATTGCGGCATCTTCGCTGTCGAAAATGCCGAAGATCTTAACGAGACCAGTGATGTCGAAGATTTTCTTGATTTGCGGGTTGGTGCAGACTGAAATTCACCGAGCCGCCGTGCTCACGAACTCGCTTGAGACCGCCGATCAGCACGCCGAGGCCAGTCGAATCGATATAGCGCACCTTCTCTAGGTTGATGACCAAGTGGTAGACGCCGCGATCGATTAACGTCCCGATCGCATCCTTCACTTTTGGCGACGTATACACGTCTATTTCGCCGCTAAGCTCGACGACGTAGCAGTCACCCGGCGCTTCGCGGACGTTCACCTTGATGTCCAACCTTCACTCCTCGGCTTTACGCTGCAAATCATCCGCCGTTTCGTAGGCGGCGGCTCTGCCTTCGAGTACCGCGGCGTCGATGTTTGCGCGCGCGCTCTCGACTACCCGCCGTCCACGTTCGTAGAGCTCGGAGACGCTCGATTGCCATTGCGACGTAACGTCGCTCACCTTTCCTCGAAGGTCGCCGCTTGCGTCCATTGCAAAGTTCCCGGCCTCACGCGCTTTCTCCGCAAGCCGGTCACGCGTCTCTCCTTGGGTCAAAAATACCGCTGCGGTGCCTCCAAGGACCGTTCCGATAAGAAAACCTGCGAAGAATCCGCCGCCCCCGCCATTGCTCTTATCCATCGTCAAGCTGCTCCTTGGCTCTTGCGCCTTGTCCAGTAATCAAGCGTCGGGCAGCGGCGGTAACGCCGCTAAGGGTCGCGCCGACGTTGATGATCGCCGGCTCGACGGCGCTTTTCGTCAGGTCGGCGGTTCGCGCGAGGCTGCCGGCGGTGTTCTGGAGCGAATTCGTCACCTCGTCCACGTGCGAAAGCGTACTCGTGACCGGCGTGCCGATGTTTTCGAGTTGCCGATCCACCCCGTCCAAAGTCGTCCGAAGCCGCGCGAGCGTTTTCGCCAACGCGAGCATGGCGATGAAGACGCCCATGCCGATCAGGAGGGCACCTACCCCTCCAAGCACGTCCAGTACAAGGACGCCGTACTCAGTGCTGCTCAAGCTTCTGCCTCCAGCCGCGCGCGGTTCTTTTTGAGTCTACCCATTCTTGCGCAAGGTGCCCCGGCGAGCGTCGAAGGTCCGCGACGAGCGGCGGTAAGATCGTCAAGACCCTCTCGATCTCGGCCGCCGTGGTGGTGGTACCCAAGGAGAACCGTATTGCGCTTTTTTGCCAGCGGCCTTCTAGTCCCATGGCGGCAAGCACGTGGCTCGGTTCGAGGCTTCCTGAAGTGCAGGCGCTCCCTGCAGATACCGCGACGCCGGCGAGGTCGAGCGCAATGAGGAGCGCGTCGGATTTTAGTCCCGCGAAGGCGACGTTCAGATTGTTGGGCAGACGGGAGCCGATGCCGTTTACGCAGACCTCCGGAATCGTCGCACAAATCCCACTCTGAAGCCGATCACGCAGTGCGCTGACCCGCGCGCTTTGCTCGCCGCGTTCGAGCGCCGCCAGTTCGAGCGCTCGCGCCATTCCGGCGATGCCCGGCAAATTATCGGGTTCCCGGCCGCCGCCCGAACTCTTGACCACCGCCGCGCAGATGCGGGGCCAGCGGTACGCCCCGGCGCACGTAAAGCAGACCGACGCCCTTGGGACCCTGGCACTTATGTGCCGAGAGGGTCAAAAGATCCACACAGAGCTCGCGAACGTCGAGGGACAGCCAATTGGGCGCCTGCACCGCATCGGTGTGCAAGAAAACGCCGCGCTCGCGAGCGATTTGCGCCAGCTCTGCAATGGGCTGCACGGTTCCTATCTCGTTATTGGCGTACATCACCGACGCTAACACGGTGTTCGGCCGCAACGCCGACGCGAAGTTGCATACCGTCGACTCCGCCGCGCCGGTCAACCGGCAGTACCGTCGTTTGAACGCCTTGGTCGTGCAACTCGCGCAGGGGCTCGCTAACGGCATGATGCTCGATTGCCGTCGTTACGACGTGAGCCCCACGCTGCGCGGTCCCCAAAACGCCAAAAATGGCGAGATTGTCGCCTTCAGTGCCGCTCGACGTGAAAACGATTTCGTTTGCATCAGCACCGAGCAAGGATGCGATGCGTTTGCGAGCGTCGTCGAGAACGCTTCGCGCACGCCGCCCTTCGGCGTGCAATGAACTTGGGTTATAATTTGCGTCGGCACATGCTTCACGCATCGCGTCGGCAACCTCGGTTCGCAGTGGGGTCGTCGCGGCGTGGTCGAGATAAATTCGGTCGGAATTCACAGGTCGCTCACAGTATGCGGTTTTATCATCGAGTTGTGCGAAGCTCCAACGCACACTCCGAGAAGTAGCAACGGGAAACTGGCGGTCCGAGAATCACTCGGACCGCCTTTTATCGTAGTAGCGGCGCCCGCTCAAGGCCGGCGGCAAGTTGAGCTGGACTACGTCGTAGTCGTCGTGGGCGTAATGGTATCCCTTCCCGTAACCGAGTTGGCGCATCAATCCCGTCGGCGCGTTGCGCAAGTGCATTGGAACCGGATCGTTGCGCGTTTGCTGCACGTCGTCCATAGCCGCGCTAAACGCTCGCCCGACGGCATTGCTCTTGCGCGCGGTGGCCAGATAGAGCGTCGCATGAGCAAGCGGGAAAGAACCCTCCGGCATGCCGATAAAATGCACGGCTTGCTGGGCGGCAACCGCCACTTTCAATCCATCGGAATCGGCGAGACCTATGTCTTCCGATGCCAGGATGACCAGACGACGCGCGATAAAAAGCGGATCTTCGCCGCCA
The DNA here is from genome assembly GCA_963767725.1 of Vulcanimicrobiota bacterium. Lineage (GTDB taxonomy): Bacteria > Vulcanimicrobiota > Vulcanimicrobiia > Vulcanimicrobiales > Vulcanimicrobiaceae > Cybelea. The sequence goes on from CAVYEN010000002.1 coordinate 187,219, forward strand.
TCGATCATGCGCGCGAGCCAGTAGAGCGATGCATCTGCGTCGCTGGCCCTCACCGACTTGATGAACGCGCTGATCGTATCGTAGTGCATGTCGCCGGCTCTGTCATATTGCGATCCCCGGCGCTGCATTGCTTCGTGCACGAGCGGAGCGTCGATCGTCCGCTCGGCGCCTCGCGCAGTCGCTGTCTCGGTCGCGAATTCGAGCGCGTTGAGAGCCGCACGCGCATCGCCGTTCGCAAGCGAGACCAAGAGACGGCGGCCTTCGTCGTCGATGCGCACGTCTAGAGTGCCCAGCCCGCGCTCGCGATCCTCGAGAGCCCGATCCACGATGAGGCCGATGTCGTCGTCCGAGAGCGGCTGCAGCACGAATACGCGAGCCCGAGAAAGCAGAGCGGAATTAACTTCGAACGATGGATTCTCAGTCGTCGCGCCGATGAACGTTACCGTCCCGTCCTCGACGTACGGAAGCACGGCGTCCTGTTGCGCTTTGTTGAACCGGTGAATCTCGTCGATAAAGAGCACCGTCTGCCTTCCAACACGCCGTCGAGCCCGCGCTTCGCCGACGACCCGCCGCAGATCCGCCACGCCGGCACTCACTGCCGACATGCTTTCGAAATTGCGCGCCGGTCGATCGTGCGACGATCTGCGCCAGCGTGGTCTTTCCGCTGCCCGGCGGCCCCCAGAGGATCATCGAAGGCGTGGCGTCACGCTCGATCGCGGCTCGCAGCGCGCGCCCCTTTCCGAGCAACGAGTCTTGCCCGACGAATTCGTCAAGCGTTCGCGGCCGCATGCGCGCCGCGAGCGGCATTTCTTGACGAGCGAAACCGAGCATCAAGGAGCTGAGCTGGAAACCGGCTTAGTAAGTGCGTTTTTGGGCACTTTGATCGGTCGGGGCGTGGCGAACGTCCGATGTATCTCGCTTGGAAACTGCATGGTGACGTCTCCCTCCGCGTGGGCCGATCCTGTGGCGGTGTTGTAAAGCACCCTGCGCGCGCTCATGTTGCGCGTGCCTTGGGCGATGTGGACGGCGCCTTCGAGCAGGAGCGTATGCGTTTCATCATTGAGCGTGCCGGTATCGGCGTCGACGACGGTATCGGCCTGCACGTAATGGACGTTTCCAAGGGCTTTATAAATCTTTGCGGCTCCGTCGATCTGCGCTTTATCCGCGGTCAATGTCGAAGGACTCGGCGCGCTCGGCGTAGCCCCACCTCCGAGGCTTTCCACGTTGCCTTGCATATCGTGCATGACGACGTGCCCGTTGAGGTAGAGTACCTGCTTCTTGTAGTTGCCGTTCGCGCGATCGGCGCTGACGTCTCCACCCGAGCGCGTCATCATCACCTTCTCGGGCGTGCTGAAATCACCGCTCTTGAAATTTGCGTCGAGCGAACTCGCGCGCACCGTCCAGACTCCTAAGTCGAAGGACGCCGGTGCAGCATTTGGCGACGAGCTTGCACCCGGCGCGGGAGTACGCGCCCGCGCTCGCGGATGAGGCGAGTGCGGCGGAGCGGCGTTAACAAAAGGCGTCAGGAGCGCGATCGCGCCGAAAAGCGCCAAGCAGGAGCGAATCATTGTCGTTGCTGTCGTACCTTTACCGTCGGACGTTCGATCGGGCCGAACAACTCGATGAGGCGCCTCTCTGAGACGGCGCCTTCCCGCAGCAAACGCGCGTGGCTGCCGGAGAGATCGACGATCGACGATTCACTATCATAACGCGTCGGTCCGTGCTCCACCAGAAGATCCGCGCTCGGCAGCATCGAGCGATCGCCGCCGCCCAGATACCGCGCGCCGGCTCGCGGATTCACGGTAGTTCCGGCGATTGGGCCGCATCGCTCGAATAGCCTTCGCGCAAATTCATCGTCCGGAACGCGGAATGCGAGCGTCTGCAAGCCCGCCGCCAACTCGTCGCTGACGAACGCCGGCTTACGTATGAGCACGATTACGGGCGCCGGGAGTAATCGCTTGGCGGCCACGACCGCCAAGGGATTATCGGCAGCGTATTCCAAGAATTCTTGCGTCGTCGCGACGTGCATGGTAAGGGGCCGATTGTCGGGCCTGCCCATCGCAGCATAGACGCGGTCAATTGCTTCATAATCGTAAGGATCGCACCCCAGCAGATAGCTCGTATCGTTAGGCACGATGACGGTGCCCCCAGAGAAGACGACGCTCGCCACGGCTTCGAAGACCTCGTCCGGTTGAGCGGCGTTGGCATTAATGAGCTGTCCAAATCGCTCGACCGGCATCCTTTACCGATCAGGCCCGGAGCCTGGCGCCGGTACCAATGGCAACGCACGAAAGCGGGTCGTCCGCGACGATCGCAGGAACGCCGGTTACCGCGGAGAGCAGCTTGTCAAATCCACGCAACAGCGCACCGCCGCCCGTAAGTATTATGCCGCGATCGATGATGTCGGCGGACAACTCCGGCGGCGTCTTTTCGAGAACCGATTTTACCGCTTCGACGATTGCGCCCACCGGCTCGGAAAGCGCGTCTCGAATTTCTTCGCTGGTAATCGTGACCGTTTTTGGTAACCCGTTGATCAAATCGCGTCCCCGTATTTCCATCGCGAGCTCCTGCTCGAGCTTGTAGGCCGAACCAATTTTCATCTTGATCTCTTCCGCAGTCCGTTCACCGATCATCAGGCTATAGACTCGGCGGATGAAGCGAACGATCGCCTCGTCCATCTTATTGCCGGCAACACGCAGCGACTGTGAAACGACGATGCCTCCAAGGGCAATCACGGCCACATCGGTCGTCCCGCCGCCAATATCGACGACCATGCTGCCGGACGGTCCGTCGATCGGTAGACCGGCGCCGATTGCGGCTGCCATCGGCTCCTCGATGATTCCCACCTCTCGCGCGCCCGCCAATTTCGCCGCATCTTTGACCGCGCGCTCCTCGACGCTCGTGATCTCGGCCGGCACGCAAATCGTCACGTTCGGCTTGGGCTTCAGAATAGCCGACCACCACGAGCGGTCTTTCATTACCTTCTTGATAAAGTAGGAAAGCATCGCTTCGGTCGTTTCGAAGTCGGCAATGACGCCGTCGCGTAGCGGCCGGATCGCTTGGATATGGGAGGGCGTCCTCCCAAGCATTTGTCGTGCCTCTTGACCGACCGATAAGATTCTGCCGGAGTTAACGTCCTTGGCGACGACCGACGGCTCCCGCAGAACGATCCCTTTCCCTTTCACGTGAACGAGTACGTTTGCCGTACCGAGGTCGATCCCGATGTCCAACGATAACTCCTAGTGCTGAGAATACGACCTATCCGGTCGCGGTAACACGCGGGTATTCGCTCGTCTCGAAAAATCCGGCCGGCTCGACGAGCGGCGTCACGCCGCTGCTCCGTTGCACTTGACCTCCCAGCTCGGAAAGCAGCTCCTCCAGTCGCTCGTACCCGCGGTCGATGTACTCGAGGCCAATGATCTCAGTCTCTCCCACCGCTGCGAGCCCCGCAACGACGAGACCCGCGCCCGCGCGAATGTCGGGCGCCTCGACCGGTGCGCCGGAGAGCTGCTTAGGACCTTTGATAACCGCCGCGTTGCTCTCCATAGTCACTTTGACATCGGCGCCCATGCGCGCAAGTTCGTTCACGTAGGAGAAACGCGCGTTGAAGATCGATTCCTCGACGATACTCGTTCCCGGACAGGTACAAAGAAAACCGACGACCTGAGGCTGCAGGTCGGTGGGGAAGCCGGGATAAGGTGCGGTGAGAACGTCGGTCCCGCCGGTGATGCCGTCGGCCTTTACTCGAATCCAATCCTCGCCGGTGATCGTTACGACGCCGCATTCGATGAGCTTGTTGGTCAGCGCATGCAGCTGATCGGGACGACAATTCGTTACCGTCACGTCGCCTCGCGTCACGGCACCCGCCAGGAGGAGCGTGCCCGTGACGATGCGATCGGGGATGATCTCGTATGCGACGCCATGGAGCTCGGGAACGCCGTCGATCACGATTGTATCGGTTCCCTGCCCCGCTATTTTTGCACCCATCGCGCTCAAAAAGTCCGCGAGGTCGACGACTTCGGGTTCCATCGCAACGTTCTTCACCGTCGTCGTTCCATCGGCCAAGACGGCTGCGAGCATCGCGTTCTTCGTCGCGCCAACGCTGGGCATTCGAAACTCTACCTCAGCACCGCGCAGCCGTGCATCGCGGGACTGCGCGATCAGATAGCCATGCGCGCTGTGGACGTCACATCCGAGCGCGCGGAACGCCTGCTCGTGCATGTCGGTCGCTCGCGTGCCCAGGACGCATCCCCCCGGCAACGGTACCTCGGCGCGGCCGAAACGGCCCAGCAACGCGCCGACGATGTCGAATGAAGCGGCAAGCTTTCGGACGAGCGCGTACGGCGCGCGATAGGACGCGGCGTTGCTGGCATCAATCGTCACGGTATTGTCGCCTTCGTAGCGGATACGCGCGCCCAAAGCTTCCAGCAGCGACGACATGACAGAGACGTCCGTAATCCTGGGAACGCGGCGGAGCGTCACCGTGCCTTTGGCGAGAAGCGATGCCGCCATGATCGGCAGCGCGGCATTCTTCGCGCCATGCGTCGCCACTGAACCCTCTAAACGTGCGCCGCCCCGAATCCGAAGCGTTGTCTCGAGCCGTTCGAGCATTCTGCCGGTTTACCGTTCGATTCGACTGCCCGCTCGCCTACCTATGGCCGGTAAGCCGCAGTTTTGCGTCGGCGAATTCGATCGCGGCCTGCTCCCGCGCATGGAGCTCGCGATCACCGCCGGCTGCCTTTTGCCGCTCGGTGGCGTCGGCGCGCTCTTGTCGAGCCTCGGCAACGTCGACTTCCTCGAAGCGGACGGCCTGATCGACCAGAACGGTGACGCGGTCCGGCAGGGCTTGCATGAATCCTTCGCTCGTAGCGAGCTCGAGACGAGAACTCGCACCATCGCGCACGACGTTGGCGCGCAAGACGCCCGGCTTCAAGGCCGCAAGAAAGGGCGCGTGCCGCGGCAGGATGCCTTCTTCGCCTTCCGTCGTCACCGCGATAACGAGCTCGGCTTCGCCTTCAAAGACGACTTCGGTCGGCGTGACCAGCTTGAACGGAACGACGTGAGGAGCCTGTTGGGTTACGGTCATGTGCGCTGCTGAGGTCGATTTCGAATGAGTTTTAGGAGCGAGGGAGGGAGCATAGCAGCGCTCTGTGACCGACCGAGCGACAACAAAATCATCGAAATCGACCTGCAGCCCGCAGGGTTGCCGTAACCCAACAGGCTCCTAACCACGCGTCATGCGTTCTGCGTTCTCTCGCACTTCCTCGATGGTGCCCGCGTAAAAGAACGCTCCCTCCGGCAAGTCGTCGACCTTGCCGTCGAGAATCTCTTTAAAGGAAGCGATCGTTTCCGCAAGCTTCACGTACTTGCCGGGACGCCCGGTGAACTGTTCGGCGACGAAGAATGGTTGCGAGAAGAAGCGCTGAAGGCGCCGCGCTCGTGCGACCGCGACTTTGTCGTCTTCCGAGAGTTCTTCCACCCCCAAGATCGCGATGATGTCCTGCAGATCGCGGTAACGTTGCAGCACTTCCTGGACGCCGCGGGCGACCGCATAATGTTCCTCGCCGATGATCTGGGGATCGAGGATGCGCGAGGTAGATGCGAGCGGATCGACGGCCGGATAGATGCCCAGCTCCGAGATCGGGCGCGAGAGCGCCGTCGTGGCGTCGAGATGAGCGAAGGTCGTCGCCACCGCCGGATCCGTATAATCGTCGGCTGGAACGTAGACGGCTTGCACGGAGGTGATCGAGCCCTTCTGCGTTGAGGTGATGCGCTCTTCGAGCACGCCCATATCGGTGGCGAGCGTTGGTTGATAACCGACCGCCGACGGCATCCTTCCCATGAGCGCCGACACCTCCGATCCGGCCTGCATGTAGCGAAAGATGTTGTCGATGAAAAGCAGCACGTCCGCGCCCAGTTCGTCCCGAAAGTATTCCGCCATCGTAACGCCGGTTTGCGCGACGCGGAAGCGCACGCCGGGTGGTTCGTCCATTTGACCGAAGACGAGCGTCGTCTGCGCAAGAACGCCCGACTCTTTCATTTCGAGCCACAGGTCGTTGCCTTCACGGGTGCGCTCGCCGACGCCGGTGAAGACGGAAAAGCCTTTGTGCACGTACGCGATGTTGCGAATCAGCTCTTGAATAAGAACCGTCTTCCCGACGCCGGCGCCGCCGAAGAGTCCCACTTTTCCCCCACGCGTGTACGGCGCCATGAGATCGACGACTTTGATACCAGTTTCGAAGATGCGCGCCGTCGGTTCTTGATGCTTAAGCTCGGGCGCGGGCCGGTGGATCGGCCAGCGCGCGGCTGCGTTTACGGGCTCGTCGCTGTCGATCGTCTCCCCGAGCACGTTGAATATTCGCCCGAGCGTGCCTTCGCCGACAGGCACTTCGATGGGACCGCCCGTGCTTCGGACCGGCGCGCCGCGAACCAATCCGTCCGTGGAGCCGAGCGCGAGACACCGCACTTGGTTATCGCCGAGCTCGTCCTGCACTTCGAGCGTCAGCTGACGCGCCTCCATCGCGCTCCCGCCGAGCTGCGCTCCGTGACCCGTCGCCGCCCCGTCACCCACGGCTCCTGAGCGCTCCGACTCGCCGCGCTCGCTGCCGGCAGACGCCGTCGAAAGTCGAGAATCTTCGTTGACTCCGACGCGCAGAGCGTCGTTGATCTTCGGCAGCGTCAGCGGCGTAAACTCGACGTCGACGACGTTGCCGAGCACTTGAACGACCTTACCGGTATCAGCTTCCGTCATTTTATCAATTGTGTCCTTACTTTTAGCCGCCATACGCTGCATCTCTTCTAGCGAGGAGTCGAGTGATGTCATGTCGTTCCAGCAACGTGTGAATGCGTCGCAAAGCCAAGGACGGCGAAAGCGACGCAGAGGCCGAGCGAAGCGGAGCGCCGGAGCAAGCGGCCGTAGGAAGGATATGACATCACTCGACTCCGAGTGCCTCCGCGCCGGCTACGATTTCCAAAAGTTCTTTGGTTATTGCCGCTTGACGAGCGTTGTTCATTGCAATCGTGAGCTCGTCGATCAAGTTCGAAGCGTTGTCCGTCGCGTTGGTCATGGCGACGATTTGAGCGGCAAAGAAGGCGGCGTCGGTTTCGAGCATTGCCGAATAGATCGTGAACTCGAGGTACTTGGGGAGGAGCCGTGTGAGCACGAACTCGGGCGACGGGGCGAACTCGATCGCGCCGCGCGCCTCCTCTTTTCGCGTTTCGGTGTCGTCCGTACCGCGAAGCGCGGCAAGATCTTCGGCAAGAATGGGTACGAGCTTACGGGTTTGCGGACGCTGCGACATCCTCGTCAAGAGCTTCGAGGAGACGAGCACGATTTGTGAAATGGCGCCGCGATTGAAATCGTCGGATACGGCGTGGCCGACTTGCCGGGCAGTGTCGATTTTCGACGCCGCCCCCAGCTGCCAAGTTCGATGATCGGGGATGCCCAGGCGGCGAACCGCGTTACGCGCTTTAAGGCCGATCGTGTAGTACCGCACGCCGCTTTGTTCGCGTGCAAACCCCGCTGCCGCACCTACGACGTTGGAGTTGAAGGCGCCCGCGAGGCCTTTGTCCGCCGTTATGAGGATCATACCCGCCGGAGCACCCTCGTGACCAGGCTTCATGAAGGGATGGTCGACCGACGTCACGGCGGCGATGAGATCGCCGAGCATTTCCGCCAGTGCGTCAGCGTAGGGCCGCGCGCGCTTCTGCACCGCCTCCGCGCGGCGGATTTTGGAAGCGGCGACCTGCTTCATCGCCTTGGTGATCTGTTGCGTGTTTTTGAGCGACCGGATGCGGTCGCGCAAGTCTCGTACGGTCGGCACGTTACGCCGGTCTCACATAACCGGTGGCTCGAAACGCCACCTGACGCGAGCAAATTGCCTTTCGCACTAAAAGCTCTTGTTGAACTCCGCAAGCGCGGCATCGAGCCGCTTGGCCGTCTCGTCCGAGAGCTGTCCGCTTTGCGCGATTGCGTTGAGAACCTCCGGGTGCTTGTCGCGGAGAAAATCTATCAGCGCCGATGCCCAGTTTTGCAGCCGCGCGGTGGCGATGTCGTTGACGAATCCATGCGTGGCACCGTAAATGATCGCCACTTGGTCTTCCATCGATTGCGGTTGGTACTGCGGCTGCTTCATCAGCTCGGTCAGCTTCTCGCCGCGCATCAGCTGCTGTTGCGTCGCCTTATCGAGATCGCTGGAAAGCTTGGCGAACGCCGCCAGATCCCGATACTGCGCCAGCTCGAGCTTGAGCTGGCCGGCGACCGATTTCATCGCCTTGGTCTGCGCCGCGCCGCCGACTCGCGAGACGGAAAGTCCGATGTCGACGGCAGGACGGATGCCTTGAAAGAAAAGCTGGGGCGTCAGGTAGATCTGGCCGTCGGTGATTGAGATAACGTTCGTTGGGATGTAGGCCGAAAAGTCGCCCGCCTGAGTTTCGATCAAAGGCAAGGCGGTCATCGAGCCGCCGCCCATCGCGTCGGAGAGTTTCGCCGCTCGTTCCAGGAGGCGCGAATGGAGGTAGAAGACGTCGCCCGGATAGGCCTCGCGCCCGGGTGGACGGCGTAACAGGAGCGACATCTCGCGATACGATTGCGCGTGCTTGGTGAGATCGTCGTAGACGATGAGCACGTCCTTGCCGGCGTACATCAGTTCCTCGGCCATCGCGCAGCCGGCGAAAGGCGCCAGCCAGCGCAGCGCCGCCGCTTCGGACGGGCTGACCGCTACGATCGTGGTGTAGCCCATCGCATCCTTTTGCTCGAGCACCTGCGCGAGCGCGGCGACGGTCGAGTTCTTTTGACCGATCGCGACGTAGACGCAGAAGACGCCGCGTCCGCGCTGGTTGATGATCGTATCGATCGCGATCGCCGTCTTGCCGGTCGATCGATCGCCGATGATCAGCTCGCGTTGACCGCGGCCGATCGGAATGAGCGCATCGATCGCACGAATGCCCGTTTGCAACGGCTGCTTGACGGGTTGGCGCTGCACGACCATCGGCGCGATGTTCTCGATGGTGCGAAAGCGCGTCGTCGCAATGTCGCCTTTGCCGTCGATCGCCTGACCGAGCGGGTTAACGACGCGCCCAAGCAGAGCATCGCCGACCGGAACCGAGGCGATGCGACCGGTACGCCGGACGCTGTCGCCCTCTTTGACGTCGACGTCGGAACCCATGATCGCCACGCCGACGTTGTCCTCTTCGAGATTGAGTGCGACGCCCTGCAGACCGTTGGTAAACTCGACGAGCTCGGACGACCGGACGCCGCGCAGCCCGTAGACGCGCGCGAGGTTTGCTCCGACCGTGATGACGGTCCCAACCTCGTCTTCCTGGATCTCGGTCTTGAAGTGCTCGATCTGTTGCTTGAGAATGCCGGCTATTTCATCAGCGTTTATCATTCGTCAACTTTCTAAGTGGCCTGCGCGAGTTCGCGCGCGAGCGCATTGAGGCGTCCGGAAATCGTCGCGTCGATCCGGCGATCTCCCATGATGACGCGCAGCCCTCCAATAAGCTGCGGATCGACGACTTCGGTGACCTCGAACTTTTTTCCATAAAGCGCTTCGAGTCTTGAGACCAAGCGCAAACGTTGCTCACCGTCGAGGTTTCTCGCCGATTGGAGCGTGAGCGCCTCCACGCCCAGCGCCGCTCGCTCGAGCGCGAGATACTCCGCGACGATCGCGCCGAGCAACGTCTCTCGCCGCTTGCGAATCAGAAGCAGCAACGTATGCAGCGCGATCGGGTCGACTCGGCCTTCAAACGCCTCGCGCAGGACTCGCTCCTTCGCGCCTCGCTCGATGACCGGCGCTACGAAGAAATCGCGTACCAAGCCGTTTTCGCCGATGGCATTCGAAACGGTGACCAGGTCGGCACTCACGCGCTCGATCGCGTTGCGCTCGCGCGCAAGCGTGAGCGCGGCAATTGCATAACGGCGCGCGAGCGTCCGGTTAACCACGTGCGGCGGGCTCCAGCGAATCCGCGAAGCGATCGACGAAGCGGGCGTCGAGATCACGGCCGACGCGCCGCATGGCGGACTCGCGCGCGAGCCGCAGCGCAGCCGCCACCATCTCGTCGCGCAGGCGATGACGCGCCGCGGCGCGCGCACGCTCGAACTCGCGATTGGCATCGGCCAATGCTCGCTCCCCGGCGCCGGTGGCCTCTCTACGCGACAAGTCCCGTTCGTGCTCGACGCGCTGGTTCACGCGCCGCTCGATGAGCTGCGCGTCATGGCGGGCGCTCCCGATTTCCTCGCGAAGCGCCTCGAGCGCGCCCTTTACTTCGTCCCGATGCCGTTCCGCTTCCGCGATCTGCCGATTGCTGCGCTGCTGTGCCGCCAAAAAAACGGGCAAGAGCCACCGGAACCACATGAAAACGAGCGCGGCGATAAAAAGGACCGACGAAGCGATTTGGCTCCAAACCGCAATGTGAAAGTAGAGCTGGGACTCGCTCATTGCGCCGCCTCGGGGATCACTCGCTCGAGCATGAGCCCCGCAAGCCGGCGTACGGCGTCGCCGTCATCGGCGCGTGCCGCCTCGAGCTCCGCCTGAGCGCTTTTTTGGGCCGCTTCCACGATGCTTTGTGCCTGTTGCGCGTAGCGGCTCGAAATCTCGGCCGCTTCGTTCGACGCGCGAGCGCGCGCGGCGGCAACGAGATGCTCGGCTTCTCGCCGCGCCGCGGCCCGAATGGCTTCTGCCTCCTCACGCAGGTTGCGCGCCTCCGTTTGATAGCGATCGTAATCGGAGACGAGGCTGTTGATGTACTGCCGTCGCTTTGCAATCGCCGCGGCGACGGGTCTCAGAAAGACGACGTTGAGCACCGCGAAGAATATCGCGAAGTTGATCAGTTGAATGACGAGAGTCCCGTCGACCGAGAGGAATGACACGCGCCTTACTTCACCAAGGTCGTGATGATCTGCGGCACCTTTGCGACCACCAAGAGGATGTAGAACGAGAGCGCGATCGCGATGAACGGAACGGCCTCGAGCACGCCGACGCCCAGGAACATGAAGAGAAAGATATTTGGACGCGCCTCCGGTTGGCGCGCAATCGATTCGACGGCCTTCGACGCGACGATGCCGTCGCCGACCGCCGAACCGAAAGCGACGCCCGAAATCACGATTCCAAAGCAGATCACCGCCGCGGCCGCGATTAAAGATTCTGGATTCACAAAGGTTCCTTTCTAGTGTTCGTCGGCAAGCGCCAGCGAAAGATAGACGATTGCCAGCAACGTGAAGACAAAGGCTTGAATCGTTCCGACGAAGAAGTTGAAAAACTGGATCAAGATCGGAACGACGGTAACGCCCAACGACAGATTGAAAAATCCGATGTTGATGCGCGCCAAAATTATCGAAGTAACGATCACGAAGAGCAGCTCTCCAACGAAGATGTTGAAGAACAGCCGTGCAGCTAGGGTTACCGGGCGCAGAATCTCGTCGAGAATGTTGACCGGCAAGAGGGCGGGAAACGGCTTGAGAACGTGGCCCAAATACGATAGGCCCTTTTTGCGAAATGCAACCACCTGAATCGTGCAAAAGACGACCAGTGCTATCGGTACGACCGTGTTGAGATCTGCGGTGGGCGATCCGCCGAACGGCAATCCGAGCGCTTTGAACGGCAGCATCCCGAATTGGTTGAGCAAGAAGATGAATATGAATAGCGCGATGAAGAACGGCACGAACGGCTCGCCGCCTTCGCCCAAAACGCTCGTCACCAAGTCGGCGATGTAATTAAAAACCGCTTCCAAAACCGCTTGCCGCTTGGTGACGTACGGCGAGCGGTAACTCGCTCCGATCCAACCGAAAAAGACCAATGCCACCAGCATGACGAGCCATGTCGTCGTGATCGTGTCGGCATGAACCGCGCCGAGCCCCGGCAGATGCCAAAGGATATGTTCGCCGATGTTTTCCTGCACGCGCTTTTAGTTATCCGTGTGTCGGAATGCTCGCGACGCGTCCCATGCATACGCCGCGAGCGGGAAAAAAAATCCGGCGAGAAACGGCCCAAGCGACCACGAGGGGCCGCGGGCCGCCAATGCCGCGGCTACTATACTAAAGCCTGCCAGCCTCAGTAAACTACTTAACCCAAAGAAGACGGGGTTGCCCGTTTGGACCAAACGCTCGCTCCCGCGCATTATTGCCAGCGTGTTGGCGATGCCGCACGCGAATCCCACGGCCAGCGCTAAGCTTGCCTGCCAACTCCACGGCAGCAGCATGGTCGAGGCCACCACGCCGATCACCGCGCTTCGAGCGGCGCCCGACCACTTGAGCCGGTAGTATGACTTCATCGCATCGACCGCAGCAATAGGGCGAGCGCCGAGACTGCACCGGCCGCCGCCCCCAGCATGAGCCCGACCGGCGCAAGGAGCGGCTCCCCAACTCGGCCGGCGGCGAGAACACCGCCGACGAGTCCGACGACCGCCGCCGCCGCGAGGGTTCCCCCGGCGACCATTATTGGCAGGAGCGGCTTCACGGGCTCACGCTTGCCGTCCCGGCGGCGGTTTGAGCCGCGAAGGGCGCGGGATAGGCGCCCCCTCGCAATCGCGCGACCAGCCATGCGGCGATCCGTGTGCCGGCGCGCCCATCGCCGTAGGGATTGACCGCATGCGCCATCGCTGCGTAGACGGCCGCATCGGTCAGCACGCGGCGCGCCGCAGCAGCGATGCGCTGCCGGTCGTGACCGACGAGCTCGAGCGTTCCCGCTCGTAATCCTTCCGGGCGCTCGGTTTCTTCGCGCATAACGAGCACCGGTTTGCCGAGGCAGGGCGCCTCTTCTTGCAGTCCTCCGGAGTCGGTCAAGACGAACGTGCATCGTTTTACAGCGGCCACCATCTCGGCGTAGTCGATGGGATCGACCAATACGACGCCCGGGACGCCGCGCAGGACGTCATGGGCAACGGGGGCGACGCGCGGCGACGGGTGAACGGGCCAATAGATCTGCGGCTTCTCGTTCAGCTGGACGATCTCGCGAAGCGCCACGCATATGTCGCGCATGTATGGGTGGTTTTCGCGGCGGTGCGCGGTGACGACGATCGCCGGCCGGTTGCGGGTCGATTTCATCCCAGCGGGGGGGCGCGGGAAGGTCCTCGCGAGCGGCGGTTTCCAGGAACGCATCGATGACGGTGTTACCGGTTACGACGACGTCGTCGGCCGCGACGTTCTCGGCAAGCAAGTGCTCGCGCGCGAGTGGCGTCGGCGCAAAATGGTACGTAGCGATGGCTGCGGTGAGACGGCGGTTCATCTCTTCCGGGTAGGGCAGCCACCGATTCTTCGTTCGAAGCCCCGCCTCGACATGACCGACTGGGATTCTCTGATAGAATGCCGCGAGCGCCGCGGCCGTACTGGTCGTGGTATCGCCGTGTACCAGCACGACTTCGGGTCGCGCGTCGATCAACACTCGCTCCATACCGGTCAGCACGCGCGTCGTAACGTCGGTCAGCGTTTGGTCCTCGGTCATGACGTCCAGGTCATAGCAGGCCGAGATCGAGAATAATGCCAGCAAATCATCGAGCATCTTGCGGTGTTGAGCGGTTACGCAAACGATGTCGTCGATCTCAGACTGCAAGTGCAAGGCCCGCACGACCGGTGCCATCTTGATGGTATCGGGGCGCGTACCAAAGACGCTCATGACCTTTAGCCTGGCGCTCACGTAATTTTGGCGCCCTCGTTAGGTCGGGTGACGAAAGACGTGCGTAAACTCGCCCGAAAAGGCGAGCGCTACGGCGCCGAGCACCAAGCAAACGGCATAGAGCAGCAAGACCGCTTGGCGAACGTTGAGTCCAAACCGGAAGATCAATTGATGGTGAAAGTGGCCGCGATCGGCTTCGCTGATTCGTTTGCCGCTGCGGGCACGGCGCACGATGACCGCCGCCGTGTCGAGAACCGGTAGTGCGAGCACGAGCAACGGGACGACGACGCTGATCGCGATCGCCGTCTTGCTCGCGCCGATGATCGAAACCGTCGCAAAGACATATCCTATGAAGAGTGAACCCGCGTCTCCGAGGATGATCCGAGCTGGATTGAAATTGTAGGGAAGGAAGCCGAGCGCGGAGCCGGTCAAGGCGACTACGACTAAGGCGACGACCGGATTAGCGTGCAGCACGGCGATCACGAACAAAAACAGACTCGAAATCGCCGCGACGCCCGCAAGAAGCCCGTCCAGCCCGTCGAGAAAGTTAATCGCATTCATCATGCCGACGTACCAGAGAAGCGTCAGGGGCACTGCCAATCCAAAGCGGAAAGTCGATCCAGTTCGTGCCTGGATTGTGATCGAAGGGATTCGTGATGCCGGGAATGACGAAGCCATAAAGCATGGAAATCAGGGCAACTACGACCTGCGCAAGCAGCTTGTTCCTCGGACGCATTTGCATGACGTCGTCCCAGATCCCCACGCCGAGGATCAGAAGGCTTCCAAAAAGCAGTCCCACGAGCCGGTGAATGGCGTCGAACTGATCGGCGGCTGGAAGGAGCCCGATCGGCGAGGCCAGCGTAACGCCAAGCATTGCAAAAAGGGCAAAAGCGAAGCCGAAAAAGACCGCGACCCCGCCGATGCGGGGCTTCGGCAGCGCGTGCATGCGCCGGTCGTGACCGTCCGCGTCGACTACTCCCAGCGCAATCGCGAGGCGCACGATCAGCGGCGTCGATAACGCGCTGACCGCAGCCGCGATGACGAAGGCCGCCGCATAAATAACGCCCGGGCTCAGCGGATGAGAGCTCAACCGCGCGCGCCCTCCAGCGTCGCATACCCAACCAGTGCCACTCCCGCCTCGGCCAGCAATTGGCTCGCTAATGCATCGGGATAGGCTTCACCGTAGACGATCTTCGTCACACCCGCACTGATGAGCAACTTCGAACAGTTGACGCAGGGCTGATGCGTGCAGTAGGCGGTCGCATCGTGGAGGCTGACGCCGTGCAGCGCGCCCTGAACCACTGCGTTCGCTTCGGCGTGGGTCGCACGCAAACAATGTTCGTTGACGAGCGTGCAGCCCACCTCGGTGCAGTGGGCAACGCCCCGCGGCGCACCGTTATAGCCGGTCGTTAAAATGCGGTGTTCGCGCGCGAGCACGCAACCGACGCAAGCGCGCGGACACGTCGCACGCGAGCCGACGGTTCTTGCAATCTGCATGAAATATTCGTCCCAGCCGGGGCGCATCGGAACTTTAAGGGACGTCGTAACGAGAAGTAAGCTCCCGAACTCGGCCGCGTAGACGAACGATTTCGGAGCGGCGCTCGATGTCGGCGAAGCTATCGCAAACGATCCGCGCAACTTCCCGGCACTCCTCGACGCCCAAACCTCGTGATGTTATTGCGGGGGTGCCGATTCGGATGCCGCTCGCCACCATGGGCTTGTGCCGATCGAACGGGATTGCGTTTTTGTTCACGGTGATCCCGATCTCGTCGAGATATGCCTCGACCGCTTTACCCGTAAGGCCCCTCACGGAGACGTCGACGAGTATCAAGTGGGTGTCGGTTCCGCCCGCGACGAGTCGCAGCCCCGCCGCGCTGAACTCGTCGGCCATCGCCCGGGCGTTTTCTACAACTTGGCGTTGATACGTCACGAACTCGGGCGCAAGCGCCTCGCCGAAAGCCAACCGCTTTTGCGGCGATCGTGTGCATGAGCGGACCACCTTGGATACCCGGAAATACCGTCTTATCAATCGCCTGCGCCCACCGGCTCGCGCAAAGCACGAACCCACCTCGCGGACCGCGTAGAGTCTTGTGCGTGGTCGACGTAACGAAATCCGCCGTCGGTACGGGCGACGGATGGAGACCCGTGGCGACGAGCCCCGCAACGTGCGCGAAGTCGACTAAAACCGCCGCACCAACCTCGTCGGCAATTTCGCGAAACGGCGCATACTCCATCAGCCGCGGGTACGCGCTCGCCCCGGCAACGATGAGCTTCGGCTTATGATCCCGGGCCAACGCGCGTACCTCATCGAAATCAATGAGCTCCGTATCGCGCTTCACTCCGTACGCGACGGCATTGTAGAGCTTGCCTGAGAAACTCACCTTCGTGCCGTGGGTGAGATGACCGCCGTGGGCGAGCGACATGCCCAGCACGGTATCTCCGGGCTGCAAGACCGTCATGAAGACCGCCATGTTGGCTTGCGCGCCCGAGTGCGGCTGCACGTTCGCATGCTCGGCATCGAAAAGCTTTTTGCACCGGTCGATCGCAACCGTTTCCGCGATGTCGACCCATTCGCACCCGCCGTAGTACCGCTTTGCGGGATAACCCTCGGCATACTTGTTGGTCATCACGCAGGCCATCGCTTCGCGAACCGCACGACTCGCATAGTTCTCCGATGCAATCAGCTCGAGATTATCTCGTTGTCGCCGTTCCTCGCCGGCAATCGCGTCAAAGATCTCAGGATCCTGTTCTTCAATCCGGCTGCGCGCGAGAATATCCATGGCGGTCTCTTCTTCGCTACTGAGCTGCAAGAAGCTGCTTGGGGGTCTGTGCGTCGCTGACTTCGCCGCGCTCCAAAACCTTGAGCGTCCGCGCGCGCTGCGCGTCGCCAAACTCAAAGAGCTGCTCGATGCGATAGGCGTGCCGACCGCCGTCGAAAGGCGTTTCCAAGTAGATTTCGAGCATTCTTTCGATCATCTCCCAGCCGCTGAGCCGTTCTGAAAATGCGATAACGTTCGCGTCGTTATGGCGGCGCGCGAGCTCTGCCGAATAAGGCTCGGCAACGGGCGCGCATCGCACGCCCGGCACTTTGTTCGCCGCCATCGCGATGCCCAAACTCGAGCCGCAGACCACGACGCCGCGATCGGCTTGGCCGGTGGCAACGGCTTCTCCAACCGCATAGCCGTATTGCGGATAATCGACCGGCGTTGCGTCGTGCGTGCCAAAGTCGAGTATCTCGTGCCCACGATCACGCAGGAGCTGCACGATGCGGTCTTTGTAACCGAAGCCGGCGTGATCGGCGCCAAGGGCAATTTTCATCTTTTATCAGACCATCCAGAGCGAGGGTGGACGACGTTGCGGTAGAACGTTGCGCGCAGATGAAGCTTGCTTGCGCGAGCGGTTCGCTCGACCGCGATATCCAGAGCGGCGAGCTCACGCAACTCGAGTTCGTGGATCTCTGCGCGCGCGACCTTGCTTGCGACGGCGTCGTTTTAGACACGCGCCACTTTCCGCGCAGCGACGACGACTACCTCGCTCAGGTCAAGAAGATGGCCACCGACCGAGGGCTCACGATCGCGGCGCTCGCCGATTCGGCGTTCTTCTCTACAACGCCGGAGCGCATGGCCGACGTGCTCGATCGGGCCGTCACGCTCGGAGCGCCGCTCGTCGCGGGAGCACTTGCCCGCGAGGTCGACGGCTCCTGGACGGATCAGCTCACGCGGTTGGGCGTCGCAACGTCGTTGGCAAAAGCTCGTAACGTTACGCTTGCGCTGCGCAATGCCGCAGCAACCTTTGCCGCCAGCACGCACGATTGCAAACGCGTTGCAAAAGAAGCGGATTCGGCCTGGCTGCGTTTCGGCCCCGAACTCAGTCGACTAGATGCGACAAGCGATTCGCGCGCGCTGGAACCGAACACCGTCTTGCTTTGGAGTGACGCCGGCCTCGAAAGTGAGCGGTCGATCGCCGAAACGATTGCGACATTCGGCGGCTTCCGGGGATATCTCACGATCGACGATTCGTCAGGGACCGCAACGGTTGCGCAGCTTGCGGCGGCAGTTCGTCGTTGGCGAACCGCCTGCGCTCGCAGCGAGCTGGGCGGATGAAGTACTCGACCGCAGATAGCGTCTTTCGCGCGTGGATCGAACCTGCGTTCTCGCAGGTGGGTGCGGCCCGGTAGCCGAGCCGGCAGGCACGAAGCCCAAGCCGGTCCGTGTTTCCGGAGCTGATGCTCCCAAGGTCATATAGGTCGGTTCGGTACCTGCGCGCGCTGCGCGCTATCCGCAGTCGAGCCTCTCTACCCTATCACTGGCAGTCAAGCGGCGCTCGACCGTATCGAAGAGTTGCCGGTCAAGCCCCGAGGAAGGCTCAATGAACGGTTGAAGGGGTCGGGGCACGAACGATGCTTTCGGTTTCCGTCGCGGCAATGGAATTGCCGCTCCGTCACCCTTTCAAGATTGCGCGCGGCGAAGAGACGATCGCGAGCACGGCAGTAATTTCGCGCCAGTTTCGACGGCCGCGAAGGAATCGGCGAGGCGACGCCGATCGAGCGGTACGGCGAATCCGTCGCAAGCGTCACTGCGTATTTCGAAACGCATCCGCTTGCGGCCGACGATCCCTATCGGCTCCAAGCACTTCTTCACACCGGTATTCCGGCGGCCGCGCGCGCTGGTCTCGACCTGGCGCTGCACGACCTCATCGGCAAGGACCTTGGTAAGCCGCTCTATTCGCTGCTCGGCCTGGATCCGTCGGCAACACCCACTACCTCGTTCACGATTGGCATCTCCGATCGGCAGACGATGCTGCAAAAATTGGATGAGGCGGACGATCCTCCGATTCTCAAGGTCAAGCTCGGCAGCGGCACGCCGGCCGAACAGGTCGAAACGGTTGCCGCGATTCGCGCTCGATACGGTGGGACGATTCGTATTGACGCCAACGAAGGTTGGGACGCCGAAAGCGCAATCCGCATCTTGCGCGAGCTCGAACGCTACGAGATCGAACTCTGCGAGCAGCCCGTTCCCGCAGGAAATCCACACGAGCTTCGCGCGATTCGCGAGCGAACGACCATTGCGCTCGTTGCCGACGAAGACGCGCTTGTGGCGAGCGATCTCCCTGCATTGAACGGCTGCATCGACGGCGTCAACGTCAAGCTTTCCAAAACGGGAGGAATCCGTGGCGCGCTCGCCATGATTCACACCGCGCGCGCGATGGGCATCAAAGTGATGATCGGGTGCATGATCGAGAGCGCGATCGCTTCCACGGCGGCGGCACACCTTTCTCCGCTCGTCGATTGGGCCGATCTCGATGGACCGCTGCTGACCGCGCGCGATCCGTACGCCGGCGTCCGCTACGAGCGCGGCAAGCTCATCCTCCCCCATACCCCGGGACTCGGCGTGCGCGAAAAGGCCCTTGCTTGAGCCGGCGTTATGCGATTCTCGCTCCCGATCGATTCCAAGACGACGCGAAGACCGCGCACGGCGTGATTCGTTACGGCAGCGACGAGGTCGTTGCGATCGTCGATCCGTCGAACGCCGGCCGCCGTGTGCGCGACGTGCTTCCGTATCTCGAGAATGACGCTCCGATCGTCGCCGGCGTTACGGAAACGCTGCAGTTTTCGCCGACCGCCCTGCTAATTGGAACCGCACCTAAAGGTGGTGGTTTGCCGCAGACGTGGCGGGGCGCGGTGCTCGAGGCGATCGGCGCGCGGTTGGAAATCGTCAGCGGGTTGCATGAAATGCTCGATGACGATCGAGAGTTTCGCGCCGCCGCGCGCGCCGCGGGAACGAGGATCTGGGACGTCCGACGGCCGCCAGACGTCCCGCTCTTCTCCGGCGACGTCTACGGCATCGAGGCACCCGTCCTTTTGACCGTGGGCAACGACTGTGCAGTCGGAAAGATGACCGTTTCCCTGGAGTTGGTGCGCGCGGCAGATCGCGCCGGAAATAAAGCACGTTTCGTCCCGACCGGTCAGACCGGCGTGCTGATTGCCGGGTGGGGCATTTCCGTCGACCGCGTCGTTGCCGATTTTGCGGCTGGCGCGGCGGAGCGGCTCGTGCTTTACGCGTCTCGGGAGGGCGCCGATCTCATCGTCGTCGAGGGGCAAGGCGCAATCAATCATCCAGCATATGCTGCGGTGACGCTCGCGCTGATGACCGGCTGCGCCCCCGATGCGCTCGTTCTGGTGTGCGACCCACGTCGCCGGCAGATCGAATCGTACCCCACGCGGACGCTTGGATACGACGAGTCTATCGCGATTCACGAACGTCTGCTTCAAACGTTAAAACCGGCGCAAGTCGTCGGCATCGCCCTCAACACGCACGGAATGTCTGAGCATGACGCTCGAGCCGAGATCGATCGCGCGAAAAAAGAGACCGGGTTGCCGAGTGACGACCTCGTCCGCTTTGGAGCGCAAGCTTTCTATGAGGCAATCGTGCATCGGATAATCAAACGTCCGGTTCTTCCGACCGCGCCCGCGTGAACGGCGGGCGTCGCATTGCGGCGGCCCTCGCGATGATCGTTCTCGGTTACGGCTGCGCGCGATCGCACGTCGCGCGGATTGGCGAGCGTAACGCGTGGACCGTTCCGGGCGTCGTGCGGCTGGGAGAAGACGAAGAGCCCGACGCGCTGAATCTCATGTTTTCCCACACCGCGGCGAGCGATACGATTGCCGGTTTACTCTACTCTTTCGTGCTTCGCTACAACGCATCCGGAGAGTACGTTGCAGACCTGGCGACACAAGTCCCGACCGTCCGTAACGGAGGCATCAGTTCCGACGGCAAGCGCATCGTCGTGCATTTACGCCGACGCGTCACGTGGGCCGACGGTGCCCCGCTAACCTCCGCCGATTGGCTCTTCACGTACCGTGCGGTGAACAATCGCGCCAACAACATCAAAACGCGGTACGGATGGGACGCCATCGCGTCGGCAAGCGCGCCCGATCCCTACACCCTTGTCATTCGATTGAAACGACCCGACGTTGCGGTCCTCGGAATCCTTGCGATGGGAGGAGCGGGCTACCCGCCTCTGCCCGTGCACCTGCTCGGCAAGTTGCCCAACCTCAACGACGCCGCCTTTAACGATCGGCCGTTGTCGAGCGGACCCTACCTGCTCAAGGAATGGAATCACGGTTCGTCGCTTCGCTTCGTTCCCAATTCACGCTACTTTCGCGGCGCGCCCAAATTAAAAGAAGTGATCTGGAAGATAATCCCCGACGTCAACACGCTCTTCAATCAGCTCTCGACGCACGAGATCGATGTCTATCCCAACGTAAACCCAAACGCAATCCGACGCCTTTCGAGCATTGCAGGAATAGCCATCGACCACCGCTTGATCGCCGACTGGCGCCATCTCGGAATCAACCTTAGCCGACCTGCGCTAGCCGATCTACGCGTGCGGCGCGCCATCGCCGAGGCAGTCGAATTGGAAGCGCATCAATCAGACGGTCTTTCACGGCATCGATCAACTCGCCGTTTCCGACATCTTTCCGGCGTCGTGGGCGGCCCCGACGCTTCCCGCGTATCGGTACGATCCCGCCGATGCCAAGCGGTTGCTCGCGCAAGCCGGATGGAAAGAAGGCGCCGACGGAATACTCCACAAGGGGCCGCTGGCGATGCACCTGACGATCGACGCGACGACCGGCCACCAAGAGAATACCGAATCCGAAGTCTTGATGCAGTCGATGCTGCGCGCCGTCGGCATCGACGTTGCAATCCGAAACTATCCGGGAAGCTATCTTTTCGCGATGGACGGACCGCTCTATTCCGGAAAGTACGACCTCGAATGGTCGATCGAAACAAATGGTCCCGATCCCGACAACTCCGGGGACTGGAACGGCGCGTTCATCCCGCCTCGCGGCGCAAACACCTCGTGGCTGAACGACCCAATCGTCAACGCCACGAGTGAAGCGGCAGCAAGCACGTTCGACCTCGGCGCCCGCAAGCGGCTCTATCAGCTCGAAGAGGAACGGATCCGCGAACTGGTGCCCGCAATCTTTTTTAGCTGGCGCACCAACTACACCGCGATGAACGAGGACCTGCGAAACTACGTTCCCGCGGCCTTTATCGGCGACAGTTGGAACGCCTGGCAATGGAGCATTTGAGCGCCCCGGCCTTCGCCCAAACCTTGCGAGCCCGTGAATCCGCGCTCCTGTCCTTCGAGCCCTCGCGCAGCGGCGTGCTGAGCTGGAATTCGCATGCATCCAACGGTCGCGTCGCTTTTCGTCTGCTGCGCGCGAGCCGACCCTCCGGCGATTGGCTCGACTATGCAGAGTGGCGGCCGGCCGGCGCAAGGTCGTTCAGTCCGCAGCTCCAGGGCGTCCGCGTCGAGGTCGACGTGATTCGAGCTACGCGACCGTTCGACGGCATCGAGGTTCGCGCGCGCGACGTGGAGTTCGAACTGGTCGCATTCTCGTCGCCCGTGCGCGCGCGACCATCACTGCCCTACGGCCGTGATGCGCTCATACTCGACGTTCCCGCCCGTTCCCAATATGCAAGCGGCAACGAGGTGGGATGGTGCAGTCCCGCCAGCCTGTCGATGATCCACGCATATCATGGTATCGATCGTTCCGTCGCGCAAACGGCTCGCGGCGTCTTCGACCGCGCGTACAACGGCACCGGGAATTGGGCGTTCAACGTCGCCTACAGCGGCAGCCTCGGCCTGCGTGGGGTCGTCGCCCATCTCTGCAACCTCGACCACGCCCAACGCCTGATCGAGCGTCGCTTGCCGCTGGCGCTCTCCTACTCCTGGCGCGACGGCGAGCTTCCCGGTGCGCCGCTCCCGCACTCGGACGGACACCTCGTGGTGCTGTGCGGCTTCACCCGCAACGGCGATTGTGCCGTTAACGACCCGGCTGCACCCAACGTGCGCGTCGTCTATCCGAGAAGCGCGCTTGAACGGATCTGGCAACGCGACGAGGGCGTCGCGTACGTCGTGGCACCGATCGGCATCGAATATGCCGACGTTCTGCAATGCGTCTAAACGAAATCCAAGCGGCGGTCGTTGCCTGCGAGCGCTGCCCGGAACTGCGGGCTTACGCGGCACAGATCGCGCGGGAGCGAAAGCGGGCCCATCGGGATTGCGTTTATTGGGGCAAGCCGGTGCCGTCGTTCGGCGATCCGCGCGCGCGGGTCATGCTCGTGGGCCTCGCTCCGGGTGCGCATGGAAGCAATCGCACGGGGCGTCCTTTCACCGGCGACGGTTCGGGAGGCTTTCTGTATCCGGCGCTGTATCGCGCGGGTTTTGCTTCCCAACCGCAACGCGATCGATCGCAACGACGGGCTGTGCCTTCACGATTGCTTTATTACCGCCGCCGTCCGGTGCGCGCCGCCGCAGAACAAGCCGAGCCCACGCGAATTGCGGAATTGCTTCTCTTACTTACTCGACGAGTTCGATGTCCTCGAGCGGCTTCGCGTCATCATCGCACTGGGCGCCGTGGCCTTCGCGGCAATCCGAAAGTTGCTGCTTGAACGGGGCTTCGCGTTGGATTCCGCCGCCCGTGCGTTCGTTCACGGAGCCGAGATCATCGCGACGCGCGCAGACCGCACGATCGTCATCGTTGCCTCGTATCACCCGAGCCGACAGAACACGAACACCGGCAAGCTCACGGCTCCGATGTTCGATGCGATCTTCAGCCGCGCGAACCAGCTTCTGGCCGCAGACGCAGATGAAGGTCGCGCACAGCTGCTCGGGGACTAACGTCGGTGCGTCCATCATCACGTCGCGCGCAACCTGGTTTTTCGGAAAGGCAGTGACCTCGCGAAGATTTTCTTCTCCGCAGGCGATCATGACGATGCGGTCGATGCCGAGCGCCATCCCGCCGTGCGGCGGGGCGCCGTATTCTAACGCCCGCAGAAAGAAGCCGAAACGCTCCTCGACCTGCTGCGGGCTCAAGCCGAGCATCGTGAAGATTCTACGCTGTTCCTGCGCTTTGTGTATTCGGATGGAGCCAGAGCCGAGCTCGTAACCGTTGAGGACCATGTCGTAATGTTGCGCGCGCATCTCCATCGGGGCCCGATCGATCAGCTCCCAGTCGCCCGGCGCCGGCGCCGTGAACGGATGGTGCGCGGGCAGCGGCTGACCGGTCCCCTCGTCGATCTCGAGGTACGGAAAGCCGGTGACCCACGCGAACGCGAACGCTTTGGGATCGCGCAGCTTGCAGCGCTCGCCGACTTCGTTGCGCATCTTGCCGGCAACGGCGTACGCGAGCGGCCGCGCGTCGGCAAAGAGCAACAGCGCATCGCCCGTCTCCGCAGCGAGCGCTCTGCGAACGCTCTCGATTTGCGCGTCGGTCAGAAACCGCGCCGCGGACGATTTCACTCCGCCGGCAGCCAGCGTAATCCAAACCATCCCTTTCGCGCCGAACTCCTTCGCCGTTTCCGTCAGCGCGTCAAAATCTCGGCGCGATAGTACCGCTCCGCCCGGATAGCGAAGCGCGACGACGGCGCCTCCGGTCTCGATCGCCGAGCGAAATACGGCGAACTCGGTGCCGAGAAAAGTTGCGGTCGAGTCCGCTAGCTCGAGCCCAAAACGCAGATCCGGCTTGTCAAGGCCGTACCTTGCCAGCGCTTCTTGATGCGTCAGTCGGGGGAACGGCGGAAGATCGATGCGCAGAACCGTGCGCCAGACGTAACGCATGCACGCTTCCATCGTCTCGAGCACGTCTTCCTGCGTGCAAAAGGAGAGCTCGACGTCGAGCTGGACGAACTCCACGCAGACGATCGGCGCGTTGATCTTCGTCACGCATGCAGCGGGCGATCTGCATGTATTTTCCAAACCCGGCGATCATCAGGATCTGTTTGAGCAGCTGCGGAGACTGGGGCAGCGCATAGAAATGGCCCGGGTAAAGGCGGCTGGGGACGAGATAGTCGCGCGCGCCCTCCGGCGTCGATTTGATCATCATCGGGGTTTCGATTTCCAAGAAGTCGCGGGAATCGAAGAAATCCCGCATCGCCTTGAGGATGCGATGGCGCAGGCGAAGATTGCGCTGCATCCGCGGGCGCCGAAGATCGAGGTAACGATACTCGAGTCGAAGATTTTCGTCGACGGCTTCCTCGGCGTTCACTTGGAATGGCGGCACCGCCGAGCGATTGAGAACTTCGAGCTCCCCGATCGCGATCTCGACGTCGCCGGTCGCAAGACGCGGGTTCTCCGTGCCCGGCGGACGCCGGCGGACCGTACCGCTGACGCGCACGACGTCTTCGTGTCGCAGATGCTCGGCCTGCGCGAAACTGGCGTGCTCCGGATGGAAGACGACCTGCGTGACGCCTTCGTGATCTCGCAGATCGACGAAAATCAAGCCCCCGTGATCCCGGCGCCGGTTTATCCAGCCGTTCAATTCAACCGTCGCCCCTTCGTCTCTGCGCGCGTAGCGCCCCGCACGAAACTCTATCGCTCACAACGAGCTTCCTTTATACCTGAAACGTAATAGTATTGCAGCAAAAGCTCACGCGCGAGCGCGGAGCGCTCGGCGAGTTGATCGATGTAGCCCAGCAGATGCGGCAAGCGCGAGAGCAGCGAGTGCGCGCCGAGCGAAACAGGCGTCATTCCGAGCTTGAGCATCACGTCGAAGTGGGGATGCTTGCGATAAAAGCGCGCCGTGGATCGTCCCGCGAGCCTCATCTTCTCTTTTTGATCGTCGTAGGAGACCGCCTGGCAATGATAATTCACTGCGGCCGGCTCGTAGAGAATCTCGGTGCCGATTCGTCGTAAGCGGTAGCCGAGCTCCAAGTCCTCGTGCCCGTAACCGGTGAAACTCTCGTCGAAACACCCAGCGCGCAGTACGTCTGCTCGCCGTACGGATGCGTTGCCCGTGAGAAAGTAGAGCCACGATAGCTTTTTTCGGGAGGGCGGATGGAGAGGCCCGCGCGCTTGCGGGTGATCGCGTTTGAATGCGTACTCGGCGAGATTCTTCACCTGCACTTCCAACCCGACGACCGCGATGCCGGAGCGCTCGCGATGGCGGCGCAGGTGGGTCGAAAGCAAGTTCGGCGAAGCCAAAATGTCGGCATCGTTGAAGAGCACGATCGTTCCGCGCGCTCCGGTGATTCCGGCGTTGCGCGCTGCGGCACGACCGCTGTATGCACCAGGCAAGTGTCGCACGCCGGGATAGTCGGTCCGCAGCTGCGCCAAATACTGGGCCGTGCCGTCGTCAGAATTTGAATCGCAGACCAGCAGCTCGTACTCCGAGGGGGGCAGATCCTGCGCCAACAGCGTCGGCAAAACATGAGCTAGCGTGTCGAGGCGGTTGTAGGTCGGAATCACAACCGAGAGTTGCGGCATCAGTGCTCCATCAACCGTGCGACGCCGCCGACGATCTCGTCACCGAATCGGGCGATCGAAACCGCGTCAGCGTGTGCCGGCTTTCGCACGAGCACATGCGGGACGCCGTACGGCGACCACTCTTGTGAATTCAGCCGGAAGTACCGGTGTTCGAAGGCAACGACCGTGGGCCTTCGAACGGCACTTGCGACGTGCGTGGCGCCGGTATCGACCGTTACAACCACTCGGCCGCGTTCGAAAACCGCCGCCCACTCGTGAAAGGGCAGACCGCGAAGCAGCCGTGCCACGCTTTTGCTCGATTCGAAGGGCGACGCGATCGGCTCGCAATCGCGCGCACAGGTAATCACGACCGGCGCAAGCGCGGCAAGCCTTTCGACGATCGCGAGTGTTCCTTTCAACGTGCTGCCTTCGCTAAACCATCGTCGAGCGAGATGAAGAACGATCGCGCCGTTCGGCAGCTCGCGCACGGCCGCCCGATCCTCGTCCGTCACGTCCAAGCGTAGCGCCCAAACTCGCCGGCGGGCGCCGGCAAGGGCGACCAAGTCGAGCAGCTGCACCACTTCGTGCCGTACGATGCGCTGCGGATCGCGCTCGCATAGCTCCGGATCAGCCTCCGAGATCATCCGGCGATTAACGTAGAACGCTGCGGTGAGGCGAGCGAACCATCGCCGTTCGTACGTGTATCCTATGCGTAATGCTGCGCCCGTGGCGCCGACGAGCTTGAGATCGACGGCACGCGGCGCCAGCGCGATCGCCATGTCGTACCCGTGCAGGCGCGAGCCGAGAGCTCGCGGGCGAACCCCGCTGCGCAATACGATAAGCTCGTCGACGTCGTCATTGCGTTCCATCACGACGCTGTTATACTCGCTCGTCACGATCGCAAGATGCGCCGCCGGAAAGGAGGCGCGAACGGTGGCGATCGCAGGCGTCGAAAGAACCAAATCGCCGATTCGATCCGTGCGCGAGAGCAAGATTCTCACAGGTGTCCCGTCAGAACGCGCTCCAGTTCGGCGAAATAGGCTTCGTTTGCCAAGGCACGTGCCGTTCGCAACTCGCGGCGGTCTAGTTCTCGATCGCCGGAGACATCGCAGAGCCGGCGGCGAAAACGAGCTTCTAGATGCAGCCGGCGCAACACGGCATGGAAGCCCCGCTGCACGGGGTTGATTCCCGTCGCGAGATACGCCCGCCAGTGCGGGTGTCGGCGTACGAGCTGCACGGCGGTGCGCGCCTGCGCTTGGGCCTGGGCAACCATTCTACCGACGCTCGCCGCGCGAGGCCTGGGCTTGAAGTGGTAGACGAGTGCGCTTGGATAGAAGGCCGCGCGAACGCCCGCAGAGCGCAAGCGCAACCCGACATCGATGTCCTCCCAGCCGTACTCAGAGAACGATTCGTCGAATCCGCCGATCCCGCGGATGATTCCCAGCGGCACCGATACGTTCGTCGTCCAGAAATAGTTGCCGCTGTAGTTCCTAAAGCCCCACACGGGCGGCGGCAGATCGTCGAGATCGCTGACCTCGATGGCGCCGCCTCTCACGATGGCATCTCGATGACGGTCGCCGGCACGGAGATGCGCTTCGACGAAGTTTGGAAGCGGCAGAACGTCGTCGTCGATGAAGATGATCCGTTCGCCCGCCGCTCGCGCGATGCCGGCATTGCGAGCGCGCGCGAGTCCCCCATTCGACTGGCGTACGACGGTAAAACGGCACGTCGCGCGCCTGCGCGCCTCTTCGATCACCTCGCCGGTCGCGTCGGTCGAGCCGTCGTCGACGATCACGACTTCATACACGTCGTCTGCTATCGTCTGATCGGAGCACGCCTCGAGCACTCGCCCGAGCAATGCGGCGCGATTATAAGTGCAGACCTGGATCGTCGCCCTCGTCACGAGAGCAGCGATGCGACGGCCGCAAGAATGCGCGAGCGATCGAGATTTGCGATGCACGCATAGTCGCGGCAGTTCTCCTTCGTGTCGCCCAGATGACAGGGAAAGGAGGCTCGAACGACGGCGGTACGTGCTCCCAACGGCGACCAGCGGTCCGGAAAGTCGGATTGAAATGGAAAAATGCCAACCGTTGGGCAGCCGACGGCTGCTGCGACGTGCATGGAGCCGGTCGTAATTCCGACGAAAGCTCGCGCACGCCGAGCGAGCGCGCCAAAGGCGCCGACCGTCGTCAAGCCCGCGATCGAAACGACGGCGGCGTCGCGGCTCAAGCGAACGATCTCCTGTGCCATTGGTGCGTCCGTGGGCGCGCCGCTAACGAGTATCCGCGCGCGGAAGCCTTCGCGCAACGCAATCGCGAGCGACGCCCAACTTTCGAGCGGCCAAATACCGCGCCGCGACGCGACCGCGTTGCATGGATTGAGGATGAGGAAGCGCCCGAGGCGTGCGCCGAGTTCGTCGGCTTTTCGCTCGTCGTCGGCCGTGGGCACGAAGCGATACTGCCGGTCGCTGGTGTCGCAATCGATTGCGCGGCCGTAATCGAGCAGGATATCCGCCCAGTGCGAGGTGACGTCGCCTTTTTCGCTTCGCACGACGACGCGTTTGGTAAACCGAAAGGAGTAAATGCGCCGCGCTTGCCCTACGCGCACCGGTATGGCCGCAAGTTGAGCGACGCGTGCCGTTCTGGGCGTCGCCCAGGTCACGACGCAGGCGCCGTAGCTCGTGCGAGACAGCCGTTTCCCAAGCTCGCGTTCGTCGATGCCGTCGTCGATCAGGATATCATCGACATCCGGAACTCGCTCGAGCAGGCTGCGGTGAGCTGGAAGCGTGAGCGCATCGACGCCCGCGAAACGCTCGCGCAGCGCTCTAGCGACGATCGAGGCAACGAGCGAATCGCCGATGCCGCCGCCCGCGCAATACAGCAACGCTCGGCTATTCGCCATCCAGAGCTCGCACCAGCTCGCGCGAATAGATTGCGTCAAGGAACGCTGCCCGCGCGAGGGGGCTCACGGGCCACGGTACGCGCGCACTCGTCGAAAAGCCGGCGTAAAGGGCCAGCAGCCATTCGGGAAGCAGATACCGCGCGCGCAGTAAGTTGAGCCGATGGGCTCCGGTTGCCAACCGTGCCTGGCGTGAAGGATGCTTGGTAAGAAATCGTCGAGCCATGTGCGCTTTCTCGACCGTCTTGCGAATCTCGAGGGCCAGCGTGTTCTCTTCGGGCGGCTTGATGTGCCAAAGATAGGCTTCCCAAGCGAACTTCCATCCCAGGCCCCCTAAACGAAGACGAACGCCCAGCTCGGTATCTTCCCAGCCGTAGAGATCGAAAGTCTCGTCGAATCCGCCGGCACGCAAGAACGCGTTTTTTGAGAGCGATGCGTTGCAGGTGCAGAGAAAGGCCCGCGAATAGTTCGCCGGCGTAGGTTTGGGCCGGGCCGCATAGGAAGCGACGTTTAGAAT
Organism: Vulcanimicrobiota bacterium; assembly: GCA_963767725.1. GTDB lineage: Bacteria > Vulcanimicrobiota > Vulcanimicrobiia > Vulcanimicrobiales > Vulcanimicrobiaceae > Cybelea. Next base: position 216,496 of record CAVYEN010000002.1, read on the forward strand.
CGGCCCGTTGACGACGCGCTCGCCGCCTCGTTCGTGAGCCGCTGCGTGCGCCGCGATCCACCCAACGGGGAGTTGCACGTCGTCGTCGCAGAAGAGCAGGTAACGGCCGCGAGCGACGTGGGCTCCGCGATTTCGTGCTTTTCCCCGATTCGGCTGGGGCACGGCAACGTAGCGCAGGACCGAAAAGCGACGCGCATATTGCGAGACCATCTCTCTGGTCGCATCGGCAGAGCCGTTATCCACGACAACGATCTCGAAGGGCGGAGCGCCGATTTGACCCTGCAGCGAATCGAGTGCGCGCTCGAGATACCGTACCCGATCCTTCGTCGCAACGACCACCGAAAAGTCCACGAGCGTTACGCCGCTAAAGCGAGCAACGATTCCGCCATCCGATCGGACGCGCCGACGTGGTCGCGATAGAGTCGCGCGAGCTTTTCGCCGGCCGACATCAGCCAAGCGCAATCCTCGTAGGACTCGATCGCGATGCGCGCGATGCGACCGGGCGTGACCGTTCCGTGTACTTCTCGAATCAGCGCCGTTCCCGCATCGATGTTCGGCTGCGTGTGATGTGCGAAACGGCGCGAGATGCCGACCGCGACGGCGCGCTTGAGCGGAATGCCAATAACCGGAATGCGGTCGAGATAGGTCAACGGACCATTGATCGTAACGACCTCCGGCGCGTTGAGCGGAGTGATCGCGATAGCCGGCTTGCCAAGCACCGCCAGTTCGATTGTTTTCGTCCCTGGGATCGTCAAGACCAGCCGCGCGCGAAGTGCGGCTCCTAACGCGTTGGTCAATACTGGAATCCGCACGTCGCCCGAGATCGTCGATAAATAGTCGCGACCCGCTTCAGTAATGAGGCGGCCGCTTCTGCCGAACATGCGTGGATGGCCTCCTCGTTCGATAGCCGAGCGAACCTGCGCGCGCGGCGTAAACGGCGAGATAGCAAACGCAATCGGGGTAGCGGGACGCTCGCGCAAAATGCGCAAGGCGACTGCGAAGTAGAACGGAACCAAGCTTTCGATCTCGTATGACCGCGAACCCGGCATAACGAGGATCCCGTCGTCCCGTAGATCTTCACCCGGCAGGCCGGCTTCAAACAGCGCGCCGTCGATTGCGAGATTGCCCACCTGTTCGATGCGGTTGCGGGGAGTGCCCCAACCGGTAAGCTGCTCCACATTCCGGGGATCGACTGCGAAGACTCGATCGAACACATTGCGGTAAGCGCGGCGCGAGAACTTATAGGCAGCAGCACGTCCCTTCAAGCGCGCATGAATGCGCGCTGCGTGGAGGAGATCGCCGCCGACATACTGCACCACGTCGACGCTCTTCGGAACGCCGTCGAGCCGGCCGCCAAATGCGAACTTCAGATAGCTCTTGGGGTCGAAGACTTGGGCTTGGGGAAACGCGTCGCGCACGATTTGGGCCTCGAAGCCGGTTGCGTAGTCATCGGGCACCAAAAAGACGAGTGCGAGCAGATTCGGCCGCCGCACATAGAGCGAGCGCAGAAGCGGTCGCAGCCAGCCGGCGACTTCACCAGGGCCGTTAACGGTGAGCGCTATACGCATCGAGAATGCGCGCGATGAGATCGGTCGTACTTCGGCGAGCCAACGTGCGGAGCAAGCGCTATTCGTCCGCCGTGTTGCAACACGACGGTTCGTTCCGGCAGTTCTTCTTCGCGGTATTCGTCGCTCTTCACGTGCACGTCCGGGCGAATGCGATCGAGGAGCACCTCGGGCGTACGCTCGGCGAACCCAACAACAACGTCGACGCTGCGCAAGGCGAGCAGCACGGCAGCGCGCGCAGCAAAGGGAACGATCGGCCTCGACTCGCCCTTGATGCGGCGCACCGATTCGTCGTCGTTCAAACCGACGATCAGCGCATCTCCCTGCGTCCGGGCCCAAGCCAAATACTCGACGTGCCCTGCGTGCAACAGGTCGAAACAACCGTTTGTAAAGATCACGCTGCGGCTCTGGCTTCGCAATTCATCGCGCCATGCCGTCGCCTGATCGATGTCGAGTAGCTGCCCGAAGAAGTCTTCCGCCTTCATGTCGCAGGATCGAGCAGCGCGAGGATTTCCTCATGCGATGCGGTCGCGGTGCCTAGCTTTGCGACGACGGCGCCGGCTGCGAAGTTTGCCAGCTGCATCGCCTGCTCGATCGGCGCTCCAGCCGCCAGCGCAAGGCCGAGCACGGCAATGACCGTGTCGCCGGCGCCGCTGACGTCGTAGACCGTGCGCGCCACTGAAGGGATTTGCAGACGCTCACCGGCGCGTCCGAAGAGCGCCATCCCGTGCTCGCCGCGGGTGACGATCGCGTACCGGCAATCGAGCAGCTCGATCAAGCGCACCCCGGCGCGCTCCAAACTCGCATCGTCAACGATCGCAATCCCGGTGATCGTTGAAGCTTCCGTAGCGTTGGGCGCGACGCACGTGATTCCGGTAAAGAGCGCGATGTTGGCAGGCTTGGGATCCGCGAGCACCAACGGACAACTGCCCGCGGCCTCGACTATCTCGCGGCAGAGCAGTCCTTTGCCATAGTCGCTCAGGATGACGGCGTCGCACTGCGCCGCATGCTCCCTCACGAATTGCGCGAGTCGCCGGCGATCGCCTACCTCGAGCGTCGCCGTCGATTCCCAATCCGCCCGCACGACCTGCTGGCTGTGCGCGACGATGCGCGTCTTCCGGGTCGTCGGCCGGTCAAAAGCGGTAAACACGCCGGAGGCATCGACTTCCTCGTTTCGGAGAAGCTCGCGCACATGATCTCCGAACGCATCGTCACCGATGGTTCCGGCGAACACGACGTTCGCGTGCAGTGCTCGAAGGTTATTCGCGACGTTGCCAGCCCCGCCGAGCGTGAACGAGTGATCGGCGACCGCAACGACCGGAACGGGCGCCTCGGGAGAGATCCGGGTAACCGTACCCCAAATCCATTCGTCGATCATGAGATCCCCAACGACCAGCACTCTTCGTCCCTTCGCGCGCGCGAAGAGCGTGCGCGCGTCGGGCACCATCAACGCCGTCACGGGATGCCGCCATCGAAGATGAGGCGCTGCTCGACCAGATCGCAAACGATGTGTGCCATCACCTGATGGACTTCCTGAACGATCGCGGCGTAACCGTTAGGTCCGATCAGTGAATGGTCGGCGATTTGCGCGACTTTGCCGCCGCCGTTGCCGGTAAATGCCACCGTTACGGCACCACGTCGCTTTGCTGCCTCGAGCGCGAGAACGACGTTGATCGAACTGCCGCTGGTGGTCATGCCGATCACCACGTCGCCCGGTTGCGCGAAAGCCTCAACTTGGCGCGCGAAAACGTAATCGTACCCGTAGTCGTTGCCGACGCAGGTCAGCGTCGAGGAATTGACCGAAAGCGCTTCGCTGTGCAAACCAGGACGCTCGCGCAGAAAGCGTCCCGAAAGCTCCGCAGCCATGTGCTGCGCTTCGGCGGCGCTTCCGCCGTTGCCGCACCACAAGACTTTCTTGCATCCACGCAGCGCCGTCACGACGGCCTCGACGATCCTTTCAACTTCCTCCCGATAACGCGGGGCATCGAGAAGACCTTTTCGGTCCGCGAGCAACTCGTCGAAATCGCGTCTGCCGTGATAGTTCACGGCTCGATCCAAAAGAGCTCTTCCCCTTGAGAGACGAGCTCGCCGTTGCCCGGAACGATGCGCACGATCTTGCCTGCGTCGTCGCTCTGAATCTCGTTGAAAAGTTTCATCGCTTCCAGAACGCACAGAACGTCGCCGATTGCGACGCGGTCTCCAACCTCGACGTACGGCGGTGCGTCGGGCGACGGAGAACGATAAAAGACGCCGGTTAACGGCGCGAGCATTTTTGTCACGTTGACGTCGCCCGTCGTCACGGACTGCTCTTGCGCAGACAGGGGCGGCGAGGTCGCGGGCGAGTCCCTGAACTGCGCGGCTTCCGATTGACGCCTCGATAGCTCGTAGATTGCGTCGCCAAGCTTGACCTTGATCGTGTCGAGATCGTGCTCGTGCATGATCGCGAGCAGTTCGCGCAACGTCTGCGTCTCTTCGGCGTAACGTTCGTCCATTAATAGGCCCGCTTCTACGAGAAGCTGGACAACGACTCTTGGTTCGCCAATCGGCAGGCGGCGGTCGCTTCGGCGTTCGAGGTCGCGCAGCACCAGCTCCCCGGAAGCGAGCTCTTCGCTGCCGACGATGAGCGCGTATCGCGCGCCGTTACGGTCGGCGATCTTCAAGTGCGCGAGCAGCTTACGGTCCTGATAGTCGGCAAATGTCGGTTCGAGGAGCCGGCGGCGCATCTCCGCTACGATCGGCACGAGAATGGTCCGCGCTTGCGCGCCCAGCGGCACGGCTTGAATCCCTCGTCGCACGGCCGCATCGAACTCTCCGCGAGCCTCGAGCATCATGAGGAAGCGTTCCATGCCGAGCGCGAAACCCACGGCCGGCACGTCGGGTCCGCCCAGAGAAGCCACGAGACCGTCGTACCTGCCTCCTCCGCACACGCTGCTTTGGGCGCCCAGCACGCTGGAAGTAATCTCGAAGACGGTTCTGTCGTAGTAATCGATCCCACGAACGATCCTGGGATTGAGCACAAACGGAATCTTCGCCAAGTCGAGATACGATGTAAGCGTGTGGAAATGTTCCCGGCAGTCGCGGCAGAGAAACGACTCCAAACCCGGCGCGCTCTCGATAAAGGGAACGTCGGCGGGGTCTTTGCTGTCGAGCAAACGCAGTGGATTGCGTTTGGAGCGCTCGCGGGCGCCTTCACTCATCTCGGCAAGATGCGGACGAAAGTGCTCGAGCAGCGCTTCGCGATAGAACGGACGGCAACGGTCGTCGCCGAGCGAATTCAAATTGAGTGCCGCATCGCTGATGCCGTAACTTTGAACCAGCTCCCAAGCAAGTGAAATCACTTCCAAGTCCGCCTCGGCGCCCGCAAATCCGAAGCATTCGACACCGAACTGATGCGACTGCCGATAGCGTCCCTTCTGTGGCCGCTCGTAGCGAAAAATCGGTCCGATATAATAAAGCCGTAGTGGGCCGGCCGCAAACAGATGGTGTTCGAGCGCCGCCCGCACGACAGGGGCCGTCCACTCGGGACGCAGCGTGAGCGAGCGTCCGCCGCGATCGGTAAACGTATACATCTCTTTTTCGACGATGTCGGTCTGTTCGCCGACGCCGCGCACGAAGAGCTCCGTCGATTCAAAGAGTGGCGTGCGAATTTCACCGTAACCATAGTGATCCGCCAGCGTGTGGATGCGCTCTTCCAGGGCATTCCAGCGATCCGACTCGGGTGGAAAGGAATCGGCGGTACCGCGCGGCGCGCTCAGTTTTTCCGACATGACTCGAGTCAGCTTCGCCCTAACGTGAGCCTAGCCATTGCACGCACGCGCGTGATTGTTGCGCATGCGCAACGTCCTCTTTGGGACCGCGACGGTGGCGCTTGCGATCACGTTCTCTCCGGATACGGTCCGCTCAGCGCTCGCGGCGTCCGCAAGCGCATTCTTCGAAGCAACGCCGTTCTTGTTTGCGGCCGCACTTTTATCGCATCTGCTGCGACGACGCTGTGCGCTAATCGAGCACCTAGGGTGCGGCTGCGGACGCGGACCTTCTGCGCGTTCGCTTCCAGGCGCGGCCGCGACGTGGCTCGTTTTCGGACCGGGCGTTGCGATCGTTCGTTATCTTGCGGCGCTGCTCGTCGCGCGCATCCTGCACCGATGCAGGGAGAATTACGAGATGCATGCCGGCGAAGCGTCGAACCTGCTGGGCGAACTTGCCGGACTTCTGCCCGCCGCGGTTCTTGCGGGGGTCGCGCTTCAGGTCTGCGCAGCCTTCGATCCCGCCCGCTTCCCGAAGGTCGCTCATGCGATAGCTGGCGCCGCATTGGGATTTTCCGCCTCACCGTGTGCCCTCGGTGCCGTTGCAGTCGCCGGCGCATTACGAGTTCGCGCGCCGGTGGCCGCGGTCGCGTTTCTCTGCGTCGCCGGAATCGTCGATTTGCGCGCGCTCCAGCGCGGCGTCGCACCGGTTCGCCGGACATGATGCGTTCGCTTACGCGCTTCTCGCGGCCGCGCTTGCCGTCGTAGCGTCGCGCCATGGGGACTCTCTCGTTCATCCTGCTTTTGCAGCCGCATTGGGGTGCTGCGCGTGCGCGTCACTTCTCTGCGCGGCGTGGCATCGGCGCTCTCGATCGACTCCGCTCGAGCGGCGCCGATGGTAATGCTCGTTGGAGCGCTCGTCGGCGCCCCACCCCCACAATATCACGTGACGGAAACGACGCTGACCAATCTCTTTGCGGGCGAGCATGTAACGTTTACCGGCGCGCTCGCTCGCGACGGGAGATCGAGCGCCGTCGTACGGTACGCGATCACCTGTTGTCGAGCCGACGCAGCTCCCGTTGCGGTTCAACTCGACCGTGCCGTGCCGTATTCGGCGGGCACCTGGGTTCGTGTCGATGGCCGAATCGAAAGCGTGCGCGGCGATCTTCGCCTCGCGCCTCGAGCGATCGAGCGCGTCGCCGCGCCCTCCGATCCGTTTATCTATCGCTAGAAAGGCGCATCCGCTTATTCAGCGAGGCTCCAACAGCTCGACCGGGATTCCGTTTGGATCCTCGACGAACGCGATCGCGCGCGTGCCGCTCGGCGATTTGTAGACGTCCTTGAGAATCCGCACGTTCTTTTCTTTGAGCGCGTCGACGTAAGCGCGAAGGTCTGCGTCGACCTCAATTGCGAGATGTTCGTAGCGGTTGCCCAGATCGTAGGGCGGATGGCTTTCCAAGTCGTAGACGAGCTCGATATACGCGTTCCAATCGCGGCCGACAAACGCCATATCGGCGTTTCCAGGATAATGGTGAGGACCGCCGAGCAACTGCAGTCCCAGCTTCCCGGTATAGAAGTCGATCGACTCTTTCATGTCGTTGACGAAAATTGAGGTGTGTAAAAATCGCGGCATCGTTTGCTCCAGAAAGATCAGTGCGCAAAATATCGATATGTCGAAAAGAGCAGGGCGGCGCCATGGCGGTCGGCTGCCGCGATGACTTCTTCGTCGCGAATCGATCCGCCCGGCGCGATGATGGCCGTGCATCCGCTTTCGACGGCCGCCTCCAAACCGTCGGCGAACGGAAAGAAACCATCGCTGGCACAGGCCGCGCCTCGCGCCTGCGCGCCGGCACGCTGCGCCGCGATCTGGACCGCGCTCACGCGATTGGTCTGCCCGGCACAGATTCCGCGCGTCGTGCCGTCTCGGACGATCACGATTCCGTTGCTCTTCACATGCCGGACGACGTCCCAAGCGAAGGCGAGGTCGTGCCATTCTGGCTCCTCGGGCTTGCGGCGGCTCACGACGCGCCACTCTTCGGCAGGCGCGTCGGGATCGTCGTCTTCGGCAAGCACGCCGCCGAGCGCGCTTCGCAGACGCAGCTCGCGCGCCAACTCGTCGGGTAGCGCGCGGTCGAATCGCATGACGCGCAAATTCCGCTTTTTCGCGAGAATCTCGAGCGCATCCGAATCAAAATCCGGCGCCGCAACGATCTCCAGGAAAAACTCTCGCAGCGAAAATGCAGCCTCGCGGTCGATCGGCGTATCCGCGGCGACGATGCCCCCGTACGCTGAAACGGCGTCGGCGAGAAGCGCTTCGCGCACCGCTTCGGCGACGCTCGATCGCTGGGCAACCCCGCACGGGACCGCGTGTTTTACAACGGCGGCCCGAACGTAGCGAAGGTGATCGCCGGCGAACCGAGCGCCGAAGATGGCCCGCGAAAGAAGGCGCAGCGTCGCGTCGAGGTCGAGAAGATTATTATACGATAGCGCTTTCCCGTGCAGCTGTTCAGGCAGCCGCTCGGCCTGATCAACGTAAAAGGCCGCCCGCTCTTGGGGATTCGTACCGTACCGCAAGCGTTTTGCAAGAGGAAGCGCGAGTGCGAGCGCGCCCGGCAGCTCGCTCGGCAAGACTTCGCCGGCCGTGGCGAGATAATGGGAGATCGCGACGTCGTACTCGCCGGTGCGTTCGAAGGCCGCGATCGCAAGCTTGCGACGCAGCGTCGCCGGGATGTTGCCGGCTTCGATCGCCGCGCGATATTCAGCGTACTGGGAGGGATGGGTCAGCACGGCAACGTGCTCGAAATTTTTCGCCGCGGCTCGCAGCAACGCAACGCCGCCGACGTCGATTTGTTCGATCGCTTCCTCGATGGCCGTCAGACCTCGCGCGACCGTCGCTTCAAACGGGTAGAGGTTGACCGCAACGGTGACGATCTCCGGAATCGCGTATTTTTGGGCTTGCGTCAGGTGCTCGGGCTGCGCCCGGTCGTAGAGGATCGCGCCGAAGACTTTAGGGTGAAGGGTCTTCACGCGACCGCTAAAAAGTGCCGGAAATCCGGTAAGCTCTTCGACGTCGCGCGCCGGCACGCCGCGCTCTTCCAAAAAAGCACGCGTTCCGCCGGTCGCATAGATCTCGATGCAGCGACCGTGCAACGCGTGCGCCAGCTCGGCCGCGCCCGTCTTGTCGGAGAGCGAAAAGAGGGCAGCCTTTCGCCGTACCGACGACGCTTCAGGCAAGCGTGGTCACGGTTTCGCGCACGAGCTCTGCCGAGACGATCGCGCTCACGCCTGAATCGCGCGTCGTCACGCCGTAGATGCGATCGGCCATCTCCATCGTTTTTTTGTTGTGGGTGACGATCAGCATCTGCGAATCTACAGCGAACTCGCGGACCATCGCGCAGAAGCGGTCGATATTCGCATCGTCGAGCGCGGCGTCGACTTCGTCAAGAAGATAAAACGGCGCCGGTTTGGTCGCGATCAGCGCGAAGATCAATGCAGCTGCGGTCATCGCGCGCTCGCCCCCGGAGAGCGCCGCAAGCGGCATGGCTTTTTTGCCGGGAGGCCGCACTGCAATCTCGATGCCGGTCTCGGAAAGATTCTCGGGCTGCGTCTGCCACATTTTCGCTTCGCCGCCCGCGAAGAGCCGCCCGTACATCACCGCAAACGAATCCGAGACGCGCGCGAACGTCTCATTGAACTTTGCTTGCGTCTCACGTTCGATCTCGCGAATCGAATCGAGCAACGTTTCCCGGGCTTGCGTAAGATCGTCGAGCTGGGCTCGCAAGAACTGCTCGCGCTCCGCAACCTCGCTTCGCTCGGATTCGGCGTTGAGGTTGACGTTGAATTGCAGGCGCGCAAGCTCGTCGCGTAGGCGCGGCAGCTCCTCGGCGACCGAGTCCGGCTCGTCCCGGTAACGGCTATCGACGTCGGCGCACTCGTCGCTCGTCGCTGGATTCTGTGCGAACTGCGAAACGAGCATCCCAAGCTCTGCCTCCACTTGGGCGAGGCGCGTTCGATGCCGCTCGCCGCCTGCCGCCGTCTCGCGCTCTTGCTGCTCGGCAGCGCGCAACTCCGATTCGAGTTGCGTCTGGCGGGTGGCGAGCTCCTCGCGTTCGCGGCGAGCCGCCTCGAGTTGCTCGTCGAGCGCAGCGACGCCGCTTCGAAGGCCCTCGACGTGCGCGTGGCCGCGTCGCGTCTCTTCCATGAGCTCCGCGATCTGCGCCAGCATCTCTTCGCGCGCCAGACCGCCGCGTTCGCTGTCCTGATCGAGCATCGCAAGACGTGCTTTCGAAGCGTCGCGCTCGGCAGCGAGCGCCGCGGCTCGCTCCCGGAACTGGGCACCCTGCGCGTTGATGGAAGTTTGCGCCTCTTGCGCGCAAACGATTTCCTCGCGCACGCGCGCGAGCTCCGCTTCAAGTTGGATGCGTTCTTCTTCGCCGCGCCGTGCGGATGGCTCTTCGCCCTCGTACTCCTGCTCGAGCTCGCGGCATCGTGCCGCCCGAGCGCGCAGCTCCATCACTGCGGCGCGAGCCGTTTGAAGATCGCCGTCCATGCGCTCGACCTCGGCGCCGAGTGCGCTGCCTTCCGCGCGCAACCCCACCAGCCGCGATTCGGTGCGAGCCTGACGCTCCCGGGCCGCATCTCGCATACCGATCGCGGCGTCTGCACGCAGGTGCGCCGCGCGCAACTCACGCTCGGCTTCTTCGAGTTTTGCTCGCATTCCGACCAGCGCGTCGCGCAGGCTCGCCGCCTGGAATCGCCGTGACAAAATCGAGCGCTCGCGGACAAAGCGCCCCCCGGTGATCGCGCCGCCGCCCGTTATCTGCTCTCCGCTCAGCGTCACGATCGTGTCGCGCAAGCCCCGCCCGCGAACGAGCTCTATTCCGACGTCGAGCGTCGTGACAATGAGAACGTTTCCGACGAGAAAATTCACGATTCCGGAAAATCGCGGTGCGGTGCGCACGAGTGCGTGCGCGTAGCCAAGCACACCCGGCAGGCCGGCGAGTTGGTCGCTGAGCCGACGCCCTTCTCGATTGGCGAGCGTGTCGAGCGGCAGAAATGTGGCGCGTCCCGCTTCCTTGCGGTTGAGAAACTCGACGCACCTTTCTGAGTCTTCGGAGGTCGTCGTTACGACGTTGGAAAGCCGCACTCCGAAGGCGACGTCCATCGCCCGTGCGTACCGTTCGTCGGTCGTGATCAGATTGGAGACGATACCTTCGATCCCGTGAAGTTCGCCGCGCTGCCAGGCGTCGACGATGGCGCGCGTACCGGGGACGTGACCCTCGAGCGAGTTTTCGAGCTCCTCGATCGTGTGTAGGCGCGACTCCGCAGCCTTAACTTCGCCCGATTGATCGCGGTGGGCAGCAAAGCGCGCGCGTTACTTCCTTTGCGCGAGGGCCGCCTCCCGGTCGGCGTCCTCGGCGCGTCCGCGCGCATCGAGCAATTCTTCTTCAGCGATCGCGAGTTGGCGCCGGAGCTCCCCGTGACGGTGGGAGGCGCCGCCCGCCGCAATCTCAATCGTCTCGGCCCGTTCTCGAGCGGCTCGCTCTTCATTCTCGAGACGCTCGCGCTGCGCGCGCGCAGTCTGCGCGTGTACCCGCCGTTCCGCTTTGCGTGCCGAAAGCTCGGCAGCGGCGGTCTCGATTTCGCGCAGCTTGGTGAATATGGTTTCCAAGTTTGCGCGCGCGTCCGCGAGCGCTCCCGCAGCCGCCAGCTCGCGCTCCCGCGATGCTTCGATCTCTGCTCCGAGCGGCTCTATGCGGTCCGCCAATGCGGCGATTGCCGTGACGAGCGACGCTCGCTCCTGGCTGACCCGCTGCGCATCATGCGACGTTTGCGTCGATTGCCGCTCCAGCGCTTCCCGCCGCGCAAGCGCGGCGGCATACTGCGCCTCGAGCCGCGCGAGGTCGCTCCGCTTACTCTGCGCTTGCGAGCGCAGCTCTTCGAGCTGCAACTCGGAGCGATAGAGTAGGGTGCGCAGCCGCGCCACTTCGCCAGCGCGCGAAGCCGCTACTGCCGCAGCCTCGCTTCGCTGCTCCTCGTTCTTGCCGATTTCGTCGCGCAGCGTTACGCATTCGGATCGCCGGGTCGTGCTCGCCCGAAGGTACGCGAGGATCTCCAAGTCGCGTACCCGCGAACCGACGCGACGATATCGACGCGCTCGGCGCATCTGGGCTTCGAGCTCCGGGATACGCCGCTCGAGCTCGGCAATAAGATCGCTGATGCGAATGGCGTTCTGCTCGGTCCGTTCGAGACGGCGCATCGATTCATGTTTGCGGGAGAGGAATTTACCGATGCCTGCGGTTTCCTCAAAGAGCGCACGGCGTTCAACCGGCTTGCTCGTGAGGATCGCGTCGATCTGGCCTTGCGATACGAGAGCGTACGATCCGGGTCCAAGGCCCGTGCCCATCAAGAGATCCAAAATGTCCCGCAACCGCACCTGCGCGCGGTTGATGAAGTATTCACTCTCGCCGACGCGATAGGCGCGTCTGGTGATCTCGACCTCGGCGAACTCGATCGGCAGCTTTCGATCGGCGTTGTCGAAGATGATGGAAACTTCGGCCAGACCGAGCGGCTTGCGCGCCTCGTTGCCGGAAAAAATCACGTCTTCGAGCGCTCGCCCCCGTAGGCTCTTGCTCGACGTCTCACCCAAAACCCAACGAAAAGCGTCGACCAAGTTCGATTTGCCCGATCCGTTTGGGCCGACGATCGCCGTGACGCCGTTGCCGAATTGGAGGGCCGTCGGATCGGCAAACGTTTTGAAGCCAAAGGATCGTATCTGCTTGAGCTTCACGGAGCGACCGCGGCGCTATGACCTGCGATGGAAAGCAGCGCCGCCTCGGCGGCGGCCTGCTGTGCCGCTTTCTTCGAGGAGCCCTCCCCTTTACCCAAGACCTTGCCATTCACGGTGACGCGCGATTTGAACGCCGGACGCTGCGGGGTCCCGCGGTTCGTCTCCCGGTAGACGGGAGTAGCGGCCAGATGTTCTTGTGTGTAATGCTGCAAACGCGTCTTTGCATCGAGCAAAGCATCGGACGAATGATCGAGCTGCCCGATGTGCTGCGCGATAACGAACTTCCGTGCCTTTTCAAGGCCGAAACGCAGATAGAGCGCGCCGACGAACGCTTCGAATGCATCGGCGAGAGCGGACGTGTTATCGGCGCCGCCGGCGCTCGCCATTCCGGCGCCGAGCCGCATCAACGTTCCTAGGCCTAGGCGGCGCGCCGTCCGCGCAAGCTGCGCATCGTTGACGATCGCGGCCTTGCGGAGGGTCAGCAATCCTTCGGGCTCGTCGGGGAAGCGGACGAAGACCCAAGCGGCGGCGATACACCCGAGCACCGAATCGCCGAGAAATTCCATCCGGTCGTTCGAGGCGCCACCGCGTTCTTTGGCGTAGCTCTGATGTACGAACGCGTGCTCGAAATCACTCGAGTCTTCGCGGTTGCGCACGCCTGCAAGGCGAAGCAGGGCGCGCAGGCGCCGGCGGTAGTTCTCCTCGCTCATCTTGCCGAAGAGTCTCCTAGATCCGAACCTTGCCGAAGACGATCACGCTGTTGTGACCGCCGAAGCCAAACGAATTCGAGAGTGCGGTGCGGATTGGCGCGCGCCGAGCGATGTTTGGAACGTAGTCCAGAGAGCATTCGGGGTCGGGGAACTCGTAGTTAGTCGTCGGCGGCATGGTGTCGCGGGCCACGGCGAGTGCGGTCGCAACCCCTTCGATGCCGCCCGCTGCCCCGAGCGCGTGGCCGTGCATCGACTTCGTCGAACTGACCCCGATCTTATATGCGTGCTCCCCAAACGTCGTTTCGATCGCCTTGGATTCCGCTGGGTCGCCCATCGGCGTTGAGGTTCCGTGCGCGTTGATGTAATCGACGTCGCTGGGCTCGATGGCAGCGCTGGCAAAAGCCCGCGCGAAGGCCAAGCGCACTCCCTCACCCCGGGATCCGGTGCCACGATATCGTATGCATCGGAGGACTGTCCGTAGCCGAGCAGCTCGCAATAGATGGAAGCGCCGCGTGACCGAGCGTGTTCGTACTCCTCGAGAATCAAGATGCCGGCACCTTCGCCGAGGACAAAGCCGTCACGTTGGCGATCGAACGGCCGGCTCGCGTGCGCCGGATCGTCGTTGCGCGTCGACATCGCCCGCATCGAACAGAAACCACCGATTGCAAGCGGCGAAACGGTAGCCTCACTTCCGCCGGCGATCATCGCGATCGCATCGCCGTAGGCGACGGCGTTAAACGCGGTGCAGATCGCATCGTTCGCGCTCGCGCACGCGCTTGCCGCCGCAAAGAACGGGCCCTGATAACCGTATGCCATCGAAATATGCGCCGGCGCCGCGTTGGCCATGAGCATCGGGATGAAGAACGGCGTGACCTTGGCCCATGTTCCGTTCTCGTTCGCCTTGTCGGAGTTCAACCAGAAGGTAATGATCCCGCCGATGCCTGTCCCGACCACGCCGCCGACGCGCTGCTTGAACTCGGCGTCGTCAGGAAGTCGTGCGTCCTCAATCGCTTCACGTGCAGCGACGAAGGCAAACTGAGTGAAGCGGTCCATGCGACGCGCTTCCTTTCGCCCGATCAGCTGCTCCGGGTTGAAGTCTTTGACCTCACCGGCGATGCGCGTGACGAAATCGGTTGCGTCAAAGGCCGTAATCGGAGCAATGCCGGATTCCCGGCGATCAGGCGTTTCCAGAATTCTTCGCGGGTGTTGCCGACGGGAGTTACCGCCCCCAGGCCGGTGACGACGACGCGCCGGCGACCAGGCGGCTGCATACTAGAAACGCTCAAAACTTCAGCAAGTTACGGCGGGCTCCGCGTGCATCCCCGCCTTGCATATATCGCCGGCTATCCCGCAAGGTGCTTGCGCGCAGACCTGCTCGCTGACTATAATCAGGGGCTGTCTGCCACAAGGGTGTGGGGCATCACTCGATTCCGAAGGGACGTTATGAAGCGGACGTATCAGCCGCATAATCGCCGCCGCAAACGCGTGCACGGCTTTTTAGAACGCATGCGAACCAAAAACGGGCGTAAGGTCCTTGCCCGTCGTCGCAGGAAGGGACGTCACCATCTTACCGTCTGATGCGGCGCTTCGAGAGCCTGAACCGCCAAGCGGACTTTGCCCGCTTGCGCAAGCAAGGGCGGTGCATTACGAGCAAAAGCCTCATCATTTACCGCAGCGAGCCGTTCCCCACCGACATTTCTTCATTGGTCGGCATCACCGTGAGCAAGTCGATTGGAAAGGCCGTGACTCGCAATAAGCTGCGCCGCCGGCTGGCGGCGATCGTTCACGAAGCGCTCGAGCATCGTGACGCGACGCGTCTGCTCCTGGTAGCGCGTCCGGATGCGGCGCTCGCGCCGGTGCACGATCTGCGGGCTGAGGTACTCTCGGCCCTCAAACCGGCGCGCTAAATAATGCGCCTTTTAGCGATCGGACTGATCCGGCTCTACCAGCTCCTACTCTCGCCGCTGCTTCCGCCGGCCTGCCGTTTTTATCCGACCTGCTCCCGGTACGCACTCGTCGCGGTCGAGGAGCATGGCATCTTGCATGGCGGCTGGCTTGCGGTCACTCGTTTTGCCCGCTGTCATCCCTGGAATCCCGGCGGCATCGACCTTGTCCCTAGGCATCGGGATGAAGGAACGGACGCATGCACCTGATTCTTGCGACGTCGTGGCTCGACCCCATCGTCAACGTGCTCTACAGGGTCGTTCTCGCCATCGACAAGCCGGTTGGTAATGTTGGCTGGAGCCTGGTTATTCTGGCGGCGCTCATTCGACTCGTTTTCTGGCCGCTCAACACGGCGCAGTTCAAAGCGTTTCTCTCGATGCAAAAGGTAGCGCCGCAGCTCAAGCGCCTGCAGGAGCGCTACAAAGAAGATCGCCAGAAGCTTCAGGCGGAAACGATGGCGCTCTACAAGGAGCATCGGGTCAATCCGTTCGCGGGCTGCTGGCCGATGATCGTTCAGTATCCCGTCATCATCAGCGTCTACTACGTCGTGATGATTCACAAGAGCTACTTCGCTCAGAGCTGGTTGTGGATCGGCAGTAGCTTCTCAAACTCCGTGTCGGCCGTTCACGGCGCTCAGTGTACGGGTTTCTGCCTCGCGGGTAAGTCGATTCTTGCCGTAAGTCTGGCACAACCGGACTTGATATTGATCTTGCTCTATGCGTTTTCGATGTATCTGAGCGTCCGCTACGTGAGCATGCCGGCGACCGATCCACAACAGGCCCAGACGCAGCGCATGATGGCGGCGATATCGCCGCTCATGCTGGGCTTTTTGGGATGGAGATACGGCTGGCCATCGGCCATGGTGCTCTACTGGTTCGCATACAACATCTTTACCATGGCCCAGCAATTTTACATGCTCCGACGCTATCATCAGCCGCTCGCACTCATCGACAGCGAGCACGTCATCACGGACAGCGTCTCCGGCGCGAGCAATACGCCGGTGAAGGCGATTGCGGAAAAGCCTTCGCCAAGCGGCAACGGCGTCGCAAAACCGAAGCCGGCGCGATCGGGGCGCTCGAAGAGAAGAAACAAACGAGGCGCATAAGGCCAGGATGCTTTACGAAGACGACTTTGAGTTCGAAGAACAGCCGGCTGACGTCCGCGATCGAACGATCGGCGGCAAAGCAGGCGGACGTGGCGGTGGAATGCGCCGACGCGAGCCGCGCCGCGGACGCTCGGAGGTTCGGGCCAAGAGGTGCCGGAGGATGCCAAACCCGCCCGGGATCTCCTGCGCGACATCCTCGAGCGAATGGGCATTGGGCCGGTCGACATAAGCTACGTCGCTCGCGCCGAAGGCGAGTACCTGGAGATCAGCGGGCCGCATCTCGCGATGCTGATTGGCCGGCACGGCAACACTCTCGAAGCCCTGAACCTTCTCTTCAACAACTCGTTCAACGCCGGCGTGCGCGCCAATCGGCGCTACTATACGATCGATGCCGAGGGCTATCGCGCTCATCGCGCCGATCAGCTCAAAAACCTAGCGCTGGCAACCCTCGAACGCTGCGTTCGCGAAGCTACGCCTCAAAAACTCGAGCCCATGCTGCCGTCCGAGCGCAAGATCGTTCACCTGGCACTCGCAACGTCGGAGCTCGTGCGCACCGAGTCCGAGGGAGAGGAGCCGGAGCGGCGCGTCGTTGTTCATCCGCGGTGAGCGTGCGCTCATCGGGACCCCGTGAATTCTAAAAGGCGTTCCGCCCTGCCGGCCGCGCGCTCGCAGCGGCAAAGCCGGTGCGGTAGCTAACCGCGTTAGGCATAAGCTCAACGGAGCAAGAAACTATCGTAGCGATCGCGACTCCCCCCGGAAAGGGCGCGATCGCAATCGTGCGCATAAGTGGATCGCGTGTTCCGCAAATCGCGCGTCGAGTGCTTCGAACGAGAGCGGAGTTTCGCGCACGCTTTGCAATCCGCGCGACGATACTTGACGAGCGCGGCGAAATCCTGGACGAAGGCTTGGCAATTCTCTTTCCTGCGCCCCACAGCTACACCGGGGAAGAGATGCTCGAACTGCACCTCCATGGATCTCCCGTTGTGGCCCGCGAAGTGGTGCGCAGCTTACTAACCTGTGGTGCCCGGCTCGCCCAGCCCGGTGAGTTTACGCGACGCGCCTTTCTCAACGGAAAGATGGATTTGCATGCCGCGGCGGCGGTTGCGGATGTCATCAATGCCGAAACGCGATCGGCGGCGCGCGCGGCGGTAGCTAATCTCGGCGGTGCTCTCGCCGAGGAAATTCGAGCGCTGCGCGGTGCTGCTCGCAAGTATGCTCGAAGAGTTGGCCGGCGCCATCGATTTCCCCGACGAAGTTGCCGAGCCCGACCGCGCTGCGACTCGAAGATCGGCTCGCTCCACTGCTGGCGAGACTGGAGCGGTTACGGCACAATGGCGAAATCGGACGGCTGATTCGAGAAGGTCTGCCGGTCGCCATCGTCGGGCCTCCCAACGCTGGAAAGTCCTCGCTGCTCAACGCCCTGCTCGGGACCGATCGCGCAATCGTGTCGGAGATTCCCGGAACGACTCGGGATACAATCGAGGAGAGCGTACTCATCGAGGGCGTTCCCGTTCGCATCGTCGACACCGCCGGGATTCGCGCGCATGCCGATCGCCTTGAAAGCTTCGGCATCGAGCGCACGCTGCGCGCGCTCGAAGCGGCTCGAATCGTGCTGGTCGTCTTCGATGGCTCGCAGCCGATCGGTTCGGATGCCGCGCGCCTACTCGAACGAACCAACGATCGGGAGCGGATCGTCTTCCTCAATAAAGCCGATCTGGGAACGCACCACGCTTGGCCCCGCAATTACGCCGACGCAATCGTAGGCAGCGTACGCGACGGGCGAACCATCGACGTCCTTCGGCGGGCGATAGCGCACATTGGCTGGGGCGGGGAGCGATTCGACGCATCCTGCCCGCACCTTACGGCGCTGCACGAGTTCGACGCGGCCAACGCAGCGATCGACGCTCTGCAACGAGCGGCGCGAACATTGCGCTCGTACGAACCTCTGGATTTCGTAGCTCTCGACTTTCAGCGTGCTTTTTCGGCGCTCGGGCATGTAAGCGAGCAGGTAGCCGCCGAAGAGGTTATCGATGGGGTTTTTTCACGTTTTTGTATTGGGAAATAGGACTCCGAAATCGTCATAATTTCGAAAGGTATTACTATGCAGCGCATTCTCTTCGTGGGCTTCGCCGCGCTCTGTTGCGCGATGCCCGCGACCGCACAGGCAAAAATTGCGTCAGCCTTGGGAGTTTCGATTCAAAGCTGCGTCGTCAACTCAAACGGCAGCATAACGAACGGCATCAACGTCGTCTATGACAACACGCATTCGTCGCCCGCAACGGAAGTCGATTTTCTCGTCGGCTATCACGGGCACAAATACGTGCTCATCGACCGCGGATCGTTTACTCAAGGCGCGCAGATCAACCACAATCTCAACAACGCGCTCGTCGGCCAGCTCTGGCGAGGACCGCGTCCCAAACACTGCACCGTCCAACGCGTTATACTGGCCAATGGCCAAGTCGTTCAGTAGCGCCGTGCAAAGTTCTTCGATTGTCGGAACCTTAACCCGAAATTGGTGGACGTGGCTGATCCGCGGCATTGCCGCCGTTATCTTCGGCATCCTGGCGTGGCTGTGGCCTGGCTTGACCTGGATAACCATCGCGATTTTCTTCGGTGCCTACGCGCTGGTCGACGGCATCTTCGCCATCGTCGCGACGATTCGCGCGGCCGAAACGCATCAACGCTGGTGGCCTTTTTTGATTGAAGGCATCATCGGCATCTTGATAGCAGCGATTGCTTTCTACGATATCCGAATCGTGATTGCGGCGCTCTATCTTACGATCGCCGCTTGGGCGTTCCTGACGGGAATCTTCGAAATCGTCGCCGCCGTTCAACTTCGCAAGCATATCGCAAACGAGATCTGGCTGATATTCGGCGGGATTGCCTCGATTGCGTTCGGCGCCTTGATGCTGCTCTTTCCGCTGATCGGAGCGCTTGCGATCATTTGGCTGATCGCGGCCTACGCCGTCGTCTTTGGCGTCATCATGATCGGCTTTTCCCTTCGCTTGCGCGGTCACGCGCAGGCGCCGACGGCCCCCGTCACGAGGTAGCGATGCCCGACGACGCCGGGACGATCGTCGTCGGCGGTGGTCATGCCGGCGTCGAAGCCGCCCTGGCGTCGGCGCGACTCGGCGTTCCTACGCTGCTCCTGACGGGCGATCCCGAAAAAATCTGCACCCTTGCGTGCAACCCATCGATCGGCGGGAGCGCGAAAGGTCAGCTCGTCAGAGAAATTGACGCGCTCGGCGGAGCGATGGCTGGGATTGCCGACCGCTGCAGCCTTCACGGGCGTTTCTTGAATGAAAGCAAGGGACCGGCCGTGCGAGCCTTGCGCCAGCAGATGGATAAGCCATCGTATGCAGCTGCGGCCGCCCGTCTGCTTGCAGTGCAGCCCCACCTCGCGATCGTCCCCGGCCTCGTGGAAGATTTGATCGTCGAGACGGCTGCAATTCGCGGCGTTGCCTGTGCCGATGGGCGCAGGTATCGTGCGAAAAGGGTAATCCTTGCAACCGGAACGTTTCTCGGGGGGATGTCTTTTCGCGGCAACGTCGTTCGAGCCGAGGGTCGCTTCGGCGAATCCCCATCCATCGGCCTTGCCGCCGCTTTACGGCGGCTCGGCTTTCCGACGACGCGCCTAAAAACTGGGACGCCACCACGCATCGACAAGAATACCGTCGATTACGCGGCGATGGTGCGTCAGCCTCCCAGCCCCCGGCCGCTGCGTTTTTCATACACGAGCGCGGCAGAATTTGCCGGCCCGCAGCTCCCCTGTTACCTCACCGAAACGAACGCTCGAACGCACGCTCTCGTCCGTGACAATCTCCAATCTTCGCCGCTCTACGGGCTTGCCTTGATCCGCGGCATCGGCCCGCGTTACTGTCCGTCGATCGAGGACAAGGTTGTAAAGTTCGCGCACAACCCGGCCCACCAGATCTTCGTCGAGCCTGAGGGATGGGACGCGCCGACGCTTTATGTGGGCGGCTTTTCAACCTCGTTACCGGGCGAGATCCAACTCGAAATGCTCCATACGCTCCCCGGCCTTCAGACGTGCGCGATGGTGCGCGCCGGCTACGCGGTCGAATACGATATGGTTCAACCGACCGAGCTGGACGATACTCTCCAAACTCGCCGCATCGCTGGACTGTACCATTGCGGACAGCTTAATGGAACATCGGGCTACGAGGAAGCTGCGGCGCAAGGCCTGCTGGCCGGAATCAACGCCGCACGCGGTGCGCGCGGCGAGGAACCGCTTCGGCTTACTCGCGCGCAGGCATACATCGGCGTGCTCGTCGACGACCTCGTCACCAAGGGAGTCGACGAGCCGTACCGCATGCTCACGTCTCGCGCCGAACACCGCGTCGTGCTGCGCCACGATAATGCGGATCTACGCCTCACGCCGGTCGGGCGGACCATCGGACTGGTGGACGACGCCGCATGGGAGGCCTTTCAACGCCGACAGGCCGCTTTGCGCACGGCTCGTCGATGCGTCGAAAAGAGCCGCCTCGGAGCGGCTGCCATTGGGGTGGAACGCTTCGAGCCGGGGAGCACGATCGCCGATGCGCTGCGCCGCCCCACACTCGATTTCGACGACGTCGCCGATCGCTTCGGCACCGGCGTCGACCGGGAGATCGGGGAGCGGATCGCGATCGAAATAAAATGCGAAGGGTATGCTCGGCGCGAGGAGTTGGCGATCGAGAAAGCCGCTAAGGCAGAGCGCGTGACGATCCCCGGCGATTTCGACTACGAGTCGGTCCGCGCGCTCTCCCGCGAAGCGCGAGAAAAGTTCGCGCAGCGGCGTCCGCGCACGCTTGGGATGGCCGCTCGAATTCCGGGCATCACGCCCTCGGACGTCGCAATCGTCGCCCTCTTCATACACAAGAACGAGCGCAAAGCCGCAGCCCTCTAGTGTTGCTGGAGCTCGATGCGCTGCTCGAGCGAGGCGGCGTGCCGCCGCAGCTGATCGCACCGCTGGTGCGCTACGGTACCCTGGTAATGGAAGCAAACCGAAAATTCAATCTGACGGGAGCGAGATCGCCCGAAGATTTGTGCGATCATCTTCTCGACAGCCTGAGCGTCGCGCCGTACGCGCGGCAGCCCTTCGTCGACGTTGGCGCCGGCGCCGGGCTTTCCCGCCATTCCCATCGCCATTGCCACGGGCATGCCGATTGTCATGATCGAGGCAACCACGAAGAAAGCACGCTTCTTGGAATCCACGCTCGAGATGCTGGGGCTGAGCGGTGAGGTCATCGCCGAGCGATCGGAGATCGCCGCGCGCCGTCCAGCCCTACGAGAGCATTTTGCATCCGGGACAGGTCGGGCACTTGGAAGCGCACCAACCGTTGCGGAGCTGCTGCTTCCGTTTATCAAGGTCGGTGGAACCGCTCTTTTCCAGCGAGGTGCCGTTTCGAGAACCGACCGTGCGGCGTTAGAAGATGCTTCCTCGATCCTTGGCGGCCGGGTCGAAAGTGAAGACTTGTTGGGAGACGGTCGCCGCATCGTCACGGTTCGAAAAGCATTTCAAACGCCGCTGCGCTTTCCGCGACGACCGGGGATTCCTGCGAAACGCCCGCTCTGCTGACGAGGCGTTCCACGTGGAACCGTGGCGGAGGGTTTCCCGTGGAACACGGGCTGAGTTACGATGAGAGCGGCATGTTCCGGCCCCTGCCCATTGACTCGCGCCTCGCGGCGGCGCTGCCCGACGGAAGCCTCTATGCCGTGGGAGGGCGCGTTCGCGACGAGATCCGCGCCCAAGCCGAGGGTGTTGTACGGTGCACCGCCGATTCGGATTACGTCGTACTCGGGCTCTCGCTCGAGGAACTCGCCAAGCGGGTACGCGCAATCGGACGGGTGGACGTCGTCGGCGCCTCTTTCTCAGTTCTCAAATTTAGCGTCGACGGCCAGACCGTCGACGTCGCGACGCCGCGGCGAGAACGTTCCTCCGGCGTCGGGCACCGTGACTTTCAAGTGGAGAGCGGCCCGCATGTGACATTGGAGGAAGATCTTGGCCGGCGAGACTTCCGTATGAACATGCTCGCGCGCGCAATCCCGTCGGGCGGCATCGTCGATCCCTATGGTGGCGCGGAAGATATCCGCGCACGACGCATCGATATTGTGACGGCCCAAACTTTCGTTGACGACCCGCTGCGGATGCTGCGCGCCGCCCAATTTGCGGCCCGCTTCGGGTACGCCGCCACGCCGGTGCTGCGACGTGCGATGGCCGCGGCTGCGCCTTTGGTGAAAAGCGTCTCAGCCCAGCGAGTTCAGGAGGAGCTGGTAAAGCTTCTTTCCGCAAGCAAGCCCTCAATTGGTTTCACCCTTTTGCAAGAGTCGGGCGTTCTTGCCGGGTTCTTGCCGGAGCTGGCCGAGGGCGTGGGCGTGCAGCAAAACGAGTGGCACGCCTACGACGTCTGGTATCACAGCCTTGCCACGCTCGATGCTGCTCCGCCCGGGGACCTAAGCCTTCGCTTGGCCGCCCTGCTCCATGACGTCGGCAAGCCGCGCACAAAGGAGGGGCCGCACTTTTATCGTCACGAGATCGTTGGCGCGCAGATGGCTCGTGAAATTCTCGAGCGCTTACGCTTTCCAACGGACGTGGTTAAAGCGACCGAGCACTTGGTAAGGCAGCACATGTACGCCACTGACCCTAGTTTAAGCGACGCCGGCTTGCGCCGTTTCGTACGACGCATCGGCCCTTCCGCTGTGGAACGCTTGTTCGCTTTGCGCCATGCCGACATCAAAGGAAGCGGCTTGCCGAAGCGGGGCGCGGCCAACGAGGCCTTCGAGGCACGAGTCCGGGCCGAGCTGGCCCGCAAGCCGGCTTTTTCGATCGCGGAGCTCGCGGTCGACGGCGATGACGTGGTCGCCGCACTGATCCGTCGCGGAGAGGCCCCCGCGGGATTCAAGGGCGACGAGCGTGTTGGCGGCGCGCTTCGCTGGCTCTTCGAGCAGGTCACCGACGAACCCCAACGTAACGAGCGAAGCTTGCTGCTGCGAATTCTCGAGCAGTATCTCGAGACTGCGAGCGTGTAGTTGGGTCGGATCGTCGCGCTCGTGAACCAAAAGGGCGGCGTCGGCAAGAGCACGACCGCGGTAAATCTCGGCGCAGCGCTCGCGGTGAACGACCGCAGCGTTTTGGTCGTCGATGCCGATCCCCAAGGCAACGCGACGACCGGTCTTGGCATCGACAAAACGCGACTGACGCACGATCTTTATCACGTGCTGATGGAAGAGGTCCCTCTCGAGCGCGTCATCGTTTCCACTGAGATCGAGAATCTCAGCCTTGCACCGGCGACCATCAATCTCGCCGGCGCAGACGTCGAACTCGTCGCGGCGCTCTCGCGTGAAACGCGCCTGCGTCAAGCGCTCGCGCCGGTCGCCTCACATTACGATTTCGTGCTGCTCGATACTCCGCCGTCGCTTGGTTTGCTGACGATCAACGCGCTGACGGCGGCAGACGATTGCATCATTCCCGTGCAAGCCGAATTTTACGCGCTCGAAGGATTGGCGCAGCTTACCGGTGTCATTTGGCGCGTGCGAGACGCGCTCAATCCCACGCTTCACGTCAGCGGCGTGCTCGTCACGATGTTCGACGGGCGCACACGTCTGGCGGTGGAAGTGATCCACGAGCTCGAGAAATATTTTCCGCAACAGATTTTCAAAACGCAGATCCCACGCAACGTACGCCTTTCCGAAGCGCCGTCGTACGGTAAGCCGGCGATCGTGTTCGACTTGAAAAGCCGCGGCGCGCAAGCCTATCTCGGCCTCGCACGCGAGATGCTCAAACAGGCTGCGCAACCCGCATGAGTACGCGCAGGCGTGGTTTAGGCCGAGGGTTAGGGGCGTTGCTCGGCGACGCGACGGTTCCGGTCTCGAGCTCGCAAGAAGTCGTCCGCGAGATTCCCGTCAACCAAATAACGCCAAATCCTTTTCAGCCGCGAAAGAGTTTCGACGCAGGCGCACTCGACGAGCTGACGACGTCGATCGCAGAGTACGGCGTGCTGGTACCCATTATCGTGCGGCCTCGCGACGGTGGATACGAATTGGTTGCCGGCGAGCGGCGATGGCGCGCCTGCGCGGCGCTCCTTCGCCACACGATTCCGGCAATCGTCCGCGCCAGCGACGATCGCCAAACGCTCGAGTTTGCGATCGTCGAAAACCTGCAACGCGAAAACCTAAATCCTCTCGAGGAAGCCGCCGGTTTTCAATATTTGATCGATGAGTACGGACTGACTCAGGACGAGCTGGCGCGGCGGCTCGGCAAGAGCCGCCCGGCCGTCGCGAACACGCTTCGGCTGCTCGGATTATCCGATGCCATCAAGGTGATGCTCGTGGACGGACGTCTCTCAGCCGGACATGCGCGGGCGCTGCTCGCGGCGCCGCAAGCCAGCCGCGATACGTTGGCGCTTCGCGCCGTGACCGAAGCGTTGACCGTGCGCGCGCTCGAGCGGCTTACGGCAGCCGCGCTTCGACCCAAGGGCGAGGCGTCCCGCCGCGCGCTTTCGCCTGAAGAACGCGATTTCGAAGGACGCCTGCGCGAGCGCTTCGGCACGCACGCCACCATCGTGCGATACCGCCGGGGCGGCCGCATCGAGCTTCGCTTTACCAACGAGGGCGAGTTGATGCGCCTCGGCGATCTCCTACTCTCAGAGAAGCCATAGGAGCGACGCGAATGTTCTTCCTGATTTCGCGGATCGTCGCGCTCTTGATGGCCGGCGTCCTCTGTTTCGCACTGCTCGTGCCGATGTCACTTGCGCGTCACAATTCCGCGCTCGCGGGTCTCATCGTCGTCGTCTTCTTCGCATATCTCGTCGGCAACGTCGTGCTGTGGCAACGCGCGCGTCGACGCGAGTAACGCGCCCCTTGCGCGGCGCGCTGCTGCGCGGAATCTACGTCATCATCAACGAGGGGCCGCGGCTGCTGGAACTCGCCGGTGCGGTTCTCGATGCGGAAGTTCGCATCGTGCAGTATCGGGCAAAAGACGGGATCGTACGGGCGCATGCGCGCGCCCTGCGTGCGCTGACGCGCGAACGGGACGCGCTCCTCATCATGAATGACGATTGGCGCGCCGCGGATGAGTTTGAATGCGATGGCGTGCATCTCGGCCCCGGCGACCCGGGATTCGAGCGCGTCGCCGCCGTCCGCAGCGCGCTGCCAAAACGGCTGATCGGCCTCTCTTGCGGCACGATCGAGGAAGTACGTACCGCCAATGCGAGCGGCGTCGATTATGTTGGCGCAGGCTGCATCTACGCGACTGAGTCGAAAGGCGACGCCGGGACGCCGATCGGACTGGATGGCTTGCGTACGCTCGTCAATGCGAGCGAGATACCGGTGGCTGCGGTCGGCGGCATCGGCCCGGCGACGATACCGCAGGTACGAAGCAGCGGCGCCGCGATGGCGGCGGTCATCTCCGCCATCTCGCAAGCCGCGCGCCCGCAGCGTGCGGCACGGGACCTCGTCGAGGCGTGGAACCGGTGCAACGGTGCGCCGTGACTGAGATCGTTCTCTCGATAGGGACGTCCCATCCCTGGAACGTCGCGGGCGTCGGGCGGGACATCGTCGTGGGCGCCGATTTCGGCGTCCGAGTTTTCACCGCTATTGCTGCCGTCAGCGCGCAAGATGGACGTAGCGTAACGGCGCTTCATCCGGTTCCCGGCGAGGCACTTGCGGCGCAGCTCGCCGTCTTGCCCTGGAACTCGGCGGCGGCGATTCGGGTTGGCGCGCTTCCGACGCTTGCCGCCGTGCGGGCCGTTGCGGCGGGCTTGCAATCCCACCCGTGGATTCCGGCGGTCGTGGACCCCGTCTTTACCACAAGTAGCGGCGGGGAGCTTGTCGATTCGTCCTCGCGCTACGGCGTGCGCGATGAACTGGCGGGAATTGCGAACGTCGTTTTGACGCCGAACCTCGAGGAAGCCGCGTTTCTGCTGGGAGTCTCCTCGATCGAGCGCGATGCCCTCGCGGAGACGGCTTCCGCCTTGCTAGCGCGGGGCGCCGCGGCGGTGTTGCTAAAAGGTGGGCATCTCGAGGGCACACCTGCCGATGCCCTTGCGACCGCCGACGGCCTCGAGTTATTCAGCGAACCTCGTATTGCCGGCTCGATGCATGGAACGGGCTGCACGCTGGCGATGTCCTTGGCATGCGAGCTCGCAGCCGGAAAGCCGATCGCCCACGCCGTGCGCGCGGCACGCGCTTACGTTCGCGCGCAGCTTGCAAGGCATTGACTTTGCCTTGCTACCATTGACGCGCGAATGACTCTTACCGTCAATCGGCCACGCGTGATGGCGGGGATGCGCCCAACCGGGGCCGTGCATCTCGGTCATTTCGTCGGCGTGCTGACGCAGTGGGCGAACTATTGCGAGAACACCGACGCGTTCTTCGAAATCGCGGACCTTCACGCGTACACGACGGATTTCGGCGACCCGGCAAAAATTCGCGATGTGCGAAACGAGATGGTTGCCGCATGGCTCGCCGCCGGCGTCGACGCAGCGAAGGCGACGATTTTCTTACAATCGGGCGTGCCCGAGATCTGCGAACTGCAGACGCTGCTCGCCATGATCACGCCCGTCTCCTGGCTTGAGCGCGTACCCACCTATAAGGGGCAGATCGAGGCGCTGGGCCAGCATATTGCAACCTATGGATTTTTGGGCTATCCCTTGCTCCAGCTCTGCGACATCGCCGTTTTTCGTGGCGAATACGTGCCCGTCGGACGCGACCAAGTAGCGCACCTCGAGCTCGGACGCGAGATCGTGCGGCGCTTCAACTACTTTTACGGAAACGGCGAAGCTATCTTAATCGAGCCGCAGCCGACGCTTTCGGAGTTTGCCGAAGTTCCGGGAACCGACGGCCGCAAAATGAGCAAATCCTATGACAACGCCATTTTCATTGGCGACGACGAGGAGACGACGACGCGGAAGGTTCGCGGCATGATTACCGATCCCCAGAAGATCCGGCGCGGCGATCCCGGCCGGCCTGAAATTTGCCCGTTTTCGCGCTCTGGCGATTCGTCAATCCCCTCAAGGTCGACGGTGTGGCGGCCGAGTGCCGCTCCGGCGCTCTGGGCTGCGTTCAAGACAAGAATGATTTCGCGCAGCAGTTGAACGCGTATCTACGGCCGGTTCGCGAGCGCTACGCCCAGTATCGTAACGATCCGGCGCTCGTCGAGCAGATCGTTGCGGAGGGAACGGCACGCGCGCGTGAGATTGCAGCCGGCGTGCTCGGCGACGTCAAACGCGCTATGCGGTTGATCTAAAAGTGGCGACGGGACGGAGGTCCGAAGAGCGCAGCCATCGGCACGCCGGAAGGAACACGAAAGGAAAGAGGAAGCCTGCCCGCGCGAGCGCGTAAACGATGCCGGCGACGGCCAGCATGACGGCCGCCGCTAAAACAGGCGCACGATGGCTTAGAGATCCGTTTAGCGTTTGAATTTTGGTAACGTCTGCGCGATCGATTGGAGCGCCCAATCGATGTCTTCGAGCGACGCCGCATACGAGAATCGAAGATAGCCTTTGCCGGCCGTGCCGAATGAAGAGCCGCCGCCGCACGCAACGCCTCCCTCTTCCAAGAGGAATTTGGCGAGCGCGCGGTCATCCTGCGTGATCGCCGACACATTGGGAAAGGCGTAGAAAGCCCCCTCAGGCAGCAAACACGAAAGGCCTGAAATCCCATTAAGGCCCTCAACGAGGCGATCGCGCCGCGCCCGGAAGATTTCGTTCATCCGCAGCACCGGCTCGTCCGAACCAGTGAGCGCCGCGATCCCGGCCACCTGCACGAACGTTGCCACGCAGCTAAAGGTGTTGTTGTTGAAGAGGGTTGCCGTGCGGGCCAGGCGCTCGGGCATCAGCGCATAGCCCAGACGCCATCCGGTCATCGCATAAGCCTTCGAAAAACCGTCGACCACAATGGTCCGCTCGCGCATCCCCGGCAGCGACGCGATGGAAACGTACTCGGCGCCGAGGTAGAAGTTCCGGCTATAGATCTCGTCGGCGAGAACGAGAAAATCGAAGCGTTGGGCCAGCTCCGCGATGTACTCCAGGTCGCCTCGCGTTAGGACGCCGCCGGTCGGGTTGTGCGGCGAGTTGATCACGACCACTTTGGTCCTGGGCGAAACGAGGTGCGCCAGCTCGTCGAGGTCCATACGCCAGTTGCGGGATTCCAGCAGCGGAATGGCGTGAACTTTCGCTTGGTGATAGCTCGCGCACGATGCATAAGCCGGATAAGCGGGGTCGAAGTAGACAAACTCGTCGCCGGGATCGAGAAGCGCACTTAACGTGTTCCAAATGACCGGCTTGGCGCCGGGCCCGACCACGACGTTTTCGGAACCCCAGGGCGGCGTCAGGCGGCGAAAATCGCTCGCATACTGCGCGATCGCGTCGCGCAATGAGGGCAGGCCGCTCGACGGCGTATAGTGCGTGTGGTTATCATAGAGGGCTTCAATCGCGGCCTTCTTGATGTGGTCGGCCGTATCGAAATCCGGTTCGCCGATCTCCATGTGCACGACACGCCGGCCTCGCGCTTCGAGTTCACGCGCCCGCGCTAAAATCTCAAACGCGTTCTCCGAGCCCAAGCGCGCGACGGCAGCGGCGAGGCGATCTTCGTGAACTGCGAGCATTTAACGACCCTCCAGAACGCTCGTCGTTTCGCCCGAACGCGAGTTGGAACCTGGAATGATCGTGCGTGCAGCTACGGCGTCTTGTTGAAGAAATTTACGAGGATCTGCCGGGCAATAGGTGCCGCCACCGTTGCGCCGTACCCGCCGCTGCGATCGACGAAGACGGCGAGCGCAAGGCGTGGATGAGCGGTTGGCGCCCATGCGATGAACCACGTCGTGTTCGGCCCGTCGCCGCCGTCGGTTTCGACCGTACCGGTCTTACCCGAAAAAGGGAATCCGTCGATCGCCAACCCGTAAGCCGTGCCGCCGGGATCGGTGACCTTAGCCATTCCTTCACGCACCGCGGCGAGCGCCGCTGCGGTTACCGGAACGCGCCGTATGACGCGCGGAGAAAAACGTGCGATCCTGCGGCCGGCTGGGCTGCGGATCTCGCGCGCAATCTGCGGCTTGTAGAGGATGCCGCCGTTGATCACCGCCGACGCCACATTGACCATCTGTAGCGGCGTGGCTTGCATCGCGCCCTGTCCGATCCCGAGGAAGCAGGCTTCGCTGGGCTCCATGGGAACGCCGAACGCGCGCATCTCCCAGGCGCTGGTCGGCCAGTTTCCTTCGTTTTCGCCCGGCAAATCTATTCCGGTCTTCGCATTCAACCCAAATGCGAGGGCGTATTTGCGTAAACGCGCGTTGCCGAGCCACCACGAGAGCCGAAAGAAGTAGCCGTCGCTCGACGCGGCCAGCGCCGGAACGAACGTCGTATCTCCGAGGCCGCTTGCCGCGATGTCACGCGCATAGTAACCGCCGCAATTCCAGCCTCCCGTATCGTAGATCACTTGATTGACTCGAACGACGCGCTCGGTGAGCGCCGCGGAACCCGTGACCATCTTGAACGTCGAACCCGTCGGCGTCGCGGCTGCAACGGCTCGGTTGAAGAGGGGCTGGGTGGCGTCGGTGAGATCGAAAGCGATGCGCTTCGCGCGATTCGCGGCGAAGTCGTTGGGGTCGTAGTTAGGGTAACTGGCTAGTGCGAGAACGGCGCCGGTCCACGGGTCTTCGGCGACAACGGCCCCGGAGAGCCTGCGGGTGCGCCCCACTGCGCGGATTCCGGCAGCGAGCGCGTTCTCAACGATCTGCTGCAGCCGCCAATCGATGTTTGTAATCAGCGTGTCGCCCGAGACGGCAGCCTTCGATCCAAGCTTCACGTTCGCAACAACCGCGCCCGTTGCGTCGACGACAACGCGCTGACCGCCGGGGCTGCCGCGCAAGTACCGGTCGTACGCAAACTCCAACCCGTCTTTGCCGATCACATCGTTCGGTGAATAGCCCTCGTACTTGAGCCGATCGTACTCCTCTTGGGTGATCGCTCCGACATAGCCGATCAGATGCGAGCCGGCGGCACCGTGCGGATAATCGCGGACCGGTTGCACTTCGAGATCGACGCCGGGAAGATCGGTGAGCACTTCGGAGAGCCGCGCGACCGCTGCGACGGGCAAGTCCGTTGCGAGTATCACCGGCCCATAAGGTTCGGCGCTCGCAACGGATTCGAAGCTCGAATAGGTGACGCCGCGATGGTGCAGCAGCCGATACCATAACCGTCGCTCATCGATGCCGAGTGCGGCCGCAAGAACGGAAAGCTCCCGACCGACGTGCGCTGCTTGCGACGGTATGAATCCAACGACAAACGACGGGCGACTTCGCGCGATGACGGCACCATAGCGATCGACGATCATCCCGCGCGGCGCCGCCACGGGGATGAGACGGATTTGATTCGCTTGCGCCGCAGCCCGATACCGCTCGCCGTCGAACAGCTGCACTTCGACGAGCCGCACGATGAGCGCAAGGCACGACATGGCCAGCACGACAGTAAAGGCAAGGAGGCGCCACAAGGGAAGCCGCCACGGCTTGGGCCGCGCTCCGTTTGGCGGACGCGTCATGCGCCGCGCCCTTCAAAGCGGCGTGCGACAAGCATGACGCTCACGATCGCAATGGAGTTGAGCGCCGCCTGTAGGACGGCCTCATGCAAATGAATTCTGCCCAAACCGGGCGGATATCCCGAAAGCGCCATGACGATCCAAAAGAGCAGCGCCCGCAGCAGCGTGGTAACGACGGTGATTGCGGTAACGAGGGGAATCGAGTCGGCAAAAAAGCCGCGCGAAAGGCGGCTGGCGAGCAGCGCGCTCAAAGTCGTCGCGATCGTCCACGCGGCCCCGGTCCCTGCCGAGAGTGCGTCTTCACAAAAGCCGGCGAAAAAACCGAAAGCTCCAGCGCGGCGCGCATCGGCCCGAACGGCGTACCAGACGACCACCACCAGAACGACGCTCGGCACGACGCCGTGCATCGCGAGATAATGGACGAAGGTCGCCTGCGCGACCGTGGCTGCCAGCAACCATGCCGCCGCGACGTGCCATGCCGGCCCGACGAAGGGCGCAACATGCGGCTTAGCGCGAAACGACGACAACGCGATCGAGCGCACCGAGGTCGACGTATGTCCGCAGGACGGCCGTTTGGTAGAGCGTCGTATCGGTACCCTCGATAGAGGTCACGACACCAATCGGGACGCCGGAATGAAACGAGCGTCCCTCTCCCGTCACGACGACGTCCCCTGCGTGCAATCGCGCGTCCTGCGGAAGGTACTCGACGACCACACTGCCCAGATTTCCGCGCGCGATCCCCCACCAACGGCCGCGCTGCACGATTGCCGGAATGCGGCTCGTGTAATCGGTTGCCAGCACCACGGTGCTCGAAAACGGTCCGACGGCAGCGACGCGTCCAACGACACCCCCCGCCGCGAGCACGCCCTCGTCTCGTTGCACGCCGGCGCGAAACCCCTTGTCGATGGTTACCGCGCGGGAGTCGTTCTCGGGAGAGAAGCCGATAACGCGCGCCTCGATCCCATGGTAAAGGTCGACGATCGGGCGGACCGACGACTCGGCGGCATATGCAGCGGCAAGCTCGTGGAGCCGCGCATTCTCTTCCATCAGCCGTTGGTTACGCGTTCGCAACAGCACGTTCTCGCTTTGGAGTCCCGGCAGTGCAAGCACCATCGTTCCAACCGTTCGCGTTGCGCGAATCGTCGCCGCGATCGCCGTCTCGGCAGTAGCAAAGAGAGAACTCGCGATCGTAGCAACCGGACTCACCGATCCTGAGCGTTGGCTGCCGATTTGCAGGAGGGCCAACAACGCGGCGGCGATGATGATGCCGATCATCGCAAAGAGCCTGCGTTCGTGTCGATAAGTAAAAATGATGACTCCGGATTCGTGCTGCTTGAGGGGTTTTTAGCTCAGCCTGGATTTATTCGTTTTCGGCAGCGCGAATCCCAACCGCCGCAGCGCGCGAATGAAACGGGCCAGCGGCAAACCGACGACGGTATAGAAATCCCCTTCGATCTCCTGGACCAACGCCGCCGCGCGCCCTTGAATCCCATAGGCGCCCGCCTTATCGAGCGGCTCTCCGCTCGCCACATACTCGGCGATCTCTTCGCTGCCCAGCGGGTAAAACCGGACGCGTGTGGTCGCCCTTTCCGCCACGGGTTCATCCCGGTTAGGAACGACGAGAGCAAAGGCCGAATGCACCAGATGATCGCGCCCCGCAAGTTGCACAAGCATGTGAGTTGCCTCCTGGAGATCCCGAGGCTTACCCAGAGCGCTGCCGTCGAGGTCGACGACCGTATCGGCGGCGATAATAGGTGCACCCGTCGGCAGACGTTGCCGATTTCGTAGAACGGCGCGCAGCTTTTGCGCGGCATAAAAGCTCGCGAGTTCCGGCGGCGCGAAACCCGCCACGGGAGGCTCTTCGTAGCCGCTTACCTTCACATCGACCTCGAGCCCGAGCGAGCGCAAGAGCTGGTACCGGCGCGGCGACGCACTCGCCAGCACGATCCGGGATATTGGCTCTAGTAATACGTGCGGCCACCTGTTGCGATATATCCGCCTTCATGGCGTCCTCGAGGATCGCGATGGGTCCAATGAATCACGCCGCCGAGCGGATAGTATTCGTACTCGCCTTTCATGAGGACCCGCTGTCCGCGGGTCAGCGGTATCGGACCCGTAAAATCCGTGTTCGTCTCAACTCGCACGACGAGGCTGCAGCCCGAACCGAGTTGTACGAGAAAGCCTTCGTGCGGACTGATTCTTCCCGGCTGCACGCCCAAGACCCGCGTTACCGTTCCATCCGCAACGACTTCGACATGCGAACGTCCGCTCGAATATGCGTCGCAGAGGGCGCGATCGTTGGGGGGCTGCGTCGACGCGCACGCGCAAATCATGGCCAGCGCCACGCCAAGCAAGGTTCGGCACGCTCTACGAGCGGGCCGCATCGCCGCCACAACCGTAAAGACCCTCAGCCAGGATATACCGCCAGACCGGCTCGGGAACGAGATATCGAACGCTGCGCCCTTGTGATAACAAGCTGCGCACCAGAGTCGCAGACGCTGTAATTTCCGGAAGCTCGAGCGTCGCAATACGTGCGCGCAGAGCCGGTGGAACAGCCGCGATGACGCGCGCCAGCGCGTCGCTGCCCAAGCCGGCCCGCGGCGCAATGGTGAAACGCTCCAGAGCCGCGAGTACCTCGTCGAGGCGCACCCAGTTGGCGCTGGCCAGCGAGTCGGCACCGGCGATGAAGGTAAAACGGGCTCCCGGGCGCTTAGACTGCAGCCGATGCAGAAGATCGGCGGTGTATCCGGTCGCGTTTTCCCGCAGATCGGTTTGATCGAGCTCGAACGCAGCATTGGTGTCGATTGCTCCGAGTATCATAGCGCATCGATGCGAGGCCGCAGCCTGCGGCTTCTCGCGATAGTGGTGAGTACCGGCGGGAACGAAGAGTACGCGGTCTAGCCGCTCCAGCAGGCGCGCGGATTCGGCGATGAAGAGATGCGCGTTGTGAATCGGATCAAACGTGCCGCCGAATACGCCGACTCTCATGAGTAGGTAAACTCGTACGGACCGATGCGTACCGTATCCCCTTCCTGCGCGCCGAGTTCTTGAAGTCTTTTCTCCACTCCCATCTTCCCAAGCGCGCGCTCGAAGCGCGCGAGCGCCTCGTCGGAATCGAAATTCGTCATCGCGGCGAGCCGCTCAACGCGCTGACCGGAAACGACGAATGCGCCGTCGTCTTGGCGCTCGATCGAGAACGCGCTCGGCGCGGCGAGTTCGATTCGTGCCCGAGGCGGCGCGACGATCTCGGGCATCGGTGCGGCCTCGATCGTTCGCGCAACGGCAAGCGTTAGCTCTCGAACGCCTTCGCCGGTTGCCGCGCTGACGCCGTGAATCTCAGGGAAGCGCTGCCGTAGTTCGCGCAACGAATCTCGAGCCTCGGTGAGATCGAGCTTATTGAGCACCAGCAGTGTCGGCTTTTCACGAAGCAGCGGATTCCAGGCGCCTAGCTCCGTTTCAATCGTCGCTTTCTCCGTAAGTATATCTGCAAGCGGCTTGGCACCATCGAGAAGATGGACCAGCGCGCGCGTGCGCTCGACGTGCTTGAGGAACTGATCGCCTAAACCAATTCCTTCATGCGCGCCCTCGATCAAGCCGGGAACGTCGACCATTACGAACGATTCGTCATCGGAGACGCGCACGACGCCGAGCTGAGGTTCCAGCGTCGTAAAGGGATAATCGGCGATTTTGGGACGCGCCGCCGAAATCACCGAGA
The DNA here is from genome assembly GCA_963767725.1 of Vulcanimicrobiota bacterium. Lineage (GTDB taxonomy): Bacteria > Vulcanimicrobiota > Vulcanimicrobiia > Vulcanimicrobiales > Vulcanimicrobiaceae > Cybelea. The sequence goes on from CAVYEN010000002.1 coordinate 250,600, forward strand.
GCAACGTCGATTTTCCGGCGTTTGGCACGCCCACGATTCCGCAATCGGCCAGCAGGCGCAGTTCGAGGCGCAGCGTGAAGCGTTCGCCGAGCTCACCGCGCTCCGCGAAACGCGGCGCTTGTCGCACGCTCGTTGCGAAGTGCTGGTTGCCCAGACCCCCGCGGCCGCCTTTCGCCGCCACTACGCGAGCACCGGGCTCCTTGAGATCGGCCACCAAATCTTCGCCGCCGCTTGCGCGAGCCTTGAAAACGAGCGTCCCGACGGGGACTCGGATCGTCAAATCGTCGCCGCTTCGCCCGGACTTGTTCGAACTTCCGCCCGGTTTGCCGGCATCGGCCGAAAAGCTGCGCCTGAATCGAAACTCGACGAGCGTCGTCACCTCCGGCGTCGCCTCTAGAAAGACGCTTCCACCATGGCCGCCGTCTCCACCAGCGGGTCCGCCTTTGGGAACATATTTTTCCCGGCGCCACGCGACGATGCCCTCACCGCCGTCTCCGGCTGCGACCGCGATCTGCGCTTCGTCGATAAACTGCACGCGTCTATTTTCGCGGGAATCAAAAAGGGGCCTGACGGCCCCGTTCCGGCGGCGTCGTGGCGCTTAGGCGGCGGGGACGACCGAGATCCGCTTGCGCTTACTCTGGCGGCTGAACTCGACGATGCCGTCGGCCGTCGCGAAGAGCGTGTGGTCGCGTCCCACTCCGACGTTCGAGCCCGGATAGAAGCGGGTGCCCCGTTGACGAACGAGTATGTTCCCGGCAATGACGCGCTCGCCGCCGAAGCGCTTCACGCCAAGACGCTGAGCATTTGAGTCGCGCCCGTTTCGAGTCGAGCCCGCGCCCTTCTTCGAGGCAAAGAGCTGAAGATCAAAGTCGAACATCGCCGGCCCATTGTAACAAAGCGGCCCAAAAATGCAACGAAGCATCCAAGCGGGCGCCGAGGCGCTAGAGCGCTTTCCACACCTGTGGACAAGCTTGTGGAGAAGAGCGCGCGCAGATATGATCCTGCGCTCGTAGCGACCTTATACTGTCTAGCAATTCAGCCGCTTTTAGGCCGTCCGCGCCGCCAGAGTTCATAAATCGGAAAAACCCCTAAAATAGCGTTCGCCCGCAGCTGTGTATAAGTGTATAAAGTCGTGCATAAAATCCGCAGGAGCAGGCCTGTATTAAGCCAAGTGAGTGCGCCCTTACGGGGGTGGCGCAGCCCGACTCCTCCCTCAGAAAGGGCTTGCTGCGGAGTTCGTTGTCCCTAAAACGTTAATTAACAGAGGACGCAGATGATGGCACTGGCGATGAACACGGACATCTCCAACGAGCTCTGGCAAGCGGCACTTCACACGTTAGAACGCACTTTTTCCAAACCGGTTTTCGAGATGTGGATCAAACCGATCCGATTCATCTCTCTGCATGGCAACGAGTTGCATCTCGCGGTGCACAGCAAGTTTGCGCAAGACTGGGTGGGGAGCAAGCTGCGCGCCCAGATGATCGGTGTTTTGAGCGAGCTTTTCGGAACGAGCGTCGAGTTACGGCTTTCGGTCGCGGAAACAAGCGAGGTACCTCGTACCGCTCCCGGGTTGACGGCTCGCCCGCTTGAGGAGTTCCGCACCGCAAACCTTAATGCACGCTACACCTTCGAAGAGTTCGTCGTCGGGAATTCCAATCGCTTCGCGCACGCCGCCGCACAAGCAGTCGCCGGCGCGCCGGCCCATGCCTACAACCCGCTCTTTCTCTACGGAGGCGTCGGCTTGGGGAAGACGCACCTGATGCACGCGATCGGTCACCGAGTGATTCAAGACAATCTCGCTACGAACGTCGTGTACGTTACGTGTGAGAAGTTTACCAACGAGTTCATCATCGCGCTGCAAAACAATCGCACGCCCGAGTTTCGCAACCGCTACCGGCAGGTCGACGTTCTGCTCATCGACGACATTCAATTCCTTGCCGGCAAAGAGACGACGCAAGAAGAGTTTTTCCACACGTTCAACGCGCTTCACGAATCTGGCCGCCAACTCATCATCTCTTCCGATCGGCCGCCGAAAGAGATACAGACCCTCGAGGCGCGCCTTCGCTCGCGATTCGAGTGGGGCTTGCTCACCGACATCCAGGCGCCCGACCTTGAAACGCGCGAAGCGATTCTTCGCAAGAAGGCAGGTACCGAGAACATTCCGGTACCCGACGCCGTGACATCGTTCATCGCTAAAGTGATTCCCTCGAACATCCGCGAGCTCGAGGGAGCGTTGATTCGCGTCATCGCTTACGCCTCGCTCACCAAGGCACCCATCACGACGGATCTGGCAGCGGACGTTTTGAAGAGCGCGCTCGCCCAAGCGCCCTTTCACCGGATCACGATCGGCAAAATCAAGGAGACGGTCTCCGGGGCGCACGGGCTGACGGTCAAGGAGATGGACAATGGACGACGCGATCAAAGGCTCGCCGCACCGCGCCAGATAGCCATGTACATCGCTACGGAGCTTACCAATTACTCGTTACCGCAGATCGCCCGCGAGTTCGGCAAGAAAGATCACACAACGGTCATGTACGCACGGGATAAGATCAAAGAGCAGATGCAACGGGACGAGGCCTACCGCAATAAGATCCGTCAGCTCATCGCGATCTGCCATAATCCATAAACATCCTCCGCACAGGTTGAGCCTTGTAGTGTGGATAGCATGGGCCCGACGCGCGGGCCGTGGAAACGTGCATGAGTTCCAGTCTTTCATCCACAGCGTTATCCCAAGGCAAAAGCCGCGCGAACACAAGCCATAACTGCCTTTTCCGCAGAATCCACCGCCTTACTACTGCTACTGCGGCTTACGTTGTTCTCTCCTAGGAAAACGCGCTCCAGCGACCAACGGTGGAAACGATGAGATTCACCTGCACGACCAAGGATATCGCTACGGCCGTCGGAGCCGCAAGTAAGGTGGTCAACGCGCACACCACGGTGCCGATTCTCTCCAACGTCCTGCTTCAAGCCGATGGCGGAAAAATCGCGGTTCGCGCAACGGATCTCGAGCTTACGCTCGAACACGCGTTTTCGGCTCAGATCGCCGAAAGCGGATCGGTGACGGTACCCGCCAAGCTCTTCGCGAGCTATCTCGGTAACCTATCGCCAGGTACGCTCGAGCTGACCGGCACTCCGACGCGCGCGAGCGTAAAGTGCGAGCGCAGCAACTACGACTTCCACGCCTTGCCCGCCGAGGAGTACCCCCGCTGCCCGCCGCGGCGCGGGGTGCGCAGTTCGCTATCGGGAGCAAAGCGCTTTCGAGATGGTATCGAGGCGACGATCTTCGCGGCCTCGAGTGAGGAGGCGCGCGGAGCGGTCTTGATGGGCACTCTACTTGAGGTTGACGGCAACGCCTTAACTATGGTTGCGACCGACGGATACCGGCTCGCAAAGTTCGTCACGACTCTGGAGAGCGACTCGGGCGCGAGCGAGAAGTTCATTGTGCCTTCGCGAGCGCTCGCTGAAGCGGCGCGCAACCTCGGCAGCGGCGAACAGATATCGGTCAACGCGCTCGGCGCGCAGAGCAACCAACTGCAGATGACCAGCGGCGACGTCGCTATAACGGTGCGCCTCGTCGACGGTCAGTACCCAAACTATCAACAAGTCGTTCCCGCAAAGTTCGATCGTGCGATTACCGTCAGCACACCGCTCTTGATTGGTAGCCTGCGCCGAGCAGAGCTCGTGGCCGGCGACCGCGCCAGCATGGTGAAACTCGCGATCGCTAATCAAACGCTGGTCGTCACCGCCAGCTCCGACGTTTCAGGCAATGCGTACGAGGAGCTAGAGGTCGAGCAGAACGGCGAAGATTTGACCATCGCGTTCAATGCCCGGTATTTGGTGGAAATCCTCACCCACGTCAAGACCGAAAAAACGGTCATCGAATTTTCGGGTCCGCTCTCGCCCGCCGCAATTCGGCCGCTCGAATCATCGGAAAGCGGCCAGCAGCTGTACGTGCTCATGCCGCTGCGACAGTGATGTGTTGCTCAAGCGGCTGACGCTTTCCGCTTTTAGAAACTACTCCGAACTCCAGATCGAACCCGCCGCTGGGCTGAACGTCTTCGTCGGAGCCAACGCGCAGGGCAAGAGCAATCTCTTGGAAGGGATTGCGATGCTGGGAACCGGGAAGTCGTTTCGAACTGCCCGGGAGGCCGATGCGGTGCGCACGGGCTGCGATCGCGCGGTTCTTCGCGGCGTAGCGTCGCTTCATGGGGGAAACGTCGAGCTCGTCTGCACGATCGAGCGGTCGAGTCGCGGCTCGCGCAAGAGTTACGTGGTAAATGGGACCGGCGTTCGCTATGCAGGCTACCTCGGCAAGATGCGCGTCGTAACGTTCGTGCCCGCCGACTTGGACCTGGCAAGCGGTACTCCTAGTGCGCGCCGCGCCTTCATGAACAGCGCCTTGTCACAGACCGAGCCTCGGTATTACTACGAGTTGGCGCGCTACCGCAGGGCCCTGCAACAAAAGAATGCGTTGCTTCGCGGAACGATCGACGCCGATCCGGAGCTGTTGGCGACGTACGACCGCACCCTGGTGGAGTCGGGAACGCAGATCATCTTGGCCCGACACATTCTCGTGCAGGCGCTTGCGCAAAACGCACGTCGCGCGCACGCGCGATTTGCAGACGCCGAGCAGCTCGAGGTAGGGTACGAGCCGAACGTCGCTTTTGAGTCGCCGAAGAGCGAGGCCATAGCCGAGGCCTTCGAAGCGCGGCTCGCGCACTGTGTTGACGGCGAGCGCTTGCGCAAGAGCGCGCTTGCCGGTCCACATCGCGACGACGTGACCTTGACGCTCGACGGTCTCTCGCTGACGGCGTACGGATCGCAAGGACAACAGCGCACTGCCGTGCTGGCGCTCAAAGTAGCCGAATACGCCGTGATGTGCGAGCGGTCGAACGAAGCGCCGCTGCTCCTCCTTGACGACGTGCTTTCGGAGCTCGACGAAGAGCGCGCTGGCGCGTTCTTAGCAGAAATTGCTGGATACGAGCAGGCCTTTGTCACTGCGACGCATTTGCCGGCGGGGCTTCCCTCAAGCGCGCATCTCGCGCGCATCTCGAACGCCAGCGTGCAAACCGCGGCCCTATGCTAAAGCTTTCCAAAGTAATCGCGGGCTGGCGTCCGGCGCAGACCGATGGCCGGCAAGCGCCGATCGCGTTGCTGGAAGCGGGCTGGCAGGAAATCGTCGGCGATGAAGTCGCGCAGCATTCGCAGCCCGCGCGCATCGCCGACGGGACCCTGACGATCACGACCCGCTCGAGTGCCTGGAGCCACCAGCTGAGCTTCCTTGCCGAGCATCTGTTGCGGGCAGTCGCGGCGCGTCTACCAGGAGCCGGCATCGAACATCTGCGGTTTCGCGTCGGCCGGGTCTCTCCCCAAGGCGGACGTGCCTAGGCAACACCGCGCTACCGTTCGGCGCTCCCGGACGACCGCCCGGACTCGGCGTCGCCAGCCGAAGCGCTGGCGCGCTTTCGCGACGACGTGGAACAGCGCGCGAGCGTGCGGCGCGCGCAGGGATGGAAGGAGTGCCGTGCCTGCCGTGCCCTCGTCGGGCCCGGCTCGAATTCCCTTTGTGGGAGCTGCGCAGCCGCGCGCTTGGAACAGCTGACCGCCGGCACGGCACAGTTGATGTTCGAGGCGCCGTGGCTGGGATACACCGGAACGGCTGCGCTCGTTGACGGGTTACAGGAAGGGGAGTACGAGCGGATCCGTAGCCAGCTGCTTGCGCACTGGTGGGAGATGCTTGCGCGAGCTCGGGCCGCGAAGCGGCTCTCGCGCGACGGCCGCGAGCGGAGCGTCGCGAGCTCGTACGTCCTTCTGCGAAGCAAAATTCCGCCCGAGGAGATCGTACCTGCAACCGTGCGGAGCATTTTAGGCGACGAGTTGCACGAACTGCTCTATGGCGAACCGTCGCGCGAAGGCGGCGCCGTCAAGAATCCAAAACGAACGATGTAATGTCAACAAACTATACCGGCGAGCAGATTGAGGTGTTACGCGGGCTTGAAGCCGTGCGTAAGCGCCCGGGGATGTATATCGGCAATACCGCCGAGCGCGGCTTGCATCAGCTCGTCTACGAGGCCGTCGACAATGCGGTCGATGAGGCCTTGGCTGGATACGCGCGCAACGTGAGGGTCGTTCTGCATAAGGATTCGTCATGCTCGGTCGAGGACGACGGGCGTGGTATTCCCATCGACCTTCACGCCGAGGAGAGGCTCCCCGCCGTCGAAGTGGTGATGACGATTCTTCACGCCGGCGCCAAGTTCGGAAAGGGCGGCTACAAGATTTCCGGAGGTCTTCACGGCGTCGGCATTTCGGTCGTCAACGCGCTCTCCGAATGGATGGTGACGCTGGTCAAGCGCGACGGGTTTGTATGGGAGATGAAGTTCGAGCGCGGCATCACCGTGCAAAAGCTCAAGAAAATCGGCAAGACCGACGGAACGGGAACGCTGCAATGGTTCAAGCCCGACCGCGAGATGTTCGAGGTCACCGAGTTTCATTGGGACATCCTGCAAAAGCGGTTACGCGAGCTTGCGTTTCTCAACCGCGGTCTTTCGATAACACTCCGCGACGAGCGCGGCGAAGCCGTTCGGGAGCGAACGTATACTTTCGACGGCGGCATCGTCTCCTTCGTCGAATGGCTCAATGAAAAGAGGGATCCGCTGCATCCCATCATTTCGACGCACGCCGAGCGCGACGGCGTCGACGTCGAGGTGGCGATGCAGTATACCGATACGTACGCCGATCAAATATTCTCGTATGCAAACAACATCGGCACCATCGAAGGAGGCATGCACCTCCAGGGTTTTCGGCAGGCCCTCACCAATGCGGTCAACTCCTACGCCCGAAAGCGCGGGGTGCTCAAGGAATCCGACAACTCGCTCTCGACCGACGACATCTTCGAAGGGCTGACGGCCGTGGTTTCCGTCAAGCTGCATGACCCGCAGTTCGAAGGACAGACCAAGACCAAGCTCGGCAATGCAAAGGTTCGCAGCATCGTTGCGGGCCTGGTCTACGAGCGTTTGGAATTCTTTTTTGAGGAAAATCCCAAATATGCCCGCGCAATCGCGGAAAAATGCATGCAGGCTCAACGCGCGCGCGATGCCGCCAAGAAAGCGCGCGATCTGTCACGCCGAAAGAACGCGCTCGAGGGTTCCGGGCTGCCCGGAAAGCTCGTCGATTGTAAGAACGGAAATGCGGCCGAGAGCGAACTCTTCTTGGTCGAAGGCGATTCGGCCGGGGGTACGGCCAAGGGCGGACGCGACCCGAATACGCAAGCGATCCTGCCGCTGCGCGGCAAAATTCTCAACGTCGAGAAAGCGCGTCTCGACAAGGTGCTCGCCAACGAAGAGATTCGCACGATGATCACGGCGCTGGGGACCGGCTTCGGCGATGAGTTCAACGTACAAAAGCTGCGGTATCACAAAATCATCATCATGACCGACGCCGACGTCGACGGTTCGCATATCCGGACGCTGCTTCTGACCTTCTTCTACCGCCAGATGCGCCCGCTCGTCGAAGAGGGATACGTCTTCATCGCCCAACCGCCGCTTTACGGTATCCGCAAGGGCAAAAAGCAGTGGTGGGCCTTTACCGACGCCGAGCTGAAATCCATCGTTGGTGAAGACGGCAAAGATTTCATCATTCAGCAGTACAAGGGACTCGGGGAGATGGATGCCGAGCAGCTCGCGGAAACGACGATGGAGGTCGGGAACCGGCGGCTGAAGCAAATCATGGTCGAGGATGCGGTCGAAGCGGAACAAATATTCACCGACCTCATGGGCGACAAAGTCGAGCCGCGAAAACAGTACATTTTCGACTACGCCAAGAGCGTCAAGAACCTGGATCTGTGACGGTTGCTTTAGAAGCTGCTTAGCCCGGCGGGGCCTTGCCGTGCGCAGGAGGTATAGAAGCCGGAGAGCTCGAGGTGCGCACACGCTTTGCGATCGGCCTGCTGGCCATCATCATCGTAGTTTCCTTCTCAGTCGCAAGGCGCCATGGGTTGCTGCGCTTTGCGATCCAAGAAGGCGCGCGTCTCGCTGGTGGCTATGCCGTCCAGATCGCGCAGCTGCACGTAGGTTGGGACGGCGCCACTTTCTCGGACGTTCGGGTGCAAAGCGACGACCGGCCCTTGCTCGACGCGAAACGAATTGCGGTGCGTTATTCGCTGCGCGATCTCTTTCCGGGAAGCGGTCATCGGTTCGGATTGCTGCGACGTCGAGATCGACGGCGCCAAGCTGACGCTCATCAGGTTGAGCAATGGAACGCTTAACGTTGCCGTTCCGCGCGCCGCGGTTCTGCCGGCACCGGAGCGCGTAAATCCGGTTCCGCTTCGCTTCGCAGTGCGCGTTCGAAACTCGCAGCTCGAGCTGCGGGAGCCGTCGGCGTATGATGCCAGCGCGAAAGATATTCGCATCGGCGGCATCGCGATCGACGCATCGGTCGATACCAGCGCGGTCACCGAATATCGCGCCCGCGGCGCCTTCGAGGAACGTCACGCCGAACCGTTCACGGTCGCGGGTAAAGTCGATGCGACTGCGGGCTATGCCGTGCACCACGCGCAAGCGGCGAATTTCCCGGCTCGTGCGCTGGCGAACTATTTCGCGCAGACACCGGCGGTTCGAATACTTGCGGGCGAGGGACACAACCTGGATGCGCGGCTCTACGCGCTCGGCGTCGTGCCGGAGGTTGCGCCGAGCTATCACGTCAGCCTCCAACTCGACGTTGTCGGAGGGCGTTTGGCACTGCAGTCGCTCGCAGCGCCGGTCGAAAACATTCGCGCGCGGCTCGAAGTCGTCGACAACGCTTTCTTCGTTCGCGCTGCACACGCGACGCTTGCCGGCATCCCTTTACGCATCGAAGGCGGAGCGTACGATTTCACGGGCGCGCTCACTGGGCGTGCGCAGCTTCGTTTGGGAGTTTGGGGAACGGGCGATCTATCCTCTTTACGCCAGGCGTTTAGGTTCGCTCGCGCGCAGCCGATTTCCGGAAGGGCGCAACTCGGCGTGCTCGTGCACGGTCCGATCGACAATCCCGTCATCGTCGCGCGAGTCAACGCGCCGAACGCCCGCTATCGCGCGCTTCCCTTCGACTCACTTGAAGCGCAGGTCGTGTATCATGCCAACGTCGTCGCGCTCGCGCCGCTGCACGTCGCCTACGGAGGCATCGCGTTGCAGGTTAGCGGCACGATGGAAATCCGCAAGGTGCTTCACTCGATGTTCGCCTTGCACGTCGAGGGACCGGCGAACCACCTTCCCTATCTCGACGAGATGTTGGGGGCCGAACCGATGATCGTCGACGCAGCGGCGACCGGAAACGACCTACTCTTTCACGTCGTCGGCAGCGCCGCGTCGGCGCGAGGCGTCACCCGCATGGCGGCCCTCGTCGACACGAACCCCAACGGCACTGCCGCCGTCGAGCCATTTTGGTTTCACACGGAGCGCGGCAATTTCGACGGCGGCTATTTGCTTGACCGGCCGAAAGACACGAGCGCTTTCTGGATGCTCGCCAGCGGTTTGCGAATGCGCGCGCTCGGTTATAAGACGTTTCCCGGATTGTCGTTGCCGCAGATGCCGAAAGTCAACGGGCGTTCGGTTGGCATGACGCTCGCCGGAGGCGGCTCCGGGAAGAGGATCGTACTTGCAGGGTTCCTTACCGGCGGGCAAGCCAGCGTCGCTGGGGTCAAGTTCAATTCCGTCGAGGCTGCGTTCGGCGGTCCGCTGCAAAACACGGCGATTAATTTGCTTCGCGCGTCCGGCCCATGGGGAACGTTCGAGGGACACGGCGGATTCTCGGGGCAGCGTTTCGTCGCCTACGGCAAATATCACGGAAGCTTCGAAGGCCTGCAGCCGTTGACTGGGAACGCGATCGCCGGTCACGGCCGCATCGGCGGCACCGTCGGAATCGCGATTCAATCGCAGCGCATCGTCGTGCAAGGCTCCAAGTTGGCCCTGCAAAACGCGACGTTGCACGGCATTCCAGTCGATCGGGCGAGCTTGACGCTGGGAATCGAGGGGCCTCATCTTCGGATCTACTCGGCCGACGCGCACGCGGCCGGCGGCGACCTCGTTGCGGCCGGCACGTTCTCGCTCATGCCGGGCGCCGGCGGCGGGAGTGAGAATTCGCTCGCGCTCGTCGCTAAAGGGCTCAACGCGTCGCAGCTTCACGGCATCGGGTTACCACTCGAAGCCGGAACGCTTTCGGCTGCCGGAAACCTCACCGCCGGAACCCCACTTCCGGGATTCGCCGGCGCCGTGGCGGTAGATGGCGGCCGCGTGGCTCACTTTGCACTCACCGGAAACGGCGACGTTCGCGTATCCGGTGATGCGGTTTCGCTGGGCCGAATCCTCGGCGCGGTGGGGACGACGTATGCGCGAATCGACGGCCGAATCGCCGCCCTCGCTTCCGGTTCGCCGGTTTATGCTCTCGATGCGTACGTTCCGGCCGCTCAAATCTCGCCGGCGCTCCATTCTTTTGGACTGCCCAACTACATGACCGACGGCTCGTTCAACGCGCGGCTTCACATCGCCGGTCGGAGTCTCGCGCCGAAGCTTAGCGGCCGTATCGGCATCCCGGGCGGCGAAGTGAACGGTCTTCCTTTCATCGACGCAACCGCTCTGCTTTGGGCAAATCCTCGGGGAGTCGCCATTCGTGACGGGTCGGTGCTCGTCGGCACGACGGCCACGTACTTCACGGCCGTTGCGCTGCCGCACGAAAATGTCGTCGGCCTGCGGGCGCCGCATGCGGATCTCTCCGATTTCGACAATTTCTTCGACACCGGCGATACGCTCGACGGCGACGGTCGCGTTAAGCTTGCCGCCGCCATGCGTTATGGGCGCATCGCGTCGAGCGGCAACATCGACGTGCGCGGCTTTCGCTACAGAAATTTGCCGATCGGCGACACGAAAGCCGTCTGGTCGAGCGCGCGCGGCGCGATCACCGGATCGCTCGCCGTCGGCGGAAAGCAGGGAATGCTGCACGCACGAGGGTCGATCGCATTGGCGCCGACGAGCGCATGGCAAAGGTCATTCATGCGTTCAAGATTCGATCTAAGCGCCGACGTCAACGATCTCGATCTCTCCTTTTGGATGCCCGCGCTCGGATTGCAGAGCCTTCCAATCACGGGGCGGGCGTGGGGAAAGGCGACCGTGCTCGGCCGATACCCGCTCATCGACCTGCGGGGACACGCCGGCATCACCGGCGCAACGATCGGCCCGCTCGCGCTCGATCGCGCCGAACTGGCGGTTCACACCGCTCGCCGGCGAATCGTTATCGACAGCGCCGAGATGAAGACCTCCGCCCTTTCCGCATCCGGAACCGGAACGCTGGGCTTTGGACGCAGTGATCCGATCGATTTGCAGATTCACGCGACGACGGATCGCGTCGCGCAGCTCGTTTACGACGTTTCGCATGTCAAGTTTCCGGTCAGCGGGTCCTTTGAATCAACTCTGCGGGTCAGCGGCACCTATCGTTCGCCGACGTTCCAGGCCGGCTTCGATGCCGGCAACGTGCTCGCGTATGGCGTGCCGATCGTATCGCTCTTCGGCGAAGTGCGATTAGAGCGGCACGCATTGATACTATCCGATGCGGGCGCCACGTTCACCCAAGGCGAGGCGACCTTGGCAGGCTCGCTCCCACTTGCGCTTGCGCCGCTCCGTTTAGCGGCTCCCGATCAGCCGGTCAGCTTCGATCTCGACGTGATCGGACTCGATCCGGCCATGTTTAACGAGACGTTCGGCAACGACACGAAGCTCGGTGGACTCATCGACGGTCATCTGGGACTGGCCGGCACGATTCGCAAACCTGCCATCGTCGGACACCTCTCGCTCACGCACGGCTCGTACGTCAGTAATCTCGAGCGAATGCCTATCGAGCAAATCGCGGCAGCCCTCGCTTTTAATCACACATCGGCGACGATCGAACGCGCATCGGCACGCTTCGGAAACGGCTCGATCCAAGGCTCGGGTACCATCCAGTTCCCAAACGGCTTTTCGGCCGGCGGCGCGACGCTCGCGCTCAAGGCTTCGGCTCGTGGAGCTCAACTCGATCTTCCCGCGTATGGAAGTGGGACGCTCGACGCCCGGATCGCGCTCGCGAAACAGGCCGACGCCAACGCGCTGCTCTCGGGCAGCTTAGCACTGAGCAACGCTACGCTTCCGTTCTCATCCTTCCTCAAAGCGGGGCAACAGTCGGCCGCCTTAACGGGGCCTCCGTTACCGCTCTCGTTCGATCTCCAGGCGACGGCCGGGAAAAACGTGCGCGTGCGCGGCAATGGTTATGGCGCCGGCCTCGACATCGGCGTTGCGGGTTCCGCGAAGCTCGCGGGGACGCTCGCTAAACCGACGATGGCCGGCACCTTCGAGTCGACGGGCGGAACGCTGACCTATTTTGACCGCGCGTTTCGCGTCCAGCAGGGAAGCGTGCGCTTTAATGCCGCCGACGGCGTGCTGCCGGCTCTGCACGCGGTCGCGACGACGACCGTTGTGAATCCAGACCCCGATCGCGCGCGAAATCCCTATGGCAGTGCCGACATAAACATCGCCGTTGACGGGCCGATCGCGGGCCTGAACATCCGCCTCAGCTCGAATCCGGCGGGCTATACGCAGGACCAGATCATCGCGCTCATCGCACCGTTCGGGGGCTTTGTCAACGGGATCGGCTTCAGTCGGGAAGCGATGCTGGCGCGTCAGCAGCCTAACGGAATAACGCCGTTGGGCACGCTCTCTCCCATCCCGGACGTGGGGCTGCAACAGCGGAGCACGATCACCGTCGGACAGGAGGCTTTCAGCCTTCTCAACGCACAGTTTACGGCCGGTTTGCTCTCGCCGTTGGAGACGACGCTCGGCCAAGGCCTCGGTCTCTCGAGCATCAACCTCACGCTCGGCTATTATGGCAACGTGGGATTCACTGCGAGCCGGCTGCTCGGCAAATCGGTAAGCGCCGTCTACGCGGTGACGTTTGGAGTTCCGCAGACGCAGTCGTTCGGATTAATGGTCGATCCGAACCCGGAAACGTCGGCGACGCTCAACTTTTTCTTGCAGAGTGGACCGACGAAGCTCGTGGAGTTTCCAAGTGCGCCGGTTGGATACGGCGCAAGTTATCTCGCCACCGAGCCGCTGATTGGAAACAGCGGCTTCAGCCTAACCTTTCAACGCCATTTCTGGTAAAGAGATTAAGCGTAAGTTCAGGCTTAGGGCACGCGCAAGGACACGGGGCAAGCCGGGCGGAACAGGGCGTCCCGGGTCGCGCGCGATGCGCTTGTGCGCGCCGGCCATGCTGAGGCCGTCACAAGGACCTCGAGGTAAATTGAGGACGATTTTTTTCACATGACCTTCGATCCCAGGCGGCGCGTGGGGCCGTTTCAACGGTACGTAGCGATTCTGTCGCTCCTCGCAATGACTGGTTTAACCGTCGGTCCGGCATTCGCGGCGTCCACCGCCGCACCAAAGATCGTCTCGGTCGACGTAACGGGCAACCTGCATGTGCCGACGCAGACGATCATGTCCGTCATTGCGGCTCGGCCGGGCCAGCCGTACGACCCGAAGGTCGTTCAAGCAGATCTAGCCCGAATCAACGCGCTGGGCTACTTTGCCGACATCGCGCCGCCGCTGGTGCGTCAGCGCCCGGGCGGCATCGCAATCACCTACCGCGTCGTGGAGAATCCGGTCCTGACCAAGATCGCTTTTACCGGGAATCAGAAGGTCCCCAGCGACACTCTGTCGGCGCTGATGGATCTTTCGGTAGGTCAAGTCTTCAACACCAATACTTTTCGGCAAGACGTGCTGAAGATCAACAATTATTACGAACGCATCGGTTACGGCGGACAAGTGCCGACCCACGTCAAGGACATCAATCTCGATTCACAGACCGGTGCACTCACGCTGGTCATTCAAGAGGGTCTGGTCGTCAAGCAGATCATTATCGGGGGCGATCCGCTGCTTCCGCCGCCCTATCTGCTTCCGCATCTGACCTTGAAACCGGGCAGCGTCTACTCCGACTCCGTGCGCGACGCCGATTACAAAGCGCTGCAGAAACTCTACGAAGACAAGTTCCACCTCGAGGTCGGGAACTTCGAGGGCGGTATCGTGCCGTCGTCGATCAACTTGCAGGCGGGTACGGCCGACGTCAAATACAACATCTACGTCGCCCGCATCGCGGTTGTGGAAATCACGGGGAACACGCGCACCAAAGACCAAGTGATTCGCCGGGAGCTGCGGGAACGGCCAGGCATGGTGCTCAACACCGACGCGATCAAGCGGGACTACCAACGGCTCAACGCGCTCAACTTCTTTTCGAAAGTCGAGCCCGACATTAAGCCCGGTCCGGACGCCAAGAAGCCGCAAGACGTCACCGTCGTCTGGCACGTTACCGAACAGCGCACGGCGACGGCCTCGGTCGGCTTTGGGTATTCGGGCGGCCTGACTGGTCTGGGCCTGTACGCCACGCTCGGTTTTTCCGACAACAATTTACACGGCACCGGCAACTCCGCCGGCCTCCAGTTCGAAGAAGGCTCGCGGGCCGGTATCGCGCAGCTCACGGCGTCGGTGCCGTACCTGAGCAACACTCCGCAAGGCCAAAAGTACACGGCCGGCGGCTCGATCTTCACGAACCATACGACGTATTATTATCCGATCTACGCAATAGCGGGCTCAGGAACCTCGGTGAAAAGCAGTTCGACGGTTCCGATACCCGTCACGCTCTATTCGAGCACGAACGCACAGCTGGTCTCCGGTGCGGACGCCACCAGCGTTTCGAGCGCCAACGGAGCTTCGGGCAACATCGGGCGGCGCCTGAGCGATTACACGATCCTTTCATTTTCGCTCTCCGGCCAAAAAATTAGATACAACACCACGGTACCTTCGCCGTACTACTTCCAAGGAAATCAGCCCAACATTTTCGTCGGACCGACGCCCAGCCCGATCAGCTCCTCGCCGAACAATTTCGGCGGCTCCTTCGGCATTTCGGCGTCGTCGATTGCCAACGTGAACACCGGCGCTCCATACAACCTTGTGACGACCGGCCTTAGCTTGCAAACGATCACGCTCGACGATCCGTTCAACCCGCGTACCGGCGTCAAAGCGCTCGTAAGCGCGACGGTCTCGGCTTCTGCAATCGGCTCCAATTTCTCGTTCACTCAAAGCACGCTCGATCTCGCGAAGTTCTTTCCCGTGCTCAAAGACGCCACGCTGGGCGTTCACGGTGCCGCCTACAACTCAACCGGGGTCATTCCACCCAGTTCGCTCTTCACGTTCTCCGATCAACAGATGCGCGGGTACAATCAGGTCTTTTACGCAACCAATGCCTACCTCGGGCAGATCGAGCTGCGCCAGCCAGTCGCGTTGGACCGCCGAATCACGCTTGCAGTCTTCGTCGACGAGCTCGATTACCACATTCGAGGCGCGTACCCGCTTCTCGATCCCTACACGAACCGCATCACCGGATATCCCGCTGATTGGGCGCTCTATGGAGATGCCGGTTTCGGCATCCGGTTCGACGTACCTCAGCTCGGGCTGCGTACCGTACGTATCGACTTCGCCAAAGGAGTGAATGGAACGCACACGAGCTTTGGAATCGGCCAGAGCTTTTAGTTGCAGGCGGACCCGTCCTGGAGACCAATAGAACGATATGAAAGTACGCTCAGCGATATTTTTCGCCGGCGCCCTTGCTCTCGCGACGTGGGTGGGGCGCGGTGCCATTGCGGCTGACCTCACCGACGTCGGCTACATCGATCAAGCGGAACTCGCAAACCTGCCGGTCTTCGTCGTCGGGAATCGCCAGCTCGCAAGTTACAAGGCGCAGCTCGATGCGCAGTTCAACGCGCAGGTAAAGCGGGCGCGGACGGATGCCGAGAGACAGCAGGTGGCTCTGCAGTTCCAGCAACGATTCAACGATAAGCAGCGGGAGATCGTCGGGCCTCTTTTTCAGCGAGCGCAGCTCGCGATTGCGGCGGTCGGCGCATCGCGCAATCTCTCGATCGTCGTAGACAAGCGAGTCGTGATCTACGGCGGTCAAGACATTACCAAAGACGTGGAGGCGGTCTTTACAAGCCCCCAGGCCGTACAGCCGCCCGCCGCCACACCGGCGCCATCGGAGATCGGCTACGTCGATCAGAGCGTGCTCGACGGCGTGCCGAAGGTCCAAACGGCCAATAGCACGATGCAGCAGTTCGAGAGCACCCAGCGACAGGTCTTTTCGGCACGAATCGCGCAGGCGCGCAGCCCGAGCGAAAAACAGCAACTTCTACAACAGTACAACAAGACGGTTGCCGACAAACAAGATCAGCTTCTCAAACCGCTCGTCGATCAGACCCGGGTCGCAACCTCCGATGTCGCGCGCAAGAAAAGTTTGCTGCTGGTCATCGACAAGGCAGACGTGATCTATGGGGGGACGGACATCACGACGGATGTCCAAAATGAGCTTACGAAATAGCGTCTTGAGCTGCGCCGCAATCGTTGCCCTCACCGGGTGTGCACCGAACGTCCACTCTTCCTCCATCCGCGGAACCGGTTACGTACGGATCGACGAGGTCGTCAAGCACCATCCGCTCTACGGCCAACTCTCCCAACTCGACGATGCCATTGCGGCGATCAATCTTCAATCCGCGGCGCGGCGGGTGCCGTTGGGCGCCTCTGCGATTGCGGCGCAGACCGCCGAGCTCAACCGAGAACTGCGCGCCGCGCAGGTCAGGGCGAACAAGATTCTCGCGCAGAAGCAGCACGACTACTCGCAGCGCGAAGCGCAGGCCGTTCATGCGGCGCTCGCCGCAGCCGGCATCCGCGGGTCGGGTGCGGCGGCCGCCGAGCAAATGAGTGGCGCTTCCGCTCAACAGGTTGCCCAGGCGGCTCGCTCGGCCGACGCGGACCTCATGGCGTACCAGCAAAACGTCATCGCGCAAAACAATGCAGCCGCCTCTTCGATAGCCAAACAGCTTCAGGCTCAAGCGGCTGCGAAGTATCGTGCCAAGGCCGAACAGCTTACGCAAAACGAAACGGATCTCTCGCTGCGCTTGACGCAGCAGGATGCGGCGTCGCGGTTGGCGATCAAAATGCGTCTCTCCAATCTTGCGCTGGATCCGGCCGCTCGCAAGCAGGCGCAAGCGCAGCTCGCCGCGATCGGAGCCAAAGAGGCTGCGCAGTTGAACGCGCAGCGCGATACGGATGCCGCGGCGCTACGCGCCTATCGGAGTCAACTCGATCGGCAGACCGGCGACGCGATTCGCACGCAAGTGAGCGCGATTCAAGCCCAAACCCGGGGCAAGCTGGAGGAACGCCGCAATGAGGTGGGCTCGCAGTTGCGCAGCCTCGGCCCGCCTTCGTTGCCGACGAATCTCTCGCCCGACCTCCAAGCTCGCGTCGGGGCGATCCATCGACAGTTTGTCGGGCAGTTTCGGGCCGACGCGGCAAAGACGCTCCAAGAGTACAACGCAACGAAGACCGATCTCGATCGCCAGTTCGCGGCACTCCATGGGGCCGACGTTGGGGCGACCGGAGCCGCCGCCAAAGAACTGGGAGCGCTGCAGAAGCGGCGTGGCGAGCTTTACGGACAGATCGTCGGGCAGGTGGAACGCGACGCTTCGCGCATTGCGAAGGATAAGGGCTTCAGCATCGTCTTCGTCGACATTTGGTCTGCGGCGGGCGGTTACGACCTAACCAACGAAATTATCAAAGACGTCGAAAGCCAACACGAGTGAAAAAACATCAGCGGATTTTTCTCTTCTGCGCGGCGGCCATGCTCGCCGGCTGCTCGACGCGCAGTCCGATTGGACTGGTGGACGTCCAGCGGATCGTCACGAATTGGCCCGAGTATCAGGGTTATCAGACCCAGCTTTACGCCGATGAGCGTTCGATCCAATCTCGGCGCGAGAGCGCGGCACGGAAGCAACGCGCGGCGGTGGCGTTGCAACGCAAGTACACGCAAGTGACCGATCGACTTTCACAGCAGATTCGGGACGCGGCCGGAAAAATCGCATCGCAGCGGCGGCTCAAGCTTGTGTTGACGCGCGAGGGAATCGGTTACGGCGGCGTCGACATCACCGGCGACGTCGAGCGGGCGCTCAATATCACGGAGAAGGCGACACCCACGCCGGGTACGTAGGTTCGATGCTGGGGACGCTCGCGGAATTGGCTGCGCGGGTTGGCGGACGCGTCGTCGGCGACGGCAGAGTTCGCATCGCCCGAGTCAGTACCGTCGAAGATGCGAGTAGCGACGCACTGACTTTCGCAACGAGTGAAGCCTATTTTATTTCTGCCCTCGCCAGCGGCGCAGCTGCAATCTTGGTGGAAGCCTCGTTGGGGAAGGCCGAAGCTGCCAAGCCGCTACTGGTCGTCGAGAACGCGCGCCACGCACTAGCTCTTTTGCTGAAGTCGCTAGCGCCGCCGCGGCCGCGCGGTCCCTTTCGCGATCAGAGCGCCGTCGTCGAGCCGGATGCGCAGCTCGCCGACGACGTTTTTATCGGCGCGCACGCGTATATCGGAAATCGCGTCGTGATCGGGAGGCAGAGCGTTGTCTGCGCCGGTGCTTATGTGGGCGACGGCGTTTCGATTGGCGACTGCGTTTGGATTCACTCGCGAGCAAGCATCATGTCGGGGACGCGCATCGGCGACCGCGTCGTTCTCTACTCCGGGTGCGTTATCGGCAGCGACGGATTCGGGTGGGCTTTCGTCGATGGCCGACCGGAACGAATTCCCCAAATCGGAAACGTCGTGCTAGAAGACGACGTCGAGGTCGGTGCGAACACCTGCATCGATCGAGCCCAGATGGGCAGTACCCGAATCGGCGCCGGCACGAAGATCGACAATCTCGTGCAAATCGGACACAACTGCCGGATCGGCAAGCACTGCGTGATCGCCGCATTAAGCGGTCTGGCCGGCTCAACAGTCGTTGGCGATCACGTCAAAGTGGGTGGGCAAGCCGGCTTTAAAGGTCACGTCTCGGTTGGCTCCCGCGTATCAATCGGTGGGGCGGCGGGCATCTGGGCGGATGTTGCGGACGGCGCGACCGTTTCCGGCAACCCTGCGCGCGATCACCGCGAGCATATTCGCCAAGAGGTCATGATTCGTAAGCTGCCAAAGCTCTTCGATCGTGTGGAGGCACTGGAGCGTTCGCGCTCGGCCGAGTAACGGCGCATGATGCAGGCGACGCTCCGCAAGACCCTTCGTTTTGAAGGCGTCGGTCTGCACACGGGAGCGCACGCCGTTGTTGAAGTCCGGCCGGCGCAACCCAATGACGGAATCGCTTTCGTTCTCGGAAGAACGCGCGTGACCGCCGACGTCGAGAACGTGCTGGACACTTCCCGTGCCACGGTGCTTGGTCGCGAAGGATCGACCGTTTCCACGACCGAGCATTTGCTGTCGGCGCTTTTCGCCATGGGCGTAAGCAACGCAGAGATCCACGTGCATGGCCCGGAAATTCCGGCGGGCGATGGGAGCTCAGCCGAATTCGCAACGGCCATCGCTGCGTGCGGCCTCGAGACGCAGGGCCAAGCGCGCAAAGTATTGGAAATCGAAGAGCCGTTTTGGGTTCGCTCCGCCGACCGCGTCATCGCGGCCTTTCCGTCGCCCGCGTTTCGGGTGCGCTTCGTCGCAGATTTTCCGGCGCCGATCGGCACGCAATACTTCGACGACGAGATTAATGCGCAACGATACCGATCTGAGATTGCTTGCGCCCGCACGTTCGCATATCTTCACGAAGTCCAAGCGTTGTGGGCTCGCGGTCTTGGGCGTGGCGGAAGCCTGGAAAACACGCTCGTCTTCGCGCCCGAAGGGCCGATGCAGCCGTTACGCTGGCCGAACGAAGCCGTGCGCCACAAGGTGCTCGATCTCATCGGCGACCTTGCATTGTTGGGAGCTTGGCCGCAATGTGAGATCATTGCCATCAAGAGCGGTCACGAGCTTCACGCTTCGATAACGCGCGCGTTACGCAGCCGATTGCGCGTACCGTCCGCATAGCATTCCGAGGAGATTCAGGTTGGCCGAACTGGACATTCGCATGATTTTCGAAATCCTGCCGCATCGATATCCTATGCTGCTCGTCGATCGCATCGTAGAGTTCGAGCCGATGGTACGGGTGCGCGGCTACAAAAACATCACGTACAACGAGCAAATATTCGCCGGGCATTTCCCCAATAATCCGGTCCTGCCCGGAGTCTACATGATCGAGGCCCTCGCGCAGCTAGGGGGCGCGATGATTCTCGAGCCCGGTGAGTTCTCGCGAAGAGTTCCCTATCTCGCCGGCATCGACAAGGCGAAGTTTCGGCGCCCCGTGGTTCCGGGCGACCGGCTCGACATGGAAGCGAAGATGTTGCGTCATAAACGCAACATCGGATGGGTGAGCGGTGAAGCCACCGTCGACGGTCAATTCGCGTGCTACGCGGAGCTGATGTTCTCGATCGCTTCCGATCCCCGCATGTTCGGCGCCGATTCAAGTGTGCTCCACGTCTGATCGGCGAATCGACACAGGCTCCTAATGCTGCACCCGACGGCGATCGTCCATCCGGGCGCCGAGATTGGGAATAGTGCCGAGGTCGGCCCGTACTGCATCGTCGGCGAGCACGTCTCGATCGGCGCGCGAACGGTTCTGCAGGCGCACGTCGTCGTCAACGGCTGGACGCAAATCGGCGACGACTGTCTCTTCTATCCATTTTCGACGGTCGGAGCCGCCTCGCAGGATCGCAAGTATGCCGGCGAGCGGGCATTTACCCGAATCGGGGACCGCACGATTCTGCGCGAATACGTTAGCATTCAGCGAGCGACCGGACATGACGAAGTAACGGCCGTCGGCAGCGACTGCCTGTTACTGGCTTACGTGCACATCGCGCACAATTGCATTTTAGGCAACGGCGTCACGATGAGTAATCTGGCTCAGTTGGCGGGACACGTTCAGTTGGGCGATCACGTGACGATCGGCGGCCAAACCGGCGTTCACCAATTCACACGGGTCGGCCGCCATGCGATGCTCGGCGGCATGAGCAAAGTCATCAAGGACGTGCCGCCGTTCTTTCTGGTCGAAGGCAACCCGTGCGAGCCGTACGGCCTCAACAGCGTTGGGCTGCGCCGCGCCGCTTTCTCAGCCGACGAGCGCAACGAAATCAAACGCTTTTACAAGCTGCTGTATAATCCTAAACTCAACGTCTCCCAAGCGATCGAGGCTATGAAATCGCAATCGACGACGGGGCCCGGCCGCGAAATCATCGCCTTTCTCGAGGCGCCCTCTCAAAGAGGCGTATTGAAATGATAACAGCCTCGCGCTTGGGGAGCTTCTACATGCTTCGTCGGGTCGCTCGTCGCTCCGCATCCATGCTCCGCTCCTGCTGCGCCGCGCTCGCGCCACCTGCTAAGGATTTTGACATCCTGTCAATGGCGCTCGCGTCGGAGCCCCTCCGCAGCACGTAGAAGCTCCCCAGCGCGACGACGTTCCTGGAGCGGAGGGTGTGAGATATTTTTTCTCAACGGGGGAGCCGTCGGGTGAGGCGATGGCGATTTTCTTGGCCGAGGCGATTCGAAAAGTCGATTCCGGCGCGCAGTTCGAAGGAATTGGAAGCGCGCGGATGCGCGAGGCTGGGTTTGCGCTTTGGCGCGACCACGCGGGCTGGGCCAGCATGGGACCGTTGGCGGCGATTCCGCGAATTCCAAAGCTTTTGAATGCGATGTTGCGCACCGCGTTTCATATCCGCGCCTCGAAGCCGGATCTCGTCGTTCTCGTCGACTTCGGCGTCTTCAATTTACGCTTGGCCAACACGTTGCGGCGCCTACGCTATTGCGGACCGATCATGGATCTTTTTCCGCCGGGAACGTGGCTAGACAATGCGGATAAAGCAGACAATGTCAGCGCCGTTGCGTTTCCCGTCACCGCGTTCGCGCATCAGTATGAATTCTATCGGAGCCATGGGTGCCGCATAGAATATTTTGGACACCCGCTCGCGAGCCGGTATCGGATGCGCGCGGCACGCGACGCGCCGTCGAACGACGGCGGTATGGTGGCGATGCTTCCCGGCAGCCGCTTGGGGGAGTTACGTCGTCACATCCCGGTGCTTCTCGCGGCGTATCGCTGCCTGCAACGGCGTCGACCGCAGTTACGTGCAGTCATTGGAGCGGCCGACGGCAGCGCCGAACGGATGATAAGCCGGGCGCTGGCGCGCGAAGGAGTCAACGACGTGCAGATCGTGCGCGGCGTTGCCGCAGCCGTTTGCGACGCCGATGCGGCGTGGGTTGCTTCGGGTACCGCAGTCCTCGAAACCGCGCTCTTGGGCGTGCCGGCCGTCGGCATTTACGTCATTCCGCCGATACTTATTTGGTACGGTCATCGAATGATCAAACACCGTTTCATCATGCTGCCGAACCTCGTGCTCGAACGCGAAGTCGTTCCAGAACTGCTGCAAGAACGCGCGACTCCGCAGGCCCTTGCAGATGCGCTCGAAGCCCAACTCGCCGATCCGTCGAAACAATACCAGGATTTCATAAAGCTTCGAGAGGCGCTCGGTCCCGCAGACGCGCTCGGGCGTTGCGCCCAGTATGCGGTGGAACTGGCGAGTGCGGTGACGGCGTGATCCGAATCTATCACACCTCGGACCTACACGATCGTCGCGGCATCGTAGGGCGGCTTCGTGAGTTGCGCGCCGAGCGTCCCGGAATGCTCTTCGACTGCGGCGACGCGCTGAAAGGAAGTCAAAGCGTCTACCATCGCAGCGAGCCGATTGTCGCGGAGATGGACGCTGCCGGCTACGACGCGCAAGCCATCGGCAACCGTGAGTTTCATTATCTGTTCTCGGTCGTGAGAGCCAGAGCGTTACGGATGCGCCACCCGCTCGTCTGCACCAATCTGCAAGACACGAAAGGGAGAGCCTTGCCGTTTGCGCCGGCGCTCCGTTTTGAGGCGGCCGTGAGCGATGAAGGAGAGCCGCGGCAGATCCACGTGCTCGGACTATTGATCATGCAATATCGAACCGGAAGCGGCTGGGAGCGCGTCTTCGGTTGGCGCTTTATCGAGCCTTGGAGCGCCGTAAGTGATTATGCGAACGCCATCCCCAACGGCGATCTGCTCGTCGTGCTCTCGCACATCGGTCTTTCGCTCGACCGGAAGCTGGCGGCTCGCATGCCGCGGATCGATTTGCTCCTCGGCGGCCACAGCCACGATACGCTCGAAACGCCCGAATACGTGGGCGCCGTCCCGATCGTCCACGCCGGTCCCTATGGGCGCTTCGTCTCGCGCACCGAGCTTGAGTACGACCCGTCGACCCGGCGTTTCCGACTCGTCGACTTTGCCTTGGTCCCCCTCTTAGGTCCGGGAGCAACGTGAATCGAGTGCTCTTTGTAACGAACGGTCACGGCGAAGCGTCGATCGCGGAGCGCATTGCGGTCGAGCTGCGCACGATCGTTCCAATGGCCTCGCTCGACCATCTCGCGCTCGTTGGAACCGGGGGCGACGCATTGAATCAGGTCGGTCCTCGGCGGCCCTTGCCCAGCGGCGGTTTGATCGCAATGGGCAACGTGCGGAACTTGGCAAGGGACTTGCGAGCTGGCCTTCTCGCGCTTACCTGGAGGCAGGTGCAGTTCTTACGCGGCGCTCGCGGCACATACCGGGTAGTCGTCGCGGTGGGGGACGTCTATGCGCTCGGTATGGCGCTTCTCGCGCAAACCGGTACCCTCTTCGTTGGAAGCGCAAAGAGCGTAGAAGTGGCTCCCTACGGCGCGTTTGAGCAGCGGGTGCTCGCGCGTGCAGCGACGTGTTTCGTGCGCGACGACGCTACCGCGCGAGCGTTGCAGCGGCGTGGTCTGCACGCCGACGTTGCCAATGCAATCGTCGATCTCTTCCCAGCGACGGAAGAGTGCGACGTCGAGCCTGCGGTCGCCGGATTCGCACCGACGCTGGTTCTCTTTCCCGGAAGCCGCACGAGCGCGTACGAGGACGCCGAATTTCTCCTCAACGTTATCCGTCAACTTGCAGCGCAGCACGCTGGTCTTGGAGCCGTGCTTTCGGTTGCGCCTGGACTCGACCCAGATCGTTTCGCCGGTGACGCGCGGCGAGCCGGCTGGAACGTCGCGGCGACCTCGCACCGATCGATTCCGTTCGTTTTGAGCCGCGACGGACGGGAGATCGTACGCAGCTGGCGCGGGCCGCTTGGACCGCTGCTCGCGCATGCGGTGCTGGTTTTGGGACAGGCCGGGACGGCAAATGAGGCAGCGGCGGCTGCGGCGGTTCCCGTCGTCGCCTTCGAACGAGACCACAATAAACGAACCCGTTGGTATCGGCAGCGCCAGCGAGGATTGCTTGGTGATGCGCTTGCGGTTTTACCCGGCGACCTGACCGAAGCGGTCGCGGGCGTCAACGATATCCTGAACGACCCCGCGAGGAGGCGCCGAATGGCCGACGCCGGACGCGCTCGAATGGGCGAGAAGAATGGCGCCCGGCGCATTGCCGAGCGCATTGCGACGCTGCTTGGCGCGACGTAGTGAGACGCCTCATGCCGGGCGCGCTCGGCCTCATCTTTATGGTCGTGCCGCTCTTTCCGAGCTTTATCGCGCTGACGGGCGTCGCATTTCCCGGTGTATCGCTCGTGCCGCGTGCCATCATCCTCGCCGTCCTCGCGGGCTGCGCACTTCTCGCGGTCTACGCATTGGCAATGTTGGCGCGCTATCCCCAAGCGGGCTCGCAGCCTTTGCTTCGCCCACTGCTCGCCGTCTTCTCTGCCGGATTGTTGGCCGGAGCCGTGGGGTTCAATCCAGCCGCGGGCCTACTCTTTACCGGCATCGGTGGACTAGGAATCATTTGGCACTGCTCCATCATGCGGTTTTATTCGCTCGGGCACGCCGCACGAACGATCTATTGGGCAATCCTGCTGTCGGGAGCGCTCGCCGCGGCCGCGGCGATCGCGATGGTGGCCGCTCGCATCCCCGCAGCGCAGTACGCCATCCAACATGGGCGCGCAACCGGCACGTTCATTCTGCCGGGCGAGCTTGCCGGCTACCTGATCGTTCTCTCGCCGATTTCGTATGCGCTGGGTTGCGTGGCCACACAACGCTCAATGCGCATGTTGGCGTGGCCCACCCTCGCGCTGGGCCTGATCGCGCTGCTCCTCACGTACTCGCGCGCCGGCTGGATGGGTTTCGCGGCAGCCTTCGCATTCTTGCTCGCGGTTCGCTCTCGACACGGCATCGCCGGAGCCGCGGTCGTCGTCCTCGGCGGGATCGTAGCGATACTGCTGCTTTTCAACGCGCACCATAATCCAAGCGAAGACTACACGCGCTTATCGATCTGGCAGGCCGCGGCGCAGATCGCCGATCGATTTCCGCTGACCGGCGTGGGACCTTTCAATTTTTCTCGTCTCTACGCGCTCGTGCGCGCGCCCGACGGCGATCTTGCGGCCTTCCACGCGCATAGTATCTATTTGACGTTCTTGGTCGAATTCGGTGTCGTGGGACTGGCTGCGGTAGCGTGGACGCTGTGGCGTTTCGCGGCCGAGCTGCAGCGACGCATTTCAAACGCGGGAACGACCGCCGCGTTTTTGTCGCTGAGCGTTGCGGCGGGACTGGTCGGGGTTGCCGTGCAAGGCCTCATCGATACTGTGAGCGTCGTGATTTTCGGGTTGTGGATGCCGATGATGGGTCTCGCGCTCGCTGCCGCACAGGACGGCGAGCCGAGCCCGGCGATCGAAGTTCCTTAGTGCGTTACGCTGCGTCGATGCCGGCGCTTTGGCTCGTCGCAATCGCGGGCTGCAATCCGCAACCGCCAAAGGCCACTCCTCCACCGTCGGCGCCAGCCGGCCGGCCTCACAGCGCCACCACGCCCCTCGTCCTGAAGATCAGCGGAAGGGGAACCGCGAATCGGCCGGTGCACCTTATTCAGCAAGTCCACAACCGCGTCGACTACGATCTACTGGCGAGCTCGTACGAGAGCAAGGGACCTCAAGGCGGCGCGCGCGCCGTTTTTCAAGACGCGCGCGTGACATTCCGCGACCACAAGGGGGCGACGATCGCGGCGCGGGCGCCGCAAGCCGTCGTCGACCAAATTGCGAACACCGTGACGCTCATGAACGGCGTTCACGCTCATACGTCATCGGGGATGACGCTGGAGTGTTCCCAACTCGTCTATCAGCGGGCGACCAGCATGCTGCACGGCACGGGCGACGTCGTGGTCATCGATCCGAAGGGTTTTCGAGCGACCGGTTCGAGCTTTGATTCCGATATTTCACTCACTCACATGCGGATGCGATGACTCAAACACCAGCGATCAAGTTACGCGGACTCGTCAAACGCTACGGCGAGCGAACCGTCGTTAATGGAGTAACGGCGGAAGTCGAAACCGGCGAGATCGTCGGGTTACTCGGGCCCAACGGCGCGGGGAAAACGACGACGTTCTATATGGTCGTCGGTTTGGTGAAGCCCGACGGCGGCACCGTCCAGCTCGCCAACGGCAAGCGCGAGATCGATCTGACTTCAGCCCCGATGTATGCGCGAGCCCGCAACGGCATCGGATATCTCGCCCAGGAGAACTCCATCTTCCGCAAGCTATCGGTGGGCGACAACATCCGGCTGATTTGGGAACAGAACGGCATCTCGCACGACGAGCGAGAGCGCCGCTTGCCGGTGCTGCTCGAAGAGTTCGGCTTACGCGCCTTCGTCGACGCGCGAGGCGACAGCCTTTCCGGCGGCGAGCGCCGCCGCGTCGAAATCGCGCGGGCGCTGGCGATTCAACCCGCGTTTTTGCTCCTCGACGAGCCGTTCACCGGAATCGATCCGATCGCAGTCGCGGACATCCAGGCGATGATTCGCCAGCTCCGCGATCGCGGGCTCGGTATCCTCATCACCGACCACCAGGTGCGCGAAACTCTCGCGATCGTCGATCGGGCCTACATCTTGAACAACGGCCGCATCGAAGTCTCGGGAACCGCGCAAGAAGTCCTCGACTCACCAATTGCCCGCCAGTTTTATCTCGGCGAAGGATTTAGATTATAAAACCTTTGCTCGTTCGCACAGCGTCGGCGCGCCATACGTGCTGCAAAAAGGTTCGACGCAAGCGCCATTGACAAGGAGGTCAAAATTGTTCCGGCCATGGAAGGCCGCAATGCATGCGGGCACAGGATGTGCTGAAGCATGCGCCTCAGCAGATGGCGCGCGGCGCGTGTGTCGTGACGACTCGTGGTAGAACAAGCAAAAGAACCCAATGAGATTTACGATTCTCGATCGTTACGTGCTCGCCGAGTTGAGTGGGCCGTTCGTCTTCGGTTTGTCCGCCTTTACGCTGATTTTTGCGGCGACGGAGATTCTCAACATCGGCAAACTCGTCAGCAACGACCACGCCCCGCTCTGGGCGGCGCTTGGTGTCTTCGGATGGTCGCTTCCAGCCGACGTCGTCCTGGTGATTCCGATGGCTTTACTGCTCGGAACGCTGCTTGCGGTTCAGCGGCTCTCGGGCGAGAGCGAAATCACCGCCCTCAAGGCGTCCGGCGTCACCTTTGCGCGGATCGTTGCTCCGTTGCTGGCGGTTGGACTCGTGATGTCGTTCGTCACGTACTATCTCCAAGAGGGCGTCGTTCCTTACGCCAACGATCAGCTCATCGAGATAGAAAACAACGTCATCAATCACGTGAGCGCTTTCAATCGCGACTTGACGGTTTCGGCGCCCCTGCCCGGCGGCGGACGCCAGGTAACGATTGCAACGGCCTACGAACCGCATTCCAGAGCCCTGCTGCACGTGACGTTGATTCAGTACGACAACCACAACGAGCCGCGGCAGGTAATTTTCGCCGACCGCGCCGAGTTCGCGGTGGACAAATGGACACTGCAAAACTCGAGCGTCTATCGCTTCAATCCCGATGGGACGACGTTAGCCGAACCTCGCATCGCGCAACAGGAGGTCGAAATCGGCGAGAGGCCAACGGACCTGACCAAGCGCATGAGCAATGACGATCCCGAAAACATGAGCCGAACTCAGATCGCGGAAATCGTGCGCTCGGGACAGCTGACCGAAAACGAACGGCGCAAGTACGTTACCACGTATCAGGAGAAGCTCGCACGCCCCTTCGCCTGCTTCGTTTTCATCCTCATCGCGATACCTTTTGGGTTGCGTTCGATACGGTCGACCGGCAGCACCAGTTTAGGCTTTGGCGTGTCGCTCGGGATCGTCTTCGTCTATTACGTCGTCATGACGATCTGCTCGTTTGCCGCCGAGGCATTGCTCGGGCTCGCGGCTCTCTGGGCATGGGTTCCGAACATACTCTTCACTGCGATCGGATTGAGCCGCTTGCGGCGCGCTGCTCAGGTATGAACTTCGTCGAGATCCTCCGAGGCGTCGGCAATCTGGCGTTCGTCATGGCGCTCTCCGGTGTGGTGGCTTACGTTGGCGATCGCGTCGGGCATCAGGTCGGACGGCGGCGCTTGACGCTCTTTGGGATTCGGCCGCGGTACACGTCGACGATCGTCGCGATCGCCACCGGAATGATCATCGCGCTGGTCGTGTCGCTCGCCGCAATCTTTGCCTCGGAGCAGGTGAAGACTGCATTTTTCAAGCTCAACTCCATCAATGCGCAAATAACCGAGCTGCAAGCGCGCCAGCGCGATCTCGAGGCGAAGGTCAATAACGGCCGGCTCGTGTTGCCGGTCGACACGCTGATGGTGCCTTTCTATCGCATCATCGCCCAATCCGCATCGCCGTCACGGCGTCTCGCGACGATTCGCGAATACTATTTTTTCGCCGTCAAGTACGTCAATGCGAACTATCCGCGGCTCGGTCTGAAACCCTACGCGATTCCGTCGGACGCCGAGAAGAAGCTCAAAGGCTTATCGACCGACCTGACGACGGCGGCGGAACTTTCGCAAGCCAACGTTATGCTGACCGTCACGTCGGACCAGAACCTCTTCGAAAACGATCAGATTCATTTTGCGATCAACGTTACGGCCGACGTTCGATACTTTCAGAAGGGCCAAGTCATCGCGCAGCTGGTCATACCCGGTAGAAGCGGCGCAAGCATCAACATCGCCCTGATCCAATTGGAAAATTACGTATCGGTGACGGCGCGGCGATTACGTCTTCCGCCGTTTCTTTCCGACGTGCAACCGATTCAGCTGATTCCCGACGCGCAACAGATGCAACAGCGGATCTCCAAACCAGGGACGTACTTGCTCACGGCCTTTGCGGGCGAGGACTTTTATCCGCACGTCGGTGGCGTTCCGATCGTAATCGTGCTCACCCAGCAGCCGTGAATGGAGCACAGTGCGTGCTTGGCGTCGATCCCGGGCGGCGAAAGGCTGGATTTGCGCTTCTCGACGCTGAGCGGAGCGGTGCTCGTCACCGGCATCGAACCAATCGACCGCTTGCCTGAATGCTTGGCTGCTCTGTTAGGGCAATGGAACGTGGCGACGATCGCGTTGGGGCGCGGCACGAACGCGCGTCGGGTCAAGGCTGCGCTCGAGACGCTCGGATTGCCCATTCATTTGGTGGACGAATATGAAACGAGCCGAGGTGCGCGCAGCCTGTACTTTGCCGATCACCCGCCGCGAGGCTGGCGCCGACTGCTCCCGATCGGGCTCCAAGTGCCCCAGCGCCCAATCGACGATTACGCCGCGATCTTGATTGCTCGGCGCTTTCTCGCAAGGGGAGCGGCAGCTCGATCTCCAACCTAGATAACCCCGCGTAAGTGGTGTGGATTTTATGACGCTGCTGCGGGTAGCTGGTTTGGGAAACGGAGGAAAGGTGCGTCGGGTCGTCGGCGTCGTGGCGGGAACAGCGCTCGTGCTAGCGCTGAGTTCTGCCGTTGGCCTCGCCGCCGGACTTCCGCAAGGTATCGAACGGTTCGATCTCGGCGCACAGTTGATGCTGCGTCTCTTCGGGGAAACTTCGGACGCCGGCGCCTCGTTCGCCGCCGCTCACGGGGACCGATCGAGCGAGTCGCCTCTGCGCGAGCTCGCGCTGCAAATCCAGCCGGCCGACGTGAAGCGATCTCTTGCTGCCGGCGGTCGCTGTGGCCTTTGCAAAGGATCGGTTGACTTTGCGCGATCTGGCGGCTAACGACACTTCCTCGTTTGGCGAGGCAACTGCGTTGGGCGCAGGGCCGAGCGTCGTGCGCTTCTCCGCACCTTCGCTTGCGCAAAACGATCCTTCGCTCGTCCCGTCGAGCGCGCACTTGACTGCAGCGTATCAGCCCGTCGCGCCTGATCCGCCCGTCTCGCCTGCGCCGGGAACTCTCGAGTTCGCACCGTCTGAAGCGCCGCCGTCTGAATCCCTTTCTTCGACAACACAAATCGGCGCGATTCAATTCGAGGGCCACGCCGAGGGCCTCTCCATTCAAACGCCGCAGCTTGCATCGGGCGACGCGTCCTACGGTGCAGGCGCGAACTTCGACGTACGCGCCGGTAAGCGAAGCCTGAAGGTGAATCTCTCGAGCGGGTACGAGCACGTGACACGCAACGATGCGGACGCGTTCTCAACGACGCCGTTCGATTCTTCCGCATCTTGGCAACTGCCCGGTTCGGATACGCCGCTTGCCGTTCCCGACTATGCCAATCTGAACAGACTTTCGCTCGGTGCCGGCCTTTCGGTACCCGTCGTGCGCGGATTGACCTTGAACTTCAACTACAACGCGCAACGGCTTTACGGCGGTTACGGCTTACCGGGTCTGACGAACCTCGATGCGGTAAACAACTCATACGGCGGGAAGCTCACCTTCAATATCCCTCAGATCTCCAGCGCGCTCTCGATCGGCGCGTACTCAAGATCGTTTTCAAGACAGCATCCTGCCGAACAACGGATACACGCAGACCCGTGAGGACGTAAACTTTACCGTCAAGTTCTGACTTGAGCGGATCCCGAAGCTACGCGCTCTTCCGGCTCGTCGTCGGCGCGCTCGTCGTCGCTCTCATCGTCGCCTTCACGATCGTCCAGCTCGCCTCCGATGCGCTCGCTTCACGCGCCGCCGCTGCCGGCACGCTGCCGAGGCGCATACCTGTGCGGTTTGGACTTGCGGTTTATCGCACGCTCGATAGAATTGCGCCGGCGCCGTACGTCGAGACGACGCTATCCGAAGAGGCGCTGACGCAGAGCGACCCCCGCGCCGCGGAGCGTTATGCGGTGCGGCTGCCGGCGTCGCCGATTCGCGACGAGCTTTTGGCGCGCGTCGCACTGATGCGTGGCAATTTCGCGCTCGCTCAAGAGTACTTTCTTGCTGCGCCGGACCCCGAGGCGGTCGGGGAGTCGGTGAAGGCCCTAGCCGCGCGCGATCCGGCGGCAGCATACGCGCTCGCGCGATTACTGGAAGTTCGCCTCAGTCGCAACGCGACGCACCCGGACGCGGTAGCCGAGGCCTATTGGCAAATGGGGCGGCTGGCAAACCGTGAAGCTTGGCGCGAAGTTCCCGGCAGTGCGCTTCAGCGAACTTGGCTGCGCCTGCGGGCTGCGTGACTTTGAAGCGGCAGTCGGGCTTGCCCCGCTCTCGCAGCGATACGTCGTCGAGGCTGCAAATCAGGCCGATTTGCTTGGCGAGCGAGCTCGCGCGTGGGAGCTCTTCGCGCACGCCGCCGACATCGACCCCGCAAGTGCCGACGCAATCGCTGGACTTGGAGTCGTTGCTTGGCAGAACGGCGATCGCGCCGCCGCCGATCGATACTTAGCGCGTGCGCGGGCTCGCAATCCGCGCGCGCTGATGGTTCGCGCGCTGGAACGCGATCTACGGTGAAGGTTGCGCTCGATGCGCAACTTACCGTCGGCACGGCAACCGGAATAGGCGAATACGTGCGGGGCTTGGCGACCGCGCTTCGCGATCGATCTCTCGACGTCGCCGAACTGCGCGAGGTCGCTTTAGATCCATGGCGATTCGATCGTCGAGTCCTTTGGGATCAAGTCGTCCTGCCGCTTCGCGCGAGGACCTCCGGCGCCCAACTGCTTCACTGCGCGGCCGGAACGATGCCGGCTGTCGTTGCGATGCCGATCGTCGTCACGGTGCACGACCTCGCCTGGCACAAGGTACAGGCCCACGCGCCGGCCTACGCGCGGTACTATTTCGGCCGTTTTTCGTTGCAACGGTATCGCAAAGCAGTAAGCATCGTCGTCGACTCAGATTTTACTCGCAAGGCGCTTTTGCGGCTTCTCGGCGACTTCGATGCCGCAACGCGTCCACGTCGTCTATCCGGGCGTCGCCGCCGATTTTTGCGGGATAGCGCGCCGTGAGGGCGACGGTCGAACGATTCTCGCCGTCGGCACGATCGAGCGCCGAAAGAATCTCGAAGTGCTGGTTCGTGCGATTTCACGGTTGCCGAGAGTTCGCCTCGTCGCGATCGGGCCGCATACGGAATACGCGCGAGCTTGCGCGCA
Source organism: Vulcanimicrobiota bacterium (assembly GCA_963767725.1). Classification (GTDB taxonomy): domain Bacteria; phylum Vulcanimicrobiota; class Vulcanimicrobiia; order Vulcanimicrobiales; family Vulcanimicrobiaceae; genus Cybelea. The sequence goes on from CAVYEN010000002.1 coordinate 282,889, forward strand.
GATCGCGGAGCGGCTGGGCGTCGCGGACCGCGTGGAGATGCCAGGCTATGTGTCTCGAGAACGGCTCCTTGCGCTGTACGAGCACTGCGCCGTTGCGGCGGTCCCGTCGCTTTACGAAGGGTTCGGCTACGCTGCGGCGCAGGCGCTCTGCGCGGGCGTCCCGTGCGTCGTCTCGAATCGCAGTTCGCTACCCGAGGTCGTCCGCGCTGACGCACGGATTGTGGACGCCGAGGATGCGCGACGCGTGGTCTGCAGCGCTAAACGCCGCCTTGAATGGCAGCGACGACCGCCGTGCGGCCGACGCCCGCAGTGCGGCTATCGCTCGTTTCTCGTGGGCGACGAGCGCAGAGCGCATGGAGCGCATCTATGCGTCGTCAATAGATCGGTGAGCCGGGCGCGCCCGGGGAGACGCTGCCATCGTCGGGGGCGAAGACGAGGCGCAAGGGAAGGCTCGAGCCGGCTTCGGGCATCGTAACGATCGTGACGCGCACGAAACCATGCGCCGGCACGACGTATTGCCGTACCTTATACCGCGAATACGGCGGAACCTGATGCGACTGCACTAAGACGCCGTCGATCAAATACGTTCCCGTGGCGCGTCCGCCGCGCGGATTCTCGTATATGGCGAATGCTTGCGGCGTTCCCAGCGGGTTCTCCACGTTGACGACAAACGATTGCAACACGCCGTAATCGCCCGCAAGCGCTTGGCCACGGAGATGATTGGGCAACGGAAGCTGCCCGACCGGCAGCTCCAGATAGTCTTCGTTGACCTTCCATTGCGTCGCAAAATGGAATTCAGGCGTGGGATAGATGCCGCGGGCATGTTTTCGCGCGCTTTCGAGTAGCTGCGTGCCCGCAATGGCGGCGTCGGTGCTCGAGTCGGCGTTCTGCGCAAAGAGCGTCAGGTGGACGTTTGCGCCGGACAGGACGCGCAGCTGAAGTAAGTTGCAGACGATGCTCCCGGCGGGCAGTTCCTGGAAGACTATTTCCGTCGAACTATTAGGCGCGAGCATCAACAGCCGTCCTTGGTTCTGCGCGATGTTTATTAGAAAGCGTTTGGTTGCCGTATGGCCGACCTCCATCTCATTGCGCGACGGGCCGCCGCGACCGCTAATGAACTGAACGATCGAAGGTTCTCGCGAAGGGTTTTCGGCGCGCAGAATTATTCGCCGATCGGGTTGCCCCGGGGGGTTGTAGTGAAAGTAGAGGAAGCGCGACGGTTGTTCGTAGCGCAGATCGGCGACAAAGAGCGTGCCATTTTCCGTCAAGCGCTCGGGGTAGTCGCTGACCATGAGCGAATCCGGCGAAATACGCGGCACCGCAACGTTTTGCGCGTCAACGTGGGTGGAGCCGTCGACTTCAAGATCTTGGTTTCCTTGAATGAGGACCGGAACGTCGAAGGCGGCCACATCGTCCTGCTCGAGAGGCCGTCGAAGCGAAACGTCGTCGGAAGTTACAAGGACCTGTGCGCCCGGGCGCGGCTGCGCCGCCTCTCTGACCGCTCGCGCCACCTGCTCGCGCATGAACTCTGCCGATGCCGGATCGCCCGTCAGCAACACGGTTATGTGATCGGCGATACTTCCCGCATAGTAAGCGACGCGTACTCCGACGTCGCGACGCAGCCCGCGGGCGTCGCTTACCGTTACGATTGTCGCGCCCGGAGTCTTGCCGATGAGCGTCACGCGCTGTGATCCTTGGTCGACCACGACTCCGGCGACCGAGGGATCCACACGGCCGCAGCTATCGGGCTGATCGCCGAACCGACGGTGAGGTCGACGGAACCTCCGACCGGTACCAAAGCGGTCGCGGGCGTTACGGAGATCGGCGGCGGCGTTGGAGTCGCCGGAGCTGCTGGGGCAGCCGGGGTTGCCGTCGTTGAGGGGGCTGCCGGAGTCGACGTGGCGAGCGGCCCCGGCGAGGGCGAGGGCGAGGGAGAGGGAGTTTGAACGGGCGTCGCGGCGTAGAGCGCGGCGCAGGCCGCGAGAAGTAGCGCCGCCCTACGCAATTTGTGCTTCGGCGTGCTTGACCGCCGAGGCTAGCAACGTCTTATATCCGACGCTTGGAAACAGCACCGTGACGAGATCTCGCTCGGCACGCTCTACCGTGCCGACGCCGAATTTCGAGTGGCGCACGACGTCGGCGATCTTAAACCCGCCGGTGGTGGCCTGTGCGTCCACGCCGCGCCGAAGTGCCTGCAGGCAGTTATCGCACGCGCCGCAGTTGACGACGTTGAAATCCTCGCCAAAGTAATTCAGGATGAACCGCCGGCGACATGACGTCGTTTCGGCATACTGCAACATCATGGCGAGCTTGCTCTGATCGTAAGATTTCTTTGTTTCATAGTTCGCGAGATTCAACATCAGCCCACGATGTTTACGCACGGCCTCGGTCAAGCCGTAAGCGGATTTTCCAACATGCTCGATATAGCCGGATTTTTTGAGCAGCGCGAGGATTACTTTCAGCTTCGTCAGGGGCAGCTGAAGGATCTTCCGAAGATCGACCATCGAAACGCCTCCGGCTTGGTCGCAGAAGACTTCGATCGTGCCAAAGACGCGCTGGACCTCTTCGACGTCCGGATATTTGCCGGTGAGGAAGTAGTTCTGGACCCGCGTATCGCTCATCCGATAGATGAGAATGCAGCGGGACGGCCAACCGTCGCGTCCCGCGCGTCCGGCTTCCTGCGTATACGCCTCGAGCGATCCCGGCAGATCGTAGTGCACGACGAAGCGGATATTCGGCTTATCGATGCCCAGCCCGAATGCGTTGGTTGCGACAACCGCCCGAATCGTCTCGTCCATGAACAAGTTGTGGACCGACGTTCGGTCTTCCTTATGGAGCTTCGAGTGATAGACCGCGGCCGGAACGCAGAGCTCGCCGGCGAGATATTGCTGCACCTCGAGAGCGTTCTTGATCGTCGCGGTATAGATGATGCCGGTGCCCTCTAGCGCTTCGTCGCCGGTAAAGAGCGCGGTGAGAATCCTTAGCTTATCAACTTCCTTGTCGGCTTTGCGGGCTTCGTAAATCAAATTCGGCCGGTCGAATCCGCGAACGATCAGCTTCACTTGGTCGATGCCCAACTGGTGCAAGATATCTTCCCGGACCGACGGGGTCGCGGTTGCGGTCAAGGCCAGGACCGTAGGGTGCTCCAGCTTTGCGATCACTCCGCCCAACGCAAGGTACGCGGGCCGGAAATCGTGCCCCCACTGACTGATGCAATGGGCCTCGTCGACGACGAAAAGTGGAACGCGTATTGACTGAAGCAGCCGGAGAAAACCTTCGTCCTCGAGCTTTTCCGGCGTCGTGTACACGATGCGGATCTTTCCCGAGCGGACGCGCTCTCGAGCGCGAGCTTCCTGATCTTCCGAAAGCGTGGAGTTGAGCGCGACGACGTCGGTGATACCCCGCTCTCGCAACATGTCGAGCTGGTCTTTCATGAGCGCGATCAGCGGGCTCACGACGACCGTCGTGCCTTCCAGCAAGAGCGCCGGCAGTTGGTACGTGAGACTCTTTCCCGCACCGGTCGCGAGGATAGCCAGCGTATCTTGCCGTTGCAGAACGCGGGAAACGACTTCTTCCTGGCCCGGATAAAAATCGGCGAAGCCAAACTTTTCTTGAAGCTTTGCGCGCAGATCCACGGGTATCTTTCTTATCCCACAATAAACCAAGCGCCGCCGCCTGGGAAGCAAAATTCATAACCGCTTACCAGGATGCCTCGTTGCGACCGTACCCTCCGGCAGGCGCTGTGAAACAGCCCGCTAAAGCTTGACCGCCGTGTCCCTTTACCGCACGTGGCGCCCCCTAACGTTTGCCGATCTCGTAGGTCAAGATGCCGTCGTGCGCACGCTGACCTCCGCAATTGAAAGCGGAAAGCTCGCGCACGCCTATCTTTTCTCGGGGCCCCGCGGTTCTGGTAAAACCTCGGCTGCTAAGATTCTAGCACGTTGCATCAATTGCGCGAACGGCCCTACCGCTACCCCGGACAACACCTGCGACAATTGTCGGGCAATGTTAGCTGGAACGGCGTTGGACGTCCTTGAGATCGATGCCGCCAGCAATCGTGGAATCGACGAGATCCGAGCGCTGCGCGAGGCGGTGAAGTTTGCGCCGGCCGCGATGCGGATGAAGATCTACATTATCGACGAAGCGCATATGCTCACTAAAGAGGGCGCGAACGCTTTTCTCAAGACGCTCGAAGAGCCACCTGCGCATGCCGTTTTCATCCTGGCCACGACCGAGCCCGAGCGGCTTCCCGTGACGATTCTTTCACGTTGCCAGCGTTACGGGTTTCGCCGGATCGGCGTGCCCGTCATGATCGAGAAGATGAAGGCGATCGCACAGGCCGAGCAAATCGCGATCGATGACGAGGCGTTGGCCGCGATTGCCTATCGCGCCGATGGCGGTCTTCGGGATGCGTTGACCATGCTCGAGCAACTGGGAGCTTTCTCTGCTGGAGAGCGAGCAACAGTAGCGACGCTCGACTTAGCATTCGGATCGACGGGTCGGAAATTCACACAAACGCTTCTCGACGCGATCGTTGCGAAAGATGCGACGACGGCCTTGGCCATCATCGAAGAGGCAAGCGACGCGGGAACCGACCTTCAAGTCTTGACGCGCTCGCTAATCGCCGCTCTTCGCAACTTGTTGGTCGCCCGAATCGACCCGAGCCTGCTCGCGCGTGATCTGGCCGAAGAGGACGCTCAGCGAGCCGTGCTCCAAGCCGAGAATCTGTCGCAGGCGACGATCTTGCGCGCGCTGCGAACGTTTGGCGAAGCGCTCTCGCTGCTGCGAATGGGCGGCAACGCGCGGCTCGAGCTGGAAACGGCGATGCTGCGTTTCATTCTCGCCGGCGAGGAGCCGACGCTCGAAACTCTCGTCGCTCGCGTTTCCGCCTTAGAGGAACGGCTGGGCGGCACGCCGAGCGCTCCGCCGGTGAAGGCGACCGTCGATCGAAGCGAACGGGAAGCTACACCGAAAGACTCGGGGGCGCTTTCAGTGCAGCAAGTACGCGCTGCTTGGCAAAGCATCCGCGGCAAGGTCGAAAGCGAGCGGCAGTCACTTCGCGCGCCCCTCTCTCGTGCGGCGATCGGAGCGTTGGAAAGCAATGCGGTCGTGCTAAAATTGCCCGACGATTGGAGTGCCGACGCGTTACGCGATCACGCGTCGCTCGTTGAAACGGCGATTGCCGATGTGCTCGGCGTAGCGCTGAAAGTGATACTGCGCGTCGACGGCAGCGTAGCCCGTTCGAGGGCGCGCGAAGAGGATGCGCCCGACGCGCTCTTCGATTATGCTAACGAACGGATAAGATAATGAATCAAGCTCATTTGATGGCGCAGTTCAAGAAGATGCAGGCCGAGATGCAGAAGGCACAGGAGGAGCTTGCGAACACGATCGTCACCGGAAGCGCTGCCGGAGGAACCGTCACGGTCGAATTGAGCTGCGACCAGCGCGTGCAGCGGGTCAAGATCGGCAAGGATGCCGTCGATCAAGACGACATAGAAACGCTCGAAGATTTGGTAGCCGTTGCGGTCAACGATGCGCTCAGCAAGGCGAGTGAAAAGTCGCAGAAACGAATGGCTTCCGCAACCGGCGGCATGAGAATCCCCGGGATGATGTGACGCAGGTCGCGAGCCCGGTCGCAGCCCTCATCAACGAGCTCAGCAAGTTGCCGACGATCGGGCCAAAAACCGCGGCGCGTCTCGTCTTTCACCTTTTGAACCGGCCGCGCCAAGAAGCCCAAAGTCTCGCGGAAGCAATTCTGGCCGTCAAAGACAAGGTGCGCTTCTGCTCGATCTGCTATGCACTGGCGCAGAGCGATCCGTGCGAGTTCTGCACCGACGACCGGCGGGATGCCGCGATCATCTGCGTCGTAGCCGAAGCCAAGGATGTGTATGCTATCGAACGCACGGGCGCATTCAAGGGACGTTACCACGTACTCGGAGGCTTGATCTCGCCGATGGACGGCATCGGTCCCGCCCAACTACGCGTCAAGGAGCTCATCGAGCGCATCGGCATCGAAAAGCCGGGCGAAATCATTCTGGCAACCAATCCCAACGCCGAGGGTGAAGCCACCGCGCTCTATCTTTCACGTTTGTTGCAACCGCTCGGCGCCGCGGTCACGCGGTTAGCTTACGGTCTTCCGATCGGCGGCGATCTCGATTACGCCGACGAGATGACGATCGCGAAAGCCTTGGAAGGTCGTCGCACCCTCTGAGTTCCTATTGGATTTCCCAAACAGAACTGACGGTTGGTCTAGTTACTCTTGACTAGAGTGCGGACACTGCTCGGCGCGCTACGCTACGCCCACCCGGGTGTGGGCAGGGAGGCGCCGTTTTCGCGGCGTCTCTCTTTGCGTACTGTTACTAAAGACGAAGCAGCGGGTTCCCTAGGCGCGCGAACCCGGGTTCGATGACGTCGCAGTAAATACCGATGCACGCGTTGCGCTGCTGCGTGAGAAACCGAAGGATCCGCGGATCGCTCGGGTCGCCTCTAGGGTGGTACGTTACGGTAACGCAGCGCTCGATCGGAGAACGCACGCGCAGCCGTACGCTGCCGAGTTGCAGCTGCGCATCGACGAGCTCGCTCTCGCTTTGCGAAAACTCCGCCGCCGCGCGCACGAAGCAGTTCGGCCGAAACCGTTCCCATTCAACCTCGTAGCCGATGTGCTCGCTCACGTCGTCCAACCACCGATCGACGAGAATCGAGAACGGCGCGTCGTCGAAGAAGTGGTCGCCGCGACGCAGTTCCACGCTAACCGAGCGTTGCGCCGCTGCATCCGACGCCGCTGCGCTATCCGTAAGCAAATGCAGCCGGTCGTGCTCTTTGCCGCGATACGTTTTTCCGATGCGGGTGTTCCCGCTGCGGACGATCGAGCGCGCTGGCGCGATCGCCCGGGATGCCGGTCGCAGCCACTTCCACACAATCGAGGGCTTCGCCGCGAAGGCTCTTAACCGGATATCGCTGCAGGGCGTCGAGCGTACCGATGAACATCCCCGCTCGGACCGCGGCTACGAAGACTTGCGCAGCTTGGCGATGAGATCGCGCGCAAAGCGGAGCGCGTCGTTTTTGGCGCGCTCGTACAGGGCCGCGGCTTCACTCTTCGTCATGTGCTGGCCGTGCTCGTGGAAGAACGCGACACCCTCGCCAACGACGATCGTGCCTGCATAAGCGATTGCGCCTTTGATGGCGATGCCTGCGATCGGAACGAATCCGGCGAGCTCGCGCGCCAGCGCGCGCCAGCCGAATCCGCCGCCGATCACCGGCAGGAGCTGCCAGGTCCGGCCGACGTCGGGGTCGCGCCCATAGACCGCTTCGATGTTCAGCATCAGCATCACCTGAATGCCGGTGATCGCGACCATGTCGCCGGCCGAAGCGAAGGCACCCAGCACGATGCCGACGACCGGAACGTGATCGATGGCGGCACTCGCGACCGCGACCTTGAGCGCATTGTTTGCGGCGTCGCGGGTGAGCTTGGCGGTGACGCTCTCGCGCAACACCGGAAAATGCCGGCCGACGGCGATTTCGGCGCCGCTTGCGCATTCGACGAGATGGGGGAAGAAGCGGCTGCGAAGCGGCTCGCGCGCGATTGCGCTGACGACGTATTCGCTCCAGGTTCCGGCTGCCGGCGGTGCCGACGGGCCCGAGCCGGGCGCTTGAGGATCGACGGTGAGCGCGAGGATCGGAACGCGCAACACGCTTAGCGCGCCGAAGTCGGCGCTTGCCGCATCGCCGGGGTGCCCCAGAAAAACGATCGCACGCACCTCGCTGGGATTGGTGACGAGCGGCGCGTTGGGACGAATGGTCTCCAGGCATGCCGAGGCGTGCGGCGGTACGCGTGCCGTCGTGCCCGGAAAGCAAGAGCCGGCGCAACTCGGCAATGAGCGCGGGATCGCCGCAGAGCAGGAAGCGAAACGGCTTGCGCGCGTGGACGTGTACCGAGCGCGCGTCGACTCCTTGGCGGACGAGCGTGAAAATTTTGCGCGCGTCGGCTGCTGCCGCCATACCTGCGTCCTACAAGCCTAGCTTGTTGAGATCGACGGCAAGCGTGCCGTCGGCCTTGCGCAGTTCTTTGACCGGATCGTCGGTGTAATCGAGATAGACGAGGCCCATGAATATCTCGAGCGGCCACGCGTGCATTTTATGTGCGTTCGCCACGTCGATAACGGTCTGCTTCGAATTCTTAGCCTCCGCAATAATGCTCTCCGGAGTGCTCTTGATGTCGGCCGCTACGATCGTGGCCGCGGTGACGTCACCGGGCGTCAAGCCGTCGCGCAGCATCGTCCGATAATCGACGCCGCTCGTTCCAAAGCGCTGCTGCAAGGCGTACTGCAGCGTAGAATAAAGCTGTGGCGAGGTGCCAAGTCCGAGCAACGTGATTCGCGTTGAGAGTTGGCGGGAGCGCGCAAGGTTGAAAAGCTGCGAACCCTGCGACGCCGCCGTCGCTGCGGAATTGAACTCGTCGACGCACTTGGTCATGATCGGGATAAGCGATGCGTACTCGCTCGGGCTGATGTCGCCGCCAAAACTTATCGATGCGTGGTCGAGCCGTTTGAGGAAATCGTCGAGATCGCCCAGCGTTTGATCGAGTTGCGTCAAGGACGCTCGTGCCGCATCGACGGAGCGAAGCATCTCGCCGTCGGCTAGCGAGAGCTCGCTCATCATCTGCGCGTACGACGGGAAAATCGCAACCGACTCGGTGGGAATCGGCTTCATCTCGAAGGGAGCGAGCATCTCCTTATAGATGTCGGCGCTCTCTTTGAGCAGCCCGCTCTCTTTATTTTTTTCTAGGGAGCCGACGCCCCCAATCGGGCTCGTATCACCGCCGGCGTCCTGCAGCGCGCTGTTGAGCGAACGAGCCATCGACGTGAGGTTCTTTACGATGGCTTCGACGCGCGAGCCGCGGCGAATGTTGATTCGGCTGAGATCCGGGAGCTCGTACTGCAGGGTATCGAGCCGGCTCTGCACGGACTTCAGCTGATCTTTCCCTTCCGCCGAGCGGGCTTTGATCTCCGCGGCATCCTGGACGTGCGCTGCGGCAGCCGCTTGCACGGCGCCCTGCAGGTTGTTCGGCGGGTCGGACCGAGTCAGCGCTATTTGCTGCGTCTCCATCCGGCGCAGCGCCGCGATTCGCTGGTTGGCGGCCGCGCGCGTCGCCGGCGAGCCGAGTTGTGCGGCTTCCGCGAGCGTTTGCTCGCTCTTGTTGGGCAATCCGAGCGCGAGCTCCGATTGCCCGAGCTCGAGGAGCGCCTCGGAGCTCTGGGGATCGGTCTTGAGCACTTGATCCAAGCGCAGCTGAGCGAAAGAGTAACGCGCACGCTCCTCGTCGCCGGAGGCCTGCACGAGTTCTTGGGACGGCGTGATGGTGCTCGGATCGAGCTCCGGATAGCCCATCAAATGCGCAACGCGCGCTGAGGGATCCGGATGGTCTTGCAGATATTTGCTGATGGCGTCACTGTGCTCGTTTTGCAAGACGCCCAGATGAGCCATCATCGTTACCATCGACTCAGGATCGTAACCCGCACGCGACATCAGCTGCAAACCGTAACGATCGGCCTGAAGCTCGTCCCCGCGCTCGATTTTGGCCATCAAGCCGGCTTCTGCAAGGCTACCGAACTCGTAGACGATCGGCGAGAACATCGACGCAAGCCCGAACAAAATGTTCAGAATCTCGGCTTTCGAATTGGTCGTGATGACGTGGCGGCGCTCGATGTGGCCGGTTTCGTGTCCGATGACGCTTGCTAGCTCATCGTCCGACTGGACGAAGTCGATGAGGCCTTCATTGACGTAGACGAAGCCGCCCATGGTCGCAAAGGAATTGATCTGGCTGTCCTTGATGATCTTAACGTTGTACGGGAGGTCTTTGCGGGCGACCTGATTCCAAAGATTGCCGGCGACGCCTTGGACGTAGGCGTTCAGAAGCGGATCGGTTTCCATCACGCTGCTCGCAACGATTTGCTGGTCTTCGGACTGTCCCAATGCAATCTCCGCTTGCGTGGACATTGCAAGAATGCGTGCGGGACAAGCGGCAGAGAGAAGCGAGAGGATTACGAATAACGGAAGAGTGCGACGTAGCATGGATCGAGAGTTCCTTTGCGTTACGTACCCAGCTGGCGGTACGCCGGGCCACTGTGTATTATATGTGGACAAAGTCAAGAAGTTGCGAGTTTCGTGTGGATGGCGAAGGGGATGCGTCCTATTCTTCTCGGAGAGCGCGGCGTGACACTCTTACGGGGTAGGCTTGACGGTCTGGAAATTGCGCTCTTCGACCGCGACCTCGGGGAGGCGCTCGAGGAGCTGGAAGTTCGTCTGGCCGAGCAGCCGAGCTTTTACCGGGGCGCTTGCGCCGTTGCCAACCTTGGCGAAGGCACGATCTCGCCGGAGAACCTGACGTTACTGCGCCGAATGCTCGCCGCCGCCGGCATCGAGCTGCGAGCGCTTCGCGGATCGGCCGAAGGACTCGGCGCTCTTGCCAACGCGCAGGGTCTGGAACTGGAGCCGAGCGAGCCGCGGCTCTCTGAAGCAGCCCGCTCGCTTGTGGCCGACTTTGCGGGCGCGCGAAGCGACATCGCGCAGCGACGCAAGCGCGGCGAAGCTAGCGTGCGCCGGTTGAAGATCGAGCCGGAGACAGTTTGCGCGAGTCCCGAGCTTCGACTCGTCGGAGCCCCTCGGAGCACCCTGTATCACTCGGCAACGTTGCGCGGCGGCCAGGCCCTCCATCACACGGGCAACGTCGTCGTGGTGGGAGACGTCAATCCCGGCGCGGAGCTGGTCGCCACCGGCGACATTCTCGTCTTTGGTCGGCTCGCCGGAACTGCACACGCGGGAGCGCAAGGAGACGAGGCCGCGCGCATCTACGCCGTCGACCTCGCCGCGACGCAGCTGCGCATCGCAACCTTCATCGCTGCCGAAGAGCGCGTTCGGAAGCGCAGCACGCCGCGTCCGGAAGCGGCCGTTGCACGCGACGGCCACATCGTTATCCTTTCGCTCGATGCGCTCGGCGCACTCGAAAGTTCCGGAGCCTCGTTTGCGTGAACGCTCGCAAAATCGTCCTTACGTCGGGTAAAGGCGGCGTCGGCAAGACGACCACCACCGCGAACCTCGGAGCAACCCTCGCCAAACGCGGCAAGCGCGTCATTTTGATCGACGCGGACATTGGGCTGCGCAATCTCGATTTGGTGATGGGGCTCGAAAAGCGTATCGTCTTCGACCTCGTCGAAGTCGCGGAAGGGCGTTGTCACTTACGGCAGGCGCTGATCAAAGACAAACGCTTTGACTCACTCTCGATTCTTCCAGCCGCGCAGACGCGCGAAAAGGAGGCGATTACACCGCTGCAGTTTGCCGCAATCGTGGACCGGGCCGCCGAAGCGGCGGATTACGTGTTGATCGACTCCCCGGCCGGCATCGAAACCGGCTTCCGCAATGCGGTCGCGGGAGCAAGCGAAGCGATCGTCGTCACGACGCCGGAGGTTAGCGCTATTCGCGATGCCGACCGCGTCGTCGGAAAGATCGCCGATGCGGGTAAGCCGATTCGCTTGATCGTCAACCGTCTGCGTCCCGAGATGGTCCGCAGCGGCGACATGCTCTCGGTCGAGGACGTGTGCGACGTGCTGTCGATCGAGCTTCTCGGCATCGTTCCCGACGACGAAGAGGTGATCGACACGACCAACCGGGGCGAGCCGATCGTATTGAATGAAGCCAATCGGCTGCGCCTAATCTACGACAAGATTGCTCGACGCCTCGAGGGCGAGCTCGTTCCGTTCACGAGTTTCGATAGCCAAACGTTCTTGGGACGTCTCATGGACGCGTTGAAAGTAGGGTAAAAACGTGCAGCAGCCTGTCGCCGGCGACGCTGAGCTCGCTGAAGCGCAATCGAAGGACGCCGCAAAGCTCGGTCGCGCGATCGTGCTCACCTCAGGTAAGGGCGGGGTGGGTAAAACGACGACTACCGCAAATCTGGGGACCGCTTTGGCCGCACGCGGGGCGAAGGTCGTGCTGATTGACGCCGACGTCGGTTTGCGCAATCTGGATATCGTGCTGGGCCTGGAGAGCCGGGTCAAGCATCATTTGCTCGACGTGCTCGAAGATCGCGTCGACGCCGAAGATGCATTGATCGCCGACAAGCACTCGACGAGCCTTTTCTTGCTCGCGGCCGCGCAATCGCGAGAAAAAGACGACGTGGTAACCGCGAAGATGCAGGCTCTGGTGGGCAAACTGCGCGAGCGCTTCGACTACGTGTTGATCGATAGTCCGGCCGGCATCGAGCTGGGCTTCAGAAACGCCGTGGCCGGTGCCGATGAGGCAATCGTTATCTGTACGCCGGAGGTCGCGGCGGTGCGAGATGTCGATCGCGTCGTCGGCTTGCTCGGCAACCGCTTTCGGCCGCAGCTGATCATCAATCGCCTGCGTCCGCAGCTCGTGCGCAAGGGGAAGATGCTCTCAACCGACGACGTCAACGGCATTCTGCGTTTGCCGTTGCTGGGCGTGATCGCCGACGAGCCCGAGATCATCGTAACGACCAACCGTGGCGAACCGCTCGCCTTGCGCGTCGACACGCCGACGGGCGCGGCGTATCACGCCATCGCCGCGCGAGTCGCCGGAGAGGACGTGCCTGCGCCGGTTCCGGCAACGGCAAAGGCATCGCTCTTTGAACGGCTCGGCTCGATCTTGAGTGGGAAGCGCCGATGATCGAGTTCTTGAGGCGGCTCTTCGGTCAGCAGGGCTCGGGTGCAACGGCGAAGGAGCGTTTGCGCCTCGTCTTGATGACCGATCACCTCGAGCTCGCGCCCGAGATGATCGAAACCATGAAGCGCGATCTGGTCGACGTGATCTCACGGTACGTCGAGGTCGACCGCGAGAGGATCGACGTGAGCTTCGAGCGACAGGATCGCACCCTCGCCATGCTGGCAAACATTCCGATTCTATCGGTCGCTCGTTCGAACGGGAGCGGCGCACGCACGCAAGAGGCGACCGGCTCGCAAGCGGCAGCGGCCTCCGACGTTAAGCCGCCCCGAAAGCGCCGGCGCCGCAAGAAACGCTCGGGATCGGCGCCCGCTCCTGCCGTAACTCAATAAAACGCATGGCGGAGCGGTAGCCGGATGGCAGCGCTCGCACTCGGTAACGGCGCAAAACGCTACCTACGCAACTTCAACTGGCTGCTCGCGGCCGGCGTTCTCGTCGCGCTCGTCGGCTTAATTTGCGTGCGCTCAGCAGGGTTGCGCGCGGTCGGCGGAGGTGGAGAGCTTCAGAAACAAATTCTCTACTTTGTGCTCGGCATCGCCGCGATGCTCTGCGTCTCTTTTGTCGATTATCGTTCTTGGCAGCGGTGGGGCGTGGAACTGTACGTCGCAAATTTGCTCTTGCTGCTCTTTATCTTGCGTGGCGGTCACAGCGTCATGGGAGCGCAGCGATGGATTGCGCTTGGACCTTTGGGAACGTTTCAGCCCTCGGAGCCGGCAAAGCTCGTCCTGGCGATCGCCCTCGCCGCGGTGCTCTGTCGCGGTACGTATCAAAATCTGCAAGAGCTCTGGAAGCCGCTGCTCGTAGTCGCGATCCCGGCACTGCTCATTCTCAAGCAGCCCGACCTCGGAACATCGCTCGTGTTGCTTGCCATCATGACCGTAGAGCTCTTCTTTGCGCTGCCCAAGCTCGGAGACTTCGGCATCTACGCCCTCGGCGTGCTGGTGGTTTCCGCGGCCGCGCTCGGCACCAACGCAGTGCTCAAACCCTTTCAGCGCGTGCGACTCTTCGTCTTTCTCAATCCGCGAACGGACCCGCGTGGCGCCGGCTACAATCTCAATCAGTCGAAGATCGCTGTCGGCAACGGCGAGTGGTTCGGGCGCGGGCTCTACCACGGCACCCAGACACAGCTCAACTTCGTGCCCGAGCATTCGCGCGACTTCATTTTTACCGTTCTGGCCGAAGAGTGGGGCTTTGCCGGCGCCGTGGCCGTGCTCACACTCTACGCCCTGCTGCTCTACGGTGGAATACGTACGATGCTGGCAGCGCGGGACCGTTTTGGGTTCCTTCTTGCGGCCGGTCTCGTTGGCATGCTCTTCTTTCACGTGCTCGTGAATATCGGAATGACGATCGGCATCATGCCGATCACCGGCATCCCCCTTCCATTTATGTCCTACGGCGGCTCCGCGATGCTGACCGACTTCGTGGCACTCGGCATACTGCTCAACATCTACGGTCAGAAGGACCGCGACGTGTTGGGCAACGCCTAACGGCCGGGCGGGTGCGCCTGCACTCGACGCGCAGGTTCGGTCTCCCGGCGGCGGGAACAGAGGTAGGACCAACGCCGAGAGGCTCCGTCGAGCGACTTGGGGCCGCGGGTAGAGGTTTTAAAAAGTTTTTTCCAGGAGCTAGCCGTCGCGGCGAAACCGCCGCCGCAGGCGCACCCGCCATAGGGAAGCGCGGCGAGAGGCAAGCTCCAGTGATTTGAGGACATTTTGTCGAGCGAGATATTGATCTCGAGCGATCCCTGGGAAAACCGGGTCGCCATACTCGAGGACGGCGGGTTAGCCGAACTCTACATCGAGCGCGAAGAGAAGGTCATCGGCTCGATCTACAAAGGGAAAGTGCAGAACGTGCTGCCAGGGATGGGCGCGGCGTTCGTAGACATCGGCTTGGGCCGCAACGCCTTTCTGTATGTCGACGACATCAACAAACAGCCGCTCAACATCGGCGACGTCGAGATCACGCAAGGACATAGCGGCTTTACGATCAGCGAAAAGGTCAAGCGCGGCGACGACGTGCTCGTACAGATCGTCAAGGAGCCGCGCGGTCTCAAAGGCGCGCGCATCTCCACGAACATCTCGCTTCCCGGCCGTTACCTCATCCTGATGCCAACCGGCAAGTACTCGGGGGTTTCGCGCAAGATCGACTCCGCCGACGAACGCAACCGGCTCAAACTCGTGATGAAGCGCATTCGGCCGGAGGGCATGGCGACGGTCGTGCGGACCGCGGCTGCCGGCGCGAGCGAGGCCGAACTGATCGCCGATCTCGGCGTGCTCATACGGATGTGGCACGGCATTCTAGAGACGTACAAACGTGCGACTTCGGCCACCTTGCTTCACAAAGACATGAATCTCGTCTACAAGGCGGCGCGCGACTTCATTACGGCCGACGTCGAGCGCGTCTTGATCGACGACGAGGAAGAGTTCCGCAAGATCCGCGATTTTTTGCAGCTCTTAGGGCCGCAGTATATCGGACGGCTCGAATATTATAACTCGGGGCGTTCGCTCTTCGACGATTACAAAATCGACGAGGAGCTCGAGAAGCTGATGAAGCCCAAGATCAATCTCCCATCGGGTGCGTCGATCGTGATCGAGTCGACCGAAGCGTTGACGGTCATCGACGTCAATTTCGGGAAATTTACCGGCGGCCGCAACCTCGAGGATACGATTCTCAAAACAAATATCGAGGCGGCGGAAGAGATCGCACGTCAAGTGCGCCTTCGCGATATCGGCGGCATCATCGTCGTCGATTTCATCGATATGGCTTCGGAAGCTTCCCGCGACATGGTCGTCAAAACGATGGAAGACAGCCTGCGCCGCGATCGCACGCGCGCAACGATCCAGTCCTTTTCAAACCTCGGATTGCTCGAGTTCACGCGCAAGCGGATCGGCAGGGATCTCGGCAGTCAGCTTCGCGGCGCATGCCCGACCTGCAACGGAATGGGCAGCGTCATGTCGGCGCAATCGGTCGCGATCGAAGCGTTCCGCCGGATTCGCAGCCAGGCCGGCAACGGCGTGGCGGGCGACGTGGTCGTGCACGTCGCGCCGACGGTCGCGGTACAGATGGATTATTGGTACGAAGGAGAGTGCGACGAGCTGCAGCGCTCGATCGAACATCCGATCCGCGTTCGGGTCGATCCGATGATCCATCCGGAGAAGGCGCGAATCGAAGTTGTTGCGGGATTCAAAGATCATAAAGCGCACGTCGTCCGGGTTGGCGACGAGCACGACGTCGAGCTCCTGCCGGGACGGCTGCCGAATGCAACCTCCGCGGCGGCGGTCGTAGAAGGGCACCTCGCCGAGGTTGAGAACGCGGCAACGAGCGCCGGCAGCTTCGCGCGCATCCGCATCATCGACGTCGACGATAAAGAGGATCGCGTCCTTGCCGAGCTGGTCACCGCCGCGGTCAAGCCCCGTCGAAAACGACGCGGACGCCGTGAAGAAATCTCTTCTGCGGAGCAGACGAGGCAACTGCGGGAGCTTGCCGAAGACGCGGCCCGGCAATCGGCATCGCGGCCTCCGATCGGAATCTCCCCGATTACCGAAGAAGAGGAAGCTGCGGACAAGGCGCTGCTTGCCGAACGCATCGGCGAAGCGCAGCCCGATGCCATCATCATCGCGCAGGGTGCCGTACAGCACGCCGCAACCGATGGTCGTCGGAAGCGACGGCGTCGCCGGCGCGGGCGGGAACGCGACGAGCCCCTCGCTCGCGAGGAAACTATAACCGCGCCGGTGAGCCCGAGCTCGGCAGCACAGCCCGAAGCGCCCGTTTCGAGCGATGGTGCGGGACAGCATCGCCGCCGCCGGCGACGCCGCCGCGGGCGGCGCGGACGAGGCGGCGGGGCGGCACCCGTAATGCCGGATCGCCACATTTTCGAGGTCTCATCCGACGGCGAGGCTCATCCGACCGGTGTGACGGCGCCTCCGGAACCTTCACGCGCAGTGGCGAAGGTTATCGAACCGCCGCCGCCGGCAGTCGAAGCACCCCCGCCGAGCCTCTCGGCGCCGGTAGAAGATCCCAAACGGACCAAGCCCGCGCGGCGGCCCCGGAGCCCTCGCGCAGGCGTCGCCGGAGAGTTGGAAGCGGGCGCCAGCGCGCTAGCGCTACCGGCTCCTACCGAGAAGACGCGGCGCCCCCGTAAGAAGGCACCGGTTGCAAGCGAAGCTGCCCAAGGACAAGTGGAACCAAGCACGACGCGCAAACCGGTGCGCAAGCGAAAAGTCGCCACCCGGACCTCTCGAAAGAGGCCGTCCTAACGTTCGGTGGCCCCGTTCTCCTGGCTCAAGTGCGCCAGCTTGTCTTCTAGGTATTGAACCGCGCGCGCGAGCTGTTCGTCTTTGGACGGCTGACCGAACTGCGGGTGCTTGTTCTCGCCGACCACGATATCGGGGGTGACGCCGAGATGATTGATGTCGCGATTGCGCGGCGTCAGATAGCGCGCGGTGGTGACCTTGATCGCGCTCTTGTCGGGAAGGGGAATGATTGTTTGCACGACGCCCTTGCCGAAGGTCTTCGTGCCGATGATCGTACCGACGCTGCTGTCTTGGATTGCGCCCGACGTAATCTCTGAGGCCGACGCGGTGTAGCCGTTCACCAGAACGACGAGCGGTAGCGGATTGATAGCGGTGTCGTCGGCGTCGAGGGTCGTGATGTTCGAGGCTCGCGATTCAACCGAAACGATGGGTCCGCTGGAAATGAATTTCGAGCTGACCGCGACGGCGGCTTCGAGATAACCACCGCCGTTGTCACGCAGGTCGAGCACGAGCGCGCGCGCGCCCTGCCGCTGCAATCGGTCGAGCGCGGTGTTGAGCTCGTCGCTTGTGTCTCTGCCGAAGACGGTTAAGGCGATGTAGCCGATCTTGCCGGGCAGCATCTTCTCGTAGACGCTCAGCTGATGGATCTTGGCCCGAGTGATCGAGATCGCTTGAGGAAGCGCAGTGCTGTCGCGCTCGATCGTCAGCGTGACTTTGGTGCCTTCCTTGCCGCGTAGCTTTCCGCTCGCCTGCGCGAGGCTCATGCCTTTGGTCGAGGCTCCGTCGATCGTAGTGATAAGGTCATCCTGCTCGATCCCGGCTTTATCCGCGGGGCCGTTCGGCACGACGTTCTCGACCGAAATGTATTTGGTCTTGTCGTCCACCTGAATGACGATCCCGGTTCCGCCGAAATCGCCGCCGTCGAGGCCCTGATTTAAACCGGCGAAATCCTTGGGAGTCAAGAAAACGGTATATCGATCGTTCACCGATCGCATCATGCCCTCGAGCGCGATGTAGGTAAGAGCGTGGGCGCTGAACTTCGCCTTGGACTCCGTCGCCGCGTCTTCAACTTCCCGGTCGATCTCGCGCACGTTGGCCGTCGCGGAGTCGCCGGCGTGGACGACCGGAAGCTCGGCGTTCTTGACGCCGGCCGTTCGCATTGCTGAGAGCAATTGCGACTCGAATTGCGTCGAGAACGACTTGCGGATCGACCTTTTTGTAAAAATTATCCGTCAGATAGCCGTAGCTCTCTGCGATCTCGCCCGCGTCGAGCGCGGAGAGATGCGACGGCTGCGCCGCCAAGGCGGGGACTTGGATCAGCGTCGCGCCAAGCGCGCCGGCCCAGAGGAGGCAATAAAAGCGTTTCATGATCTCCATATCAACGGATCAGGGCGTGTAATCGTATCTTCGCTGCGGCTAACTGCTTGTCGGCCGGGGTATCGATGAGAGCCGGGTTGGGATCTTGTTCGACCACGACGTCTGGCTCGATGCCGTGGTGCTGGATGTCGCGCCCGGCGGGCGTGAGATAACGGGCCGTGGTGATTTTTAGCGCTCCCTGATCGGGCAATGGAAAAATGCTCTGCACGACGCCCTTTCCGAACGTCCGCGTGCCGACCAGCCTCGCGAGGCGATAATCCTGCAGAGCCCCGGCCGTGATCTCGGAGGCGCTCGCGGTGTATTTGTTCACGAGCACAACGAGCGGACGTAGGCCGCCGATGGCATCTCCCAGCGCTTCTTCGCTGGTTCGCTGGCCGTCGCGGCGAATTGTCGACACGATCGTTCCCTGCGAGATGAAGAGGCTCGAGATCTCGACTGCCGCGTCGAGCAGTCCTCCACCGTTATCGCGAAGGTCGAGAATGTATCCGCGCGCTCCGCGATTGCGGCCGTCGAGCAGCGCCTTTCGCACCTCATTGGGCGACGTGGTGCCGAAATCCGAGAGACGGATGTAATCGAGTCCGTTTTCAACCTTGGCGCGCACGGTCGGCACGTGGATGATCTCCCGAACGATTGAATAGGAGCGGTCGACCGACGGCGCGTTGTACGCATGTGCTCCGAGTCGCACGATCGTGCCGGCCTCGCCGCGAATCATCTCTTCTACCCGGTCGATGCTCAAACCGCGGACCGGTTTGCCGTCGACGGTGTCCACGACTTCCCCCGGCTTCATTCCGGCGCGAGCAGCCGGCATCGCTTCGATCGGTTGAACTACGATTCGGCCGTCTTTGAGCTGATAGATGTAAACGCCGATGCCGCCGAAGTTCCCACCCGAAAGCGATTCGTTGAGCCCTTGAATCTCGCGCGGCGACAGATAAACCGTGTACGGATCGTGCACCGAGTTCAACATGCCGCGCAGCGCGGCATCGGTAAGGTCTTCGCGCCCGTTCGACCCTAAGTCCGCGGCGTAATGTTGCTCCGCGAAGGCCAGCACCTCGGCCGCGCGCTCGCCATCCTCGTTCGGATTTCCGTTTGCCGATTCACTTGGAAGTGCGGGATCACCGATCTTCTTCGAGTTGAGAAGGCTTCTCAAAGCCGCAATCTCGCCCTGGATCGGCGTTTGAGGATCGATCGGCTTATAGTAGTCGCTTTCGAGCTTGTGCAGCGCCAGATTGACCAGCATCGATCCCGACGCCTCGCGCGGCGCAAAGAGATCGCGCAGGTCGCCGGTCGTGGCGACTTCGAGCACGGAATGCGCAGCGAAACTGCCCGTGCGGTAAGCGATGAAGAGCGCGGACGCCGCTAAGAATGCGACGACCAGCAGTGCTGTCAGCAAAAGGCGTAGGGGACGGATCATCTGTCCTTCTCAGTACCCGGCTAGGCCGGCGAGGAGTTTCTAATTCTCGAGGTACTCGTTAAGTCTTAATGGAGCCGGGGCGCGGGGTCAACGGGTCTGCCCGCAATTCGTACCTCGAAGTGAAGATGAGGCCCGGTCGATTGCCCGGTCGAGCCGACTGCGCCGATGGCTTGACCGCGCTGCACCGCCTGTCCCGTCGAAACGTACATCGCCGAAAGATGGCCGTAGCCAGTCGAGTAGCCTCCCCCATGATCGATGAGGATGTAGTTTCCATAACCGCCGTACCATTGTGCCATGATGACGGTCCCGCCGGCGGCTGCGGTAACCGTCGTCCCCGAGGGCGCCGCGATATCGAGTCCCTGGTGGAACTCGGGCCCCCCGCCGAACGGATTGGTTCGCCATCCGAATGGCGAGGTAATCGTCCCGGTTACCGGCCAGGAGAAGGCGCCCGAGCCGCCCTCGCTCTCGACGCCGCCGGCAATGCCGGCTGCGCGACGCTCCGCCTCGAGCTCGCGCTCGCGCTCGCGAATCAAGCCTTCGAGCTGTGCTTCCTCGGCCGCGGAGAGGTCTTCCATCTCGGCGACTTCGGATGCGACGCTGCTCCGGCGGGCCGCCGCGAGGGTTACCAGGTTGCGACGCTCGCCGGCAAGCGAGTCGAGCGCACTGCGCGCCTGCGCCTGCGCTTCTTCCTGCTCTTGCAGCTCCAGACGCGTCCGCTCGAGTTCGGCCTCGATGGCGGCGACGCGCGCTTGCGCCGCCTTGCGCGCTCGCACGGTGCGCTCGTTCGCCGCGATGAGCAGCCGGAGGTCTTCCCAGCGCTCGACGAACTCGCTAAAGGAGCGCGCGGCAATCAAAGTGTTGATGTACGCGAGATCGCCATTTTCATAGATATCGACTAATCGGCGCTTGAGCAAAGCATCGTGCAGCCGGAGCGACCGCTCTGCGGCGCCGAGCTGGACCTCGTTCCAATCGATCCGCCGCTGCGTTGAGCTCTGCTGAGCCGCAAGCGAATCGATCCGGCCGTTGACCTCGCCGATCGCCGCATTGGTCTGGCTCAGCTGGTTTTGTAAGTCGTTATATTTCAGGGTGGCGGAATGGAGCTCGGCGCGTTTTGCGTGCAGTCGCGCGGAAATCTGCTGGGCTTTGGCGCGCTCGTTGGCAATACGTTGCTCGATCGTCGAGCCGCCGGCGAGCGCGGGAATGAGACCTAGGACGAGGGCGAAGATGACGAGCCGAAAACGGATCAACCCGCTAGGTCCGCAGATGACGCCCGACCGAGATCCACGACGCGACGACGCCGATCGCCGCTCCGACCGCGACCAGCTCTCCCGCAAGGCCCCGCGCGTCCAAAGGTACGACCGTCAGCTGCGCCCACGGAAGCGCATCGAGCAAACGGGGCCAAAGCTCTATCCGTGCGAGCGCGAGTAATCCGACGGCGAGCAGTGCGCCGATCAGGCCATCGAGCAAACCTTCACAAATGAACGGGAGGCGGATGTACGTGCTGGTCGCACCGACGAGCTGCATGATCGCGATCTCGCGGCGCCGAGCGAAAACCGTCAGGCGAATCGTGTTCGAGATGATGATGCCGGCGACGGCAAAGAAGACGACGATCACCGCAATGCCGACGCGCCGAAGTACCGCGCCCAACTGCAGCAGCCGCTGTACGATCTTCTGGCCATACACGACGTTCTGCACGCCGCTCAATCGTCGAACGCTCGCCGCGATCGCGGGAACGTCGTCGGGGACGCGCGCCTTGACGCGGTATTTGTCGGGTAGCGGGTTCTCCGTGAGCAACGCGGTGTCGATGGCGCCGGCAGTTCGCTCGCGCAGCTCCTTCAAGCCCTGCTTCTTCGATACGAACGCCGCCGACGCAACGCGCGGGTCTCGCGCGAGGAAGTGGCCGATCGCCGCAACTTGTGCCGGCGTCGCATCGCTGCGCAGGTAGGCCGAAACCTCGATTTGGTCGAGCAGCCGGCCGCCCAAGTCGGCGACCGCGCCGCGTACGAAGAGGAAGAGGCCGAGCAAGACGATCGTGATAGCCACGGTACCGATCGCCGTCATTTGCATCCCGGTATTGCGCGTAAAATTGCGCAATACCTCACCCAGAAAGAACTTGACCTTGCCTAAGTCCAAGATAGTAGTAGCCTCGCTCTTCGTCGGCGGTGACACGGCCATCTACGAGGCGCACGACGCGCCGGCGCATGCGGTCTACGACGGCTTGGTTGTGCGTCGCGACCACGACGGTCGTTCCTTTGAGATTGATTCGCTGCAGCAGCGCGGTGATTTCGCTCGTATTTGCAGGATCGAGGTTCCCGGTCGGCTCGTCACAGAGCAGAATCTTCGGATTGTTCACGAGTGCGCGAGCAATCGCGGTTCGCTGTTGTTCGCCGCCCGAGAGCTCCCCCGGATACATCCGGCTCTTATGAGAGAGACCGACGAGATCGAGCACTCGCGGTGCTTGGCGCATCACGTCGCGCGTATGCGAGCCCGTGACTTGCATTGCAAAGGCGACGTTCTCCCAAACGGTCTTGTCGATGAGCAGTTTGAAATCTTGGAAGACGACGCCGAGGTGCCGCCGCAAGGCCGGGACGCGGCTTCGCCGCAAGCGATCGACTCGAATGTCGTCGACGACGATTTCCCCTTTCGTCGCTTTGGCTTCGCGGTAGAGTAAACGCAGCAGACTCGACTTACCGGTTCCCGAATCTCCGACGAGAAAGACGAAGTCGCCTTTCGCAATCTCGAGGCTCACATTGTCCAGAGCGCGCACGCCGTTGGGATAGACGAGCGAAACGCCGCGGAGGGAGATCATCGCTAAGAAAGGAGTTTTCCGGAAGCTCCGGCCTATACCTCCGCCATGGACTTCGATTTAACCGACGAGCAAAAGGCTATCCAAAGCCTGGCACGCGAGTTTGCGCGCGAAGAGGTGAAGCCGCGCGCCGAAGAGATGGATCGCAACGAGCGGTTCCCATACGAGTTGATTGCAAAAATGGCGGAGCTGGGTTTCATGGGCTTGCCGTTTCCCGAAGAGTACGGCGGGGCGGGCGCAGATACTGTCAGCTACGCGCTCGCCGTTATGGAGATTGCGCGCGCCGACGCCTCGACGGCGATCACGATGGCCGCGCACGTCTCGCTCGGCGCTACACCGTTTTTCCTCTTCGGAACCCAAGCGCAGAAGCAAACGTATCTCGTCCCGCTCGCACGTGGCGAGCGGCTTTGGGGTTTCGGTCTCACCGAGCCCAGCGCCGGCAGCGATGCCGGCAACGTCCAGACCAAGGCGGAGCTGCGCGACGGTAACTGGGTGATCAACGGCACCAAGGCCTTCATCACCAATTCGGGCACGGAGATCACCGGCGGCACGACGATTACTGCCGTAACCGGACGGCGCCCCGACGGCTCCCGTGAAATTTCAAATATCATCGTGCCCCAGGCGACGCCGGGATTCACGCGCAGCCGAAAGTACTCGAAGATGGGTTGGCGCGCCTCCGACACGCGCGAGCTTTCCTTCGTCGATGCGGCCGTACCGGAAGAAAACTTGCTGGGGCCGCGGGGCGAGGGATACCGGCAGTTTCTCTCGATCCTGGACGGGGGCCGCATCTCCGTCGCGGCGCTCTCGATCGGCCTGGCGATGGGTGCGTACGACGAGGCACTCGTCTACGCGAAGGATCGTCAGGCTTTTGGCCAGCCAATCAGCAAGTTTCAGGCGATCTCTTTCAAGCTCGTCGATATGCTGACCGAAATCGAGCACGCCAAGCTCATGATGCTGCGCGCTGCGTGGGAGAAAGACCACGGCCGCGATTACGTGCAGGCGGCGAGTTTCGCGAAGCTTTTCGCCGGCGAACTCTCACACCGCGTCGTCAACGAAGCGCTGCAGATCCATGGCGGCTATGGCTTCATGGACGAATATCCGATCTCGCGCATGTACCGCGATCAAAAGATCAACGAGATCGGTGAAGGCACCAACGAAGTTCAGCGCCTGATCCTCGCGCGGCTGATGGGACTGTAGCAGCGAGCGCGTCGTGGGCATCGAGCAAGCTTTTGCAGCCGCATCGATCGTGGTGTCGCTCATCGCGCTCGGCCTCTCGACGGTGCTCTTAACGCGGCAGAATAAGCAACTCGAGCACGAGCGCAACGCGTTGGCGATTCTGGACGCGATTGCTCGGCTCACCGATCCCGCGATCGTCGCGGCCTTCGCTCAGCTCGAAGGCATCGGCGAGCGCTATCCCAACGACGAGGCCGTTCGCGATAACTTCGTCGGCTCGCCCGACGATCGCGCGCTCGTGCTCGTCGCGCAATACGTCGAAACGGTGGCCTGCTTGGCGCGCCGCCGCGTACTCGATGCGTCGCTGCTCGTCGACGCGGTTGGGTTCATGCTCCGATCTCGGTGGAATACCATACTGCCGTTCGTCGAGCGATGGCGCCGCGTTCGCAACAACGAGTATCTCTTTGAGAACTTCGAGTGGCTCGCGACGTACAGCACCTGGTGGAAAGATACGCCGCGGCCGCCCCACGATCTCAACTACGATCCAAAACAGTTCGGCGACGTCGAGTTCAAGGTCTAGCGAAGCGCGATTGCTCCGACGGCTGCGCCTCCCAGAATCAACAGCGCGGGATTGAGGCGCGTTCGCAGCGAGGCGAAGAAAACGATCAGCGCGACGGCCACGGTGACCCAACCGGTGATCGCGCTTTTGCCGAAGGTGATGAGACCCGCAACGGCAAGACCGATTGCGACGGGGCCAAGACCCTTTTGAATCGAGTCACGCCACGGCCAGCTCGCGAGCCGCTTCCAGAGCGCCCCGATCGCCGAACGTCAAAATGCCGGTCGGTACGAAGAACGCAAACGCGGCGACCATCGCGCCCGGGATTCCGGCAATACGCTGGCCGATCGTCGCAACCATCATCATGTTGGGGCCGGGCGACATCTGGCCCACGCTATACACATGGATCAGCTGCGCATTGGTCAGCCAGTGGTGCACGTTGACAACGAGATCCTTCATTACGGGAAAGGCCGCCATGCCGCCGCCGATGGTCAGCAACGAAAGATAGCCAAAGACGCGGGCTATTGCAGGGATCTGATCCAATCGTGGTCCTCCTCAACATGCGCCACCGGCTTGCGTGGGCGGTAGGTAAAGATTGCCACCGCGCCGACCGCAAGCAACACGACCGGCACCGAAAGCTTGAAGTAGTTGATCCCCAGGATCGCCGCAAGGATGAAGAACGCTTCGTAAAAGCCCTTGACGGTCTTCTTTCCTATTTGAAACCAGGTCGCTGCAATGAGGCCGGTCGCCGCGGCCGCCACGCCGTGCAGCATGGCGGTGACCAATGGTCGATTGTTGTTCGCTCCGTACGCAAAGCCGGCAGCGGTCATCAGGATCAGGGATGGCAAGCACATTCCGGCCATCGCCGCGACGGCGCCAGATGTTCCCCGCAGTCGCTGTCCGGCCAGAATCGACATATTCGTTGCGTTCAGGCCCGGCAGCGTGTTGCTCAGCGACATCAGCTCGAGGAACTCGACGTCGGTCAGCCAGGCCTTCTTCGCAACGAGCGCACTCCGGAGGTACGCGACGACTCCACCCCCGAAGCTGGTCGCCCCAATTTGCAAAAACACGCCGAAGATCTCGAGGATGGAAACGCGCGGCGGAGCCGAGACGCGCGGAGCCGGCGCTGCGACGACCGTATCACTCATGGCTTTGGGGCGGGTTGCCTTTGAAGGTACACGAAGCCCTTTTTCGTCGTGCCCGGCGCAAACGGCCTTGTGGCGTGGCAACGGGAGTCACGAGCGTCGGCACGCCGACCAGGTTCAGTGAATTTAGGAGTAACACCGCGAGAGTTCGCGAGTGATCGCGCCACTTATCATGCTGCCGCGTAGATGAATACTGCTTACGGCGCGATTAGACGAACAGCGCTTTCTTCATACGCAATTCTGCAAGAGCCTTCTGGGCCTCCTCGCTGAGATTGGACTTTCCGACCTGCGACGGTCACCTTGTGAATCTTGCCGGTGAACTTGTTATCGCCCGCTTTGTAGTCGTCGCTGACACACGTATAGAGGTTCTCGCCCACGTCCGTCGTTTCCGCGCCAAATGCGAACGGCTGCGTGTGCTCGACCCGTCCTGCGGCGACTTCTTCATCGTTGACGAAGATCACGCCGTTACCGCCCGCGCCCAAACCGCCGTCGAAAGCGAACTCGAAGCGAAGTGCGACACGCCCTGCCGGCAGACGAGCGGGGCCGACGATTTTGTAAATCTCGCGACCGAGATAGTTCCAGGCAAACCGCGGTGCGCCGTCCTTGACGTAAGGGTCCAGCCGCCCATCTCCCCGCCTTGGGCGATAACCACGCCTTCTGCGCCGGCCTGCGGAACTTCGATGTCGGCCGTAACCACGAAAGAGCGGTTCTTGATGTTGATGAAGGCGTTTTCGGGAATGCCCTTCATTCCCTCATAGACCGTGATCTCGGTGCGACCTTCCATCAGATCCGGACGGCCCGCCAGCGCGGCGTTGAAGCGCTCCCACGCGCGGTCGTCAAGCGGAAGCACGTGGTACTTGGCGGCCTCTTCTAGGAAGACTCCCTTGAGCTTCTCAAGTTTGTCGGGATACTTCGCGGCAAGGTCGTGCGCGCAACTGAAATCTTCCTCGACGTTGTAAAGCTCCCACTTGTCGTTTTCAAACGTAGCCCGCGGCTTGGGCTCCCACGGCGGGCGGTGCACCGTGGTGGCGAACCAGCCGTCCTGGTAGATGCCGCGGTTGCCTGCCATCTCGAAGTATTGCAAGGTGTGGCGCGACTTCGCGTCGGCGTTATTCAAGGTGTCGAGCACGCTCACGCCTTCGAGCGGTTTCTGCTGGACGCCATAGACGACGCCCGGCTCGGGCACACCGGCCGCCTCCAAGACCGTCGGCGCAATGTCGATCATGTGCATCCACTGCGTACGCAGGCCGCCCTTCTCCGTGATGCCCTTCGGCCAGTGGACCACCATGGATTGGCAGACGCCGCCGTACGAGGCCACCTGGTGCCCCCAGCCAAACGGCGTCGCGCCGGCAAAAGCCCAGCCATTGTTGTACAAGAGGTGGGATTTGGGGCCGCCGATCTCGTCGAAGTTCTGCAGCGCAACGTCCAGGGGCTCGGGAGCCCGTTGAACACGGACAACTCATTGAAGGCGCCGTTGAGGCCGCCTTGGAAAACCGAACCGTTGTCGCCGGTGATGTAGAAGATCAGCGTGTTGTCCATTTCGCCGAGGTTCTCGATCTCGTCGAGAAACCGCCCGATTTCGTAGTCGGTCACCTCGGCAAAAGCGGCATAGATCTCCATATACCGGGCAAAGACTTTTTTCTCGTCGGCCGTCAAGTCGTCCCATTCCTGGATTCCCGGCGGCTTGGGCGCGAGGTCGGTGCCCGGCGGCACGACGCCCAGCTCGATCTGCCTGGCCAACGTTTCTTTGCGCACCTGGTCCCAGCCCTGATCGAACTTGCCTTTGTACCGGTCGCGCCACGTCTCGGGCACGTGGAACGGGCCGTGAGTACCAATTGCCGCGTAGTAGACGAAAAATGGCTTTTCCGGCGCCAGCGAACGCTGCGAACGCAGCCAGAGGATCGCCTTGTCGGTGATGTCGGTACTCGCGTAATAATCGGCATCGGGGTGCATATCCACCCTGGTCATATTGTCGTACATAACCGGATGAAAAAGATCGGCCTCGCCGGACATGAAGCCGTAGAACCGCTCAAAGCCGCTATGCACCGGCCAGCGGTCGAAGGGCCCGACATCGCTGCCTTCCCACGGTGGCAGCTCGTGACACTTGCCGAACATGGCGGTGCTGTAGCCGTTGAGCCGCAAGATCTCGGGCAAATTCGTGACGCTGCTGGGGCGCACCGCGGTGTACCCCGGGAAGCCGGTGGCAATCTCCGAGATCACGCCGAAGTTTGCGCTATGGCTATTGCGACCGGTAAGCAGCGCCACGCGGCTGGGCGAACACAACGGCGGGACTTTGAGATTGTTGTAGCGCAGCCCGGTCTTGGCCAGACGGTCCAGCGTCGGCATCTGGATCGGCCCTCCGAACGTCGATATATCGCCGAAGCCCATGTTGTCGAGAAGGATGACGACCACGTTGGGCGCACCTTTGGGCGCCTTCACCTCGAACCGCGGCGGGGCTTTCGCGTTGTGCGCATCAAGCTCGGTGATCGGCGGATACTGAGGCGGTGGGACGGGCAGCACGGTGCGGTCGACGGACGTCGTTCCGTTCCTGTCTTGGGCTTCTGACTCGTTTGCCATTGAGCTTTCTCCTGTCGATCAACCTCGACCGCGATTGTAGTACCGAAGCGGTGGAGACACTGTGCGGTTCCAAGATTCTAGCAACAGCGCACCCCGAGCCTATCCGAAAATTGCCGGCGCTGCTCCCTCATTCGCTCGGCACTTGCGGTTTTCGGATAGCGGTCGCGCCGTAGTTCGGTTACCCTAGTCGTTGGCCGCAGGCTCCGCCCGGACATTGGCCCGGCGCGGCGAGTACGGCTGCCTTAGATAACGATAATACGAAGGGAAAGAGTAATGAAACGTCTTGCTACTTCACTTTTTTGCGGATTTGCAATTGCGGCGCTCGCGATCGCGCCGGCGCTGGCGAGCCCACCGAACATTACCGGTACTTGGACCGTTCAGCAGACCGGCGCGAACGGCACGACGACGACCACCATTACGCTGACTCAGTCGGGCATGGGCATCGTCGGTAGTAACGCGAAGAACGGAAATGGATTCACTGGTGAGTTTGTCAACGATACGCAGATCAACGGAAAATGGCACGGTCCGGGCGGCGCGGGTTGGCTGACGGTCTACGCCAGTCCCAACGGGCACAGCTTTAACGGTACCTGGGGCTACAACGGGCGCGCTGCGAACGGATCGTTTGTCGGCAACAAGGTTCTCCCGCCGTCCCCGGTTACTGCCGCCGGAAAATGGAAGGTGATCGGTGCAGGCAACGCCGGTGGTTTCATCGGGCCGATGTCGTGCACGCAATCCGGCCCGACGGTCGTCTGTCATGTTGGGGCTGCGATCGTCATCAATGGGAAGTTCGTCACGAAGGATAAGGTCAGAGCCACGTGGGTGAGCTCGAGCGGTAAGGGATGGTTCTCATTCTGGTTCAACGATGACAACAACAGCTTCAACGCCGTCTGGGGCAACGGGGCGGATACGACGAAGCCGGTCGGTCGCGTCGTCGGCCAGCGCTCCTTATAGGTAACCGAAACCGAGCGCGCTCCTGCGCGCGGCCCGAGACTTCATCGGGCGAGCTAACGGCTCGCCCGATTCTTAGGAGATTCCATGGACCGTCAAATCCTTCCGATTCCCGATAAGCAGTACGTCGGCGTTACCACCTACGATGCCAAAGATCCCGACACGAAGTTCCCGCCGATCGAACAGCTGCGTCCGCCGAAGGGCGCGCCCAACGTGCTCATCGTATTGCTCGATGATGTCGGGTTCGGGGCCTCGAGTGCGTTCGGTGGTCCGGTGCACACGCCGACGGCGGAACGTTTGGCCAAGAACGGATTGAAGTACAACCGTTTTCACACCACGGCGCTTTGCTCGCCAACACGCCAAGCGCTGCTGACCGGGCGCAACCATCATTCGGTAGCGATGGGCGGCATCACCGAAATCGCAACGTCCGCGCCTGGGTACAGTTCGGTGCGCCCAAAATCGGCAGCGCCGTTGCCGGAAATTTTGAAGCTCAACGGTTACGCTACCGCACAGTTCGGCAAGTGTCACGAGGTGCCGGTCTGGGAGACGAGCCCGATGGGGCCGTTCAATCAATGGCCGACCGGCAGCGGTTTCGAGCATTTCTACGGGTTCATCGGCGGAGAGACGAATCAATGGGCGCCGGCGATCTATCGCGACACCGTGCCGGTCGAGCCGCCCGACGATCCGCAATATCATTTTACGGTTGACATGACCGATCGCGCCATCGAGTGGATCGGCCAACAGAAGGCGCTGATGCCGGATAAACCGTTTTTTGTGTATTTCGCGCCTGGCGCCACTCACGCGCCGCATCACGTGCCCAAAGAATGGGCCGACAAATATAAGGGGAAGTTCGACCAGGGCTGGGACGCATGCTGCGTGAAGAGACGTTTGCGCGACAAAAAAAACTCGGCGTCGTTCCTATGGATGCCGAGCTGACGAAGCGCCCGCCCGAGATTCCGGCATGGGCCGACATCCCCGCCGACATGAAGCCGATTCTCGCCCGAGAAATGGAAGTCTACGCCGGTTTCCTCGAGCATGCCGACCATCACGTCGGCCGTCTGATCGATGCGCTCGACAAGCTCAAAGAGCTCGACAACACGTTGATCTACTACATTATCGGCGACAACGGCGCGTCGGCCGAAGGATCGCTCAACGGCTGTTTTAACGAACTCCTGATGCTCAACGGCATCACGGGGGTGGAAACGCCCAAATTCCTCAAGGCTCATATCGACGAGTTCGGCGGTCCGCACGCCTACAATCACTACGCGGTCGGCTGGGCGCACGCGATGGACACGCCCTATCAGTGGACCAAGCAG
This sequence comes from Vulcanimicrobiota bacterium, assembly GCA_963767725.1. Lineage (GTDB taxonomy): Bacteria > Vulcanimicrobiota > Vulcanimicrobiia > Vulcanimicrobiales > Vulcanimicrobiaceae > Cybelea. The sequence continues at coordinate 313,186 of CAVYEN010000002.1, forward strand.
GTCGCATCGCATTGGGGCGGCACGCGCAACGGCACGATCGTGCACTGGCCGAAGGGCATCAAGGCGAAGGGCGAAATTCGGTCGCATTCCATCATGTTATCGATATCGCACCCACGATTCTCGATGCCGCCAAGCTGCCGCATCCGGCCATCGTCAACAGCATTGCCCAGAAGCCGCTGGAGGGCTTCTCGATGCGGTACTCGTTCGACGACGCAAAAGCGGCTGAAGCCCACGAGACGCAATACTTCGAAATGTTCGTCAACCGCGGCATCTATCACAAAGGCTGGACGGCCGTCACCCGGCACAGCACGCCGTGGATGATGACCGCAGCTCTTCCGCCGTTCGACGAAGACGTCTGGGAGCTGTACGCTCCCGACGACTGGACGCAATCGCGGAACGTTGCTAAAGAGAATCCGCAGAAGCTGCACGAGCTCCAGCGTCTCTTTTTGATCGAAGCGACGAAGTACAACGTGCTCCCGCTCGACGATCGGCGAGTTGAACGCTTCAACCCGGATCTCGCGGGCCGTCCTCAGCTGATCAAAGGCAACGACGCAGCTCCTTTTCGGCGGCATGGGGAGGCTCACCGAAAACGTCGTGCTCAACATCAAGAACAAATCGCATTCGATCAGCGCACAACTCGACGTTCGCGAACCGGGACCTGAAGGCGTCATTATCGAGCAGGGCGGCAGGTTCGGCGGCTGGGTGCTGTACGCCAACAACGGTAAACCTGCGTACTGCTACAATTTCGCCGGCATCAAGTCGTTCACGGTCTACGGCGACGCCGTGATTCCTGCGGGCGAGCATCAGGTGCGAATGGAGTTCAAATACGACGGCGGAGGCCTTGGAAAAGGCGGAACGGCAACGCTCTATCTCGATGGGAAGCAATGCGGCGAAGGCCGCGTCGACGTAACGGTGCCGATGCTATTCTCCGGCGATGAAACGTGCGACGTCGGGCTCAGCACCGGTACGCCGGTGAACGCGGATTTTCCGGCTCATGGGAACGAGTTCACGGGCAAGGTGAAATGGGTGCAGCTCGACATCGGTAAAGAAAACGAGGCTCACCTCGTAACCGTCGAGGATCTCTATCGCATCGCCATGGCCCGGCAATAGCCTTCGACTGAAACCGATCCGGCTGCCGATCGGCTAGCGCAGTATGTTGATCGCCCGCGCCGCGGTGATGGCAAGCGCCACGAGCGACACCGCCGATTCGAGCAGCATCAGCATACGCACGCGCGTGGTCAGCGGCATGGTATCGGTCGGGCTGAAGGCCGTAGCCGTGGTGAATGCCAGGAAGAGGTATTCGGGATAGCGGGGTCTTCGCAGGCTGCTCGGAAACGCAAAGTCGCGCACGGCCTCGGGATCGCGCAAGCGCCGCTCCGGTCCGCCGCCGTCGATCGTCCAGTAGAGCAAAGCAAAGGTCAGGACGTTGGTGAGCCAAATTGAAACCGAAGAAGCGAGGAGCCGCGGCGCCTCGATCTCGGCTCGGTTCGCATCGGGAAAGACCAAGAAGACCGATCAGGTCCCAAAGGGCCAGCGCATTGTACGCGCACATGATACCGACGACCGTTAAAGTCGCGGCATTCCTCGTTCTTCCCGGAGCGTGGATGAGGTTGGGACCACCGATGCGAGGGAGATCACGAGTAACGTGATCGTAAACACTGGTCCGATCCATGGCGGCCCGAATTCGTAGCGCCGTGGAAACCCAAAAATGACGGCGACGAGCAAAAGAATTCCAAGCGCTCCGCCCCACGGCGCTTCAGCCGCCGAGCTTTTCATACGACGTGTTCGGTGGATTCAGCGCTTGCCGAGCTAACACCGTCGAGTGCGGCAAGCTCCTGACGAATTCGGTCGCCAATTCCGTCATCGCGGCCGGGCTTGCTCAAGTTCGCGACGACTTCGATGGAACCGTCTTTCACGGCCGATAACGTAAGCTCGTTGAGCGTGAGCGAGGTTTTCCCGACGTCTTCGTAAATGCACTCGCGTACGGCGTTTCGCGCCGAAATCGCGCACCGCGCTCGCAGGACGTAGGCGGTCGAGAACTGCTCTGCGGACGGCCGCGGTATGCGCGAGATTGCAATTGCCAGCGGCTGACAAACGGTGTTGACCGCAACGATGACGGCGGCACCGACCGCCCCCTGCATTTCAAAGCCGCTGCCGACCATAGCGCCGACCGCAGCCGTGGCCCATAACGTCGCAGCCGTAATGAGTCCGCGCACGTTGAGTCCTTGACGCAAGATCACGCCGCCGGCCAAAAAACCAACGCCCGATACAACCTGAGCGGCGATGCGCCAGGGGTCCGAGACGGTGCCGCCGAGTCCCGGAATCTCGCAAAAGAGCGCGGCACCGACCGCCACGAGCGTCATCGTGTGCAACCCCGCCGACCGCTGACGCCATTGCCGCTCGAACCCGATCGCCAGACCGAGCGCTGTGGCAATGGCTAATCGCGCAAAGAAGACGCCATTCGGTAATCCGTGTATCCAGGCTGGCATCAATCCTCACTTGCCGTCGTAATTTGGCGATACCTCTTCTTCAATGCAAAACGCAGGCTCGGTGGCGGCGCACTCCGAGTGGGTGAAGTGTTAACCTCCTGCCTGGCTTGAGCGGGCACCAGCGCAAAAGCGACACCCAGCGCGGAGAGTGCCATCCGACGCCACAACATCACCGCTGCTCTGGCGGGGACTCGATGTAAATTCCGGCGATTAGCGCGGGACTTGTCGTCGGTGCGGTTGCCGCTGGGTATTCAATCGCTCTTTACCATTGTCGCGGTTGCAATTGTTTGCACTACGCATTGACCGTTGCCGGTCGCGCCGTTCCTCGAGGCAGCAGCGCTCAGGGCCGCGAGTAACTGAGCCGGCGCAATTTAAGATAGCTTAAGCTTAAGATAGCTTAAGCTACAGAAGGTCCGGTTACGCGTGTCCGGAACTACGGCTTCCCCCGACATCAAGAGGCTGGTGCAAGACGGAACTAGAGGAATCGCAGTTAGACGGCACCTACGAGCCGGGGAGCCTTGAGTGGGCGCAGCTTGAGCCGGGCAGTTTCGAGACAAGCCACAGCATTCTGGATGCGGACGACCTACGGCTTACGCGTCGATCGTTCAACCTCGGATTCAAGGGCGAAGCGCAACTCCTGAGTGGAAAGTCGCTGGTGGGGATCGCCGTCGGCGAGCAGTTACGAGTTCGTTGGTTTGGCCGCGAGGTGGATGAGGACCACATAGCCGTCACTGCACGCGGCATAGACCTTAGCACCACAGGTCCGGCGACCTTCTACTCCGTGACGATCGATGCTGATGAATTGCAGCGGCTATTCCCGAACGCACCTGACGTTGCACTGCTGCTGGAGGCGTCTCGGGTGACGCGCTTGGAACGAAATCCAATATACGCACGACGACTGCGCGCCTACTTTCAGCGCATTTTTCACGTTTCGCCGAGCGTGCCGAGACACAAACCGCTCGGCGTGCCCAGAGCAACTATCCGTGGCACGTTGCTGCCCCTGTTGGCTGGTGCCCTCCATAACACGAATGAGGCAGTTGAGGAGTCCAGGCATCTGACCCGGCGCGTTGCTGCGGTTCGGAAATGCGAAGCCTTTATGCGCGACCATCTCGCGGCCGAGGTAACGCTTCTCGAACTGAGTCAGGTCTCCGGAATTCGAGTGCGTTCGCTCATCAATGCGTTTGAAGCGGTAACCGGTTTCAGTCCGATCGTCTACTTGAAGCGGCTGCGGCTCAGTGGAACGCGGCAGGCGCTTCGGCATGCGGATAAAGGTCAAACACGCATCATCGACGTCGCATCAGAATGGGGATTTTGGCATATGGGCCATTTTGCTGCCGCGTATCGCGCGATGTTCGGGGAGACGCCGTCGGAAACGCTGCGGCACTCGTAACCAACCGACGCTATCGCGAAGAATTGAGGATTTCTTCAACCAGCGCTTCACGCGCGTCGGCGGCCCGTTCTTTCGCGTCAGACTCGAGCTCCACAAAAAGCGCCTTCATATCCTCCGATAGGCTGGCAACCTCGTAGCCGGCGAGTCGCCACCGGTTTCGAAGGTCGCCGTCCAGCTTTTCGAAGAATACGGGATCGAGCTCGTTGGCGGCGCGGAATCTTTCTTCGACGCGCTCGCGCTTTGCTTCGTCGAGTTCGGCGTCGAAACACTCGCGATCGATCCAAAGGGCCTTTTCATTGCGAAAGATCTCGATTCCGTCTATGCCGCGCCGACGCAGCTCCTCGTGTTCCCATTCGCTCTCGTCAGTCGTTCGCGCGATGGCGGCGCGTACCGCAAAAGCCTGAATATTCGCCAAGAGCGTTTCATAGGAGGCGTTCTGCGCGATGACCGTGTCTCCGATGCGCGCTGTGTATCTGACAGAAGTCATAACCCGGCGATTATGTCGCTTTGGCGGACTAGAGTAATGGTCCAAAAGCTTCCAAAATGCTTCATGTGGAGGCCTTAATGAACGGCGAGTGCAACGTCGCAGCTAGATGCTGGATGCGTTCCGACGTCCCCGATCCATGATAACGCCAATGCTTCGTATCTACTATCCCGATAACGCAAGAAGCGGCCTTTGGAAGGATTTGCGTCTTTGGGATAGACGCAGCGCCACACATGCCGATAGAATCGGCCTCGAAAGGACCCCACAAAGACTTATGAGTTTGACGAAACGCTTCGTTTTGCTCGCCGCCGGCATGGTGTTCGCACTCGGCGGCGCCACCGGGATTGCGCCGGCCCAAGAAACGCCGGCAACGCCCGAGCCGACGCCGGCGCCAGCCGCCAGCCCGCCGCCCACGTTGATGGACGTGCAATACGACGGCCGCACCCACGTCATGGTTGCGCCATACATCTGGGGTCCTACGGTGAAGGGGGACTTTCAATACTCGATACCGACTCTTCCACGCAAACGCGGGGTTGTGGGTATTACTCAAAGTAGCGTGCAGGTCGGGCCGAGCGACTATCTGCCAAAGATCAACTCCGCGCTGATGCTGGCGTTCGACGCCCGCAAGGGCGACGTCGATCTCTTCGGCGACGTCATCTATCTCAACGCTTCAACGAGCGGTGCATTCTCTGCAACGGTCAGCGGCCCGTTGGGCAAGGTTCAGGTTCCGATCAGCCTAAACACGAACGCTCGGCTTGCCGTCGCGATCTGGGAAGCCGCGGCAGGATTAACGTTTGCGCACGGGCACAACGCCGATCTCAGCGGTTTTGTCGGCGTTCGCGACTTTCCGCTAAGTCTAACGCTCGATTATAGCGCGGTCATCGGCAAGCGGGGAGTCATTCAACCCTCGGGCACCGTTACAACGTCGGACTCATCCAACGACGTGATATTCGGATTGCGCGGAAAGGCGTTCTTCGGTGACGGCCACTTGTTCGTTCCGTATTATGCCGACTACGGATTCGGAAGCATCGATCAAACCTGGGAGGCTTATACTGGGGCCGGATATGCCTTCAACCACGGTCAGACTTTGCTCGTGGCGTGGCGCGCCCTTAATTACAACGGATTTCCGCCGGGCTTCCACGTACAGAAGCTAACCTTAGGCGGACCGCTCTTAGGATACACCTTCAACTTGTAAGGTTTAGCGAACTTCTTGAAGCAGCTGGCCGACATCGATGCCGCGCTTCACCGGCCAGAGCAGACTCCACACGACCTTCAGGTTCGTTTGCGGCGACGCTAACGGCCGCGTCACATACGTATAATAAGATACTGCCAGCGACATCAACTGATCGCCGTCCTTGAACGTCCTCGCGATGCCTCCGCCAATCGGCACCGCCCACTTGTTTTGCGCAGCACTCCAGTTCGCGGTCATGATCGGGGACGTCGAGAGCGCCCAGCCGTTCTTGAGATTGTAGTTGAGAAACGGTTGAAGCAAGAATGAACTGAGGTTGGCGCGATTCGCGGGTCCGGCGAACGACCAGAGCTGCGTCACCAACGCGCCCATCACCCACTTACCCGGCATGATCAAGCCGACCGCATTGGGACCCACGGACCATTTGCCGGACGTGAGCGTGCTCGGCGACCCCGTTGGAAACGAAAAGATTGGCCCCACGCCCCAGATAAGCTGATCGGGCTTGGTCTTGGGCGCAAAAAAGAGCTGCTCTTGAGTATCGCCGATTCCAAACGTGGAAGGGCATCCGGTCCGCAATGCGCAGACGCTCGGAGGCGCGGCAGAGGGCTGGTTGAGGATTGGGAAAATCGTACGCGCGATGAGCGTCATGCTTTTAGAGAGCATGATCGGGATGACCGGCTGCACGTTGAGATTGTATTGCAAGCGCGTGTAAGGCCCGTAGCCGTAGTTGAAGTTGTTCTGGAACGGCACCACCGTGATGTTACCGACCGGGTTCTGCGACGTCTTGATGATCGCTAACCGGAGTGCTTCCTGCTGTGCCGGGGTGAGTTTGCTGACGTCGAATCCACCGGCGCCGGCGTCAGGTGCAGCCGGCGCGGATGCAGTCGGGTTCGGGCTTGGTGAGGGCGCCGGCTGCGCCTGCCCAGGAGTCGGTATTGCAAACCCAAGCGCAAGTGCCAAGGCGCCTTTGCTGACTCTTTTCATCGCGAACCTACGGCGCCTGGGGTCGAAAATTTAGGCGGGTTTTTCAGATACGATCGTTAGAGTGGACGAATTCACGCTATAGTTTCCGACGGCGACGAGCTGATTTGGATGGGCGCAGATGACGCTGCTGTTCGGGCCGTAGATAACCACGAGATTCGGCGGTCCGCAGGGCGTCTGCGTGAGTTGATAGCTGGCGAGAAGCTTCGCGCCGGGACTCTCCGGCTGGACTTGATAGGATTGAATCGTCGCATTGTTCGCTGCCACGACCGAGCCGTAGACGGCGGCGGATGTCACACCAATCGCATACGCGCCCCAGAATCCGCCGCCGTAGTAATATGGCGCGGCATACCAGGCGGTGCCGCCGTTCCAGCCCCAGGCCGGATACCCGCGGTAGACGGGATTGTATACGGTCGCACCGTGATAGACGTACCCGTTGTTCGCGTACGTGCTGGAGCGATAGGTCTGGCCGTACGCGTTGGTGCCGTACGCGGATCCGCTGTACGTGCGGTTGTAGGCGTTGCCACCGCCCGAGGCATGATACGAGCCGTATGGATTGCTGCCGGTGCCGTTATGGCTATAATTGCCCGAATAAGCGTTGCCGCTGGTGCTGCTGCTGTGGCTGCCGTACCCATTCGATCCGCTGCTGCTGTGATAGTAGTTGCCGTTGCTCGATGCGCCGCCGCTGCTCGTGCGGCTATAGTTGCCGTTGTTCGCAGTTGTCGTGCGGTTGTACCCGTTGCCGGTGTTGGTCGCCGTCGTCGTGCGGCTCGTTCCGGCAGGTCCGGTGCTCGAACGCGAAGCCGAGCCGTCGCCGTGCATGTCGAATCCGCCGCCGCCGCGATACGCGCCGCCGCCCCTAGAACCTCCGCGGCCGCCGGCGTCGCTCACGAGGGGAGCGAGAAAAAAGAGCAGCGCTCCGACCCCGGCAAGAATTACGTATTTTGCGCTCATCTTTGCACCTCGTCAATGACGCCGGTAAGCGTCACGTAGGTCCCGGCCTTGGTTTCGACCGCGAGTAGGACGCCATGCGGTGGGACGTGGGTCGAGGAATGGGCCAGCAGCAGCTTTGCCTTTGTCGGATTGATCCAAACGGTTCCGGTCTCCAACGGAATTCGGCGCTTCTGACCGTTCTGATAGAGCGTGGCATCGTAGGGTAGGCACTCCAGCAAGGCGTCCATCTTGGTACATGCGGCCTTGCCGAAGACGAGCGTTCCCTGACCGTCGCTCGAGGTAATCCACATGGCCTGGTCTCGTACGGCGATCCGCACGTTCGTGTACGTCTTTTGCGTTCCGTCGCGCTGTAGAATTCGGGCCGTTCCGGTCGCGCTGGCGGCGCCGATTTGGAGGGCCGTCATTCCCGTGAGGAAGGCAATAGCCAATAAGGCCTGCCTATGAACCAACGTCTTCATGAATCCAGTGTACGCCGATTACGACCGTCGCGGTATCCCAAAAATGCAAACGCCTTCTAACGCCGCTCGCAAAGCGGCTGCCCTTTGCCTTTTTGGGATAGAGCATCATCCTCGGAATTGTTAAAGTTGCTTGGTGTTCGCTGCTGATACCGGCGTAATTCTCATCGTGACCGGCGCGATTACGATGGGGGCGTGTGCCGCCGTCCTTGCTCCGGTCACGATTCTTCGCTTCCTATTTGGAGAGCGCCAACCCGATTCCCTGACCGTCTTGATTACGCGTCACTGGGGCTTGTTGGTGGCACTGGTCGGAGGCCTGCTCGTGTACGCGGGCTATCACGCCGAAACGCGGCTTCCGGTGATGACCGCCGCCATCGCGGAAAAGCTCGCCATTGGAGCATTCGTATTTTCAAGCCCTTTGCGGCGTCAAGTCGCGGCGGCCGTTGTTGCCGGTGCCGATACGGCGATGGCGCTGCTGTATATCCTTATTCTCTTCTCGCGTAGCTCGCCATAACGGCGTCTTAGAGATTATGGAGCGTCATCGCAAGGAATGCGTTGCAGAGACCGCGCCCATCGTTGCCGCGATACTCTGGACAACCGCGATCATCGGCAGCAAGAGCACCACCAACCAGGAGAGCACGTATCCCGTGGCCGCAGCCACCACTGCGAGACTCGCTACGGTCGTCGAATCGGCGTCGAAAGCGCCGGCGACGAAACCCTGTCCCGAAACCAAATCGTTTACGAGTAATAAAAGAGCGCTTCTGCACTTCGGCGTAAAAGGTTGGTTTCTTCAGAACGTGGCCCTAGGAACGGTGAGCCGAGTATCTCCACTTGCACGCGGCATTCGAAGAGCTATAAGATATCGAACATGATTGAAGTTGAGCGTAAAGGCATGGTTCGGATCGAGGGCTCAGACTTTCACATGGGATCCGATCGCTTCTATCCCGAGGAAGCGCCGGTTCGCGAGGTTCAGGTCGACGGCTTCTGGATTGATGCGTATGCTGTCACCAATGCAGAATTTTCAAAGTTCGTCCGCAAGACCGGTTACGTCACCATCGCCGAACGCGAACTGGATCCGGCCGAGTTTCCCGGCGCACCCGTTGAAAATTTGGTTCCAGGTGCGCTTGTTTTTCACATGACGGCCGGACCGGTCGACCTCAGGGATTACTCCCAATGGTGGTCCTGGACTCCCGGCGCGTGTTGGAAGTATCCCGAGGGTCCGGGCAGCTCCATAGATTCGCGACCCGATCACCCGGTCGTGCACGTTGCCTACGAAGACGCCGAATCGTACGCGCGTTGGGCCGGCAAACGGCTACCAACCGAAGCCGAGTGGGAGTTCGCTGCGCGCGGCGGGCTCGACGGGAGAGACTTTGTCTGGGGCAACGAGATCGAACCGGGAGGAAAACCTGCAGCGAATACGTGGCAGGGTCAGTTTCCCTGGAAGAGCACCGCGCGCAACGGGCCACGCACGATGCCGGTGGGAAAGTTTGCCCCCAACGGATACGGACTCTACGATATGGCGGGCAACGTTTGGGAATGGACCAGCGATTGGTTCTTGAGCGACCGCACCGCCGTACCATCGCCGTGCTGCGCCGGCGACGCGCGCGAACGGAGTTACGATCCATGTCAACCTAAGGTCCGCATTCCGCGAAAAGTGCTCAAGGGCGGCTCCTTTCTCTGCTCGCCGAGCTACTGTCTACGCTTTCGGCCCGCGGCCCGCTCGCCGCAAGCAGTCGACACCGGCATGTCGCACGTCGGCTTTCGCTGCCTAGCAGACTAGCGTCATAGATGCCGATGCAACTTCCGCCGATCGTCAGATACCGAGGGACGGTTTGCGGATGAGTCCGGAAAAAATCGTCGCCGTGGTGATGCTGATTTCGGTGATGTTCACCGCTGGGTTCGAGATCGACCGCGAACGCCTGATGGCGGCATTGAGAACGCGCGGCCTCCTCGCACGCGCCCTGCTAGCGAACTTCGTCATCGTCCCGATATTCGGCATACTCCTTGCGCGCGTTTTCAAGCTGGACGAGTACGTCGCACTCGGTTTTCTGCTAATGGCAATAGCCCCTGGCGTGCCATTTCTGGTTCGTGCCGCGGGACGAAAGCCGGGAGGAAGCCTCGGGTTCGCGGCAGCGCTCGCATTCATCATGCCGGCACTATCGATCGTCACGATTCCGCTGATGGCCGCGTTCAGCGCTCGTCTCAACGCCGCCATTGACGTGCCATACGGGCGCCTCATCCTCACGCTTGTTGCTTTTCAGCTCGTGCCGCTGCTGGTCGGGTACCTGATTGCCGACCGGGCTCCGGCGCTCGCAGCAAAACTCAAGCGGCCCTTCACGCTCGTCTTTTTCCTCGCAGTGGTCGCGCTGCTCGTCATGATCGGGCCGGCGATCATCAAAGCGGTCGCGTCGGTCTATGGGTCGCGCGGCATGCTGGCGAGCCTCGTCCTCGTGCTGCTCTCGATCGGCACCGGGTGGATTCTTGGCGGACCCGAGGTCGAGTACCGGCGGACGTTGAGCATTGCCACGGCGCTGCGAAACATCGGTACGTGCGCGGTCATCGCAACAGGGAATTTTCCGCACACGCTGGTAGGTCCGACCGTGCTGACGTATTTCCTCATCCAGTTCGTCGTCAGCCTCATCGTCCGCGTCTATTTCAGCCGAACGGCCACGCCGGCCGCCGCGAGCGTCGGTTCGTAACCATGACACCGCTGATTCTTTCGAAGTTTGGTTTCTGGACGCTCGGCACGCTCGACTACATCTCCCTAATTGCTGCCGGCACGAACGCGTTTAACGGCGCGCTGCTCGCCCGACGGCCCGATCACTACAGGCACTTCACGGTGGTCGGGGTGATCATCCTCGCGTATATTGGCGGCATCGGCGGCGGTATCGTACGTGATGTCCTGGTAAACAAAATACCGTCGCCGCTCGTCAATCCGTGGTACCTGATCGTCTGCCTCGCAGTCGCAGCGCTTGCACTCGTCATCGAGTACTACACCGCGCAGCGGTTTAAGAGCGGCCTGTTCGCGTTTATGACCGCCTTCTCGCTGCCGTGGTACGCGATCGTTGGGGCACAAGCCGCGCTCGCCGCGCATCTGGGCTACGGGGCGGCGGTACTCATCGGCATCATTGCGACGACCGCCGGGCGCTGGATCATCGACATTGCCTGCAACGTCGTACCGAAACAGTTGGTACGTGGAGAGTTTTTTGTTGCATCTGCCGCGCTGGCGGCGATCGCCTATGTCGTATGCGATCAGGCGTACGGATTGCCGGTCATCGCGTCGACTGCAATCGCGTTTTTCGTAGGCTTCGGCTTCCGCTTACTGTCACAATTCCTAGGCTGGGAGGAGTGGGAGCCGTGGGAACCGCCCGCACTTGAAACGAGCGAAGACACGCGCGATACGCTCGCCGCGGGCCTGAAGAAAGAGTTCGAGCGATAGGCGTGGATGCTCGCCGCGACCGAGCCGTTTAGCGAATCGGTAGCTCGAGCACCCGGATGATTCCAAAAACCAACGCTCCGAAACCAGCAACGATGATGACGATATGGCTGGGGAATCGAAACTTCGTACTAATGCCGCCAAGGAAGGATACGGCGGCGAAGATCACCGTGAGCCGCACGTACGCGTCGCCCTGCTCGTTGGCATGCGTGGCCGTTTGAAAACTCGACGCCGCAAGCGCGTCCAAACGTGAGGCTTCTTCGGCGCTACGCGAGTGATACTGGGGCATCACGAACGGAGAGGTAGGCGCGGCGGGATTCTTGCGCGGTTTCGTGGCGAGCCATGCGTCCACTGCGCGCTTCATCTCGGGACGGAAACGGCGATAGATGAACGCCTGTTCCTCCGCGCGTCCTGCGGCGACGGCACCGATGAACTGGAGAAACATGGCCACGTCGACGACTTCGAGGGCATTGGAGCGGCCGGAAGCAACCACAGCGGCGACTCGTTGGGCCGAAGCTTCGTTGTACTCCCTGGTTTGGAGCGCGGTCCACCGCGCCGCCTGGTAACCGCACCACGCCGTCAGCACCGTGGCGGCCGAAATCAAAATGACGGAAGCGAAATCGACCCAGACATCGAACGTCGACTCACGCCTTTGCATCGCCATGCGGCAGGCCTTTCGCTGCGTGCTGGCAGGCCCCCGTCGAGGACCTGAAAAGCCGTGCAAGTTTACTCTTACATTGGAGAGCATAACGTGAGCAAGCAAACTTCACCCGCAACGCCGCTGGTTACGCACCGTGAGTTCAAGCTGCTGCTCAAACCCGAAAATTTCCCAATCGACGCGCCCTCCTTGAGTTCAACGAACTACTCGAGAGCAGTGCGAAAAGGCTCGGCGTTCACTATGAGCCGGTCGAGTCGATCGACTCGCAGGTTCGGATCGTGCAATTCTTCGATACGAAGAACCAGGATCTCCGGCGCAACAAGCTTATCTTTCGCATTCGTCAGATTCGTCAGGGGGGCTGGCCGGACGAGAGCTGGGAGTTGACGTTCAAATGCCGAGCGCCGGAGTACGGTAAGGCAGCGGGGTTCGACACAAACACGACGTTTACGAAACTGCAGAAAAAGAAGTTCAAGGAAGAGCTGATCCGCGGCGAGGCACCCGGCACGATGCAGAGCATCTACTCCAACAACGTTATAGTAGAATCTCCGGACATCCAATTAGAGTTTCCGATTTCCCGCCTGGCCAACGCGCTGCCTCACTTGAAGACGCTGGGATTGGATCCGAATGAGACTTTGAGCATCGTGGCCGGCGCAAAGGTCTTCGAGCTTCAAGCGACGCTCGGAAATTTTTCGTTCGGCCACGGTGTCACGGCCCACGCGACCCTCGCGGTATGGGCCCGTCCGATACCGGACGCGTTCGAGCCGCTGGTAGCCGAGTTCGGGTATTCGACCCACGTTCTTGGGACCGAGAAGGAAGAAAAAGCGCAGGCGGCTGCCGACGACTTCTTCAAAGCGCTCCAACTGCCGCTGGCGGATTGGCTCGCCGACGGCACGACAAAGACCGCACTCATCTACGGCGACGAGAAGAAACCTAGCTAAGCCTTAGCGATGTGTCGAACACCACCTGATCCCATCGCCAGAGTTGCAGGAAGAAGGCGCGCGTGAAATCCCGGTCGTTCTCGTCGCGATTAATCTGCGCGATCGTCCGCTCTCCGTCGATGCGATTCAGCAGCCGTTCCTGGCGCGCATCTATCGGCAGATAAAGATCAGTATCGGTGTGATTGCGATTGATCAGTACGGCCGTCGATCCCAGCGGGAGCCGCTCCCGAACGGTGACCGTGTCGGGTAGCCGAATGGGCGTGTAGTCCAGCCAAGCTTCACGAGCGAAATCGACCGCCTCGACCTGGGCGGGCCGGTCCTTTCGATAAGCCACGGCGCTGTGGCGCACCATCGTGCCGCGGAACAATTCGATAGCGGCATATTGCGCTTCGGGCGTTAGCTTGATAAGCTTGGAGTGATGCGGCGTTGTTGCGAGCGCGCCACACCATGGCAGGTACGGTGCCTGGCGTATCCAGCGGCCGAATGCCAAGCCGGTGCGATCGAGGAAATCCATGAGCTGGGGGACGGAGTAGGATCGGTCGTTGGGGTGGAGCAGCGCGTCGGCTAACCCGGCTTTGTCGGCGAAGTCCGGTGAGTTGCGGAGAAGCGGCGCGAGCGGATGGTCCGGCGGAAGCGCTTTGAGGCTTGCGGCGAGCTCGTTGATCTCGGAATCAGTCGTGCCGACACCGAGGCGGCGACAGTAATCCTGAAGCATGTAGATGCCTGCACGCCCGTACGGCGCATACACCATGACATGTAAAGCGCCCGTCGGCTCGAGCACGTCGCGTAGCGCGTGCAGACCGCAATCGGGATCGGCGAGGTGGTGCAGCACGCCGGTGCAGACGACGTATTCGAAGCGTTGTCCGAGTTCGGCGGCGCGCTCCACCGACAGTTGGCGCACTTCGAGGTTGTCGAGTGCGTATGTACGCTTCAGCTTTTGCGTGAACTCGATGCTCTTTGCGCTGACGTCGATGCCAACGACCTTGGCGCGAGGCCAGCGCAGCGCATAGTGCGCCGCCTGCGTGGTGCCGCAGCCCGCCACCAGGATGCTTCTATCATCGCGATATGGCTCGCCGGGCCAGAAGAGATGCGATTCGGCGCGCCGGCGCCGGTCGTCCCAGTTCCGGCGATAGGCGACCATATCGTCCGCTGGGCGGCGGGTAGGGATGATCTTCGTAAAACTCGCTCACGCGCGTCGCGATGGAAGAGCCCTCCATACCGAGTTGGTTCAACCCGGTATGGAAAGCTCCGTCGAGTGAGCGCATGTAATGCGCGTTACCCGTGAGGCGTTTTTATTTGTTCCATCACCGAGTCCAGGTTGAACGAGGCGGGTTTTTGCCGCGGCGGGAACTTTTCGAAGTCTGCGATCTGCTGCGCCACCACGGCCTGCATTAAGTACAACTGGGGCGCGTGATCGACGCACCAGTCCCAGTAGGTGTTCGAGTTAAAGTCGGCTCGTTCAAAAGGATCGCGCCGCAAGCTCATGATATGCGGAACCCGGAGCTTCTCGAAGGGCGCGGCCCACTGTTCCATCGTATTGGCGCGTTGGAGCGCCAAATTGAACTTCCAATCGCCGACGCGCACGGCGATGACGTCGCCGTCGTCGCTGAAGTACATGATCGCGTTTCTCGGGCTTTCCTTCGCCGCGCCGCTGAAGTACGGAATCATGTTGTAGCCGTCGAGATGGACGTTGTACTTCATTCGATTTACGGTGCAGCCATCGAGGAGCTGCTTGGTGACGTCCGGATTGCCGGCCGCAGCGAGCAGCGTCGGGAACATGTCGATGTGCGAGACGATCCCGTTGAAGACCGATCCGGGTTTGATCGTGCCTGGCCACCGAATGAAGCACGGCACGCGCCAGCCACCCTCCCAGTTCGAATCCTTCTGACCGCGGAATGGCGTGTTGGCACCGTCCGGCCAGGTGTCGTTCTCCGGGCCGTTATCGGTGGAGTACATCACGATGGTGTTATCGGCGATTCCCAGCTCGTCGAGCTTGTCGAGCATCATGCCGATCTGCTCGTCATGCACGACCATGCGATCGCTGTAGGGATCCTGGCCGCTCTTGCCGATGTTCTTTTCGGCGACGTGCGTTCTGAAATGCATCGCGGTGGAGTTGTACCAAAGGAAGAACGGCTTGTCGGCCTTGGCTTGCTCCTCCATCCACACGAGGGCGCGGCTGGTGATCTCCTCGTCGACGGTTTCCATGCGCTTTTTGGTGAGCGGGCCGGTGTCGACGATCTTCTGTTTGCCGACTTTCCCCCAACGCGGATCGACCGTCGCATCGACGGTGTCGGTCGCGGTGCAGTGGAGCACGCCGCGCGGCCCAAATTGCTCCTTGAACCAGGGCATCTTGGGATAGTCGGGCAGTTCGGGTTCTTCCTCGGCGTTGAGGTGATAGAGGTTGCCGAAAAACTCGTCGAAGCCGTGCACGGTCGGCAGAAACTCGTTGCGGTCGCCCAGATGGTTCTTGCCGAACTGGCCGGTGGCGTAGCCGAGAGGCTTGAGCATCTCGGCAATGGTCGGGTCTTCCGGCTGCAGCCCGACGGTGGCGCCCGGCATGCCGACCTTGGTGAGGCCGGTGCGGATTGGGTTCTGGCCGGTGATGAAGCAGGCTCGTCCGGCGGTGCAGCTCTGCTGCGAATAGTAGTCGGTGAAGAGGGCGCCTTCATTCGCGACGCGGTCGATGTTGGGAGTCCGATACCCCATCATGCCGTGACTGAACTTGCTAATATTCCAGATGCCGATGTCGTCGCCCCAGAGAATAAGGATATTGGGTTTCTTTTCAGGCATGTAATTCGAGACCTTTCTCAGGATGGCTTGCGCGGGCAGAAAGATGAAATATCGAAGCCGTCGCGGCTTCGATTGGAATACGAGCATACCGCGTTTGCGCAACAGCGGCTATCCGAAAAATGCACATACCAGTGCACTTAAGCTTTGTTAAGCAAACGGGCTACGACACTCTCTCCACGCTTCGTGCAGAGCACCACGAGTGGCTCGCGCCGCAAGCCTTCAAAGAGCTTAACCGATACCGGTGCCACATTTGAGGTCGCGGCGTCATGGCGCGAGGGGTTCGGCGAGCTTAGAAAAACCCTCTCTTAGAGAGGATGGGTTTTATGATGATTCGCAATCTGGTCGTCACTGCGGCAGTCGCTGCAATGATGTATCCCGTCTCCGCGTCGGCGGAGCTTTCGATTGGAACGAAGGCGCCGAATTTCACGCTGCAGGCGACGCAGGGCGGCAACGTTTTTACCTTTAGCTTAGCGGCGGCGTTGAAAAAAGGCCCGGTGGTGCTCTATTTCTATCCGGCCGCGTTCACGCCGGGGTGCACGATTGAAGCCCACGACTTTGCCGATGCGATGGACCAATATAAGGCGCTCGGTGCGACGGTGATCGGCGTTTCACACGATCCGCTCGACAAGCTCCAAAAGTTCTCGGTGAGCGAATGCCGGAGCAAGTTTGCCGTCGCGGCCGATACGAACCAGACGGTGATGAAGACCTACGACGCCGTTCTTTCTCAGCACCCGCAGTATGCGAATCGAACGTCGTACGTCATCGCGCCCGACGGAACCATCATCTACGCGTACACCAGTCTCGATCCGTCCCTGCACGTGCAAAACACGCTAACGGCGCTGCGCACCTGGAAGGCCGACCACGCCTCAGGCGCGACGCCGTAACTGCGTTGATTGCTCGACGTCGAGCGCGGTGATTTCGCGCGGCACCACGTCGATCGGCGGAATCTCGGCCAGCTCGTCGCCGCCAAGCGCGGCTTCGTCCTTCAGCTTGCGTCCTTGTGGGAGCAGCTTCGTTTCGTAGGAGCTTACCGCGCCGTTGAAGGCGTTGACGGAGCGTTCGAGGTGTTTACGCACCTCGCCGAGATGCTCGGAGAACTTGAGCGCGCGCTCGTACAGCACGCGCCCGATCGTGGCAATCCGTTTCGCGTTCTCTTCCTGACGCAGCGCCTGCCACCCCATCGCGAAGGTTCGCAGCAGACTGATCAGCGTGAGCGGCCCGGTAACGAGCACGCCTTTCTCGAGCGCGTATTCGATCAACGCCGGATCGTCGTTGCAGGCGGCGCTCAGGAAGGATTCGCCCGCGACGAACATGACGACGTAATCAGCCGAACCGTTGGCCGTATGATAACCGCGGCGGGAGAGCGAGTCCACGTGATCGCGTAACGCGCGGGCGTGCTGCCTGACGAGCAACCGGCGTTTCTCGTCGTCGACGGCTTCGAGCGCTGCTTGCATCGCATCGATCGGCGCCTTGGCGTCAACGAAGACGCAGCGCTGCCCGGGAAGGTTGATCGTCATGTCCGGGCGCCCACGCGCCTCGTCGAGCGCGATGGTTTGCTGCTCGGAGAAATCGCAGTGCGCGAGCATGCCGGCCTTGTCGACGACGTTGCGCAGCTGCATCTCTCCCCACTTGCCGCGCGATGCCGGATTGCGCAGCGCGGTAACGAGCGTCGAGGTCTGGGTCGTGAGGTTGGCGGTCGCGCTTTCGAGCTGGTTCGTGCGGCCTAAAAGCTCGCCGAGGAGGCGATCGAAGTCGCCGAGCTTCTGCGCCACCGGTGAGAGGAGCTCGCCGACGCGCTCGCCGGCCCGTTTCGCCGTCGAGTCGCGCAGCTCGTTCTTCGCGCGTTCCAAGAGCGATTCGATCGTCTTTTCTCCGGCGTGCTCTGCGAGCGCAAGGTGCGCGCGCAGCGCGGAAATCTCCGAGCGGGCCCACATCCATGCAATGGCAGCTCCAATCGCGGCGCCGAAGATGAAGAGCGCGAGAGCGTCCGCGACGATCATCGTTCGGCTCCTTCGAGGTATTTCTCAAAGCACTCAAGCGTGCGCTTCCAGGCGTCGGCTGCCGCCGATGCTACATAGCGGGGACGCTGATCGTCGAAAAACGCGTGCCCGGCTTCATCGTAGATTCGGATGTCGTTGGGAACCGTCAACTCGGCGGCAAACGCGCGCACGCTCTCGACCGGAATGCTCGCATCTCGTCCGCCGTAACTGCCGCACACCGGCACGTGAATCGCTTTTGGATCGACCTCGTCGAGAGGGCCGTAAAACGGAGCAACGACGGCGAAGAGATCGACATCGTCGATTGCGGCGATCAGCGCAATGCGGCCGCCCATGCAGAAACCGGTGATTCCGATCTTCGTACCAGGGAACTTCGGCGCGAGCCAGAGCGCGGCGGAGCGAATGTCGCCGGAATACTCAGTTCGATCGAGCCGTTGCGCGTACGGGCGAAAGACGGTGACGTCGGTCGCGCCGTCGCCGCTGGGAGCATCGAAGCGCGCGTACAGATCGGGAGCGATCGCGGCAAAGCCCGCCTTCGCAAAACGGCGGACGACGTCGCGGATCGAAGTATCGACGCCCCAGACGTGCATCACGACGACGACCGACGGTGTGCCGGGCCCCGCCGCAACGGGCCATGCTGCGTACGCCGGGACGATCGCATCGGGACGTTTGAGCTCGACGTGCTCGACGGAAATCGCCGGATCGTTCTCCGCCGCCAACGGGGGATGCGGTTTGCCGAGTGGTTCTTGCGCGCCGGCCGGCGCCGACGCAGCGAGCGTTGCCGCGGCTGAGAGCCGGACAAAAACTCGGCGGTTCAACCGCTCGGACGCCGCTTGGGTCGGGTCGATCTCCGCCATCATCGTCGGCCCCTCTCTTGCCCAGCGGCGCTTCCGATTCCTCGAACATTTGTTTGGACGCGACGGTGGAATACGGGATCTTTGACAACGCGGTGGCTCCGTAAAGGAGACCTAGGTCATTATAAAGAGAAAGGGCTTCTAATGCATTCTGCATCCCCCGCAGCGGCGTCGAGCGTGGCTCGAGCGCAGGGCATTCCCCGTGCTGCGCATCGTGTCTATGCAAAGGGCTTCGGACCGGCCCCCGTATCGGGAACCGACGTTACCGACAATATTGTCTCGCATCAGATTTCGCGCGCCGCCATCGTTGCATCGATGGTCGCGACAATCGTTGTGAACCGTATGTTCTTGAGCGCGGCGCTGGCGCTCATGCTTGGCGCCTGTTCAGGCGCCAAGCATACCGCCGCTCTCTACGATCCGCGTACGCTTCCGGCGGGACCTCTGGGCGAATCGATCGCGTACGGACACGCGCTGATCGCGCACACGCACCGGTTGATGAAACCCTATGTCCGCTCCGACATGGACTGCGCCGCCTGCCACATCGCCGCCGGCACGCAAGCGCGCGGCGGAAGCTTCACCGGCGTCTACGGACGTTTTCCGCAGTGGAACAAGCGCGCGCACCGCGTGATCGCACTGCAAGATCGCATCGCTGAATGTTTCCTCTACAGCATGAACGGACGAGCGCCGGCCTACAGCAGCAAGGCGATGATTGCGATCGTGGCCTACATCGCGTGGCTCTCGCGGGGAAGCGCGATCGGCGCTAAGCAAGCGGCGTCCGACCGTTACATCGAGCCGCTGCCCAGCGCTTCGCCGAACGCGGCGCGCGGCGCGGGAATCTATGCGGAAAAATGCGCGGCCTGTCACCAGGTCGACGGCCAAGGCATTTCCGGAACGTTCCCGCCGCTCTGGGGCCCGCGCTCGTTCAACAACGGCGCCGGGATGGCACACATCGATCGCATGACGGGGTTCGTGCGCTACAACATGCCCCAAGACGCGCCCGGCTCACTCTCATTGGCGCAGGCCTACGACGTCGCCACATTCGTCTTGCACCACCCGCGGCCGCGCTTTAGAAAGAATGCGCTCGTGCAGATGCAACCGGTCCCGGCCAAGTACTTCTAGCAAGCAGCACCAGCGGCGTATACGAACCGGCGTCCGTAGGCCTCGGGCCTTTGGAAAGATAAGATGAACGCTGCTTTGGAACAGACGCTCGTCAGCGTAACGCTTCCCGAGATGGGAGAATCGGTTACCGAAGGCTCGATCGTCGAATGGAGAAAACGCGTCGGCGATTTTATCGCCGAAGGCGATCCCCTCGTGGAGGTAACGACCGACAAAGTCGACGTTGAGGTCCCGGCGACGGCGTCGGGCGTCCTGACGCGGATACTGCCTCGGGAGGGCGATACGGTCGCCGTCGGTTCGCTGCTTGCAGAGATCGATGCCTCGAAAACCGACGGCGCGACCGCCGCTTCGGCAACGCCGCAAAACGGCCTCACCGCGCCGCCGCCTTCGCCGCAAACACCGCGCCCTTCACGCGGTGAAGGACTGGCCGATCCTCCGGCGCGCCGGATCGCGCAACAGCTCGGCGTCGATCTGAAGCTGGTCCGCGGGTCGGGACCAAACGGCCTCATTCTGCGATCGGACGTGCTGACGCAGGCGCAGAGCGCACGTCGTCTCCCGACAGCGGGGATCGAGGCAACGCCGATGCCAGCCAACGCGAAGCTGACGCCGTTGAAGGGACCGGCGGCCGCGCTGACCGGCTATATGGAGCAGAGTCTCTCGATTCCGACCGCGACGAGCTTTCGCAGCATACTCGTCGATGTGCTCGACGCGCGTCGAAGGGAGCTCAACGGGGGCGTCAAGGCGGCTGGACGCAGCGAACGTGCATCCTTCACGCACGTAATCGCCTACGCGCTCGTGCGCGCCGCGCACGAACTTCCTTGGATAACATATTCGTTTCGACGCGACGTCTCGGGCGCGCCGGCGCGCGTCGAGCCCGGCATCAATCTCGGTCTTGCGGTCGACATCGAGCGCAAGGACGGCTCCCGTTCGCTAATCGTCCCAGTGATTCGAAACGCCGACGAGCTCGATTTCGCGTCGTTCCGCACAAGGTACGAAGAGCTCGTCGGAGCGGCGCGCGATAACAAGCTCGGCGCCGACGATTTGCAAGGTGCCTCGTTTACGCTCACCAATCCGGGCGGTATCGGCACCGTCGCATCGGTGCCGCGCTTGATGGCGGGTCAGGGCGCGATCATCGCCATCGGCGCGATCGGCTATCCGCCCGGATTTGCAACCGCGAGCGAGCAGTCTCTTCGTCTGCTCGGCGTTTCGCGAGTGATGCAGATGACGAGCACCTACGATCACCGCGTGATTCAAGGCGCGCAGTCGGGCGAATACCTGCGCCGCGTCGACGAACTGCTGCAGGGCGGCGATGGCTTTTACGAGACGATCTTCACCTCGCTCGGGTTAGAAGCCGCACCGCTGCCCGAAGTTGCGCTTGCGCCCGTCGGTTCGGCGCCTTCGCGTCCGTCCGATGAGATGCTGCGCGCCGTCGCTGCCGGCATGGCCATTGTCTCGGCATATCGCCGCCACGGTCACCTTGCCGCAAATCTCGATCCGCTCGGCACCCAGCCGGTCGGCGATACGTCGCTGGAGCCGCAGACGTACGGCCTTACTCCGGCCCTACAGAGCGCAATTCCGGCCGGGGTGCTGCGGGTGAAGGTGCCCGGCAACACGCTTGCCGAGGTACTGCCTCACCTGAGGGAGACGTACAGCTCGACGATTGCGTATGAAATCGAGCACATCTCCAATGCGAACCAGCGAATCTGGCTACGCGATTACATCGAGTCGGGACGCAACAGGATCAAACAAACCCCTCAGCGTCAGATCGAGTTTCTCGAGCGCCTGACGCAAGTCGAAGCTTTCGATCGTTACGTGCGCAAGACGTTCCTCGGCCAGAAAACATTCTCGGGCGAAGGGCTCGACGTCATGGTCCCGATGCTCGAGGAAATGCTCGACATGCTCGCCGACGACGGCGTGGGCGATGCGGTTATTGGTATGGCGCATCGCGGGCGTCTCAACGTGATCGCTCACGTTGTGAATCTTCCGTACGAAGAGGTCATGACCGAATTCGAAGCCGCTCAGTATCGGGGAAGTCTCGGCGACGACGACGTGATGGGCGACGTCAAATACCATCATGGAGCGACCGGCACGTTTACGACCTCGAAGAATAAGGCGATCAAGGTCACGCTGGCTCACAATCCGAGCCACTTGGAAGCGGTCGATCCAGTCGTCGAGGGAAGCGCACGCGCCTTGCAGACCGATCATTCGCACGGCGAACCCTCGCAAGACCGAAAGCGCGCGGTTCCCATTCTCATTCACGGGGACGCCGCGTTTACCGGTCAAGGCATCGTCTCCGAAGTCTTCAACATGCAATCGCTGCCGGGCTACCAAACCGGCGGGACCATCCATCTGATCGCCAACAACCAAATCGGCTTCACGACCGATCCGGCCGATGCTCGTTCGACGCGTTACGCTTCAGACTTGGCGAAGGGTTTCGACGTGCCGATCGTGCATGTCAACGCCGACGACGTGGAGGCGTGCATCGCAGCCGCCCATCTCGCGATTGATTTTCGCCGTGCTTTCGGCCGTGACGCGCTCGTCGATCTCATTGGCTATCGGCGCTTCGGCCACAACGAGCAGGACGAGCCGGCCTACACTCAGCCTCAGATGGCCGACCGGATCAAGAATCATCCAACCGTGCGCGAGCTCTTCGCGAACAAGCTCGTCAACCAAGGCGTCCTCTCAGCCGATCGCGCCCGAGCGATGGTCGAAGAAGCGACGGAGCGTCTTCAAGAGGCGCGCCGCGCCGTCAAAGGCGCGCTGGCATCCCACATTCATGGGCGTAAGATCTCCGGCAGCAACACATTCGGCGGCACGGTGCTGCCGTCGGTGGATCGCACCACGCTTGTCGCATGGACTGACGCGTTGACCGCCGTGCCCGCCGGCTTTACGCTCAACCGAAAGCTCCTCAATCAGTCCCAACGGCGCAGCGCGACGATCGCCGAGAAAGGCACCGTCGATTGGGGAACCGCAGAGGCGCTCGCCTTCGCGTCGCTGCTGACGGCGGGGACGCCAATTCGGCTGACCGGTCAGGATACCGAGCGCGGGACGTTTAGTCATCGTCACGCCGTTTTTCATGATCCGGTCGCGCGAGCGATGTGGATTCCGTTGCAACACATCGCCGAGAAGCAAGCCTCTTTTGAGATTCGCAACAGCCCGCTCTCCGAGTACGCCTGCGTCGGCTTCGAATACGGTTATTCGACGCAGCGGCCGGACGCGCTCGTGCTGTGGGAAGCGCAATACGGCGACTTCTTCAACGGCGCGGAGATTGTCGTCGATCAGTTCATCGCGGCCGGCCAGGCAAAGTGGGGAGAAACGTCGCGTCTCACGCTGTTGCTGCCCCACGGCTACGAGGGATCCGGTCCCGAACATTCGAGCGCGCGGCCGGAGCGTTTCCTCCAGCTCGTCGCCGAAGGAAACTTGCGGGTAGCCGCACCGTCCGTTGCCGACAACTACTATCACTTGTTGCGCGTGCAGGCGCGTTCGCCGATCGCTGTTCCGCTGGTCGTGCTGACGCCGAAATCGCTTCTGCGAGCCGAAAGCGCCGCAGGCACGCTCGATGAAATGGCAGGCGGAAGTTTCGCTCCCGTGATCGACGACCCGCGCCCATTCGATCGCGATAATGTCGAGCGGCTGATACTTTGCAGCGGTAAGGTCTACCACGATCTCACCAGTCACGTCGCGTATCGCTCGCTGGAGCGGACCGCGATCGCTCGCATCGAGCTGCTCGCGCCGCTCCCGGTGGCCGAAATCAATCGGCTAATCGGCGGCTATCCGCAGCTGAAAAAGATTCTTTGGGTGCAAGAAGAGCCGAAGAACATGGGCGCGCGCGCCTTCGTTCGTCGCCGGCTGTTGGAGGGGAAACGTGACGGCTTCGACATCGAGTACATTGGACGCGGTTACCGCGCGAGTCCGAGCGAAGGATACGCGGGCCAGCACGCCGTCGAGCAAGAGCGTATTGTGACGACCGCGCTTGCCGAATAACGTTTAGGGCAGGTTCTGCTCGGTGAACATTGTTTCGAGCAGCTCGCCGATCGCCGTCGCATCGATGAGCAGCGCGCGAGTGTGCGGACCAACGAAGCCTTCGCGAACCATCGAGTCGAAGAGCGCCAGCAATGCATCGTAGTAGCTGCGATAGTTAAGCAGCCCAATGGGTTTGTCGTGAATCCGCAGTTGTCGCCAGCTGAGGACTTCGCAGAGCTCGTCCATGGTACCGAAACCCGCCGGGCAGCGCGACGAACCCATCGCTGAGATCCTCCATCATCGCTTTGCGCTCGTGCATGGTGTTGACGACGTGAAGCCGCGTCAAGCCTTGGTGCGCCATTTCGGTACGCGCGAGCGCGTGCGGAATGACGCCGATCACTTCGCCGCCACACGCGAGCGCGGTGTCCGCGACGATCTTCATCAAGCCGACGCCGCCGCCGCCATAGACGACCCCGTAGCCGGCGGCGACGATCGCTTCGGCGGCTTCGCGCGCCATCTGCGCGTACGAATCATCGTTGCCGACGTGAGAGCCGCAAAAGACGCAGATTCGTTTCATCGCTCGACGCGCTTGGTCACGTCGTTGCGCGGTGCCTGCCGATGAGGCTCTGGCTTTGGAGCTTGCTCGAGTTCGTCGTGCTCGCAGCCCTTGCGATTGCGCGCGCGAAGCTATGGACGTATGGCTCGGACACCGGCACGTTCGCGCAAATTGTCGCCGACGCGTTTGGCGGCATGCGTAACGGCGTCGAGGCGGGCTCGCACTTTCGCTACCATTGGTCTCCCTCGCTCGCGCTGCTCTGGCCGTTGGTCGCGACAACGCGCAGCGCGCTTCCGCTCCAATTCGTCCAAGCCGCGGCGACGGTGGTCTGCGGGCCGCTGATTGCGCTGCTTGCGCGGCCGTACGTCGGCCAGAAACTCGCGGACCGACTCGGACTCTTGACGCTCCTCTACCCGCCGCTGCTTGCGCTCGGCTTCGACGAGTTTCACGAGCTGGGACTCTTCACGCCGCTCGTGCTCGCGCTCGTTCTCTGTGCGGACCGCCGTTGGTGGACGGGGTTCGCCGTCTGCGCGGTCGTGGCGATCGGGTTGCGCGAGGACGCAGCATTGACGCTCGTCTTCTTTGGTGCGGTCTTGATTGCGATTGCGCTGCATCGCCAAGCGCGCGGCCGAGGAGTGCTCGATGGCTTCACACCTGCGCCGCGTGAGCTTGCCATTGCGGGAGGATCGCTAGCGTTCGCTGCCGTTGCGGCGGTGGGGACGTATTACGCGGTCATCACGCCGCGGCTCGGCGGTTGGGTTCCGAGCCATTTTTACGTTTACTCGTTTGCAAGCGGTCCGCTTGCGCTCGTTGCTTCGCGCTTTCACCCACCCGCTGGCTTTCGCGCGCGCGATCTTGACGTTCGGCCGGTTAACCTACGTGCTCGAAGCGATCGTGCCGCTTGCGTTTTTGCCGCTGCGCTCCTGGTGGTCGCTGCTGGCGCTTCCGGGCGGCGCGATCGTCTTGCTTGCAAACTCGGGATATGTCTGGCGAATGGGCGACCACTACGCCGCGCTCTGGATCCCATGGCTGCTCGTCGCGACCGTAATGGGCGTCGCCTCGCTCGAGCGGCGCGCTGCCCCGGGCGTTGCCGGACGCTGGACCGCTGCAGCCGCGGCTCTTTGCGTCGTCTTCTTGATCGCGTTCGATCCGCTGCATCCGCTGCACTATCTTCATTCTTATTACGCCGATCTGGCCGACGCTCGCCGCGGCGATCGCCTGCGTGCCGAAGAATGCCTCGCTTGCCACGCACGACGAATGGTTCTCCGCGGTCGCCGCACAGCGGCCCCGCGCGACGATCGACCGCGCCGGCGGCGTCGAGTATCTCGTCTATGCGCACGATTATCCCAACGCGACGTTTCAACGCACGCATACGTCCGGCGCTGGCTGCCCGAGGTTGCGCGAGGCGAGTATCGCGTCATCTGCCGTTACGGCAGCGTCGTGACGTATGAGGCCGACGGTGCGCGCTAATATACCCGGCCCCAGCCGCTGGGAGACGCTGCGTGGACTTTTGCCGGTGCCGTTTCGGCGCTTTCCTGATTTTCTTGCGGCAATGGTGGCGCAGATACGGCAACGTGTTCGCGTTCGCGCTTCCTTGGCGTTCGTACGTCTTCATCAACGAGCCGGCGCTCATCAAGGAGCATTTTGGTCACGCAGCAGCACGCCTTTTCGAAATCTCTCGGCGCGCGGGCGCTGCGGCTTTTGCTTGGCGAGGGATTGCTGACGAGCGAGGATCCGCTGCATCGTCAGATGCGCCGCATCGTGCAGCCGGCCTTTCATCGCGAGCGCATCGCCGAGTACGCCAAGATCATGGAGCGCGACGCTGGCGAGTTTGTCGAGCGGCTTGAGTCCGGCGAAATCCTTCGACGCGCACGGCGCGATGATGGAGCTGACGCTGCGCATCGCAACCGAAACGCTCTTCGGCAGCGACGAAAGCGAGTCGGCGAGCGGGTCGCCGAGGCGCTGCGCCTCATGATGAACGAGTTCCCTGCGATGCTCACGCCGATCGGCGCACTTCGCCAGCGTTTGCCGCTGCGAAGCACGCGGCGATTCTGGCGTGCTCGTCACGTGCTCGACGCGATCATCTACGGCGCTGATCGCTCGCCGCCGGCGCGATGGAACGCACCGTGTCGACGCACTCTCGATGCTGCTCGCGGCCCGCGAAGCGAAACGGGCTATCGGCTTTCGGACGAGCAGATTCGCGACGAAATCATGACGCTCTTCATCGCCGGCCACGAAACCACTGCCAACGCGCTGACTTGGGCGCTCTATCTCTTGGCGCAGCACGCCGCAAGTTGACGCACGCGTCGAGGCGGCCGCTCGCGACCGGCGATCGCGAGTATCTGGCGCGCGTCGTGAAGGAAGTGTTGCGGCTCTATCCGCCCGCGTGGATCATCGGGCGCGAATCGCTGCACGACGTCACGTTGATCGACGGCAGCTTCATTGCGGCAAAGACACCGTCTTCTCGGCGCCGCTGCTCTTACATCGCCGGCCGGACAACTTTCCGAATCCCGATGCGATTCGATCCCGATCGCTGGCTGGGTCCCGATCCACCGCCGTTTTCTTACGTGCCGTTCGGCGGCGGTGCCCGCCGCTGCATCGGCGAGGAGTTCGCGCTGCGCGAGACGACGATCGTCTTGGAAGCGTTGGGGCTGCGTTTTCGCTTTACGCTCGCGCCGGGCGCCCCGGTCCGCATTGCGCCGCTCGTCACCCTGCGGCCGGCGGGTCCCGTGATGATGCGGCCTATTCCACGCACTATTGAGGAAGCAGCAACCTTGTCATGAGCAAGTGCGAACGATGCTTGGCGCGGTCGCGCCTCTCATCGATCAAGCCAGTACGAGTTGCTCGTCGCCGACGCCGGCCTTGCGGATCGCTTCGACGATCATCTGATCGGCGACCTCGCGTAGCCACCAGCGTGACTGGGCTTGCGGGCGAGAGCTGGTCGATTGGATCGAAGTAGACGAAGGCTTTGCCGGGCTTGACGCTCGGCGCGGCGTAAACGGCGATGCCGTTCTCACGATCGTAGTACTCATAGGAGTGGACGTCGCGCTTGCCGCCGCCGCCGGGCGCGTCGCAGACGAAGGTCGGCGTGTTGAAGCCGGCGGTGCTGCCGCGAACGAACTTCTCCGTGTCGACCGCGGTGCCGATCGTCGTGCGAAGCTCCTCGACGCCCTTGACCATGTCGTGCATGTAGACGTAGTAAGGATGGACGTTCACGTGGCCGAGCCGCTTGACCAGAAGCTGCATCCGCTCGCGCTTGTCGTTGACTCCGCGAATCAGCACCGACTGGTTGCGCGTAAAGATGCCGCGTTCGAAAAGGACGCGCATCGCTTTCTGGGTGATCCACGTGATCTCTTCGGGTGCGTTGAAATGCGTGTGGAGCACGACTTCCTTGCCGAGCGTAGCGTCCGCGCTCGACGATCGAAGTAAGCGCGTCGAGCCATTCGGTGTGCGTCATGAGCTTCATCGGCATGATCGCCGGGCCTTTGGTCGCAAAGCGCATGCGGCGAACGTGCGGAATGTCGAGCAGCGCGTTGCCGATGAACTCGATGTTCTTTGGCGGGAGCTGATAGACGTCGCCGCCGGAGATCACGATGTCTTCGAGTTCCGGCCGCTCGGCGATATATTGGAAGACGTCCTGCCACTGCTTGGGCGTCTTGGCCAAGCGCGACTTTATCGACGTTCTCGGTATCGGGCCCGATCGCGTAGCTGCGCGTGCAGAACCGGCAGTAAACCGGACAGACGTTGAGCGGAAGAAAGAGCGCCTTGTCGACGTAGCGGTGCACCAGGCCGGGCACCGGCGAATCTTGCTGCTCGTGCAACGAATCGAGCGTCAAACGCGGATGGTCGGGCAGCGAGGTCGAGGCCAGCGGAATGAACTGACGTCGAATCGGGTCGTCAACCGGATCGTTCCAGTCGATCAGCGAAATCGCATAAGGAGAAACGCGCACCGCCATCGGAGCTTGCCGAAAGCCGGCTTCGGCGTCTGCGATAGAACGTTGGCGAACAGACGTCGCGGATCGTTTGAAGCAGCTCGTCCGCCGTCTTGACCGATTGGCGCTGTTGCCAAAGATGGTCGAGGAATGTCGCTTCGTCGATCTCTGCGTACGCCGGAATGTGCCGCCAAAACTCGCCTTGTTTGAGCTTCTTGTACTCGAACTGCTCGGGTGTTGCGGCAGGTTTGAGGTGAGGGATTGCGGTCGTCGTGGTCATGGCCATGATACTCTCTATCCTTCGAGAGCTCGGGGCGCGTCGTTGCGTAGGTTGCGTTGAAATAGGCGAAGAGCGCCGGATTATCGCGCAGAGTCTGCAGCGCGATATCGGCGTGTCCTTTCGTGTAACCGTTACCGATGATCATCGTCACGTCCCGGCCGGCGCCTTCGGCGCCGAGCGCGGCCGCGGTGAACGACGTCGACATCGAAAAGAAATAGACGATTCCGCCGTCGCGCGCGCACAGAATCGATGCAAGCTCGGTGCCGGGAACGTTGACGCAATTCACGACGAGCTCGGCGAGTTCGGGCGCGCTGGCGCCAACGCGCTCGCTCGTGTCGAGGGCGTTGCGCGCGTCGGCAACGATTAGCTCGTCGACGAGCCGCTCGCGGCGCAGCAGTCGCGCAGAGGGCGTGGAAGCGTTGGGAACGATGCCGATCACGCGTCCCTCGGAACCGACCCGAGCCTTGGCTTGTGCGCAGGAGAGCAGTCCGCTCTTACCGTCGGCGCCAACGATGGCGACGGTTTGACCGGGCGAGCAGAGACGTCGAACTTGCGCGGGCGCACCGGCGACGTCGAGCACCGCCAGCGCGACGCCCTCGTCGATATCTGCCGGAAGTCGCGCCCAGAGGCCGCTCTCGAAAAGAATGGCTTTGCCGCGCACGAGAATGCGGCCGGTAGCGACGTCGACACTTCGAATGGCCTCGATATGCAGCGGGGTCAACGTCAGCGAAACGAGCGACGCGATTCGATCGCCCACCTGTAGGTCGATCTTGTCACGCAAAGCGTCGCCGATCTCAAGCACCGTCCCGACGAACATCCCGCCGCTGCCGGTCGACCGGATTGTGCTGCTTTCCGCGTTCGCGGACGATCTCGATGATGCGCTCGCCGATTCGTTGCGCGTCGAAGTCACAGGCGTCGCAGAGTTGCTTGAAAGAGGCAGAATCGATGTTGAGCGCTTCGACTTCGCAAAGTATCTCGTTGGAGCCGGCGAGCGGCGTGTTGTCGATTCGCCACGCCTCCTGAGGCATGGCGCCGGATGGCTCGAGCACGCGATGCGCTCCGAGCGGATGGCAGCGCGCCGTAACGTGAGCGCCACGCTAACGAACCGTCACTCCGCCGCGTTCGAAGGGCATGCTGAGGACGATCGTCGTGCGCGTGCGCGCCATGCCGGGCATCGTCTTGAGCCGCGTGAGCAACTCGTCGAGATGTTGGGTTGACCGGGTCACGACTTTGCAAAGGAAGCTCTCTTCGCCGGCGACCGAGTGGACTTCGCAAATTTCCGGCATCTCGCTGAGCCGCCGGGTGAAATCGCCGTAGGCGCAGTCGGGTGTCGTGTAGCAGCTGACGAAGGCCGTCAAATGAAATCCGAGGCGCTCAGCGTCGAGGAGAGCTGAATAGCATCGGATATATCCGCGCTGCTCGAGGCGCTTGACCCGATCGTGCACCGCCGGGGGCTTGAGGCCGACGAGCGACGCGAGCTCAGTAAAGGTCGAGCGCGCATTGCGCTGCAATGCGTCGAGGAGTTGGAGGTCGAGCTCGTCGAGCTCTTCGTTGATCAGCACCATATTCGACACAAGAGAAGATTTGCCGAAGAATTTTCGGCTTAGTAACAATAACACCATAAATCCATTCGGCGCAAGCCGGGGCCTAAGGGTGCTTTCCTTTTGCTTGCCATTAGCCTCGCGGTTGGTTGCGCGTCCCAGGGCAGCGGCGTCACATCAGAGACCCTCCGCTTCGATCTGGCCGCGGACCCGCGCAATCTCAACCCGCTCTTTCTGACGCCCGACGCTGCGTCGGTCGAGCAGCAGGCCGCCCGCTTGGCTTTCGAGCCGTTCATTGATCTCGACCCCCGCGGACGTCCCGAGCCGGCTTTCCTCCAAGAGATCCCGACCCGTCGCAACGGGGGGCTTTCCGCCGACGGGCGCACGATTCGCTACCGGTTGCGCCGGGGCGTCGAATGGAGCGACGGCCGGCCCGTCACGGCGGCGGACGTACTCTTTACGCTGCACGCGATCCTCGATCCGCGCAATCCCGTGCGGTCGCACGAAGGCTACGAGCTTGATCGACCGGGCGCAAGCGCGCAGCTCGCGGACGATCGTCTTTCACTTCAAGCGCGCCGTGGGCGCCGGCGGTGATGACGTACTTTTCGTATGGCTTTTCGCCGCAGTTCGTATTGCCGGCGCACGTGCTACGCGCGCAGAAGCCGCTGGCCCACGCTGAATTCAACTCGGAGCCGACGGTCGGTGACGGTCCGTATGTTTTTCTTTACTGGCATCGCGGCGAGGGGCTGCGGTATGCCGCAAATCCGCGCTACTGGCGGGGCAGACCGGCCATCGCCACGCTGCGCGTGCGTACGATCCCCGATCCGACGACGAACTTAATTTTGCTGCGCTCGGGCGCGCTCGATTGGAACCTGCTTGCGCCGTCGCAACTCGCCGTCGTGCGCGGTGACCCGCATATCGCATTTCGTACCGTACCTACTGCGGTCGTCGCCGGGATCGCTTTCAATACTCGCACATCGCCGCTCGACGACGTGCGCGTGCGGCGCGCTATCGCGATGTCGATCGACCGCGACGAAATTTCGCGTAAGATCACGCTGGGATTCTATCCCGTGACCAACATGATGCAGCCGCGATTTTCGTGGGCGTTCGATCCGTCGGTGCGCGAACCGTATTACGACCCGAACGCTGCCGATCGGCTCTTCGACGCGCCGGCTGGCGACGAGGCTCCGACGGACTGCGACAGCGCGATGGCTCGGCGCTGCACTTCACGTACGTGCAGTTTCCCGAAACCGCGACCGGCGTGCGCGTCGCTACCGCCGTTCAAGCGGCGTTGCGCGAGCGCGGCATCGACGTCACGATCAAATCGATCAGCAACGCGCAGCTCTTTCTTCCCCGTACCGGCGTGCTGGCAACGGGCACCTTCGATCTCGCCTACGTGCCGTGGACGATGGGCGCCGATCCGGACGATTCGTCGGTCCTTGCATGCGGTGCCCCGTCGAACTATATGCGGTGGTGCGATCCCCGAGTCGAGCGTCTCGAACACGCGGCGCTCGCCGCAACCGGAACCAACGCGCGAAAGCGTTTGTATGCTCAGATCGGAGACATCGTCGCGCGGCAAGTTCCGGTTCTCTACTTGTTCAATGCTGATTACATTTACGCGTACCGAAAAATGTTAGCCGGCTTTGCGCCGAACGCCTTCGTGCCGACCTGGAACGCGTATCGATGGAGCATCATAGGGCAGGAATTTTAAGGGGTAGCGTACGAACGCCCGTTTTCCAATGAGCGCGCGGGTAGCTGCCTCATGATCGAGTTTTTTCTCCGTCGACCGCTCTTTGCGGCGGTGCTCAGTTTCGTCGTGCTGCTCGCCGGCTTCGTTACGATTCCCACGCTGCCGATTTCGCAGTATCCGCAGATCTCGCCGCCGACGGTCACGGTGACGTCGCAGTATCCGGGCGCAACCGCCGCGATGGTGATGCGCTCGGTGACGACACCGCTGGAGATCAACATCAACGGCGCCGACGGTCTGCAGTACATGCAGTCTTACTCGAGCGCCAACGGCACGAGCGTCATCACGTGCACGTTCGCGCTCGGCACGGATCCGACGACCGATCAGACGAACGTGCAGCACGGCGTCGACTTGACGCTCGCGCAGCTTCCGAGCGCCGTGCAGAATCAAGGCGTCAGCGTCAAAAAGAGCTCGGGGAACATCACGATCGCCGTCGCAATGCTCTCGACGAGCTCTGCGGTCTCCGACGTCGCCGTCAGTAACTACGCCGACCTCAACGTGATCGAGAATCTCAAGCGCGTTCCCGGCGTCGGCCAAGTCGAGGTGCTCGGCGATCGAACGTACGGGATGCGCATCTGGGTCGATCCGCACAAGCTCGAGGCCAACAACGTTTCGATCGACACGCTTCTCAACGTGATCAAGCAGAACAACGCCGACGTCGCTCCGGGCGCGATCGGCCAGCCCCCGACGACCGGCTCGCAGCCTTTTCAAATACCGATCTCGATCAACGGCCGGCTCCAAACGCCCGAAGAGTTCAAGCAAATCGTCGTCCAGGCGCAGCCCAACGGCGGCTACTTGCGCCTCGGGGACGTCGCTCAGGTCGAGCTCGGAGCGCAAAATTACATCACCTCAGCGCGTTACAACGGACAAACGGCCGTCGTGCTCGCGATCGAGGGGGAGCCGACGGCGAACTCGCTGCAGATTTCGTCGAACGTTCGTGCGACGATGGCGCAGATCGCGCAGACGATGCCGACCGGCTACAACTACAAAATCGCCTTCGACACCTCAGACTTCGTGCATGCCTCGATCAAGGAAGTCGTCGTTACGCTGCTGATCGCGATCCTGCTGGTCGTCCTCGTGATCTTCATCTTCCTGCAGAACTGGCATAGCACGCTCATTCCGTCGATGACCATTCCGGTCTCGCTGATCGGAACGTTTGCGGCGATGAAGCTGCTTGGCTTCTCGATCAACACGCTCACGCTCTTCGGCTTGACGCTTGCCACGGGTTTCGTCGTCGACGACGCGATCGTCGTGCTCGAGAACATCGTGCGCCACATCGTCGACGATAAAAGCACTCCGTTCGAGGCGACGGTGCGGGCGATGAAAGAGATCGGCGGCGCGGTCATCGCGACATCACTCGTGCTGATGTCGGTCTTCATTCCGGTCGCGTTCCTGCCGGGCACGACCGGTTTGCTCTTCCAGCAGTTCGCGCTCACGATGGCCGCGTCGATCGGCATCTCACTTTTCACCGCGATGACGCTCGCGCCGGTGCTGACGTATCTCCTCGTCCACGGCGCCGAGCCGACGACCAACCGGTTCATGGTTTGGTTCAACAATCGTCTCCACGCGATGACCCTTTGGTACCAAGGCAGCGTTCCCGTGCTCATCCGTCGCCAGAAACTGATGATTGCGATCTTCGTTGGCGCGATCGCGCTGCTCGGCCTGATGTTCAAGATCACGCCGTCCGGCTTTCTTCCCAACGAAGACCAAAGTCTGCTCTACGTCTTGGTAACGCTTCCGATTCAGGCATCGATGGATCAGACCACGGCAGCCGTCAAGAAGCTCGAAGGCATCATGCTCAAGATGCCGCAAGTGGAGGCGGCTACGTCCGGCATCGGATTCGGCTTTGCCAACAATAGCTCGAATCAGGCCACGATTTTTTTGCAGCTCAAGCCGCTCTCGGAACGGCACGGTCCCGAGAGCTCTGCGCTCGCGATTCAGTACGGCCTCTACACGCGCTTCCAAAAGATTCCGGGCGTAACGGCGTTGCCGGCCAATCCGCCGGCGATTCCCGGCTTGGGTTCGACGGGCGGCTTTGCAATCCAGATTGAAGACATCAACAATCTCGGCTTGCCGACGCTCAATAAGGTCGGCAACGCGATCGTGGCCGCGGCGAAGAAGGACTCGACATTGTCGGCGGTGCGGTTTCCGACGATCTTTACCGGAACGTATCTCGTCACCGAATTCGATCGTCCCAAAGCCTTAGCCTTTGGCGTTACGCCCTCGGCTTTCTTCGATACGTTGAACGGAACGACGGGCTCGACGTTCGTCAACTTCTTCGACTACGGAACGCGTTCGTATCAAGTCGTGATGCAGGCCCGAGCGGGCCAGCGCACGTCGCCGGCCGACCTATCGCGGATCTACGTCGCAAACGGCTCGGGCAACATGATGCCGGTAAGCCAGTTCCTCGACACCCGCATGGAAACGAACAACGTTTCGATCATGCGCTTCAACGAGTACAACGCGTTGGAGATCGACGGTTCGCCGGGGTCGAGCGCAAGCTCGGGTCAGGCGCTCGGTGCGATCGAGAAGCACGTCGTTGCCAATCTGCCCAAGGGCATGGGTTACGAGTGGAGCGGCATCGCGCGTCAGCAAGTGCAAAGCGGCCCGCAGACCGTCGCGGTTTTCGCTATGGGACTGCTTTTCGTCTTTCTGGTGCTCGTCGCACAGTATGAAAGCCTCTCGACGCCCTTCGTCATCATGCTGGCCGTGCCCGTCGCGCTGCTTGGGCGCGATCGGCGCGATTTACGTTCGCCGGCTCGGCGAGCTGTTAAGCATACTCATCCATTCTAAAATGGCCGGTCATCTGGTTCCGATGCCCCAGACATCATCCGACATCTACGCGCAGATCGGTTACGTCATGCTGATTGGACTGGCGGCGAAAAACGCTATTCTGATCGTCGAGTTCGCGAATCAGCTGCGCGAGCAGGGGATGGATGCGATCGAGGCCGTGGCCCATGCGGCGGCGACGCGGCTGCGTCCGATCCTCATGACCTCGATTGCATTCATTCTCGGAATCATACCCCTCGCATTCGCGCACGGCGATGGTGCGCAGTCGCGCATTTCGCTGGGGACCGCGGTGCTCGGCGGCATGCTCGTTTCGACCGTCATGAACCTTGCGATCGTGCCGGTGCTCTACATCGTCGTCATCGAGATCACCGAACGCAAGCACCGCAAGCGAAGGACGCCGCGGACAAAAGACTTGCCGCCGCCCCCGCTGCCGCCGTCGCCGCTGCCGGAAGGGCCGGCGCCCGCTACAACGCTTTGACGGCGGCAGTCAGCTCGTCGACCGATGACTTCGCGTCGCCAAAAAGCATCGACGTGTTCGGCATCTCGTATAGCGGGTTCTCGATGCCGGCGAAACCCGAGCGCATGGAGCGTTTGAGGACGACGACGTTGGCGGCCTTATCGACGTCGAGGATCGGCATGCCGTAGATTGGCGAGCTCGATACGGTGCGCGCGGCGGGATTCGTCACGTCGTTTGCGCCGATCACCAGCGCGACGTCGGCGGTCGTAAATTCGGGATTTACGTCGTCCATGTCGAGCAGCTGATTGTAAGGTACGTTCGCTTCAGCGAGCAGAACGTTCATGTGACCCGGCATGCGGCCCGCGACCGGGTGGATCGCGTAGAGCACTTTCACGCCCCGCTTTTCCAGCTGATCGGCGAGAGCCTTGACGCTGTGCTGCGCCTGCGCGACGGCCATTCCGTACCCCGGCACGAAGACGACCTTCGAACCATAGGCGAGCATCACGGCGACGTCGTCAGCGCTCGTGCTGCGGATCTGCTGGGGCGCTCCGCCGGCCGTCGCGATCTCGGTGCCGCCGGCCGCTCCGAAGGCGCCGAAAAGTACGTTGCTCAGAGGCCTGTTCATCGCGCGGCTCATCGCGACGGTCAAAATCGTGCCGCTCGCGCCAACCAGAGCGCCGCAAATGATCAACAGCGTTGAATCGATCTCGAAACCGGTGATCGCAACGGCGACGCCGGTGAACGAGTTTAGCAGCGAAATTACCACCGGCATATCGGCGCCGCCGATCGGCAAGACGAAGAGCACGCCGAGCAGCAGCGCGCAGCCGAGCAGTGCGAGGTACGCCCACATCGGGACAAGGCCGAGCGTCAACACGAACCAGGCCGCCAAGCCGACGATCGCGAGCAAAACGAGCCCGTTGACGAACTGCTGAGCCGGATAAGTAACGGGCCGGCCCGTCATCACCTCTTGCAGCTTGAGAAACGCGATGATCGAACCCGCAAAGCTCATCGCACCGATAATCGCGGAGAGTACGAGAGAAACCGCAACGACGGCGTCGACGCCGCCGGTCGGGTGCGCAATGAAGAATCCAACGGACGAGATCAATGCCGCGGCGCCCCCGCCGGCGCCGTTGTAGAGTGCCACCATCTGCGGCATCGCGGTCATCTTGACTTTCAATGCGGCGTAGATCCCCACGAGCGCGCCGATGGCGATGCCGAGCGCGATCGCCCACCAGCCGACCGCGTTGGTCGCGACCAGAATCGAGACGAGCGCGACGACCATGCCGACCATCGCGAAGCGATTGCCGCGACGAGCCGTGGCAGGCGAGTTGAGCTCGTGCAAGCCGTAAATGAAGAGCACGATCGCTAAGAGATCGGCGAGCGAGGTTCCAATGACCGATGCGGTCACTTGCCGGGTTCTCTGCGTTTGAACATCTGGAGCATCCGCTCCGTCACGGCGAAGCCGCCGAAGACGTTAATCGCGCCGAGCGTAACGGCCGCAGTCGCAAGGACTACGAGTCCGGCGCTTAGCGTTCCCGTAAAGAGCCGCCCGACGATGACGATAGCGCCGGCGAGCACGATGCCGTGAATCGCGTTGGTTGCCGACATCAGCGGCGTGTGCAGCGTCGTGGGCACCTTGGAGATTACCTCGAAGCCGACGAAGATCGCCAGCACGAGCACGGTAAGCAGTTCGATGTAATGAGCGGGGTCGGTCACGAGACTTCTCCGATAAGGGCGACCCCGTCGCGCGCGACGATGGCGCCCTTGGCGATCTCGTCGTTGGGATCGATCTCCAGGCGACCGTCTTTTATCCATGGCGAGAGCAACGCGTAAACGTTGCGGGAATAGAGGCGACTCGCATCGGCAGGCATCGTGCCGGCGAGATTTGTCGCGCCGACGATCGTGACGCCGCCAGGCGTGGTGACGATTTCGTCGGCGACGGTGAGCGCGCAGTTTCCACCCGCTTCGGCCGCGATGTCGACGATGACGCTCCCCGGTTTCATCGCCGCGACCGCGGCTTCGCTGATGAGCACGGGCGCTTTGCGTCCAGGCACGAGGGCGGTCGTGATCACGACGTCGTTGGCGCCGATCTGCTCGACCATCCAGGCGCGCTGCCGTTTCTGTTGTTCGGGCGTCAGCTCTTTTGCGTACCCGCCCGCGGCTTGCGCGTCGTCGCCAAGCTCGAACTCGAGAAAGCTCGCGCCCAGCGAAAGGACTTGCTCCTTGACGACCGCGCGCACGTCGTACCCGCTCACGACGGCGCCGAGCCTGCGGGCCGTCGCAATCGCCTGCAATCCCGCGACGCCCGCGCCAAGCACGAGAACCTTCGCTGGTGCGATCGTACCGGCTGCCGTCGTAAGCATCGGAAAGAATTTCGGCAGCGTCGCCGCGGCGAGCAATACGGACTTATAACCGGCGATATTACTCTGCGAGGAGAGCGCGTCCATCGACTGCGCGCGCGTGATGCGGGGGATCAGCTCCATCGCAAGCGCCGTCACGTTTGCTGCTGCAATAGCCGCGACGTAAGCCGGATCGCCGAGCGGGTTGAGAAATCCTACGACCACGCTGGCCGGGCGCAAAGCGGCCACCACCTCATGGCTCGGACGTCCGACCGTCACGACTACATCGGCGCTCGCCGCCAACGATTGCGCCTCGTCGGCAAACGTTGCACCGGCTGTACCATAAAGCTCGTCGGAGAAGGCGGCCGCATCACCCGCTCCTCGTTGCACGCAAACGGAGACGCCGGATTTAGCGAAACGCGAAACGGTTTCCGGCACGAGCGCTACCCTGCGCTCCTTTACCGACGCCTCGCGCGGAACGGCAACGATCATAGCCCCGGGTCATACGGCCCGAATACGACGGCGCCCTTCGTTTCTACGCGATGCTCACCGCGTTTTTGAGAAGCCCGATTCGCTCGATCTCGACTTCGAGCACGTCACCATCGCCAAGAAACTCCGCCGGCGTGCGCGCGAAGCCGACGCCTTCCGGCGTACCGGTCGCGATGACGTCGCCCGGCAGCAGCGTCATCCCTTTGCTGAGCTCCGCAATCAGGCGAAAAGTGGAGAAGATCATTTTTGAGGTGTTGCTGTGCTGCTTTTCGGTACCGTTGCGGCGCAACCGCAGCTCGATCGAATGTGGATCGCCGAGCTCCTCAGGCGTGACGATCCACGGACCGATCGGGCAGGTCGAGTCGAGGCTCTTGCCCTTGAACCATTGACCGTGCTGCCGTTGCAAGTCGCGAGCGGTCACGTCGTTGAGCGCGGTGTATCCAAAGACGACGTGAGGGGCGTCGTGCTCCGCAACGTCCTTGCACTGCACACCGATAACCACGGCGAGCTCCGCCTCGAAGTCGTATTCTCGTGAAACGGTCGCGTCTAGGTGCAACGTCGCATCGGGGGCCGCGATCGCGGTCGTCGCTTTGGTGAAAAACGTTGGAACGCTCGGGAGCTTTAGCTCGCGCCCGGCGGCTCGCGCGCCTTCCTTCGCGTGCTCGAGGTAGTTTCTTCCGACGCAGAATACGTTGCGAGACGGGCGTACCGGCGCGTCGAGTGCGACGTCGTCGAGCGCGATCAATTCGTCAGCCGCGTGCCAAGCGATGCGTTCGTGCGGCGCAAGCGCGATGTAGTCGCGCAGCGTCGGCGTCGAAATCGTGCGGATCATCGCCCCCTCCAGCACTCCCGGTCGCGTCTGTCCGTCAGACGACCGGTACGTCAGGAACTTCAGAGCTTGCGCGGAGGAAGCGCGGGCGCGTGCGTCGGTTTCGCCGTCGGTAGGCCGCGGATCTCATTGAGCGACGGCAGCTTTGAGTTTTGTTCTTGCGCTTTGCGCAGCGCTGCGGCCGCGGCCGCCGCCTGTTGCTTTTCCATCTCGACCATGACGTTGGCCGCGCCTTGCGAATCAGCCCAGCTTCCGCCGGCCGAGATGAGCGCGACTCGCCGGGTAACATCCTGCGTTTTCGGATTGTAATCGTAGGTTATCCGGTAAAGCCCAACCTGAGCCGTGCCGTTAGGGCGCCGGATCCACATCTGAAGCGCGTTGCCGTAGGTCTGCACGTTGAACGATTGCAATTTGGACGGCTTGGTCGATTTCACGCGCACGACTTGTCCCTTTTTATTCACCTCGACGACGACCTCGCTGTGCAGCGGGACGTTTGGAAGGTGTACGACGACGCGTGTCGGATGAGGCGCGGGATTTGGAGTGGTTGCGGCGAGGAGAGGAGGAGTCGTCGCCGCAAGAATCGCCGCGAGAACGGCGGCGGTCGACACTAGTTTCGCGACAAAACGGCGAACGGATGACCGCACGATCCGCAAGCGACGACGACCTGAAAATGCGCCTTCTCGCGTAAGCGGCGCGCTTCGTTTGCGCCCTCTTCGAAGCCGCAGAAACGGCAACGCGTTGAAGTCGGTCGTTCACCCGCAGCCTGTTCGTCCACGCTGGTGCGCTTTACGCGGGCCTCGCACTTCGACCTGCCGAAGCAGCGGGGAGGCATGCAGCTCCCCCGTTTACTCGCCGGCGCGCTGCTCGTCGTCGGCGTTAGCATCGCACCCGTTGGGGCCGAGCGACCGATCGTCGATCTGCACCGCTTAGACGCAAACTTTCAACTCTTCGCCGCCGATTCGAACGTGCCGTGGAAGGCGGCCACAGTTCGCTTGGACACCTACTCGAGCGCGCCCGTCGCTTTCTCCGTATATCAGGTCGATCCCAGCGACGTGCTAACCGCCGGCTCAAACTTGAGCCCGCGATCGATCGCCACGTCCCGCAAGCGCGCGTTGCTATCGTTCAACTTCACTCCGCCCGGGGGCTATCAATTCCAATCGAACGTCGTCGACGTGCCGCTCGGCACGCGCGAGGGCTTTTTCGTCGTCGAGGCGAGACGCGGAAGCGTTGGCGAACAGGTCTGGATCAACCGCTCTCGTGTAGGGCTCATCTCGAAGGAAACGCCCAGCGGCTTTATATTCTACGGGGCCGATCTTCGAACGGGCATGCCGATCGCGCGCATGCGCGTGCAGTTCGTCGTCAAGCGAAGCTTCGTCATGGCGATGACGGACACGGAAGGCGTCGTACGCTGGAGCCGTTCGTCGCGTCCGGTCTTCGCACTCGCTCAATGGGGAAACAGCTATGCGTTCTTGAGCCTCCTTCCTCAACCGCCTCTTCCGGCAACGATTGTCGGCGTACGTACCGATTCGGCAGTCGTTCATGCCGGCGACGTGCTGCGCATTGCCGGGTTCGCGCGAACGCGCTCGGGCGGCCTTTTGCGCGTGAGCACCGGGAATGCGATCGTCTCGCTTCGGTACGGCGCGAAGGCGATTGCGAAGCAAGGCGTGCCGCTCGACGCGGCCGGAGCGTTC
Source organism: Vulcanimicrobiota bacterium (assembly GCA_963767725.1). Classification (GTDB taxonomy): domain Bacteria; phylum Vulcanimicrobiota; class Vulcanimicrobiia; order Vulcanimicrobiales; family Vulcanimicrobiaceae; genus Cybelea. Next base: position 353,531 of record CAVYEN010000002.1, read on the forward strand.
GCTACTTCGTTGGTCGTGCCCGAAAATGCCGCCGCGGGACGGTACGCGGTTCTGGCAGAGGCAGCGGGGGGCATTGGGGGTGCGACGGTGGACGTCGATGCAACAGCCGCGGGCCTAACGCTTGACGCCAATGCGGCCTGCGAGGGCGCCTGTGATCCCAATCGCGCGGTTCCGCTCCTCGTGCACGCATCGCGCGCCGGCGCGACCGTGCGCGTAACGGTGGTACGATCGCCGCACGTGTACGTTACGGATACACCGGAGAGCGCGGCTTGGGGAACGACGCTATGGTTCGATGCTACGGTTCGAACTGATGAGAACGGTAACGCGACGGTAGAGATTCCGCGTCCAAACGACCAGCTTGGCTCTACCTACGGCGTGCACGTGGAATCGAACGGAGCTACGGCTGACACGCGCATAACCGTTCCCACGGCGAAGGCGGCGATACGTTTGAGCGTCGATCGCATCGAGCAAAGCGTCGGCATGCCTTTAGGCTTCGACGTGTACGCCGATTCGCTCGACGGGAAACCGCTCGCCGGCGCGACGGTCACCGTGGAACTTACTCACGGCGTTTCGGGAGCGCGTCAGCAGCTCACGCTTGATGCGCAGGGTCACGCCCGGGGACGCTTTAGCGCACCGGAGCTCGGCACGAACTTTCTCGTAGCCTCGGCAGATAACGGCGGGCGTGCGATGGATGCGGCGCAAATCAGAATCGATCCGCAAGCTGCGACGCCCGCGACTGACGGCGGCAGCCCAAACGTGCGCATCGGGCTCGACCGGACGACGTACCGCTCGGAGGATCCAGTTACCATCGACGCTGATGCCCCAGGGTCGCGGGGCGACGCGCTGATCACTTTCGAGAGCGCGCTCGGCGTGCAGGTGCGCGTCACCAAGACGGTCGACGGTCACGCCGTCGGCCGTCTACATGCGGTCGATGCGGCAGGGGAGCTTCGCGTGGGCGCCGCCTTCGTGCGCGATGGAGCGATCGAATGGAGCACGCTTCCCATCGTGGTTTCGGCGCCCGGACGTCCGCGTTCCGAGCAGCTGTCGTTAAAGAGCCCATGGTTTTCGGCCGGCGCACCCGCAAAGGTTTCATTCGACGGCAACGGGTTCGGTGCCGGAACGTTCATCGTGAGAATCAGCCGGGGAACACCCTCCGGGAGTGCGCGCTTCGTATCGGCGCCCGCGCTGCTTGCGATCGGCGTGAGCACGACACAGAATAGCGCGGCCGAAGCGACGACCTGGCATCCTTCGATCAACTCGACCGGCGACCGCGCGCAGGTCCTCGGCTTCGTCCGTCACACGCAGCCTCCGCCGGAACTCTCACTCGCTCAGGCCGACACGCAGGCCGTTTCGTGGAGCGTTGCGCGGACCGATGCGCGCGGGATCGCCGTTGCGTTGCCGGCATTGGCCGGGCGCTACGATCTCTCGGTGCTCGGCATCTCGGATGACGGAAGCGTGACGGCGGGTTCTTCGACGATCGTCGTGCGGTAGAGAATTCTCGATGGCCTTGATGCTCCTCGACACATACGGTTTGGTTTACCGCGCTTTCTTTGCGCTTCCCGGACTCACTACGAGCAAAGGCGCGCCGATCAATGCCGTCTACGGCTTCACGATGATGCTCAATAAGTTGATTGCCGACGAGAAGCCGACGCACATTCTGGCCGCATTCGACAAGGGCATGCCGGTCGACCGGGTCTCGCTCTTTGCAGAGTACAAGGCTCAGCGGCGCCTCATGCCCGACGAACTGCGCAGCCAGTTCGTTCTCGTGCGCCGAGTTCTCCAAACGTATGGTATCCCGATCGTCGAGATTGAGGGGCAAGAGGCGGACGACGTCATCGCAACGCTCACGCGCCTTGCGCAAGAGGCCGGAGAGCAAACGATCGTAGTTACCGGCGATCTCGATCTTTTGCAGATCGTCGACGACCGCACGACGGTTCTGACGACCCGGCGTGGCATTTCCGAGCTCGGACGCTATGATCCCACGGCCGTTCGCGCACGCTTCGGGCTCGAGCCCGAGCAGTTGCCCGATTATCGAGGACTCAAAGGCGATCCGTCCGATAATCTTCCTGGAATTCCCGGGGTAGGCGAAAAAACCGCAACCAAACTTTTGCAGGCCGCCGGATCGCTCGATGCACTCGTTGCGGATCCGCCGCTCGCCGGCAATCCAAAACTCGCGGGACTAATCGAACGATACGGCCAGCAGGCCTGCCTCTGCCGTGCGGTCTCGATCGTTCGTCGCGACCTTCCGCTCTCGATCGATTGGGAGAGCAGCCGCTATCAAATGCCGCCGGACGGCGATCTCTATCGTCTCTACAGCGAGCTTGAGTTCCGGACGCTGCTTGCAAAACTCGACCCGCCTTCCGATCTGCCGCTCTTTGACAAGGGCACAAAGTTGAGCGGCAATTACCGAAGCTACGAGCCGGCGGTCGATCGCCCCGAGTTCGTGCGGCTCGCGCACGAGCTGCGAGAGCTTGCCGGAAGCGACCGGGTCGCTCTCGTGATGCGAGGCGACGCGATCGGCGCCAGCGGGCGCGCGGGCGACGGGCTAAGCTTTTCACGCGGCGCGCTCGCGCACGAAGTCGTGCATGATGCGCTCGAAGAGCTTTTCGCAAGGGTCGGCTCGATTGCAGCGTACGACGCCAAACGGCTCCTCCACGTGATGCGCGAGGCCGGAGTGCGCGACGCGCACTTCGACGATGACGCTATGATTGCGGCGCACTTGCTGGACCCCGCGCGTGGCTTTGCCGAAATTGACGATGCCGCCGCGCAGCTGCTCGGTGCGGAACTATCGAGTGACGCTGCGGCGCACGCCGACGCGGCCTTGCAGTTAGTAGACAAAACGCGCACGCAGCTGGAGGGACGAGAGCAGCTTCGTCTCTACGAGGACGTCGAGGTGCCGTTAGCACCTGTGCTTGCGAAGATGGAATCGGCCGGCGTTACCATCGATGCTCGCGAACTTCATGAGATCGGCCAAGAGGTCGACATGGCAGCCGCGCGTCTACAGCAGCGGATCTACGACTTTGCCGGCGAGGCATTCAACATCGGCTCCCCGCAGCAGCTGGGCAAGGTGCTCTTTGGAAAACTTGAAATTCCCGGCGGCAAAAAGACGAAGACGGGATGGGCGACCGGGGTCGAGGTGCTGCAGAGCCTTTCGCGCGAGTATCCAATCTGTGCCTTGGTACTGGAATGGCGCGAAGTCACCAAGCTCAAGAACACCTACGTCGACGTGATTCCGCAGCTCGTCGATCCGCGCGACGGACGGTTGCGGACGGAGTTCAATCAAACGGCCACCGCGACGGGGCGTCTCTCCTCCACCAATCCAAACTTGCAAAACATTCCGGTTCGCGGCGACCTCGGGCGGCGGATTCGCCGCGCCTTCGTCGCGCGCAGCGACGAATACGCCCTGCTCGCCGCCGACTACAGTCAGATCGAACTCCGCTTGATGGCGCATCTCTCAGGTGACCGCGCTCTGCGCACCGCCTTCGAGGAGGCTGTGGACATCCACGACTTTACGGCACGTCAGATTTTTGGCATTGGTCCGGACGTCCGCGTCGATCCAAACCAACGGCGGATGGCCAAGAGCGTCAACTTTGGACTCTTCTACGGCATGTCGGACTTTGGGTTGGCGCAACGTCTGGAGATCAGCCGCGCGCAAGCCAAAGAGATTACGACGGCGTACTTTGCGCGCTTTCCGGAGGTCCGCGCCTACATCGAGCGTACGATCGAGGAAGGTCGTCGCAACGGCTACGTCTCCACGATTTTGGGGCGCCGCCGTTACATGCCCGGTCTCGTGTCGGGCAATTACATGTTGCGAGCTGCGGCCGAGCGAGAGGCAACCAACGCGCCGCTGCAAGGTAGCGCGGCAGACCTCATGAAGCTAGCGATGGTGCGAATCGAACGCGCGCTCGAAGGAACTTCGCTCGATGCGACGATGTTGTTGCAAATACACGACGAGCTGATCTTCGAAGTGCGCAAGAGCCACCTTACAGAAACGGCGAACCTGGTGCGCGACCACATGCAAAACGCGATCGCACTATCCGTTCCCCTCGAGACGACGCTTAAAGCGGGACTCAATTGGTACGAGGTCGAGCCGATCGATGAAGAGAGTCTCGAGCGTGTATAATCTGTCCGGCATCGTGCTCGCGATGCTATTGCCGACAGTCCTCGTGCATGCGCCGCGAGCCGAGCTGACGCTCGAGGTGGCGCGTACCGATGCGCAACGCGAACGCGGCTTGATGTATCGCGCGACGGTTCCGGCGCACACCGGCATGATCTTCGTTTTCGAGCGCGACGCCACGGTTGATTTCTGGATGAAGCATACGCTGGTGCCGTTGGACATGGTCTTCGTCGGCACCGACGGCACCGTGCGCCGCGTCTTTCCCAGGGTGCCGGTGGTTGCAGGAACGCTGCCCGATGCCGACATCCCGCGGGAAGGGGCGGTCGCCAAGTACGTAATTGAGCTGAGGGCCGGCGAGGCGGCGCAAGACGGGATCGCGCAGGGTCTCAAGCTCGATCTGCACGGCGTCCCTCCGCCGCAATAACCGTGCCTGAGCTTCCCGAGGTCGAAACGATCGTTCGAGGCCTCGCCGGTAAAATCGTCGGCAAGACGATTGAACGGGTTGAAATCAGACTGCCCCGCATTGCGGTTTCCCCGGGCGACCTGAGCTTTGCAAGCGGCGTAGTCGGGCAGCGGGTCGTCGGCGTTCGGCGGCGCGGAAAGTATGCAATCGCCGATCTGGCTTCAGGCCGGTCGCTTGTCACAAGCCTGCGCATGACCGGGCGCCTCGTCGTCGCAGATGACCGGCTGCCCGAATTGCCCGGCACTCATGTCGTGCTGCACTTTGGAGAGGGTAGCCGCCTGCGGTTCTCCGACGTGCGGACCTTTGGGCGAATGCGATTGGTCGCGCCGGACGAGGAATGGGACCGCGAGCTGGGCGTGGAGCCGCTCTCCTCAGACTTTACACAGGAAGCCTTTGTCGATATGCTGTCGGGGCGGACGACGCCTGTCAAGGCATTGCTCCTCGATCAACGACGCATCGCGGGCATTGGGAATATTTATGCGTGCGAAGCGCTTTGGGACGCTCGGATTCGTCCGGGCCTTCCGGGTGGGAGATTGACGAGGCCTGCGATTGCCCGCTTACGTCGGGCTATCGTCGACGTTTTGCAACGCGCGATCGAAATGCGCGGAACGAGCGTCGATGACTACGTAGATGCCGACGGACTGCAAGGTGGTTTCCAAAACAACCTCTCGGTCTACGGTAGAGACGGATGGCCTTGTCTGCGATGCAAGACGACGGTCGTCCGAACGGTGCTGGCACAACGAGGAACCTGGTGGTGCCGGCGATGCCAACGCTGACAAATTAACGAAAGTGGGAACTAAACATCTCTACAACTGAAATCGCGCCGACTCAATACGACGAAGACCAGCTCGCGCTCGAACAGCGCCTCTACGAAGAATCGCTCAAAGTCCTCGACGAGGGACAAGTCTTAACCGGTACGATCGTTCAAAAGGACAAGGACGAAGTGCTCGTCGACGTCGGCGGCAAATCCGAAGGCGTCCTTCCTTTCCGGGAGCTCTCGCTTGCGATCGATCCCAAGCTGCTGCGGGTGGGCGACACGGTCGAAGTGATGGTCCACCGAATCGATGAGCTGGACGGAACGCTTTTTCTTTCGGAGCGTAGAGCACGGGCGCTCAAGACTTGGGAGAAGGTCATCCAGGCCCACGAGCGCGACGAGATGATCGAAGCGACCGTCACGCAGGTTGTCAAGGGCGGTGTGCTGGTCGACCTCGGCATGCGCGGCTTCGTGCCGGCATCGCAAATTCGCCGTCAGCCGGTCGGGAATCTCGACGAGCTCATCGGTCAGCATCTGCGCCTGAAGGTGATCGATCTCGACCACAAGCGGCATCGCGTCGTCCTCTCGCAGCGTCTCGTTTTGGAGGAGGAACTCCAAGCGAAGAAACAGGAGCTGCTCGACACGCTCGAAGTCGCGCAGATACGAGAGGGCGTCGTGGTTCGCTTGGCCGATTTCGGCGCCTTTGTCGATCTTGGCGGGATCGACGGGCTAATTCACAACAGCGAGCTAGCGTACGCGCGCATCAAGCACCCCTCCGAAGTCGTCAAAATCGGCGACGTCGTTCAGGTCGAGATCATGAAGTTCGATCCGGAAGCGAAGAAGGTCAGCCTCTCGCTCAAGCACGCGCTGCCCGATCCTTGGGACCAGTACGCCGACCGCCTCTACGAAACGAACAAACTCGCGGCGCAGATCGTGAAGGTGACGCCGAACTACCTGCTCGTCGAAGTGATTCCTGGCATCCTTGCAATGGTGCCCAAGGGCGAGTTCGACGCGACGGCGCAGTTCAGCGCCGGGCAGGAGGTGGAGGTAACGCTACTGACCATCAATCACGCCACCCGCCGGATCACCGCGTCGATTCAGCACGTCGCCGACGTGCCGCCTGAAGAGATCGAGCAGTACGCCGTCGAGGAAGAAATTGGCGTCGAGACGGTGCCCGAAGCGCCAGTCGTCTAAACTCTCCGCGTGCGCGTTGGTTTGACCGGCGGCATCGGCGCAGGGAAGAATGCGGTTGAGGCGATCTTCGCGAGTCTCGGTGCCTTCGTCGTCGACACCGATGTGATCGCGCGGGAAGTCGTTGCTCCGCACAGCGACGGTCTCATGGAAATCGCTCGCGTATGGCCGCAGGTTATGCGTAACGGCGTGCTCGACCGTTTCGCGCTCGCGGAGATCGTATTCGGTGATTCATCGGCCCGAGAGCGTCTCAACGCGGTGCTCCATCCACACATTCGTCGCGTCGCCCTCGAGCGTGAAGCTTACGCCAAGCCGGACCAAGTCGTCGTTCACGTCGTGCCGCTCCTGTTCGAAACTGGCTACGATCGGCTCGTCGATAAGTCGGTCCTCGTCGTCGCCCCGCTCGAGCAACGCATCGCTCGAGTCGCCGAGCGCGATAAGCTCGACGAAGGCCGCGTGCGGGCCCGCATCGCGGCCCAAATCGAGCCGGACCGCGCGCGCAGCCGCGCCGATTTCATCATCGACAACGACGGCGACTTCGAGTCTTTGCGGGTTCGCACGCGCGCCGTCTACGAGGCGCTCGTCGCGAAACCAAGGACAATTTGACCGGGCGTCGTCCAAATTCTCAGCGAATCCTGAGTTTACCGAGCGCTTGTATGGGAATAGAGTAACTCGGTACTTTGACAGAGAGGACATTCGAATGGCACAAGAAACCGGACAAGCCGGCGGCATGAGCGTCCGCGAGGCGGGTCGCCGTGGCGGGGAGCGGGTAAAGGCGAAGTATGGGTCGGAGTTTTACGAAGAGATCGGCCGCAAGGGCGGTGAAGCGACGAAGAGTAAGTACGGTCCCTCCTTTTATGAAGTCATCGGTCAAAAAGGTGGTCAGCGTCCCAAGCGCAAGGCGGCCGCGTCGTAGCTTAATTCTCAGACGGTTTCTTGCCGATGCCTGAGAAGCACGACCACGCGTCAAAGCGCGAGATGTCGGTGCGTGAGGCCGGCAAGAAAGGCGGCGACACCGTACGCGATCGATACGGCTCGACCTTTTATGAAGACATCGGTCGCAAGGGTGGAAAGGCGACGCGGGACCGCCATGGCGTCGAGTTCTATGAGTCCATCGGTCAAAAAGGCGGTAAAGTAGTCAAAGAAAAGTATGGATCGGACTTTTACGAAGAGATCGGTCACAAGGGCGGACAGAAGGTCAAGAAACTCATCGCCGAGGCTAAGAAGAAGCTAGGCGACGAAACCCGCTAGGGAACTCTGATTTAGAGCTCTTGCGCCAGAGGCGCTAGATCAGAGCTTCCATTCAGTGCGTGATGTCGACGCCTCCACCGACCTTTCCGAGGTGGATGGTATTGGCGTCGAAGTTCACGCTGATGCCGTCGATTCGCAGCGTCTGATCGCCGGAGTGAATATAGGCCGGGTGCGACATGCGCAATACCTTGGCGTCATTGGTCCAGGTTACGAGGTCGGTGTCGAAGGAGCGTTGCTGCGGGTCGTCGATGCGTTCGACGTGAACCTTTCCGACCGCCGTGAAATCCAACGTCTGTATGTTGAGCACGACGTGCTTGGCGGATATGCGTAGATACGGTTTCCCTTTGCGAAACACGATGCCGTTGCGCACGCCGTCGATGCTGCCGCTGAGGCCGTCGGGCGAGAGGCGCGCGTGATCGTAATCGAAACTCCAAGATTTGGTGGCAATGTGGTTGTTCAACACGTGGCCGCCGCGCAAATCGATCGGAGCTTGACTGGGGGGAAGCGGTGGCGTTCCGCCTCCCGCCAGCACGATCTCGATTACGACGTAGACTCCTAAGGCCAAACCAGCGCCGAGCGCGAGCCTTCTCCACCAAACGGCTTTGCTACGCATCGGGCCATTCGGCTGCATCCGGCGGCGAGGTTTGCTCGGGCAGCAAGAACGTCAAGTAGAGCACGACCAACAGGAAACCAATCGTCGTGGGGCCGATTCGCGAAAAGAGCGTCGGGACGCGCGGGCCGACTCGGCCCGCGACGATCGTGCGCTGCAGTAGCCGGCTGCGCGCCTGCCACCGTCCGTCCGGCGCGATGATGCCGCTTATTCCGGTTGCCGCCGCGCGAACGACGTAGGCGCCGGTTTCGACGGCCCGCAGCTGCGCGATCTGCGCGTGCATGTAGGGTCCCGACGTGGTGCCGAACCATGCGTCGTCGGTGCTGATCACGAGGAGCTGCGCTCCTTTTCGCACTTGGGCGTAGGCGAGATCGGCGAATGCCGACTCCCAGCATATTAGCGGTGCGATGGCAAGGGCGTTCGTCGGATACACGGCGTCGATTCGGCCGGGCACGAGGCCGCCGTTGAGCGCGCCGACGTACGGAAGCCACGACAGAAAGGCCTTTCCCGGAAACCATTCGGCGAACGGCACGAGCTGTCGCTTAGCGTAGACCGAATAGTCGCCCTTCGGTGGGAAAATGTAGAGCGAGTTGTAGAGGGCTTGCGGACCGGCCGCCAGACTCCCAACGACGAGCGTCGCCTGCACGTCGCGTGCAAGATTGCTAAAGTGTTCGACGAGGGCGGAATTAGCGTCGAGCTCGGTCGTGATCACGGTTTCCGGCCAGACGATCAATCGGGGATGCGCCGCATCTGCGGCGCGCGTCATCGCGGTGTAACGGTGCACTGCCAGCGAGAGGGCGTTCCATTTAAACGACTGAGCGATGTTGCCTTGCACGGCCGCCACTGGAATCGTTGGTGGAGCAAGATGGCGCGCCGGCCACGCGATCCATGCAGCCGACGTAACGAAAACGACAACGCTCACGACGACGGCCATCGGCCGCCACGTACGTCGGTGGATGGCGTCGGCCGCGTACGCAGCGACCGCGCAGAGGACGAACGTGATGCCGTACGTGCCGGCGTACGCAGCGATGACGCGCAGAACAGAATCGGCTTGGGTATAACCGAGCTGGTCGAACGGCGCCGCAAAGACGCCGATCGAGCGCAGCCATTCGCAGATCGTGAATGCGGCTGCGGCGCCAAGGGGCGCAACGTTCGATTGCATGCGCGCGTAAGCGACGCTCGCGAGCGCGCCGGCCAGCGCAAAGAAGGGCGCCTCGATGACTGCCGGGCCGAACGCGAGAAAAGGCCCAAAGACGCCGATGTATCGCCCCACCGTATGTCCGACCCATGCAAAGTCGAGTGCGAAAAAAATTAATCCGGCGAACCAGCCTAAGAGCGCGGCTCGTTTCCAGGAAGCACCTTGCCAAAGCCAGAACAGCGCAGCAGTGGCAAACGGCACGAGCCATGCCGCGCCGAGTTTTGGAAATGCTGCCGCCAACGCGATCCCGGCGCCTGCGGCAACGCCCAAATCGCGCAGCGGCACCGAGGAGACTATGATTCGTAAATTGAGTTTCGGTTTTGTAATCGTTACGGCGTTCATCGTTGCGGCGTGTGGTCGTCAGGTCACGCCGAATCCTCCGGGCTTGGGACCCGGCGGCGCGCCTCCAGGGTACATGAGCGTGGTCTTTGACATCGCGGGGACGTTCAACTTCTCAAACTACCAATACTGGGTCGTTTTCAACACGACCGGAAACAACATCACGCCGAGCGTCGAGCCTTTCAATAATAACTGGGCGGGATATTCCTTTGCCGTCGAAGTCGCCGGTAACGGAGTAACCTCGTACGCCGTGCCCGTCGAGTTCGTGAGAAGCTCGGCCGCGCCTCACGCTCAGCCGTATTTCCAGCGCCTCGTCACGACGCCTAAGCAGTTCCAGTATCTTCCCAACAGCAACGGTACCTCGAGCGAGTTTACCGTGCTCTTCCAGCGGAATGTCTTCAGCGGTATCGCGACTCCCACGCCGGGACCGTCGCCAACCTCGAGCGCTCAACCGTTTGCCAACACCTGGTACTTCAACGCCTTCACGACCCAGACGAATGGGTTGGGTACGCTCAGCTTCATGGATTCACTCGGGGCTGGTGGACCCTTGCTTCCGGATTTTGTCTCGCCGGCGCTCAACATCCGAACGACCTTCCAGCTGCCCGAGTACGCGTTGTATTCGGGACAGCAGATGGACCCCAACGCGCAGCTTTCTCAAGTGACGATCTCAAATAACGCCAGCCCTACGCCCCAGCCGTGACGGAGACCGGGCGGCGCCCGCTTTCCTGGATTAGAAATTCATCGTCGTCGGAATGATCTGTTGCCCCTGTCCGATGTTGAACACCGCGGTCTGGGTCGGGAACGCCAGCAGATTGAGGCCGACGTTGACGGCTTGTTGCGATTCATTATAAAGAACCAGCAGCTGGTAACAGTTGCCGATCGTCCGCGTATAGTAGATGACTTTGTCCGAGAAGAACTCACCAAGACCAAGTGACGGCCTCCAATTTATGTTCGTGACGAACTGCAACGACGCGTCTCGGCCGAAGGGCGTCGAGAGCTGCAAGTTTGTCGTCTCGAATCCCATGCCGCCTCCGGGAATGAAGGACCCACTCAGTAGCACGACCGATCGCGGCGAAGGGCGAGCGCTCAACTGATAACTTAGCGGCTGCGCCACGCCGTCGAAGTTCGTCGACCACCCAACCGAGAACGCGTAGATGTCGTCGTTGAACAAGCGGATCAGATCCTGCGCGTTCTTGGTATTCATCGTGGGCTGCTGGTCGAGGTATTGGAACGGTACGAGGGCCGGACCGTTATAGTTGGCCTCGTTGTAGGTGAGCGTGTTCACGATGTGCCGGCTGATCGGCGTAGTAAGGCTCAAGTCTTGCTCGACGGCCGCCTTCAGGTCGCCGGTGCCGTACGCATACTGGTCTACCGTGACCGTGCCTTGGAAGTCGCTTCCCAGAACCTTTGCTTCCAGTGGACCGGCAACTAAGTTGGCGTCGCCACGCCAGGTAGCGAGGGCCAACGGAGCGCCCTCGCCTGCCGGATTACTGTATTCGCCGAATGTGAGTTGGGCCGAGAGCGGAATCGGAAAGTGCTGGAAAAAATTCGTGGGTCGCACTTGGAACTCCGGAATCTTGTTGATTCCGACGGCCTCTTGCGAATAGATCTTGTCCCACTCCATCTGATAGTCCGCGCCTGACGTGGTGTATTGCAGGAGATAGTCAAACTCGGACTGATTGCTGTACGAGGTAATTCCGCCGAAGCTCGCGTTGCTGGTGCTAAGATTGTATGTCGTGGTTTGGTTCAGGTTCTGGTTAAACTGTCGCGTGTCGGTGAAAGTAAAGCTGTCACTAGTGGATTGACCCCCGACCGACGTGTGGCTAATGCTGTAGTTCTGCGACGTTTGCGCCGTCTGATGCACGATCGCTTCGGTGACCGTTTCGTTCGGGGGAATACTGACCAGCGGACCGTAGCTCGACTGATACTCAAACTGAAAGTTACTGCGCAGGTGCTCGGAGATGTTCTCTTGCTCCTGGATGGCTGCATTGGTCTGCTGACCGCCGGCAAGTCGATTGTTGATCGTGTAGACGTTGACGTTAACGCTACGTCGCCCTTTCTTACTTGCATAGAACCCGACGTAACCGAGACCCAAGCCTTCGTTCGTGTAATAGTTGACGACGTAGTAGCCGTAGTAGTACTGGTCCTTTCCGAACGGAATTTGGATCTTGATCCAAGCCCCTTCGTACGAGTCGTATCCCACGTCGGGAAACCATCGTTGCCTCCCGCGCTGATTCTCGAGACTGCGCAAGGGAATGATCAAGAGCGGAAGGTAGAAGACCGCCGCCGCGCCGAGCCAGAGCACGGCCTTGTGAATGACGATCTTGTCGCCGGGATAGACGTCCATATCTTTACCGGTAATGTGGTATCCGCCGCGCGGGTTCTCACACGTGGTCACATACGGATTGAGGCCGTGCGCGGTGCCGTCGGGATCGGTGTGTAAATCCGTGGCCGAAAAATGGACTAGGCCTCGCTGTACCCCTTCGTCGCTCGCGCCGTGACCGTTGACGAGTTTGGCCGTCTGCGCAACGGTATCGAAGACGATGACGTCGGCCGTCAGCACCGAGTTGTGCTCGTGATTGACGAGAAACGGATTGCCCGTGATCGTAATCGTGCGGACGCCATCGAAATGGGCTCTCTCCCCAACGATCTCTTCGTCGGCGTAGTAAATGTGAACGTTACCGATCGCATCGCTCGGCTGGCCGCGTGCCCGGTTGCCGCTCCACCTGTCGGAGATTACGGCGACGTATCCCGGAGATAGGGTCGGGGCGCCGGTCGGCGCCGGAGTTGCGGCCGGCGTGGCTTGACCGGCGGGCGAAATCGGGGGCGGCGTTTCGCCGCCTCGCACCAGGAAAATCGGCTGCATCGACGCCGCCGGAGTGGGCGTCGCTCCGGGGATAGGCGGCGGGCTTACGCCCGGCGTTTGACCCGGCTGCGGTGGCGGCGTCTTATAGATCGTGAAGGTTCCGTTGTTCGCCCCAGGCGGCACGTTCGGTAATCCCGGCGTCGATACGGGGGCCGGCGGAGCCGTGCCGGCCGGAGTAGCCGTGGCCTGCGCGAGCCTTTGTGGATCGTCGCTATGATGCTGCGCGCAGCTCTGAGCGTTCAAGAGCCGCAGCGCGAGCTGCTCTCGGTCGTCGATCGATGCGGCGGCCGGGAGAGGAAAGGCGGCACCGACATAGAGGGCGACCGCGGCGATCGCGGCGACGCGGCGCCGTATTCGATCGCCGGGAGGCATCGCCCTTAGCGCTCTTCCAGCCAAAGAAGAACGAGGCCAGCGGTTCCGATCATGGCGTTCGGAAGCCAGGCGGCGAAGTATGGATTTACGGCGCCGTTTCTCCCGAACGCCGAGGCTGCCGAAACCATGAGATAATACGCAAAAAACACGACGATTGAAAGCGCGATGCCGAGCATGCGCCCCCGCTTGCCGAAACGCAGGGCGAGCGGAACGGCCACGATGACGCCGATGATACAGGCAAACGGCCAAGCCAACCTGTCGGCAAGATTGATCTGCAAATTTCCCATCGCCGTACCGCCGATTCCCTGAGATTGAAGCGCGTTTACCTGCATGCGCAGAGACTTGCTGCTCATCGTCCAAGGATCGTTATTCACTTGGCTGACGAACTGCGAAGCGGTCTCTCCCAGCGGCAATCCGATCGAGACGTTGTTCACGTGCTGCTGGTTGGTGAGAAAGCCATCGTTGTTATAACGCGTGTCGATCACGTCGTGCAACACCAGCAACGTGCGCTCGACCGACGCGGTCTTCGCTTGGAGCGTCTCGTTCCACGGGCCGTACTTTGCAGGCTTGAAGATCTGTACGTCCACCATAGTGCGATTATCGGGAGCGACCTGTCCCACGTAGAAGGTATTTCCCGTGTCGGGATCTTTGCGGAAAAATTGCGGCTCGACCGGCAACGCGTCGGTATGATAGATGATTTGATAAAACGTGCGAGTCGAGAGGTCGACCGATGCAGGCGCGACCCATTCGTTCATGCCGTACGCAATCAAAAACATCACTACGCCAAAGACGAAGGGTGAGAGCGCGATTCGCAGGACCGGGATTCCAGCGGTCCGCATCGCCGTCACTTCATTGTCGCCCATGACGCGCCCCATCGCCAGTAACGCGGCAAAAAGGCACCCGAATGGAAAGGCCATTGGAATCGCTTGTGGGATGCGAAAGACGACGAAACGCAGTACCAAGAAAAATGGGGCATGCTGGTTGATGATGTAATCGGCGGCGAGAAAAAAGATATTGAGCGCCCAAAAGAGCAGAAACGCTCCGAAAGCAAAGAAGAACGGTACCGCCATCTCGCGCAGTAGATAGCTGTCGAGGATGGGTAAACGCAAAAACGCCGAGCCGACGCGGGGTAGCGGCTGGCGGTGCGTCAGCGTGGCCATCAGCCGCGGTTGCTCAGTAGCTGTGGTATGCGTTGAGCACTCGGACCACGTACGCGCGCGTCTCCGGATATGGAGGTATGCCGTGGTAGCGGTCTACCGCGCCGGGACCGGCGTTGTATGCGGCGACGGCAAGTGCCACGTTGTTGTGATAGCGGCGGAGCAGCGAGTGAAGGTAGCCGGTTCCGCACTGCACGTTCTCGGTTGGATCGAAGGGATTGGCGATGCCGCAACCGGCCGAGGTGCCGGGCATGAGCTGCATGAGACCCTGTGCGCCGGCAACACTGATGGCCGACGGGTTGCCGGCCGATTCTGCCATCATCACGGCGCGAACCAAGGCGGCGGGAACGCCGTTTGCCTGCGAAGCACCCACCACGAGTGAATCGATCGCCGTGGGATCGAGCGCGTGGGAAGCGTAGGGCAAGTAGGCGCCGCCGCTGCATCCGTAGAGCAGGGCGAGAAGAGCACAAATTGCGAGGCACCGACTCATCGCACCCGCGCCTTTCTTCTCCTCTGGCCGGCATGCCTGGCAGGCAGGCTACCATTATTGCGCAACTTTCTGATGGTTTTTCCTTTGAAGCACCGTTAGAGTCATAGTCATGCCCAAAACGAATCTCACCGCCGACCCAATACGCGATGTCGGCCGATACACGCAAGATCATAAGGGCGAAGCCTTGACGCCGCCTGAGCCTGCCGCATGACTGACTTCGATCTAGTCGTTATCGGAACGGGCAGCTCGGGAACGAGCGTCGCTTCGGCCTGCGCGCATGCGGGATGGCGCGTCGCGATCGTCGACGAGCGTCCTTACGGCGGTACCTGCGCCTTGCGCGGATGCGATCCAAAGAAAGTTTTGGTCGGCGCGGCCGAGCTGATCGATTGGTCGCAGCGCATGAAAGGCAGCGGCATCGAGGGCGCCATCAGCCTCGACTGGACGCAGCTCATGCGGTTTAAGCACTCGTTTACCGATCCCGTTCCGGTAGAGCGCGAATCCGGCTTGCGTAAATCGGGGATCGCGACGTACCACGGCGTTGCAAGCTTTGTTGACGAGACGACGATCGATGTCTCCGGCGATTCTCTCGAAGCGCGCCGGATCGTGCTCGCGACCGGTGCGCGCCCCGCTTCGCTGGATCTGACCGGAGAGAACCTCCTGATCACGAGCACGGAGTTTCTGGATTTGGCGACGTTACCTCACCGCATCGTCTTCATCGGGGGCGGCTACATCGCGTTCGAATTTGCGCACCTAGCGAGGCGCGCGGGCGCTACGCCGGTCATCCTTCAGCGCGGTCCACGTGTGCTCAACGGATTCGAGCCGACTCTCGTTGACGCAATCGTGGAAATTAGTGAAAGCCTGGGAATCGACGTTCGCGCCAACGTCGCCGTGAGCTCGATCCAAGAGCGATCCGGCGCCTTGCGCGTCATCGGCACGACGGGGGCGCAAGAGTTTGCGATCGACTGTGATCTAGCCGTTCACGCCGCGGGCCGCGTCGCCGATCTGGACGGGCTCGCGCTCGATGCGGGCGGCGTCGAAAGAACGAAGAAGGGTGTAGCGGTCAATGGCTTTCTGCAAAGCTGCAGCAATGCAGCGGTCTATGCCGTTGGCGACTGCGCCGACGGCGGCGGCCTCCCGCTAACGCCGACCGCGGCTGCGGAAGGTGAACTCGCGGCGCGCAATCTTCTCGATGGGAATCGCCATACGATCGACTTCGCGGGACTGGCGAGCATCGTCTATACCATTCCGTCGCTCGGCATGACCGGCCTCACCCGGGAACGAGCTCGCGAGCTCGGTTTGCGCGTGCGCATCCACGAGGGGGATTCGACGAAGTGGTATTCGTCGCGCAGAATTCAAGCGCGCCGATCGTACTACCAACTCTTGGTCGAAGAGGGGACGGACAAAATCCTTGGGGCCCACTTCCTCGGACCACATACCGAGGAGCTCGTCAACATCTTTTCCCTCGCTCTTCGGGCGAAAGTTCCCGCGAGCGCGCTGGAGCAAGTTCTATTCGGATATCCGACCGCATCGTCGGACATCGCTGCGATGCTGGAGAGTTCATGAGAAAAGCCGGAGCGTAGGAACGCTCCGGCTTTTTCGCAGCTTCTCCCTTACTTCACGCTGATGCGGCGCGGTTGCGCTTCGGGACGGCGCGCCAGTGTGAGTACCAGCATGCCGTCGCTTACGCGAGCATCGATCTTGTCGGGATCGACGTCTTCGGGAACGGTGAACGAGCGCGTGAACGAACGCCGGTCGCCCTTGGCGGCTATGGAAATGACGTCGTCTTGGAAAGTCACCTCGACGTTCTCCGGCTTGAATCCGGGAACCGGAACCTCGACTTCATACCCGTTTTCGGTGCGCGTGACGTCGTACTCGAAGCCACGCATCGACTGGAAGGGGTCGAACCCGAGCCAGTCACGGAAGGGCGCCCAACTCGCCATCCGCGAGGCTTGAGGGCGGTCGGTTTGTGCAAGCGAAGAATCGGCCATTAATTTTATCCTCCTGTGTGATATTTCCCCAAAAAGGCTAGCTGAAAATTCTAGCGTTGTTGGCACTCTTGTCAAGAGAGTGCTAAGGCCCCAAAATGGTTGCAGTTCTTAGTAGCCACGTACCGCTCCGCTTGTTAACCGATGAAGGTTCGCCGCAAGTCGTCGCTCGCAAACCAAGAGCACGATCGACCGAAGGATTGCATGTGGGGGCGAACACACGTTTGCCGGACGACCGTACGTCAAAAGAGAGCTTATAGGCAATGCGCCGCTTTGCATGTTTACCTTGCCTTAAGTACTGCGGGGGCGTATAGTGGTGAAAAGTAGTGCTTAGTGGTGTCTTTCGGAGGACTCAGTGCACGCGGACCTTCCGCGCTTCGCCGGTTCGGAGCAGCACGCGCTCGATCACAAGGGACGGCTTATTGTGCCGGCCCGCTTTCGCGAGCGCTTGGGTCCGCAGTTCGTCCTGACAATCGCCGATCCCGATCCTTGTCTCGC
Source organism: Vulcanimicrobiota bacterium (assembly GCA_963767725.1). Classification (GTDB taxonomy): domain Bacteria; phylum Vulcanimicrobiota; class Vulcanimicrobiia; order Vulcanimicrobiales; family Vulcanimicrobiaceae; genus Cybelea. Next base: position 370,822 of record CAVYEN010000002.1, read on the forward strand.
CCTCTATCCCACCGCCACATGGATAGAGTTTTGCAGCCGGCTTGAGGCGGTGCCGAGGAAGAACGAGCGGTACCGCGAGTACGTCCGCTATCTTTTCGCTCACACAGAAGAAGTCTCGTGCGATGCTCAGGGTCGAGTGGTCGTTCCGGCGCTGTTGCGCGCTCACGCTGGGATCGAGCGGCAAGTCATCTCGATCGGCCTCCTAACGCGGATTGAAATCTGGGCGAAGGAGCGCTTCGCGTTCCAAAGGCCGCCCGAAGGCGAGGTTCCCAGCTTCATGGCCGAGCTTGGTCTGTAGAGGGCCGGTCATGTGGGACGTTCGTGAACCACGTTCCCGTTCTCGTTGGACCGGCGCTCGAGTGTCTGGCAATCCGTCCGAGCGGCATCTACGTCGACGCCACCTTCGGCGCGGGCGGACACGCACGCTCGATTTTGGAGCGACTCGACGCCGGACGCTTGATCGCGATCGATGTCGATCCGCGCGCCGCTCTGGAGGCGGCAGCGATTACCGATCCGCGCTTTACTTTCATTCAGGAAAACTTTCGGGAAATCACTGCGGTCCTCGACCGGTATTCGATCGCCACGGTCGACGGCGTCCTCTTCGATTTGGGAGTTTCTTCGATGCAACTTGATGATGCGCAGCGAGGCTTTTCGGTGGGGAAGCCGGCGCCGCTTGACATGCGAATGAGTCCCGATCTGGCACGTAGCGCCTATGAGATTCTCGCGACGGCGAGTGAAGGCGAGCTGACCAACATCTTCTTCAACTACAGCGAAGAGCGGAATGCGCGGCGCATCGCCCGAGCCATCGTTACACGGCGCTCGAAGGGCGCGCTGCCGAGCACAACTTCCGAGTTCGCCCAGCTGGTTGCCGGCGTCGTCCAGCGACCTGGCCGGCGCGAGCGACTCCATCCCGCCACCCGAGTGTTTCAGGCGCTGCGCATCGCCGTCAATGACGAGCTCGAAGCTCTGCGCGAAGGCCTGCACGCCGCCATCGGACGGTTGGGGGGCGCGGGACGCGTCGTTGCAATCAGCTTTCATTCGCTCGAAGATCGCATCGTGAAGCAGGCGTTCCGCGACGAGCGTCTCGATGTCTTGACGAGACGCCCCGTCCTGCCCGAACGAGACGAGATTGCCGAGAATCCGCGCGCTCGTAGCGCCAAACTCCGCGCCGCAGAACGGAAGGTGAACTGAAATGCTTGCGCCGCGTTTTTTGGAACCGCAGTCGCGCATCGCCCATCCGCGTACCGTCCGATCTGCGACCCAACGGCGGTTCGTGCGAAAATCGCGAGCTCGCTATGCCGACGTTACGCGGGTCTTGATCGCGCTCACGTGCGTCCTCTTGCTGCTCATGGGCTATGTCGTGCTCACCTCGAGCTTGACCGGCTCGAGCTATGCCGTCGCCAAAGCTTACGCGCACCGCGAGGCACTCGAGGAAGAGACTATGCGTCTCGACGATCGAATCGCAGCGCTCCGTTCCGACGACCGCCTCTCCGAGTTAGCCGCACGCATGGGAATGCGAGAGCCGCAGGCGTTCGCCGTCGTAAGACTCGCCCCGCCCCGAGTCGCGCGCCTTCGTCCGCGACTCCCTGTGCTCTCTTCGCTCGCCGGATTCTTCATGCCGGCGGTGACTCACCAGCCGTAACGGCGACGGAATGCATCAGCGGACCTTCGCGCGAGTCGCTCCGATGCGCGCGCGAGTCTTTTTTTACGCATGCATGATCGTTGCGTTCTTTCTTGCTTGGCGTCTGTGCGACGTTCAAGGCATCAAGGGTGCACTTTATGGGCGGGAGGCGCTCGCACAACGCTCCGATACGGTGGAAGTCTTTGCGCGTCGCGGCAGCATCCTCGATCGTAATGGGAACGTCCTGGTGCGTTCGTTGCCTTCCGAAAGCGTCTACGCCGTGCCGCGCGAGATCCTCGATCCGGCCGGTACCGTGTCGAAGCTTGAACGAATCTTCGGGAAGCTCGATTCGACGACGATCGCCGCGTTGCACGACCGGCATCGCTGGTTCGTTTGGATCGGACGCAAGGTGCCGCATGAAACGGCAGCGCGCGTTCGGAGTCTCGGGCTCATCGGCATCGACCTAAAAGAAGAGGATACCGGTGTGCGGGTGGACACCGCAGGGCGGCTGGCCTCGACGGTCCTTGGCTTCGTCGGCACCGATGAAAACGGTCTCGACGGAGTAGAGTACGCTTACGACGACGTACTCCGCGGACAATCCGGCCGCGTTATCCTGGAAGCCGACGAGTTCGGGCGGCCTATTCCGTTTGGCGGCGAACGCGTCGTGACGGAGGCGCAGCCCGGACTCGACGTCGAGCTGACGCTCGATCCCTATCTTCAGTTCGTTGCACAGCGGGCGCTTGCGCAGCAGGTAAGCATGTTTCATGCGCTCGATGGTACGGCGATCGTGATGGATCCGTGGACCGGCGAGATTCTCGCGCTTGCCAACATGCCTGACTTCGACCCCAACCATTTTTGGAAGTATAGCGACGAGCATCGGCGTGACCGCGCGGTCATGGACGCCTACGAGCCGGGATCGACCTACAAGTTGATCACAGCCGCGGCTGCGCTCGAATCGCACAAAGTCAGCTTGACGAGCCGCTTCCCCGCGCACGACCGGCTCGAAGTAGGCGGTCAGACGATTCACAATGCGGAAGACGGCTTCATGGCAGGAACCGGCGGCAGCGAGACGCTCGGGCAGATCGTGGAATACTCGCATAATGTCGGGGCGGCCGAAGTCGGCCTCTCGATCGGAGCAAAAACGCTGTACGCTATGGAGCGAAAAGCAGGATTTGGATCGCCGACCGGCGTCGGATTGCCGGGCGAGAATCCGGGGATCGTACCGCCGCCGTCGCAGTGGAGCGGTTCGTCGTTAGCGACGATGTCGTTCGGTCAGGGCGTTTCCGTAACACCGCTCGCAATGGCTCGCTACTACTGCGCGATCGCGAACGGGGGACTGTTGATGCAGCCCCGCATCGTGCGTGCCGTCTACGATCAGCAAGGCAATCTCTTGCAACGGTATTCGCCGGCGGTGGTTCGTCGAGTTTTCTCCACACGGACGGCGGCCGAACTTCGAACGTTTTTGCGCGCCGTGGTCTTACACGGCACCGGTGACCCGACGGCGCAGATTCCGGGCTATGCGACCGCCGGCAAGACCGGCACCGCTGAGATGGTGGTCGATGGCGGCTACCGTGCCGGATACTACGCTGCATCATTTATCGGCATGGTGCCGTATCCTCGGGCGCGCTATCTCATCTACGTGAAAGTCGAACGGCCGATCGGTTCGTACTATGGAAGCGTCGTCGCCGCACCCGCATTCGCTGCAATCGCCCGTGCCGCGATGCTTCACGCGGGAGTCCTGCCGAGTACCGACGTCGCACGGCGTGGCCCCTGAACGGCGCGTCGCTTTAGCGACGTTGATTAGCCGCTTGCCGTCGGCGGTGGTTGAGGGGAATGCCGGTCTCGCCGTCACCGGAATCGAGATCGATTCGCGCCGGGTGGCTGCTGGAACGCTCTTCGTTGCGTTGCGTGGCGGTCACACCGACGGACATCTCTACCTTAAGGATGCGGTCGCGCGTGGAGCGCGCGCCCTGATCGTGGAAGAAATGCCGTCAAGCTTCCCCTCGACCGTGGTCGTCGTAAAGGTGCCGGACTCACGCCGCGCGCTTTCCGCGCTTGCGGCCGCCTTTTACGCGGATCCTTCGTATTCGCTCGATGTCATTGGCGTTACGGGAACCAACGGCAAGACAACCACGATCTATATGATCCGCGCGGTCCTCAAGGCGGCGGGCATACCCTGCGGCATCGCCGGAACCGTCGGCGCGGAGTTCGGCTCGCAGACATGGCGCTTGGAGAATACGACGCCCCTTCCACCCGAGCTGCACGAGTTGCTGGCGCAGATGCGCGATGCGGGCGCGCGAGCCGTTGGGATGGAGGTGAGCTCGCACGCGCTCGCGCTCGATCGCGTCGACGACGTGCGCTTTCACATTGCTGCGCTGACCAACGTAACGCGCGATCATCTCGATTTCCACGAAACGCTCGATGCATACGCTGCGGCCAAGCGGCGTCTCTTTACGCGCGCCAAAAAATGCGTCATCAACGTTGACGACCCACACGGCGCTCGCTGGGCCGTCGAGCTCGCTCGAGATGCCCGAGAAGTACTTACCTACGGCTTTCGTGACGGAGCGATGCTCGTGCCGAGCGACGTCGTCGTCGAGGCGGCCGGCACTCGGTTCACGGTCGACGGCCAACGCTATCACCTCTTTCTTTTGGGGCGCTTCAACGTTTGCAATGCGCTAGCCGCAGTCGGGATCGCTCGTCTGATGGGCGTCGACGATGCGACGACTGCACGCGGACTCGCCGAGCTCGAGCGGGTCGCTGGACGGATGGAAAGCCTCGTGGCAAACGACATCGTTGTCGTGGTGGATTACGCGCACACGCCCGACGCGCTGGAAAGCGCGTTGAGTACGCTGCGCGCAACGGCGCGCGGTGCGCTTGCGGTCGTGTTTGGATGCGGAGGCGATCGCGATAGAGGCAAACGCGCGCAAATGGGCTCGGTCGCGGCAGCCCTCGTCGATCGGCTCTATATTACGAGCGACAATCCGCGTCGGGAAGCGCCGAAGGCGATCGCCGATGAGATCGTCGGGGGCGTGGGAAACCGGGAGCACGTCGTCGAGCTCGATCGAAGGCGTGCGATCGAGCGCGCAATCTTCGAGGCCAATCCCGGCGACGTCGTGCTCATCGCCGGTAAGGGGCACGAAGACTATCAGATCGTCGGGGATCGAGTCTTGCCCTTCGACGATCTCGCGGTAGCGCGGGAAGCGCTCTCCGCGCGCGCCGTACTGCAATGAACGTTCCTCTCGATCTTGCGCTGGCGGCCACCGGCTGCGACGCTCTTCGATGGGCATGCGGCGCCTGCAACGCTGCGAGTGAGCACCGATACTCGAACGATCCAGCCGGGAGACACGTTCCTTGCGCTGCGCGGCGAGCGATTCGACGGTCACGATTTCGCCGCCGAAGCGGTGCGTCTCGGCGCTGCCATGCTCGTTCTCGAATGCATGGAGGCGCGCGTTGACGGAACCGCCACGATGCTCGTTGCCCAGACAAAATGCGCGTATATGGCGCTCGCCGGTGCCGCCCGCGGGCTCTTTACCGGGAGGGTCGCCGCGATCACCGGCAGCACCGGTAAGACGACGACGAAAGAATTCCTCGCGCAGCTCCTTGCGACGCAGTACGGCACGCGCGTCCTCAGTACTCCGAAGAACGAGAACAACGAAATCGGCGTCAGCAAGCTGCTCTTGGAGGCCGCGAACGACGCGCACGACGCGCTCGTGATAGAGATGGGCGCGCGCCAGTACGGAGACGTTGCGGTGCTCGTCGAAATCGCGCGCCCACACGTCGGTATACTCACCAACGTGGGCGACGCGCATCTCGAGATCATGGGCACGCGCGAACGCCTCGAGGAGACAAAATGGGCGATCTTCTCCTTCGGAGCACGCGCGGTTCTCAACGCGGCGGACGCCGTCTCCCGTCGCCGCGCTGCTACGCTCGCGCATGCGCCTGCATGGTTTGTGGCCGAGCAACCTTCGTTCGGCGCAGAACTCGAGGCTGGAACCGGTAACCGCGATTCTCGGCGACCGCCGGCTCGTCCATCGATCTGGTGGTCGCACGACGGAATGGGAAGCCGATATACGCATCCCGGGCTGGCATAATCGTGCGAACCTCGCGGCTGCGATCGCCGGGGCGCTCGAGTTCGGCGGTGCCGCTCGATCGGCTCGTCCGACAAGTTCCGATGCTGCGCTTGCCGCACGGACGCTACACTCGCATCGCTGTCAAGGGAGGCGTCCAGCTCATCTACGACGCCTACAATGCCAACGCGAGCGGCACGATGGCGGCGCTCGACGCGTTTGCATTGGAGTGCGCGTCGCGCCGCATCGCGGTGCTCGCGAGCATGGCCGAGCTTGGGGAAGAGTCTGCGGCGCTGCACGAACGCGTCGGCGCTCACGCAGCGGAGAGAGTCGACGTGTTGCTCGTCCGCGGCGAGTATGCGGCGGAGCTCGCCCGCGGCGCGCAGCGCGGCGGACTCTCGCCGGGGCATATCATACGAATCGGAACCAACGCACAGGCTGCGCGCTGGCTGCGTGAACATGTGCGCGCGGACGATGTCGTCTTCTTGAAGGGCTCGCGCAAATACAAGCTGGAAGAGATCGTCGAGGAACTGCGCGCATGAGCTTAGCAACGCGCACGCTAGCCGTGACGCGGCCGGAAGCGCCGCCGGGTCTGACTGCGATTCCGCTTCGTTCGCCGCTCGTTCGGCCTGGCGACGACCTCGTTTCGACGGTCGCGCACCTCGTGCAGGGCATCGCGCGACGAGGCGACGTCGTTGCGGTTTCGGAAAGCGCCGTCGCCATCGCTCAAGGCGAGCTGCTCGCGGCCGAGTACGTGCGCCCCTCGAAATTGGCATTCGCTATCGCTCGGCGCGCCGATCCGATGGCGACGATCAGCCAGCCGGAGTCGATGCAGCTCATCATCGATCGCGTAGGGCCCTTGAAGGTAATCTATGCGACCCTCGTGCAGCTTGCTTCGCGGCTGTTCGGCGGGCGTGGGTCCTTCTACAAAGTGGTGGGTCATGCGGCTGCCGCGGTCGACGGATATACTGGGACGATGCCGCCTTACGAGCGCGCCATCGTCTTTGCGCCGCGCGATCCGGACGGTTTTGCCCGCTGCGTGCAGGAGCGAACCGGCATCGAATGTGCCGTCGTCGACGCCAACGACCTGGGAAAGGCGAAGGTGCTTGGATGCTCGAGCAGCGTTTGCATAGAGAGCGTGGAGGCGGCGTTGCTCGACAATCCGCACGGCAACAGCGACGAACAGACGCCGCTCGTCGTGCTCAAGTGGCGAGGCCGTGGAAGTAATCCTCTCGTGCAAGGCGGCGAGGCGTGAACGATTCGTTGTTGGGTTTGCTCGTCTGGACGCTCTTCGGCTTCACGATAGCTGCGGCGGCCGCATTCCTGTTGCTAGGAACGTTGACTCGGTTGCACGTTAGACAACACGCCTATGAGGATGCGCCGCAGTCTCATCAGCAAAAGACCGGGACGCCGACGATGGGCGGCCTCGTCTTTGTGATCGTCATGGTGGCGGCGCTGAGCGTCGTACACGTGACTCTGTTCCTCAATCTCTTTTTCTTGGTCGTGCTCTGTGCGCTTATCGGCGGCGTCGACGACATCTTAAAGATTCGACACGGTGCCAACCGTGGATTGCCCGCACGCACGAAACTTTTGGCAACGGCGCTTGCCGCAGCGATTTTTTTGCGTGCGATCGACGAGGGTGCGCAGTCACAAGCGAGCGGGGTGCTCTTTCACGCAGGAACGTTATCCATCGTTGCGCCGCACTGGCTCTGGCTATGGCTCGGCATTCTCGCGATCACGGGGACGATTCACGCCGTCAACTTGACCGACGGTCTCGACGGTCTGGCAGCCGGGGTCATCATCCCTCCCTTAGCGGTGCTTGCACTTATGGCCGCCGCCATGGACGTACCAGTCGCCGCAGTTGGGTGCGCCGTAGGGCTTGGAGCGTGCGCCGCGTTTCTCATCTTCAATCGGCATCCGGCGAAGCTTTTCATGGGCGATACCGGTTCGCTCGCGCTCGGCGCGCTGCTCGCAGGCGCCGCGATCCTCACCGGCGAGATGCTGCTCCTGCTCTTGATCGGCGGCGTCTTCGTCGCCGAAGCGCTCTCCGTTATCTTGCAAGTCTTCTATTTCAAGGCGACGGGCGGACGCCGCATATTTCGGATGAGTCCGCTGCACCATCATTTCGAGCTAAGCGGCTTGCCGGAGACGAAGGTGACGGTTCGATTCTGGCTCGCATCGATGCTCTGCTCGCTGCTGGGATGGGCCATCGTTCGATGAGCAACACGTTTCAATTCGGCGCCGGTGAAACGATCCTTATCATTGGTTTGGGACGCAGCGGATTGGCGAGCATCGAAGTGCTTAGCGAGCACGGCGTGGCGCTGTATGCCACAGACGAAAAACCATTGCCGGAGCTCGCGAGCATAATTCCGACCGTCGAGTCCCTTGGGGTGCGCTTTGTCGAAGCGACGAAAATCGGAACCGTGGTCGGAGAGCTTACCTGTGCCGTGCTTTCACCGGGCGTGCCGCCGACCTCGCCGGTCGTGCGCGCCCTGCACGAGGCCAACGTTCCGGTATTCGGCGAAATCGAGCTCGCGTATCGGCTCTGTAAGGCGCCGATCGTGGCGGTGACCGGAACGAAAGGCAAGTCCACGACGACCGCGCTGATCGGACATTTGCTGCGCGGCTGCGGCCTGCACGTGCGAGTGGGCGGAAACATCGGCAACCCGCTGATCAAAGAGGTGCGCGGCGCCGTGCCGAGCGGTTGGGTCGTCGCCGAAGTTTCTTCGTTCCAGCTCGAAACGATTCGCGCGTTCAAACCCAGGGTTGCCGTCCTTCTCAACATTATGCCGGACCATCTCGATCGATACCATTCGATGGACGAATACGCCGAGGCGAAGTACCGAATCGGCGCCAATCAGTCGATGATGGACTGGTTCGTCGGCAACCTCGACGATCCGAGAATTCGCGGCCTGCACTGGCGTCACGGCGATACGCGCGTTCAGGCCAAACAGCTCTGGTTTACGCTAAGCGCTCACGATCAGGCAACGATGTACGTGCGCGACGGCGTGCTGATCTACGCTCCGATTGCAGGCGACCCGCGTCCGCTCCCGATCCTGGGGCGCGGCGAAATTCCGCTCGCCGGCGAGCATAACGTGCAAAATGCCATGGCGGCGCTGCTCGTTGCGCTCGCCGTCGGCTGTCCCCCCGCGTCGCTGCGAGAAGCGATGACGACCTTTGAGCCGATGCCTCACCGCTTGGAGCCGATCGGCGAAATCGACGGCGTGCGCTACGTCGATGACTCGAAGGCGACGAATCCCGCGTCGGTCGTTGCGGCGCTGCGCACCTACGACGCGCCGATCGTCTTGATCGCAGGCGGCCGCTCGAAGGGAACCGTCTTCGACGCGATGGGCGCCGAGATTCGCAAGCGTACGAAGGCGTTGGTTGCAATCGGCGAGACGGCCGGCGAAATCCGTCGCGCCGCACTGGGGATCCCCTGTGTGCAGGCCGCTTCGATGGAAGAGGCGGTGCAGCGCGCCCGCGAATTCGCCTCGCCGGGGAGCGTCGTCTTGCTCTCTCCCGGTTGCGCCTCGTTTGACATGTTCGCCTCGGCTGAGGAGCGCGGAGAGCAGTTCGCGGCGGCAGTGGCCGCGTTGCGGGAGCCCGCCGGTGCATAGTTCGGCGACCTTACGCGCGCCGCTGCGCGCGCCACTCGATACAGTGCTCTTCACGTCCGTTGCGGCGCTTATCGGAATCGGTCTTGTAATGGTCTTCTCGGCGTCGAGCGCGACGGCGTACGCGCAGCACGGCGACATCGCGTACTATCTCAAACGTCAGCTCGTCTGGCTCGCCGTCGGCTTGGCCGGCGCGTACGCATGCTACCGGATCGATTACCAGCGTTTGCGAAGCTTCGCACCCTACATTTTACTCTTAGCGATTGCCGGTCTATTGCTGGTCTTCGTGCCCCACGTAGGTCTTGGCGTCAACGGAGGACGGCGCTGGATCGGCACGTCGACTTTGAGCATCGAGCCCTCTGAGTTTGCCAAGCTCGCGCTCGTGATTTACCTTTCGGCCGTCTTGTCGGCCCGTGGTGAGCGCATTACGTCGCTCGTCCGCGGCCTCGTTCCGCTCTGCGTTCCGGTCGCGATCATGGCGGTGCTCGTCCTCAAAGAGCCCGACATGGGTACGGCCAGTCTGTTGCTCTTCATTGCGCTTGCGCTTTTTTTTGCGGCCGGCGCACGGGTCGTTCATCTGGCTGCGGTCGTACTCGCCATGGTTCCCTTTGCGGCGCTCACCGTGCTCGCAAGCCCATATCGGCGGGCACGCATCTTTGCCTTCGTCGATCCTTGGAAGGATCCGCTCAATACCGGTTTTCACATCGTCCAATCCCTTTTGGCGTTGGGAAGCGGCGGACTCTTCGGCGTAGGCTTGGGCGCGTCGCGCGCAAAGTTCTTCTATCTGCCCGAGCAATACACCGACTTCATCTTTTCCGTGCTCGGTGAAGAGCTGGGATTGATCGGCACGTTAGCCGTCATCGGTCTTTTCGTAACGTTGGCGTATCGTGCGATTCGCATTTCGCTTGGAGCCCCCGATCGTTTTGGATTCTTTCTGGCGATCGGGTGCGCCGCGATGATTACGGTTCAAGCTTTCGTCAACATCGGGGTTGTTTCGTCGTCGTGGCCCGTGACCGGTGTCCCGCTACCGTTCATTTCTTTTGGCGGCAGCTCGTTGGTCGCGAGCCTCATAGCCGTCGCGCTCATCGCTAACGTCGGTCGGAATTCCCCAGCGCGCTCTGCGCGCCGGGGACCCCAATGATCTCAAAAGGCACTCCGGTGCGCTGCACCTGCGTGCCCCCCAGCAGCAGAGCTGCCGGGGCCCCCCAAGCGCGCTCTGCGCGCCGGGGACCCCAATGATCTCAAAAGGCACTCCGGTGCGCTGCACCTGCGTGCCCCCCAGCAGCAGAGCTGCCGGGGCCCCCCAAGCGCGCTCTGCGCGCCGGGATTTTGCACGCAGAGAACGCGCGTGACCGTCGTCTTCGCGGGTGGCGGCACCGGCGGTCATCTTTATCCGGCGATCGCAATTGCCGACGCGCTCCGTAGCCGCCACGCCAAGATTGCGTTCATCGGAACTGCGGACCGCCTTGAGGCGACGATCGTTCCGAAAGCCGGTTACGATTTGCACGGAATCGCCGGCCGTTCGCTTCCGCGAGCTCCGTCGCTGGAGTTGCTTCGGACGATCGCAAGCAATATCCAAGGCACGCTCCAAAGTCTGCGCCTGCTCGCGATGGAGCGCCCGGATATCGTGATCGCCACCGGCGGGTACGTTTGCTTTCCGGTCGCCCTCGCAGCACGCATACGCCGGTTCATGCGGCTCTCGGCCGCGCCGGTCGTTCTCCTCGAACCCAACGTTCAGCCAGGATTGACAAACCGCGTCCTGACCCCGATGGTCGACGAAGTCTGGGGCTGGTCAACGACAGGCGTTCCCATCCGCTCGGCGCTGCGCACTCTGCCGCCGCGCGAAGATGCCATCGCGCGTCTTGGACTCGATCCGTCGCTGCAAACGCTCGTCGCTATGGGTGGAAGCCAAGGCGCGCGGTCGATCAACGACGCGCTCGTTGCCTTGATTGGCGGCAACGGTTTGCCCGCCGGATGGCAGCTGCTTGCGCTGACCGGTCAAAGCGAGTACGAGCGCCTGCGTTCTGCGCTACCGAACGCGCGACCCTATCTCGACGACATGGCCGACGCGTACGCCGTGGCAGATCTCTTGCTGACGCGTGCCGGCGCATCGACGCTCGGTGAGCTGCGCGCGCTCGGAAAGCCGGCGATTCTGGTTCCGTATCCGTATGCCGCGCAGGGTCACCAGGCGGCGAATGCCGCGTCGTTTGCAGACGCCGGGGCGGCGGTCGTTCTAACCGATCGCGAGCTCGAAGCCGGCGAATTACCTGCGGTACTCGCGCAAACGGTGGAAGCGCAACGGCTTGCGTCGATCGGCGCCGCGGCCGCGCGACTCGCGGGTGCCGATCCGCTTTGCGCCATCCTTGCCCGGATCGATACCTTACTCTCTCGAAAGGGCAAGCGGTGACGAGCTATCACTTCGTCGGCATAGGGGGAATCGGTATGAGCGCGATCGCGCGCATTTTGCGTGCGCGGGGCGAGAGCGTTACCGGCTCCGACATCAGCCTCTCGCCGCTCGTCGAAGAGTTACGAAGCGAAGGCGTGCGAATCGCGATAGGTCACGATGCGTGCAACGTGAGAGATGCGCATACCGTCGTCGTCAGTTCCGCAATCGACCGGCGCAACCCCGAATGTTTAGCGGCCGCGCGTCGACATATTCCGGTACTGCGCCGCGGCGAGATGTTGGCGCGCTTGCTTCGAGGTCGCCGCGGTATTGCCGTCTGCGGAACGCACGGCAAGACGACGACGACCGCCATGATGCACGCGGTTTTGCATCAGGGTGGAATCGATGCCGGTCTGGTCTTGGGAGGCATCGATGCGTCGCTGAAAAGCAACGCTTACGACGGCAAGTCGCCCTGGTTCGTCACCGAAGCAGACGAATCGGACGGATCGTTTGCGTTGCTCGAACCGTCGATGGCGATCGTCACGAACATCGAGAACGACCACCTCACCAGCGACGACGAGCTGCCCGGGCTAGCGCGCGCCTTCGCCGAATTCCTTGGAAAGCTCCCGGAAGACGGTCTCGCCGTCATCGGCGTCGACAATCCACTCTCGGCCTCCCTGACGTCGCACGAGCTGCGCGCTCGAGTTATGACGTTCGGACTCGATTCAGGCGCGTGGCTGCGTGCCACGAATCTTCGTTTCGCGGAATGCGGCTCCAAATTCGACGTAATTGCCGGAGAGCGTGCGGTGGGCGGCATCGAACTTCTCGTACCCGGCGTAATGAACGTGGAGAACGCGCTTGGGGCCATCGCGGTTGGTTGCGAGCTCGATCTACCGTTTGCAGCCATTGCCGCGGCGCTGCGTGCCTTCCAAGGCGTCCGTCGCCGATTCGAGGTCTTAGTTTCGAGCCGGCGCGCGACGATCGTCGACGATTACGCGCATCATCCGACGGCGGTGCGCGCGACGATCGCCGCTGCGCGCCAATATCACCGGGGCGAACTCGTCGTCGCGTTTCAACCGCACCGCTACACTCGCACGGCCTTTCTTGCGCGCGAATTTGCCGCGGCGCTGCGAGGCGCCGATCGGATCTATCTCGCGCCGGTCTATGCCGCATCGGAACCGCCGATTCCCGGCGTGAGCGAACGCTCCATCGGAACGCTCCTCGCTGCCTCCGGTGCGCATGTGAGGTATGCGGCTTGCGTTGAAGATTTAGAAAACCGGCTGCTGCAAGAAGTTCCGGCCGGCGCACTGGTGCTGATGCTAGGGGCCGGCGACATCACCGAGGCGGCATCTCGCCTGGCTCGGAGGCTCCGCGAGCCGACTGAAAACCGCGCCGCGCCGGTGCGGGCGTGAGCATAACGACGGCGCGAGCGCGGCGCAGTCTCTTAGAGGACTCAGATCGCCAATCGTTATTGGATATCTTCGGCGAGCGTGTCCGCTTCGACGAACCGCTCGCGCGCTATACATCATGGAAAATCGGCGGGCCGGCCGACGCATTGGCGACGGTACTCGATCAGAACGAACTGACGCACGTAATGCGCTTCTGCCTGCGCCGCCGGATGGCGTGGTGGATCATCGGGGCTGGTAGCAACGTCCTAGTCGGCGACGGCGGCGTGCGAGGCGTCGTCATTCACCTGGGCGGCGAGTTCGCGGCCGCCCAGGTTCGCATTGAGGGCGCAAGCGTAATCGTGCAGGCAGGCGGCTCTGCCGATATGGCGCTCGTTACGGCTAAAGCGGCTTCTGCGGGCGCAGCCGGCATCGGTTCGCTCGCGGGCATACCTGGGACGATCGGCGGATCGCTGCGCATGAACGCGGGCACCGATCGGGAGATCGGTGAGTTCGTGCGCGAAGTTTGGGTGCAATCGCCGAGTCGCCCGCAGCCCCATCCCGCCAGCGTCCGATATCTTTACCGGCATTCGACACTCGAGCGTGACGTCGTGGTTTCGCGCGTGGTTCTGGAGTTCCCAAACTCCAACTCTCGCGACGTCCGCTCGGAGATGCAAACGCGTCTGGTAAGGCGAAAGAAGACCCAGCCGATCGCTCTTCCGAACGCCGGCTCGTGCTTCCGCAATCCCCCCGACGACAAAGCGGCGCGCTTGATCGACGTCGCCGGCGCAAAGGGATGGCGTGAAGGGGGCGCTGAGGTTTCGACGCTCCACGCCAACTTCATCAACAACCTTGGGGGAGCGACGGCAAAAGACGTTGCGACGCTGCTTGCGCGGGTGCGCCGAGCGGTGCGCGATCGCTTGAACGTCGAACTGCAGCTGGAAGTGCACTTAGTCGGGGTTTTTATTGATGCAACCTAATCCTGTAACGAGAGAGCGAGTCGCCGTCGTCATGGGCGGCACCAGTGCCGAGCGAGAGATCTCGATTCGATCCGGATCGGAAGTCGTTCGCGCTTTGCATGCACTCGGCTACGATGCGCAATCGCTCGACTACGACGACCGTTTTGTCGATGCGCTGCGCCAGCTCAAACCGGACGTCGTCTTCATTGCGCTGCACGGGCCCGGCGGAGAGGACGGTCACCTTCAAGCGCTGCTCGAACACTTCGCTATTCCCTACACCGGCAGTGGCCTCGAGGCGTCGGCTCTCGCGATGGACAAGCATCTCACGAAGAAGCTCCTGGCGGCCGAAGGCCTGCCGACGCCGGTCTGGGATCTGTTCGACCTCACCGGCGGCACGCTGCCGCTGCTACCGGGATCGCTCGATCTGCCTTTGGTCATCAAGCCGCGCTTCGAAGGCTCGTCGGCGGGCGTCGCTATCGTGCACACGCATGAAGAGTGGACGAGCGCGATGCTCGATGCGTCGAAGTCGTACGCGCAGATCCTCGCCGAAGAGTATGTCGACGGGCGCGAGTTCACGTGCGCGGTGCTCGGCGAGGAGGCGTTGCCTGTCCTCGAAATCGTCGCGAATCGTGACGGCTTCTATAGTTACGGCGCGAAGTACGAGCCGGGCGGAAGCACGCACATCGTCCCTGCTCCGATCGACGAAGATTTGGGCGCGCGTCTGCAGATGCTCGCGCTCTCCGCACATCGGCTCCTGGGTTTGCGTGACTACTCGCGCAGCGATTTCATCGTCACGCCCGACCAGCGGCCATACCTGCTGGAAATCAACTCGTTGCCTGGGCTAACGCCGGTGAGCCTCGTTCCGGACGCATGCGCCGCCGTCGGCATCTCATTCGAGGCGCTCGTCGAGCGTCTCATCGGATACGCCCGCGCTCGTGCCGATCTACGCGATGCCGTGGCCTGATCCGGCCGCCATCCTTGCCGAAATAAATAGAATCTGGCAGGACGCCGCGCCCGAGCAGATCGCCGATCTCGTGGCGCCCTATTTTACCGAAGATGTTGTTATCGTGGCGCCCAATCTTGCGCGTGTTGCCAAAGGACGCGACGCGGTGGCGGCAAGTTACGGCGACTTCGTTCGCAACACGAAAATCCTGGATGTTCACATCGAGGAGCCGCAGATCGAAGGCGGATGCTGGCGCATCTGCTGGCGGTCGGTGACGTCTGCCCAGGCGAACTAAGGGTTTGCGAATGCCTCAGCGTCGTCGGCGATAAGCAGATCGAGCCTCGAGGTGTGCGGCGCAAGGCGCCGCGCGATGGGATACCGCGCGACGAACTGCGGATCGTTCAAACGCTCTTCGACGGTTCGTCCTTCCAACTTGGCGTTGATGTCACCGTAAAGCTCCGGCTTGCTATGCTCGCGAATCCAGCCGGCGATCTGTTCGTCTGATTCCGCGCGCGCAATCGCGGCCCGCAAGGCGGCCTCCGGGATTTCTAGCGCGTTCAGAAGGGTCGAGCTAAAACCGGTGATCTGGTATTCGCCGATGTTGCCGCCAGGAAGCGTGGCGCGAAGTTTGTCGATCGTTCGGGCGGCCATCAGCAGATTCAACCCAGGAAGAAGCTCGCGCGGGCTGCGGGGTGGCCGTTGCGTAAGATCGAGTGCGTCCATTCTCAAAGCATTTCAACCAGGCGCCCCACCGAAGCCTTGCGCACAGGCCGACCGCTGGAGGAGTCGAACCTTTGCGGCCGGGGAAAGACTCGACGCGTTGCAAGCCGGCCGTCTATGGAGGAAATAGGTGCCTACCGTTGTCGATCGTGGTCTCGAAGGCGTCGTCGTCGGGTCCACGCAGCTCAGTAATGTCGAAGGGGCGATCGGACGCCTAACGTATCGCGGCTTTGACATTGACGATCTTGCGCCGAACGCAACGTTCGAGGAGATCGTCCATCTCTTGCTTTACGGTGACCTTCCAAACCGGCACCAACTCGAAGTCTTGAGGCGCGAGCTCGGCGCTTGCCGCGCACTCCCCGAACCGCTCGTCAACGCCATGCAGAACGTTCCAAAAACGGCGTGGCCGATGGACTTGCTGCGAACCGTCGTAAGCGGACTGGGCCTCTTTTCTCCCGTCAACGCGCAGGGCGAACATCTCTCCGACGTACACACGGCGATCGAGCTCATTGCGCAAAGTGCCGACGATCGTCGCGGGCTGGGATCGAATCCGGCGAGGGCTCGATCCAATCGCGCCGCGTTCGGATCTCTCGCAGGCCGGAAACTTCCTCTACATGCGCACGGGCAAGGTGCCGCATGCAATCGAGGAGGATGCCCTCGATACCTACTTCGTGTTGCTCGCCGATCATTCGTTCAATGCATCGACCTTTGCCGCGCGCGTCGCCGCTTCAACCCGTGCCGACATCTATGCTTCAGTGACCGCTGCACTTGCGTCGCTCCAAGGTGATCTTCACGGCGGCGCGGCGACGGCAGCCTATCGTACGTTGACCGAAGTGAAAACGCCCGAGAACGCCGAGCAGTACGTTCGCGACCTCCTTGCGGGCGGCGAGCGGATCATGGGGATGGGACACCGTGAATACAAAGTCCGCGACCCGCGCGCCCGGCATCTCGAGGCGATGGCGGAGGAGCTTTCGGGTCACGTCGGCGGAGAACGCTGGTACGAAACGGCGCGGGCGATCGAAGATGCCAGCCGAAAAGTCTTGCAAGAGAAAAAGCCCGGCAACACGATTTACGCAAACGTCGACTTTTACACCGCGCCGGTTCTTGCCGATCTCGGTATTCCCGGCGACGAGTTTACCTGTCTCTTCGCCTGCGGTCGCATCGCCGGCTGGACCGGTCACATTTTGGAGCAGCTCGCGGATAATCGCCTTATTCGCCCGCAGGCGACCTACGACGGGCCTGCGACGGGTCCGTACGTTCCGATCGAAAAGCGCCCCGCGAACGGCGCCGCAGGCTAATGCTGGTCGTGCCGGCGATCGACTTGCGCGGCGGCAAATGCGTGCGCATGAAGCAAGGCGATCCCACGACTGAGATTGAGTACGATGACGATCCGGTGCAGCGGGCGAAGGCCTTCGTCGATGAAGGCGCGCAGCGCCTACACGTGATCGATCTCGACGGCGCCTTCGGTTCTGGTGAAAACCTTACGGCGGTCGAGCGCATTTGCAAGGCGGTGAGCGTGCCGGTCCAGACCGGCGGCGGCCTTCGCGCGGTCAAGCACGCCGAGGCCGCGTTTGCCGCGGGCGCGTCTGAAATCATTCTTGGAACGCTCTTGGTCGAGGACGAGCGGCTGGCCCGCAATATCGTCAATCGCTTCGCCGGCAAAGTGATCGCCGGAATCGACGCGCGCGGTTCGCAAGTTGCCACGCACGGGTGGCAGGAGCGCACGCCCGTCGACCGCGATGCGCTCGTTCGCCGCGTCGCTGCGTGGGGCGTCACGCGAATCATTTTCACCGAGATTCGCCGTGACGGGATGGGCGAGGGATACGATATCGACGCGCTGACCGCGGTCGCAAATGCCGCGGAGGTCAAAGTCACTGCGAGCGGAGGGGCGCGCAACATCGAGGACCTGCGGGAGCTCAAACGTAGCGTTCCGGTCACCGTGGACTCGTGCATCGTGGGCAGCGCCCTCTACAACGGAACGATGGATCTCAAAGAGGCGATCGCGGCCGTCGCTTAGGAGCAAACGAGGCTTCTAATCGACGTACACGCGTCGCAGCTCTCTCGGAAGGCGCGTGACGATTTCGTAGTTGATCGTATCGGCCCAGATCGCCCAATCGTCGGCGGCGATCGTCGCGCCACCGTCTTGTCCCAGCAGCGTTACCATCGAGCCGGCACGGGCATTCGGCGCAGCCGTGAGGTCGATCTCGGTCATATTCATCGCGACTCGTCCAACGATCGGACAGATCGCGCCGTCGACGGCGAAGGCGCCGCGATTGGAGAGCGCGCGAGGTACGCCGTCGGCATATCCGGCCGGAACGACGCCGACCCGCATCTCGCGAGGTGCGTGAAAACTGCCTCCGTAACCCACCGAAGCGCCGGCCGCGATCGCACGGGTCACGATGATTTGCGAGCGGTACGACAGCGCGGGTTTGAGATCGAGCGGCGCTGCGCTCAGTGCTTCGCGGGTTTGTCGGGACGGCATCAGACCGTACAGCGCGATGCCGAAGCGCGCCATATCGAGACGCGTCTGCGGCCAGAGCATCGCCGCCGCCGAAGCGGCAATGTGGCGAAGCGGAGCGAGGGCCCGCCCGTCGAGCACCGGCTTTGCGTGACCGAGCGCACGCTCGAAGGCGGCGAGCTGATGCATCGTGTACGGCGAGTCGAGCTCTTCGGCTGAGGCAAGGTGCGAGAAGATTCCGGTGATTGCGATCTCCGGCATCGCCAAGCAAGTCTGCAATCGCATCGACCAGCTCGTGCGGCTCGAAGCCAAGGCGATTGAGGTCGGTATTGACTTTGACGTGGACGGCGGCGCTACGCTGACGCTTGCGGGCCGCGGCGCATACTCGTCTGGGCGAACTCTCCCGCGCTCCAGATTGCCAGCTCAACGTTGGCGGCGAGCGCGTCATCGAGCGCCGACGGAGGGATTGGTCCGAGCACGAGCACCGGCGCGGTGATGCCGCCCTCCCGCAGCGCAATGGCCTCTTCAATGCGCATAGACGCAGAGGCGCACGGCAAATGGCTCGATCGCGTGCGCGACCGGCAAGCAAGCCCGTGTCCATAGGCATTGCCTTTGACCACGAATGCCGAGCGACGAGCACCGACGAGGTCGCGAAGCAGCGCGGCATTATGGCGCAACGCACCTAAGGAAATCTCGAGCGAACCAATCAGACGGCAGGCGAGCCCTCGCAGGCCCGGGCCTTTGAATCATCGCGGGTGCTTCGCGCCCGCCGGTCGCCTTCCAGCCCGAATTGAGGCCTTGCACTCGCGCTAAGAGTCTGCTAATATAGCACGGCTAGCGCTCTTGCGCTAAGAGTGCTAAAGCGCGTCGAGCGCATGAAATTGCCAAGCTGTGGAGGTTGTACGTGAATCTCAAGCCCCTGTTCGATAACGTCGTTATCGAACACGTAGAGCAGGACGACAAGACGACCGGCGGCGTTTTCTTGCCCGATACCGCCAAGGAAAAGCCCCAAGAGGGCATCATTCGCGCGATCGGAGCCGGCCGGGTGACCGACAAGGGCGCCGTGGTCGAGATGCATGTCAAGGTCGGCGACCGCGTGCTCTATCGAAAGTACTCGGGCAGCGAAGTCAAGATCGACGGCACCGAGTATCTCATCATTCCTGAAAAAGACATTCTCGCCATCGTCGACAAAGTGCCGGCCGGCGTTTAAGGAGTTTTAGTTTTTCAATGGCTGCAAAGCAACTCGTATTCGATGAAAGCGCACGGCGTGCGCTCGAGCGCGGTGCGAATATCCTCGCCGATGCCGTGAAGGTGACGCTCGGCCCGAAGGGTCGCAACGTCGTGCTCGACAAGAAGTTCGGCTCGCCGACGATTACCAACGACGGCGTGACGATTGCCAAGGAGATCGAGCTCCCCGACGCGTTCGAGAACATGGGGGCGCAGCTCGTCAAGGAAGTGGCATCCAAGACCAACGACATCGCGGGCGACGGCACGACCACCGCAACGGTGCTCGCGCAGGCGATCATCCGCGAAGGTCTGCGCAACGTTACCGCCGGCAGCAATCCGCTGCTGATCAAGCACGGCATCGAGAAGGCCGTCGATATCGCCGTCAAAGAGATGGAATCGTTCAAGAAAGACGTCGACACCAAAGAGAAGATCGCGCAGGTCGCGTCGATCTCGGCCAACGATCCGGAGATCGGCGAGTTCATCGCCGACGCGATGGAGAAGGTCGGCAAGGACGGCGTCATTACGGTCGAGGAGTCGAAGACCCTCAAGACCGAGGTCGAGACCAAAGACGGAATGCAGTTCGACAAGGGCTACATCTCGCCGTACATGGTTACCGACTCGGAGCGCATGGAAGCCGTGCTCGATAATCCGTACATCCTCGTGACGGAGCGAAAGATCTCCGCCATCGCCGATATCCTGCCGCTGCTCGAAAAGGTCGTGCAAGTGCAGAAGCCGCTGGTGATCATCGCCGAAGACGTCGAGGGCGAAGCGCTCGCGACGTTGGTCGTGAACAAGCTTCGCGGCACCTTTACGTCGGTTGCCGTCAAAGCGCCGGGCTTCGGCGATCGCCGCAAAGAGATGCTCAAGGACATCGCCACGCTCACCGGCGCGACGGTGATCTCCGAAGAGCTCGGCTTGAAACTCGACAAGGTGGCGCTGGATCAGCTCGGTCAAGCCAAGCGCGTGACGATCACCAAGGAAGAGACGACGATCATCGACGGCAACGGCAAAGCCGATGCTATCAAGGGCCGCATCGAGATGATCAAGAAGCAGATCGAGGAGACCGATTCCGACTTCGATCGCGAGAAGCTCCAGGAGCGTCTTGCCAAACTCTCGGGCGGCGTCGCGGTCATCCAAGTAGGTGCCGCAACCGAAACCGAGCTCAAGGAGAAGAAGCACCGCATCGAGGACGCGCTTTCGGCGACCCGCGCGGCCGTTCAGGAAGGCATGATTCCCGGCGGCGGCGCGTCGCTGCTTCACGCGATCAAGGCGATCGACAAGTACGAACCTCCCAAGACGAACGGTCAAGCCTCATCGTGGGCCGACGAAAAGATCGGCATCACGATCGTGCGCAAGGCCCTCGAGGAGCCTGCGCGTCAAATCGCCGACAACGCCGGATTCGAAGGTTCGGTTCAGATCAACGCCGTTCGCCTAAAGAGCGCTCCATTCGGCTTCGATGCGATGAGCGGCGAAGTCGTCGACATGTTCGCTGCCGGAATCGTCGAGCCGCTCAAGGTAACGCGCGCGGCGCTGCAAAACGCCGCATCGATCGGATCGATGATCCTCACGACCGAAACGTTGGTCGCCGATAAGCCTGAGCCGAAGAAGGAACCGGTCGGCGCGCCCGGCGGCGGCATGGGCGGCTACGACATGATGTAATCGCTCGCGCTAGCGAGAATTACGAGAAAGGGCGCGTCCGCAAGACGCGCCTCTTCTTTATCGGCTGTCAGCCTGCGGACGTTTCCCAGAGTTTTGGGCAAAGCAGCGTATCGACCGCGATCGCCGGCCAAAGCGTCGACCATGTCTTCGTTGACGTTAAATTGAATGCTCTCCGGCCAGCCGGTCCAAGGGAGCGGAAACACAATCGGGATTCGCACGTAATGGTACTGATGGGTCGGCGTTCGCAGGCGCAACGCGAGCTGCTGGCCCCCGGCGCCCGCCGACGCGTCCGGGTAGAGCCAGGCGTAATACGCGTCCTGATCGTTTTCAACGACGATGTTCGTGGGCAGCGGTTGTGGAAGCGGTTTGTTGCACGCGACTTGGCTCTTGTCGAAAACAACGAACGTCGGCGCAACGTAGAGAAACGATTGCGGCGCGGTTCCCGAGAGAAGGACCGGCTTCGAAGGCGGCGGCGCCGGCGCGTCGCTGAGTTTTTCCGTAACGCTTCGGTCGTGCCCCGCGATGAAGAAGAGATAATCCGATGCGGAGCAGCGGTACTTTGGCGCGTCGACGGCGAGCGAGTAGATGCCAAACGCGCTGTCGAACTCGACGATTGCCTCGGCCTCGTCGCCGCGCTCGACGCGATAGACGCGATCGACCTGCACTCGTCCGATCCGATCGGTCATGCGGACGTGCAGCGCGAGGGCGGTCGTCGGAGCCACGCGAGCGATTGCATTACAAAAGCCGACGTGGAGAATGACGTGAGCAAGACTCAACACTTGGCGTGCTGTTTGGCGGCACTCGGGCGGTCCTTCCGATCTCTGACGGCGGCACAGGGTGCACGCAAATAGTCTTTCTCGCAGCGGCGACCGTGCGTTCGCCTACGCGGGCGCATCCTATCGCCCAAACGTAATCACGATGAGCGACGAACGGCCGCTCGAGCTTTCGGAAAGGTTCGATTGCACGAAGACCGAATAGCATATTTTCCATGCCCGCGCGCGTCGTCAACGATTTCACCGTACGCGTGGCCACGGTCAACGGCTCGGGAAGCCAATCCTCGAACCTCGTTCTGACCAACGCCATCGCGCGTCTGGGCATTCCGGTCGCTCCGAAGAACGTCTTTCCGTCAAACATCGAAGGCTTGCCGACGTGGTTCGACATTCGCATTAGCTCGCAGGGGTATCAGTGCCGTACGCGTGACGTCGACGTGCTGCTCGCGCTCAACGCCGCGACGTGGGCGCAAGACGTCGCCGGCGTAAGAGTGAGCGGTGCGGTAGTTCACGAGGCGGCCTATCCGCTCAATGCGCAGACGCAGCGCGAAGATCTGACGTATTACCCCGTGCCGTTTGCGGCGCTCGCAAAAGAGCACTTTGCCGACAAGGGCGACTTGCGCAAGTATCTGACGAACATGATCTACGTCGGCGTGCTTGCGAAGCTGCTCGGGATTCCGGCGGGGACGGTTGAAGAGGGCCTGCGGGCACAGTTTCGCACGAAAGCCTCGGCCGTCGAGCTAAACATGAAAGCCGTCCGAATCGGCCTCGATTACGCCGCGGAGCACTTCGTCAAGCAAGATCCCTATCGGCTCGAGCCCATGAACGGCAAGACCGACGATTTGCTGTTCATCGAGGGAAATCGTGCGGCCGCGCTTGGGTGCGTGATGGGCGGCTGCACCGTCGCGGCTTGGTATCCGATCACGCCGTCCTCGTCGCTGTGCGAATACTTCATTGCATATTGCGACCGTTATCGCGTCGACCAGAGCACCGGCAACCGAAACGTAGCGATCGTCCAAGCGGAGGACGAGCTTGCCGCCGCGGGGATCGTTTTCGGCGCCGGTTGGGCGGGCGCACGCGCCATGACCTCGACCTCCGGACCGGGGATTTCCCTGATGGCCGAATATGCGGGTTACGGATACTTTGCCGAGGTTCCCGGCGTGATCTTCGACGTACAGCGAGCCGGCCCGTCGACCGGGCTGCCGACCCGCACGATGCAGGGCGACGTCGCGTTTGCGTACACGCTCTCGCACGGCGACACCAAGCACATCGTCTTGCTCCCGGCGACCGTACGCGAAGCCTACGAGTTTGCGATGGAAGCATTCGATTTCGCCGAGCGTTTTCAAACGCCCGTCTTCGTGCTGAGCGATCTCGATCTCGGAATGAATTCGTGGCTCAGCCCCCCGCTGCCGTATCCCGAGAAACCCTTCGATCGCGGGAAAGTGCTCGGCGCCGACGACCTGAATTCGATGAAGTCGTGGGCGCGCTATCGTGACATCGACAAAGACGGCATTCCCTATCGCACGTTGCCTGGCACCAAGCATTCCAGCGCCGGATTCTTTACGCGCGGAACCGGTCACGACGAAGAGGCCCGATACTCCGAGACTCCCGAAGTCTGGCAGCGCAATCTCGACCGGCTCAACCGCAAGCATGAAACGGCGCGCACTGCTGTGCCGGCCCCGACCGTCGAAGAGAAAGGGTACAAGATTGCCATCCTTGCCTACGGCACGACGCACCACGCCGTCGTCGAGGCGCTCGATCGCCTGCGCGAATCGGGGGTCGAGGCGGATTACTTGCGCGTGCGGGCGCTTCCGCTCTCTCCCGAGGTCGCTACGTTCGTCAAGCGCCACGAGCGCGTCTACGTCGTCGAACAGAACCGCGACGGACAGCTGTACACTATTCTGCGGGCGGAATTGCCGACGTATCTCGTCGGACGGCTCGAATCGATCCGCCATTACAACGGCGTACCAATCGACGCTCGCGTCATCATCGATCCCGTGCTCGAGGCCGAGCAAGAGCCGGCCGTCATTGCGGAATAGGACATGACGGCAAATCTCAACATCATCGGCCTCACCCGTGAAATCTACAAAGGGCTTCCAACGACCCTCTGTGCAGGATGCGGCCACAACTCGATCACCAACCATTTGATCAAGGCGCTCTACGATTACGGCGCGGAGCCCCACAACCTCGCAAAAATGAGCGGCATCGGCTGCTCGTCCAAGACGCCCGCATACTTCGTAGAGCAGGCGCACGGCTTCAACGGATTGCACGGCCGCATGCCTTCGGCCGCGACGGGAGCCAAACTCGCCAATCGCGAGCTGCTCGTGCTCGGCATCAGCGGCGACGGCGACACCGCGAGCATCGGGCTCGGGCAGTACTGCCATATGATCCGGCGCAATCTCGATTGCACGTACATCGTCGAGAACAACGGCTGTTACGGTTTGACCAAGGGTCAGTTCTCGGCGACGGCCGACGTGGGTTCGACGCAGAAAGGCGGAAAGATCAACGAGTACGCCACGATCGACCTCTGCAGCTTAGCGATCGAACTCGGAGCGACGTTTGTTGCCCGCTCCTTCTCCGGTGACGGCAAGCAGCTCGTGCCCCTTCTTCAAGCCGGCTTCTCGCATCGCGGCACCGCGATTCTCGACGTCATCAGCCCCTGCGTCACCTTTAACGACCATGAGGGCTCGACGAAGAGCTACGCGTACGTGAAGGACCACGATGTGGTGCTGCACACGGCCGACTACATCGCCGGCGGACGCGAGATCGCCGTCGATTACGAGCCCGGCACCGTGCGCGACGTCGAGCTCGAGGACGGCTCGCACGTGATGCTGCGAAAACTCGACGTCGACTACGATCCGACCGACGCGATGGCGGCACTAAAAACGATTCATGAATCGCAGGCGCGCGGCGAGTTCGTCACCGGCCTGCTCTACGTCGACACGAAGCAACAAGACCTCTGCGAGCGCGAGCGCCTTGTCGGCAAGCCGCTGTCGCAACTCGATGAAGAGACGCTGCGCATCGGCCGCGAAGAGTGGCAGCGGCTCATGCAGCCCTGAAAGGAGCCGTTCCGTGAAACACCGTAGCGTCGCCGCGCTGTTCGCAGTCCTGGCATCGGTTCAATCGCTGACGGCACTCGCCGTCGTCGTGCACGGCCGAGTTTGGGAGGCGACCTACGTCGCGGCTTACGAGCCGACGTTCGGTCCCCGCAAAGTTCCATACTCGGGCACCATGAAGCTTAAATTCAATCACGGCATCGTCAGCGGTACCTACGTCTCCGAGTCGGTCCGCCCCGATCCGCTCTACGGTCGAACGATTGCGGTCAGCGGCAACGTAAGCGAGGGCCAAATAACGCTCAACCTGCAGGCAATGGGCGGATTTACCGTACGCGGGACGCTCTCCGGCGACGGTGAGATCTCCGGCACCGCCACCGTAAAGGGCAGCTTCTACCACTTCCTTGCAAAAGTCAAATCGTCACCCTGACGCTGCGTCATCCTGAGTTTGTCGAAGGATGACTAATACAACGGCATCGGTCGACGATCTTTGCGCGCAGCTGCGCCGCGCGAAAAGCGTTTTTGCGCTGACCGGTTCGGGCGTCTCGGCCGAGAGCGGCCTGCCGACTTTCCGCGGCGTCGGCGGTCTTTGGCGGACGCACCGGGTCGAAGAGCTCGCTTCGCCGCAAGGTTTTGCGCAGGATCCGGTGCTCGTCTGGAGCTGGTACAACGAGCGTAAATCCGCGCATCAGCGCGCCCAGCCGAATGCGGGTCACTACGCCCTTTCGCAGCTCGAGAACGCAATCGGCGACTTCACGCTTGCGACTCAGAACGTCGACTCGCTGCACCTGCGCGCCGGCTGCCGGAACGTGCTCGAGCTGCACGGCAATTTGCGCGAGGCCCGCTGCACGGGTTGCGACGCTCGACGCGCGCTCGACGGCAACGGCCTTCCGCTGCGCGAGATCGATCACGAGTGCGGCGGACGCCTTCGCCCTGCGATCGTCTGGTTCGGCGAGCCGCTGCCGGCCGCAACTTGGCAACAAGCCCAAGCGGCGGCGGCGCGCGCCGACGTCATTCTCGTGGTCGGAACGAGCGCCGTCGTCTACCCCGCAGCGGCGCTCGCGACGCATTACAATAAGCGCGCGTACGTCGCGGAGATCAATCCCGAACCGACCGCGCTGCGAGGCCGTGTCGATTGTGTCTTGCGCGCGCGCGCGGCCGAGGTATTACCTCGGATCCTCGACGGTCTGGACCGGGCGCGGACGCAATGTCCCACTACGCGAGGCGAAGAGCAGGTAGACCGGCAGACCGGAGAGCAGAATGCCGACCCCGATGAGGGTGTCGTGCGGCGAGTTTAGGATCGTGTCGCCGACGATGTACCACGCGGCCGCAAGGAACAGCAGCGTGGTGAGCGGATGTCCCGGCATTCGAAAGAAGGGGCGTGGTGCCTTCGGGTCGCGTGCGTCGCGATTACGAAAGACGATCAGTGCAATTGCCGCCAAGCCGAAGAATATGTAATCGTTGCACGTCACGTAGTTGAGAATTTGATCGTAACGACCGGAGAGCGCGATCACGATCGCGATCAACCCTTGCAGCACGATGGCAAGCACCGGGGCGTGAGTCCGCGGATTCACCGAAGCGAGTTGCGGGAAGAACGTCCGGTCTGCGGCCATCTGAAAGTAGACCCGCGGGGACGTAAGGATCTGATTGCTCAAGAATCCGAGCGTCGAAAGCGCGATCACGGTCGCCATCACGCGAAGTCCGACTTTTCCGAACGCGAGCTGGGTAATTTGGGATGCAGGGGTGTTTGTGGCGGCCAAGCCCGCAACGCCGAGTACGCGTAGGCAGGCGGCGTTGACGGCGACGTAGAGCACGACGACGGTAAGAACGCCGGCGATCAATCCACGCGGCAACGTTCTTGCGGGCTCCTTCAGCTCGGCGGTCATAAAGCTTGAGGTCTGCCAGCCGCTATAGGCAAAGAGCACCGGCACCATCGCGAAACCCAAAGCGCCGATGCCGGCCGCCGATGGTAACGCGGGAACTTCGGCCCAAGACCGCACCGAAAAGAGTCCGATCGCTGCAAAACCCGCAATCGCAAGGACCTTGATAATCATGAACGCGTTCTGCGTCGTCGCGCCGGTCCGGACGCCCAAGGCATTGATTGCGGTGAAGAGCGCAATCGCTACGACGCCGATTGTCGC
Organism: Vulcanimicrobiota bacterium; assembly: GCA_963767725.1. Lineage (GTDB taxonomy): Bacteria > Vulcanimicrobiota > Vulcanimicrobiia > Vulcanimicrobiales > Vulcanimicrobiaceae > Cybelea. The sequence goes on from CAVYEN010000002.1 coordinate 397,822, forward strand.
CGCCGGAGCCTGCCACCCGGTGAGCGGCGCAAAATAGGCGGCGAAAGTCACGGCAGCGGCCGCCATGCCGCCGCTCTGCGAAACGAGCAGAAGGGTCCAACCGAAAAGGAATGCCAGCCCGGGGTGAAAGGCTTCGCGCAAATAGGCGTAGAGGCCACCGTCTCGCGGGCGGCGTGCTGCGAGCTCCGCAAAGATGCCCGCACCGAGCAACGCGATCGCGCCGCCCGCGATCCAGACCAGCATAAACAGCGGGGCCTTGTGAACGTGCCGAGCGACGACCGACGGGTTCATGAATATGCCCGAGCCGATGATGCCGCCCATGACGATGAGGGCGGCGTCGCGGGTACCTAGGCGGCGCAGCAGTTTAGGCGAAGATTGCGGCCATGTTTGCATTAGCGACGTTCTTCCTCACCGCTCTTGTCAACACCGTGGCGCAAATGCCGCCGCCGCAAGGACCGCCGACACCATATCCACAGCCCGCTGCTGCAACTCAGCCGCCGCTTCAGAATGGATTCTGCCTCGATTCGTTGCGCCCGGTGCCGAAGGTCGTGCAGGCGCCCGTCGTACGCGCCATGCAAATCGTGCGCATAGACCTCGTGCTTTCGACTGCAACGATGATGCCCGGCGAGATCATCGGGTTTCTCTACACGACGGAAGACGGCGCAACTTGGCTCGGTCAGCGCAGTGCCGACTACCAATCGGCCGCCGACGCCACGGCGATCAACCGCGTGCTCGCCGCAACTCACGGTCCCGACGACAACGTGACCGGATTTCCGCCTCGGGACGTCTACGGCGTACCGACGAAACATCCGCAGGTCTTCCGCGTCCGGGTCCCCCCCGATGCGTTGAGCGCCCTGCGCATTGCTTTTGCGCCGTGCGTCGCATGGCCGTCCGAGCGCCCCCTTCCCGATCCCACCATGTGAGGCCGTTAGCAAGCGGCGCATCCGAGTGCTAAGCTGAAGGGTTTATAAAGCCGATGGAGTTCGTGATGCGAACGCGCCTGGGAACGTTCCAACCCAATGCGGACGTTTTCATCGACGAGGAAGGGCGGCGCGTCGTCGCCGTCATCGAAGTGGCGGGTGCCGATCCCGAGACGCTTCGCGTTGGCTTCGACGAGCGCTGTCTCGTCGCTGCCGGGCGTCGCCTCGAAGCGGCGCGAATACGTTGCGGCTCGTTCATCCAAAAAGAAATCGCTCACGGAGAGTTCGTAAAGCGAATACCTCTGCCGGTCGCGGTCGAGTACGAAGCGGTTGCAGCGAGTTACGAGGACGGTCTGCTGATCGTCGTCGCGCCGATCGCGGCGACGGCCTACATGCCGACGGCGAGAACCGAACTTCACGTCATGGTAAAGAGGACGCACACCTAAACAAATGGCCCAGAAACCCGGCAACAGCATCGTTCCCGCGAACCTGATCGGAATTCTGCCGCTTCAGGAAGCGGTGCTTTTTCCGCATACCGTCATTCCACTCGCTGTCGTTAAGAAGCCCGGAATACAGCTCGTCGAGGAAGCGCTGCGCGAAGGCAAACCGATCGGCCTCGTCGTCCTGCGAGATCGCGAAATCGAAGATCCCGGTCCCGACGACGTTCAGCGCGTCGGAACGATCGGCGTTATTCAGAAAATGCTCAAGGTGCCCGACGGGACGCTGCGCTGCATCGTCGCGGGACAGCAGGTTTTCAAGATCGAGCAGTTCACGCAAGTTGCGCCGTATATGGTCGCCGCCTATACCGAGCTTCCCGACGCGACGGTCGAAAACGAAGAACTGGTCGCGATGCAGCGCAACCTCGCGGGACTCTTTCAGAAGCTCCTCTCCTATTTGCCGCAAGCGCCGCGCGAGATGGAGATGGAGGTTGCCAACATCACCGACCCGGTGGTTTTGACGTACTTCGTCGCTTCGACCATGCGACTCGAGACCGCCGACCGTCAGGCGCTCCTCGAGGAACGTGATACCGCAAAGCGGATGCGCAAGCTGACGTTGCTGCTGACCAAGGAGCTCGAAGTCGTCGAGCTCGGTCATAAGATTCAAAGCGACATTCAGCGCGAGATGGAAAAGAATCAGCGCGAGTTTTACCTTCGTCAGCAATTGCGCGCCATTCAAGAGGAGCTCGGCGAGGTCGATCCTCAGCAGGCCGAGACGAACGAGCTGCGCACGAAAATCGACGCCGCGGGAATGCCGACCGACGTGAAGAAGGCCGCCGACCGGGAGCTGGATCGCCTCTCGAAAGTTCCGCAGGCCAGCCCTGAATACAGCGTCATCCGAACCTATCTCGATTGGTTGGTCACGTTGCCCTGGAACGTAGAAACGGCCGACCATATCGACATCAATGCAGCGCGCGCCATTCTCGACGAAGATCATTACGATCTCGAAAAAATCAAGGACCGAATCGTCGAATATCTCGCGGTCGGAAAGCTCAAGAAAAAGTTATCGGGGCCGATTCTCTGCTTCGTGGGACCGCCCGGCGTCGGAAAGACCTCGCTCGGCCATTCGATCGCACGCGCGATGGGGCGCAAGTTCGTGCGCCTCTCGGTCGGCGGGGTTCACGACGAAGCCGAGATTCGCGGCCATCGGCGCACGTATATCGGCGCCATGCCCGGCACGATCGTACGGGCGATCCGCGATGCCGGAACGCGAAATCCCGTAATGATGATCGACGAGATCGACAAAGTCGGCGCCGATTTCCGCGGCGATCCGCAATCGGCGCTGCTCGAGGTGCTCGATCCGGAACAGAACAACAACTTCCGGGATCACTATCTCGATCTGCCGTTCGATCTTTCCTCAGTGCTCTTCATCTGCACCGCGAATGCGCTCGACACGATTTCGCCGCCCTTGCGCGATCGGATGGAGATCATCACGCTTGCGGGATACACCGAACTGGAGAAGCTTCAGATCGCCAAACGATATCTCGTAAAAAAGCAGCGCGAAAGCAACGGGCTGCGCGAGTCGCAGGTACAAATCAGCGATCAGGCGATTCGCTCGATCATCAACGATTACACGCGCGAAGCGGGCGTGCGCAACTTGGAACGCGAGATCGGCACGGTCTTCCGTAAGGTCGCACGTAAAATCGCGGAGAACCCGCGCTACAAGGCGCGGGTCAAGCCCGAGAACCTTACGGAATACCTCAGTAAGCCTCGCTTCTTCAACGAAGTTCGCAAGCGAGTCGCCTCGGTCGGCGTTGCGACGGGAATGTTCTTCACCCCCGTCGGCGGCGACATCCTTTTCATCGAAACGCAGGCGATGCCGGGAACCGGGAAACTCGTTTTGACCGGTCAACTCGGCGACGTGATGAAGGAGAGCGCGCAGGCCGCCGTCAGCTTTTTACGTTCACGATCGAGCGAGCTCGGCTTACCCGACGATTACTTTGCGAAGCACGACATTCACATTCACGTTCCGGCGGGAGCGACGCCCAAGGACGGTCCCTCCGCCGGAATCGCGTTGGCAACCTCGATCGCATCGATGCTGAGCGGCATCAAAGTCGATCCCAATCTGGCGATGACCGGCGAGATCACGCTCACCGGTCAAGTCTTGCCGATCGGGGGCCTAAAGGAAAAAGTGCTCGGCGCGAAGCGTGCGGCCATCAGCAAGATCTTGCTGCCGCGCCGCAACGAGATGGATCTAGACGAGATTCCAAAAGAGGTGCGCGAAAGCATGAGCTTCGTACCGGTCGACGAGCTCTCCGAAGTTCTCTATCACGCACTGGGCAAGCGATTGATATCGCCGGTCCCGCTTGGAGCCGAACACGCAAAGGTGAGCAACGTCGTGCCGCTTCGCCCTTCGACTACGTTGAGGGTAACGCGCGCGGCGCAGTTGAAGCGCCGTAACGGCGTCGTGAAACGCCGGGCCGCTCGTAAATCGCCGATCAAACGCTAAGCGACCAGTCCATCGCAACGTCGTTGCACGATTAACCATGCGGTCATCCTTACTTGACCGCATGCGAACCGAGTTGTTACGGTGAGAGCACCTCGCCGGCGCTCCGTTAACGCCTCCGGCGGTGCCGTTGAGCACAACCTTCACCAAGTTAAAAGGAGTTCTGCATGCCAACTTCTCGCGAAGCGATGGTTCGATCGCTTCTCGCTGCTACCGCATTTGCCCTGACGGCAACGATCGTCGCGGGATGCGGCGGCTCGGTAACCCCTCAAACGTCGCTCAATCAAGTGCAACAGCCAGCCGGCGCGACGTCAGTCGCGACCGCCTACACGTTCAGGACGATCAACAATCAGAAGGACCCGACCTTCAATCAGTTGCTCGGCATAAACAATTCCAGAAGTAATTGCCGGCTATTATGGGAGCGGCGCTCCGGGTCATCCGAACAAGGGATACACGGTCAAGCCGCCTTACACGCAGGCGGACTTCACGAGCCAAAACTATCCCGGTTCGGTACAAACGCAAGTCACGGCCATCAATAATCCCGGCTACACCGCCGGCTTCTGGGTCGACTCAAAGGGCGTCAATCGCGGCTTCATCCATTGGAAAGGCGTGTTTACGAGCTATAGCGATCCCAACGTCGGCAAGGGCACGGTGACCCAGATACTGGGCCTCAACGATTCCGGCATCGCGGTCGGTTTTTACACGAACGGAGCCGGTGTGAACTTCGGCTTCCAACTGAACCACGCCACCGGCACGTTCACGCCGATCACGCCACCGGGTGCGCACAACGTCACCGCGGCCGCCATCAACAATGAGGGCAACGTCACCGGCTTCTACCTGCAGGGTAAGATGTCGATCGGCTTTCTTAAAGTTGGAAACACCTATTCGACTTTTCACTATCCAGGCTCGACGATGACGATGCCGTTTGGTATCAACGGTAATCGCTCCATCGTGGGCGCGTATGTCGACAGTAAAGGCGCGACCCACGGATTTCTTCTGACGTCGCCCCTGAAGAACGCGACGTTTCGTTCGATCGACGATCCGCACGGCGTAGGAAACACGTTCATCAACGGGATAAACCGCCAGTCCGACATGGTCGGCTTCTACGTCGGCACGAACGGAAGAACGAACGGAATGCTCATTACGCCTTAGACAGCAAGACGGCGAGCCGGTTGAGGCGGCCGGCTCGCCGCTTTACCTCAGCGCACCTCGATGCCTTCCCCTTCGCATACTTCCCCGACCAGAGCGGCCACCGCGCCGCAGGCGCGCAACTCGCGTACGAGCACGTCTTCCGCTTCGGGCGCAACGCTGATCAGCAAGCCGCCGGAGGTCTGAGCATCGGAGAGGCCGAGGCGCACCGCCTCGCGCACGCTAGGTGAGAAACTGGTGAACTCGGCATGCGTTTTCGCATTGTGACGCGTGCCGCCCGGTACGATGCCCGCCTCGATCAGCTCGATCACGCGGTCCATGAACGGAACGGCGCTTGCGTCGAGTATCAATCGAACGCCGGACGCACGCGCCATGCCGCCGCCGTGACCCAGCAGCCCGAAACCGGTGATGTCCGTGCCTGCGTGCGCTCCCGCCGCTAACATCGCCCGCGCGGCGCCGTCGTTGAGCGTCGTCATCGCCCGCACGGCTTCCTCGAGCTCTTGTGACCCGATGGCGCCACGTTTGAGCGCGGTCGTGAGAATTCCCGTGCCGAGCGGCTTGGTCAATACGAGTACGTCGCCGATGCACGCGGCGGAATTCGTCACGATCTTGCGCGGATGCACGATACCGGTGACCGCCATGCCGTACTTCGGCTCCGCGTCCTTGATCGTGTGACCGCCGATGATCGCGACGCCGGCTACGCGTGCGACGCTCGCGCCGCCTTCGAGGATACGCGACAAGATGTCGAGATCGAGGTCTTCGGGGAAGGCCACGATATTGAGCGCGGTGAGTGGCCGCCCTCCCATCGCGTACACGTCCGATAGCGCATTAGTCGCGGCGATCCGACCGAAATCGAACGGATCGTCGACGATTGGAGTAAAGAAGTCGACGGTCGACACGAGCGCGAGATCGTCGCGCAGAAGGTAAACGCCGGCGTCGTCGCTCTTGCCGTATCCGACCAGCACGCGATCGTTGGTAGAGGTCGACACGCGCTCCATGACGCTGCGCAATTCGGCGGCGCCGAGTTTTGCCGCGCAACCGGCGCAATTCGAAAGCTCCGTCAGGCGGATGCTCGCAACATCCATCGAAGCAGTATTCGATGTCAAGGCAACTTCTATTCCTTCCCGGGCCGGTCACCGTCGCGCAACCGGTACTCGAAGCCGCGGCGCGGCCGCTGATCAACCACCGTGGGGAAGAGTTCGCGGAGCTCAGCCAGCGCATTACCGACGCATTACGTCCGGTCTTCGGGACGAACGAAGAGGTTCTGTTACTTGGAAGTTCCGGAACCGGTGGCCTCGAGGCAGTCGTTACCAATCTCTTCTCGCCGGGGGAGCGATTGCTTTCGTGTGCGGTCGGCGCTTTCGGCAAGCGCTTTGCCGCGATTGCCGAGCGTTACGGCTGCATAGTGGAATCGCTGGAAACGCCGACGGGCGATGCGCTCGATCCCAACATGCTCAACGCCCGGCTCGATAGCGATCCGCAGCGTCAGATTGCCGGCGTCCTCTTGACCCACAACGAAACCTCGACGGGAGTCGCATGCGACCTGGCAACGCTGGCACCGATCCTGGAGCGTCACGGAGCAATCACGCTGGTGGATTCGGTGAGCGGGCTTGGGGCCTCGGAGTTCCGTATGGACCAATGGGGCTACGACGCCGTCGTCACGGCATCGCAGAAAGCCTTTGCGGCACCGCCCGGCGTCGCGATGGTGGCGCTGAGCGATCGGGCGTGGAAGCGGAGTGCTGCCGCGCGTATCCCCCGCTACTATTTCGATCTCCAGTACGCACGCGATGCAGCGCGCGACGGACAAACGCCGTGGACCCCGCCCATCTCGATCCTCTACGCGCTCGACGTCGCGCTACAACGTTATCACGCGCAAGGCATGAAATCGGCGTACGAGCGTCACGCACGTTTTGCGCATACCGTACGTGCTGCATTTGCGAAGATGGGTTTCACGCTGGTTTCGCGACCCGGCGCACACTCGCCGACCGTCGTCGCTGCCTATCCGCCGCCGAGCGTCGACCCCAAGAGTCTGCTAAAGGCGTTGCGGGAGAACCATGGTGTCGTGCTCGCCGGCGGCCAGGCCGAGCTAGCCGGAAAAATCGTCCGACTCGGCACCATGGGCGACGTGAGCGAGGTAGAGCTGCTTGGCGCCATCGAGGCAATCGAACTCGAGCTGCGCGTCATAAGTGGTGTCGCCTAAAATACGGCAGCACGAAGGGCCGCGCGAACCACGGAATCGTCGAAAGGATCGCGTCGTCAATTGGTGCGTCGTAGCTGACGAGATAAGGCGCGAGGCGTGATTGCTGGAGACCCTCTCGGATGTCCGCTGAGAGCGGGAAAAAGAGCGCAACGAAGAGGACGAGCCATAAGAGGATCGCCCCTTTCGCAAAGCCGATGAGCGCGCCGCCGAGCGCGTTGCCGATTCCAAGCAGCGGTAGCCTGGCGATCGTGCCGAGCAGACGTGCGACGAGCAAGATCAAAACGTACGTGCCCAGCCCGGTCACGAACATTCCGACCACGTGTGCCGATCCCGGCCCAACCCTCACAAGCCGCTCGATCTGCGCGTCGAAGCTGCCGTTGTAAAACCACGGCGTCACGAGCGCCGCCGTTACCGCGACCGCGCCGCCGAGCTCAGAAACGAATCCGCGCGAATAACCTTTGAGCGTCGCAATGCCCAACACGATGGCGATGACCACGTCGGGCCATGCGATGCCCGCAATCACTTTCGAATCGTCGCTCCGAACCGTTCGTGTAGAGCATCGAGCACGAGCCGGACCGCTGCATCGGCCTCTTCGTCGGTGATCGTTGCGTCGAAACGCTGCAACGTCAGGCGAATCGCAAGGCTTTTGTAGCCCGGCGCGACCTGCGTCCCCCGATACTCGTCGAAGACGGCGACGCGCGTGCAGATCGAGCCGAGCGCAACTCCAACTGCATCCTCGAGCTCGCGGGCGGGGGTATCGGCTTCGACGACGAGCGCGACGTCGCGATATGTCGACGGAAACCTCGACGGCGCGCGGTAGTGAGGGATTTCGTACTGCGGCAGCGCGCCGACGTCGAGAATGGACAAGTACGCGTTGCCTTTGACTTCCTGCGACTTTGTCAGGCGCGGATCCACGCAACCGACGATTCCGACTTGAACGCCCTCGATCGTGACGAGGCCCGTTTTGCCGGGATGAAATCCGGACCGCACGCCGGGCGAGGTAAGCGCTGCGCGTCCGGTCACCTGGCGCAGCAGCGCCTCGCAGTCGCCCTTCAGTTTCAGAAAGCACGAATCGTGCCAGGGCGCCTCGTCGGAACTCTCGGCGCAAAAACCGAAGGCGAGCGCGGTCTCCTCGACGATGCGCTCTCGGTCCCGGCGAAAAACGTCTCCGATTTCGAAGATGTGCGCAGTCGCGTTTGCCGCCAGGTACTCGATGAATCCGGGCGCAAGTGAATCACGCAGAAAGCGTTGCTCCTCGGATTGCGGATTGATCACCTCAATCGCGCCGGCATCTCCAAAGCGGCGAAATGAGTGCGTGACCACTTCTCGATAACCCAACCCTGCGAGCGCGCGCGCAATGCGATCCTCCAAATCGAAGGCTGCGCTCGAAATCTCGTGCGCGGGGACCGATGGCACGATGGCAGGGATGCGGTCGTACCCTTCAATGCGCGCGACTTCCTCGACCAGTTCCGCCGCAATGGTGAGATCGCGGCGCCACCCTGGCGGCGTGACGGATAGAATATCGTCCTGGACCGTCGCCACGTCGCAGCCGAGTGCGCGAAGATGCGCGGCAATGCGCTCTGCGGGAATCGCGAGTCCTAACAGTCGGCGCACGTCGGCTGCCGGAAGCGCTATCGGCCGAGCGGTCGAGAGTCCCGCGCCGAACGAGCGCGGCGGGTATGCGGTTGCGCCCAGATCGGTCAAGAGCTGCGCCGCACGAGCTGCGCCGATATCGTTGAGCGCCGGCGGCAGCGCCTTCTCGTGTCGCGTCGAAGCTTCGCTGCGCAGCGCGAGGGCGTTGCTCGTGCGCCGAACGCGCGCGCCGTTGAAGCTGGCCGCTTCCAAAACGATCGTCGTAGTGTTAGAGTGGACCTCACTCGCGGCGCCCCCCATCAGTCCGGCGAGACCGAGAACGTGTTCGGCGTCGGCTATTACGAGCGCTTGCGGCGAAAGCGTGCGCTCGACGCCATCGAGGGTGACGAGCTTTTCGCCTTCGCGCGCATTGCGCACGATCAACTTCATTTCGAAAATGGCGTTGGCGTCGTAAAAATGCAGCGGCTGCCCGGTCTCCAGCATGACGTAGTTTGAGACGTCGACAAGATTGTTGATGGGGCGCTGTCCGGCCAGCGCCAGTCGAACTCGCATCCAGGCCGGCGCTCGCGCGACGCGCACGCCGTCGAAACGTTGCGCGACGAAGCGGTAACAGTCGGGCGATTCGATTTCGACCTCCGGCCTCGCGCCCTGCGGCTCCGAAGCGTCACCCGGATTGAGCAACGACGGCACCTGCAAAGCAACGCCGTACGACGCAGCCAACTCGCGTGCGAGCCCCACAACCGACATCGCGTCGGGACGGTTGGTCGTAACCTCGACGTCGAGCACGTCAGTATCGAGGCCGAAGATCTCAACGACGTCGGCGCCTGATGCGGCTGTAGAATCGAGCTGCATGATCCCGTCTTCGAACCACGCAGGCGGCAAGGCCAGTTCTTGCGCCGAGATCATCATGCCTTGCGAAGCAACACCGCGCATCGTCCGGGCCTCGATCTCGAGGCCCGGAAGCGTCGCGCCGACGGTCGCCACGGCAATCGTTTGTCCCGCCGCAACGTTGGTGGCGGCCGTTGCAACGGTCAGCGGGAGCGCTGATCCGACGTCGATGCGAGCCACGAACAGCCGGTCGGCATTCGGATGCTTTTCAACCGTCGCGATCTTGCCGATGACGACGCCGCCGATCTTCGGGCGCTTCTCGATCGATGCGACGGGGAAACCGAGCATTGCCAATCGATCGGCAATCGCTTCGGTCTCGTCGGGCAGCGCGACGAACTCGCGAAGCCAGCTTATGGGGAGCCGCACGAAAGCTTCCTAATCAAGCCAGCTGAGTTAAAAAATCGAGATCGCTATTGACGAACCGTCGAATATCGTCGACGTGGTAGCGCGCTAGCCCGAGGCGCTCGACGCCGAAGCCGAAAGCCCAACCCGAATAGAGATTTGAATCGTAACCCACTTCTCGCAGGACGTTGGGATGCACCATTCCAGCACCGCCAAGCTCGATCCACCCCGATCCGCCGCACATGTGGCAGTCGGCACTTTTTCCCCCGCATTTTGGGCACGTCGTATCGACCTCGGCGCTTGGTTCCGTGAAGGGAAAGTATGAGGGCCGAAAGCGCACGTTCGCGGCCGGGCCAAAAAGCTCGCGACATAGCCCCGTGAGCATCCCCTTCAGATGGCCGAAATGAACGTCTTGCGCAACGAGCAGGCCCTCTATTTGATGAAACTGGAAGAGGTGACGCGCATCGACGGCGTCGCGGCGAAAGCACTTTCCAGGCGCGACGATGGCAATGGGCGGACGGTGTTGTTGCATCGTACGGATCTGCATCGGGGAGGTGTGCGGTCGCAGCAGCAACGTATCGGTGAGCCAAAAGGAATCGAAACTTTCCCGTGCAGGATGGTCGGCGGGGATATTAAGCGCCTCGAAATTATAATAATCAGGCTCGGCTTCAGGACCGATCACGACGGCAAAGCCGTGCCGGCTGAAATAGGCGCAGCTTTCCGCGATGATGCGCCGGACCGGGTGGATTGAGCCTACCGCGGGAGAAATCGCCGGAAAGGTCACGTCGATCGCTACTGCCAGCTGCGACTCCAACGCGCTGGCCTCGAAACCGCAACGAAGCTCTTTCAGGCGCGCCTCCATTGCGGCAGCGGCATCGTTGATGGCTTCGCCGGCAAAGGGACGCTCGGGCAGCGGCAGGGTACCGATCGTGCGCCGCAGCTTTGTCACCTCGCCGTTTCTTCCGAGATAAGCCACTCGTAGGCTTTCGAGCGCTTGCTCGTCGTGGGCGTCGCTCGCATCCGCCGTAAAACGCTGCTGCAGCTGGGCAAGCCTCTCTGCCAGTTCCGTCATCGCTCTTCCAAAGCAAAGCGCCCGGTTCGTTCTGCGTACCGGGCGCCTCCAAAACCGCTGTAGCTTCGCCTCGCGGGCGCGACCTTAACTGCTACTTGGTGCCGCGTGCAGTCTTCGGTACGCAAGATACGCGTCGATCGAACCTGTTTGGGCGAAAAGCCTCCAGAAGAGATTGGACGTTGCCATGCGCTTGCAGTCTCCTTCTGAGCCGTCGGCTCCAGCCGGCCCACCGTCGCCTGAGTATACCATGCGACTTTTACCACGGGTAGTCTTGACTTTTTTCGACCAGAGTACTCTCTTGACAAGCTCCTTGAACGGGCACGCCCCGTCATAGAGCCAACGCTAAAATCCACTTGCGCGCGCTGCCTCATAGAGTGCAATGGAGCCCGCCACGGCCGCGCTGAGGCTCTCCGCCGGGGGGACCATTGGGATCGCCAGCACGCGCTCGCAAAGGCTCTCCCAGCGGCCCAAACCCCGACGCTCATGGCCAACGAGGAGCGCGAGCGGAGGTTGCCATCCTTCCTCGCTTAACCGGATGCCATTTGCGGCCAAGCCTAAGATTCTGACGCCGGCCCGCGCCGCTGCAGCCCGGGCGTCCGGCGGATCGGCAACGCTCAACGTCAGGCGAAAGACGGCGCCCATTGAGGCCCTGACGACTTTGGGGTGGTACGGATCGACACCAAGGCGTCCGAAGACGACGCCAGCGCAACCGAAGGCGTCCGCCGAGCGCAGCAGCGTCCCCGCATTGGCCGGATCGTTCACGTCGGCGAGCATCAGAATCGGGCTACCGCGGCCGAAAAGCTCAGTGACCGCACACGCCTGCATGTGGGCGACCGCCACGATGCCGTTTGGCGTCGTAAGGTCGGAGATGTTCGCTGCGGAAGTCTGCTCGACGACGAACGTCGGCGTCCCGCGCTTGTCGAGCTCGCGCACGAGCGACGTAGAGTCGTACGCGGCCGGTGTCGCGTAGAGCTCCTCGATTGGGAGATCAGCAGCAACCGCTTCCGCGAGCAGAGTGGCTCCTTCGAAGGCGAAGCGTTGCTGGTCGCGGCGGCCCTTGACCGAACGTAACGCGCGCACTCCTGCAAGGCGCTCTGCACGGTTTCCTACCCGCGTCGCCATCGTCCCGAGAGCCACGCACGCGTGGCGATCATAATGAGGCCTGCGAACATTGCGGCGAGCACGACGGCAATCTTGTCGTTGAAATGGTGAGGGACTAGTGAGCGTACCAAAAGGTAAACGGCCGCAACGAAGACCACCAGGAAGAACGCAAGCCAACCGATCTCGGCCAAAATGGACGATGATAAGCGCGGCACCCACCGATGCTACGAGGCGTCACTCGAACGTTCCGCCAAGCCGGCCCGAATGGAAGAAGCGCCTGTAGTCTTCTCGTCGCGCCGCCTTTACCAGGGCCGAGTGTTCAACGTCCGCGCCGATGAGCTTCGCTATTGCGATGGATCCGAGCACCGGGTTGACGTCGTCGAGCATGGCGCCTCGCTCGCCATTGTTGCTACGCCTCGCCCGGACCACGTCGTGCTCGTGCGCCAGTACCGTCATGCAGTCGGCTCGATGCTCTGGGAAGTTCCGGCCGGCACTGCGGAGCCGGGCGAAGCTCCGCTCGAGGGTGCCAAGCGCGAGCTTCGCGAGGAGACCGGCTACTCTGCCGGGCGAATACGATTGATTGGCTCCGCTTGGATGACGCCGGGATTCTGCTCGGAAGTCATGCATTTCTTTCATGCAGACGAGCTCACCGCCGGCGAGCCGGCCTTCGACGACGACGAGCGCATTGAAATTGCTTGCCTTACAATTTCAGGCGGCACGTCGGTTGGTCGCTGAGGGGACAGCCGACGCTAAAACCATGCTGGCCCTGTTTTGCCTGCAGTGCGGGGAAGATAAGATTTGGAGCGACTTTGGTCGATAGCTACTGTAAGCAGGCTCTGAGCTATGACCGAGGTAACGGTCGCGCCGTCGCCGCTGCTACGACGCGGGCGGCTTCCATCGGTCTTGGAGGTTAGTGGTGGAAATTCCCAGCGACATTGATGCAGTCTTAAAACGATTGCTGGAGTGCGATTGCGACGGTGGAGAACAGTCGGTGCTTGCGCCCGAAGACGAAACGTACTTGAGCTCGCTCATTGCGTCGGTTCGTTTGGGGCGCCGCGCCGTCTTGATCGTCGAAGACGTCGACGAACATCTCCGCTATATGTTCAGCAATGCGACGCGCGCCGAGGCGGTCACGATGTTGGGCAAGGTCGTTGAGGCCACGGGGCGCCGTCTTGCCGACGGCGACGATTAAGCCACCAGCCTGATTCCGTCGACCTTCCCGTTGGGCGCAACTTCAAAGTCATAGTGATACTGCGCGCGGGGATAGCGCACCAAAAACTCGTAAAGCGTATCGCCGTTTGATTCGGTTGCGCTGTAGATCGGCACGATGAATTCCGGGTGCCCCAGCGCGGCGAAATTCTCACGGGCGACGAGATCGTCGGTAAGATAGGCACTAAATGCCGGCGTGAGCTCGGTGCGGTCAAGGCGCTTGGATGCGAGCCGCGCGAGCCACTCCTTTGCGCGCGCGATGACGGCGTTGTCGAGAACGGCAGCCGTCGGCGGCAAAAGCACGTCGAGAATGCGGGCTCCAACTTCCTCCGGAACGGTAACGCCCCCGTCGGCCGAATCGGCGTTCGAAAAGACGATGACGCCTAGGTGTTCGCTTGGCAGCAACGCGTTCAGCGAGCGATAACCCGGGATGACTCCGTTCGACCAGACGAACTCCTTACCGCCGCGGTGGTCGATCACCCAGCCCATGCCGTAATGTGTAGGGCCGATGCTCGCGCTCGGACTAAAAATCGTCCGAATGGCGTCGACACGTAGCAGTACCGGCATTTCGATATCCCATTTTGCTAGGTCGTCGATTGTCGAAACCAAACCGGCATAGCCCCCGAGCCAGGAAGGATCCCACATTTGTGCGGTCGTGAAGCCCTGCGCCGTACCCATGTATCCGGTTGCGTGCTTGGGCGAGATGCCGCTGTCGCCTGCGAGAAACGTGTGGTCCATAACGAGCGGTATGAAGATGTGCTGCTCGAGGTAATCGGAAAGGGGAATACCGCTCGCGCGCTCCACGACCATTCCGGCCAGCAAATAGTTGATCGGATTGTTTGCGTAGGCCGTCCCTGGGGCAGCCGCGTGCTTCATGTTGTCTATTGCGGCCAAGAGATCGGCGAGTTTGACCGACGCGGTGAAGTCTTTAGAAATGCCCGGTACGGCGCTGTAATTAGGCAGACCAGAAGTTTGCGTCAGTAATTCGGCGACGGTGATGTCGGCGCCCGAGCGGAACGCCGGAATGTACTTCGAAACGGGATCGTCGAGCTTCAGCTTGCCGTCCTGAGCGAGCAGTAAGACCGCCGCGGCCGTAAACTGCATGGTGAGGTCGCCCGCGTAAAACTCCGTCTCGGGCGTCATGGGAACGTGAGGAGAGAGCGTGCCGAACCCAAAGCCGCGCGCGTAAACGAGCCGGCCTTCCTCGACGACTCCGATCGCGATGCCGGGCGTGCGATGCATGTGAATTTGGTTGATGGCCATGCGATCGATCTGGGCAGAGATCGCCGCAGGCAATGTGGATATCGCTTGAGCGGGTGGTGAGGCCGGAGTAGTCGGCGGTACGGCGGGCGTAGCGGTCGCCAGTGCCGCGGGAGTAGCCGTCGCCGGTGTCCCGGGAGTAGCGGTCGCCGGTGCCGCGGGATTGTAGCGGTCGCCGGTGCCGCGGGCGTAGCGGTGGCTGGGAGCTCGGGAGTAGCGGTGGCCGGAATTGCGGGCGTCGCCGAGGTCGGCGAGGGGGCGGACGTGGTTTGGCCCGGCGCCCTCAAAGGGGCCGGTGCTAAGATACCGACGACTAGAGCCGTCGCAAAGACGGCGGCCCAACGAGCCATGACCCGCAGATTATATACCTTCCGGGCGGCGCGGGGCTAGGTCAACGCGCCCAAAAAGCTACTTCTGGCAGGCTTGCCTTGCCAAATTGAGGAGTGCGCCGAATGCTTTCCGGTCGGAGACCGCCAGGTCGGCAAGCGCCTTACGGTTGAGCGTCACGCCCGATTTTTTCAAGCCGTGCATGAAGAGCGAGTAGGACAGTCCTTCCTGACGGGCCGCGGCGTTGATGCGGCTGATCCACAATGAACGAAAGTCACGCTTGCGAACGCGACGGTCTCGAAACGCGTACGCCAGGGATTTGAGCAGCGCTTCGTTTGCGACGCGATAGTTACGGCGGCGGGCGGCGCGAAAGCCCTTGACCAGTTTCATGACCTTGCGGCGGTGCTTGAGGCCGCCGACGCCGCGTTTGATGCGTGCCATTCGTTACCAGCCCTACACCAGATATGGGATCGTTGGCGCGAGCCGCTTCAGGTCGCCCTTGAAGGTAGGCTGGTCTTTGCGGAAGTTGCGCTTGCGCTTACGCGTCTTCTTGCTGAGAATATGGCCGCAACCGTCGAATTGGTGACGATGCAAAACCTTCCCGGTCGCCGTTACCTTCACGCGCTTGGCGGTTCCTCGATGCGTTCGTATTTTAGGCACTGGTTCGCTCCTTGGTCGGTACAGAAAACTTCGGCGGTCCCGGCGTCGCACGCGGCGCCAAAATCATGAACATGTTCTTTCCCTCGAGCCGCGCTTCACGCTCGACCGTCGCCAGCGGCGCCATATCCTCTGCCATCCGGTCGAGCAGCTTTCGCCCAAACGACGTATACGTGATCTCGCGCCCGCGAAACATAATCGTCACTTTGATTTTGCTTCCGTCGAGAAGCAACCGTTCGGCCATTCGCGCCTTCGTCTCGTAATCGTGCGTCTCTATCTTCGGCCGCAGCTTCACTTCCTTGAGCTCGAAGTGCCGCTGCTTTTTGCGAGCGTCCTTATCTTTCTTCGACTGCTCGTATTTCAGCCGCCCGTAATCGGCGATCTTGCAGACCGGGGGTTGAGCATTCGGCGAGATCTCGATTAGATCGAGTCCGGCAAATCGTGCGCGCGCCAGCGCGTCTTCGGTTGGCAAAATGCCGAGTTGGTGCCCGTTTTCGTCGATCACCCGAACCGCACGAATGCGAATCTGATCGTTGACGCGCAGGAGTTTTGCTATGTGTTCATCTCCAAATGAAAAAGGCGCTGCCGGAGCAGCCCCACTACGGAACCAGCCGCAAGTTCCTTACAGTGAAGACCGGATCACCCGCGGGTATCCGGTGAGCGGATCGAGCCGCTGCTTCGGCTCGCCAACCATATCACGCCCCGCCGGGGGAGTGTCAAGCCTGCGCATCGACGGCCGCGACGGCGTCGGCGAAGCGCTCGAGCAAGTAAGCATATGGCGTCGTCATCGATGACCAGCGGCGGTGCGATTCGCAAGACGTCAGGCTTCGTATCTTTTGCAGCGATGCCGCGCTCGAGCAGCGCTTCGGAGAGCCGCTTCGCCGGTATCGTCAGCACTACGCCGATAAGCAAGCCGCGTCCGCGAACCTGCAGGATCGACCGAGAGGCGATGGCTCTGAGTCCGCGCACGATTGCGGTACCCGCGCGTCGCGCACGCGCGGCGAGATCTTCGGAAACGATGACGTCGAGGGCTGCGTCGGCGACCGCGGACGCAAGCGGATTTCCCCCGAACGTGCTGCCGTGATCGCCCGGTTGAAAAAGGCGCATCAGCTCTTCGCTCGCCAGCGCCGCGGATACCGGATAGTAGCCGCCGCCCAACGCTTTTCCGACGACAAGCACGTCGGGCTTCACCGCTTCGTGATCGCATGCGAACATATCGCCAGTGCGTCCGAATCCGGTTTGCACCTCGTCGGCGACGAAGAGGACTTCGCGCTGTCGGCACAGCGAGCGCACGCGCTGTAGATAGCCGTCGGGCGGAACGTTGACGCCGCCCTCGCCTTGAATCGGCTCGATCAGAACGGCGCAGGTGTTGGCGTTGATCGCACGCTCCACCGCAGCGGCGTCGCCAAACGGCACGGCGACGAAGCCCGGCACAAACGGACCGAATCCGGCGCGATACTGCGCAGTCGTACTGGCGCTTACGGCCGCCGAGCGTACGCCCGTGAAAGTTGTTCTGAAAGACGATGATCTCCGCGCGATCTTCGGGAATCCGTTTGCGTGACGTAACCCCATCGCCGCGCGAGCTTGATAGCGGTTTCAACGGCCTCGACGCCGGTGTTCATCGGAACGGCTTTGTCGTATCCGCAGACGCGTGTCAGCTTTTCGAGGAAGCCCGCCAAGCGATCGTTGCGCAACGCGCGCGACGTCAGCGTTACGCGCTGCGCCTGTTCGACGAGCGCCGCGTAAACTCGCGGATGGCAGTGCCCAACGTTGAGCGCAGAGTAAGCGCTCACGCAGTCCAGATACCGCTTCCCGGCGACGTCCCAAAGCCAAACGCCCTCGGCCCGCTCGACCACGAGGTCGAGCGGCGCGTAGTTATGGGCGCCATACCGCTGCTCTTCGGAGATGAGCTCGCTGGCGCGATCCGAGAGGAGATACACGTCCTGGCTGTTAAGGAATTTTACTTGGCTACCTGCTTCGGCCGTCTCGAGCGCCTTATGGCTCGTGACCATCCCGGCGTCGCCGTGAGGGCGCGCACGGTTGCGTACGTGCATTCGTCCCCGCGCGAGCGTTCGGTCGTTCTGCTGCACGGTATGAGCGCGAGCCCGGCGCAGTTCGAGCGTGTGGCCCGGGATCTCTTCCAGCGCGGCCACAACGTGCTGGTGCCGCGCCTGCCGCGCCACGGCCACGCCGATCCGCTCTCGACGGCGCTGGAGAGATTGCGCGCGGACGATCTCTACGACGCCGTCGCAGAGTACGTCGTCATCGCGCGAGAGCTCGGCGAGCGCGTGACGGTTGCCGGTTTTTCGCTCGGAGGTTTGCTGACAGCATGGGCCGCCCAGCATTACGCGCTCGAGCGAGCGGTACCGATCGCGCCCTTCTTCGGCGTTTCGTGGATTCCGAATCGATTGATGGGGCCGGTTGCCGAGCGACTGTTGCGCGCCCCGAATCGCTTTCATTGGTGGAATCCCATTCTGCGCGAACGTCAGTTTCTGGCTACCAGCGGTTATCCGCGCTATGCGACGCACGCAATCGCGCGCTCGTACCGCATGGCCAGTTCTCTGCTCGACGAAGCTCGCACGAGTTACCCTATTGCAGAGCACGTTATGATCGTGGCCAATGCGGCCGAAGTTGCCGTCAACAACTACGCGATCCGCAAGCTCTATAAAAGCTGGCGACGTCACCGCCCCGAGGCGGTCGAGCTTGCCGTGCTTACCGGCTTGCCGCTCTCGCACGACATCGTATCGCCGTTGCGTCGATGGCGGCTTGCCGATCGCGTGCATCCGCATTTGCTGCGCGCGATCGATCGCATCCACTGTCGCGTAGAAACGCACTCGAGCCGAGCCAGTTTACGTGGTAATCGAGAGGCGACGTACGAGATGCGCTGATTAAGCTTTCTTAGTTGTAGCTGCGCAGCTTTGGCCAGACAGCCGCGAGCGGCGCAGTAATCCCTTCGCAGATGGAAATCGGAAAGCCATTCTCAAACGGTCGTCCCCAAGGATTAGAAAATCGCGCCACGACGCGGTGGATTCGAAAGAGGCGGGCGTCGCGGTCGCATTCGCCGTGCACGTCGATCAGAACGTTGCCTGAGTAGCCGTGCGTTCCCCAGATCCAATATTGATTGTGGCCCGAGAGCACCGGCGGCAGTCCGTATTCGCCGCCGAAGAAATCGATTGCCGCAGCTTCGCCGTAGTTGCTCGCGAGGATCGCCGCTTGGGCGCGCTGGTCGGGCGGTAACGAGTGGTAAATGCGCGCGACGAGTGCGGCCAGCTCACGCCAGCCGTGCATGTCGCCCCAGTCGGGCGGCAGCTTGCCGATTTGCGTGCGTTCGGATTTTGCCAACGAGACTTCGCGAGCGAGCATCGACTGCGCCAACCGATCGTACGCCGACATCGTGCGTTCGGGCAGCACCGGCATGAGCAAGCGGGACGAGCAAGACGCCGGCCGCGAGCGCGTAGGCGGCGAGCGCGGGGCGCCACAGTACGGCAGACGCCGTCCAAGCTTCGATCTTCACCGCGCCCGCGGCGATCAAGATCGGATAGACGTCGCCCGGATAGTAATCTTTTCCGTGCAGCGCAATCATTTGCGCGATCAGAGCCGAAATAGGCGAGCTCCGAGAAAGCGTGCCTCCGAGCGCCGCAGCAGCGTCACGAGTCCGACCAGCGAGATGGGCGCGAGCAGCGGGTGGACGATTAACAATTGCGTGGCCACGTACTCGAGCGGCGAGAGCTGAGCATTCTTATACTCGTCCGCGTCGTGCAGCAGCGTCCACATCGGATACCCGTGCGCCGCCTGCCAGATGAAGTTGGGCAGCGCGATCGCTGCGGCGATCAGCACGCCGCCAAGGAACCATGGGCTGAACATCCTGCGCCTCTGCGGCAGCGCTACGAGCGCGGCGAGCATCGCGACGGCGAAGAACAGCACGCTGTACTTACTCTCGAGCGCGATGCCGACGATCGAGCCGACGGCGAGCCACCAGCGCGGATCGGCGCCCTTGACGATGCGCAACACATAGAGCGCGGCAAGCGGCCAGAGCCACAACCCCACGATGTCGGTGGTGATCGTGGTTCCGAAGTGCATCAGGGCGGGCGTGACGACCGCGACGATGGCAGCGAAGCAACTCGGCGAACGTGGATCCGCCGAGCTCGACGGCCAGCAAGCAGGTCGTATAAACCGATGCGGCCGCGAAGAGCGCGGGCACCGCGCGGAGTAAGAAGAGCGAGTGTCCGAAGAGTTGCGAGCCGGCGGCCAGCAGCGGAACGATCGGCGGCTGGTCCACGTATCCCCACGCCGGCCGAAACCCGCAGATCACGAAGTAGAGCTCGTCTCGAAAGAAGCCGTAGTGCGGGTTGGCAATGAGATGCACGACCAACGTCGCCAGCGCGGCCGCCGCCGGAATGAGGCGGACCTGAAGCGCTGTTCGTGGGCGAAAACGCCGGCTTTGATCGAGTACCATGATGACGAGTGGGGTGTGCCGCTCCACGACGATTCTTCCCTCTTCGAACTGCTCGTACTCGAAGGCGCGCAAGCGGGCTTGAGCTGGGAAACGATACTCCGTAAACGCTCGCGCTACCGCGAAGTCTTTCGCCGGTTCGATCCTGGCTTTGTCGCCCGAATCACGCCGGCGCGAATCGAGAAGATTTTGCATGATCCCGGCATCGTTCGAAACCGCGCAAAGATTGTTTGCGCGGTAGGCAACGCCCGGGCGCTGCTGCGCCTGCGCGACGAGTTTGGAACCTTCGATGCGTACGTCTGGCGATTCGTCGGCAATAGACAGATCGTGAACCGGCCGCGACGTCCCGAGGACGTGCCGGCTTCGTCGCCGGAGTCGCACGCATTGAGCGCCGATTTGTTCAGGCGCGGTTTTCGCTTCGTTGGCCCTACGATCTGCTACGCGTTCATGCAAGCGACCGGAATGATCGACGATCACCTCGTCGACTGTGCGTGGAAGACGCCGCTGTAACGACGGAGCGCCGCGAACGAGCGTTCGATTAAATGAGGTCAGCGGGTCGTGAAGGCTAGCCGCGGCTCATCGCGTAAGGAGGCGCCTTGCTCTTTCATTGTCGATGTCTTTAGTTTCACGAGTCCGAAATGATCTTTGAATCGTCGGGGCGGCGTGTCGCGCGAATCGCTCTATTCGGAGAACTGGACCTTTCCGTCAAAGACAGCATCGTTGCAAAGTTGCGGCCGGCTCACGATGCCGACGACGTCGATCGTAGACTTGACTGAGGTTCGGTATATCGACTCGACCGCTTTGGGTTGTCTGGTCCGCGTGAAGAACGACTTGATTCAGCGCGGTGGCGGCAAGGTGCAACTCGTGGGCCTCCAGCCCAACGTTCGTCGCGTGTTCGCCTTGACGAAGCTCGACGAGATATTTGAAATCAGCGAGTAAGAGCGTCAGCGAGACTCGGCTTGTTCGGTAGTTTCGCGACGACTCTGGCGCCGGCCGAGTCATTCTTTTCGACCTGAACTTGCGTGGCGAAGCGCGACACGATAAAGAGACCGCGACCGCCTTCCGTCAGGACATTTTCGGGAAGCTTTGCATTGAATGCGAACCCCGGACCTTTGTCACCAACGTTGAGGAGCACGCTCGTTCCATCGCATTCCAGCGTGATATCGATTGGGCCGGGGGCGTGCCGAATAACATTGCCGACCAACTCGGTAAAAACGACGTGCGCCGCTACTTCGTCGACGGTCCAGCCCGCATGCTGGCGCACGACCGCTAGAAGATGCTCGCGCTGCGCTAATGCAACCGCCGCATTTTGCGTTCTGTAAGACCATAGGACCCCGTGCGCGCACATGTTTTCCACATTTTCCCGATTTCAATGGGTACAAACTCAAAAGGGATGACGCGCAGCCCCCTCGTGGGGGGCCGGCGAGCGAAGCGAGCATAGCTGCCGAGCGGAATGTACCAGCACAAGACGTGCGCGGGCGCCCATACCGTCGGTGAAGTAGTACGTTCGTCGTCTCTTGCTCAGGCGCGCCGGCTTAGCCACGTCCGAAGAGTTGGGGAAAAAGACTAGATGTAGAAGCGCAGCTTCGGCCAAAGCTCCGCGAGCGGCTTTCTGATTCCGGTGCAGACCGCGATCGTAGTTATTGTGCTTCGAAATCGCCGGCGGCAGGCCGAATCGGGCGCCGAAGAAATCGATCGCGGCCGCTTCGCCGTAGTTGCTCGCAACGATCGCCTCGCGATCGCGCTGCCGTTCCGGCAACGCGTAGTAGACGCGCGCGACGGTCGATGCCAGCTCTGGCCAGCCGTGCATGTCGGCCCAATCCTCGGGCAGTGCTGCGGTGCGGTGGTGTTCCGTCGCGAGCGCCGATCGGGGAACGTGCATCGCGCGGCGACTAAATTTGCGTAGTCGAGCGTGGCCGACTCCGAAAGCACCGGGAGCGCAAATGGCATAAAGAAACTCCCGCCGCCACGGTTGCCACGCCCACATGCGATGCGCACGACGAACAAACGATGCGTCCAGCCTTCGATGGCAACACCGCCGGCCGCCATAAGGACCGGATAGACATCCGCAGGATAGTAGTATTTAGCGTGGAGAGCGATCATGGTCACAATGAGAATCACATACGCATAGCCGAGAAAACGCGCCGTTGAATGTGCGAACAGCCAAATGAGACCGACGATCCAAATCGGCCACGCGAAGAGATTGGTGATGAGGAGTTGCTGGAAAAGAAACAGACCCGGGACTGCGACGACGTTCTTACTGGTCGCACCGCTTCCTACGTGGGATCGAACGAGCCGCGCAGGATCATCGCTTCCGAGATTTCCCGCGCCTTGTGATATCTGCCGCGCGCTTGTGCATTTGCCTCCGCCGGGAGCTCGTCGAGAATGCGGGCGAGCTCTTCGTCGAACAGCGTGCCGATCGATGCAGGCGTGTACGGTCCGGGATGACGCAGACGCTGCGCGATCATCAATCGGTAGATCCGGTCGGTTGCGAGGTCTTCCATGTAGCCGTCGAGCAGGCTTGCCCCGCGGCCTTCGAGCACGCCGTGCCGATACCGAATGACGGTGCGAACCGCAGCCCGCGTGCCCTCGATCGTCGTTGCGCCCACGCCGGTTGGTGCTGGACGCAAGTTGGGATGTGCCGCCTCGAGCGTCGGGCGCTTCTCGAGCTGGTTCGGACATGGAAATTGCGCGACGGCGATGGCGTTTTGATCGGGATGCCCTGTCCAAGCGCCGTCCATGAGGCAAGCCGCTTCGTTTGCCTTGTCGCGTTCGAGCACGCCAAGTGCGCGTTCGTTCAGTTGCGCGTCTTCGCGGCTGGGAAACAGTGCGGTCATGCCCCCGATGGCGAGCGCTCCGTGTTTATGCGTGAGCTCCGGCAGCAGCGTGCGGACGCGCTGAAAGAATGGAACGTCGAACGGTATCGTGTTTCGGTCAGGCAGAAGCCACTGCGGATCTTCCAGATTGTAATGAATGAGGCTCGCCATATAGTCCCAGCGGCCGAGATTGAGTCCAAGAATGTAATCGCGCAAGTTAAAGAGGAACTCTTCCATTTCGTAGGCGATCGGATGAGATTCGACCAGCGCCATCGCCTTGATCGATTCGGGATTCCACCCCTTCGCCTCGATAAGCGCGTCGAAAACTTCCTTCCACCAGCGGGCCTCTTCGGCGGACTCGGACTTCGGAATGTAGATGCAGAGGGGATGGCGCAGCCGATCGTATTCGAGGCGAAAAACCAGCAGCGCGAGGTCGAAGAGCGAGGCGCTGGTGGGGACGTGCGCGATGACGCCGGCTTGCGCAAGATGGAGACCGCGCACGCGGTTCCACACAACCGTCGCACTCGGCTTGACGGAAACCGTGCCACCGCGTTTTGCGTCGTCGTACGTCAGCTCGCCGTAGAGAGCGGAGACGATGTTTCGGTGACCAAGCATGAGATGCTCCCACGTGTTGGCCATCGAATCTTCGAGATCGAGCATCACTCCCGGCGCTCCCGAGTTTAGCATCTTCACGCACAGCTCCGCATCGTCGGCCGGACCGGTCATCTGATTGCGCTGGTCCGAGCACCATGCGGGCAGCTCGATGCGCCACGACGATTGCGTCGCGTCCGATGGCGGCAGATAGTCGGGCAGATCGCCGCCGTGCGCCTGCGCCAGCCGGTCCTTGCGCACCTGCACGAGCCGGTCGCGCGCCGGCGAGAAGCGCCGGTGTAGCGGCAAATAGAAGTTGGTAAATCCGGCCGGCAAATCTCGCTCGATCGCAAAGCCGGCCGGAGCGACGTTCATGCTATGCCGGCACGCGTTTTGCCGCTTCGTAGAATTGCTCTGCTTCGGTAGATTCGCCCAACGCCGTGGTCGAGACGTTACCTCCGCCGATGACGCTCGCGACTTCGTCGAAATAACCCGTTCCTACCTCACGCTGATGGCGCGTCGCGGTATAGCCTGACGCTTCACTCGCAAACTCTTGCGCCTGAAACTCGGCGTACGCGGTCATGCCGCGCGACTTGAAGTCGTGCGCAAGGCTAAAGAAGCTGTGATTGAGTGCGTGGAAACCGGCGAGCGTGACGAACTGAAACTTGTAGCCCATCGCACCGAGCCGATGTTGGAAGGCCGCGATCGTGGAGGCGTCCAGCTTCTTCTTCCAATTGAACGATGGCGAGCAGTTGTATGCGAGCAGTTTGCCGGGATAGCTGGCATGGATTGCATCGGCGAAACCGCGCGCTTCATCGAGGTTCGGCTCCGACGTTTCCATCCAGAGCATGTCCGCGTAGGGCGCATAGGACAAGCCGCGCGCGATGCACGCCTCGATGCCGGCCTTCGTGACGTAAAATCCCTCGGGCGTGCGTTCCTGGGTGAGAAAGCGGCGATCGCTCGGATCGACGTCGCTCGTCACGAGCTTCGCGGCATTCGCATCGGTGCGTGCAATGAGGACCGTAGGTACGTCGAGCACATCGGCCGCAAGCCGCGCGGCCAGAAGATGCCGCACTGCCTGTTGCGTCGGAATCAGTACCTTGCCGCCTAGATGGCCGCACTTTTTTTCTGAGCTGAGCTGGTCTTCGAAGTGCACGCCCGCCGCACCGGCTCGTATCATCGCTTTCATCAGCTCGAAAACGTTGAGTGCACCGCCGAAGCCCGCTTCGGCGTCGGCGACGATCGGTAAGTACCAATGCATTCCGCCGCGTCCTTCGAGAGACTCGATCTGGTCGAGACGCGAGAGCGCGTTGTTGAGCCGCTCGACTAATGCCGGAACGCTATTGACGGGATAGAGACTCTGATCGGGATACATCTCACCGGCCAGATTCGCGTCGGCGGCGACCTGCCAGCCGCTGCAATAGAGCGCCCGCAAGCCGGCGCGGGCGGCCTGAACCGCCTGATTTCCCGTGAGCGCTCCGAGTGCCGTAACCGGCGCGTCGCCTTGGAGCTCCCTCCACAGCCGCTCGGCGCCCATTCGGGCGAAGCTGTGCTCGGGCACGAAGCTGCCCCGCAGACGCAAGACTGCGTCGCCGCCGTATCGGCGCTCGACGCCCTGCCAGCGATCGTCACTCGACCAACGTTGCTCGAGGGTCTGGGACCGGCCGTTGTTGCTCATTGCTCCTCCGTGCAGCGGTTACTATTTGGATTGGTCCGAATTGCTCTTGGCTTTTATTGGATGGTACAAGAAACAATCTTGGACCGATTATTTACCATATACTCACTCCTGAAACCAAAGTCAAGAATTTCGATGGGTCACGCTCATGGGATGACCACAAAAAGCTCGTGGTAGGCATCGAGCGACGCGAAATCGCGCGTCCCGGGCAGCGCCGAAAGCGCGTGCGGATCGACCAGCACGAAAACGGGGCGGCTTTTCGCCCAGCGCCGGTAGAGAGGCACGCGCAGCTTATCATCGGAAACGACGATGCGCCCGGCAAGCGAGCCGTCCACGTAGGCTCCATAAGCGAGCGACGTCGCGTCGAGCCACTCACTGACGATCGCGCTTCCCGGCGGTACGTACGGCCGCACCGCGTTGATAACCCAGCGGCCGCCTTCGGCGGGCGTATGCCCGAAGAAGGCCCGCTGACGCTCGAAGGCAAGGGCCGCGCCGGCTGCCAGATAGACGATCAGCATGCCATGCAAGAGTAAGGAGAGCCTGCGGCTCGATCGCGGGGTGAGTGCACCGAGCAATGGGACCGCGAGCCACGATGCCAGCAGCCGATAGCGTCCCACGTCACTCTCGTTGGGATAGACGACCGAGAAGAGCAGTGCCGCAGTGCACGCGATGCAGAGCACGAGCGTCGCGCGCCAATCGCGCCGCCACGCCGCGACAAATCCGCCAAAGATGAGCAGTGTCGGGGACGTACCGTATTGCACGTGCATTCCGTCGATGAATGCCCAAAGCGCGGCTTCCAGATGCACCGGATTGAACGATGCGAGAAAATAGGCGGGCGTCTCCGATTCGCTGCCGGTGAGTTCGAGCGCGAGCCCGTGCAGCGTTCGAGGATCGTTGTAATTCCAAAAGATTCCGCCGCCCGCAGCTGGCAAGAGTGCGGCCGGATCGAGGTGATGCGTTACGACGTACTCCGATCGCAACGGCAGATAGAGATAGAGCATGAGGGCGCCGACG
Organism: Vulcanimicrobiota bacterium; assembly: GCA_963767725.1. Taxonomy (GTDB): domain Bacteria; phylum Vulcanimicrobiota; class Vulcanimicrobiia; order Vulcanimicrobiales; family Vulcanimicrobiaceae; genus Cybelea. The sequence goes on from CAVYEN010000002.1 coordinate 424,032, forward strand.
ACCAGTCCGAGTGAGGCTGCGAGCAATGGCAACGACGCACGGCGCTTTGCGATCACGGCGCCTATGAAGAACGCGGGGAGAATCCAAAGCGCGTTGGGATGGGCGGCCATGCCGAGCCCGCAAAGCCCGAAGGCCGCCGCAAACGACGCCGCGCGGCCCCCGCGCATCCAACGCAGCATAAGATAAATAGCCAGCGCGCAGCACGCTACGGCGAGATCCTGGGCCTCGGCTCGAATCGCATGCATCCAAACGTTCTGTGTGACGGCAAACCAGAGCGTCGCAAGGAGTGCGACGGGTAGGCTCGCGCCGAACTCGAGCGCGACGCCGCAGGCTGCTGCGGCGGCGGCCGCCAATGCGACGCCGCTCATCGCGTTCATTCGCCAGGCCACCGATTCTAACGCGAAGACGTGCGACCACGCATATCCAAACAAGACGTAGAACGGAAATCCGGTCGGATGGGAGATGCCGAGAATGTAGGGAACGCCCTGCAGCTCGGCGGTATCCCAGGATGCCGGCTCCGGCGAAACGCTTGCAATGTAGACGATCGCCGGCAGCGCAAAAGCCGCCAGCACAAAGATGGGGCGCGCGCCCCTCACGCCAGCGTGGGCAATGGAAGCGATGGCCGCGTCGCGAGGTCGGGGCGAACATCGACGTACCCGTCTAGCGCGCGCTCCATCAGTTCGAGGGCGACTTCGAGTTGCGGATCCTTGCCATCGCGATAGTCGTGCGGCGCGATGTCGACGTCGTAGTCGGGGTCGGTACCGTGATTTTCCACGCCCCAACCGACGTCGACGAACCAGAAGGAGAACTCCGGCTGGGTCGTCAGCGTGCCGTCGACGAGGTGGTGGTAAGGGTCGATCCCGATGACGCCGCCCCACGTCCGCTTACCAACGAGCGGGCCCAGCTTATAAAGTTTGAAGGAGTGGCTGAAGATGTCGCCGTCGGAACCTGCGAACTGATTCGTCAGCGCAACGATCGGACCACCGACCGACTCCGGAGGGTACGGAACCGGTGCTCCATAACGCGGCGCGTCGTATCCGATCCGCTTGCGCGCGAGCTTCTCGAGCAGCAACGGCGACACGTGACCGCCGCGGTTGTAGCGCACGTCGACGATCAAACCCTTGCGATCGAACTCGCTCAAATAGCCGCGGTGGAACTCCGAGAATCCCCACGGGCCCATATCGGGAATATGCAGGTAGCCGACTCGCTCGCCGGTGCGCTCGTGCACGATGCGGCGCTTCTCTTCGACGAAAGCGCGGTATCGCAGGGCCGACTCGCTGGCAAGCGCCTTAACCAGCACCGTTCGCTCGTCGTCCCTCTTGGCACGCAGCGGTCACCGAAACGTTTCGACCGGAAGCGTTCACGAGCAGCTGATCGGGAGTGACGTCGCGCGATAAGCGCTTACCGCCGATAGCAACGATGCAGTCCCCTTCGTGGACGTCTAGCCCGGGCTCGGCAAGCGGCGAATCGTGCTCGCGATTCCACGAATCGCCGCGATAGATGCGCTCGATGCGGTAGCCGCGGCGATCTTCGTCCCAGCAGAGGTCGGCGCCGAGGAACCCGCGCTGATACTGAGGCGGTTCTCGGTAATCGCCGCCCCATTCATATGCATGCGACGTCCCGAGCTCGCCCTGCATCTCCCAAATGAGGTCGGAGAGCTCGCCGCGCGTGCGCACCCGCGGCAAGAGCGCTGCGTACCGATCGTAAACGCGATCCCAATCGATGTCGCTCATGTCCTCGACCCAAAAGTGCTCGGCCTGTAAGCGCCACGCTTCCCGATACATCTGCGCCCACTCGTCTCGCGGAACGATTTCAACGCTCGCGCGATCGAGATCGATCCAACCGCTCTTGCGTCCCGGTTCACTCGGTGGTTTTTGTTCGTCGCCCTCTTCTGGGAGATCGCTAAGCGCATCGATTGCGCGCAGGCGGTCGCCGCGATCGGTAAATCAGCGTCCGGGCGTCGCCACCGAGACGAATGTCGTCGCATTCCGGCGCGACCGTCGCGAGCCGCTGCTGATCGAAGTCGTAGGCGAGAAGGACGCCGTGCTCCTCGTTGTCGAGATCCTCCCGCCGTGCCGGCTTGATTCCTTTCACCAAAAAACGCGTGAAGAGGACGCGCTCGTGGACCGCAACGATTTGACCGTAATCCCCCTCGTCTAATGGAAAGCCCAAAATGCGCCCCGTGATCCCGTCGAAATCGATGTCGACGTCGACCGGCTTAGGCGGCTTACTGTTCGATCGTTCGCGATCGCGATGGTCGTGGTGATCGTGATGGATCGGCTTGGGTTTGGGCACGAACGGCGATGGAACGTCGTTTCGTAGGGTAACGACGAACGGCCGGCTCGCCTGTGGGAAACTCAGGTCGAACTGCAGCGCATCGTAGACGGGATTGAAATCGCGCGTCGAGATGAAATACAGGTACTTGCCGTCGGGATCCCATGCCGGCGACTTATCGGTGCGCAGCGGCGAGGTCACGTCGTGCACCTTGCCCGACCGGACTTTAACGATGCGAATGATCGACGTGCCGTGCGCGGGCCACCAAACGTAGGCGATGAAGCGCCCGTCCGGCGAGAAGGCGAGATCACCGATGCGATGCGAAGGGCACGTATCGAGTACCCGCACGTTACCGTCGTCGATATCGAGAACGCATAAGTCGTGACGATGATTTGCGAACGCGACGATACCGCTCGTCGGCGAGCAGACAAGGTCGGTGACTCGTCCGATATCGCCGCTCGTTACGAGCCTGGCTTGCGTCGATGCGTCGGCCGGCCGGAGCGCAATCTGCTCGAATCCATTCACGTCGGTCACCGAGACGAGGTGCTGACCGTCGAGCCACTGCGTCAGGCGGGTGCGCGCCCGATCGTCGGCCCCGTGACGCATAGCCGCGCCCTCAAAGAGCGGCATCGTAAACTCTTGGCCGCGCGAATCGAAGGCGAGCTGCGTCCCATCGGGGTTTGGCAGGAAATGCTCGAGCGATTCCGACGCTTTCTCAAAGCGTCGCGCGGTTTGCGGCATCGGCGAGCGTGTTTCGATGTGGATTCGACGCGCGGCATCGGCCGCGACGTCGTAGAGCGCGATCTCCGCGCCGGCGGAGTAAACGATGCGCTTGCCGTCGGTCGAAGGAAATCGCACATAGTACTCGCGCTCGTTCGTGTGACGAACGATGCCGCTGCCGTCGAGCGCGCACGAGTAAAGGTTGCCGATGCCTTCGTGATCGGCCAAGAAGTAAATGCGTTCGCCGATCCACATCGGCCAGCACGGGTTTCCGTCGGGAAGCACGAGTCGCGCGAACGTTCCCGTCCCCGGCGCCTCAATCCAAATTTCTCCCGACGTGCCGCCGCGGTAACGCTTCCAGCGCGCCGGATCAGCCGCGTTGCGCCCGATAGCAAGCCGGCCTTGCGGTCCGAACGAGAGCGCCCGCGCGTGGCCGAGGTTCAGTTTTCGGGGCGCACCGCCGGCGCGTGAAATTGCAAACGGGTGCGTCTCACCTTCGTACCAGGTTGTCGGATTGGCGACGAAATAGATCTCGCTTCCGTCGGCGCTCCAGCCGGTCGTCCCGCAGAGCGCCGCCCCGAGAAACGTCAACCGCCTCGGTTCTCCGCCGCGTGACGGCATCACGTAGAGCTCCGGATTGCCTTCGTCGGTCGAGATGAACGCTATCCATTCGCCGTCGGGCGACACGCGCGGAAACGAGCACGTACCAAAACTGACGGTCAATCGTACGGCATCCCCGCCTTCGACCGATGCGCTCCAAAGATCGTCTTCACAGACGTAGAGAATGCGGTCGCCTGCTATCGACGGATAGCGATAGTATCCTCGGTCCATAGTACGGACTTGGCGCCCCGGGCGGAATTATCATTGGTGGGGCATCGCGCCGCCGGTTGAGTGCAGGAGCCGCCCGAGCGTTAAAGTGATTTCCGCCGCATTCTCAATCTGCGTGAAGAAGGGCACCAGCGTGGGCGTTTGCGAGCGCCGCTCGAAGGGCAGGATCGGTCCGTTCCACGCAAACTGAGTCGCCGATTCGCCCGCCAGACTGCGAAAGAAAAGCTCTGCGCCGAGTGCGTTCGCCCAGCCGAACTCCTCGCGGGTGTAGCGCCAATATCCGTCCGGATAGAAGCTCTCGTGAATCAATCCGCTCTCACCGTCGGTCTCGGCAAGCGTGGTAATCGCGGTGGCCACCTCGATGGCCGACGTTGCGGTCAACGCCCGTCCTATGATGCCGAGCGGCCAGATGTAACCGTAGGGCGTGTGTGGGCTGCCCAACCCCTGAGCGTAACGGCCTGAGAAGTAGAACGGGTTGTCCATGCTCAGCGTAAAGGCGCGCGTCGACAAATACGTCGTGTCGAAAGCCGAGCACCAATCGAAATACGGCAGCGTCGTAAGGTTTGGGATGTTGGCATCGTCCATGAGGTTGTACTTTCCAAAGCCGTCGGTTTCGTACGCATACATCCAAGTGCGCCGGGTGCGATCGAAGAAGCGTCCGTATCGCTGCAGACCGCTTTGCACGCGAGCCGCGAGCGCTTGCGCTCGATCGGCCAGCGTTGCGTCTCGATAGCCGTCGCGCGCGAGCTGCACGATATCGCGCAACGCTACGACCGCCATCGCATTTTGCGGAATGTTGAACCGGTACTCCACCGGATCGTCCGAGGGCCGGAAGGCGCCCCAGATCATGCCGGTCGCGTCGTTGTACGCGTCGTTGGTATAGACGAGCTGCGGGTATTCGTACCTGCTGCACGCGCGATGGCGTTCTTCACAAGCGTACGTCTCGACGATCGAAGCAAGCGCGCGACGCAGGTCCGGCGTGAAAACCGTTGCATCGCGGGTCGAGCGCCAGTAGACTGAGGCGAGAATCACCGGCCATGCCAGTGAGTCAACCTCCCATTTGCGTTCCCAAACCGTGTAGTCCGACCGCAGGGCGTTTGCGTAGCGATCGGCAAGAACGTTGCGCGCGTCGCGCTCGATGACGCCCGCGAACCGAGCTCGTAAGACCGGGTATGCGCTCTGAAAGCGAATGTATGGAATCGTTTGCGCCGAAGAATCGCGCAGCCACATTGCCGGAATGTCGCCCGTTTGCACGTAGGTCGTTGCGTCGTCTTCGAGAAAAAAGTCGTGCAGCAGCGTGTGGAAGAGCTGCGCTGTTTGGATGTCGCGCACGCGTTTACCGGTCAGCGGCACCACCAGCGTCTCGCCCGCCGCGGGCGCCGCGCCTTGAAACGCCAGAATAAATGTTAGCGCAAAGCCGGCGAGACACGCAAATAAGCGCACTGAGAAATCTCGCGTTAGACGTAAGGAAGGTCAGCTCTTGCCGTGAGCAGCAAACACCAGGGTGAATTTGACGGATCGGGCGCAAACCGAACTCCTGCGCGAATTCGAGCTGCGCAATCCGCGCGCGCTCGCCCGGGCGATTTCGCTCGCCGAGTCGGGGCGCGGCGGCGATCTCGTTCGGGCGCTCTATTCCGCGACAGGACGCGCGGTCACTGTTGGCCTCACCGGTCCGCCAGGCGTCGGCAAATCGACACTCGCCTCCGACCTCGTTGCCAACGCACGCGCGCTGGGCAAGCGTGTCGGCGTCATTTCCGTCGATCCAAGCTCGCCGTTTTCGCATGGCGCGCTGCTCGGCGATCGCATCCGTCTCGCCGAGCACTTCACCGACGAAGCCGTTTTTATTCGATCGATGGCGAGCCGCGGGCATCTCGGCGGCCTCGCCGGTGCAACCGCCGACGCGGTCTTGCTGATGGATGCCTTCGGCTTCGATCTCGTGCTGATCGAAACGGTTGGCGTTGGTCAGAGCGAGGTTGCAATTGCGGAGCTTGCGCAAACGACAATCGTTGCGCTCCAACCAGGTAGCGGCGATTCCATTCAAGTGCTCAAGGCCGGCATCATGGAAATCGCCGACGTCTTCGTCGTAAACAAGTCCGATCACCCGATGGCCGATCAGCTTCGCCGGGAGATCCGATCGATGATGGGCATGTTGCAGTGGCCCGGCTGGGTGCCGGAGCTCGTCATGACGCAAGCGTTGGATGGCCGCGGAATTGATGAGCTCGTGCGCGCGATCGAACGACACGCTGCGTACTTGAACGAAACCGGCGAGATCGAACGGCGTCGGCGCGACGCGTTCACACATCAAGTGCGCCAGCTTGCGCTGGGGCGTTTGGAGCAGCGGCTCAATCGCGCGCTGCAAGCGCAAACGCGCGGCGACCTCGACCCATACGAAGCGGCCGATCGAATTCTGTCCGACCTCGGTCTTTAGGGAGATTTACCCTACGGCGTCGAAAAGCTTGGCCGCTATGTCCCTTCGAGAGCCTCAAGCTAGGCTTACAACGATGGAGCGGCCGAGCCGAGCCTGGGCTCGCAAGGGTCCCGGCTCCGGTGCGCTGGACCGGACGATTTCAGACGTTGCCTTGAAGACGGTCTACGGACCGGAAGACCTCGCGGAGCTCGATCTAGCGCGCACGCTCCCAGCGCCGGGCGAATATCCGTACACGCGCGGCATTCATCGCAACGGTTATCGCGACCGCCTTTGGACGATGCGGCAGTTTGCCGGTTTCGGCACCGCGGCGCAGACGAACGAACGCTATCACTTTTTGCTCGAGCACGGCCAGCACGGGCTTTCGGTTGCCTTCGACATGCCGACGCTGATGGGCTACGATTCGGACGCGCCGCAGGCTCGCGGCGAAGTCGGCAAGTGCGGCGTCGCGATCGATTCGCTCGCCGACATGGAGCTGCTCTTCGACGGCATCGATATGGGCGAGATCACTACCTCGATGACGATCAACGGGCCGGCCTGCATTGCCCTAGCGCAATACGTCGCGGCCGCAGAGAAAAAGGGCATTCCGCGCGGGCGGCTGGGAGGTACGCTTCAGGCGGATATCCTCAAGGAGTACATCGCGCAGAAGGAATGGATCTTTCCGCCGCGGCCACATATGCGCATCATTGTCGATATGATCCAGTTTTGTACTCGAGAGATGCCGCGGTGGAACACGATCTCCATCTCCGGGTATCACATTCGCGAGGCCGGCTCGACCGCGGCTCAGGAGCTTGCGTTCACGCTCGCCGACGGCTTTGCGTACGTCGAGGCCTGCATGGCTGCGGGAATGGATGTCGACGAGTTCGCTCCACGTCTCTCGTTCTTCTTCAACTCGCACATCGACTTCTTCGAAGAGATCGCCAAGTTCCGAGCCGCGCGCCGAATCTACGCGCGGCATATGCGTGAGAAGTACGGCGCGCGCAATCCTCGCTCGTGGCAACTTCGATTCCACACGCAGACGGCGGGTTGCAGCGCGACGGCGCAACAGCCCGAAAACAACATCGTGCGCGTCGCCTATGAGGCGATGGCCGCGGTGCTTGGCGGCACGCAGTCGCTGCACACGAACTCAATGGACGAAGTATTGGCGCTTCCGACGGAAAAGTCGGTCGAGATCGCCTTACGCACGCAACAGGTCTTAGCATACGAAACGAACGTGACCAACGTGGTGGATCCACTCGGCGGCTCTTATTTCGTCGAAGCTCTGACGAACGAAATGGAACGCCAAGCCGAAGCCTACTTCGCGCAAATCGCCGAATACGGCGGCATCATCGAGGCGATTGAAGCAGGCTTTTTTCAGCGCGAGATCGCCGACGCGAGCTATCGGTACCAACGCTCGATTGAAACCAAAGACCGCATTGTCGTCGGCGTCAATGCCTTCGCGCACGATGAGAACGAGGAAGAGATCGATTTATTGAAGATCACCGAAGAGATGGAGCGTGAGCAGGCCGACGCGGTGCGTAGCCTGCGTGCAAACCGCGACGGCGGCGCCGTCGCCCGCGCGCTCGAGCGCCTGCAGGCCGCCTGCCGTGACCCTCAGGATAACCTCATGACGCATCTCATCGACTGCGTCAATGCGTACTGCACCGAAGGGGAGATCGTCGAGGCGATGGCGGCGGTCTACGGACGCTATACCGAACGAGCGGTGCTTTAGTGCCGCACAAGCACACCTTACGCTGTAGAACCGAGATCGAGCTGTATCGAATGCGGCGCACGCTTGCGCACGTGCGTGCGAAAGCTCGAAGAAGCGCTCGATTTGAGCCGCCGTCGCGCAGCGATACGCGCGGGATTCGAACATGAACGATCGACCGCTGCGCATCGTCATCGCTAAAGCCGGGCTCGACGGGCACGACCGTGGGGCAAAAGTCATCGCGCGGGCCTTGCGCGATGCCGGGATGGAGGTCATTTATACCGGGCTTTTCCAGGCGCCCGAGCAGATCGTGCAAACCGCCATCCAGGAAGACGCCGACGGCATCGGCCTATCGATCCTTTCCGGCGCGCACATGACCCTTTTCCCGCTCGTCGTCGAGCAACTGAAAAGCCACGACGCGGCGGACATCGTCTTTTTCGGCGGCGGAACGATCCCGGCCGAAGACGCAAAGCGTCTTAAAGAATTGGGCGTGCGCGAGATATTCACCCCGGCGCGCCGCTACAGGAGATCGTCGACTTCGTCGAACGCGAATGCGGTAAACGACGAGCGTTGGTCGGTTGAGCGTTGCACGGTACGAACGCGCGTCGCGCCATCGCCGACCGGCGATCCGCACGTCGGAACGGCGTACGTCGCACTGGTCAACTACTGCTTCGCGCGCCAACACGGCGGGGAGTTCGTGTTGCGCATCGAGGACACCGATCGAGCGCGCAGCACGGCCCAGAGCGAACGCGCGATTCTCGAAACTCTGCGCTGGTGCGGACTCGATTGGGACGAGGGGCCCGACGTCGGCGGGCCGCACGGACCGTATCGGCAGAGCGAGCGATCGGCGATCTACCGCGAATACGCCGAAAAGTTGCTTGCGAGCGGCCACGCCTTTAAGTGTTTTTGCACGCCGCAGCGGCTCGACGAGATGCGCGTCGCACAGCGCGCTGCCGGCCACCCGTCGCGCTACGACGGATTCTGCCGCACCTATTCGCCCGACATGGTAGCGCAGCGCGAGTCGCGCGGCGAATCCCACGTTCTACGGATGGTCGTGCCCGATCGGGGCGTGTGCGTCGTCGACGATTTACGCCGCGGGCCGATCGAGTTCGATTACGGCAGCGTGGACATGCAGGTGCTCGTGAAATCCGACGGTATGCCGACGTACCATCTTGCGAACGTGGTCGACGATCACCTCATGGCGATCACGCACGTATTTCGCGGCGAAGAATGGATCTCGAGCGCACCCAAACATCTCTTGCTCTACTCGTACTTCGGATGGCAGCCCCCGAAGCTGATGCACCTGCCGCTGCTGAGAAATCCCGACAAGAGCAAGCTGAGCAAACGCAAGAATCCTACGGGGATTCTCTTCTATCGCGCGATGGGGTATCTGCCGGAGGCGTTGATCAATTTCTTGGCTTTGCTCGTGAACGCGACGCGCGAAGGCGAGGACGAGCTGATGGATCTGCCGGCGATCGTGCGACGATTCCAGCTCGACCACGTCCCGATCAGCGGGCCCGTCTTCGACGTTGCAAAGCTCGATTGGCTCAACGCTCGCTACATTCGCGAGCGGCTCGATCCCGCGTCGTTCGTGGAGCGCGTGCAGGAGTGGGCGGTTTCGCCGGAGCGCTTGACGCGTCTTGCGCATCTTGCCGCGTCGCGCATCGAGAGATTCAGCGATCTGGGACCGCTGCTGGCCTTTCTCTTTTCGGGGCGCATCCCGCTGCAAGCCGCGGATCTGCGGAGCAAGAAGCTCGACGAGCGCGCAGACGCGCCAAGCGCATAGCGCTGGCGCTGAGCGAACTCGACGCGCTGCCGGCTTGGAACGCTTTTTGGATCGAAACGGCACTAAAGCGAGTCGCCGAAACGCTGGAAAAGAAAACACGTGACCTGGCGCGCCCCTTTTACGTTGCCATCACGGGAAGCCCGACGTCGATTCCGCTCTACGATTCGATGGAGCTGCTTGGCCGGGACGTCGTTCGGGAGCGGTTGCGCAACGCCCTCGAGCTCCTAACGCGCCGAACCGGTGGTCGTATGATACGCGGGATCGTCCTGGCGGCCGGCAAGGGAACGCGCATGAAGAGCGCGCGCTCGAAGGTACTTCACGAGATTTGCGGGCGTCCGATGCTTTGGTACGTCCTGCGGGCTTTGCGTGGTGCCGGTCTGACCGAGATCCTCGTCGTGGTCAACGACGAACTCGAAGGGCAGATTGGGCGCTTCGGCGTCGCCAGCGTCTTGCAGGCAGACCAGCTCGGCACGGGCCACGCAGTGCGCGTTGCGCTCGAACGGCTCGAGCCGCGCCCGGGCGGGCGAATCGTCGTTGCATGCGGCGACATGCCGCTGGTTACCCAAGAGATCTTCCGGAGTATCATCGGCTCGTTCGGCGAGCAGGAGCCGGGCAACGGCGCGATGTCGCTCGTTACCGTGAAGATGCCGCTGCCGTCGAGCTTCGGGCGGATCGTTCGGCGCGGATCGCTCGTCGAGCGCATCGTGGAGGTGCGCGACGCGACCCCCGACGAGCTCGCGATCGACGAGATGAATGCCGGCATCTACGCGTTCGACGAAACCGCACTGCGCGATGCGGTAGCCAACTTACGCGACCACAACGCGCAGTCGGAGTACTATCTCACCGATGCGGTCGAGTACTTTGTTAAGGCGGGCAAGCGGATTCATGCAGTTCCCGAGGCCGAGCATTTCCAGATGTTGGGAATCAACGACCGCGTCGAGCTGGCGCAAGCGCGTAGGGCGATGAACGCACGGCTCTGCGCGCAGCACATGCGCGACGGCGTCACGATCGTCGATCCGGAAACGACCTATCTCGAGCCGGAGCTGGAGATCGGCAGAGATACGGTCATTTATCCCAACACGACGATCGCTCGTCTCTCCAAAATCGGCGAGAGTTGCGTGATCGGTCCCAACAGCCGACTCTCGCACGTGGTGCTCGGCGAGCGCGTAACGGTTCGCGAAAGCGTCGTAATGAACGCCACGATCGGCAGCGACGTTTCCGTGGGACCGTTCGCACATCTGCGCGGCGACACTCGCGTCGCCGATCGCGTGCAAGTCGGAAACTTCGTCGAAATCAAGAAATCGAAGCTGGCACGCGGCGTGAAGGTGAACCATCTCTCGTATCTTGGCGATGCGACGATCGGAGAAGAGACGAACGTCGGCGCCGGCACTATCACCTGCAACTTCGACGGGACCAAGAAGAATCCGACGATCGTCGGGCGCGACGTCGCGATCGGTTCCAATACCGCCCTTGTCGCACCGGTGACTGTCGGCGACGGAGCGTTGACCGGTGCGGGTTCGGTCGTCACCAAAGACGTCGCCGACGGCGAGCGCGTCGCCGGAAATCCCGCGCGCCCGCTTCCAAGAAAATGAGATGGATGCTCGCAGTAGCGCTGGGGCTGCTGCTGGGCACCGTCGCGTTGACCGCTATAGCGTCGGCGGCGAGGTATCCCAACGCGCTCGACTTGCGCGTCGACTCGCTTTCTCGCAGCGCGCTTCTCAGCGAGCCGGCGACGGCGCTGGTCGATCCCGCACGCCAGACCGCGGCCATTCGGCGTGCTCATTGGACGGTCGTCGGGTTCGTGCTCATCCAGCTCTTCGAAGCCGCGGCGCTCTTCTATCTTTGGAACTCGGGCGCCGCGGGCGCCCTGCGCGATCGACTCCGGCGCCGCTTCTGTAGAGAAACGGCAGTGCGATTTTGTTTCGGCGCGATGCTTGCGCTCGTGGCGCGAGTCGCCGCGTTCGTTCCATCCTTCTATCTCTATCGCGTCGACCGCACACTCGATCTGACCTTCGAGCTCACGCGGATCTGGGCGCTCTATTGGATCTTCCACACGATCGTGGCGATGATCGTTGCGGGAGTGACCGCGGCGATCGTTCTTTGGCTCGCGTCGCGCACGCACCAATGGTACGTCTATGCGATCGCAGCGATCCTGGCAGCAAGCGTCGCCTGGTCGTACCTCAATCCCGTGCGGGTCGCGCAAATTGCCGGCAGCTCGCCGGCGGAAACCAAGTATCTGAACGACTACGAGCTTGCATACGCCGCGCACGGCTACCAGCTTTCGATCGCGCTAATCGAAGGCGGGATCATTATCGTCTTTGCCACGCTGGCAGTCGTCCTCGCCGACCGCATCCGTTTCCGGCGTGACGACGATCCGCTCTCGCGCCTTGCAATCGTTGGCGCACTCTTGGCGCTGGTTTATCTTGCAGCCGTCCCCGTCCGCAACGCCACGCTCCGTTCCTACGATTTGGGCGCCGACGCGTACGCGGTGGCGCTTACCGGAAATCCGGCCGCTGCGGTTCGAGCGCTCGTGCGCGCCGGCGATCGGCGCATGGTAGAAGTTTGCCCGGAGCTAACCGCAATGCTCTTTCTCTACACCACTCCGGGAATCGGAACGCGCGTAGCGGCGATCAACCACGTCCGGAGCGGCTGTCCCTAAAGCAGAAGGCCCGCCGGAGCGAGCCCTCTTCCAGACCAAGGCGTATTCTGGCCGTGTTGTCAGGCTCCTAAGGCAGATGCACTTGTTGCAGTGACGTCGGCAGATGCGGACGATGTAGTCGTCTCTGATGGTAAAGGGGGAACCGTTCGTCGGACGAGCCCGCAGGATGCGCGACAACGCGATAGTCGAAGTAGACTGAGGAACGTCCGCGCTCAGCCTCGCGAACGACGAATCCTCGCTGGTACTTCGTCGCGACGTAGAGCCAACCGCGCGTCTCGCCATCGGGCGTAATGAAAACCTGATATCCCTTGCTGGTGTCCAGCGTGCTCGCGAAATCCGGCTCTAAATGGACGACGCCGACGCCTTCGCTCAGCCGCGCGGTGCCGGTATCTTCGATCGTTGCACGCGGCGCGATCGGCACGCTAGCTCGCACTTGGACGCCGCCAGGCTTACGAATGCTCGTTGAAAACCCTCCGAAGGCGGTAACGGATCCGTCAAAAACGCCGTTGCCGGCGGCATCGACGATAAACGAGCCTGCCGGTATCGAGCCCTCCGCCGCACCAAACGTGTAGATCGGAAAGGCGCTGTAATCGTCGACCTGGGACGTAATACCGTATCCGGCCCTGTTGCAGCAAATCGGATTATATGCCGCGACGCCCTCCCCAGCGCCCACGGCATAAACTCCAACACCGTCGGAAACGGTGGTCGAAATACCCTCGACGCCCGTGCCGCCTGATCCGGTAGCTTGCCCTTTCACGCCGAAGCCGTTAAACCCGCTCGCGTTGCCGCTAACCCCGGCGCTGCCCCTGCCCTGGGCGGTGCCCCGGATGCCCGCGCCGCTCCCGGTGTTCGATTCGAGAAGGCAGGGACTACTGGATTTGCAGGTAGTCTCATGTTGAACTTGACGCTCAGTCGCGGGCGATCCCGAAACGATGCCCGCGCTCGACAGGGCCAGGCTCGTCCCAAGTATGACGACGCCGGCGCCGGTAAGAATCACGCTTCTTGAAGTCAATCGCATACGTTGCTCCTTGTCGTTGTGGGTTTGATGCTCACGAGTGTAGGGACCGCAGGCCGCGGTATAGCCGATCCGACGGCGGTTCGTGCCGAGTGCCTAGCCACTTGAACTTGAAGCCTTCATAAAGGATTCGTTCTTGAGCCAAGCTCGTCGGACGAAATCGAGATCGTTTGCGGCGCGTCGTCCTGACAGGAGCGACGAGGACGCAAAGCGGTGAGCTACGGTCCTGAACCCACCCTGCGCCTTCTTGCAGGGATTGTCAAGTCTAGAAAAGTGCTCCGGTCTAAGCCGGCCGAACAAGCTCCCATGTGTTGACGAAACGCATCGCCGCTTCTACGCCGTCGTCGATCCAATGCTCCACGCCGTCGGCCGCGGCGTTCACGATACTCGGCAACAGGTGCCGTTCATCGTCGCGAAACGGGCTCAATACGTGGTCGACGCTGTCGTACTCCGGGCGGCCTACCCCAATGCGAATGCGCGGAAACTCCTGGCCGATCGTTGCGATGATCGAGCGAAGGCCATTATGACCGCCGTGTCCCCCGCCGGGCCGCATGCGTAGCCTTCCAAACGGTAGATCTATATCGTCGCTGACCACGAGCACGCCTAGCGGCGGCGTACGATACCAGGTCGAGATCAAGCGCACCGGCGTGCCGGAAAGATTCATAAACGTGAGCGGCTTGATCAGGACGACGTCGCGGGTTACCTCGACGGCTTGCTGCGCACCGTCTTTTTTCTTCCAGTTCGTAATGCCGTAGCGCCGCGCCACTTCGTCGATGACCGTGAAGCCGGCGTTGTGGCGCGTTGCGACGTACTCTGCCCCAGGATTGCCCAAGCCGACGACGAGTCTGCGGCTAGGTCGTTCAGCCAGCTATTGCCCCTCTGGAGCGGTCTGCTCCGCCTGACCGATGACTTCGGGCTCCGCGACCGCTTCGGCCGGCGCGGCCGCCTCTTCGAGCTCGCGCGCCGTGCGCGACGCCTCGATGGCGACGACGATCGTTTCCGGTGCGGTGAGCAATCGAAAACCCTCCGGCAGCACGATGTCGCCGGCGGAAATGTGATCGTGAATATCCAGCTGCGTCACGTCGACCTCGAGGTGCTCGGGAATCCGGCTTGCCGGACCCTCGACCTCGAGCTCGTGAGTGATGACGTCCATGACCGCGCCCGAATTTCGAACGCCCGCCGCCACGCCGACCGTTACGATCGCAAGTCGCGCGTCGATCGTTTCGTCGGCTGAAACCCTCTGAAGATCGGCGTGGATCAGCCGGCGCGAAACCGGGTGGCGGGCGATCGCGCGCACTAGCGCGGTTTGCCGCTTGCGGCCGCCCTCGGTGAGCGTCAGGATCGCGTTGCGCCCGGCGCGATGCACCATCTCTTCGAAGGCATGCGCGTCGACGGCGATGTGCTCGGGAACGGCTCCATGGCCGTAAAGTACCGCCGGAAGCTTGCCGGCCGTTCGCAGCGCCTTGGCGCCGCCCGTGCCAAGCCTCGCTCGCTGTTCGACGGAGAGGTTGAACTCTTTACTGGCCACGGCTTCCTTTATAAGCGAAGTCGCTAGAAGGCTGCAACCGCTTCAGCCGCAATGCTAAAAGGGTTCTCGGGCGGCTCCCCTGTGAAGAGTTCGGAGACCGACCGATTCGTCGTTATGCGGTTGATCGCGTCGGCGAAGATTTGCGCGATCGAAAGTTGGACGAACTTCGGATGCTTCGCGCCGTCCTCGAACGGAACCGTATTTGTGAAGAGAACCTTCTCAATCGCGGACTGTTCGAGCACCTCGACCGCCTCGCCGGCGAAAATGCCATGAGAAGCGACGGTGTAGACGCGCGTCGCACCACGCGATTTGATCGCCTCTGCCGCCTTAGCGAGCGTTCCGCCCGTCGAGATCATATCGTCAACGACTACCGCGACCCGTCCGTCGACATCTCCGACGATGTCCGTTACTTCTGCGACGTCGGGTTCTGGACGCCGCTTAAAGACGATCGCCAGCAAGCTATTGAGGCGCTTTGCGAAGATCTCCGCCCGGTGAACGCCGCCGGCGTCCGGAGAAACGACGACGATCTTGTCATCGCAGAGCCCTTCCTTCTTGAGGTAGTTGCAGAGCACCGGTATCGCCATCAGGTTGTCGACCGGTATGTCGAAGAAGCCTTGAATCTGCGCGGCGTGAAGATCCATCGTGACGATGCGGCGCGCGCCGGCGACTTTGAGGACGTTTGCAATCACCTTGGCCGAGATCGGCTCGCGGCCTTTGGTCTTCTTATCCTGTTTTGCGTATCCATAGTAGGGAATCACCGCGGTGATACGAGCGGCCGAGGCTCGGCGCAGCGCGTCGATCATCAGCAGCAACTCCATCACCGCGTCGTTGACGCCTTTACCGTTGGGCGCTCGGCAAATCGACTGCACCACGAAAACTTCGGAGCCGCGCACGTTCTCGCCGATCTCGACCCGCGTCTCTTCATTTCTGAATTCCGAGACGAGTGCTTTGCCGACGTGGAGGCGTAGGCGCTTGGCTATCTCTTCCGCCAACTGCGGATTAGAGTTTCCGCAAAAGAGAAGCGGCTGTTGGGTCATGGCCAGTTGGTCGTTCGCCATTGAATCGTTCGGCCCTCGGAGGTTGTTTGGGGGAAGGCAGTGGCACAAGAGTTCAAGCTAGTTTCGCCCTTTGCGCTGGCGGGCGATCAACCCAAAGCGACGGAATCGTTGGCTCGAGGCGTGCTGCGGGGCGACCGCGCTGAGACGTTGCTGGGCGTCACCGGCAGCGGAAAAACTATGGCGATGGCGAGGGCCATCGAGCTCGTGCGGAAGCCGACCCTGGTGCTCTGTCATAATAAAACCCTCGCCGCCCAGCTCTGTGCCGAATTCCGGGAGTTCTTTCCGAAGAACGCCGTCGAGTATTTCGTGTCGTACTTTGACTACTATCAGCCCGAAGCGTACGTGCCGTCGACGGACACGTATATCGAGAAGGATAGCTCGATCAACGACGAGATCGAGCGACTGCGTCATTCGGCGACGCAATCGCTGCTGACGCGCCGCGACACGCTGATCGTCGCATCGGTCTCCTGTATCTTTGGTTTGGGCTCCCCGTCCGACTACGTGGAGATGTCGATGCGTTTGCGCATCGGCGACGAGCTGGACCGTGACGTCTTGCTGCGCAAGCTCGTCGACATGCAGTACCGGCGCAACGATTTGAATTTGGTGCGAGGAACGTTCCGGGTGCGCGGTGACACCCTCGAGTTCGTAGGCGTCGAGGAGGAGCTCGTGCATCGCATCGAGTTCTTCGGCGACCGGATCGAAGCCATCGACGTCGTCAACATGCTGACGGGCGAATACCTCGAGCGCAAAGACGAGCTCACGATCTTCCCCGCCAAGCATTTCATCACGCCCGAAGAGAAGCTGCGCCGCGCAATCATCTCGATCGAGGCCGAGCTGGAAGATCGCCTCGCCTATTTCCGGCGCCGGGGTAAGCTGCTCGAAGCGCAACGTTTGGAAATGAGAACGCGCTACGATCTCGACATGCTGCGAGAAGTCGGCTACTGCAACGGCATCGAGAACTATTCGCGCCATCTAACTGGCCGCGAGCCCGGCTCGACGCCCTGGTGTCTGATCGACTTCTTCCCCAAAGACTGGCTGCTCTTCGTCGATGAGTCGCACGTCACGCTTCCGCAAGTCCACGGCATGTTTGCGGGGGATCGCTCGCGTAAAGAGGTCCTCGTCGAGCACGGTTTTCGCCTGCCCAGCGCTCTGGATAACCGCCCCCTGACCTACGACGAGTTCGACGAGCACATCGCGCAGGTCGTCTACGTCTCGGCGACGCCGGGCACATACGAGATCGATCGCAGTTCGCAGGTCGTCGAAATGATCATTCGTCCGACCGGATTGGTCGATCCCGAAGTCGAGGTTCGCCCCACGCGCAATCAGGTCGACGATCTCATGGAAGAGATCGCGCAGCGCGCCGCGCGCAAGGAGCGCGTCCTCGTGACGACGCTCACCAAGAAGATGGCCGAGGACCTCACCGACTTCTTGCTCGAGAACGGACTGCGGGTGCGTTATCTTCACAGCGAGATCGACACGCTGGAGCGCGTCGCCATACTGCGCGATCTGCGTGCCGGCGTCTTCGACGTTTTAGTGGGAATCAATCTCCTGCGCGAAGGCCTCGACCTTCCCGAGGTCTCGCTTGTCGGCATCCTCGATGCCGACAAAGAAGGATATTTACGAAGCGGGACTTCCCTGATTCAGACGATCGGGCGCGCGTCGCGCAACGTTGAGGGGAAAGTCATTATGTATGCCGACGTCGTTACCGAATCGATGGCGCGTGCAATCGGTGAAACGCGCCGCCGGCGCGAGATGCAACTGGCGTACAATCAGGAGCACGGCATCGAACCAAAATCGGTCCGCAAGGAAATTCACGACATCCTCAACATGGTCGGGGCGACCGAGGAGAACGCGGCGAAGCTGCGGCTGGATCGGATTCCGCGCGACGTCGCCACGAAGATGGCGCGGGATTTGGAGCGCAAGATGCGCGACGCCGCGGCCGGCCTCGAGTTCGAGAAGGCGGCGGCTTTGCGCGACGAGCTTATCGAGCTGCGAAAGCAGATCGGAGGCAATGAGAGCATTCTCTTCGGAGGAAAGGCTCCGAAGATCTTCGACAAGGCTCTGGCCGAACTCGTCGAATCTTAGCCGTCCGTGGGGATCTTTGCGCCCATCGGCGTTTTGACGCACACGATCGTTGACATTAAGGGACTGATCGCCGAGATGCTGGTGGTCGCCGCGGTTGTGGGCTGCTTCGTCGTGATTCATGCGCTTTTGCAGCGGCGGCTCAGGACCGAAGTGTTGCGCCGCCACAACGACGTGGCGGGCTATCTTTTCTCGGCGGTCGGCGTGCTCTACGCGGTGGTACTCGGCTTCGTGGTCGTGGTCGTTTGGCAGAAGTACGATGACGCAGTACGAAATGTTGAAAGCGAAGTCGATGCAACGGGCAATCTCTACCACGTTGTCGACGCCTTCCCGCCGGCCACGCGCTTGCGAATCCGCAGCAATCTCCTTGCCTACGGGCGGACCGTCGTTCGTATCGAATGGCCCGCAATGGAAAAAAACATGGAAATTCCGGAGCGAGGCTCTGCGCTGCTCGAACAAACTTCCTACCAGATCGACACGTTTGCGCCTGCCAACCTCAAGGAATTTGCCGCCCAGCAAGCCGCGATCGCCGACGAGCAGCGCCTCTTTGACGCTCGGCGCGCCCGTTTGATTCAAAGTATGCCCGCCGTTCCGTCGGTGCTTTGGTTCGCGCTGATCTCCGGGGCGCTCGCCATGGTTGCGTTCTGCTACATCTTTGGCGTCGAGAACCGGCCGGCGCAGCTCGTCATGACCGCCATTTTGGTCGGTTTCATTGGGATACTTTTCATCGTCATTGATGAATTCTCGACGCCATTTTCGGGGTCGGTTTTCATCTCGTCGGACGGCTGGTCGTACCTTCTGCAGCGTCTGCCGGATATTCGATAGAAGGTAGGCAAAAGGAGGTCACCATGTTCCGAAGGGTCCTCGGTCTGTTCATCCTGACGCTTTGGGCGAGCGTTCCGCTTTACGCATTCGCCCAAGAGCCGCCGCCGGAGGGCGCCCCGCAAGCGGGTAATCCCTACGCCCAGCCATATGCGCCGGCTGCAACGAACACGTCGGCGCCGAATCCGGCGATGCTTGCGCGAGCCAAAAGAGTCTTTGCTCAGCTTCAGGCAGGGGAAATCGACCGCTCTGCGCTGGCGACTGGTGCCAACGCGAACTTCAGCGAGACGACGATTGCCAGCGCCCAGAAGATGGTTGGAAGTCTGGGCAAGCCCGTGAGTTTCGTCCAACAACAGGCCACGACGCAAGGCGGCGTCTCGGCTGCGATCTACACGGTAACGTTCAAGAACGGCCGGAAAGTCGATTTTCTCTTCGCGCTGGACAGCCAAGGGAAGATCGCGGGCCTGAGCCTCGGCACGCCCCGTTAGTGGGCGTTACAGGCCACTAGCGTGCGCCGTCTCGATGTCGTCTTGTTCGATTTGGACGATACGCTTCACGACGACACCTACGCGTATCACAACGCCGCCGAGCAGGTTGCCCGCGAAGTCGCCGCCGAGCATGGCATCGACGCGCTCGCGCTCAAAGCCGCATACATCGCCGAGGCGGAAGGTTTTTGGACGCGATTATCCGTCGACGACCTGAAGCTCAAGCTGGCCAGCATTCGCGCCAGCATGTGGCAGACGGCATTAGAGAGCGTCGGCGTGGGCGGCGATCCCGAGCTAG
Organism: Vulcanimicrobiota bacterium; assembly: GCA_963767725.1. Classification (GTDB taxonomy): domain Bacteria; phylum Vulcanimicrobiota; class Vulcanimicrobiia; order Vulcanimicrobiales; family Vulcanimicrobiaceae; genus Cybelea. Next base: position 443,699 of record CAVYEN010000002.1, read on the forward strand.
CGCAACGCAGCGCCGAGCGCTATGACGAGTATCGCGTGAAATACTTCACGCTCTTTCCCGGTGCGATCGATCTTTTGCGCTCCCTGCGGGCACGGGGTATGAAGCTCGGCATCGTCACCAACGGCCTCTCTGAAACTCATCGTGAGAAGATTGCGGTGCTGCAGATCGGCGAGTACTTCGATGCTGTATTTCTCGCCGACGAAGTCGGGATGGTAAAACCCGATCCGCTGCTTTTCGCGCACGCTTGCCGCACGCTGGGCGCCGGGTCGGCCCACGGGGCGATGGTAGGCGATCGCTACGAACGCGACGTTGCCGGGGCGCTCGCGGCGGGCCTCTTTACGATTTGGCTCAACGTACGCGGCGAGGAGCTGCCGCTCGGCGCCGCGCCTCCCGACGCGACCTGCAGCTCGATAGCGCAAGCCGCCCGCATACTTCTCGAGCCCGCTGGGGTTCCTTAGACGTGTCGCTAGATTGCATCGTTATCAAAGGCGCACGCGAGCATAACCTTAAGGACGTCGACCTCGTTCTGCCGCGAAACCGGCTGATCGTCGTAACCGGCCTTTCGGGTTCCGGCAAATCGTCGCTCGCCTTCGATACGATTTACGCCGAAGGCCAGCGCCGCTACGTCGAGTCGCTCTCTTCGTACGCGCGCCAGTTCTTGGGACAGATGGAGAAGCCGGACGTCGACTATATCGAAGGCCTCTCCCCCGCGATCTCGATCGACCAAAAGTCGACCTCGCGCAATCCGCGCTCGACGGTCGGAACCGTAACGGAAGTTTACGACTATCTGCGCCTGTTCTTCGCGCGCGTCGGCACGCCGCACTGCTATCGCTGCGGCCGCGAGATCAGCACGCAGTCCAGCGAGCAGATCGTCGACTCGATAGCCGACCTGCCGGAAGGTACGCGCATCGTGTTGCTCGCACCGCTGGTGCGCGGGCGCAAAGGCGAGTACGCCAAGCTCTTCGAGGAGATAATGAAAGAGGGGTTCACCCGCGTACGCGTCGATGGTGAAACGAAGGAGCTTCGGGATAAGGTCGTCCTCGACAAAAAACGCAAGCACACGATCGAGGTCGTCGTCGACAGGCTGGTGATAAAACCCGAGATCCGCAAGCGACTCGCCGATTCAGTCGAAACGACCCTGCGTCTGTCGAGCGGCATCGTCACCGTGCTTTCGGAGGCCGCCCCGGGCGAGCGCAGCGAGTCGAAGACTGAGCTGACGTACAGTGAGGCCTTTGCGTGCGTCTACTGTGGGCTCTCGTTCGAGGAGCTCGCGCCGCGATTGTTCTCATTTAACTCGCCGTACGGGGCGTGTCCCGCGTGCAGCGGGCTCGGAGAGAAGATTGAGATCGATCCGTGGAAGGTGATTCCGGATCGCAGTAAATCGATTGCCGAGGGAGCGATTGTGCCGTGGAGCCGTAATATGGGCAGCGGCCGCTATCCGTCGATGAATCCCTACTACAATCAGCAGCTCGAACGCGTGCTTCGTCGCTATAGGGTGAGAACTACGACGCCCGTCGAGCAGCTCTCGGACGAAGTGCTCGAGGTCATCCTGTATGGAACCGACCGTGAGCAGACGTTCGAGTACACTTCGCGAGGCGGAAAGACGTGGGAGTACCGCGCCTCCTTCGAAGGCGTCGTCAACAACTTGCAACGGCGCTACGGCGAGACGTCGAGCGAGTATGTCAAGGAAGAAATCGAGAAGTACATGTCGGCATCGACCTGCCCGGTGTGTAACGGCGCGCGTCTGAAGCCCGAAGCGCTAGCGGTGACGGTCGGCGGCCGTAACATCGACGACCTGACGAGGACGTCGATAGAAAAGCTCGAGCTTTTCTTCCGAGACCTCACGCTTACGCCCCGCCAGGAACAGATCGCGCATCAGATCGTCAAGGAGATTCGCGCTCGCCTGGGCTTCTTGACGAACGTTGGCTTGAACTACCTCACGCTGGCGCGCTCGGCGACCACACTTGCCGGCGGCGAGTCGCAGCGGATTCGGCTCGCGACGCAGATCGGTAGCGCCTTGGTCGGCGTCTTATATATTCTAGACGAACCGTCGATCGGCTTGCACCAGCGCGACAACGATCGATTGCTGGCGACGCTGCGGACGCTGCGCGATCTCGGCAACACGCTAATCGTCATCGAGCACGACGAGGACACGATGCGGACCGCCGACGTCGTCGTCGACATCGGTCCGGGCGCCGGCGCCGAGGGCGGCGAGATACTCACCTCGGGCACGCTCGCCGACGTGATCGCAAATCCCAACTCCGAGACGGGTGCTTATCTCAGCGGGCGCAAGTTCATCCCGATTCCGCGCCTGCGACGAGAGCCGCGCGGCTGGCTCGAAGTCCGTAATGCGATCGCGAACAATCTACACGGCGTCGACGTGGGTTTTCCAATCGGCGTCTTGTCGGCCGTAACGGGCGTCAGCGGTAGCGGGAAGTCGACGCTCGTCAATGAGATCTTGGTGCGCGCGCTCAACCAGCATCTTCACCGCCAGCCGCCGAGCGGCACGTATGGCACCGTGAAAGGCGCTGCGCAACTCGACAAGCTCGTCGTCATCGATCAATCGCCGATCGGCCGAACGCCGCGAAGTAACCCCGCGACCTACACGGGGACCTTCGACTACATTCGCGAGCTCTTCTCTCTCGTTCCCGAAGCCCGGATGCGCGGCTACACGCCGGGCCGGTTTTCGTTCAACGTCAAAGGAGGCCGGTGCGAAGCTTGTCAGGGCGACGGGATCATCAAGATCGAGATGCACTTTCTGCCCGACGTCTACGTTCCATGCGAAGTCTGCAAGGGCAAGCGTTACAACGCCCAGACGCTCGAGGTGAAGTATCGCGGCAAGACCATCTCCGACGTGCTCGAGATGCGGGTCGACGAAGCGAACGACTTCTTTGCCAACATTCCTCGCGTGCACGGCAAGCTTCGCACGATCTGTGAGGTCGGCTTAGGCTATATCAAGATGGGTCAGCCCGCAACGACGCTCTCCGGAGGCGAAGCGCAGCGCGTAAAGCTTGCAACGGAGCTCTCACGGCGCTCAACCGGGCGCACGTTCTACGTGCTCGACGAACCGACGACTGGGCTGCACTTTGCCGACATTCACAAGTTGCTCGACGTCTTAGAGCGCTTGGTAAAGCTCGGAAACACCGTCCTCGTCATCGAGCACAACCTCGACGTCATCAAGACTGCGGATTACCTGATCGATCTCGGTCCCGAAGGCGGCGATCGCGGCGGCACCGTCATCGCAACCGGCACCCCCGAGGAGGTGGCACGCAACGAGCGTTCGTACACGGTGCCTATCTCGTCCCGGTGCTACGGGATCAGCGCGCGGTCGGCCATCACCGGCCGGACGACGCCGAACTGAATCGTTTGGAGCGGGAAAATCTTTTCGCGCTCCAGGACCTGGGCGAAACGGGTCGCGTCGCCGTCGAAGCTTAGATGAAAGCCGCAGCGCGCGCGGAATCGCTTCGCGAACAGATCGAAGAGGCGAACTATCGCTACTACATACTCGACGATCCGCAGATAACCGATGCGGAGTTCGACGCGCTTCTGCGCGAGCTCACCGAACTCGAGACGGCTCATCCCGAGCTGCGAACGCCCGATTCGCCGACGCAGCGCGTTGGAGCAGCCGCATCGCAACGCTTTGCGCCCTTCGAGCACGCGCGTCCGATGCTCAGCCTCGCGAACGCGGTTTCCGACGACGAGCTGCGCGCTTTCGACGAGCGCGCGCGCAAAATCGCCGGCGGCGCCGTCGAGTATGTCTGCGAGCTGAAGATCGACGGCCTCGCGATCGCGCTGCGACTATCGGAAAGGCTCGCTCGCGCGCGGCGGGACGCGCGGCGACGGCCGCGTCGGCGAGGACGTCACCGCGAACCTGCGCACCATTAAAACGATTCCGCTTCGCTTGCGTCCTTCGACGGACTCGGGACAGACTAAGTCAAAGGAAGCGCCCCCGTTTTTGGAGGCTCGGGGCGAGGTTTACTTGCGCAAGAGCGATTTCGAGAAGCTCAACCGCGCGCGCGAGCGGGAGGGCCTGCCGGTCTTTGCCAACCCGCGTAATGCCGCCTCAGGCGGCGTGCGCCAGCTCGAACCCGCGCTAACCGCGCAGCGCCGTCTTTCGTTTTTCGCCTATCAGCTCGTCTCGGACGAGACCTTGCGCTCACAATCGCAGAGTTTGCGCCGCCTCGAAACGCTCGGCTTTCCGGTGAATCCCAACATTGCACCAGCAAGAACGCTCGATGACGTGCTCGCCTATTGCCGGCATTGGGAGAAGCGGCGCGACGAGCTTGATTACGAAATCGACGGCGTCGTCGTCAAGGTCGACGATCTGGCCCTGCAAGAGCGGCTTGGCGTAGTGGCGCGGGACCCGCGTTGGGCGATCGCCTATAAGTTCAAGCCGCGCGAAGCTCGTACCAAGCTGCTCGAGATCGCGGTGAGCGTTGGCAGAACCGGAACGCTCAATCCCAACGCCGTGCTCGATCCGGTGCAGATTGGCGGGGTAACGGTCAAGAGTGCGACGTTGCACAACATCGATTACATCAAGAACAACGACATTCGCATCGGGGACGTCGTGCGGGTGACGCGTGCGGGCGACGTGATTCCCCGTGTCGTCGGGCCGATGCCTGGGCAGCGCAATGGTAAGGAACGCCATTTCAAAATGCCGGATCGCTGCCCCGTTTGCGGCGCCGACGTCGACCATCCTTCCGGCGAGGCGATGTCGCGTTGCACGAACGCTGCGTGTCCGGCACAGGTCTACGAGCGCGTCCGCCACTTTGCGTCGCGCGGCGCGATGGATATCGAAGGACTCGGCGATGTGATGGCGCAGCAGCTCACCGAACTTGGCCTTGTCCGCGATATCGCCGACATCTATAAGCTTGACGTCGACGCCTTAAAACGCGTGCCTCGCATGGGGTCCAAGAGCATGGAGAACTTGCTGCGCAACATCGAGGGCTCGAAGCAACGCGGTTTGGCGCATCTGCTTTATGGGCTCGGCATGCGTTTCGTTGGAACGCAGACCGCGCAAATTCTCGCCGGCGATTTTGGAACGATCGACGCTATTGCCCAAGCAGGAGAAGACGAGCTGCAACGCAGTGAAGGGATCGGGCCCGAGGTGGCTGGAAGCGTCGCGCTTTTCTTTAGGCAGGACGCGAATCGCGACATGATCGCGCGCCTGAAGCGTGCCGGCGTGGACGCGACCTGGCCAAAACGGGCGCGCATCCCCGAGAGCAAGCTAGCCGGCAAGACGTTCGTGCTAACCGGCACGCTACCGGATCTGACGCGGGATGAAGCGACGGAGCTCATTGCTGCGGCCGGCGGCAAAGTGACCGGTTCGGTGAGCAAGAGAACCGATTACGTGATCGCCGGTAACGACCCCGGCACGAAACTCACCAAGGCGGAACAGCTTGGAATTCCGATCTTGGACGAATCAGGCTTCCGCAGGCTGGTGGTTTAGCGCTGATGCAGATCGACCTCGGCTCGCCGCGAGAGCGCTGTCAAGAACGATTCTGAGAGCGCCGACGTGCTTTCGTGACCTCGGGCCGAACGTTCGCCGATCCCGCCTTCGCCGGGAAGCAGCCGGGCAACGATTTCGAGCATCCGGACGGTGAGAGACGGAAACAGATGCTGCATAGCGGCAATCGCACGAGCTTGCAGCGAGAGCACGACGAGTACTTTCCGCCGCGCGGTCGCATCGACGATTCGAGACGCCGCCCAATGCGCGGACACCGAGGTCAAGGGCGTCGCATCCCCGAGTGAAAACCAGGTGTATTCCGCGCGATGTTCGCCTTTGAATGACGCGTTGCGCGGGCTTCCGGTGCGCATTAAGCCGGGGCAGATCGTCGTGACGGAGACGTTGGACGGCGCAAGCTCGGCGCGCAACCCCAACGAGTAGCCGAGCAGCGCGAACTTGCTCACCGAATACGGAAGCAGATGCGGGACCGCGACTAAGCCCCCGATGGAAACGACGTTGACGATTCGTCCCTGAGTTTCACGCAGTGCCGGGAGCGCCGCTTCAATCGCGTGATGTGGTCCCCAAAAGTGCGTTTGCAGTGCATCGGCATAGTCGTCGTCGGTCATAAGCGAGCTCGGCCCGACCTCGATGATTCCGGCGTTATTCACCAGGACGTCGATGCTTCCATAACGAGTGTGGACGGCATCGATAAACCCATCGACGCGCGTACGGTCGCGAACGTCGCAACTTAGAGAGAGGACTTCGTAACCTGCGTCGGTGAGATCCGCGGCGGCGCGCGCAACTGCCGCTTCATCGCGGGCACAGATTGCAAGGCGCGCTCCGCGTCGGCCGAATTCGCGTGCCAACATAAGACCGAGCCCTCGCGATGCTCCGGTGATCGCCACGACACGTCCATCGAGACTCTCCGCGCGTCGCCGCCGAAGCTTGAGCGCGATGAGAGTACCGGCGGCAATGGCACCGGCGGCCGCAATAATCGTTCGCCGTCGCATCCGGTTCTCGTACCCAGTTCGGGGCAGACCTAAAGGTACGCGCCGGCGGCTCGGCGTAAGGCGAGGCGCGCATGACTCGGAACAGGCGATGACGCAAATCTCAGTCCGCGTCGTGCCGGCCGACGTGCTGACTCCCATTGGCGCGTATAGTGCGCTCGCCCAGCCCCGGGCGTCATGCCTTCTCGAGAGCGTCGAGAGCGGCGGGCGCATCTCACGATACTCGTTTATCGGCCTCGATTATCGCGCGGTCGCGGATTTCGATTCAAGCGATGAGCTCTACGATCGGGTACGCGCCTTCATCGATTCGCATCGCACGACCGACCGGGGCGGAAATTTGGGCGGCGCGCTCCTCGCCTTCTCGTACGATGCCGCGCGCGTTCAAGCACGGCTTGCGCCGCGCGCCTCGTCGGTGCCGGAAATGCCCGCGGCCTATGTTGCCGTTCCTGCAACGTGGCTGATCTTCGATCATTTCACTCATCAGTTGACGATTTGGTGCAGCGATGGCAATATCACGCAACGCGAGCGTCGCATCGACGGCTACGTCGAGCGATTGCTGGCGGCAAAGCCGGCGTTACCCGGCGCGCTCGCGGCTCTGGGACGAATGAATGATTCGATCGATCGGGATCGCTTCTTGTCGCTGGTGGCAGAAGTCAAGCGCCGCATCTTCGAAGGGGACGTTTACCAGCTGCAGCTAGGCATTCGCTTTGGGGCCCAACTCGCGGGAAACGCTTTCGATCTCTACCGCGCGCTGCGTCGCGAGAATCCGTCGCCGTACATGTTTTTCGTCGACACGCCGTTCGGCGAGTTGCTGGGTGCCTCGCCGGAGTTTCTCGTGCGTCTGGAGGGACGTAAAGCGCGGATTCGCCCTCTCGCCGGAACGCGATGGCGAGGCATCGACGACGACGAAGACGCCCGCATTGAGGCCGAATTACTCACCAACGAGAAAGAGCGCGCCGAGCACGTCATGCTCGTCGACCTCGGCCGAAACGATCTCGGTTCGGTTTGCGAATACGGCAGCGTACAGGTCGACGAGCTTCTCCAGATCGAGCGATACAGTCACGTAATGCACATCGTCTCCAACGTGATCGGGCGGCTGCGAGAGGATTGCGACGCGCTCGATCTCTTTCGCGCCGGATTCCCGGCGGGCACCGTAACCGGAACGCCGAAGATTCGCGCCATGCAGCTCATCGACGGTTACGAGCCCGTCACGCGCGGCTTCTACGCCGGCAGCATCGGGCGCTGGTCGTTCGGCGGCGATTTCGACTCTTGCATTACGCTACGCAGCGTCCACGTGCGGGATGGTCAAGCCTGGTGGCAGGCGTCGGCCGGAATCGTCGCCGATTCCGATCCAGTTGCCGAATACGAAGAAGTCTTCCACAAAACGCGCATCGCCCGTCAGGTGCTGGGCATACCGTGACGCCGCGCATACTCTTCGTCGACAACTTCGACAGCTTCAGCTACAACGTCGTGCATCTGCTGGCATCGGCAGGCGCCGCTCCAGAGGTATTGCTCAACGACAATGCGCGGCTGGTGCCTGCATCGCTCGAAAATTACGACGCACTGGTGGTTGGACCCGGGCCGGGCAGGCCCGAACACGCGCCGCAGATGATGACGGTGCTGCGCGCTGCGATCGATCGCAAGATGCCGGTCTTAGGCGTCTGTCTGGGTTTGCAAGCGATTGGTGAAACCCTGGGAGCGACGGTGATCCATGCGCCGAGGCTGATGCACGGCAAGAGCTCGCGCATCGCACACGAGGGCAATGGCCTGTTCGCCGGGTTGCCTATGCCGATCTCGGCGACCCGCTATCACTCGCTCTGCCTGGACCCGGCGACCGTTCCTGCACGAGCTGCACGTGAACGCGCGCAGCGACGACGGCGTCGTGCAAGGCATCGCGCATCGCGATCGTCCGGTACACGCAGTGCAGTTTCACCCGGAATCCGTTTTGAGCGATCACGGCAAGCAGATCGTCGAAAACTTCCTCTCCTTAGTGTCGTCCTGAGCGAAGTCAAAGGATGATCGAGTTCGCGCCATTGTTGCGACGCGTCGTCGCAGGGGAGAATATCTCCCAAGACGAGGCCGCCTCGTTCGTCGGGGAGATCATGGATGGCAACTACACGCCGGCGCAGGCATCGGGTCTGCTCGTCGCGCTTGCGTCGAAGGGCGAAAGCGTCGATGAGATCGTAGGGGCGGCCCGCGCGATGCGCGAGCGCAGCTTGCACGTCGAGCACGGTTTGCCGATCGTCGTCGACATAGTCGGCACGGGCGGCGACCATGCCAACACGCTCAACATCTCGACGATGGCTGCTCTCGTGGTCGCGTCGGCCGGCATCCCGGTCGCCAAGCACGGCAATCGCGCAGCGTCGAGCGCCTGCGGAAGCGCCGACGTCCTGGAAGCGGCTGGATTTCCGCTCGAGATCGCGCCTGACCGCGCGGCGAGGATGCTGCGCGAGTGCGGCTTCACGTTCATGTTTGCACCGCGTTACCATCCCGCGATGCGCAACGCGGCCGGCATACGCCGGGAGCTCGGAGTGCGCACGATATTCAATCTGCTGGGCCCGCTGACGAATCCGGCCCGCGCGACTCATTTAGTCGTCGGCGTTGCGCACGAATCGCTCGTCGAGCGGATCGGCGAGACCTTGCGCGGCCTGGGCGCTCAGCGCGGCGCCGTGGTCTACGGCTACAGCGGCGTCGATGAGGTCGTGGGCGACGCGCCGACGCTCGTCTATCCGTTCAATGAAGCAAGGCGCGCGAATGCGGCGCTTGGAGCCGGCGGAGTTCGGCATCGAGTCACCGCTGCGAACGCCGATCGGCGGCAGCGTCGAAGCTGCGCGCGCAGCGTTTATAGAGATTCTCGGCGGCGCCCGCAGCCCGGCCGCGGACGTCGTTGCTTTGAATGCAGCCGTCGCCTTTCATGCGATCGGTGTCGAGGACCAGCTTCCGGCGGCGTTCGAAAAGGCAAGCAGCATACTGCGCAGCGGCGAAGCGTTGCGCACGTTTGAACGCGCGAAAGAGATCGCGAGCAATGGCTAAAGCCTGGATCAAGTTTTGCGGCTGCACCACCTGGAGCGACGTCGAGCTCGCGATTGATGCAGGCGCCGATGCGTTCGGCATGATCTTCGGCCCTTCGCCGCGCCGGATTTCTCTGGAAGCCGCCGCCGCGATTGCGGCACGCGCGCCCGATGGCATAGAACCCGTCGCGGTCTTCGTTAATCCCGGCTAGAGGAGAGATCGAAGCGGTGAACGCGCTCTTTCCACGGGCTCGGCTACAGTTCTCAGGCCACGAATCGCCGCAGTTTGTCGCGAATTACGGCGGAGCGAGCGATCAAGGCAATTCACGTCGACGATTCGACGACGCAGTGTTGCGGAGGCCGCCGGTCGATTTCCGTATGCGCTACTGCTTTTGGATTCTCGCCACGACGATTTGGCCGGCGGGACGGGCAGGCTCTTTGAGTGGGAGCACGCCGTTGCCGTTGCGAAAGAGCGGCGCGTCGTAATGGCGGGCGGCCTCACGCCAGGCAACGTCGGGGAGTGTTTGGAGCGCGTGAATCCGTTCGGTGTCGACGTGCGCAGCGGCATCGAGACCGACGGGCGCAAGGATCGAGCGAAGATGCGTGCATTCGTGAGGGCGGTACGAGAGCGATGAAGAGACCCGACGCACGAGGCTATTTTGGTGACTTCGGCGGCCGATTCGTTCCCGAAGTGCTGATAGCGGCGCTCGATGCGCTCGAGCGCGCCGTCGAGGACGCCTTCGCCGATCCGTCCTTTTGGAACGACTACAACGCGGTGCTGCGAGACTTCGTCGGGCGCCCGTCACCGCTCTATCGCTGCGAGCGGTATATCGCCGACGTTTCCTCTGCGCCGCTGCTGATGAAGCGCGAAGACACCAATCACACCGGCGCTCACAAGATCAACAACACCGTCGGCCAGGCGTTGCTCGCCCTGCGCATGGGCAAGCGCAGGCTCCTCGCCGAAACCGGCGCAGGTCAGCACGGCGTCGCGACCGCGACGGTGGGCGCGAAGTTCGGGCTTCCGGTCGACGTCTACATGGGCGCGCGCGACGTGGAGCGGCAAGCGCTCAACGTGCACGTGATGCGGCTGCTCGGCGCGACGGTTCATCCGGTGGATAGCGGAACGCGAACGCTCAAAGATGCGACGAACGAAGCCTTCCGCGTTTGGGCAGAGCGTGTCGACGACACGTTTTACGTCATCGGCAGCGTGGTCGGCGCGCATCCCTATCCCTATCTCGTGCGCGAGCTGCAAAAAGTCGTCGGCGTCGAGGCGCGGCAACAAATGCTCGAGCGGTACGGGCGGCTTCCAAGCGACGTGGTGGCCTGCGTCGGCGGCGGTAGCAATGCAATCGGCATCTTCGCTGGATTCGTCGACGATGCCGAAGTGAAGCTCTGGGGCGTCGAGGCCGGCGGTGAAGGGATCGAGAGCGGAAAGACCGCCGCGTCGCTGGGGGCTGGAACCGTTGGCATTTTGCACGGCTCGCGATCGTATCTCTTGCAGAGCGATGAAGGACAAGTGCGCGAAACGCACTCGACGGCGCGGGCCTCGATTATCCCGGCGTCGGCCCCGAGCACGCGTACTTGAAGGAGAGCGGCCGCGCGACGTACGTCAACGTCACCGATGCGCAGGCCATGGAGGCGTTTGAAGGGTTTGCGCGTAGCGAGGGCATCGTTCCGGCGCTTGAAAGCGCGCATGCGATAGCGTTTGCGCGAACGCTTGCGGCACAACGCAATGGCGGCGATCTCATCTTGGTCAATCTGAGCGGCCGCGGCGACAAAGACCTCGCGCGGTGAGCGGAATCCTGGCGAGCGCGTTTGAGCGCGCGAAGCGCGAACGCCGCGTTGCATTTATTCCGTACGTCATGGCCGGCGATCCCGACCTCGCCACGACCGCAGCGATTCTGCCCGCGCTGACCGCGATAGGCGTCGATGCAGTCGAGCTCGGAATTCCCTACAGCGATCCGCTTGCCGACGGCCCGACGATTGCCTCGGCCGGCGCACGTGCGCTGGCAAAGGGCACGGGCATAACCGACGCGTTGACGTTGATGTGGCCAATGTGCGGGCGGTGCGCCGATTGCTGCTCTTCACGTACTTCAATCCCGTCTATCAATTCGGTGTCGCCCGGTTCGCACACGACGCCGCGCGGGCCGGTGCCGCGGGTGCGATCGTTCCCGATTGTGCGCTCGAGGAATCGGACGAGCTGCGCGGCGCCCTCAACGAGCGCGGCTTGGAGATGCCGCTGCTCGTCGCTCCCTCGACGACACCGAAGCGCGCGCAACGAATTGCCGCAAGCCGCCACGGGCTTCGTGTACGTCGTCTCGCGCCTTGGCGTAACCGGCGCGCGCAAGACGCCCGATTTTGCGCCGCTCAAAGCGCAGCTTCTCATGCTGCGCGAGGTCACGCGCAAGCCGTTGGCGGTCGGCTTCGGCCTCAGTCGGCCGTCCAAAGTACGTGAAATCGTTTCATTTACCGACGGCGTCGTCGTCGGCAGCGCCCTCATCGACTCGTACGCCGGTCACACGGGTAAGGACGCCGCGCGCCTGGTCACGGAGTTCGTAGAGCCGCTCATCGCGGCCGCGAAACCCGGCGTTTCGAGCGCCGTATCTGACGCATGACCTCGCCTCGGTTCACGGCCCGAATGGCAGGGCTATTCTATCTGCTGACGTTCTTGACCGGAGTACCGCTGTTTTTCGTTCGCAAGCTTGTCGTCAACGATGCTGCGGCGACGGCGGCGAACGTCCTCGCTCATCAGTCCGTATTTTGGTGGGGTTTCGCGTCTCAGCTCGCGGTGATCGCCTGCTACGTCGTGGTGACGGCTTTGTTCTACCTGCTGTCAAGCCGGCAGGTAACGCGCTCTCACTGACGGCAGCATTTTTCAGTCTCATGGGGTGCGCGACGCAAATCTCCGCGAGCGTCTTTTATCTGTTCATCCTATCGGTCTTGGGAGCGGCTCCTAACTCGAACGCCATTTTGGCTACCGCGTCACAGGCTCTGGGAGCTCTATTCTTCCGATTCTACATGCAGAGCTATGACGTCGGGTTGGTCTTCTTCGGTTTCTACTGCTTCCTGATAGGCTGCCTCATATTCCGATCGACGTTTCTCCCGCGAGCACTCGGTGCGCTCATGCTCTTAGCGGGTCTTGGTTGGCTTACATTCCTCGTGCCGCCATTCGCGATGTCGCTTTATCCGAAGATCCTTCTTCCCGGGCTGATCGGTGAAGGAGTGCTAACTATATGGCTTCTCGCGGCCGGCGTGAACGAAAAACGATGGATAGCGCAAGCCGCCGCGGCGGCTTCGAGGTACTAGATTCCCTAAGTTAAACGCACGAGCAGCGCATCGAGATCGGGCGATGGGGGATGGCGGCGCCGAGTGCTTCGGGAATGTCGCCGGCGACGACGCCAACGCGGCGGTTTGCGGCGGCTCGCTGCCCTGCCAATCCATGCCAATAGGCGCCCACGCGCGCTGCATCGACCGGCGTGAGTCCCTGTGCGAGCAGCGACGCGATGATTCCCGTCAGCACGTCGCCGGTTCCGGCCGTCGCAAGCGCGTTCGTCCCCGTCGGATTGATGTGCACCGGTCCTTTCCCGTCGTAGATGAGCGTGTCCGATCCCTTGAGCAGCGTCGCAATGCCGGTTCGGTCTACGAACTCGCGGATGCGCTCGACGCGCGTGCCGGGCGCGATCGTTCCGCGCCCCGATAAGCGCGCGAACTCACCCGCGTGCGGGGTTACGACGCACCGCTTACCGCGCAAGAGCTCCAGGCGTTTGCTCAAATGAAAGAGTCCGCTCGCATCGACGACGACCGGTAGTTCATTGGCTTCGAGAAAGCGCGCGAATATCTGTCCGGTGCGATCGTCGAGCCCCAGGCCGGGCCCGATCGCAACCGCACTGTTGCGCTTCGATATGTCGACCAGCTCCGAAACGACCGCTTGCGGACTTGCCTCATCCGATAGCTCGACGACGACTTGCTCGACGAGATGTGCGCGCAATGCATTCGCCGCTGAACTGGAAGTCGCGACGGTAACGTATCCTGCGCCGGCACGCGCCGCCCCGCGAGCGCAGAGCACGGCAGCGCCAGGAAATTGCGCCGATCCTGCGATGAGGAGCGGCGCGCCCGCCGAGCGCTTCTCGGAGTCGGATGCTCGCCGCGGCAGTAACCGTAAGAATTCCTCGTCGTCGAGGGCTGCGAACTCCCGCGGCTGCGCGCCGAGCGTCGAGTCATCGATTCCGATTCGGCCGCACCAAAGCTCGCCGGCGTACTCGCGCGCCGGCTCGAGCAGCAGCCCCGGCTTCGCGGCTGCGAGCGCGACCGTCGCGGTCGCACGAACGGCATCATCGCTGACCGTACCAGTGAGCGCATCGACACCGCTCGGAATATCTATCGCGACAACCGGCTGGGCGCGCGCGTCGAGCGCGCGCGCCAAATGGCGATAGGAGACGGGCAGCGGCAGCCGGGCGCCGGTGCCGAAGAGTCCGTCGACTGCGATCGCGTCGTCGAGCAGCGCGCGCGCCTGGCGTTCGTCCGCCGGCAACGGTAATACGCGCACCCCGAAGGTCGCTGCGCGCGCCTGCGCAGCCGACCGCGCCGCAGAGTGAGGCCCCGAAAGATCGGCGGCGACGGTGCACTCGTATGTCGGCGAGAGTTCGGCGAGCGCGGCAAAGGCATCGCCGCCGTTGTTTCCGGGACCGGCGAAGGCGACGATCGGCATCTCGGGTCCCACCATTGCGCGCAGGCGCTGCGCGATGCACCGGCCCGCGTTGTGCATCAGCGCGTCCTCGCCCAGGTGCGCCATTGCTTGCGCATCGGCGGCGCGCATTTCTTTGGGCGTGAGAACGTAGATCACGATTCCAAAATAACGAGCGCCGCAGCGGTCCTAGGAGTGTGCGTGATGCTGAGGTGAATCGTTCGCACGCCGCGTGTGCGCATCAAGCGCTGTGCCCGTTCGTTCAGTTCGATCGCCGGCTTACCGCTTCGTTCGTGCCGTACTTCAACGCATCGCCACGGTATCGCGTGTCCCAGTGCTTTACGCGTCGCTTCCTTCGCCGCGAAAAACCCGGCGAGCCGCTCCGGCCAGTTCCGCTTGCGCATCGCATAAGCAATCTCGCCTTCGGTGTAGACTTTGCGCGAAAACCACGCCAGCTTCGCTGCGTCGAAGCGATAGCGTGTGACGTCCGCGACGTCCATGCCGACCCCAACGATCACCGCGACGACTTCCACGCTTTCGGCAACTTTCCTGACGGGTCGCATCGAACGATTTTCAATCAGACGGCCTCGCGACCAAGCATCGTTCCGAGCGACGCCCTGGGGCTAGCGGAGAACGCGCGCATCGGCGAGCGAAACGGTATCGCCTCTGCCGTCCTGACGAATCACTCGCAAGCCGCCGCCGAGTGCGAGACGTTGGGCGACCGCTTCAAATGGTTGCGCGTCGCCATCGAGCTGGATGCGATAAAGCCGTCCCGGGAGCCTCGCGGCCTCATCCCATTGCTTGGTGATGCGTTGCGGGGAATCGATCGCCGCAAGAGTGCGCTCGTATTCCCGAAGTAACGCTTGCAACAGCGAAGTCCGGTCGATCGCGACGACGTCGTCGCAGAAGGCCGGAGGAGGTTCGATTCCTGTATCGGCACCCGGCCGACGCACGTTGATCCCTACGCCGCACGCCACGCGCGCCGCCGCGCCGCTTACAGAAGACTGGCATAGCACGCCCGCGATTTTTTTTTCGCCCAGCAGCAAATCGTTAGGCCACTGCAGCGTCGTTGTCAGTCCGAACTTCAGAAGTACGCTCCGAACCGCCAGCGCCGTCCAGAACGGAACGATCCAGAGCCTCGCGGTATCGACGATGCGCGGCAAGATCGTCGTGCAGAGCAGCGCGGTTCCCGCCGGGGCCAGCCACAGACGGCCCTTACGTCCAGCCCCGCGCCGCTGAAACTCGGCGACGATCGTACATCCCCGCAAGGGTGCTTTCTCGAGGAGCGCCGCCGCATCGGCGTTCGTGCTCTCCGTTTCCTCGACGTACTCAATGGAGGAAAACGCCGAGCCCGCCAGCTCCCGCGCGGCCCGTTCATAGGGACCGGCCCCCGCGATTCGTCGCACCACACTGACTTTGGTGTCGGCGCTTCGGTGTCATCCTGCAGCGAAGACAAGGGCCGTGCAAGCCAAGTGCGTAAGCGGCGTCCATGGCCACTGAACGTACGCTGGTTCTGTGCAAGCCCGATGCGGTCTCCCGTGGACTCATCGGTGAAATTACCGCACGCATCGAGCGCCGCGGCTACATCGTGTCGGCGATGAAGCTCATGCAGCTCGACGGCGATCGCGCGCGCGAGCACTACGCCGAACACCGCGGCAAAGCGTTCTTTACCGATCTCGTCGATTTCATCACGAGCGGTCCGCTGGTTGCGATGGCGGTCGAGGGAGAGCGTGTCATCGACGGCTGCCGCCAGCTCATCGGCGCGACCGATCCGCATGCGGCCGAGCCCGGCTCGATACGCGGCGACCTTGCCCAGACGATCGGACGCAACCTCGTTCACGGAAGCGATAGCGCGAGCCAGCGCGGAACGCGAGCTCAAACTTTTTTTCAACGACAACGACTTCGTTTCACGCCGTCACGATCTCGAGCGCTGGATCAAGGAGTAAACGTGTCGGTCTCACCGCTGCGCGCCGGCGGAAATCCGCTTATCCAAAGCGTCCACGCGCGCGAGGTCCTGGACTCTCGCGGTAATCCGACCGTCGCGGTAACGGTCGCGACGAGCTTCGGTGCGGTGGAAGAAGCGATGGTGCCGTCCGGCGCGTCGACCGGTGAGAATGAAGCGGTCGAGCTGCGCGACGGCGACGAGCGGCGTTACAACGGCAAGGGTGTTCGCAAAGCCGTCGACGCGGTCAACGATGTTCTCGGGCCGGCGATCGAAGGCCTCGACGCTACGGCGCAGCGAGAGATCGACGCAACGCTCATCGAGCTTGACGGAACGCCCAACAAATGGAAGCTCGGCGCGAACGCGGTTGTCGGCGTCTCGCTGGCCGTCGCGCGCGCTGCGGCGGTCAGCCTTTCGATGCCGCTCTTTCGTTATCTCGCCGGTCCGTCCGCCACGACGCTTCCGGTTCCGATGATGAATGTGATCAACGGCGGCAAGCACGCCGAGGGAGCGCTCAATTTCAAGAGTGCATGATCGTTCCAGTCGGCGCGCCAAGCGAAGCCGAAGCGATACGCTACGGCTCCGAAGTCTTTCACGCGATCGGCGCGATCTTGCACGAACGCGGCTTGCAGACACTCGTCGGCGACGAGGGCGGCTACGCGCCGCCGCTGGAGACGCCCCAGCAGGCACTCGACCTCATGGTCGCCGCCATCGAACGCGCCGGGTATCATGCCGGCAGGGACGTCGCGATCGCGCTCGATCCCGCCTCGAGCGAGTTCTATCGAGACGGCAACTACTATCCGCTCTCACGCGATCGCTCGGCAAGCGTTGACGATATGATCGCGCTCTACGCCGACCTGTGCGAACGGTATCCGATCGTTTCGATTGAAGACGGCCTCGCCCAGAGCGATTGGTCGGGCTGGCAGAAGCTAACGCAAGCGCTCGGCAACCGCATCCAACTCGTCGGCGACGATATCTTTGTAACCAACACGAAATTTCTCGAGCGCGGCATCAAGGAAGGCGCCGCCAATGCGATCCTTATCAAGGTCAATCAAATCGGCACGCTGACCGAAACCCTCGACTGCATCGGCGATGGCGCAGAAGGCCGGATACGGCGTCGTGATTTCGCATCGCTCGGGAGAGACAGAAGATACGACCATAGCCGATCTGGCCGTCGCCACCAGCGGCGGGTCAGATCAAGACCGGCTCGCTCTCGCGCGGCGAGCGCACTTCGAAATATAATCGTCTCACGGCCATCGAGGCGCAGTTGGGCAACGCCGCCCGTTACGCGGGAAGGTCGCCGTACGCGCGCTCAAACGCACCACGATAGGTGGGAGCAGGCCGCGCGGCGTCTCGAATACGCGTCGGGCCGGGGCCTGTAGCTCAGCGGTAGAGCGGCCGGCTCATAACTGGTTGCGCGTAGGTTCGAATCCTACCAGGCCCACCATGAAATGCGATTTGACTCGGAACAACCGGACAATGGCGTCGAGGTTAGGCGTATTTTTCGATGAGGTCGTTCAGCCGGTCAGCGGCGGTACGAAGCATGAAGGCGAGATGTGCGCGTACAAGTCGGCAGTGATCGCGACCGTGAGTGGCCAACGCGGTCTTTACCGTCTTGAGGTCTGCGTCGGATTGCAAAAAGTAGATTCGCAAAGGTGTGTCTCAGGCCGTGCAAGCCTGTCTTGGGCAGACCGGCTTCATCGCGAAGCGAGAGTACAGCATTGCGAACGATGTCGGAATCCAGGGCTTTCCGTCGTCGTCGAAGACAAACGTGCCGCCGTCGGGACGAACGCCGACCGCCATCAGGCGCTGTGCCTGGTAGATGCGATGGCCGCAGCCGTTCGACGGCAAAGGTCGGTGGCGGAATGGTGCGCCTCGACCCTTTTCGTCTTAGGTTCCTTGAACCTCAGTTCGTAACGAACCCGCTTGGGCGTCCGAATCGCCACACGTTCCAATGACCGCTCGACGCGAAGCGCGGCCTCGTCGAGAGAGATGTCGCGCCAGCCCAGCGCGAGCAACTCGTCGCATCGGCAGCCGCTGGCGATCGCCGTCACAATCGCCGCGCCGATAGCTGTCTGGTCGAAGGCTTCAAGATATTGCCGAACTTGCGACGGGCTGAAGGCACTCCATTTCCTTGCGCTCGACCTTTGGCGGATCGACCGAGGTGCACGGGTTAGTCGCGAGCTTTTTCAATCTCGCGCGCCTTGTTCAGCGCAGTCCTTAGCGTGCTCCAAACCTTCTTGACGAACAGCGCCGACAATTCGCCCTCGCGACCATCCCTGCGTGTCCACGACGCCATCGCTTCCTCGATGACTTGCGGATCTTGCTCCAACTCGACGAGCAACAGATGTCCGAGCGACGGAATCAAGTCCTCGCGCACATACAATTTCGTACTGCCGATACGCGCCAGCGCCGACGCTGACGCGCTTTGTCTTGAGCCAGCGCTCCAAGAAGTTGTCGAAGCGAATCGGCGGATCTTTGATGACCTCGACTTTAGCAACGGGGCGGTGCGGGTTAGCTTTCTGCGCTGCCCACGACGCTTCAGCGTCGACCTCGGTTGCGAAACCGCGTTCGACAACACGCCGTTAGTCGCCCGGCTGGCGATCGAAACGCCGGTATTTTACCGTCCAGCTTTCGCAATTCTTTACGCCAGTCTTTTTGTCGAGGTATGATTCTTGACCGATCCAGGCGCCGAGACGATGCCTTTTCATGGTTTCTTTGTTCCTTCTCCCCCTTACGCCGGCGGCTAGACTTGCGCTGACACGGGGGCAGCGTTAGGCCTTAGCCCTCGCGAGCGATTTGTTCGAGCGTCCAAGACTTCTCGCGCAGGACCTCATCGAAACCTGCATCGCTAGCGCGCGTGCCTTCAATCAGATCATCTAGATAATAGGAATGCAATTCGCGCTGATCTAAGCGCGTCCGACAGGCAAAACACGATGCCACGATTGCGAGGAATTTAGGGTTGGGATCGCGTTCCGCGAACGAAATGGCCCACCTCCCTAAGTCCTAGAATACCCGGAGAACGCAGCTCTAATGGCCCCGTAGGCATGCGCTCGCGTATGCGTCGACAAGCGCGAAGCGGACCGAAGCAAAAAGCCGACCATGCGAGCCGGCCCGCTTCTCTCGAGGCGTCCAAGCTTCTCGCACTAGCGTACGCGTTGCAATGTTGTTCCTGGTGAGAGCTTCACGCTGCTTGCGTTGAGGATTGCCAAGCTCATCGTCTCCGGGAGCTTCGCAAGACATGACGGCGCAAGCGGCCGCGATCAGGACCGCGCATCCCTCTGCAACGAGGACGACCGCCTTCTTCTCGGGGCGGAATCGGCGCTCGGCGCCATACTTTCCAAGCTCGTTTGCAGGTCGGGCCACCACTTGCCGAAGGTCGCAGCAAGCTCGCTGTCAGCGAGGCGTCGGTCAAGCTTTGAGCTCGAGAACCTCGATAAGTTTACGAATGCCACCCTCGTCGGCCTTGGCACCCTTAAACATCCCGACCGGTTGGGACACGCCGGTCGGTTCGATTTCATAAAGGGCGGGGTAGATACAACACGAAGCGACCGCATAAGGCTCTGGACTAGAGAACGCCCGAGGAATTTGCACAGACCTAGCGATTAGTCAATTTGCGAAAAACCGCCACCTATCATCGGCGGCATGATGGGGATACCGTCACTGGTCGCACCAGGTTAATCTCTTAAGTGGGCAAAAGACAACAAGGGTGGTCCACGACAAATTACGGGTGCTGTATTCGACAAGGCGGGCAAAGTTAACAGAAGAAATCCGCGGGCGTGGCGCCGAGACAGTGAGGGCAACCTCATTCGATTCGGCTCCTATGGGACTAAAGGACGGTACAACTGGTTCGCAGTGACAAGGCATTCAGCTACAAGACTTAACGTTCACTCGCCTCAAAAGAAAATAAAAGCGCAGGAAGTTCAATCGCTCAGCCCGTTGCATCTTAGTTGGTTTTTCAATGTGGAGGCGAAGGATTGATCAAGCATCCATGTGGGAGTGGTTCCCGTCGATTCGCCGCGCGACATTTCGGCCGCGAGCGGTCACAACTCGCTCTCGCCTTCAGGTGTTTAATGGGAAAGGCTTCATGATTATGGCGACAGCGTCGTCGAGCGCTCGCCGGGCAAGATTGGGATCGCGTTCGCGCACTGCTGCGCAGCAGCGATTGGCTGTTTCAATCTCGATGTAGGCACGTCCCGGTTGTTGTCCGACGGCTCTCCAACCGAGCTGTAGATGATGCGGGCCGCTTGTAAGGGGTTTCCACGGTCCGCTTCAATGCACGCGACCATGTGAGCCGCGTCTTCGGCTAGAACTGGAAGCCCGTTTTCGTTCGGATGAAGGTCGTACACGCGTTTGGCTTTGGTGTTCAAGCTAACTGGTATCTCACCATGCGGCGTCTTACTGCGGCGAACAGTGGGAGGTTTCCGCCCGTTCAAGTGCCGAGTCCACTTGCTGGTTGGCGCCCCACATACGTATTGGCCGATTCGACTAGGAACAACTCGGAACAATGAGGTGACCCGAGCCGCCACGAATCGCGCCTGAAGGCTATCTCGTCGGCGTCACTTACGCATGAAGCGTGACGAGATGAGGTGACCCGCTACGACCTGAACTCGTCCTTGTCAGATTCGAATCTGAACCAGGCCCACATGACAATTACGATGCGAGTCCCATGCGGATCGCATGAGCCACTGCCTGCGCGCGAGCCGTACAATCAGTTTTCGCGAGAATGTGAGTGACGTGACTTTTTATCGTGTTCTCCGACAGCATGAGAAGCCGCCCGATCTGGCGGTTCGAAAGTCCCTGGGCGATGAGGCCAATGACCTGCTTTTCTCGCCGTGAAAGACGGACGGGCTCGTCGAACATTGTGGCGCTCTACTGCCCTACGTCTCGGTTTTTAACGCGGCCCGTAAAACGATGCGCAGTTCTTCCCAACCGCGGTAACCATGCGTGGAAACAAAGTGTTCCACGGCTGTCTCCACTACTTCACGATCCGTTCCAGAGATCCTAATCGAGCAGCCACTGTACTTGTTGAACTCGCGGCAATCTATGTATTTGCGGCTCCCCATTTCCGCGTCGATCGGTCCCTTCGAGGAGTTTAGCTGCATCATCGAACGCCGAAGTTTTGCACGAGCCGGATACTATCGCGAGATAGTCAAGAAATCGTCAAGCGCAAGGCGCCAGCTCAACGCTAACGCGGGCGAACCGGAAACCAAGCAACAAAGGTGCTTCCGATACCAAGTCGGCTCGTCACCGTAACGTCGCCACCGTGCCGGCGCGCCAACGCCCGTGCAATGGCGAGTCCGAGTCCGGATCCTCCCGGTGAACGCACGGGATCGGCGCGCCAAAAGCGGTCGAAAATTCGCTCGAGATGCTCGGGAGCGATTCCGATTCCGGAGTCGCGAACCACAACGAGGATTGCCGCGCCATCTCGCCGGCTTTCGACGAATACGCGGCCACCCGCCGGCGTATAGCGCAGCGCATTCTCGAGAAGATTCGTCACGATGCGTTCGATCTGTGCAGGATTGCCATAGACGGTCGCCGCGCCGTCCGGCGCAAAGTTCAGTGCGATTCCCGCTTGTGAGAAACGCAAGCCATATACCTGAGCTAACTTGTTCAAAGTAGCGACGAGGTCAACGACGAATAGCTCTCGTTCGAGCGAGCGGTCTGCGCCGGCAAGCAGCAGCAGGTCGTTGGTGAGGCGTGACATCTGCTTTGCGGCATCCGCGATAGCTTCGAACCGAAAGTGGTCGTGCGCGGGATCTCGTTCGATGTCGCGCAGTGCCGCGTCCGCAGTTGTAGCGATTGCGGTGAGAGGGCCGCGCAATTCGTGCGATGCGTCGGCAGTGAATTCGCGTAAGGTTTGAAAGCTCCGTTCGACCGGCCGCACGGCCTTGCGAGCCACCGCCAGTCCGCCCATAGAGCCGCCGACGACTGCGATGAGCGTGCCGATCAGGAGCCCGGTATCGAGATATCCTACGTCAGCGCGCTCCTGTTCGTTCAATTCGGTGGCTCTCACGGTCCCAACGCGTTGGTGTGTTCTCGGATTTAAAATCGGCTCGGTAAAACTGTCGAACATTTGGCGGCCGACGGCAAGTCGTCGTCGCCCTTCAGCCGGAGACATCGCGACAGCCGGCGTTAAACCTTCGCCGCCGACGAGACGGCCGTTGGCGTCGAACCATTGCAGACCTTGTTCGCGGGTCAGGAGCGATTTATTCGATATTTCCGTTTCGTCGATCGCAAGAGTATCGTTGGTGAAGACGACGCTTCTAAGGCCGGCTCTTGCGACGTCCTGGAGCCGCTTAGCCGCTTGCTGATCGAGGACGCCGACGAAGGCGAAACGTACCGCCAGGGCGGCAACGACGAAGACCACCGCGAATGTCGCGAGGTATGATAAGAGGAGCCGGTGCTCCAATGCCAGCGGACCGGAATCTGGTTCACGACTTAACGTCGGCAAGCCGATAGCCCATTCCGTAAACGTTTTCAATCGGGTCGTCGACTCCACCGACGACTCGAACTTTTTGGCGAATATTGGTAATATGCGTCTTGATCGAGTCGGGCACGGAATCGTCACTAAAGGTAGTGACCTTATCGCGCAACATCGCACGACTAAAAACCTGAAGTGGATTGCGCATCAGCGTTTCGAGGATGGTATATTCGGTAGCGGTCAGAGGTACCAGGATACCGTTATAAGTGACCAAACGGCGACTCGGATCGAGTCGCAGGTTCCCGTGTTCCAGAATCGCCTCCTGTAGCGGGCCTTGCCGGCGGGAAACCGCACGAATTCGTGCCGAGAGTTCCGCCAAATCGAACGGCTTTACGAGATAGTCGTCGGCGCCTGCGTCGAGTGCAGCGACCTTGTCGCCTACTGCATCACGCGCGGTGATCATCAGGATAAGTGCTTTCGATTTATCGGCACGAAGCCGGCGACAAAGCTCCAAGCCGTCCAGCCCAGGCAAAAGTACGTCAAGCAAAATGACGTCGTGCACTTCGGTGCGGGCGAACTCCAGACCGGTTAAACCGTCCTCGACGACATCGACGGCATGGTGCTGTCGGCGCAGGTCTTTAGCCAGCGATTGATGGATCCGAGGATCGTCCTCAACGATCAGAACGCGCATCGGAGATGGCGTCGTCAAGCCATTTCGAGTCGTTCAGCCCAATCGTCATGTATCTCCTTGCGGTAACGCTGGCGCCGAAGACATCGCAGCCAAACGCTACTACTCGATCGTCAATAAAAAGTTAAGGGCGCCAATCTAGCAGCTCGCTAGTCGAAAGCTCGCCGCCGCGAAGGCGCCCGCTAACGTCGCGGCGGATGATCGCGTCGCAATCAGCCGACCGCCGATCCGGCCCTTAAAGCCGCTTGAACGCGAAGCTACATTCCGGCGTGCTTGACTGGGAGATTCGTCAACGGCGCTTCGCCGCCGACCTGCTCGATCGTCTCGCCTCGTGCGATCGACCAATGATGGACGCCGGTGGGAACCATGATGAACGACCCCGCCGGAATGATTCTCGCTTTTGCCTTGTTGATGGTGTCGCCCAGACCGAATAGAAGCGTTCCCTGCATGACGGTGATGTATTCGGGATGCGAATGGTAATGCGGCGCATTGGTGTAGCCGTCCGGCATCTTAACGCGAATGATTGCCGTGCCGGAAGTATTAGGGTTACCAACCATAACCGCTAACGAAGAACCCTTCGCCGGGCCGGTCCCCGCCACCCAAATTGAGACTGCCGGGCGTGAACGTAACGATTCCCCCGCTCATTGCGGCGATCGCCGCGCCCCCGCAAACGGCCAAAAGCAACCCCGAAAAGATCCACGAAAAGAATTTCATTTCATTCAATCCTTTCTTAAGGGCGATTCATGGTCGGCCCGCGGATTTCGGCCAACTCCTGAGTCCCCAAGCAACTGGTTTATCGGCGATTATGCTGGAGCGGTTTGCTCGCCCTTCAAAACCAGCGCGCAGGGCGAAATGGCCATGCGCTGTGCGGCAGAGTCAAAGCCGAAAAGGGTTGACGCGGCAAAATGAGATGGCGCTCGCTTGGTCGAAGGCTGAGCGTATGAAGCGTTATGTTGTGATTTTCGTTCTCGCGGCGATGTTGCTCGTGGTATCGCAGACCGCGCGCGCATGCACCGGAATCCGGCTCACCGCCAAGGATGGCAGCGTCGTGGTGGCCCGTACGCTCGAGTTCGGAGCGGACCTCGAATCTAAAGTTGGCGTCTTTCCAGCCGGAACGTCCTTCGTCGGCACGCTGCCCAACAACGGCTCGGGGATCGCCTTTAAGAGCAAGTACGGAATGGTGGGTGCGAACGCATTCGGCCTTCCGGTCCTCGTCGATGGGCTCAACGATCGAGGTTTGTACGTGGGCGAGTTCTTTTTCCCGGGATCGGCCGGATTCGCAAACGTCACGCCCCAGAACGCGTCGCGCGCGATGGCCGGCTATCAATACTCGATGTGGATTCTCGGAAACTTTGCGAGCGTTGCGGAGGTCAAAGCGGCCTACGATCGCGTGGCCCTCGTGCCCACCGTCATAGCGGCCTTGGGAATGGCGCCGCCGGTTCATTTTCGTATCGTCGATAAGACGGGCGCCGCGGTCGTCGTTGAGCCGATCGGCGGAAAGCTCGTCATCTACGACGACCCGCTCGGCGTTCTCACGAACTCTCCCACGTTCGACTGGCATATGACCAACTTGCGCAACTACGTGGGCCTCTCCGCGGACAACCGGGAGGCGGTGACCGTTAAAGGCGTTATCCTGAACAGCTTCGGCCAGGGCTCTGGATTTTACGGACTTCCCGGCGATTTCACGCCGCCGTCACGCTTCGTGCGCGCCGTCGCGTATGAAGCCGCGGCGGTACAGCCCGCAACCGCCGCTGACGCCGTCCAGCAAATCTTCCACATCCTCAACAACTTCGACATTCCCGTCGGCGCGGTCCGCGACGTGGTTAACGGGAAGAGCATCGACGAATGGACCCTCTGGACGGCTGCCGCAGATTTAAGGAACCTGCGGTTCTATTTTCGAACGTTTAACAATCAATCGTTGCGCAGCGTCGATGTTCGTAAGG
This sequence comes from Vulcanimicrobiota bacterium, assembly GCA_963767725.1. Taxonomy (GTDB): domain Bacteria; phylum Vulcanimicrobiota; class Vulcanimicrobiia; order Vulcanimicrobiales; family Vulcanimicrobiaceae; genus Cybelea. Next base: position 468,844 of record CAVYEN010000002.1, read on the forward strand.
TCTTGGCAAGCGCGGGTTCCACCGCCGAGTATCTGCAAATGGAGACCGAGCAGCCTACCCCGATTACCAGCGCCTCGCTCTAATCACGTGGTGCGTGGCCTGACATGGATCGAACGTCCGCAGGGTTCGCCGATGGAGCACGAAAATGCAAGGCACGGCCCGTCATTCCAATCGATGATGCGGTCCGAGTCGAACTCGAAGCGATGCCGGCATTGCAGCTGCGTCCAAGCAGTGATTATTAGCGTGCGCCGTCGGCGCTGGACGCCAAGCGTATGCTGATTCAGGTCACGCGCTTCGCCAGCGCCCCCGATTGCTGAACTCGCCAGCCTTCGTTCGCCCTTCAGGTCGGTGTGCGAAGTCGACGTTTCGGGTAAGAATGCCCCCGAAATGTTTCTGTTCTTTAATAATCGTATGGGGTGCGCCGCCTCGTTGCTCATCAGCGCCGTTGTGACGCTGTTCTTGTTCGTGGCATGCGGCGGCTTACGTTTCGTAGGGCACTGACCTTGAGGCTTGATTGCGCTCGCGTGCGGACGCGATACGCGAGTCACTGCCGTCACCGAACGACGTTTGGTTACTGAAAAAGCTTCATCGCGTTGTTGATGGTGACCGCGATTCCCCAGGCGAGGGGAATGCCGACCCACAACCACGCCAGCACCAGGAACGTCGTGTTGCTGTTGGAGCGGCGCATCTGTTCTTCGAGCTGATCCATCGCATTCTCCTCAGGTCGCCGTGGCTTCGGCTTCGAGGTGATGTCGCGCGTCGACGGGACGAACCGCGAGATCGCAGAGCAGCCCGACGACTAACAGCGCGGCCATGACGTACATCGTCACCGAGTAGGCGTCGGCTTTGGCGACGCCGTGCTCGATTTGGTACTGGCGAATGTAGTTGATCAATACCGGCCCTGCGACGCCGGCTACCGACCACGCGGTGAGCAACGCTCCGTGAATGGCGCCGACGTTCACGGTACCGAACAGATCGCGCAGGTATGCCGGAATCGTCGAGAAGCCGCCGCCGTACATACTGATGATAACGAGGAACGATAGAACGAAGAGCGCCAGTGCGTGCAAATGCCCCAACGTGGGGACCAAGAAGTAGAGCACGGCGCCCAATACAAAGAAAATTGCATACGTCGTCTTGCGACCGACGTAATCCGAGAGCGAGGCCCAAAAGATCCGCCCGCCCATATTGAAGATGCTCATGAGCCCGACGAAACCGGCCGCGGCGATCGCAGTCACGCCGAACATCTCCTGAATCATCAGCGAGGCTTGGCCGAGCACGCCGATGCCGGCGGTGACGTTCAAGCAGAGCACGAACCAAAGCAGATAGAACTGCGGCGTCCGCAGCGCTTCCTCGCGAAGCACGTTCGCGGTCGTGATCATGCCCTGCGACTGCACCGGCGCCACGTACCCGGCCGGCTTCCATCCTTCGGCCGGGTAGCGCACGATCATCGACCCGACGACCATCCAGATGAAGTAGAGGATTCCGAGCACGATCATCGTTTGCGCCACGCCCGTGTTGGTTCCATTCGCGAAATGCCGCATCAGCAACACTGACAATGGCGCACCGATCAACGCGCCGCCGCCGAATCCCATGATCGCCGTTCCGGTAGCAAGGCCCGGACGATCCGGAAACCATTTGACCAGCGTCGAAACCGGCGAGATGTAGCCGATGCCAAGTCCGCATCCGCCGATGACACCGTAGCCGAGATAGACGAGCCAGAGCAAATGCGCGTTGACGCCGATCGCGGCCACGAACAGACCGACGCTAAAGAAGATTGCCGCAACGAACATGGCCATGCGCGGGCCGACCCGCTCCACCCACTTCCCGCCGAACGCCGCCGAGAGGCCGAGCAACAGAATCGCTAAGCTGAAGATCCAGCCCAGCTGGGCGACGGTCCAATCGACGCCGGGCTTGGGGGCGGTAATGCCGATCGCTTGCGCCATCGGCTTGGTAAAGACGCTAAACGCGTACGCCTCCCCGATGCAAAGGTGAATGCACAACGCTGCCGGCGGTACTAGCCAGCGATTGAAGCCCGGCTGCGCTATCGAGCGCGAGCGATCGAAGAATTGCATGGAACGGAATGCTAACGCCGGCTTCCAGTTCCCTTTGAATCGACCGGTGGCGCCCCAGGCGTACGACTGCCTGGGCCGAAACACACCAGTCCCGCCACCATGATCACCGCCGAGTTACTGGCCAAAATTCCGCTCTTCGCGTCGGCGCACGACGGCGACCTCGAGCGGATCGTGGCGCGCAGCGCCGACATACGGGTGAGCGCCGATGATCGGGTCGTGCTCGAGGGCGAGGCCGCCGCCTTCCACGTCGTCCTTGAGGGCCGGTGCGAAATCGTCAAGGTCATCGCGGGCGCGGAACACGTCTTGGACGTCGTCGAACCGGGAGGCTTCTTCGGCGAGGTCCCGCTGCTGCTTGGATCGGGTTTTCTCGCTTCGGTTCGGGCAACCGCGCCATCGCGCTTGATGCGGCTCGAAGCAGAAGACTTTCACGAGCTGGTAGCGCGATGCCCGGAAGTGAACCGCCAGGTTTCGGCCTCCATGGCGCGCCGCATCACCGGGCTGCAAGAGGCTTCGATCGCGACGCCTGTCGCGAACGTGACCGTGATCGGCAATCGCTTGGATTTCGAATGTTACGACCTGCGAGACTTCCTCGCGCGCAATCACGTCGGATTTCGCTGGGTCGACCCCGACGATGCCGACGCTGTCGATTATGGTGACGTGCCCGAGGAGATCGTGCGCGGCGGCCGCTATCCGGTGGTCGTCTATTCGGATGGCTCGCACCAAGTTGCGCCGTCGTTCACCGATCTCGCGCAACGCCTGGGGCTGCAAACCGCGCCGCACGAAACGACGTACGACGTCGCAATCGTCGGCGCCGGGCCGGCGGGCTTATCCGCGGCGCTATACGGCGCTTCCGAAGGCTTGCGCACGGTGCTCGTCGAGTGCCGCGCTCCCGGCGGCCAAGCCGGGACGTCGTCGCGCATCGAAAACTATCTCGGTTTCCCGGCCGGCGTCTCAGGCGACGACCTGAGCTCCCGCGCCTTTCGCAAGCGCGGCGATTCGGCGCGGAGATTATCATTACGCGGCAAGCCAGCAAGATCGAACCTCGCGAACCGCCGGCCACGACGCATGCGATCGTCTTGGATTGCGGCGACCGCGTCGAAACCAAGGCGATCGTTCTGGCCAGCGGCGTAGAGTGGCGCCGGCTTTCGGTTCCCGGAATCGAGGCATTCCTCGGTCGCGGCGTGTACTACGGCGCGGCCCGCACCGAGGCGCTCGGCGCCCGCGGCAAGGACGTGTTTATCGTCGGCGGCGGCAACTCGGCGGGGCAGGCCGCCATGCTCTTTTCCGGCTACGCGCGCAGCGTCACAATCCTCGTGCGTGGCGAGAAACTCGCCGCCAGCATGTCGCAATATCTTATCGACGAGTTGAACCGAAAAGAAAACGTTCGCATCGAGCTGCAATGCGAGGTTGTCAACGTCATCGGAACCGGCCACCTCGAATCGATTGAAGTGAAGTATGCCAATGGTGAGCAGAAAACCATGTGCGCCGACGGGCTGTTCGTCTTTATCGGCGCCCAGGCGGAGACCGCGTGGCTGCCGAGCGCATTGATACGCGATAAGCTGGGCTTCATTTGTACCGGCCGCGACGTCGTCGACCTGCAACCTTCCAACGGCAAACGCTCGCGCGATCCGTATCTGCTCGAAACGAGTATCCCCGGCATATTCGCAGCGGGCGACGTTCGACATGGATCGATGAAGCGCGTCGCATCGAGCGTCGGCGAAGGCAGCATGGCGATCTTCTTAGTCCACCAGTACATCAGCGAGCTGCCGGTTAGCGCCGCGCAGCAACCATTGACAGTGTGAGCCGTGCCCGGTAGGGTGTTGAAGGCACACGCGGCGCCATCGTCTATCGGTTAGGACATCGCCCTTTCAAGGCGGAAAGACG
>CAVYEN010000003.1:0-741039 GCA_963767725.1 Vulcanimicrobiota bacterium
CTTCGAATCGCCTTTCAAAGTTGTTTGGCATCACGAATATCAAAATCGATCCGCTCGCCCAGGGGATCACCAACACGCCGCAAGCGCGGCTTACCGTCGAACAGCAGATGTCGCGAGATATTACGATTACTTACATCACAAATCTTTCGCAGACTTCGGAGGAATCTTCCGCTCGAGTGGGCACTGAGCAGGCAATACTCCGTTATCCGCTACGAGACGATAACGGCGAGTTGGTATAGACATACGGTCACAAGAAACGCTTTAAGAATAGGAGGCATGAGACTGCGGAGCGGGTGATATCAAGCCCCGGCGATAGCCCCCTTAGGGTCGGGTGAGGTTCACTCGCGTCGGGCTGTTCTTCGGTATCTACTATTTCGATTCGACCCTTGAAGTAAGCACCTTCTTCGATGATGATGCCGGGCGTCCGGAGATCGCCAACTAAGCGGCCTCCCTTGCGTATGGTGATTTCTTCCTTGCCTCGAGGTCACCGGTCACGGTACCCAGCACTTCGATCTCTCGGGCGTGGGCATCGGCGCCGACTCGCCCGTTCGGCCCGATCGTGAGGCGGGATTCGGGCAAATCGAGAGTGCCATCGACCTGGCCGTCAACATGAAGACTTTCCCGGCTCGTGATGCGGCCACGAATCACCATCGCTTTTCCGATAACGGTCAATGTCGCGACCGAGCCCGCTGAATCGGAGACCGGGTCGGGATTGGACGATCCTGAAGACCATCTCGAATGAGGATTTGTTTTGCGATCGGTCAAAGCGAACATGCTCCTTCCTACACTGGTTTAGCAGAAACAGCGCGCGAGCCAGAGGATTTGAGTACAAAATGGTGCTGGAGGAGGGGGTCGAACCCACATGAGAAGTGAATCCCGCGGGATTTTGAGTCCCGTGCGTCTGCCAATTCCGCCACTCCAGCAGCGCAGAAACCACCTGAGTATAACAACCGAACTCGTTGTGCAGCTAAATGAACACGGATCGAGGTGATCGGGGCAGGCGAGATGCGACTTCCTGCATCAAACGTTGCGGCAAATCCAGTCCATGCTGCGCAAGTAAAGGAATCATGGAATAGAATCTCTCCTGCAGATGCCGATACGGATAGATCAGATTCATCAGATAAGTCTGCATCTCGCTTGGCATGCTCATCTCGGCGCATTTTCTCGCGCGCCGTCTTTTCGCGAGAGCTTATCGATTTGGTAAAGAATCTTTGCGGTGCTCTTAGTTGCGGCCTGCGCAGAGTCGGATCGAAATCGGACAACTTGGATTCCAGACCGACCCATCAGAGAGGATACTGAGTTCGCGTGACGGCGCAGACTCCTCGTTGAGACCTGCGGGAACAAAACGCGCCGCTATGCGGCCCTCAACGTTTTCCTGGTGATCGAACAGATCCGGCACGCGGAGTTCATAGCGTGTCGTCAACTTCTTCGCGCGCGAATCGAGCAAGGTAAAGCTATGCCGGGGAAAAATCACGGGCATCCGGCCCAAAAGATCTTGATAGAGCACCTGCGACTGGGCCATGTAGGCGGTCTCAGAGGGCCACCGACATAAGCGGCCGTGGGGAGGAGATAGTCTTGCATTACGGGACGCAGCAGCGCATTTGGTGATACGCTGCCGCCTAATGCGGTCTAAATGATCCGGTGTGTACGATCGTCCCTCGTGAAAAAGCGGCCATCCTTCCAGCGCAGCGGAATCCGCTTGTTGTCCTCCATCAGAAATACGAGCGATGTGCTGTCATCGATGTGCACTTGCGCGTGGTAACCGGCGGACACGAGCTCCCGATTTCGTTGTCTGAGCGCGTGAATAGATCAGGGATGCAGTGTATCGCCTGCCTGATGAAGCGGAGCCGCAATCTCACGAATCGCAGGGGCTAAAGGGTCGAGATAGAGCAGACCGCAATCTTTGAGAACTCGCGCAAAAAGGAACGAAGGCGGAGCCAAATGTCGGGCCCGTTCCCGAAGAGTCGGCATAGGCAGCCTCGACGAGATCGACGACTTCATTGGCGAATGGCAGTTTGCCCAAGGCTCTCTCAATTCTGGAAGGGTACTGATGCACCCGTCACGCGTCCGACTGGCCCGCCGCCGGCGGCGGTCTCCGTAACTGTTATTTTTGTCGGCCTCGCGGCATCATCGAACACCCAGACATGATCAACCTCCGCGAGATCGTGGTCTTCCGTCGCGAGCCAAAAGACAGGCACAGCCGGAATCCTCTGCTCATTCAGCTGCTTCGCAAGTGTTGACTGCGGTTAAAGCCTTGTAAGACGGTGTACGCTGGTCCGGAGAAAAGGCCAACCTGCTGACCTGTCACCACCGCGACCGTGCCAGGCAAAGCTAACCTCGAGAGTGCGGCCGAATCTCCATTCTGCTCGACGAAGCGCTGAAACGAGCGAAGCGCGACGCTGCTCGGGAAAATTGATTTCCTAGCGGCATTCGCGAGAGCTGTCGGCATCGCAGAAATGACTGGGATAAAAATTCTTTACTCGATCAAAGTCGTAAAGATAATCGCTGAACAGCCTAGTCGTGCCGGGGATTAGGGTTTGACGGATACACGAACACTCCATAAGGCGGCTGCGCAGTTAGCAGATGAGACCAGAATAGTAAAGTTCCAGACTTTCCTTGCGGTTCAGAAGAGAATGTAGATAGGACACCCATGGACGAACAAGAATTCAAAACAAGAGCGGACGCCGCGCTGCAATCACTTTATAAAAAGCTTACGGAGCGCATCAGACGCAGTACGATTTCGAGCCAGATTTCAACGCCGGCGCGCTTGGGATCGAGTTTGAGGAGCCTAAAGGCGAAGTTCGTGGTGAGCCCCAATGGCCCGGTTCGTCAAATATGGGTTTCGGCCCATTCCAAGAGCTTCAAACTGGATTGGGATGAGAGGAAGCAGGCGTTTGTTTTACCGCAGACGAACGAGACTCTGGATGAGCTGATCGGTTCGGCAATCGGCCAGCACCTGGGCGAATCGGTTCGCTTGATTTAACAGAGATGCCAGGCGTTTACGTTTCCTATCCGTTTTGTTACCAGAAGTGCAGTTTCTGCAATTTTGCTTCGGGTGTATCGTCTCTCGAAACTCGAGCGCTTTATGAGCGGGCACTACTCGAAGAGGTGAAATCCCATCGTGGGAATGGTTTCCTGAAACGGTTTACTTCGGCGGCGGTACACCGAGTTTAATCCGCTACGAAAGCATGGCGTTGGTAATGGACGAGATGCCTCGCCAAAAGCTGGGCGAGGTAACACTCGAGTGCGCGCCGGGAACCATGACCCGGGAGGCCGTGACGGAATGGCTGCGGTGCGGAATCAACCGGGTGAGCCTCGGAGTGCAGTCGTTTGTAACGGCTGAGCTCCGTAAGACAGGACGTCCGCACACCGCGGAAACTGTGGAGGCCGATATTGCCGCTCTTACGCGAGGCGGGGATTCGAAACATCAATATCGATCTGATTGCCGGGCTGCCGCGGCAGACGTGGGAATCGTGGGAATACTCGCTCGATTGGATCAAGCGCCTTGAACCGCCGCATGTTTCCGTTTACATCTTTGAAATTGATGAAGATAGCCGGTTGGGGAAAGAAGTCCTGCTTGGAGGAATGCGTTACGGAGCGGGTCACTTGCCGAGTGAGGAGCTGACGGCGAAGCTGTACGAAGAGGCGGTCGAGAGCTTGGCTACGTGCGGGCTGAGCCGCTATGAGATTTCAAATTTCGCGAAGACTGGGTGCGAATCCAAACACAACCTCAAATATTGGAGACTGGAACCTTACGTGGGATTTGGATTGGATGCACACTCGTTTAACGGACGCGAAAGATGGTCGAACAGCGATACGCTCGCTGGATATCTTATGGGAAACGAGCGCGCGAGTTTTGATCAACGCGAGGCGACGGGAACCGATTCTTCCGAGGAGCATTTTTTCGTAGGATTGCGGCTGATGAATGGCATTCGACCTACGGATCAGGAGTGGTCGCGGTTTGCAGAACCGATCGACAAATGGGTTAAAGCCGGTATGTTGGAGTGCACTGGAGATCGTTTGAGGCTATCGGAGAGCGGAATCCTGCTTTCGAATGAAATTTTCCAGGAGTTCATCAGTGCGTAAGCCAGAGTGCATCGATCTCCGCAGCGATACTGTAACCAAGCCTACAGAGAAGATGCGAAGGGCGATGGCAGCTGCTGAGGTCGGCGATGATGTTTACGGTGAAGACCCGACGGTAAACCATCTCGAGCGGCGAGCAGCGGAAATTCTCGGCAAAGAAGCAGCCCTATTTGTTCCAACGGGAACAATGGGCAACACTATCGCTATTAAGCTCCACACGAATCACGGTGAAGAAGTCATTTGCGAAGCGCGCTCGCATATTCTCGACTGGGAGCTGTCGATGACGGCGTGGTTTTCGGGTTGTCTGGTTCGGGCAGTACACACCGAAGATGGGTTGATGACCTGGAAGCAGATTGAAAGCGCTCTCAGGCCTGGCGGTGCACATAATGCGCCTACCACGCTGATCTCGATCGAAAATACTCACAACATGGGTGGAGGCACTGTCTATCCGCTCGAAATAATAGACGAGATCTGTACCAAGGCCCACGACCGCGGACTGAAAGTTCACATCGACGGAGCGCGCGTCTTCAATGCGGCTGTAGCGACAAATACGCCAGTGCGCCGCATTGTCCGGGATGCGGATTCCGTAATGTTTTGTCTTTCAAAAGGTTTGGGTGCGCCTGTAGGTTCGCTGCTGGCCGGTACGGCGGAAGCTATTGCACAAGCACGGCTGTACCGGAAGCGGTTGGGCGGCGGTATGCGTCAGGCGGGCGTTCTCGCCGCAGCCGGGCTTATCGCTCTCGAGGAGTCGCCCGCACGCCTGCATGAAGATCACCAGAACGCTCGCCATCTGGCGGAGAGCTTGTCCGAGATTCCAGGGATCAAGATCTATCCGAGTCGCTTGTCGACCAACATAGTGGTATTCGACATTTCCGGTCTCGGGCTTTCGACCACGCAGTTGAGCAGGGGGTTGAAAGTCGAAGGGCTTCTCGCTAATGGTATTAGCTCGACTGAAATGCGCGTAGTCACGCACATGGACGTTTCGCGTGAACAGTGCCAGCGAGCAGGCGAGATCCTGGCGGAAGTAGCGGCCCGGCAGCATCACGCAATAGCTGCAGTTTGATACCATTTCTCGAAATGCTTATATTGGCTGCGACGCTGGCCATCTTCGTGTACGGTTTAATCGCGCCTATTCTGGGTGCACTTCTTCCGTCCTACCCGCTGACGCCCGCGCAACAAGGGAACCTTGGATTGGCACAAGCTCTGGGGCTAGTGGTTGCTTCTCTATCCGCGGGGCCCGTGATCGATGTCAGAGGCAACAAGCTTGCGCTCGTGACGGGTCTTTCGCTCATTACAGCTGCTTTGTTTGCAGCTCCCAATGCGGGCGGCTACGGTGGCCTGCTGGTTGCGTATTTCGTACTCGGGGTTGGCGGCGGCGTAGTCGTCACCGCTGCGAATGCGCTGGTTGGCGCGGTTGAGCCAAACAGACGAGGCTCGGCGTTGAACTTCCTGAACCTATTTTTTGGCTTGGGCGGAATTATTACCACGTACGCGGCGAGCTACCTCATGAGTCCGGTGGTGCTTTGCTACTCGGTCGCCACTCTAACGGTGATTGCTCTCGTTGTAAACGCGGTAACGCGAATGCCGTCTCCCTCAGGCGAGGCGAGCTTCCGGCTGAGCGAAGTGCCCGTGCTGCTTTCCCGACCCGCCCTAATCTTGTTGTGTCTTTTCCTGTTCTTGTACGTCGCCTGCGAAGTTGGCGTGTGGAATTGGCTGAAAGCGTATCTCATTTCGGCTCACTTCGATTCCCGTGCAGCGGGTGGGGTTGTTAGTTACGGATTTGCCTTCGGCATTCTGGTCGGAAGAGTCGTGGTTTCGCGAGTGCTAATCAAAATTCCAGCGCTGATGGTCACATTAGCTTCATCCATTCTCATGGTGATCACGACCTACGCCATGTTGCATCTTCACTCCCGTAGCAGCATTACTATTGCTGTTTTTTGCGCGGGCCTTACCATGGCACCTGTTTTCCCAACTACGCTTGCAATCGTGGGGGACACGTTTCATCGTGGGGCTGCGACTGCGTTGGGGATCGTGATTACATGCGGCTGGATCGGACTGGCTGTGAGTTCACCGATCATTGGAGCGCTCGCCGAGCACCAGAATTATCAGCGGGGCTTAATGCTTCTGCCCATCTTCTCGGTAATCATGGTACTAGTGAATCTCGTACTACGGCCGGCGATCCGGCGGCATGTGATCGCGTAGCGTTTGCTCTCGATCTGGATTAGACTCAAACAAATGTGGCTTTTGACCACGGGAGGATTCAATGGCATTCTGTCCAAATTGCGGTGCGCAGGCAACAGGTAGTTTCTGTCCAAATTGCGGCACGGCAGTAGCGGGAGGAACAACGGGTACCACAGGGGGAGCAGCCTTTTCAGCGGCTCCGCCTCCGGTCGCTTCATCTTCCGGACTTACTAACAACGTGGCGAGCATGCTCTGCTACTTCCCGTTCTTCATAGGACTGATCTGCAGCATCGTGTTTCTGGTGATTGCCCCATACAACCAGAACAAGACCGTTCGCTTCAATGCATTTCAGTCGCTGTTTTTGCACTTAGGTATTTTTGTGTTCTGGATGGTCTTGCACCTGATCTTCGCGTCGCTTGTCTTTGCTACGCACGGGGTTAGGATTGATGCTGTTCGGCATCTATCCTCTGCTGTGGCTTTGTATTTTCGTGTTGTTCATTGTTTTGATGTACAAGGCGTATAACAATCAGACCGTCAAGTTACCTTTTATCGGCGACCTCGCGCAAAAGCAAGCTTAAGCCAACTCCCGAAGAGGCTCGTCTGATACTGGAGTAGTGAAACTTTACTTCCGTGTCGCTACGGGTTTAATCACGGCTGTTGCGCTTTGTATTACGCTTGCGGCGGAAGACATCAGCCCTCGCGTCGGCGTCATCGAGATCTACGGAACTCACAAGACTGCTGAAAAGAAGATCAGATCCGCACTGGGCGTCAAGGAAGGAGATGTACTTCCCGTCTCCCGCGAGGACGCTGAAGATCGAATCAGTAAGATACCTGGAATTGTCGCTTCACGCATAGAGGCTGCATGCTGCGATGGCCAGAGAATGATCCTGTACGTTGGCGTGGAAGAGAAGGACGCGCCGCATTTCGAGTTTCGTCCGGCTCCCAGGGGTGATGTTGCGTTGCCCGACGACCTTGTCAATAACTACCGCGCATTTCTGGATGCGGTGGCAGCCAGTATTCGTCGACACAATACCGACGAAGATCTCACCAACGGCTATTCGCTCATGGCCGATCCGGATTCCCGCGAGTTGCAGGTCGCGTTCCTTCCCATGCTCGCGCGCGACTTGACGGCAGTAAATCAAGTGCTACGCGAGTCCGCAAACGCCGAGCAAAGAGCCATTGCGGCTTACGTTCTGCAATATGGCCCGCGTGATGTTCGGAGCGGGAAAACGATTGTTGATGCGCTCCAATATGCGCTGCAGGATCCCGAGGATACGGTGCGGGAAAACGCACTGCGTTCGCTCAAAGCGGTTGCAATCGGCGCCAAGCTTCATCCCGAGCAGGAGATACGTATCGAGCCTACCTGGTTTGTCGAACTGATGAACTCGGTGGTTTGGTCGGATCGCCGCAATGCGAGCCTGGCGCTCGTGAACCTAACCGAGACGTCAAATTCAGAGGCGCTCGATCTCATTCGGGAGCGTGCTCTCGGTTCGGTAGTGAACATGGCGCGGTGGCACGATCTCAAGCACGCACTTCCGGGATTTATTCTGGCGGGGCGATTAGCGGGGCTGGATGAGAAGCTGATTCAGACCGAGTGGGTCAGCGGTGATCGAGAGGGCGTGATTCGAAAAGCGCTGAATTTACGTGGCCATTCCGCTCATGATTTCTAAGCCGCATTTCGCACTCGCAGCAATCGCTACAGCGGTGACAGCGTTCACAAAGGTGATTACCACAGGCGTCCTTGGTGCAAAAAACGCAGATGTCACGCGAGTTTTCACCGCAGATCGAACAAGTAAACGTACTTGCTTCCATCAATTCCGTTTGGGCTTTCTGGAGTACGCTGGGGACTCCTTGCTGATCATACCGCGACAACGCTGGGCTTCCTGGTCGGCGACCTTGAAGTCTTGTTCTTTGCTTGTGGCCAGATCCCGAATGTAATCACGAAACCGTTCCCGATCACTGAACTCGCGCGCGATCAGTTCACTCAGTTTATCGGCCACTGCTCGCTGTCCGTACTGCCGAGCGCCCTCGTTCAGCGACCGGAGCGTAGTCTCGAGGGCTTCCAGCCGGAAGTAAGCGTCCACGGCGAGCGATAAGCTCTCCGTGTTTTGAGAAAGGAGCTGGCTCGCAATTACGACGTCATTCACTTGCCTTTGCGCAGTTGTCCATTGGATGACGTAAGTGCTGGGCGCGCCCTTTTGTTCATACCATGCTTGCGGTCCTAACTGCGCGATCACCGGCTTCAACTCCTGGTTATCGGAAAGAAGTGCTGCGATGATCTTACGGACGTCCCATGGCGCTTCGAGCCCAGTGGCTGCTGGAATCTTTGTAGCGGAACCCGATGGCGGAGCTGGAGCTTGAGCTGCATAGGCGAACGCGACCATCAGGATCAAGACGATGAGGTTTGTGGCACGCGAGAAGTGTGAATTCATCGTCCGGAGCTCTGGGCGAGAGGCGATTGCAACACTTGTGTAAGAAATTTGCTCTGCTCAGGCTCTGAACGGCCAGAATGCCCGAGTGTAATCGCCGACAATACCTCCTTTAGCGGTTTCACGGTATACCGGTATAGCGAACCACGGTCCAATTGACGTGAGATACGCTGATCTTTTTGCACAAGAATGGCGTCGACCGCCGTTACAAGTAGCGGCTCGCTCTGGGGCAGAAGCGCGTGCTGAACGCGAATGGCGCCTTCGATCACGTCAATACGCACGTTGTCATCTTCATCCATCGCAAGCGCGACGGTGGCTGGCTGATGGGCGGTTATCGCTGCGGCCGGACAGATAATTCGTTGCGCCAATTGTCCTAGGCCAGGTTGGAAATGGATGAGCACTCTGCCTGCAAGGACGTCTAACAGATCACCGGAATTGGCCACATTTTGACGAAATACCACGCGAGAGTTGGGGAAAATATCAAAGCTGCTTCCACCGGCAACCTCAAAATGTGCGTAACCATCCCGGCCTGTCGTGATCAGCTGCTGAATCGGTATCCGGTCCCCAGCACTTAAGGCCCAGGGTTGCCCGTCTACAACGCGACTAACCTGGCCGTTCACAGACGACGCGCGAGCTCCGTAGGTCTGGACCGCTGGGGAGCCTGCTCGCGGGCTCTGCGCGAACAGCGTGGAAGCGCTTCCGATCGCAATCAGCAACGAAACAGTTCGCAACAGCAAATTTCATTCTTCCACAGATGAACGTCACTGAGGATGGGGCTCAACACTGACGTGCTTAATGTCCTCGGCCCGTTCGCGCGCTTGGATCTGCTCGGACATGGCAATCTCGCGCGACGCTTCCGCTGAGCGGCCTAGCTTACGCAGCGCTGTGCCCAAGGAGTAATGAGCCTGGACGTAATCCGGGTCCAACTCAATAGCCTTTCGTAGAGGTCCGATGGCGTCTTTCGGCTGATTGAGCATCAGCTCCGACTTGCCAAGCTCAAAGAGGGCCTCTTTGTAGTTGGGGTTCGCCGCAATGGCAGCACGGAAATGCCGCAGGGCTTCGGCGGGATCGTTTTGCCTGCGGAAGATCTGGCCCAGCAAACAGTGTGAAACGGGATCGGTAGGATACGTCTTCAGCTCTGCCTCAAACTGCTGTTTCGCTGCGTCTATTTTGCCTTCCTTCCAATAGATGAGACCGAGACCAGAATGAACGCCGAGCAAATGCGGGTTCGCCTTCTCGGCGGCCTCATACTCGGCGCGCGCGTCATCGTCGCGAGAGAGCTTATCGTAGGCCATGCCCATCATCGCGTGACCCTCGGCCGAATTCGGATTGACGGCCATAATTCGCGCGAAGACATCCGCGACACGGCCATATTCCTTGGCGCGCGTGTATGCTTTTCCCAACATGTCGAGAGTAGGAAGATCGGACGGATTCAAACGGCTGGCGCGTTCGAGGTATTGTGCCGCCTCACGATAGCGATCCAGCGCGAAGTACGACAGACCGGCAAGCTCCAAAACCTGAAAGTCGGGGGCTGCTTTCGATATGGCCTCGAAAAGCGGCAGAGCATTCTTGTACTGCTGAGCCCGGAAATATGCGATGGCGAGATTGCGCGTCGTTGCCGGATCATCGGGGTTGATCTTTAGGGCGCGGTGGTAGAGCGCGATTGCTTCGCTTTGTTTCCCCTCGCGCGCCAGAGCAATCGCCAAGTTATTCAGGATTTCTATCGACTGCGGCTGCGCACTGAGCGCCCGGCGGAATGCCACTTCAGCGGCCGCATTGTCGCCGCGCTGAAGAGCTTGGGAGCCCTCTATCAAAGATGTTTGCAGGTCTTGCGCTACGGCGAAGCTCGCCATCATGAGCGCAATTACAACAAAACCCACCAGCTAAAAGTATAGCTGCGTGCCCAATCCCGGGCATTACAACATCCTCTCGCTAGATTGAATGCTTTTCGAAGGCTTCGGCTTTGATAATCCCGGCTCCTTCTCGAATAATTACGAGGTGATCTAGCGGCGCGTTCGGAATTTTCTCGTTGGTTCCGCAAGGCCAGCGGATATCGACATCGACTTTATCGGCCATGCCAAGTCCGAAATGAAGCCGCAGATCGTTGGCGGAATAGAAGCTCGCTTGACTCAGTACCTCTTGCGCCTGAACCTTGCCGCCGTAGTGAGCGGTTACGCGCGCGCCAATTGCGCTGCGGTTCGATTTCGTCCCAATTAGCTTGACCTTCAGCCAATGTCCGGCGCCGCTGACATCATTGCGCAGCAAAGACGGAGGCTCATTCAGGTTCATCACTAGAATGTCGACATCACCGTCATTGTCGAAGTCACCAAAGGCGCAGCCACGGCTGGCATGCGCAGCCGCGACACCGGGTCCCGCTTGGTCTAATAGTTCCTCAAATTTTCCGTTTCTCAGGTTTCGAAATAGAATGCGCGGACTCTTGAACGGGTAATTCGGCAGTGTCGCCTCGACTTCCGGGTAGACACTGCCCGTCACCCAAAAGAGATCCGGGTAACCGTCATTGTCAAAGTCGAAAATACCCGCGCCCCAGCTGATATAGCGCGTTTCGACGCCCAGCCCAGCCGAGTTCGTCACGTCTTCAAAGTTGCCCTTACCGTCGTTTCGATATAGCACGGCGGTGTCGTCGGCAAAATGCGTTTTAAGTATGTCCAGGCTGCCATCCAAATTATAATCACTGATCCCCAGGCCCATGCCCGCCTGTTCCATGCCGTCTTCATTCAGCGCCACGCCACTTTCCAGACCAACATCGGTGAAGGTGCCGTCGTGATTATTTTTCAGAAGGAAGCTGGGCGTCGAATCACAGGCGATGTAGAGGTCAGGCCATCCATCATTATCGAAATCCGCCGCTACGGTCGTCATCGAGTAGCTTCCGCGTGCTTTTGTTACGCCTGACTTGACGCTCACGTCCGTGAACGTGCCGTCACCGTTGTTGTGATAGAGAGCTGGTGTACTCGGCGGCAGCCCGCGGGGGCCGCAATTCACCGGAATGCCTTTCCAGTTGCAATATGGATTCTGGCCGGGCTTAGGAATTTTGTCGAAGTCAAATTCAAGATAGTTAGCGACGAATAGATCGAGTCGGCCGTCGCGGTCATAGTCAATGAAGGTACATCCTGAACCCCACCTTGTTCCCGTGTGGAGCAGGCCCGCATTTTCGATTACATCCGTGAATGTGCCGTTGCCGTTGTTGCGATACAGAGCGTTCTGGCCCCAATACGTGATGAACAGATCATCGAATCCGTCATTGTTATAGTCGCCAACTGCCACTGCAGACGCCCATCCGGTGCGGCCGAGTCCGGCTTTCTCTGTTACGTCCGTGAACGTGCCGTCCCGGTTATTGTGATAAAGCCGGTTGATGGCTCCCTCCGGCGGTCCCTCTAGACGAGAACCGCTCAGCAGGAAAATATCGAGCCAGCCATCGTTGTCGTAATCAAACAGCGCGCAACCGCAACCCACGGTTTCGAGAATGTAAGTCTTATGATTGGGATCGCCATAGATGAGGGGCGCGTGCAGCCCGGCTTGGGCGGCTACATCGAGGAAACGCGCATGAAACGGCAGCCCGGAGGGTTTCCCTCGAGGCAGGGGCTTTACGCTGCGCGTAGATACGCCTTGCCCTAAAGCATGGACGACGGGCGCTCCCAACATCGTCATGCACGTTCTTCTCGTCAAACCTCTGACTCCTCTCTTCAGTATGTGGCTTTGACGGCGGAGCAAGGTCCACCGTATTCAACTAACTACCGCTGACCGCCGTCGCTACCTTGAAGGTTCCCGAGATGAGTGCCTGGGCTTCTTCCTGGATGCGTCGCAGATGCTCTGTGCCGAGGAAGCTCTCGGCATAGATTTTATAGACGTTCTCAGTTCCGGAGGGCCTGGCGGCGAACCAACCATTCTTGGTCACCACTTTGAGGCCACCAATGGGAGCGCCGTTACCGGGCGCCGTGGTCAGCATCGCTTCAATCTTTTCACCTGCTAATTCCTTGGCGACGACCTGTTGGGGTGAGAGCTTCTGCAAAAGCGCCTTTTCTTCCGGAGAGGCGGGAGCATCGATGCGCTCATATACGGGATTCCCAAATTTACTGGTGAGCTTGCGGTAGCGCGCACCAGGGTCGTCCCCAGTCTTTGCGGTAATCTCGGCCGATAACAGACCCAAGATCAAGCCGTCCTTATCCGTGCTCCAGGCACTCCCGTCTGTTCGCAAGAAGGACGCTCCAGCACTTTCTTCACCGCCGAAACCGAGCGATCCATCGAGCAGGCCATCGACGAACCACTTGAATCCGACAGGCACCTCATCAAGCCGGCGCGGAAGGGCAGCCGCCACGCGATCAATCATGCTGCTGCTCACCAGCGTCTTACCCACGCCCGCATCAGGTTTCCAGTGCGGCCGGTTTTGAAAGAGGTAGTCGATCGCGACAGCAAGGTAATGATTTGGATTCAGCAGTCCGGCAGTGGACGTGACCACGCCATGCCGGTCGTGATCCGTGTCGCAAGCGAACGCAACGTCGAACTTATCCTTTAGAGCGATCAAGCTGGCCATGGCGTAAGGTGAAGAGCAGTCCATCCGGATCTTGCCGTCCCAATCCACCGTCATGAACCGGAACGTCGGATCGACCTCTTGATTGACAACAGTGAGCTTGAGGTTGTAACGCTCGGCGATCCGGGGCCAATACGCAACTCCGGCGCCACCGAGCGGATCCACTGCCAAGTTCAGACCAGCGGTCGAGATTGCGGAGAGATCTACGACCCGCCACAGCTCATCGGTATAGCTACTCACGTAATCGAAGCGGTGAGTTGCGCCGGCCTTCAACGCCGTCTCATAGGAAATACGTGAAACGCCGTTTAGATTCGCGGCAAGCAACTCGTTGGCATGATTTTCAATCCACTTTGTCGCAACGGTATCGGCTGGACCACCGGAAGGCGGATTATATTTGAAGCCGCCATCCTCGGGAGGGTTATGCGACGGCGTAATGACGATGCCGTCAGCAAGCGCATCTTTTCGCCCCCGGTTATAGGTGAGGATGGCATGCGACAGCGCGGGCGTCGGGGTGTAGCCACCATCTTCATCGATCATCACTTCAACGTTATTTGCCGCAAGCACCTCCAGAGCATTCGCGAATGCCGGCTCTGAGAGAGCGTGCGTGTCTTGCGCGAGGAAAAGCGGACCGGTTATATTCTGTACCTTTCTGTAACGGCAGATCGCTTGCGTAATGGCGAGGATGTGATTCTCATTGAATGAGGAGGCAAAAGAGGAGCCGCGGTGGCCGGAGGTGCCGAAGGCGACACGCTGCGTTTTCTCATCGGGATCCGGCTTCAGAGAGTAATAACTCGTAATGAGGCGCGGAATGTTCACAAGCTGCGATGGTTCAGCGGGTTTGCCTGCGCGTGGATCGGTCGTCATATGACCTTATGGTAGAAAGAATCCCGCCGATGCGCCCACCCAATCGAGATCTTTGTTGAAATCGACACCCATCATCTTGCCGCGTCCCGTGCGAATGATCGTCGTGACGGGTCTCAGCTCACCGTCCCAGATGTACATGATGCGCGTTTCAACCTTCGTCATCCCGCTGGGAGTCGCGACAGTTGCTACGAAATCCATCCTGCGCTGCAGGATGAAATTCGATCTCTCGCTTTCTGGAATCGCAAGGATCTCCTCCCGAGTTGGAGAGATCTTCACGCCGATTCCAGCGAAGGAGTAGAGGGGTTTCAGCACGTAGTCATCGAGATTGTCGGGCAGATTCTTCACGTCAGACAGAAACGAAGTCTCGGGCACACACACGTGCCGGAACCACGGCAGCGAAAACTTGCTGAGACGAAAGAACCAGTTGGGGTGTCCTGCCCATTCCACCTCCAGGTCATCGCGAAAGTCGAAATCGGTCTTGATGTTTTTTCGTATGAGCTCATCCACAATCGCGCGATTGTATACGCGCTTCACCTCGGCACCATTGAAATAGAGCTTCCGGCCCACTTTCTTCACGTCTGTTATGCATGCGATTCCAATTCCCAGGAGCTTCCGGCTAAGCATGAAATCTGCGAGCGTCTTCTGCTGGAACGGCTCGATTTCGAGCAGGATTACACTCTCCGGCGAATGGCCGCCAAGAATGGCTCGGCGCAACAATGCCAGGTAGCTAGTTTCGTCCAGTCCACCCAGGAATGCGCTCAGGTTTTCCGCCAAATGGTAAGCACGTCGATAGGTGTCCGCTAGTTCAGGTTGGAAGGCGTAGAGAGAGGGGAATCCCTGAATCTCTACTAATTTCGGCTCAAGTGTGCCGTCGGGTGCGCAGACGAGACCGAAATCAGCCTGCACGAATAACGGATGATCGGGCTCATCAGGCACTCGGAATCTGGCTGGAATAGTGGAGTCCGAGGCTTTCCGGTACTCCCGATTTTGCGCGAGCTGCTGATAGAGCTCCTGGCCGTAGCGCGACATTTTGTCGAGCAGGGCCTTTGGATAGAACACCGGCGTCTCGCTGCAACGAAACCCGACCTGTGTGCCCGACACTTCATTGATTCGATGAATAAAGTCTGCGTAGAGTTCCGGGGTCCACTGTTCATTGAAGCGCCTGCGTAACTCAGGTACCACAATGTCCTTACCTAAACGAGAAACTCGCCGTTATGCATGATCTGGCGTTCATCCGCCCAAATGTCGAAGTTCCTTCCGACTACGTCGATATGCGTTGAAGAACTCCATTCCGCCCCAGTGTGCGCTCCGTACGGATTTCCAAATGCGATGTGCACACCGGGTATCTTCTCGTCCTGGAGGATGTTCCCGATCACATTCTTAAGAGCAGTATTGGTGCCTATGGCGAATTCACCCACACGGTCGCTATTCTGATCGCGGTGGGTGTACTCATGGAAGTCTTTTTCAAGTTGCCTATTATCCGAATGGATCGAGGTTAACCGGTTCCGTTCTATTCTGACGGTCAGCGGGGTTTCCTTTAAGTCGCCAAACTTACTACAGAGATAATCCCCGACGACTCCGTCCACAACAAAGGTTCCATTCACTTCGAGCGGCGAGGTGAAGATCTCGCCGCCAGGCAAATTTCCCCATTTTTCGGGACTGATGATCCCGCTGGTCTTAACCCACTTGTATTCGGGACAGAAATCTGCCCTGATATCGGTTCCGGCGGAAGTGGTGGCACGAATTGATCGAGCATCTTTCACGATGCCCATGACGCGCAGACTCAATTCGTCAACTTTCTGGAAATCCGCACGCATGCCTTCGAGCATGATTTTCTTCTCGATATTGACCATATGCGCGTGGCGCAGCTTCTTCCGGTTCACGACATCGGTCATTTGCATGCGCGTCCTGAGCTCGTTCGGCTGAGCCTGAACCGCGAAGATGCTGACTTGGCTCGATTCCATGTCGTCGAGAATCACCTTCGGCATGTCAGTTAGGGGGCGGAGCGCGATATCTTCTAAGACGAAGGTGCGATACGGGCAGCCGCAAGCGTCCAACTCGGCAACCAAACTCGCGGCAATCTCCTCGCAAGCCCGGTCTGTGATTAAGGTTACTTTTTCGGAAGGTTGGATTCTGAGGCAGACAAAAACGGCATTATGCGCGCCGGCCTTCAACTCAGGGTCGAAACACTTGGTCATTAAGTCGGTGTTCATCACGCGGCACCAACGCCCACCTGTTCGGTAGATAAGCCGGCTTCTGTTTCGTAGATGATGTAGTCCACCACCTTTGTCAAGTCTCCTGTCTCTTGAAAGATGCGCAACTGGCGGTCGGCACCTGTTCCGTTTTCCAGGATACGGTGAATGTAATTGATCTCCTGCCTGGACCCGAGCTCGTCGACGACATCGTCGACGAAATTCAAATACTCATAAATGAGATCCCGGACAGGGACTTCAATCTGTTTTCCGAAATCGATGATCTTGCCTTCGATGCCGTACCGCGAAGCCCGCCACTTGTTCTCCATGATGAGCGCACGCCGGTACAGGCGGAAGCTCTGATTGGCGGCCAACAATTTGTAGAGTTTGGCTATTGTCGCTTGAATTAAGGCCGCGATGGCGACGGTCTCGTCAGCCCGCATGGGGACATCGCAGATCCGAAACTCGAGTGTCGGAAAATTCGGGTGCGGCCGGATATCCCACCAAATCTTCTTCGCATTGTCTATGCAGTTTGTCTTCACTAGAATGTTGACAAAGGTCTCGTACTCGCCCCAGCTCGGAAAATAATCGGGGATATTGGTGCGAGGAAACTTGTCGAATACTTTGCCGCGGTACGATTTCAGCCCAGTGTCCATGCCCAGCCAGAAAGGTGAGTTCGTCGAAAGAGCCAGGATGTGCGGGAGGAAGTAGCGAGACGCGTTCATCAATTGAATCTGCGTTTCCCGGTCTTCCACGCCGATGTGCACATGAAGCCCGAAGATAAGGTTCGCGCGTGCCACCATCTTCAAATCCTGCACGATCGTGTAGTACCGCTCGTCCGGATAGATGTCCTGCTTACGCCAGTCCGCAAAGGGATGCGTTCCCGAGGCAGCCAGGCGCAAATCATTCTGTTTCGCTAGAACGACAATCTGTGACCGTAACGCCTTGAGTTCCTTAGCAGCGTCTTTGATATCCCGACACACACCGGTACCCACCTCGACCACCGATTGGTGCATCTCGGCTTTGACTGCTTCTTTCAGCAGCATTTTGCCTTTAGCGATGATTTCGGAATCGATATGGGAGCGCAGATCCCGGGTTACAGGATCGATGGTCTGGTACTCCTCTTCGATGCCGATCGTGAGACTAGGCGTCATAGCTCATCCGCGATCTAGAGTATGCTGCCTTTTCAGGAGGAAGCCGCGACCTTTTTTACCGGCCCTGCATTTAAGAAATAGGACCACCGGTATTCAACTTCCGGGCGCTTCTTGCTCGTCGCCTTATCAATCGCCAGCTGCGCCATATTTTCTACTACCCAGTCGAAGTTTGTTTGTCCAACTGAATGCACGTCCGCATCGGGAGCGGGATTCAAGAAATCGATTGCGTAGGGCACGCCGCCCTGAACGGCAAGCTCCACAGTGTTGAAGTCGTAGCCTAGAGCCTTACAAAGTGTCAGCGAGTCTTTGATCAACCGGCTCTGAAGCGTATCTGATCCCGCGGCGCCGTCTTTGACGTAACGGAGATGGTGCGGTTGCTTCGGGTCATATTTCATCACGCGCACCTTCTCCTGGCCGACGACGTAACAGCGGTAATAGTCATCGAATTCGACTGCCGACTGAAGCGTCATACACATACTGCCGGTCTGATCGTAAGCCTTAAAGAATTCCTCGGGCGAGTGGACCTTATACACGTGCTTCCAGCCACCGCCGCTGAATGGTTTCAAAAAGGCAGGAAAGCCGATGTAAGCAAATACTTCATCCCAATTCAAAGGGAAGGCAAGATTACGCATTGATTGGACTGTAGTGCCGGGCGGGTGCGTTTTGTGAGGCAACACCACGGTATTGGGTACGGCAACTCCTAACTTGCTCGCCAACGCGTAATTAAAGAATTTGTCGTCAGCACTCCACCAAAACGGATTGTTGATCACCACCGTGCCGTTCAGCATGGCGTTTTTCAGGTATGCGCGGTAGAACTCTATGTCGTGCGAAATGCGGTCCACGATGACGCTATAACCGCTCGGCTCGGCCATTTTGATTCCGCCAATGCGTATATGTTCGGCCGTAAGTCCGGGAACATTCTTACTGTTGATCCGCTCGACGAGTGCGTGTGGGAAAGTATTCTCCATCCCATAAATGATCCCGATCTTTGGCATATTCACCTCGTTTGCAGGGCGCCGTCGACGCGGCTGTCATTAAGTAAAGAATTTTACCGCCATTCGCTGCCAAAGCGGCCAGTCGTGGCGCTCACCGCCGGTCCAAATATCCAGCCAGTGCGGAATCCCTTTGGAGCCTAAGATCTGAGCCATTCGGAAGTTCTCGCCCAGGCAAATATCGTGATCGCCCGCCGCGAGGATTAGTTTCATTTTTCGGTATCGGTCCAGGAACCAGGAATCGCTGATATTCGGAATGTAATCGATGGGACTGTTGAAATAAAAATCGTTATCGTAGTACCCATCCATGAATGAACGCATCTCGAACGCTCCGCTCATCGTGACACAGCCAGAGGTTACGTCGGGATGTTTCATGGCAAGGTTGAAGGCGTGATACGCGCCGAAACTGCACCCTGTCGTCCAAATCTGCGGGGACCCATTCACGCCACGAATGAGCGGCAGGACTTCGTAGAGGAGATAGCTTTCATAGGCGACGTGCCGCATAACCCTGTCATGGGGGTGAATGCTGCGGTTATACCAACTCTCCCCATCAATGCTGTCGACGCAAAAGATCTGTAGATGTCCCCACTCGATTTTTTGCCAAACGGCGTGAATCATGCCGGCATCTTCGTATTCGAAGAATCGGCCGCGAGAGGTGGGGAAGACGAGAATGGGCAGGCCGCTGTGACCGTAAGCCAGCAATTCCATGTTGCGGCCCAATCGTGAGCTGTACCAGTTGTGATAGTCACGGCGCATCAGTCTGTAGACGCTATTTTAGAGTGGTCGAGATTGAGCTTTTAGGCTCCGAGCCGATTTATGTGACTGAGTCGCAATCAGGTTGCCCAGTATGGCTGACTCTGGCAGAGAGAGAGCTAGCCTTCGACGAGCCGAACAATGCTGTGCCCTAATTACTCTGCTTCCGATGAACCCAGTTCTTGAACTTACTTCGGAATACCTGATTGATGTCACCATATTGTGACCGTGCGCCCATCGTCGGCTAGTATCTGCAAGATTGGGGCCAGCGAAGCATAGATTGCACCGTATGGAGGCCAGCGTAGACGCCCAGCCTCCAATGTGTTCTGCAGTCTAATCCAGTAAGCAGTTTTTGAGCGATAATCCGGAGTACGGATACAGACTCAGTACGATTTTGGATTAACGCACGGACTCGTCCAGGCGTAACCAGCGGGTAAAGAGTGTTTCGATACACGTACAACTTCCCAGCCTGTTTCTCGGGGATTCTGAGATGAGGTTCACCTATGAAGACCACTCTTAAATCGATATCGGTTACGGCGGCTGTCCTTCTTGCATCAGCTATGCCGGGTTGGCCGCAGCCGCGGCCCAAGCCCATCAGGCCACCATGCCCCCTCGCCATCCCAGGTCATGCGACTGTCTTAAACCTCAAAGTCACCGGCGAGGCCACCGACTCGTCCACTGTCAAACTGAGTTGGTCCGGGCCGAAGGGGACCTATACGTATCAAGAGGTGGGCGGCTCATTGGGTGGGAGCAAGTACTTATCGGATATTCCTCTCACTCCCGAATGTAATCCCTTCACAAATCCGACTCTCACGGGTTGTCAGCCCTTGAAGATTATCCAAGCAGTCGTCATCGTTGAAGGAATTAGCCCTCCTGCTTCACCGCACATCTTCGTTGTCAAGGGACCCGACCTTTGCGGCACAGCAACTGTTGTATTACCACCTGGGTCGCCCCCACCCCTCAGCACTCTGGATGAAGTCATGACCGATATCTCGCGTGCTGGTCGCATGGTGGCGGTAAGCGTTAGTGCGGCGGACAAGCAGACGGCCCTCGCTGCCAGTGACAGTGGGGGGCTCTTCCGGACAGAGAACGGCGGCGACACTTGGCAACATGTAGATGCATTCCCACCTTTCCGAATTGTGGACGTCGCATTCGCGGAAGCCGGCGCAGCAGATCCTAACGTAGTGATCGCGACAACAATAAAGGATGCTCAGATCAGCCCTACGACGAACACCGGAGGTATTTGGCGTAGCACGGATTTGGGTACTTCCTGGAGTCACATTCAACTCCCGGCATCGTGCCCTCCTCCATTGAACGCTCATGGGATTGCCTTTTCCGGGACGAATTCGGTTTTCGTCGCTGCGGACTGTGGTCTTCTTGCGAGTACGAACCTCGGCTCAACCTGGAACAATATTTTCCCGACGGCAGTGCGCTCCGTTGTAGTTCAGTCATCAACCAGCAGCACCTTAATCGACGTCTGTCAGCAGGGAGGAGGCCACAGGCGCTCGACAGACGGAGGCACAACCTGGAGCCCTTTACATTCTGGACCGACCTGCGAGACGGCCCATGCCCTTGCAGTGTCTCCGTTGGAGAACAACATACTTTTCGCGACCTTCGCGGTTTCGAAAGGGACAGGACTGCGCGAATCCGATGATGGTGGCCAAACGTGGATTGACCTTCAAGCCACCAGTAACAACGAGCGGCCCGTTTGGGTAAGAACCAACTGTCCTACGGACCAGCATGCGACGCATTTTGATCTCTACTTTCCCGGTCGCCTCGTCACCTGTTCCAATTCAGCAGGCGGTCTGCGTTGCCCGAGCAATGCCGGCGAGAGCTGGCTCAGAGTTCCCCAACTCACTCTCAATCACGATCTGAATGGTTTGGCTTTTGAACCCGGAGGAGATTGTCCGTTGCTGATGGTGGCTGACTATGGCGTCTTTCGGACAGGGGGCACAACTCCGGATGCATGTGCGATCGGCTGGGAGCATGTTGGAAGAGCCAGCACCGGAATCGGATCCCGAGACGTTCGTGGACGTAGGCCACGCCGTCAACGACGTGCGGCGCGAGACGCCGCACTGCTGCCAGCATCTCTTGCACTATATTGTCTTGAGTTTGATGAGTGTCGCGAATCCTTTCGGCCGCGTCGGACTGCAAAAGATCGCCAAAGCGTATGCCGGTCCGAGCGACGCGATCCATATACGCCGGGCCGATTCCGCGCCCCGTCGTGCCGATTGCGTTCGCGCGGGAGCGCTCGTGTGCGACGTCGCGGTCGACGTGATGCGGAAAAACCACATGCGCGCGATCGGAGATCGCGACCCGCGAGACGTCAACGCCGATCGCCGTCAGCGCATCGAGCTCGTCGATCAGGGTCCCCGGATTGACGACCGTGCCACCGCCGACGAAGAGCTCGACGTGAGGATACATGACGCCGGACGGGACGATCCGCAATGCCAACTCTCGCTCGCCGACCACGATCGAGTGCCCCGCGTTATCGCCCCCGCCGAAGCGCGCGACGACGTCGTAATCCGCCGCATAGAGGTCGACGATTCGGCCTTTGCCTTCGTCGCCCCATTGCAGCCCAACGATTACGTCAGCTTTCGTCGACACGCTTCACCCTTCGTCGCGCCCTAGGTCGGTCGCACGCAGGAGTCCCACTGGCCCTGGGTCGCGCGTTATCTACCGGTTGGAAACGGCGTCTCGGGTATGCTGTTGGTGTTTTGAAAATCAGCGATTAGCCAGCTTCCCGATGCATTGGTCAACACCTGGGTTTGGATTCCCGTCATCGGGGCGTGCGAGGCCGGTCCCGCCGTTGGATTGCGGGCGCCGCGCATCGTCCAGCGAACGTGTGCGATCGCGACGTTCGGGGCCGGGAATCGAACGTCCACGTCGGTGATCGCAAGGCTGCTCTCTGAAAAGACGAATGCAAAGGCGTCGGCGAGCTTTCTGGCGAGTTCCGCCCGGCCTTTCCACCACCAGCCGAGCACGTTGATCACGTTGCAATCCGGCGTGAAGAGATCGGCATAGGCCTTTGCGTCGTGATGGTTCCACGCATCTTGTTGCCGTGATTCAAGACGCTGAATCGCTGCCGTATCGGGGCTTTGGTCTGCGGCAAGCCCCCAACCGCAGCCGATAACGCATGCAAACGCGAAGCCGGCGAGAGCAAGGGTCGGTTTCATCGTGCCTCCGTCTGAACGTTTACTCCGTATTAAACTCGAGGTCGCTGGTGTCTCCCATCGGAATTTCGGCGGTGCCGTCAAATTGCGTCATGACGAACTCCGAAAACAACGCATTCGGCCAGCCGAAATTGCGACGAGTGTATTGTTGCGGGTTGTCGGGATTAAAAGATTCGTGCAGCAGGTGATCGCCGGGATCGCTGGCGAGAAGCTGGCCGAGGACGTCCTGCTTCTCGACACCGGTCGTAGCGGTCATCCCTTCGACGATGAGGGCGAGCGGCCAAACCCAGTGGTCCGGAGTGTGATAGCTGCCGATTCCACGGGCCCAGTGGCCCTGGTAAAACGATGGATTGTCTTGCGAAAGCAAGAACCGGCGGGTGTTCAAGTAATAGCGGTCGTTCGGCATCGTGTAACCGAAGTAGGGCGCGGCAAGCAAACTCGGGATGTTTGCATCGTCGGTAAGAATGGCATGCCCGAGCCCATCGACTTCATACGCGTAGATGTAGCCGTATTTTGGCACGAGCACCAACCCGTAGGTTTGAATCCCGCGCTGGACCTCGTCGCGTAGCGCCTTCGCTTCCTTCGCTTTCATGACGTTGTGGTAGACGTTGAGCTCGATCTGCGCCATGTCGCCGAGCGCCACGACCGCAAACATCTCCGATGGAATCAGGAAATTATAATCGCAGGCGTCGTCGGACGGCCGGAAGCCCGTCCACACCATGCCCGTGTAGCCAACCGGATTGCCTCGCCCGTCCTGCGGGAGCTCCTTGTGCGTGTATCGCGAGTCGCGTGGATGGTTCTGCTCGCGTTCCATCGTGGCGAGCACGTCGTCGAGCATCGAAGAAAAATCGGCAGTGAAGATCGACCCATCGCCGGTCGTCTTCCAATAACTCCATGCAAGCGCCGTCGGATACGCGAGCGAGTCGAGCTCGAACTTCTGCTCCCATACGCGGTAGTCCAACGTATAGGCGTTCGCATACGGATCGATCCGCACGTACTTCACCATGCGAGCGATGATCGCGCGCAGCAACGCCCGTACGTCTGGGTCGTCTTTTGCAAAGAACAGATAGGGTCGCGCCTGCGCGCTCGCATCGCGCAGCCATTCGGCGGGGATGTCCCCGGTCATGATGTACGCGGTGCCGTCCGGAGCGTATTGGGCAAGCCTGCTGGTGTCGAGCAATGCGGCGCGAAACATCTCGGCGAGATGCTCGTTGGGACTGCGGTACTCTGCCGCCGCTTGCTCGATCGATCGCAGTTCCAGCGCGAAGCTCGGAAGCGGCCGAAGCAACGCTCCGATGCAGAGCAGTGCCAACAGGGCCCTCGTGGCCAGATATCGGCCCATTATGCTGGCCAGGACCCGTATGCGTACAAAGCCGGCAACTCCCTATAGCGTCCTAGATAATCGAGCCCATAACCCACGACGAATACGTCTGGGACCTCGAACGCCCTATACTTGATTTTAATATCGGCAATTCTCCTGTGCGGGCGGTCGAGAAGGGTGCAGACGGCCAGCGAGGCGGGGTTGCGTTCGGCCAAGCTCTTGATGACGTACTGCAACGTCAGCCCGGTATCGACCGTATCATCGACCAGGATGACGTGGCGCGCGCAGACCGGCATGCTCACGTCTTTCTCGAGGGCAATGCCGTCCCCGTCGCCGCATTGGCTGACCGAGACGAAGTCTACGTGGCAGGGGATCGTGACGGCTCTCGCTAGGTCGGCAAGAAATGTCGCGGCCGCGGCGAGCAGACCGATCATCAGCGGTGTCCTACCGGCATAATCGCGCGAGATGTCCGCTCCGATGGCGGCGACTCGACCCGCAATCGACTCTGCGTCGAAGAGCGGGGCCCCAATCACGAGGCCCGCTTGAATCGGGAGAAGACGCGCTCCACGTCGCGGCGGGTAAAGAGCTTCACGTTAACGCGCGGGTGGTGCGAGCGCATCAGCCGTAGCTTTCGGTTCTTGCGGGTGTTATGGATCGGCTTGGCGACGGTGACCTCAATGTAGAGATCGTATTCCGAAAGGTAAAAGTCCGGCGTAAAAAACTCGACGGGACGTCCTTGCTCGTTCCACGCAATAGGAAAGCTTCGAGGCTCGTATTCCCAGCGTATTCGGTAAAAATCGAACAGTCGCGCCAGCTCGGCTTCACTTGCATGCGCGAACGAGACCCGGGACATAGCCACGGGCTGTTATCTACGACACGCGCTGTCCGTTATCCCGCCGGAAAGCGAACGACGAAACGCGCACCTCCAAGCGGTGACGGCTCGACTCGAACGTCGCCGCCGGCGCGCTCGGCGATCGCCTTGACAACGGCGAGCCCGATGCCTCTTCCCGATCGCCCGGCCGCATTGCGCCGAACGCCCATGATGAAGATCGACTCACGCGCTTCGGGAGCGATGCCGCCCCCGTCGTCGTCGACGACTATAACGACGAATCGCTCTTCGCGAACGCATGAGATAAGGACTGTGCCGCACTCGCTCCCATGTTTTACCGCGTTTTCGACGAGATTTGCGAGCGCGTGAACGCACGCGTCGCCGTCGACTAGCGCATGGGCCGCATCCGGAACACGCGTTTGTATAGTGACCCGCCGCGCCGCTGCCATTGGCGAAAGCATGTCGATCGTCGCACGGATCTGCTCGACCGCATTGCACGCCGCGTGATGTTGGCCGTTCGAAAGCTCCAGCAGCGAAAGCTCGAGCATCCCGTCCACGAGCCGGCCGAGCCGGAGCGTCTCACGACGCGCGGTTTCGAGAAAGCGGCGCGCCGTGGCTCGATCGAACTCTCCATCGAGCAGCGTCTCGATATAACCGCGGATGGAAGTAAGGGGCGTGCGAAGCTCGTGGCCGATCGTTGCGAGCACGGCGCGAGCGACGGGCCGGTCGACGGCGCTCCTAGCCGCGCACAAGTTTATAACCGAATCCATGGACCGTGCGCAGAAGCGACGGGAGCTGCCACGGTTCCTCGATCTTTGCGCGCAGGCGGTGAACGTGCACGTCGATCGTTCGCTCGTCGCCGTTGAAGTCGAAGCCCCAAACCCGCTGCAAGAGCCAGTCGCGCGAGAGCGCGACGCCGGCGTTCCCAGCCAACTCCATTAACAATGCGAATTCGCGAGGCTTGAGCTTGACGTCGACGCCGTCAACGCGGGCTTCCCGGGCGCCAGCGTCGATCTCCAATCGGCCAAAGCGAAGGACTGGCCCCGCTTGCGCAACGGTGCGGCCGCAGCGGCGCAGGATCGACTTGATTCGCGCCACGACCTCGCGCGGCGAAAAAGGCTTCAAGACAAAGTCATCGGCGCCGAGCTCGAACCCTAGGACACGGTCGATCTCGTCGGATCGACCCGTCAGCACGACAATCGGGACGTTGCGTTCTTCTCGTCGCAGGGTTCGCATGACATCGTAACCGTCGACGCCGGGCAACCCCACGTCGAGAACGAGCAAATCGGCGGCGGAGCGCGCGCGCCGCAACGCGGCATGCCCGTCAGGAACGCCGACGACTGCGAAACCCTCCCGTTCGAGATGATGGCCGAGTAGTTCGCGCACCGCCGCATCATCCTCAGCAACGAGAATCGTTTGCGTCGACATGCCGGAGCGAGTGCCCGGCTCCGTTTCCTACTGAGACAAAAAACCTGTTTCGAGCTTGGCGAGCGGCCCGAACCGGGCGGCGTGGCCGCGCAGCACACGATAAATCGTTGCGGCCGGAAACCCCAGCCGTTCTAAACGTCGGGCTGCGGACGGATAACTAATTGCGGGATTCTTGCTCGAGAGCCGCTCGAAAGCCGCGGTACAACGTGAAGCTTCATCTCCTTCGAGCGACGCCACCGCCTCGGCCGCGGCTTCGCCGGTGACACCTTTACGGATTAGTTCGCCGACGAGTCGCTCGTTGCCGACCGGCTTGCGCTTGCGCTCTGCATAGAGTATCGCGTAGAGACGATCGTCGACGTAGCCTTCGCTCTTGCAGCGTTTGATCGCCGCTCGTACAGCTTCGTCGTCGAAGCCTTTGTGTTCCAAGTACTTCCAAAGGCGAGCTTCGGTACAACGCTGCCGCGCAAGCAACGCGAGCGCAGCGACGTACGCTTTTTTAGGCGCTCCCTCACCGTGTCGTTCTTCCTCGTCACTCGAACGGCGCGCCATTCCACGGTCTTCGCGTATAGACACGACGAGGGATGCTCAAAAAAGATTACTGTTCGATGGCGACCGCTGCGGGCGCTTTGCCGTTGCTCGAGGCCGCTTTGCCGAGTGCCTCGCGAATCTTCGATTCGATCTCGCCGGCGAGGTCGGCATGTTCCTCGAGGAACGCTTTGGCGTTTTCGCGCCCTTGCCCGATGCGCTGCTCGCCATACGTGTACCACGATCCGCTCTTGCCGACGATGTTCTGATCGAGCGCAACGTCGAGAATCGAGCCCATCTTCGAGATCCCACGGCCGTAGGTGATGTCGAACTCGGCCTGGCGAAACGGCGGTGCGACTTTGTTCTTGACGACCTTCACACGCGTCCGCGTCCCGACCACGTCTTGCCCCACTTTAATCGTTTCGAGCTTGCGCACGTCGAGGCGCACCGAGGCGTAGAACTTTAGCGCACGACCGCCCGACGTCGTTTCCGGATTGCCGAACATGACGCCGACTTTTTCGCGGAGCTGATTGATGAATATCATGACGGTCTTGCTGCGCGAGATCGCGGCCGTAAGCTTGCGTAGCGCCTGAGACATCAAGCGCGCCTGCAAACCGACGTGCGCGTCACCCATGTCGCCCTCCAGCTCGGCTCGCGTAACGAGCGCGGCGACTGAGTCGATCACCACGACGTCTACGGCGTTGCTGCGCGTCAGCATTTCGGCAATCTCAAGCGCCTGTTCGCCGGTGTCTGGTTGCGAAACGAGCAAATTATCGAGATCGACGCCCAGGGCGGCGGCGTAGTTGGGGTCGAGCGCATGCTCGACGTCGACGAAGGCAGCCGTGCCGCCCGTCTTTTGCGCTTCGGCAATCGCGTGAAGTGCGAGGGTCGTTTTGCCGCTCGACTCAGGGCCGTAGATCTCGACGATCCGGCCTCGCGGCAAACCGCCGACGCCCAAAGCCAAGTCGAGCGCAATCGAGCCGGTAGGTACGATTTCGAAGGCCATGCGCTCCTGAAAATCGCCCATCCGCATGATCGAGCCTTTCCCGAACTGCCGCTCGATCTGAGCGAGCGCGTTGGTGAGGGCGAGTTGCCGTTCGTCTTCTGCTGCCATGTCTATCCTTTCTCTTTCCTTACATCACGCTCTCACGGGCCCGTGCCAAGGGGATGGCATTCTTCTTCGAAGAGGGCGTCGATGAATTCTGCGGGAGCGAAGGGACGCAGATCCTCCGCACCTTCGCCAAGACCAATGTACTTAATAGGAACTTCGAGCTCGTCGACGATTGCGACCAGCACGCCGCCTTTTGCGGTCGAGTCGAGCTTCGTGATGACGATTCCGGTCAGCTCCGTCGCCGCATGGAAGAGCTTAGCCTGCGATATTGCGTTCTGCCCATTTGTGCCATCGACGACGAGTAGCGTCTCAGCCGGCGGTTCGCCAAGCTCGCGCTCGATCACGCGACGAATTTTTTTCAGCTCTTCCATCAAATTCGTCTTCGTTTGAAGCCTGCCGGCGGTATCGACGAGAACGACCTCCGCACCCCGCGCCTTGGCCGCGCGCAGGCCGTCGAAAACCACCGAGGCTGGATCGGCGCCTTCGGCTCCGCGAACGATCGTGCTGCCGCTGCGCTGCGCCCAGACTGCCAGTTGCTCGGCGGCCGCGGCGCGAAATGTATCGGCGGCGATAAGCAAGACGCGCTTGCGTTCCTTTCGCAGGTGGGTCGCCAACTTGCCGATCGTCGTCGTCTTTCCACTGCCGTTGACGCCGACGATGAGGATGACCGTGGGAGTGCGGTCGAGCCGCAACCCGGCGCCGGGCAGCGTGAGAAAGCGTTCGACGTCTTTGCGAAAGCGCGCCACCGGTTGATCGGTGGTTTGCCATTCTTCTTGCCGCGAGACGGTCTGCAAGCCGGTGAGGATCTTCTGCGTTGCCGGTACGCCGAAATCGGCTAATATCAGCGTCTCTTCAAGCTCGTCCCAAAACTCGGGCGTCAACGGCCGTTCCGCGCGACCGAGACGCGCGACGGCCGCGAAACTCTCCCGTGCCCGACCGAGCGAGGAGCGCAAACGCGACAGCCAGCTCACCGCGCGCTCCTTGCGTTCACGATGCCCACTCTATCATGCGAACGTACGTTCGGTCAATCTGAAGTCGCCGCCGATCCCCAACGAGGACGGCGTAACGGTGAGAGGCGACGTCCTCACGCGCTATGGGCGGCGTTTTCGCGTTTGCGTTCGCGCAAGAAGTGGAAGAACTCGACGCCTTCCCGTAAACGCCGCTTCATGACCTGACGATCGCCGATCATGCCGCCGAGCAGCGAGAACATCTTACGCGGCCGGAAGTAGAAACGCCGGTAGAACTCGTCGACCGATTCGAACATCATCGTCGAATTCAAACCCGGATAGTTGAGCGCCGCGTGCTGGATGCCATGGGTGTCGACGAGCTCGCCGCTCTGTATCTCGAGCCAACCCTGTTCTTGCGCCTGTTTGTAGAGGTACGTGCCCGGGTAAGGCGCAGCGAGCGAAACCTGTATCGTTTCGGGATCCATCTCGCAGGCAAAGTTGATCGTCTCGCGGATCGTCTCCGGCGTTTCGCCCGGCATGCCCAGAATAAACGTCCCGTGCACCTTGATGCCCAGCTCCCGGCAGTCTTTCGAGAAGCGCCGGATGATGTCGAGCCGCGTGCCCTTCTTCATGTTGTTGAGCACCTGCTGATTACCCGACTCATAGCCGACGAGCAAGAGCCGTAAGCCATTCGCCTTGAGAATCTCGAGCGTTGCGCGCGGCACGTTGGGCTTTGCGTTGCACGACCACGTCATGCCCAGTCGCCCCAATCGGCGCGCGATCTCTTCGACACGCGGGATGTTATCGGTGAGCGTGTCGTCGTCGAAGAAAAACTCTTTTACCTCGGGAAAGAGCGCTTTCGCGCGGGTCATCTCGGCCTGCACGCTGTCGACGCTGCGTACGCGATAGAGATGCCCACCAATTGTCTGGGGCCAAAGGCAGAACGTACACCTCGATTTGCAGCCGCGTCCCGTATAGAGGGAAAGGTACGGATGCTGGAGGTAGCCGTTGAAATAGTTGGGGATCGTCAAGTCGCGCCGGTAGACGTCGAGCACCGACGGAAACGCATCCATGTCGGTGATGGTGGGGCGCTCCGCGGTGCGCACGACAGTACCGTTTTGACGGTAGGCGAGGCCGTCGATCTCGCTCAGCGGCTTCCCGGAGGCAACGTCGACGCAGGTATAGTCGAACTCTCCGACGCTCACCCAGTCCACCGCCGGCGCGCCTTTGAGCGATTCTTCGGGGAGCACGCTGACCTGTGCGCCGACCATACCAACGATCGCATTGGGGTTCTCTTCCTTCAAACGCGCCGCAAATCGCGCATCGTTGTTAAAGGAAGGCGTGCTGGTGTGAACGATGATACGCTCGTAATCCTTCGCGAGCGGCGCCACTTGATCGACGGTTAAATCGTCGGGCGGCGCGTCGATCAACTTGCTGCCCGGAACCATCGCGGCGGGTTGCGCGAGCCAGGTCGGGTACCAGAACGATCTCACTTCGCGACGACACTGATAGCGCGAGCCGGCGCCGCCGTCGTATCCCTCGAAGGTCGGCGGGTTCACGAACAGGGTCTTCAGGAAGTCGGGCACAGCGTATTCTCCTCCGGCGTCTTCGGTTTTCTGCGCGGACCCCAAAGCCTTCTTGCTCGCTGCAAGCGTTACAACGTGCGCAAAGCGCTCTGAAGGTCCGGGAACCGCCGGAAGCTCGAGTACTCTATCTGAATCGTCCCCGACCCAGCAAACGGCCCGACGTTTCCTTTGTACTCCTGCGTCTCTTGCGTCGGCGCCCAGTATCCCGGGAGCACTTCTGCGCGGCGATCCGTTATTTGGGCCGAGTGCGCGTACTGCGGCAGCGCGTTAGGCTGGTACGTATCGGAAACGACGTTCCCTTGCGCGTCATAGGTGAAGCTGCCCTTGCCGTGCCCAGTACCGTGAACGTTGGACGTAAAGGCGATCGTCGAAGGTCCGCCGCTGCGGTACTGGTATGCGTCGAAGTTTCGCGCATCAAAAGGGGGCGCGAAGACATCGGCTGGCGTGGGATGGTCCCATGATTGCTCCAGCTTTGCGATATCATTCGCACTCGCCGGCTTTCCGTCGATCGTATAGCTTACGACGTGCACCCGTACCAGTGCTCCGTCCTCGTACACGCCGTTCATCACGAGATCCTCGTGCCGGCTTCGGAACGGATCGTGAACGTCGAAGACGCGGTGCATCTGGAAGGATACGACCCCGCGAATCGTCTCCGCATACCGTTGCGCCACCTGCGCTAACGAAGGCGGCGCACCCACCGGTAAGATCAAGCCCCCCGCCTAGGGACGCAAGATGACGCGGTTTGCGACGAACGTGCCGTTGCTGTAATAGCCGACAAGCGCAACGCGCTCGCCCGTTGTGGGCGTCGCTCCCGTCGGGTAGATGACGGTTCCATGCTTGAGATCGACCGTCTGCACGTCTCCGTTGCGCCGCATTACCGTCAAGCGATATGGCACGAACGCGGACACGGTGCCCAAGATCACATGATGGCGATCGTACTGGTGCGTGTCCCAGCCGGGCTGCCACGTCGTATAGGTAGGGACATCGTTCTGGGCCGCAGCGGGTGCGCTTCCAAAAAGGCCGCCCATGACGAGCACCGCTGCCGCGAGTGAGATCGTTGCTGCAAAGAGTCTCATGCTCGCCCTCATACCCCTCATTGAACCGCCTCTAACTCCGCGTGGCCGCCGCGGCGCTCGCTAATCTACTCTTTATCCGGCGCTCGAAACGTAGATGAAGCGGTTGGGCAGATCCAGCGTGAAACTGCGCCCCGCCCAAAACGAGTTCCCGACGTCGCAATCGTAGATCAAGTCGGAGAAGCGCACGGGTGGCGAAAGCATTGCCGTTTGCGGCGCGCCGGCGAACGCGATCGAGGTGAGGTGCGTCTGCGGGGCGCTCGGATTAATTCCAACCGACGCGGCGAAGGTCTTGTCGAGCGTGATGCCAGTCGAGCCGGTGTCGATCTCGCAGAGACCGGTCTTACCGCCGCCGAAATCGAAACGCGCGAAGAGAGCGAGCGCTATTCCTAAATCATCCTGTAAGATCAGCGGGATCCGCACGGCGGTGCGCACGCGTTCTGAAAATGTCTGAGCATCTTCGATCACGATTTGCCCGTTGTGAAAGTCGAACGTGGTTGCGATCGTGCGAAAGGCGGTCGCCGAGATCAAACCGTCGACCCCGGTGCCGTCGAGGCCGTTCCATATGCCGACGTGCGGCGCGTCGATTCGCACGCCACCGATTGCGAGCGTGACGACCTTGCCGAGCGGCAGATCGACGCGTTGGCCGGTCAGCCGCAGACTGACGTACTTTCCGTCGATTGCGACAAACCGGCGGCCGAGCCGGCTCGACACAACGTCGACTCCCGCTCCCAGATTAACGAGCATCGGGACCGGCGCCTGCCCGTCGACCGACGCCTGAACTTGCAGCTGGCCGCCGTTGATTTCAGTAAACGGTACGGTATCGACCGCAAGCGCCGGCCGCGGCAGGACGCAGAGCAGTGCAGTTGCCGCTGCAACGGCCAAGTTGCGCTCCATGCAACGGGTTTCACCGCGGCAGGTCACGAGCCTTGCGTCACGTGCACTATCTCGTTTTCGACGCGCACGACGTGCTCCGCTCGCGA
Source organism: Vulcanimicrobiota bacterium (assembly GCA_963767725.1). Lineage (GTDB taxonomy): Bacteria > Vulcanimicrobiota > Vulcanimicrobiia > Vulcanimicrobiales > Vulcanimicrobiaceae > Cybelea. The sequence continues at coordinate 32,171 of CAVYEN010000003.1, forward strand.
CCACGCGGTCTCGATGCGCGGGGCTGACTTTCGTCAAGCTCGTTCCGCCAACCCCAATGACCGAGGGAAGAATCGCCCGCCACTGCGCCGATGGGCTGTAACCGCCGTCGCCGCTGGCCGCCGTGATTGCGACCCGCTGACGTCGTAATCGCCGTCGTAGCCGCTCTTCCACTCGTTGCCACTCCAGCTATCGCTCACATAGTTCGCATGCGCGGTTGCATACTTCTCGGCGATGCTCAGAGCGAACCCCGATGCAGATGCCGCTTCGACCAATAGAATCTTGCAGTTCGGACAAATTGCCGAGACCATGTCGAGATCGAGCGACTCTCCCTGCGCCCATCCTACGTTGCTTTTCGTTGCGTACGTTTGTTTGATGAAGCATCCACTAACCGGCGTGCACGGTGATAGCCCATACTCGGCTCGATAGACGGCGAGGTCCGCCGCCGCATTAGAATCGTCGTATGCGTCGACGATTGCGACGGTATCGCCAGTCCCATTACTCTTACTATAAGAAGCGAGATTGTACGCGGTTTGGAAATCGGACGGTGCGTAACCAACCGCCACCGCGCCACATACGGGCAACGCCGGCCCCGGGGCGCGGCCCGAGCCCAAGCTGCGCCGCGGTTGGACGTTGCGCCGCAGCGCTAGTCGCCGACGAACTCGCCGTTGAGCCGGGCCCTGCGTCGATGGCACCGTTGCAGGCCGTCAGAGCGGTAACTAAGGTCACCGCGCCCCTACCTGAAAATCGCATGAGTCCTCCGCAGCGTCGATAGTTGCACGAAATCCCACAAGACTTTCGCTTTTCCTGTGTCGAACGACCGTAGTGGGTGTAGCGAAGCTCTTGTTAGGAGGAGTCATGAAACGGTCCGAGGCCTTCATTTTTGCAGCCGCGCTCGTCGGCATGGTTGGATGCAATAGCTCGATGGGTTCCACGCCCGGGCCGGCTCCAAGCGGATCCCCGAAAACGCAGTCAATTCAGCATATCGTCATTTTAATTCAAGAGAATCGCAGTTTCGACAACCTCTTTGCGGGCTTTCCCGGCGCCGACACGACGCTCCAGGGAGCGTGCAAGCCTGCTCCCTGGTGCAAGGGCACGCACATGGTTAAACTTCAATCCGTGAAGCTTGCGACGGGCATTCTCAATCTAGGAAAGGACATCGATCACAGCCACCATGGCTTCGAGATCGAGTGCGACCACAACGCCGCTAAGGTTTGCCAAAACGACGGATTCGATCTCATCCGTTATGGTGCATCGGGACAAGGAACGCCGGCCAAACTCTATCCGTATGCATATGTCGACCGGACTGAAACCGCACCCTATTGGAAGCTGGCTCATCAGTACACGCTCGCCGATAGGATGTTCTTCAACGAGACCGCCTCAAGCTTCATCGCCCACCAAATGCTGATCTCCGGAACGGTTGCGCTCAACGACCACGAATCGGTCACCGATCAACCGGCGTCCCAGCCCTGGGGTTGCGATTCCATTCCAGGTGACAACGCACCGATTCTTTACAGGAACGGCACCGAAAAGAGTTACCCGGGTGTCTTCCCGTGCTTCAAGTGGCCCACGATCGCCGATCTGCTCGATGCAAAGAACGTCTCGTGGCTCGACTATGTGGACAGGTGTTGCCAGAAGCTGCCCTTTGATTTCTCGGGTGGCGTCTGGAACGGTTTTCGCGCCATTCACAAAATCTTCTACGGACCCGACTGGAAAACAAACATAAGCTCGCCGAACACCAATATCTTCACCGATCTGAAGAGCGGTACGCTCCCCTCCGTCTCATGGGTGATCCCGTCTCTCTACGACTCAGACCACCCAGCCAGCGGCTGCAACGGCGGGCCCTGGTGGGTAACGAAAGTGGTCAACGCAATCGGCACTAGCCAATACTGGAAGAATACCGCGATCCTGCTAATGTGGGATGATTGGGGCGGCTGGTACGACAATGTCCCGCCGGCGCAGATCAACTACACCAGCTTGGGCTTCCGGGTGCCAATACTCATCATATCGCCATACGCAAGACCAAATTACATCTCGCATACGCAATACGATTTTGGCAGCATCCTGAAGCTCATAGAGCAGACGTTCGATCTCGGATCGCTCGGGACCACCGACGAATCAGCGTCGTCGTTAGAAGACGCCTTTAACTTCACGCAAACGCCGCTGATGTTTAAAGCGGCGCCATTGCCGAAGGCTATGAGCTGTAAGGATCAAGTCACGAATACGAAAGGTATGGAGGAACTGATTGAGCACGACGGGGGAGTTCCCGAATAGGCGTCCAGCTCTTCGCCGACCGCGCCGATGCCGGGCGACAGCTCGCCGAGGCGCTCGCAGCATATGCCGACGCGCCGAGTGCCATCGTGCTCGCACTTCCGCGCGGCGGCGTGCCGATCGGCTACGAAGTGGCGCAGCGGCTTCGCGTGCCGCTCGACGTCTACGTCGTACGCAAACTCGGCGTCCCTGGCCATGAGGAGCTCGCGATGGGCGCGCTTGCGAGCGACGGAACGTGCGTCGTCGACGATGAGATGATCGAATCGCTCGGCATCGACGCGGCGGCATTAGAGGACGTGGTACAACGCGAGATCGACGAACTTCGGCGGCGAGATATCGCCTACCGTGACGGACGGCCGGAGCCAAATATCGGGGATAAGACCGTCATCGTCGTCGACGATGGCCTGGCTACCGGCGCGACGATGCGAGCCGCAGCGACGGCGCTGCGAGCGCGGCATCCCGCGGCGATCGTCGCTGCAGCGCCCGTCGCCGCCCCGCGTACGTCAGCGACTCTCCAAAGCCTGGCGGACCACGTCGTTTGCGTCGCGACACCCGAGCCGTTCCATGCCGTCGGCCTTTACTATCGTAACTTCGAACAGACTACCGACGAGGAGGTTCGACGGCTCTTGGGGCGGGCCGCCGCCGACCTGACAGGGCGCCGCATGAGCGCGTGGTATCAAAGAGCATGAAGCGCCCATCGGCCGCCGCAGCGGCATTCGCCCTTATTACTGCGTTGGCGGGCGGTGTCGGATCGGCCCAAACGATTCTCTATACATTCACCGGCCTGCGGGGCGCGGCCGATACCTGCAAGTGGTTCGACGACGATCTCTTCGATCGGTCGATTGGCGCGCTAACGCGTCAAACGGACCTTCTTTATAACCGCATCGCGCTTCCCGCCGGCAACAATGTCACCGTCGGAGGAACCGCCGTCACGGCGCAAGGCGAGCAGCTCGTCGATTTTAAATTGAACTCCGCGGACATATGCACCGCCGCGGAGGCGATCTACGGTCCGACGCCCTCACCAAAACCGTCCTAGCGCGCCTATTAGGGAACATCCCAATTTTCGGCGCCGACCGGGTACATCAGCATGTTCCGCCGGAACCCGCTCACGCGGTCGCTGATCGCATCGACGTTCGATTCGAAGGCAATCGGCACGACCGGAACGTCGCTGCGCACGATGCGCTGCATCTCGACGAAGTCGCGGCGGCGGCGCAGGGAATCCACGGTAATGGCTTGATCGCGAAAGAGCGCGTCGAAGCGCGGGTTGCAGTAGTTCATCGAGTTGTTGCCGTTAGGGCCGCGCTGATTGCAGGCAAAGATCACCGATTGCTCCGGATCGGCGGCTCCGATCCATTGTGCTGCGGCAAGTGTGAAACTCCCCGTCCTCAGCGGGCCGCCGGGCGCGTTGAAGATCGCCGCCGCATACGGCTTTAGCGAAACTTCGATGCCCGCGCGTCGCAGCTGTTCTTGTTCGATCACTTGCATCGAGGCTCCGCGCTCGGGCGCCAGCGCGATCGTCAGCGCCAACGCGCGCCCGTTCTTGAACCAGCGGGTGCGCTTTTGTCGCCATCCGCCTGCGGTAAGTTCTCGGGCGACCGTCGCTAAATTGCCACCGATTGTTTGCAGCGCAGGATCGTGCCACGCAAAGACCGGCGGTAGGAACGAATCGGCCGGCCTGAGGGCCCCAAAGGCTCCGCGTACTATCTCCCGGCGATTCAGCGCTGCGGCAATTGCACGGCGGACACGCACGTCGTCGGTCGGCGGAGCTGCTGTTTGGATGAGCAAAAAGTAGGCGCCATTGAGAGGCGTGACGACGACGCGCGCCCGGGAAATGCTGCGTGCGTCGGAAACTTGCGTGGAGCTGATCTCCGCGATGTCGACGTCGCCGGCCCGCAACGCCAAGAGCGAGGACTGCGTCGTAGGGATCAGCGCGAAGATAATGCGGCGCAGCCGCGGGCGCGGGCGAAAGTACCGATTCGGCTCGAGCACGATTCGGTTTGCGCGCTCCCACGTGACGACCCTGAAGGGTCCCGTTCCGAAAGGTCGCTGGTTCCACGCCGCTTTGGTGACGTCGGTTGACGAAAACGCATGCGCCGGAAGGATGCCGAATGCAAAATCGGCCTGAGCAAAGAGCTCCGCGGTCCCGGCATTCCACCGCTGTTTCAATCGCACGATCACCGTGTAACGATCGGGCGTTTCGAGGGAAATGACGCGCCGGTATGCATCCTCCGACTCCACCGGATTGCGCGGATCGACGATTGCCCGAAAGGTGAAGGCAACGTCCGCTGACGTCAGCTCCCTTCCATCGGCGAATCGAACGCCCCGGCGCAGGTGATAGGCGATCGTCTTTCCGTCGGCTGAAATGTCGCCGTTCGCATGCGTGGGGACGCGCTTCACGAGCACCGGCACGAGCTTGTTCTCGGCCGAGAGGCCTACGAGCGTCTGCGTGACGAGCAGATCGTAGCCGATCGTATCTTGGTCGTGCGCCAGGAGCGGATTTAGCGATGACGGGTCCACATCATCCGCGATCCGGAGAACGTGCGGCTGTGCCGGCTCGTTTCCCGAACGCGCGCAGGCCGCTAGCGCCAGCGCCAGTGCGAACGCTCCAGCGTTACGCCGACGCGATGAAGTGTACGTTGAGGTTACGTTGCTGCGCCAGAAGTGCGAGAGCGCGACCGGCCGTCCCCAGTGCAGCGCCCTCGCGCTCGGCCAGTACGAGATAGAGGCAATCCGGCACTTTGTATTCCGCGGTCAGGGCGAGTGCCGGTGCAGTAAGGATCAACGTATCGGTCACTTTCAGCCCGACGCATCGCGGTCTTTCGGCTCGCCGCGCTGTCGAGCCAGCCGTCGGGCAGATCACCAATGGCGGCTCTTAATGCCGCAGCGCGCCGTGCAAAAGCTTAACGCCGACGCTTCACCGACAGTGACAGCGCTCGGCGCACTTCTTCTACTATCGAAGTACCTTGCTGCCGGACTCGTGCGCGCAATGCGGCCGCGACACCGTCGTCGAGATTGCGAACCTTCAAATCGGCCATGGTGCGATGATATTACTCACCCCACATCGGGTCAAGCGCTCTGGGAACTGCAGTTCAATCCAAAGGACGGACGCGGAGTGCCACACTGATGCGCGGGCCGACCGGCGCCTGCGTCTTCGGAACCCCGTGGTCGTAGTGGAGCTGCGTCGCATAGCTCATGATCAAAAGGCTGCCGTCCTCCAAATCTAGATCGAAGACGCGCCGCGGCTTTGCTTTGCTGCGAATCGTCATCAAGCGCGTCGCGCCTAGCGAGATTAGAGCGATCGGATGTCCGGCCACGATCTCGTAGAGATGGTCGTTGTGCGGTGCAACGCTATCGCGCCCATCGCGATAGAAGTTCAAGCCAACGCTATTGAACGGCGTCGCAGCCGCATCGGCCGCACGGCGAGCCGCTTGCGCGAGCACCGCCGGAAGATGTTTGTCGCCGAGGCGGTAGCTCGCGACGAGCCGCGGCACGTCCACATCGCGGTCGTACATCCGGCGACGCTCGCTTTGCCAGGTGACTTCATCGCGAAGTACGTCAAACCAGCGGCGCGCCATCGTTGGGTCGGCGAATGCCGGAGTGTAGAGGATCGTGCCGGTTTCGTCGTCGACGAGCGTCCGACGGCCGGCGCCGAAGAGCCAGAGTTGCGTCAGGGATAGAGGCCGCGCAGCTTCGTCGCCTCGGCGACTCGCGCTACCGCCACACAGTAGGCGCCTTTTCGCATGGAAACGGCGTGACGTTTTGCCTGTTCGTGGGCCTCGCGGAAGGCACGCGTCATCTTACGCTTGAGACCTTCGTTGATTTCGTCTTCGTCCCAGAAGTTTGCCTGAAGGTCCTGCACCCACTCGAAATAGGAAACCGTCACGCCGCCGGCGTTGGCTAAGATGTCGGGCAGCACCATGATTCCGCGCTCGTAGAGAATGTCGTCGGCGTCGGGGAGAGTCGGTCCGTTGGCTGCCTCGGCAACGATTCGCGCGCGAATGCGCGGTGCGTTTTCACGCGTGATGACCTTTTCGAGCGCGGCCGGCACGAGGACGTCGCACTCGAACTCCAATACCTCCCTGTTGTCGGTGCGCTCGCCGCCCGTGTACCCCACCACCGATCCGGTCTCAAACTTGTGCGCAATCAAGCCTTTGACGTCGAGGCCCCGATCGTTTGCAACGCCACCGTGCGAATCCGAGACGGCCACCACCGTGTAGCCGTGCTCGGCCATCAATTGCGCGGCGTACATTCCCGCGTTACCGAACCCTTGAATCGCAACGCGAGCCCCTTCGATCGTCCGTCCGAGTGTCTCCATCGCTTCATCGACGACGTACATGCAGCCACGCGCGGTTGCCTTGTCACGCCCAAGCGATCCGCCGATTGCGACCGGTTTGCCGGTAACGACCCCGGGAATCGAATAGCCGTGCTGCATGGAAAAGGTATCCATGATCCATGCCATGATTTGCGGGGTCGTGTAAACGTCAGGTGCGGGGATGTCTTTTTCCGGACCGATGATGATGGAAATTTCGGTCGTGAACCGGCGGGTGAGGTTTTCGAGTTCCTGAAGCGACATCTCCTTTGGGATTGCAGATGACGCCGCCCTTAGCGCCGCCGAACGGGATGTTGATCAGCGCGCATTTCCACGTCATCCACATCGCAAGCGCCTTGACTTCGTCGAGGCTGACGTCGGGATGGAAGCGGATCCCTCCCTTGCCCGGCCCGCGCGAAAGATTATGCTGTACGCGATAGCCGGTAAACATGCGAAACGCCCCGTTGTCCATGCGGGCGGGAATGGAAACTTCGAGAACGCGTTTGGGCTGACGAAGATAACCGTGGAGCGACTCGTTTAGTCCAATCAGCATCCCAACTTCGTCGAGCTGGCGCTGCGCCATCTCCCAGACGTTATCAAGCGCTTGTACGGCAGAAATATCTTGTGCAGTCATGTTTTTAATAATACCGCTCCATCTGGGGCAAACCCCGCTTCGCTTCCGAACGGCCGTAAGCGCAGACAGGCCGGGATGTGCAAGAACGGCGCAGCACGTCGATGTGCGCAAGTAGGCAAAACTCGATGCTCCTTATCGACTCGCCCGCGCCTGAGTCGGTTCAGGTTCGCAGATTAATAAGAAGGTTTGCCGTAGATCGAGCGCTTCAGCGCTGGCAGATGTGGATTCTTCCACTTCGAGCCGTCGACGAAGCTGATCTTTAGCGGAACGCATCGCGCGAGACCCGTGTTCAAGGGAAAGACGTTGGGACTGAGCCCAAACTCGTGCTTGATCTCGGCGCCCGGCGAAAAGGTTCCGACGTCGCGAACTTCCGCGACTAGGTTTCCATGAGCGACCAAACCGAATTCGATATCTTTCATCACCACGCCGGTGGCGTTCACGTAATCGATTCCTAACGTCGGATGTCCTTGCACGGGATATTGATAGTAGTTGAGCCCATAGACGGATGGCCAGCCCCAGTACGGACCGACTCCTACCGGGTAGTACGCCGGGGCATATCCCGTTGCCATGTAGGTATTGCGTTTAGGATTGCAGGCGCTTACTTTGATGGGATGCGAAACGTTGGTGTGCGAGTATGCCGACGCGAACGTAGGCAAACCGGCGCTCAGGCAGAGCGCTATGACGCCTAGCGAAAAGCGTTTGATTATCATCGATTGGCGACTCCTTTGAAAATCCGAGGCGGGTTAGAACATTAGCTTCTGCAAGCGAAAGGGCGGCGCCTTGGCGCCGCCCTCGAACTGGCTTTAAGCCGAGTTTGTTACTGCGGAGGTCGGCCGCCGCCGTGCGAGCCGCCGCCCTCGCCGCGACTTCCGCCCGACGGATGAGGTGCGGAGTAGCTGCCTCCGTGCGAATACGACGGTTGCGAGCTACCGCGGGAGTACGACGGCTCTGCGTTGCCGCGCGAGTATGAGGGATACGAAGCGCGCGAATACGACGGCTGCGAGCTACCGCGGGAGTACGATGGCTCTGCGTTGCCGCGCGAGTATGAGGGATACGAAGCGCGCGAGTACGACGGCTGCGAAGCATGTGAGTACGACGGCTGCGAGCCGCGCGAGTAGGACGGGTATGGATTGCGTTCCGAAGAGTAACGGCCGTACGAACTGCCATACGAATCCCGGGAGTACGATTCTCCGCGCGAGTATGATCCGCGCTCGTTCGCGGCCGTCGAAACGTTACCACGCTCGCTCGAGAACCGGCTCCACGTATTCCCGGCCGTGCGAGCATCCTCGCGCGATCCTTCGTTCGAGAAGCTTGCGTGGCCTGACTGGTTGGGCTGCGTGCGCTCGGTGTGTGAGATCGTTGAGCTGCCTCGCGCTTCGCTACCGCGGTCCTGATTAAAGCGCTGCCACGAATCGGCGGGCGCGCTCTCGTGCCGAGCGGCATCGCCTTCGCGCGTCATCGTCGCATTCTCACGATTGACCGTCGCGTTCTCACCACGAGTGCCGAGGCTCTCTCTCGTTGCCGTGTGCTCTCGCGCGATACCGGCGCATTGCTGCGGGCGTGGCTCTCGATCGCTCCCGAGACTGCTCTCTGCTGCTGATCGAATGACGCGTGCCCCGAAAGCGTCCGGTTGGTCGATGCGAACCGCGGCGAGTCGAAGGATTTCGAGAGGGTGACAGGCGCGCTAATCGAGCGACCACCGAAGCCAAGGTTATCGCGACTCGGCGTCACCGGCACGGCTCCGTGGATCATTCCAATGTGTGCGCTAATGTTACGCGGATTCACCGCGAACGTGTGACCGCTAACCGTTCCATGCTGGAAGTTCCCAATCGTTGTTCCGTGCACTCCGCCGTGCGGGAAGTACCGGTAGATGTTCGTGATATGGGTGACGTTGACGATGCGCGTTCCGCCCCATCCCCAGCGATAACCGCAACAGCCCCAGCCGCCCCAGCCCCAGCCGGCACCGCTCCAGGCCCAGCCCGGATACCAGGGATAATACGGCCAGTACGGTTGGAGCGGATACCAGCCGATGTATGGGTAGCCGAATCCTACCGAGACGCCCCAGCCGGGTCCGCCGACGCCGAATCCGAAGAAGCCGACCAGCGCGGGCGACCAGGCCGGAGAAGCGGAGTACGCCGGTGGAACCCACGCCCAACCGTAGCCGTTTGCGTAGAGCCAGCGGCCGTAGTGATACGGCGCCCAACCCCACGGCTCGGAGGCGACCCAAGTCCAACCGTAGCCATCCTCCCAAGTCCACGATCCGTCGCTGTAAGGCGACCAACCCGAAGACTCGTCGGGAACCCAAGCCTGACCGTAGCCGGCGACATTCTGCCATTGACCGTATGCGCCGAGGTTATCGTAACCGGCGATGTCCGGGTTGAGGTTCGGGCTTGCATTGAGCGCCGCTATCATCGTCTGGTCGCGCTTGGCGTTGAAGTCGTCGAATGTGTCGTATCCGACCTCCGACGTGTACGTAACCGAAGGATCTGAGGCCGACCCGCGAGCGACGAGCGTACGACCGGATTCGAGGGTGTAGGTGCGTTGCGGCGTGACGACTTCCGCGCTGCCGCGCCGGCTCGTCACCCAACTGGATCCGTCCCGTCCGATCGCAACGCGATAGTCGCCGGCGCGACTCGCGCGCACCGTCACCGATGGCGTGTCGACTTGCACCTGGCCAGTGTTGCGAACGAGACCCACCTCGATCGTACCGTCGGCAAGCTGCAGCTGCCGGTTATTCGGATCGTCGTTGGTAATGCGGGCCTGCACGTTACCGCCGAGCCGGACCGCCGCGGAGCCGTCGAATTGCAACTCACCGCGCGAGCTTGCGCCGGTCGAAATATAATCGCCCGGAAGCAGCGGCGCGTTCACAGTCGCGGCTACTTGCTTGTTGCTGTCGCCGCGCTGGACTACGGCCGTACCTTGAACGACGCTGACCCGCGTAACGCCTGGCCCGTTGTTGTCGGGCGCTTGCTCGGCGGATGCCGGAAGCGCGCTCGAAAGGGTTACTCCGACGAGAGCAAACCCGCACATCAGGCTAGTGATCCACTTGGTAATCATGTATGCATCTATCCCCTCATCCACATTGAACCCGAAGGCGGCATGCAAAGCATCGAATCGTGATTAGCTTACCATTAAGCGGGGGTGAGAGGACGCCTTGGGCTGGGAGCCCAGGCGCGCGTTCATCTCGCGCAGCGCATACTCGATCAAGCCGCCGTGATAATCGTATACCTGCCAGTGATCGGCGTCCGGAGCGATACCGAACTCCGCGTTGCTGCCAAGCTTCGCTACAGCGTTACGCATCAGCATAACGGGTTCGTCCAAGTGGAACGTATCGTCCGCCCCGACGAAAACGTGGAGCTTTCCGGCTAGCTGAGGTCCGAGCTCGGCCCAGCGTTTCACGATGAGGTGCGTGATGTCGTAGTGCTCTTCCCAGTATCGCGCGACGGACGGATCGATCGTGCCGCTCTTTCGATCGAATAGTCTGGCAGGCGTCCCATCCGGCCGGGCAGGACTGAAAACGTCATCGTAAGTGTCCATCTGTCGCTCGGGCCACGGCTTTTCGGTCGTGCTGCGAAGCCGCTGGGGTCTAACGCTGCAGCCATGCCGTCCCAGGACGAAATCGTGCAGCGTCGTGAGATCGGTGCGGCCCGAGCGACACATTCGGTATTGTCGTCCAGCCGAATCTCGATAGAAGTTTTGCCCCGGCTCGGTCAAGTCGGGACCAAGAAAGTCGTGGAAGTCGACGGGATCGGGAGAGAGCGCCCACGCGCCGTTAAAAATATCTGGATAGTTGATCTGAAGCCATAACACCGACCACCCGCCGGACGAATGGCCAAAGAGAAATCGCGCTTGTCCTGAGCCAATCGCGCGGAAACGCGCGTCCGTCGCTGGGATGAACTCGGTCGTCAGCGCAGCCCCCCAAGGACCGGTGTTCGCCGAGTCTGCGAATTCCGTGTGAACCTCCTCGCCACCGATGCTCATCATTCCCTGCAAAAACACTACGATGAATTCGGTACCGAGTTGGCGCATCGGAAGCTGCCAGCGCAATTCCCGAAATTCGCTTACTTGATCCGACTCTTCAAACGCCGGCACAACGTAGATCGCGGGATATCGGCGATCCGGGATACTTATAGTATGAGTCGGGAAGCAGCACGAGTGCCCCGATGTCTACGGGGCGATGAAAAAAGTTTGAAAGGAGCGTGCTGCGAAACGCGACCTGAAAAAGTTGCGGCTGATCCGCGCTCGCCGTCGTAGAGAAAACCGAGAGAAGTGCCGCGACTAAGGTACCGACCCTAGCCGCCGCGGTCACGCCGTCAGGCGACTTCAAAGAGCGCTGCGGCGCCGATGCCGCCGGCGACACACATCGTCACGACGACGTATTTTTCGCCGCGGCGCTTGCCCTCGATAAGCGCGTGCATCGTCATGCGCGCCCCACTCATGCCGTACGGGTGACCGATTGAGATCGCGCCCCCGTCGACATTGAATCGCTCGTTCGGTAAGCCCAGCACGTCGCGACAGTAGACGGTCTGCACGGCGAAGGCCTCATTGAGCTCCCATAGACCAATGTCGTCGATCCTCAGGTCGTGCTGCTTGAGAAGCTTCGGCACCGCGTAAACGGGCGCGATCCCCATCTCCCCGGGCTCGCAGCCGGCGACAGCGTAGCCGCGGTAGATTCCAAGCGGCTGCAGATTACGCCGCTGCGCTATAGTTCGCTCCATGACGGCCACGGCGGCCGCACCGTCGGAGAGCTGCGAAGAGTTGCCGGCGGTGATCGTGGTGTCGGCGACTCCGGGAACGGCTCCTTTCAGAGCGGCTAGACCTTCGAGTGTGGTATCGGGACGGTTGCCTTCGTCGCGCGCGAGCTCGACGTGCCGTTCGATAACGGCGCCCGTCTCTTTGGCTTGCTCGTATTTCCAAGACGGCAGCGGCACGATCTCGGCGTTGAAGCGGCCTGCCACTTGCGCCGCGGCGGTGCGCTGCTGGCTCTGCAAGGCGTACTCGTCTTGCCGCTCGCGGGAAACGCCATACTTCTTGGCCACGTTATCAGCGGTAAAGAGCATCGGCGTATAAAGATCGGGGACGTGGCGTAAAAGCCATTCTTCGGCGAGAAAGCGCACGTGCACGTCGTTTTGGACCATGCTGATCGACTCGACGCCGCCCGCGATGACGATCTCGGCGTCGTCGGCAATTACCCGCTTTGCCGCACCCGCGATCGCATCGAGCCCCGAAGCGCAGAAACGGCTGACGGTTTGGCCCGGAACGGCGGTGGGGCAGCCTGCGCGCAGCGCCGCCGTGCGCCCGATGTTGTTGCCGGTGGCTCCTTCGGGCAAGCCGCAGCCCATGATGACGTCGTCGACCTCCGCCGGATCGATCGTCGCGCGCTCCATCGCGTGTTTGACGACGTGACCGGCCATCGTCGCACCCGGCATCTGATTGAATGCGCCGCGAAAAGCACGCCCGATCGGCGTGCGCGCCGCCGAAACGATCACCGCTTCACGCATGCTGCGCGTACCACATCGGGCCGCCGCGATGCGGCGGGAAGCCATAGCCGTACACGCAGACGATATCGATGTCGCCGGGGCGCAAAGCAATGCCTTCTTCGAGCAAACGCTCGGCGCGATCGATCAATGCGCGGAGAAGACGATCGCGTATCTCGTCGTCGCTCACTTCGCGCGGCGCGATCCCCGCCTTGCGCGCCTCTTGCGCAAAGATTCGCTCGACCTCCGGGTCCGCAATCGGCTCCCGGCCTTTTCCGATCGCCTTGTCGTACTTGAAATAACCCGCCATCGTCTTCTGTCCGAGCCGATTCATCTCGACGAGCCGCCCGAGCACGTCGGTCCGCCCGAGTGCTTCCGCGCCGCGCGCTTGTTGCACTTGCAAGCCGACGTCCAAGCCGGAGAGATCGCTCATCGCAAATGGACCCATTGGAAAACCGAACCGCTTCATCACAGCGTCGACGCGCGCGGGAGCAACACCCTCTTCCGCCAACGTCATCGCCTCGCGTAGGTAGTCGAAGATCATCCGGTTTCCGATGAAGCCGAATGCATTCCCTGAGAGCACCGCTTTCTTATGCAATGATTTGGCGAGTTTGAAAGCGGCGCCCAGCGCCGGCATCGACGTTTTTTCGCCGCGAACGATCTCGAGCAGCGGCATGATGTTGGCAGGCACGAAGAAGTGCAACCCGAGCACGCGCTCGGCGTGCTGCGTCTCGCGCGCCAGCGCGTCGATGTCGAGCGTCGACGTGTTTGTTGCAAGGATTGCGTCGGACTTCACGATGCCGCCGAGCTTGCGGAAGACTTCACGCTTAACGTCGAGGTCTTCGAAGACCGCTTCCACGACGACGTCGGCATCGGCAGAGTTCACTCCAATCGTCAATGAAGCGGATCGACCGGCCGCGTTTCCAGGCTTCTTCTTGCGTGAGCCTGCCCTTTTGCACTTGATACATGAACATGCCCATGACGGTCTGGCGCGCCTTGTCGACGGCTTCGTCGTTGTTGTCGACCACGACGACCGGAATGCCCGCTTGTGCAAAGGCAATCGCGATCCCGCTGCCCATCGTGCCCGCGCCGACGACGCCTACCTTGGCAATCGAACGTGTGTCATTTTGGGGCAGTCGAAGCAGATCCACTCCGTCGATCTTTGACAACTCACGCTCGGCGAAGAAAAGATGGCGCAAAGCGAGCGACGGTTGGGAGCGCACGAGCTCGTCGAAGAGCCGCGTTTCACGGGCGATGCCAAAGTTGAAGGGCAGCTCGACGGCGGCCTCTACAGCGTCGATGAGTTTGTGCGCTGCCAATCCGCCGCTATCTTCGGGCGGCACCATTTTGTGGGCTCGTGCGACGACGAAGGGGGCGGCCTGCATCGGAACATCTTTGGCAATGATGGCCTCACCCTCGGAGATGCGGCGCTTTGGACGCGTCGCAAGCGCCATGGCCAGCTCGACGACATCGCCCGGTGCAATCTCGTCAACGACGCCCGTTTCGATCGCCCGTTCCGCGGCGACGGACGAGCCTTTGAGCATGAACTCGAGCGCCGCGCGCGCGCCGATCAGGCGCGGCAGGCGCTGGGTCCCACCGGCGCCAGGTAGAAGGCCGAGCTTGATCTCGGGCAAGCCGAGCTTTGCGCTCGACGTCGCAACGCGGTAATCGCACGCCAACGCCAGCTCGAGGCCGCCGCCGAGGCAGATGCCGTCGATGGCCGCGACGTGGACTTTCGTGCTCGACTCAACTGCCGCGATCACGTTCCGTATCGTCACCGCGTCGGACGCAAGCTCCGCGTTGAAGTCGTTGACGTCGGCGCCCGCGCTGAAGAGTCCGTTGGCGCCGGTCAAGACGATTGCCTCGACCGCAGGATCGGCGTGCGCGCTTTCGATCTCTTCGAGCAGCCGCGCGCAATAGGCAAACGAAAGCGCATTGATCGGCGGATTATCCAAGGTGACGAGCCTCAGGACGACACCACCTGCTTTGCTGCTCTCATGCAGCGTTACGCCGTTACGGGCATCTTGCGATCGAGCTCAAATTGCACGTCGTTGAGCTGCATCACGTCGGCGGAGCCTTCGACGATCTGCCGCTGGAACCAGGCGGCCTGAGAGAGTACGTGCGTGGCGTAGAACGACGCGGTACCGAGCTTAGCCCGATAGAACTCGCTTTCCGGATCGTTTGCAGCGATTTTGTCGGCCGCAATCCGTGCGGCGCGGGCCATCTGCCATCCGCCCGCGACGGTTCCCCATAACCGCAGATAGGGCACCGAACAGGCAAAGGCCTTGTGCAGGTCTCCCATCGCATTCATTCCGATCCACTGCGAGGTCTCGCTGAGCGTCGCGAGTGCCGTTCCGAGCGCTTCTCCGATTCGCTTGACGATTGAATCGGGATGCTGTCGTGCATTCTTTTGCGACGGCTTCCATCTTTTTCCCGACGCTCGTTGCGCTCGCGCCCATATCGCGCAGCAGCTTGCGCCCGACCAAATCGAGCGCCTGGATTCCGGTCGTGCCCTCGTAGATCGAAATGATCCGAACGTCGCGATACTGCTGTGCTATGCCGGTCTCCTCGATGTAACCCATGCCTCCGAAGACCTGGAGTGCCGTCGAACAAAGCTCGACGGCGTTCTCCGTACACCAGCCTTTCACGACCGGAATCATCAGCTCGACGAACGCTTTGTGCTCTTTTTTGACCCGCTCGTCGGGATGGCGCTGGGCGTAATCGAGCGATGCCGCCGTCACATAGGCAAGGGCACGCATCGCCTCGATCGTCGCCTTTTGCCACATCAACATCCGGCGCACGTCGGGATGCTTGATAATCGGCTCGGGGCTACGCGAGCCCGGTTTGAGATCACGCCCTTGGACGCGATCCTTTGCATACTCGAGCGCACTCTGATAGGCGCGATCGGCGAGCGCGATACCCTGCACGCCGACCGAGAAGCGCGCCGCGTTCATCATAATGAACATATATTCGAGGCCGCGGTTCGTCTCGCCGACGAGATAGCCGATCGCGCCGTTCCCCTTTTCACCGTAGTTGAGCGTGCACGTGGGGTTGCCGTTGATGCCGAGCTTGTGCTCGATACCGGCGCAGACGACGTCGTTGCGCTCGCCGAGCGTGCCATCGGGATTGACGACAAACTTCGGCACGATGAACAGCGAGATGCCCTTCGTCCCTTCCGGCGCGTCGGGCAAGCGCGCGAGTACGAGATGGATGATGTTCTCCGCCATGTCGTGCTCGCCGAAAGTAATGAAGATTTTCGTTCCGATGATGCGATGGTGGTCGCCATCCGGCGTGGCGCGCGCGCGTACCTGCGCAAGATCCGAACCGGCGTGCGGCTCGGTAAGGCACATCGTACCGGTCCACTTGCCCGAGACAAGATTGGGAATGAAGCGCTTCTTCTGCTCCTGCGAACCCACCAGTTCGATCGCTTCGATCGCGCCTTGGTTGAGAAGCGGACCATTGGCAAAGCCGATGTTGGCGGCGTTCCACATCTCCAGTGTCGGACCGAGGAGTATCTGGGGCAGCCCCTGGCCTCCGTACTCAGCCGGAACGGGAAGACCGATCCAGCCGGCATCGGCGAACTTCTTGTACGCTTCTTTGAAGCCGGGAGGCGTGGTGACGTTGCCGTCCGCCCATCGGCAGCCTTGCTTGTCACCGGTTCGATTGAGCGGATCGAGCACGCCCGCCGCAAAGGCGGCAGCCTCCTCAAGGACCGAGTCCAACACGTCGAGCGTCTCTCCACAGCCGGGCAGCGCCGTGATTCCGTCGATGCCGGCGAGCTCCCGAAGGGCAAATTGCATGTCACGCAGGGGCGCTCGGTAGACGCTCATTCGTTCTCCTGTTCTTCACGTATCGTACCGTTATTTATTAAAAATAAATGGCTGAAGGGGCCGCCTGTGGCTCCTCAGAGACTACTCGAGGGAAGTTAAAAGTTGCAGAGAACGCCGCCTGCTTGCGGGCGGCGGTAACGCTTGCGCGTATCTTATTCCTATACGTCGCACACCGTTTGAGGAGATTACACAATAACGATGTTCCTAATGTCAGTACTCTTATCCGCGATCACGTTCAATCCGGCAATGGCGCCGAGCTTGGCTGCCGCCCCGAGCGAGGGATACATCTCAGCCGATGTTATCTCTGCCGACAAGACGTGCAAGCCCGGCGCGATCTGCGCCTCGGTCACCTTCAATCACAATGGCTGCCTTTTCAACAACTTCTGGAACGGCAGCAAGGGCGGGACACCGCTCGCCATCGACGTTACGCAGACCGGCCCCAATGGCAGCAAAACCTACGTCTATTGGGTCAACAATACGAACAAGAATATCGGCATCAACGGCCAGGCCCAGGCGAAGTACTATTGCTTCAAGCTATAGTTGGTTGCGAATCGAACGGCCGCAGCGTGGCGACATCGCACGTCGTCCGCGCTGCGGTCGAGTCCGATTTTATGGCTGCAAAACTTGCAGATTGTTGGCGTTGTCGTCGTTGAAGTAAAGCTTGGTGGTGCTGGTGGACGTGCCGGTCGCCACCATGCCGAAGATCGCCCCGGCCGCGCCTTTGTCGACGTTGCGCGTGTCTAGCACTTTTCCGGCCGGCGAGAGCTCGACCATGATATTCTGACCGCTTGGGTTCCCGGTGTTTCCGACGACCAGATTGCCGTTGTAAAGAAGCGCCGAACTAATCGGCGCGTTGAGCGGCGTGCCGGCGAAGACGAGATGCGCGTCGTGCGCGCTTTGGCCCCTTGAAGGTCTTGCCGTCTTTCCCAACGTTGATGCCGTCCTTCGGGAATCACGCTCACGTTCGAGAACGAGACGACCGTATTGTTTGCGCCGTCGACGATGTAGAGGATGTCGCCGACGGGGTTGTACGCAAGACCCGAGGGTCCAAGGATGCTGCCCGGTTTTCCATGATTGATCGCAAAACCCTCTGGCGATTACTGTCCAACGTGATCATCGGAGAAGCCGATATTGATCCTGACGATCGTTCCGTCGCCGGCGTTCGATTCATAGATGACTGGCGTCCCACGACGCCGGTTGGGCGTAGACCTGCGCCGAATGGGCGGTCGAAGCGGCTTACCCTTGATGCTTCTGTGACTAGCTTTCCGGTATCGTTGAGAAATAGCATGTTGTTGGCGGTAAAGTCCGCCGCGAAGGGGACGTCGCCCTCGGTAAGCGCGAGCGCGTCGCAGCCCTTCAGCAACTTGTCCTCGGAGACCGCATGCGGGATCGAACCGGGCGTTGGATGGAGCGCGACGATCGTGTAACCCGTGCCCTGAACGTTTTTCTTATCGTTGAAGTTGCAGACGACGAGGTCGCCCGCCGTAAAGTCTCCATACGTCGATCGGCGCGACGGTGAGGCCATAGGGATTGAGCTGGTGCAACTTCGGGCTGATCGTGGAGCCGATGACGACCTGCTTCTTCAGCGTTTTGAGAATCGAACTTCCGTTCTTCCCTTGCGTTTGGCTAAGTGGCCCCGGCGCCACGCCGGCCGGTTGCGCTGGAACTACGCCGCCACCGTGCGCGCAGCCGCCCGCAATAAGCAAGGCAAGCGCAGCAACGGCGGCCCGCGGCGAGAGTAAACTAGACATAAAAGCCTCCCAGAGTAAGCGAGCTGGAATTTTTTCTATGACACCTGATTACGCGTAGCGCGTGAAAAACCCCTGAAACGCCCGCGCCATATCGCGGTAAGCCTCGTACGCGACGATGGGCGCCGATGCAAAAGGATGCAGCGGCAACGGCGCGCCGTCTTTTCGAACACGACCGTGGGCGGGCGGCGGAGAGCGAGGTGATCGAGACGCTGCTGCGCTTCGGCCGCGGTGCGCTCGCTTACGCACTGCGCAGCCGTATCCGCGTCATGCTATTGCGCCCGGGTGAGCTCTACCGCGAGGCGTCACAAGCATTGGCGCGTCTGGCAATCGACGTCGACGCATGGCCTGCACCGCCTGCCGGACTCTTCGTCGTGGAGGAGCGCGCGCTCTATTTGCGTTCCCGCAGCGCGATGACGGTGGCCCACGAGTTTGGACACGCGCTCGACTGCGCGCTCGGCGGCGGCGTCTACCGTAGCGGCATCGATCCGCAGGTGCGCGCGCTTTTTGCGAACGCGACGAGCTTCGTTACGCCGTATGCTGCGACCGGCATCGACGAATACTTCGCCGAGTCCCTGCGTGCGTACGTTGAAGCCAACGATCCCGCGTCGCCGTGGCCGCGGGCGACACGCGCTCGATTGCGCCATGGCGATCCCGCAATGCTCGAGTTCGTCGAGCGTCTATTCGAGTGCGAGTTCGGCGAATGCTTGACGCGTCAGCGAGACGCCGCGATTTTCATTTAACGGACGCAACGTCGGCAACGCTCACGCCCGGCGCGTGGTTTTTCCAAGAACTGCGGATATACGTGATGACGGCGGCGATTTGCTCGTCGGAAATAAGGCCGTTCCAACGCGGCATGATTCCACTATATGCCTCTCCGTTGACGACGACGCGCCCCTCGAGACCATTCTTGACGATCGCAATCACAGCGGTGGGATTGCCCGTAACGACCGGATTGCCCGCAAGCGGCGGGAATGCGCCGGGCACGCCCTGGCCGTTGGTTTGATGGCAGCTCGAGCAGTTCGCGAGATAGACGACGGCCCCATCGCTCGCCGAGGCAGGATTCTTCGCAGCGGCGGCCGAGGCGGACGACGACGTCGGCTCGTGCGCGCTTCTCGCGCATGCCGCCACTGCCACCATTGACGCTGCGAGCAGTACGAACTTCATGCCGCCCTCCGCGGCCGCGCGCTCATCGCCCATACGAGCGCGACGAGCAAAAAGTTCGCGACGAGCGAGCTGCCGCCGTACGACATGAAGGGCAGAGTGATGCCGGTGAGCGGGAGCAAACCGATGACACCGCTGACGATGATCACGACTTGAAAGCCGAGCGTAGCGCCGAGGCCTGCCGCCAGCAGCTTGGTGTAGAGGTCAGGCTGCTCTAGTCCCGTCACGAAGATGCGCCGAACCATATCGAGGAAGATCGCCAAGACGACGAGCGCGCCGATCAAGCCAAACTCCTCTGCAAATGCGGCGTAAACATAATCGGTTGCAACATCCGGAATGAATTCGGGATGACCGAGCCGGTACCCGCTTCCCACGAGGCCGCCTGCAGCTAGCGAATAATACGCCTGGGAAGATTGATAGCCGGCCCCAAGCGGATCCAAGAACGGATTCCGCCACACGGCGATGCGCGTCTGCACGTACGGGTAATGATGGACGGCCCAGAAAGCGCCGAGCGCGAAGAGCAACGCACCAAAGAGCACGATGTCGAGCCGCCGCGTTGCTACAAAGAGCAGCGTCGCAAAGGTTGCCAGCAAAAGCGTCGCCATCCCAAGATCCCGCTGCACCACTAAAATCGCCATCGACGCGCCCCAGCCGACAAAAAGCGGCCCGAGATACTTCACGTTCGCGCGCAGCGACCAGGGACGGGCACTGGCAATGACGTCGGCCGTCTCGGCGAGGTACGCCGCTAGAAAGAGAACGATGAACAGCTTGATCAGCTCGATTGGCTCGTATTGAATGGGCCCTACCTTGATCCAGAGACGTGCGCCGTTGACTTCCTGCCCCAACAACAGCAGCAAGGCGAAGAGCGCTAACGATCCCACGACCCAAAGATACTTGTAGGCAGCAAAGCGGCGAAAGTGTGACAAAGCCGGCGCCAGCGCAATCGCTAGTACCAATGACACGAGAATCCAAAGTTGCTGCCGCTGCGCAAGGGCGGGTGAAAGGCGCGCGACCATTGCGAGACCCAGCGCGGAGAGCACCACGGCGAGCGCCGGCAAGAGATCGTCACGCACCATTGTGGCGGGTTGCCAGAGCACCCATGCAACCGCGAGCATTGCGAGCAGCACGAGCATCCAGGGCGGTCCTATCGCGCGCGCCGGCGCGAAGTGCAGGATCAGCGCGGCGACCGCGAGCGCGCCGAGCATCGGCGCGAGCCGCCGCAGCACGAACACGATCAGTCGGGGCGCACCGCGGTCACGACCAAACGCGTCGTTCCCACGTCGATTTCGTCGCCCTCACGAATCTCGATCGCCTCGCTGACGCGGCGCCCATTGAGAAACGTGCCGTTTCTGCTTTTGAGGTCTTCGACATAGACGACCCCGTTATGGCTTTCGAAACCGGGCGTGGCGCCGGCTCACTTCCGGATCGCTCAGAACGATGTCGACCTCGTTGCTTCGACCAACCTCAAACGGCGGGCGAGCCTCGTGAGCACGAGGCACGCCTCGCCCGCGAATTTCCAGATCGACGTGGACGGGCGTCAGCGCGCCGATATCGGCCGCCGCGTGAATTCGAGGCCGAGCGGCAAGCAACGCGACGAGCGCGAGCGCTCCGGTAATTTCGAGCGAGCCGATGCGCATCTGCCGGTCGAAATCGGCGACCGCGCCGAGAAGGGGAATCACCGCGCCTCAAACTTCATCCGCGTGTTTCCCAAGCGCAGCTCGTCGCCGTCGCGAAGCAACTCTGACTCGATCCGCCGGCCGTTGACAAACGTTCCGTTCGTCGAGCCCAGGTCGCGCACGACCGCATTGCCGTCGGTGACTTCTACGACCGCATGAGCGCGAGAAACGCTGGGGTCGAGCAGAACGATTTCACTCTCCTCGCTACGCCCAATGCGGGATTTTCCTTTGACGGCATAGATGCCGTTCGGGGGAACGCCCTTGACGGTGCGTAGGCAGAGGGCTCGCGGTGGTTTCCGGACACGGCCAACGTCAATTTCGATCGCGCCGTGGGGTACGCTGCCGCGCGAAGCCATGGCCACGCGTGCCTCACCCTCTTCAAACGTAACGCCCACCCTGCTCGCAAGATCGCGCAAAAGGTCGCCCCACGCCCGCTCGAGATACTCGCGATGTTGCGCAAGGCGGTCGAAGTCCGCGGGGCTCACGTTGACGGTATACGACGAGGGGGCGCGCAAGCGGCCTTCGTCGTCGCGCGTCCGCGCTTCCATCGTCGAGACGAGCTTGCGCGCGATTTGCGCCGGCTCGAGGTCGCTGGGAAAGGTCTTGGCAAAGGCGCGCTCGATAAAGCTTGCACAGAACTGTTCGATTTTTGCAAAAAAGCTCACGCGCGCCGCTCGACTCGCGCAATGTAAAAACCGTCGCGGCCATCGATGCCGGGCGGCACCAGCACGTCGCCGCTCTCCGTCAAGAACGAGCGATACGCGGACGGTATCAGACCCCGCTCGAAGTTTTGACGCGTCAAGAACCAATCAGATCACTTCGGTCGTTTCACGTGGATCTGTCGAACAGACCGCATACACGAGCGCTCCGCCCGCATACACGTGGCGGGCCGCCTGTTCGAGGAGGGCTCGCTGCGTAAGCGCGAGGCGTTCGCCGTCGGTGCTCTGCTTCTTCCAGCGTGTCTCCGGATGGCGCCCGATTACGCCGGTCCCCGAACAAGGCGCGTCGACGAGCACGCGATCGAAGCGTTGCTCCTTCGCCGAGTACCTCGGCGGTCGCGTCGCCCGCAACGACGGCGGCGACGACGCCGGCCTCTTCCAATCGCCGCCCAAGGATCGCCATTTTGCGCTCGTCGCGCTCGATGCAGAAGAGCGCGCCGTGTCCCGCCAGCCGCGCACCGATTTGCAGCGCCTTGTTACCGCGTCCGCTGCAGCTATCGAGGATCATTTCACCGGGTTGCGGTCCTAAGACGTCGACCACCATTGCCGAGCTTTCCGATTGCGGCCACCACGCTCCGTTACCGTTCGCGCGCGGAGCGGGGAGACGCTCGACGAGCAGCGCCTCGGCCACGTGCCGCGACGGTGCCGTTTCTATCCCGCTCGCCCAAAGACGCTGCGCCGTTTCCGATGGGGTACTCTTGAGCGAGTTGACGACGATCGCCGCGCGCGCCGGCTCGTTAACCGCCGCGCAAATCGCTTCGAGCGCCTGCCCGAAGACCTGGCGCCATTGACGCACGAGCCATGTCGGCAGCGAGTAGCGCGTCGCGAGATATTCGTCGTCGGTCTCAAACGATTCACGCCGGGGCTCCATCGGCTCGGCACGAAGCAGCGAGCGCAGCACCGCGTTGACGAGATTCGCCAACCCTCGGTGTCCCCATCGCTTCGCAAGATTGACAAACTCGAAGACCGTCGCATGGGCGTCGGCGCGGGTATACACGAGCTCGTACGTCGCCAACCGCAGAATTTCAAGGATCGCCGGCGGCAGTTGGGGGCGTGAGAGGAACGGGGTGAGGTGCCAGTCTAGCGCCCGACGCATCTTGATCGCACCGTATGCCAGCTCGGCCGCGAAGGCTCGATCGCGTTCGCTGAGGTTAGTCCGCCGCGCGCGGTAGTCGAACGAGGCGTGCGCGCCACGCGCGACAGCCTGGGTTCCCGGCGGCGGAAAGACGTCGCGCACCACAGTCAGCGCGAGCTCGCGTGCGCTCATCCCTCGTCCTTCGTCCTTGGAGCACGCCTGCCCTCAGCGAAGCTTCTCATATATTCGTCGCCGCTCATCTTCCCGCGATTTGGCGCGATCAGCTCGTCTATCACAAGCGCGCCGTCAGAGGCGACGTGCGCCCGTAAGATCTTCACGACCTCGCCTTCGAGCGCCGCGCGAGCTGCCGGTTGAGGCGAGTGCGCCCGCACGAAATCGACGATACGCTGCGGCGCCCAACTCCAATCGATGGCGAGGTCTTCCTTAGAGATCGGTCGCGTAACGCTGACTTCCCCCGCTTGCGGTCGACGCGGCAGCTCGCCGCGCGCGGCTAGATCGATCGCCCGACCGAGCAGCTGCGCACCGATCGAAGCGAGGCGGTCATGGAGTTCGCCGTAGGTTTCGTCAGGTTCAATCGTAACGCGGTCGGCAAGTACGAGATCGCCCGTGTCAAGGCCGGCATCCATCAGCATGATGCTCACGCCGGTCTCTTTCTCCCCGCTTGCGATTGCGGCTTGAATCGGAGTCGCGCCGCGATATTTCGGTAAGAGCGAGGGATGAACGTTGAGCGCACCGAGCCGCGGCCGAGCCAGCAACTGCGCGGGAAGTATGCGTCCGTACGACGCCAGCACGAACAGATCGAATGGCTCCTGGGCGGATCCTTGCGTGAAAGCGAGCAGTCCGCGTGGTTCGTACACGCGGATTCCCAACTCGAGTGCCGCCGCTTTTACGGCGCTGGGTTTGAGACGATGGCCGCGGCCGGCGGGACGATCGGGCCGCGTTACGACGCCCGCGAGCTCCGTGCGCGCCGCCACAACGCGCAGGCTTGGCACGGCAAAAGCGCTCGTGCCGAAAAAAAGCGTCTTCAAGCCTCCGCGGCTTCTTTCTCCTCGTCGCTGAGCGCAGGACGCAGATTCTTGGCGCGGTCGATGTAAAGCACCCCGTCAAGATGGTCGATCTCGTGCTGAAGACACTGCGCGCATAACCCTTCGCAGTCGATTCGGATCTTCTGCCCGTGCCGATCGAGTCCGGTAACGACGACGCGACTGTGCCGGACGATGTCTCCCACCATACCGGGAACCGAGAGACAGCCTTCCTTCAGTTCGACCTTGTCGCCGAGTTCTTCGAGTTTCGGGTTGATGATGACCGCGGGTTCGTGCTCGTCATCGTGCACGTCCATAACGAAGAGCCGCTTCGAGACGTTGACCTGCGGCGCGGCAAGGCCCACCCCGGGTGCCGCATACATCGTCGCAAACATATCGTCGACGAGCTGCTGAAAGAGCGGCTCTCGAATCCCTTTCGGGTCGACCTTCTTTGCGACTTTGCGCAGCGCCGGATGGCCTTCGCGCCAGAATCTGACGGACGTATGGCATCGCGGGCGGCTATTCTTCTTCTCCGCCGCCCGCTACTCTCAAGAGTCGGCTTATGCGCTACTTCGTGCGGAACGAGGCAACCACGAAGAACGGTGAGCAGTTCCTGCCGCCGTCGTTCCAGAGCAGGCTTACCGCCTGTTGCGGCCCGATGATGTAAGTGGACCCATAGGGACCGGCGATCGCGGAGGCGTAGTACGTCGCGTTAGAATAGCTGGGCTTCGCGTGCGGCGTCGGTATCTGCGATGCGCTAATCTGTGCGAAGGGGCCGGTGAACGTAGCGGCTCCGCTGGACTG
Organism: Vulcanimicrobiota bacterium; assembly: GCA_963767725.1. Classification (GTDB taxonomy): domain Bacteria; phylum Vulcanimicrobiota; class Vulcanimicrobiia; order Vulcanimicrobiales; family Vulcanimicrobiaceae; genus Cybelea. Next base: position 56,919 of record CAVYEN010000003.1, read on the forward strand.
CGATAAGTAGAAGTCGTAGCTGTTGCTCGCCGGCAGCGTGCCTTTGGTGGCAACGTAGATTGCCGGTAATGCCGGAGCCGCGTCGTGCGAGTGCGGTACCGGATAGAGTACTTCCATCTGATTGGGCGGACGCCCGCAATTGCCGCTGGGCGTCGCCGTGGGACCGGGACCGACTATACCGTTGTTGTTACCATTACAGGCCGCCAGCGTGCTGGCCATAGCAAACAATGAAAGGGCACCAATCGACTTTTTCATGGTGTAGAACATCCCCCATTTTCCGTCCGGCGCCTCCCAGACCTAATGTGAATCTGCTTAGAGAATGTACCCGGATAAATCGGCGTTCGCCACCACGTCGGCGAGACGCGCGCGAACGTACGGACCGTCGATCTCAATCCGGCCCGTCGTTTCTGGGGCATCGAAGCTCGCGTCTTCGAGAACGCGCTCGAGTACGGTGTGCAGCCGTCGGGCGCCGATGTTTTCGGTCTGTTCGTTCACCGTCATCGCAAAGCCGGCAAGCTGAGCGATCGCGTCGTCGGTAAACTCGAGCATCACCCCGTCGCTAGCGAGCAACGCCTTGTATTGCTCTACCAGCGCGTTTTTCGGCTGTGTCAAGATCGTCTTGAAATCTTCCGCCGTGAGGGAATCGAGCTCGACGCGGATCGGCAAGCGCCCCTGCAGCTCGGGAATCAGGTCCGATGGTTTGCTCATATGAAAGGCACCTGCAGCGATGAAGAGGATGTGGTCGGTCTTGATGGCGCCGTGCTTCGTGGTTACGGTCGAGCCTTCAACGATCGGCAGAATATCGCGCTGCACGCCTTCGCGCGAAACGTCCGGGCCGCCGCGCTGTTGCTGCGAGCCGGCGACCTTGTCGATCTCGTCGATGAAGATGATTCCGTCTTCACCGGCGCGGCGAAGCGCTTCGCGCTTGACGGCATCCATGTCGATGAGCTTCGCACCCTCCTCTTGCTCGAAGATGCGAAGGGCCTCAACGACGGTAACGCGTTTTTTCGTGCGCCGCTTCGGCAGAATTCCGCCGAGCATCTCGCCGATGTCGCCGCTTTGGTCGACGCCGCCGCCGATGACGCCGATCGGCAGACTCGGCGTCTCTTCGACTTCGATCTCGATCAGGCGCACATCGTAGAAACCCCGCGCGATTTCGCCGCGCGTCTGATCGCGGACGCGTTGCGCATCGCCGGGAACCGCTGCTGCCGGATTGGGTTGCTGCTGCTGTCCGGAAAAGCCGGTGCCGAAAATCGAACCGAGCGCGGCACCGAATGGGTTTCCCTGCCCTTGCGCTGATGGCGGACGAGTCTCGGGATGCAGGCAGTCGATGACGCGTTCGACGGCATGACGCGCCGCGAGTTCCCGAACTTCTTCCCGGCGCTCCTGCGTGACGGTGCGAATCGACGCATCGACGAGATCGCGCACCATCGACTCCACGTCACGCCCAACGTAGCCGACCTCCGTGTACTTCGTGGCTTCCACTTTGACGAACGGCGCGCCGACCAAAGCAGCTAACCGCCGCGCGATCTCGGTCTTCCCCACACCCGTGGGTCCGATCATGAGAATGTTCTTGGGCGTAATCTCGTCGCGCAAGTCCTCCCGCGCGCGGGCGCGCCGGTAGCGATTGCGCAGTGCGATTGCGACCGCACGCTTCGCATTGCCCTGACCGACGATGTACTTGTCGAGCTCCTCGACTATTTGGTGCGGCGTCAGAGTTGCCGGATCGAGATTCGCCGGCAGGGTGCCGGTCACGGCAGAGTCTCCACGACGATCTCGCCGTTTGTATAAATGCAAATCTCCGAAGCGATCTCGAGCCCTTTGCGGACGATCTCCTGTGCGTCGAACTGCGTGTTGCGCAGCAGTGCCGCGGCCGCTGCTTGCGCGTAGGCACCGCCGCTGCCGATCGCGGCAATCCCCTCGTCGGGCTCGATGACGTCGCCCGTACCGGAAAGGACGAAAAGATGATGCGGCGTGCCGACGATCATGAGCGCTTCCAAGCGGCGCAAGACGCGATCTTGCCGCCAGTCCTTCGCCAGCTCCACTGCGGCACGGGTTAAATCCTTGAACTCGCCGTACTTGTTCTCGAACTTCTCCAAGAGCGTGATTCCGTCGGCGGCCGAACCCGCGAAACCAGCCAAAACTTTTCCGCCTGCAATTTTTCGAACCTTGCGGGCACCGTGCTTGACGATCGTCTTGTCGAGCGTCACTTGCCCATCGCCCGCAACGGCAAGCCGTCCATCGCGCCGGACCGCCAAGATCGTCGTCGACTTCATGCTAGTGGCCTGTACCCTCACGGCGCGTCGAGGGTTTCAGACGACCATCGATTCGACCGCCGCGAGCGCGCGCTCGGCCATCAAACGGCGCCTTTCGCGCTTACCGCCTACCCTGTCGATCGTAGGAAACGGCGCCCAGGTTACGTTGGAAGGTTGAAAATCTGGAGTGTCGCGGTTCTGCAAGTGCGAGACCACGGCACCAAAGGCGCTCTCGGCCGGAAAGTCGATTGGCGCTAGACCTCGGATCGCGCGGGCGGCGTGGATGCCGGTCATCGCACCGCAGGCGGCGGCTTCTACGTAGCCTTCGGCGCCGGTGATTTGGCCGGCGAAGTAGATCGAGTCGGCTCCGCGCAGTTTCAAGCGCGCGTCGAGCAGGCGCGGTGAGTCGATAAACGTATTGCGGTGCATCACGCCCAAGCGAAGCCACTCCGCGCGCGCGAGCCCGGGTAATCGCGCAAAGGCTTCGCGCTGCGCCGGCCACGTCATACGCGTTTGAAATCCGACGAGATTATAGGCGCTGCCTTCCCGATTCTCTTTTCGCATCTGCACGACGGCATAGGGCGTCTTGCCGGTGCGCGGGTCGCGAAGACCCACCGGTCGCAGCGGTCCAAAACGCAGCACGTCGTCACCGCGGTCGGCCATCTCCTCAATCGGCAAACAGCCCTCGAAGTAATGCGCTTCCTCGAATTCTTTCGATGGATGACGCTCCAGCGTTCTCAAATCGTACACAAATCGCGCGTATGAATCTCGATCGAGCGGAATATTTAGGTAGTCGTCGCCGTCGCCCTTATCGTAGCGCGACTTCCTGTACATTTGTGACTCGTCGACTGAGTCGGCCGCAACGATCGGCGAGGCCGCATCGTAGTAGTGCAGCCGCCGTCCGTCGTCTCTGGTGCTTCGGCTTCGCTCGCTACGCTCCGAGTGACACCGCTTTAGCAGCGCGTCGAGGCTGGCCAAAAACGTCTGAGACGGCAGCGGGCCGCAGGCGACAATTACCGGCCGATCGAGCGGAATGGAGGAGACTTCTTCCCGATGGAGGCCTATTCGCGGTTGTGCGGCTATCCGTGCTTCTACCAAAGCGGAGAATCGATGCCGATCGACCGCGAGGGCAGCTCCTGCGGGAACCGCAGTCTCCCGCGCGGATGCGACGATCACAGAATCGAGTCGCGCGAGTTCTTCCTTGAGCAGCCCAACCGCATTCTCCAGCGCAGCGCCGCGAAGGGAGTTGCTGCAGACGAGCTCGGCGAGCCCACTCGTCTTGTGTGCGGGACCGCTAACAAACGGTCGCATCTCGTAGAGATCCACGTCGATCCCGCAACGCGCGGCCTGCCATGCCGCTTCACAACCCGCGAGGCCGCCGCCGATTATGGTCAACGGCTGCACGCTCTTCGGCACCTTCTTAGAACGACGCGTTGGTGTGACGGAATCAGGATGACAAGGCTGCGGTGGCGTCGCCTTGATGGCTTTCGGCAACCGTGGTTACGTCGTGCGCTCGGTCGGCGGCGCATTGCACCTGGAGGTTGCCGCCGCGCCGAGTTTTCGCAAGAACGTGCGAGCCGCAAACCGGGCAGCGTTCGGGCAGGACCGCGTCCCATGAAATAAAATCGCACGCTGGATAGTTCGCGCACCCGTAGAAGATGCGGCCTTTCTTCGAACGGCGCTCGACGATTGCGCCGCCGCACTTGGGACAGTCGGCCCCCGTTTCCTTGACTATCGGTTTGGTCGTCTTGCATTCGGGATAACCGCTGCACGAAATGAACTTCCCGAAGCGCCCAAGTTTGATTACCATTGGACGGCCGCAAGTCGGACAGATCTCCTCGGTCGGTTCGTCGCGAACCTCGAGCCGCGGGAGTTTCTTCTCCGCCGCTTCCAGCTCGCTTTCGAACGGTCCGTAAAAGCCGCGCAGAAGCCCGATCCAATCCCCATTACCCTCGGCAATGCGGTCGAGATCGCCTTCCATCTGAGCGGTGAAGTCCAGGTTTACGATCTTGGGAAAATGCTGGACAAGCAAATCGTTGACCGATAGCCCGATCGGAGTCGGCACGAAGCGACGCTCTTGCTGGGTGACGTAGCCTCGCGCCTGAATCGTTTCCACGATCGTCGAGTACGTCGACGGCCGGCCGATGCCGTTCTCTTCGAGCGCCTTGACCAGAGCAGCTTCCGTGTAGCGCGGCGGCGGCTCCGTAAAGTGCTGTTTGGGCTCGAGCTTACGACACTCGAGCGCTTCGCCTTCGTTTAAGTCGGGAAGCCGTAGACGCCCTTTGGCGCCGGCCTCATCGTCCTTGCTTTCTTCATAAACGCGCGTGAATCCGGCGAACCGCATGACCGTGCCGGTTGCGCGGAAGCCGTACTCGCCCGCGACGACCTCCACGATCGTTTGATCGAATACAGCGGAGGCCATTTGCGAGGCGACGAAACGCTCCCAAATCAGCGTATAGAGTCGAAGCTCCTCCCGTCGCAGCACGCCTTCGAGCCGTGCGGGCGTACGAAGCACTGATGTCGGACGGATCGCCTCGTGCGCATCCTGCGCGCCTTCGCGAACGCGATGGCGACCAGCGCCGTGGAACTCTTCGCCGTACGTACCAACGATGAACTCTCGCGCAGCGTCCCGCGCCTGATCGCTGATGCGGGTCGAATCGGTCCGCATGTAGGTGATTAAGCCGACGTTCCCCTCGCTGCCGCCGAGATCGACGCCTTCGTAAAGACTTTGAGCGACCTGCATCGCGCGCCGGACGCGCATCTTCAGCTTCCTCGACGCCTCCTGCTGAAGGGTGGAGGTCGTGAAGGGCGCGGGGGGATTGCGGCGCAGCGCGCGTCGCTTGATCGAGGAAACGTGATAGGGCGCGCCCTCGAGCGCTCGCACAATCGCACCGGCCTCTTCTGCGTTGCGGATTTCGAGCTTCTCGCCACGATAGGCGACGAGGTCCGCCAAGAACGGCATAGGCTCTTCGGACGTCGCGTCGTTAGCGGTGCTTGCGAGAAGCGCGGCGATCGTCCAGTACTCCCTCGGCACGAACGCCGCAATTTCGCGCTCGCGATCGACGATAAGTTTCACGGCCACCGATTGCACGCGCCCCGCCGAAAGGCCGCCGCGGACCTTTGCCCAAAGCAGCGGCGATATTTTGTAACCAACGAGCCGGTCGAGAATTCTCCGCGCCTGCTGCGCGTTAACCCGATCCATATCGATGATGTGCGGGTGTCTAAGCGCCGCCAAAGCCGCTTCTTTGGTAATCTCGTGAAGCTCGATCCGCTGGGGATGGGGCAGCTTCAGAAGTTCCGCCAGGTGCCAAGCGATTGCCTCGCCTTCGCGATCCGGGTCGGTTGCAAGGTAGACGTCGGTCGCGCTCTTCACTGCGCCGCGCAACTCCTTGATGATCTCGCCTTTGCCCTTGATCGTCAGGTACTTTGGCGCAAAGCCGTGCTCGACGTCAACGCCGAGCGTGCTCTTTGGAAGGTCGCGCACGTGCCCTACGGATGCTTTCACCGCGTACCGCGAAGGCAAAAATTTCTTTATCGTCCGGGCCTTCGTAGGCGACTCAACGATGATGAGCGGCTTTTTCACGGGCCTTAGTATACCGCCGGGGTCAAGACCCGGCAAATACATCCTTCATTTATATAGTTATTCCGAGCGAACTCCGAAGACTGAATTTGCATCATTTTCGGAAATCCACTATGATTCGGTCAAAGCGCGAAACGCGCTGTCCACTACATGTTATCGTCCGCAGGACGAGGAGGATTCAATGGACTCCGATTCCATAATGAACGGTGGGCCGGAAATGGAAGATGAGGGCCCCCGTCGCAAGGGAGGTCGCCGCAAAGGCGCCGCAAGCCGCGGTCGTAAGAAGTCATCGAACGGTCGAAAGAAATCGAGCAATGGTCGTAAGAAGTCATCTCGCGAAGCCAGTTCCGGTGGCCGAAAGAAGAGCACCGGGCGCAGTAAGGGCGGACGCAAGAAGAGCAGCGGCCGAAAAAAGAGCGCCGGTGGGCGCAAGGGTGGACGCAAAAAAGCCGCGCGTAAGGGTGGACGCAAGAAGGGTTCGGGCGGACGCAAGAAGGGTTCGGGCGGACGCAAGAAGGGTCGGGCGGACGCAAGAAGAGCGCCGGCGGGCGCAAGAGGGGTGGACGCAAAAAAGCCGGCGCACGCAAGCGCAAGGGCGGACGCAAAAAGAAATCGTAAAGCGTAGGCGCTGGAAAGAACGGGCGGTCAGAATGTGACCGCCCGTTTTTATGTGAGGTCGGGACCGCGCCCGCCGTGTTCTTCGACCCAATGGCATGCCGCAAAGTGGCCCGGCACATATTCGCGCAGCGGTGGCTCTTCGACGACGCAGCGATCGAATGCGACCGGGCAACGGGTGTGAAATCGGCAGCCCGAGGGCGGATTCACCGGAGACGGAATGTCGCCCGTCAGCACGATGCGCTTTCGGCGTTTCTCGCGCACCGGATCGGGAATTGGGATTGCGGAGAGCAGCGCCTGCGTATAGGGATGCAGCGGATTCTGATAGAGCTCGTCGCGCTCCGCGAGCTCGACGATTTTACCGACGTACATCACCGCGACCCGCGTGGCAATGTGGCGAACGACCGAAAGGTCGTGAGCGATGAAGAGATAGGTCAGCTTGAACTTTGCCTGCAGATCCTCCAGCAGGTTGATCACTTGCGCTTGGATCGATACGTCGAGCGCCGAGACCGGCTCGTCGCAGACGATAAACTTCGGCTGGACCGCGAGCGCGCGCGCGACGCCAACCCGCTGGCGCTGGCCACCTGAAAACTCATGCGGATAGCGGTTGGCGTGATAGGGCGCAAGGCCCACCAGGGCCAGCAACTCCACAACGCGCTCGTCCATCTCTTTGCCCGATGCCAGGCCGTGAATTCGCAACGGCTCCGCGACGATCTCCCGGATCGTCATGCGCGGGTTGAGCGATGCGAATGGATCCTGAAAGATGATCTGCATCGAACGGCGGATGCGGCGAATCTCGCCGCGGTTCATTGCGAGCACGTTCTCGCTCTCGAAAAAAATCTCGCCTCTGGTCGCAGGCAGCAGGCGCAACAGTAGCCGACCGATCGTGGTCTTTCCCGAGCCCGATTCTCCGACCAGGCCGAGCGTTTCACCCTCTTGGATCGAGAAGCTTACGCCGTCGACGGCGCGGACGTCCGCGATGTGCCGAGACATCAGGCCCGCAAAGATAGGAAAGTACTTGTAGAGGTCTTTAGCTCGGACTAACGCACCGTTTTGCATTACGATCGCCTGCCAACCGGAGCGATCGGAAGCCCCTGCGCCGCAGGCGGCCGCTGGTCCCGGGCGCGCTCGTCATAGAGGTAACAGCGCGCAACATGGTCTGCTCCAAAATCGTACAGAGGTACCGGGTTGTCGCAGATCGGCATGCGATAGACGCAGCGCCGGGCGAAGGCGCAGCCCGGCGGGAGCCGCAACAGGTTCGGCGGCTGCCCGGGAATCGGCTCGAGGCGTCGATGCTCGCGGTCGTCGAGACGCGGCAGCGATGCGAGCAGCCCCTGCGTGTACGGCATGCGCGGCTCGCCGAAAATCTGCTCGGCATTGCCGTATTCCACCATGTTGCCGCCATACATCACGAGCACGTTCGAGCAGAACTCCGCCACAACGCCCAAGTCGTGCGTGATGAGGATGATTGCGGCCCCCGTTTCCCGCTGCAAATCGTTCATCAGCTCGAGCACTTGCGCTTGAATCGTCACGTCGAGCGCGGTCGTAGGCTCGTCCGCGATAAGAAGCTCGGGATTACACGAGAGCGCCATCGCGATCATCACGCGCTGGCGCATCCCACCTGAAAACTGGTGCGGATAGTCTCCCAGCCTGGTTTCCGGCTTCGGGATTCGCACCTTATGAAGCATCTCGATGGCACGATCGCGCCCCTCGCTCTTGCCCAAACCGAGATGGAGACGGACGGCTTCGGCAATCTGCTCGCCGATAGTCAGCACGGGATTGAGCGACGTCATCGGATCCTGAAAGATCATCGCGATCTTGTAGCCGCGAATCGTTCGCATCTCGGCTTCGCTTTTTTTCGAGAGGTCTTCACCGTTAAACGCAATGCGATCGGCGGTGACGGTCGCATTGCGCGCCAGAAGCCGCATGATCGAAAGGGCAGTGACCGATTTTCCCGAGCCGGATTCGCCGACGATGCCGAGCGTTTCGCCTGCGCCGAGCGCAAAGGAAAGCCCGTGAACCGCTGTTACGGGCCCATCTTCGGTTCGGAAGGTGGTCCGGAGATTGTCGACCTCGAGGAGCGGCACTCGCTCAGATGCCGGTCAGCGAAAGTATGAATCCAAAAACGACGAAGACGACGGCAACGACACCCGTCCAGCGTTTGAGCTGTTCTTCTGCGCCAAGACGGCCGCGATAGGCGGACTCGACGCGTCCGCCAATCGATCCGGTGAGTCCCTCTTGTTTGGTCGTTTGGACCGCGAGCAGAAAAATCAACAAGATCGCCGCGAGCATGAAGATGCCGGCGCTGCCGTGTGTGAACCACGGCAAGTGTTGAGCGAACCACGTTTTTGGCTCGGGCGCAGGCGCAACCGGTGGAACTCCGGGCGGCGCATTGGGCGACGGTACGACGTGGGTTGAGACCGCAGCGACCAGTAGGACGGCGTTCATGCGGCATGCTCACTACGACCGCGAGGCTCGATGCCCCTTCGCCCGCCTTCCTCGACGGCGCCGCTACCGCCGCGTGCTCAGGATGACACGCGGTTCGTACAGAAGCTACAAGCGTGCCGAACTCGCGCAGGGCAGCAGAGCCGCTCCAAACGATCGTCCCGATCAAGAACCGGCGCGTCTGGCGCGATCTGGCGCGGAGCCTTTCGACGATCTTCAATCCTTTCCTGACCGCATTCGCCCTCTTCGCCATCCTCGCGCACATCGGCGCGAAAGACACGCTCGACTTCTGGCGTTTGCTCTTCCTTTCGACGTTCTTTACGTCGATCGGTCCGATGCTCTACGTCTTCTGGCTGTACGCTACTGACCGCATCTCCGATCTCGACATGTCGGTGCGCGTCGAGCGGGAGATGGTCTTTACCGCGTTCGTCTTCTTTGACGTATTTGGCGCTGCGGCGCTCTGGCTCGCGCACGCGCCGCGCTTGATGATTGCCGCCATGCTCGGCTATCTCGCTTCGACCCTCGTGGTCCAGTACATCACGCGCTATTGGAAGATCAGCACGCATGCCCTGGGCATCACAGCGCCGCTCGCGGCGCTCACTTTGCTCTACGGGCGTCAGCCGCTTCCATTCATGGTTTTGATTCCGATGGTTTGCTGGGCGCGCGTCTATCTGCGGGCGCACACCATCCTGCAAGTGGTTGCGGGCGCCGTCCTCGCGGTCGCGACGACCGCCTTCTTCTTCTCGCTGTTCCACGTGGGATTGCTCTCCGCGCATTAGTGGCCGTTACGGGCCGCTAGTACGCGCTGGACACACCTAAAATGCGCGCGATGGCGGCTTGAAAAGCGGCTTCGTCGCCGCTCGTGATAAAGGTCGTTCGGCCGGCCTCGAGCCCACGATCGCCTACAAGATCGGCGGCGCGCTCCGCCTGCATAATGGCGGGATCGATCAACGCGACGCCCTCGCCAAGCGCGGCTTTGAAGTGCGTCTCGAGCAGCGGATAGTGCGTGCAGCCAAAGACGAGCGCTTCGAGGTCGAGCGGAAGATGCGTGCAAACCTCGTCAACGGCCGCGCGCGCTTGCACGCCCTCGATGGCGCCGGCTTCGACGAGCGGAACGAGCGCCGGTGCTGCAACTTCGACGACGTCGATTCCATCGATGCGCGCGCGCAGCGTACGGCCGTACGAACCCGCGCCGACGGTTGCGGCGGTCGCGACGACGCCGACGCGTCGAAACCCGTCACGTTCGACCGCGATCGCCGCCGATTCTATTAAATCGAGCACCGGCGCGCTGAGAGCTCGGCCAGCCGTAGCGTTCCGCAATCGCGCACGATGTGTTGCACGCCATGACGACGGCGGCGACGCCGTAGACGTCGAACCGAGCTAAGTTCGCGCGAAGTAACTCCAAAAGCTCGGCGTGGGTGCGATCGCCGTACGGCACGTGGGCTTGATCGGCAAAGAAAATGGCGTCCGCGGCCGGCAGCCGTTCGCGCACCCGCGCCAGCACGGTGAGGCCGCCGAGCCCCGAGTCGAAGAGGCCGATCACGCTCGCCATTCGAGCTGCCGGCTGTGGCCGCTGCTCACAGTGACAGTCGAACTACTGCTCAGGTTGATCGGAGGCCGGGTATTCCCGTGCGTATTGGGCGATGCCGTCGGCGATCTCTTGCACGACCTTTTGGCGCCAGGCGGACGATGCGAGCAGCGCATAATCGCCGGGATTCGAGAGGAAAGCCGTCTCGATAAGTACCGCCGGCATTCGCGTGTGAAGCGTGACGTAGAGATGGCTCTTGACGATGCCGTCGTCTTTCGTGCCGTCTGCCGCGAGGTGCGCTTCCACAATGCGAGCGAAGGCGACGTCGTCGGGCTTGGAGATGTAGCACGTCGTTCCATAGGGACCCGAGTTAATATAGGCGTTGGCATGAATGCTTACAAAAAGGCGGGCGCCCGGCGTTGTTGGCGACGTCAACGCGTGATTGAAGCTCGTCGTGCGCGCTGTCGTTCGGCGCGTATACGTCAACGTCGCTCTGGCGGGTCATCTTCACTTGCCAGCCTTCGGCGACCAAAATATCGCGAAGGCGCTTGGCCATATCGAGAGTAAGATCCGCTTCCCGCAGTCCGCCGTGCTCGGACCCGGCGTCGCTGCCGCCGTGTCCGGGATCGATTACGATCAGGCGCGGATTCCGTGCGAGCGTAATGGATGCGCGGCGCGAACTTCCAAGCCGTTTCGTTTGAGCTGCCCAAGTCGCTCGACGAGTTATCGAGTGGAGCGGGCGTGACCGGTACGGCATTCTGCTCGTTTGCGGAGAGCACCGTACCGATGCTGCCGCTCCCAGAGCGCGGCAGCGCCGGCGACGTCTTCGTCGCCGATTTGCAGCAGCAGGCCCGTCGCCGAAGGTGTGACCCCGATCGATTTTGGCCCATTCAGTGAAAGCGCAATCCGAACGGTCGCCGGATCGTCCTGACGCACGCGCACCGATACGAGTGGACTCGGCCCAGGCTCTTCGATCGGCGGCCCTTGCAGCCGTGCGTTCTTGATGTCGACCCAGAAGCGGTTGTCAGGGTCGCGCAGCCGGTGCCATTCGTATGCGGCGTTGCCGGTGACGGCGATCGCGACAGCAACGCCGCCAGCAGACGGCTGCACCGTCACGGCCGTAACGAGCGTGGGTCCATTGACCGGAGCTGCATTGGCGCCTGAGCCGTTTTCGGACGGCGCTGCAGGCTCGGGCGTCGGCGATACCTCGACGACGGTCCGTGCGGCGGCGGCGCATTACTGCCATGGAACTGCAAGCGCGACGTCGCGCTCGCCGTTGTTCTTCGGCGCTTCGACGATCGTCCCGGGTTGCAACTGCAGCGTTACGAGCGTCGCCGGATCGCGAACGCTGCCGGTGCTTTGCATCTGCACGCTGCGCACGCCGCCGGCCCCAATTTCTCGCGTGCCGCTCAGCGCCGTTCCGACGCCGTCAAAGGCGTAGGTCACCGCAGAGGCGCTCTGCTCCACGATCCGCGCGTGTAGCGGCGCAGCGCCGTGCGCGAGCAAAGTCACCCGATTGCTCTCTTGGCGCACGTCGAGCGCCGCGAGCTGTGGTTGAAGCACGGTAACGGCGCCGTCTTGCCGCGGCGCAAGATCGAGCGCGCGCAACACTTCTTTGAAAGGCAAATAGACTTCATTGCCGCGCTCGTACGGCGCGAAGCTCGCCTGAAGAGCGATCGGGCCGATGTCGTAGCGCCGGTCGCCGAGCGCAAAACTCACGACCGTCGGCACCGCCGTCGTGATGAGAACGTAGCGCTCACCCGGCTTCCAAGTGAGGAGCGACCCGGTGCTGTGAAGGAGCGATTGGAACCCCGGATCGTCGACCCCGATCGCGATCCCTTCGGGCATCGAGGAGACGTGCGAAAACACGATCGTTTGGTCTCGATAGACCGTAGTGAGCGGCGCATCGGCAGACGCCCGAAGCGCGAACGCCGGCGCCGCTAATGCCAGTAAAAGGGGTGCGGCCCGGCTACCAGTCCGAGCGATGAAGCGGTTGATCCAGTTCAAGATGTCCCCCCGGAAGCGTCTCCAGCCGAGCGCCGTCGACCGTTACCTGCACTGCGCTGATGCCGCGAATTCCCGTCACCGTATAAACGAGCGCTTTGAATTCACCATTTTCGCCGAACGATCCGCCGGCTTGCTGCTCGACTTCCTTCGAGAGATCGACGGTCGCGGTGCTGCCCTCGATGTCGACGCCGCGCACGCGCGTTCCCGGCGGAAATCGTATCGCCTTGATATCGTTCGGCGGACCGGCAACGGCCTCCACGGCGGCGTATAGGACCGCGTTATGCCGATGCTCCGCAACACTTTCATCGGGCTGCCGCGGTCGCAGAGATACGCTCACGTCGCCAAGCGAGGTTCCGTCGAGTTTTGTATAGTAGACCGCCATCGTTTCGCCGCTGCTCGGGGTTCGTTGTGAGTAATAATACCACGTGCCGGCAGCGACGATTGCCAGAAGCACGACGAGGATGGCCAGGCGCGTCGATCTCACGTCGGAATTGTTGCTTCGCGGAGGTTGGCCGAAATACCCCCGTCGAACCCGCCGCCGGATGAGCATACCGTTGCGATGAAGTGGCTCGAGAAAACCATCGCGCGCGAGCGGCGAGCCTTGGAGCGCGCGCGACGCCGCTTCATTTGCGCGCCGAATGAAAAGCATTTACACCAAGTGCGCACGAAGGGACGGCGCTTTCGCTCGCTGCTCGAAGACTTTGCAACGCTTGCTCCGTCGGGACGGCTTCGCCGCCGCGTCAAGCGCGCTGCGGCAGTAACCAATGCCGCTCGCGACACAACGATCATTCGGCGACTCCTAGAGAAAAGCGTCGATCCCAACGAAGTCGAAATCGCGCGGCCGCTTCTCGAGCAATTGCGAGAGGCGAGAAAAACTCGCGACGCGGTGCGCTCGCAAGGAGCTGCGCCGCATGCGTTTCGTTCCATAACCGTTGACATGAAACCCCGAAGAATCGACCTCGCAGGCGTGAACGACGTCCGGGAGCTCGTCACGCGCGTCGTGCAGACCCGTCTTCGCGAGGCGCGCGACTTAGCGGCTGCTTTGGAGCAGCGGCAGATGCAAGAACTTCACGATTTCAGAATCGCCTGCAAGCGTTTGCGCTATGGTCTGGAACGCTTCGGAGAACTCGAGCCGTCGCTGGACGAGATGGCCGGCCGCCTCGCTTTAATGCAGAGCGCGCTCGGAGAAACGCACGACCGCGACGTGTTGCTGGCAATCCTTCCGCCGATGATGGCAGCGACGGAGCGGCGCCTGCAGACCGAACGCGAGCAGTGCGTCGATCGGGCGGCCGCACTCTGGGCAGAACTCGACCCATTGATCGAGCGCTCGACTCTCACGAGATCGCAATGATGCTTTAATCGGCCGCCCTGCGCACTTTCTGGATGAGCGTGGTAATTAGGAGGCATGATGAGCCTAAGAACCATTCTTCTCGCATGTGCGCTCGGGGGAGCGGTCGTCGGCGCAACTCTGCCCGCGGCGGCGCAGGTTTCCGGCAGCATTTACGTGCAAGCCGGACCTCCGGCGCCGATGTATGAAGCGGTCCCGGCAGCACCGGGCCCGGGTTATTATTGGGTCCCGGGATATTGGTCATGGAACGGATACCGGTACGTGTGGGTTCACGGGCGTTATGCGTACCCGCCGTACTCGGGCGCCGCGTGGCACCCCGGACATTGGGCGCACGGTCCATACGGCTGGTACTGGCGACCCGGACATTGGGGACGCCCATACTAATCGCCTGATACATCGCCCACCGTCATCATTGGCCGAGCCAGGCGGTGGGCGATGTTCTTCTTGGTGTTGAAGCGGCGCTCGCATGCAGCTTCGGCGTACTCTTGGTCTACCGGACGTCGTTCTTTTCTTCGTCGTTGCGGGTTCCAATCTCCAATGGGTCGCGACCGCTGCCGCCGCAGGAGCAAGCTCGATTCCGGTCTGGGCGATCGGCATCTTGGCGATGTTTGCGCCTTTGTCGATCGCGGTCGTTTTTCTCTCATCGCACTACCCAGATGAAGGCGGCCTCTACGTGTGGAGCAAGCGCGCTTTCGGACCGTTCGCCGGCTTCATTACCGGCTGGACGTACTGGACGAGCAATCTTCCATACTTTCCGGCGCTGCTCTATTTTGCGGCCGGAAACGCGCTCTTCATCGGTGGAAGCAATGGCGGAGCTCTGTCCGCTTCCCCGGCGTACTTCATCGCCGTCGCGATTGCCGGATTAGCGCTGGCGACGATCGTCAATATTTATGGATTGCAGGTCGGGAAGTGGCTAAATAATGCGGGAGCCGTTTCACGTTGGGTCGCGACACTGCTCCTGGTTGCCCTCGGCGGCCTTGCGTGGTGGAAGTTCGGCTCGGCAACGCCGATCAACGCGACGACGATGCGGCCCGGCCTTCAGATCAAAGACCTCATCTTCTGGTCCGTCATCGCCTTTGCGTGGACCGGGCCCGAATCGTTGCCATTCATGGGCGGTGAAGTCAAACGTCCTCGACGAACGATTCCGCTCGGTCTTGCGCTTGCAGCGCCCGCAATCGCCGTAATTTACATCCTCGGAACGCTCGGCGTCTTAGCCACGCTCGTGCCCCACGCGGTCAATCCCTCATCGGGTGTCATGCAAGCAATCGAACACGTCGCGACGCGATTCGGTTGGACCGCGCTCACCCCTGTTGCAGCGCTGCTCGTAGCGGTGAGCTGCATCGGGAGCTGCGGCGCGTGGCTCGGCGCGGTGGCACGCATCCCGTTCGTCGCAGGCATCGATCGCTATCTTCCGGCCGGCTTCGGCCGCATGCACCCCCGCTGGGGCTCTCCCGTCGCCGCCCTCGTGACGCAAGCCAGCATCGCGGCAATCTTTATCTTTCTCGGACAGGGCGGCACGAGCGTTCGCGGTGCCTACGACGTCCTCGTGAGCTCGACCGTCATCATTACGTTGGTGCCGTTCCTTTTCTTGTTTGGCGCCGCGCTTAAGCTGCGCGCCGAAAAATGGACGCCGGAGATGGTGCGAATTCCGGGTGGAGACTGGACGGTCGCCGATTGCAGCGTTGATCGGGCTGGCGACAACCATCGGTGGCATCGTTTTCGCCGGCTTCCCAGCCGACGACGATCCCAATAAGACGCTCGCGGTCGTAAAAGTCATCGGTCTGACCGCGATGATGATCTTCAGCGGCGTAGCAATCTATCTGATCGGAAGGCGAAAGGCGACGTTGCGCGACGCATCGCCAACGCAGTGACATCTGTAACGAGCGCGGGAATCTTTAGGAATGAACCCGGCGTCCGCCAAAGTGCGTGCTCACGATTTTCGTGTGCGGAATTTTTTCGGGGGCTACCGTCATCCAATCTCGGTCGAGCACGACGAAGTCCGCGTATTTCCCGGGCGTGATGGAGCCGATGAAGCGCTCCTGAAAGTTCGCATGCGCCGCGTGGATCGTCATCGACGCGAGCGCTTCTGCCCGACTCATGCACTGCTCCCGGCGCCAGCCGCCATGCGTAATTGCCGCATGAAAAGTGCGGGGCGTGCTCGCCGATTCTACCGGCGCGTCGGTTCCGTTTGCGATCGTCACGCCTTGGTCGAGCAAGGATCGCCATGCATGAGCGGATCGCATTCTTTGCGGACCGAGGCGCGCTGAGTCCACGGAGCGTCGCTAGCGGCATGCGGAGTTTGTACCGACGCAATGACGCCGAGCTTGGCGAACCGAGGGATGTCCTCGGAAGCGATCACTTGGGCGTGCTCGATGCGCAATCGGGGATCGGCGGTACGGGCGGACACGGTTCAAGGCCGCTTCGTAAGCATCCAAGACCATGCGGTTCGCGCGGTCGCCGATCGCGTGCACGCAGACCTGGAAGCCGGTACGAAGTGCGGTTCTCCGTAACGTCTTCGATGCTTTCCTGCGGGGCCAAGATTAGGCCGCTGTTCTCGGCGTCGTCGCTATAGGGTGCGAGCAAAGCGGCCCCGCGCGAGCCGAGCGCTCCATCGGCATACATTTTGATAGCACCGCACCCAGAGGCGGCCGTCGTACGCCGCGTCGACGATGCCCGCGCGCGCATGCGCTTCGATGAGAGACGGCTCGTCGTAGAGCATGGCGTAGTTGCGCATCGAGTACGCGTCACTTTCGAGCAACTCGACAATGCGCTGCCAAAACTGCATCGTCGCAGCCCGGCTCTGCGACGGCCGTTATACCCCACCGGTTACATTCGGCAATTGCCGCGCGCGTTGCACTGACGAGCTCGTCGTGCGCCGGTTTCGGAACTTTGGCGTAGATCAAGGCCTGCGCCGCGTCGATGAAAATGCCGGTCGGCCTACCGTCCGCGATCGCGCAGGATACGGCCGCCGAACGGATCCGGCGTCGACTCGTCAATGCCGGCAATCTCCATTGCCCGAGCGTTCGCAAGCAACGCGTGCCCATCGACTCGTGCGAGCGCTACCGGGCGATGCGCAATCGCCGCACTCAGTGCAGAGTGCAGTTGGAAAGGCGGTCGCCGGCCCACAGATTCTGATCCCAACCTCGGCCGAGAACCCAGTGCGGCGATGCGGTTTGCGCAAACGCCGCCGTGCGCTCGACGACGTCTTCGAACGAGCGCGCGTGGTCGAGATTCACTTGGTCGAGCTTGCGCCCTAGGCTGGTCAAATGCAGATGCGCATCGATCAAACCGGGGATCACCGTTTGGCCGCTGACATCGAGCACCTGCGTCGCCTCATCGCGCAGCGCCATGGCCCCGGCAAGGGAACCGACGTAGCTGAACCGGCCGGCCTCGAATCGCAAACGCTTGCGCCGCCGCGAACGCTTCGTCGACCGTGTGAATCGTGCCGCCGACCACGATGAGGTCCGCTGCGCCTCGAGCCATTGCGTGGCGGTTCGACAGTGACCGGCAGCCCTTCTCCGACGAAAATACGACGGAGCGGCTGTAGCACAGCCGCTCCGAAACCAGACGCGCCAATTACCGCTTAGATGTCACGCGGATCCGAGCTCGTCTCGCCGGCATACTCGACGTTAGTGTCGGCGTCGCGCGTCAATGTCGCCGCGAGTCGTCGAACGATCGTCGTCGAGTGCACGCCGCACTTCGTTGCGATGCTCTCGCGACTTTGGGCGAACCGCGACCAAGAATGCCTCCCTCGCGCAATCCTTGCTCGTATTCCTTGGCCCGCTTTTCAGCGACTCCGACGCCGATGAGGCCACCCACTATTCCGCCTCCGGCGGCGCCCACGCCAAGTCCCGCCAGCGCCGCGGCAAGCGGCCCAGCGACCAGCGGCGCAGCCAATCCGCCGGTGCCGGCAATCGCGGCGACGCTGCCGGTTGCCGTCAAGCCCGCGACGATCGCGCCAAGAACGCCGCCGATGGTCGCGCCCGCCGCTATGCCTTCACTTCCCTTCGCATTGACCATCGACCCGAAGGCGCGCTCGCGCGTCTTGTCGTCCATCATCACGCTGATATCGTCTCGACCGTAGCCCATCCCGTGGAGCCGTTCGACGGCGGCGGCGGCAGGTTCGCGGTCGATAGTACATTTCCGTTTCGAATCCCTCGTAATCTTGCATCTTCTTCCTCGCTTTCCGCGACGGTATGTACCCTAAGCAATTCAAAACGAAACAAAATCGACGATGAGAGCGGAATGATCGGTCAAACCTTCCAAGCGGAAGCCGTGGTCGTATTCGGCGTTGCGAAGCTGCGGCAAGAGCGCTTTGGAAACGAAGGCCTTATCGATTCGCCAGCCGTTGCGGCGCTGGGCCGCGCTCGTTCGTTCGAAACGGGTACCAGCTGAACTCCGTTTTGCCGGGATGCATGTGCAGCCATGCTTCCGTCCAATGTTGCTCGAGCTCGGCATATAAATCGGCTGTGCTGAATTCATCGGCCAAACGGTTTCTGCCCAAGTTGAGCTCGATGTCGGTCGCGTTGCGGCCCGAGTTGAAGTCGCCGATGGCCAGCGCATCTACGTTGCGCTCGTTCCAGCGTTGCGCCGCCGCGATCAGACAACGCAGATGGGGACGTTTGCGGTCCTGGCCTGGAAGATATACCCCATAGAGGCGACATTTTCCAAAGCGCGCTTCGATGATAGCGTTGGGATACTCGTCTTCGGCGAGTCCGAAGGGATTGCGCAGAGCATCGAACGTTTGACGTGCCGCAATGAGAACGCCGTTGCCCCGATAATTCGCAGGACTGCCGGCATGATGCCCGTAGCCAGCGGCCTCGAAGGCGCGGCGTATCTGCGCTCCAACCGAATTATTCCTGAACTCGGAGAGCGTTATGCAATCCGGGCAGTGAGCGAGACAACGCGCGACGAGCCGCTCGATCGTGCTGGGGCTTCCGCCCGAGCGCAGGTTTACCGCCAGAATGCGCATGCCCGCATTTTAGTCGAACTCTATCTCGCCGAGCAAAGCGAGTGGCTATAGCATATACGTCTTTGGAGGCGCTGCCATTTGCAGGATCGGCCGATCGATTTTAAAGGCACTGAGGTCGAGTTGTCCTTCGCCTCCGCTCACGGGTTGCACCCGGGCTCAGTGCTAGGTCGCTCAGAATGCGGCCGATCACCGAGGCGAACTTGAAGGCGTGGCCGCCGCCGACAGCGACGCTGACGTTTGGATGTTCCCGAATCGTGTCGATGATGAAATCGCGGTCGGGAGTCAGCGCGTAGAGGCAGGTCTTCAGACGCTGCATCGGTCCAAGCGCTGGCGGGAAGATAACGCTCGATAAAAGCGGTAACGCGCGCCGTGATAGCGGGATCTTCTTCGAAGCCGCGCGTGTCGGGGTCGACCGCTTTGCCGCCGGCGTCCTGCGTGATCTTCACGGCGTCCTTTTCGCCGAAGACCGGAAAGCCGTAAAACGAGGGATCGTCCATCCAAATCCAGATGGGAAATGAGCCGAGCGCAAAGCTCGCAAGGTCGTGCGCTTTGAAGTACATCACCTGCTCTTTGGTTACCTCAAACGGGATGCGAATGTCGAGTTGCGCGAGCAGGCGCGGGGTCCAGGCGGCGGCCGCGATTACGAGCTTCGCGGCGCGATAGCGCTCGCCGCCCGCTTCGACTTCGATCTCGCCGCCGGAGTCGCGTATCGCGGTGACCGGCGCGTTCTCCCGAATGATCGCGCCAAAAGCCGAAGCCGTGCGGCGAAGAGCGGCTGTCGCACGCTCGGCGGCGACTATTCCACTATCGGGCTGGAAGAGCCCATGGACGTCATCTCGGATCTTCCAGACCGGCCAGCGCTTGCGAATTTCGGCGGCGTCGAGTTGCTCGAAGTAAACATCACAGGCTTTCATTGACTCGGCGTAATTCGACAGCGCAATCGCGCCGTCGCGCGGCCCAATATCGAGGCCGCCGGTCTTGAAGACGACCCGCTCGCCCGCATCGCTTTCGAGCGATTGCCATGCGCGATACGCTTCCTTCGCCAGACGAACGTAGGCGGGCGAAAAATACGAAAGCCGGATGATACGCGACCAGTCGTGCGAGCTGCCGCGCGCGTGGCCGAACTCGAACTGCTCGAGGCCAAGCACGCTCGCGCCGCGCTTAGCGAGCCAATACGCAGCGCCGCTGCCGAGGGCCCCGAGGCCAACGACGATGACGTCGTACTCGCGCCTCACGGCTGCAAATGACGCGGGAAGTGCGCCACGCTCACAAACCCCGCGATGCGAGGTAACGGCGGATGTCGAGGCTGGCGTCTTCCATCGGAGCGTAGTAGCCGTGGTGAAAGGCGCGCGATCGCATCCCGGCCTGAACGCTCTCGCAGATCTGCCAATCCTGCTTGTTGATGAGGTCCCAAAACTCCGCGACGTCGGTCGGATCAAAGCCGGGCTTGCCCATTTCGTCGGGATGAAAGAGAAGATCGCAAACGACGGCGGTCGCCGCCGGGCCTCGCGGCCAGAGCGAAAAAGCGGCTACATGGTCGGCCGCAAGGCTGAGCATGAAGTTGGGATAGATCAGCTCGCCTTTGTGGCGCACTTTCTCATCGTCGCTTAGCGTTGCAAATGCGGTGCGATCGCTGGTGCCGTCTGCGGTGAACGTCCACGCGCCTTCCCGATGCGCGATACCGCGCTCCCAATCAAGCTCGGCGCCTCCATGCCGCTTGAACGCGGGGACGATTCGGCAGAGTTCGGGATGTACGCCGGCGCAGTGATAGCATTCGTTGTAATTTTCCAGCATCACTTTCCAGTTCGCCGCGACGTCATAGCGAAGGGAACGCGCAACCTTCAGGTCGGCGAGTGGATAACGCGCGAGTCGGTGCGGGATCGGCCCGAGCTGCGCCGCGAGCTTCTCGGCGCCGGCTTTCGCGCCATCCGCGCACAGGTGAACGAAAACGAACCCCGCCCACTCTTGCACGGCGACGCGATGCAAATGGCGGGACTCTGGAGGGACGGCCTCGCTCGGAATGAACGGCGACGCCACCAGCCTGCCGTCGAGTGCGTACGCCCATCCATGGTAAGGACAGCGAATGCTGCCGCGCACGCTTCCTTCAGCCGCAGAGCAGCCGGCTGCCGCGATGACGGCAAAAGTTTAGAAATCCGCGCAGCCCATCCTCGGCCCGGATGAGGATGACGCTCTCGTCCGCGATATCGAGCACGCGATATTCGCCGACGTCAGCCATTACCTCGGCGCGTCCGACGTAGAACCACTGGTCCCAAAAGATTGCTTTTTGTTCGCGAGCGTAGAACGAGGCGTCCCAATAAGCTTCCCGCGAAAGCGACGGCTCAAGAGCACTATTTTCCGAAGGTTTCATTGCTTGATTTACCAAAAAGCCAAACAAACTGGTGGTTACAGGCGGATTCCGTCAAACGGGATAGAACCCTCTGCACTCCGAGAAAGAGCGGTAGTTGCATGCAGACGTTTGTGAGGCCGAATGTCGGCGCCGGCGCGAAAACCCTGCCGGCTTCGTGGTATATCTCGCCCGAGGTTTTCGCCCGAGAGCAAGACCGCGTTTTTTCGCGCGAGTGGTTGTGCGTCGGCCGCGAAGAATCGATTCGCAATCCTGGCGACTTTTTCACGGCCGAGCGCGCCGGCGAAAGTCTCATCGTCACGCGCGACGCGCACGGTATCGTGCACGCGTTTTACAACGTCTGCCGGCATCGCGGATCGCGCATATGCACGACGGCGTCGGGACATTTCCAAGGCTCGATTCAGTGCCCGTACCACGCATGGACGTACGGTCTCGACGGCGCACTCAAGGCCGCGCGCAACATGGCGGAGCTTCCGGGCTTCGACCGTGCGGAATACCCTCTCAAAGAAGCGGAGGTCGGCCTCTGGGAAGGGTTTGTGTTCGTCAACCTCTCGCATAGCGCTGAACCCAACGATCAGGACGACGGAGTGCAGCCCTTTGAGCAAGCCTTTGCGCCGTTGGTCGGACGTTTTGCGCGCTGGAACATCGGAGAACTGGAAACCGCACGCTCGCTCACGTACGAGCTTGCCTGCAACTGGAAGCTCGTCTTTCTCAACTACTCGGAGTGTTATCACTGCCCACTCGTGCATCCGCAGCTCGATAAGCTTTCGCCTTCCGACAGCGGGCACAACGATCTCTCCGAGGGACCGTTTCTTGGCGGATTCTCCGAGCTGCGTCAGCACGGAACCAGCCTCACGACGACGGGGCGCAGCTCGCGGCCGCCGTTGGGAAGCGTCGACGGGGCGGACCTCGATCGGGTCTACTACTACACGATCTTTCCGTCATTGCTCTTGAGCTTGCATCCCGATTACGTCATGGTGCACTACATGAAGCCGCTTGCGCCGGACCGCACCGAAGTCGTCTGCGCGTTTCTCTTCGATCGCAAGACCATCGCGCAACCCGACTTCGATCCCAGCGATGCCGTCGATTTTTGGGACCTCACGAACCGGCAAGATTGGCACGTCAACGAACTCACCCAGCTCGGCTTGCAGTTCACGCGCCTATTCTCCGGGTCCGTACTCAAATGCCGAAGGGCTGCTGAGCGCCTTCGACCGTCACTACTTGCGGGTGATGGGAGCGTAAGACGACGCTGGGGCTGCTTCTCGCTGCCGGCGTCGCGCTGCCGTCGCTGCGAGAATCTCGCGTGGCGAAACATCGGACCGGCCGTCGCGGGCGGCCGCACTTCGCGGCGTTGCGGGCACCAACGCCGATCCGAACCTCTATTACTTCGGCGGCGCCGACGGCGGCGTTTGGAAGACGACGCAATGGCGGGCTCCAGTGGCGCAACGTTTGGCCGCAGGATGCCGTCGGCGCGATCGGTGCGATCGCCATCGATCCGCGCGACCGCAACACCGTTTGGGTCGGCACCGGCGAGCCGAACCTCCGCAACGACGTTTCCTACGGCGACGGCATTTGGCTCACGCACGACGGCGGCGCGCATTGGCGCAATGCCGGATTGCGCGAAACGTGGGCGATCGCGCAAATCGTCGTCGATCCACGCGATTCGCGGCGCGTTTGGGTGGCCGCGGTCGGCAATCCCTTACCGCGACAGCTCCGCGCGCGGCGTCTATCGCACGACCGACGGCGGAAGAACCTGGCAACGCACGCTCTATCTCGGGCCGTCGAGCGGCGCGTCGGATCTTGGCGATCGATTCGCGCCATCCGAACGTCGTCTTTGCCGGCATTTGGCAGTTTCGGCGCGTGCCGTGGAATTTTCCAGTGGCGGTCCGCTCGACGGCATCTTCAAGTCGACCGATGGCGGAGGGACGTGGCGCCGAGTTGCGCGGCGACGGACTTCCCGCGCGGCTACATGGGCCGCATCGGCATCGCCGTCGCCGGGCGGCGCGTGTACGCGCTGATTCAATCTAAGGAAGGCGTGCTGTGGCGATCGGATGACGGCAGGGGCGCGTTGGCGCTTGATGACGCGCAGATACGCTGGTAAATCAGCGGCCATTCTACATGAGCAAGCTTGCCGTCGATCCAGCGGATCCCGATCGCGTCTTCTTTTCATCCGAGGATCTCATCGAAACGCAGGACGGCGGAAAGACGTATCGCGACGTCCTAGGCGCCGTCCACCAAGATCATCACGGCTTATGGATTTCCAACGACGGCCGGCGCATCATCGAAGCCAACGACGGCGGCGCGCCGATCTCGATCGACGGCGGCAAGACTTGGGATTGGCGCTTCAACGTCGCGTTGGCGCAGATTTATCGCCTCGGCTACGACGAGCAGAATCCGTATCGCGTCTGCGGCGGAATTCAAGACAACGATTCCTATTGCGGCCCATCGGACTCGCTCAGCCCGCTTGGGATCGAGAACTCCGATTGGCGCGACGTCGGCAACGACGGCGACGGCTCGTGGGTTTGGCCGCAGCCCGGCGATCCGTCTTCGATTTGGAACGTCGGCGTGAACGAGCTCAACGGACAGCTTGGGATTTTCGATCTGCAACTCGCGTCAAAACTACGACATCTCGCCCGACGTCACCGATACCAATGGTCGCGCGCTCGCGGGCCTGCCGTTTCGCTCGAACTGGGAGGCGCCTGCATTGCGTTCGCGGCCGGGTGGCACGCGTTGCCTACTTCGGCGCCAACGTATTCTTTGAAACGCGCGATCGCGGCCGCACGTGGGCGATCGTCAGTCCCGATCTCACGCGCAACGACCCCAGCAAGCAACTCGTCGCCGGCGGCCCGATCAATACCGACGTCTCGGGCGCGGAGTTTTACGACACGATCTTCGACATCGCGCCGTCGCAGCTGGAGCCCGGGACGCATCTGGGTCGGAACCGACGACGGCTTAGTGCAGTTGACGACCGACGGGGGAATGCACTGGCAGAACGTTACGCCGGCGCAGATAGCCTCCGTGGGGCCGCATCGACACCGTCGAAGCATCGAGCGCCGACGCGCGCCGCGCTTACGTCGCGATCGACCGTCACGTAATGGGCGATCCGCGTCCCTACCTTCTAGTTACCGACGATTCGGGCGCAACCTGGCGTTCGATCTCCAGCGGATTGCCGCGCGATCAGTACGTCCACGTCGTGCGCGAGGATCCGGCGAATCCCGACGTGCTCTACGCCGGATTGGAGCAGGGCGTTTGGTACACGCTCGATCGCGGCGCGCACTGGCAGAGTTTGCGCCTCAACATGCCGTCGGTCGCGGTGCACGACATGCGGATTCAGCCCCAGCGCCACGATCTGCTCGTTGCGACGCACGGCCGCGGATTCTGGATCCTCGACGATATCGGCGCAATCAGCGGTTTGAGCAGAGCCGTTGCCGCTGCGGCGCCGACGCTCTTTCCACTTCGCACCGCGTATACGTGGTATCGATGGTGGACGTCGTACTACGGAACGCACCCCGACGAATGCTGTTTGTCGGCCGGAGCGTATGCGGGTGAGGACCCGCCGGAGGGTGCGATGATGACGTATTACTTGCCGTCGGCGGCAGCTGACGACGATCGAGGTGTTGGACTCGAGCGGCCGGCGCGTTCGCTGTCTCGATGCGCCAGGCGAGCCGGGCGTGCAGCGCATGGCGTGGGATTTAAGTCAAACACCGCCGGTAGCGTGGCTGCGCGCGCGGGAATGGAACCGCGGCGCGGCCGGTCCAACCGTCCTGCCGGGACACTATACCGTTTCCGCCGCCTCGACAAGCCGGATGACACCGACAAGCGCAGGGTGACACGGTGTCAAACAGCCGCTCGACGTGCGGCCCGATCCGCGCGCGGCATGGACACAAACGCAGTATGTCGCGCGCTATCAGTTCGTCAAAGCTTTGGACGAGGAATTTCAGCAGATCGACGTCGCGCTCAATCGGCTCGATCGTGGCGTGCTTCGACTGGCTCGGGGTGACACCGCTCGGGACGCGGCTAGGGTGCGTTCGATGTTTACTTCCGGCGTCGTGAACTCGGAAGACGATCAACTTATGCCGGACCGGTTGCGCGAACGGCTAACGATTCTTCGGGCGTCGTTGCCCTCTCGCAAGGCCCGCCGCTGCCGCCGCACGAGCGCGAAGCCGCCGCAATTCACGCCCAATTCGAAACCGCAATGGCCGCGTATCGCGCGTTCTTGCAACGCACAAATTACCGCCCGATCCCAAGCCGGAGGCATGTGAATGACAAGGTCGGATGGCATCAGTTTTGCTGGCGTCGATCGTCGCATGCACGCAATGGGCCAGGGCGGGGACGACCGGCGGCATCAGCGGCGTCGTGACCGAGGTGGGGACGGCGACGCCGATTGCGGGCGTTGCCAGGTAACGGTAACGAGCCCGTCGCAGAGTGCGAGCACGACGACCGACGCGCGCGGACACTTCGCATTCGTCTCCCTCGCGCCCGACGAATACACCGTTGCGCTGAAAAAGAGCGGTTACGAGCCGCTTTCGTACGCGGGCGTGGCGGTGCTCGCCGATGCTCAGCAGACGCTGACCTTGAGCATGCGCGTGGCGCTGCGGACGATCGCAAACGTTACCTCGCGTAGTGCGGCGAGTTTGGTAAAACCTGGGACGACCGCGGATATCTACTCGATCAACGCGGCGCAGCAAGCGCGCACCGCCGTACTCGGCGGCGGCGGCGACCTCAACAGCGCGTATTCCGCGATTGCCTCGGTCCCCGGCGCGTACGTCCCCGCCAATCAAAACGGATACAATCAGGCGGTCCATATTCGCGGCGGCGATGCTTCGGAGGTCGGCTATGAATTCGACGGCATTCCGGTCAATCGCGCCTTCGATAATTATCCGTCGAGCTCGGTCTCCTCGCTCGGTCAGCTCGAGCTTCAAGTCTACACCGGTGCGACGCCTGCCAACGCCGAGGCGCAAGGGCTCGCCGGCTTTATCAATCAGGTCATCAAGACGGGGACTTTCCCCGGCTACGCAGCCGCGAACTTGAGCGCCGGCACGCCGGTCTTCTATCACAGCGCCAACGTCGAAGCCGGCGGCGCGACGCCCGATCGCATGTTTTCGTATTACGTCGGAATCGGCGGATACAATCAGGATTACCGCTACGTCGATCAGTTCGGCGGAGCGGCCTATGCCGACGAATTCGGCCAGCAGCTCGGCCAGTGTCCGTCCGCTAAGCATCTTCCCGGCAGCGGGCTGCCGTCTTGCTATACCAACGGAGCGCCGAACGTCGGATCGAACGGCTCCCCGGGCTGGATCCTCGGCCCAATCGGCTTCGGCACGGGCGACGCCGCGAACATCGCGACGCGCACGGCGATCATGAACTTCCACATCGCTATTCCGCACAAGAATGATAGCCTTCGCGATGACGTTCAGCTTCTCTACGACAACGACGAGATCTTCACGACGTTCTTCAGCTCGCTCAACGATGAGGGGTATAGCAACTGGATCAACACGGTCGGAAGCTTTCCGCCGTACTATCTCGACGCTTGGCAGTACAAGGGCCCGATCGGGACGTTCTTACCGACGAACTACACGTCGCAAGTGAAGCCCTACTTCTATCCCTCGTCACCGGCGCATCCGTTCGATGGGCCTATTCCCGATCCGTACAATCAGCGCGACCGCGGTTACAACGGTCAGGCGATCTTCAAGCTGCAATATCAAAAAAACTTTAGCTCGAACGCCTTCCTGCGCGTCTACGGCTACACGTACTACTCCGATTGGATCGAGAACGGGCCGATGATGTCGCTGCAGCCTTACGCGTACTACGATTCGGGCGACTACGAGATCAATAATCACACGCGCGGCGTCAGCGTAAACTTCACCGACCAGCTCAGCCCCCAAGATCTCCTCGAGGCGGAAGGATCGTACACGACGTCGACCGGCGCGCGCATCTATAACGAGCAGATGTTCCAATACAGTACCGCCTACGGCAATGCGTTTGCCGTGCTGGTCAACCGGAACAACCCATTCAGTGGTACCTGTTATCATCTTTACGGGGGAGGCACTCCTTATACGGCGCCGACGACGTGCTCGGACGGACAGGCGAGCGGCGTCACCTACGGATTGCTGCCCACGTTCCTCATGCTCAGCAATCCAACGGCTCACTCCGACATCAGCGGCGTGAGCTGCGGCGGCGGCCCTTGTGCTTACTACGTCGTCGAAAACGGCGCGTACGGATTGAACAACACCGTCACCCCGTACTTCACCGGCTACTCGATCACCGATCAATGGCGGCCGAGCGACAAGCTCTTCTTCAACCTCGGCCTGCGCGTCGATAACTACGACTATGTAGGAGCCAACACCGATTTCGGCCCTGCGCGGAATTTTTGGTTTAACGCTTTCAATCAGGATACGTGCTTCGATACACAGACGCTGACGCTCGTCGATCGCGGCGCGCTGCTCGGCGCTTCGGGCTGGAGCACGAACGCCCAGAGGCCCTGCTCGGCCTTCGGCAAGCAATACGTCAACGCGAACATGCAGAACGTTGCCGGCGCGTTCGACTACAACATTCCGCAGCCACGGTTCGGCGCAACGTATACGGTAAATCCCAATACGGTGCTGCGAGCCAGCTACGGCAGATATAACGAGCAGCCCAGCGCGGCCTACGAGCAGTACAACGGGCTGCAGCAGAACCTTCCCGATACGCTGGCTCAGTTTTACGCACTCGGCTTTACGACGCCGGGACACCAAGTCGCGCCGTCGGTCTCGTACAATAGCGATTTTTCGATCGAGCACCACTTTCCCGGAACCGATATGTCGTTCAAGCTGACGCCTTTTCTACGCCAGACGCAGGACCAGATCGAGAACTTCTACGTCAACTACACGACCGGCCTCGTTTCAGGACTCAACGCAGGTTTTCAGACGTCTAAGGGCTTCGAGTTTCAGTTCGACAAGGGCGATTTCAGCCGAAACGGCTTTGCGGCGCAGCTCTCGTTCGCCTATACCTACGTGACGGTGAAATACAGTCTGCTTCCCAACGGCACCAGCGTGATCTCGCCGATCAACTCGGGGATTTCGCAGTACAACGCGTACACGAAATCGTGCGCGCCGGGCGGAATCGACTACCGAAAGAGTCAGTTTGGAGAAGCGCTCTGCGGTGCGACAACCAATGGTCTTGCGGCGGCGCCATGCTATACGCCCGGCGGCAAACCGGATACCTCCTGCAAAGCGGGCGATGTTGCCAACCCTTACTGGCTTTCACCGGCGTTTTCGCTGCTCGACCCAACCGCGTCGTATCTCCCCTATTCCGTGTTTCCGGGGCCGATCGGCTCAGGGGTCAACGCGTTCAACTATCCCTACGTCGCCACGCTTATCTTGAATTACAAGCATAACCGGTTTACGATCACGCCTTCGTTCCAATTCGTCGCCGGCAATCGGTACGGTGCGCCGCTTACCACCCCGGGCATCGATCCGGCGGCCGGCTGCGGAAAGCCGCTGCCGGGTTCGACGACGCGCGATCCGCGTTACCCGTATGGCGCGGCCGGCGGCGGTCCGTTCAATGCCGACGATGCCGCGTGCGCCGCGACGCTTTCTATTCCCGATCCGTACACGGGACAGTTCGATGCCATTGGGGCATTTCGCGAACCGGCACAGCTCCTCGGCCACTTGCAGATCTCATATCAAGTTTCGCCGCGCGTGAGCGCCTCCGTTACCCTGGCAAACTTGCTGCAGACGTGTTTCGGCGGCCAGCATACCGCGTTCACGTACTACTGGAGCAACTCGACCTGCCTCTACACCAATCTCATCGGAGGCCCATCCTCGCCGCCGGTCGGCAACGCGTACAACCCGGGCGCGAACGTGCAAACCTTCTTGCGCTATCCCTATCAGCCAGAATTCGGCACCTACAACGATCAGACTAACTCGATCAACCAGCCCTTCAACGCATACTTCAGCCTGAAGCTGAGCATTTAAAGTGAAATACGAGAAGTACGACGCAATCGTCGTCGGCGGCGGCCATAACGGCCTCGTCACGGCGTGCTATTTCGCACGGGCGAAGTGGCGCGTGTTGGTCTTGGAGAGGCGCTACGTCGTCGGAGGCGCTTGCGTCACCGAAGAAGTTTTTCCCGGCTTTAAAGTCTCGACTGCCGCCTACGTCAACAGCCTCTTTCGTCCGGAAATAATACGCGATCTTCGATCTGCAGGAGTACGGTTTTGAGGCGATCGAACGAAACCCGGCATCGTTCTCTCCTTTTCTGGACGGCCGTTACTTGATGCTGGGAACCGGAACCGCGCGAGACGTCGAAGAGATCGCGAAGTTCAGCCAGCGCGATGCGGAGAACTATCCAAAATACGAAGCGATGCTCGAGCGCGTCGCTTCGGTGGTCGAGCCGACGCTCACGCAAATCCCGCCGAACCTCATGCGCCCGAGCCTCGGGCAGTTGCTGGAAGCCGGCAAGATGGGACGCGCGCTTCAGCGTCTCGGTCCGGGCATGGGCGAGGCGATCGAGGTATTGACCGGTGCGGCTCGTCCGATCCTGGATCGCTGGTTCGAAAGCGAAGAGCTCAAGGGAACGATCGCGACCGATGCGATCATCGGCGCTTTTATGGCGCCGTCGATGCCCGGCACGGCATACGTTCTATTCCATCACGTGATGGGCGAGACGAACGGAAAGCGCGGCGTTTGGAGCTACGTGCGCGGCGGCATGGGCGGCTTGACGCAAGCGCTTGCAGCGGCCGCGATAGATTTAGGCGTCGAAATTCGCACCGATGCCGAAGTTGCGCGGATTTTGACCCGAGGCTCGGGCGCGTCACGGGCGTCGCGCTAATCAGCGGCGAGGAATTTGCCGCAAAGCACGTTGCAAGCGGCGTGGATTGTCATCTCACCTTTGAGAAACTCTTGGATGGGGCCGATCTTCCGGCGAACTTTAGAGAGGCGATTGGACGGATCGCGTACAGCAGCGCCTCGTGCAAGATCAACGTCGCGCTCGAGCGGCTGCCGAGCTTCAGCGCGCTGCCCGGGCACGAGGCCGGCCCACAGCATTTCGGCACGGTGCACCTCTGTCCCGATCAGGATTTCATCGAGCGCGCCTACGACGACGCGAAGTACGGCTCGTTCTCGCGCGAGCCGGTCGTCGAATGCACGATGCCTTCGTCTTTGGATTCGACGGTCGCACCGCCCGGCAAGCATCTCATGTCGATGTTCACGCAGTACGCGCCCTATCGCTTGAACGACGGGCCGTGGACGGATGCGCTGCGCAACGAATACGCCGATCGCTGCTTCGACGTCGTGGAGCGCTACGCGCCGGGTTTCAAAGATTCGGTGATCGATCGACAGATTCTCACTCCCGTCGATCTCGAAGAAACGTTTGGGCTTACCGGCGGAAGCATCTTTCAAGGAGCGATGCCGCTGCATCAGCTCTTCGCCTTTCGCCCCGTTCCCGGTTACGCGGGCTATACTACTCCGATTCGAGGACTCTATCTCTGCGGGGCTGCGGCACATCCCGGCGGCGGCGTCATGGGCGCCTCGGGCTGGAACGCCGCCCGCGTGATGCTGAGCGGCAAAACCTAGGGAACTTAGCGCTGCCGGGTGTTTGCGAGCCGCAACAAGAAGGCGCTCGCAATGGATCTTCGACCTCTTGGCTTCGGCGAGATCTTCGACCGGGCCGTGACGCTCTACATTCGCAATTTCGTGCCGTTTGCGGCCATCGTGATGGTGTTCGTCGTGCCGCTTTCTTTCTTGCGGTATTTTATCGATCGAGGCTCCCAACCGCAGTTGGAAGCCCTCATTCGCGTCCTTCAGCATCCCGGGCACGTGCCCACGCAGCCAATGCCTACGATTTTCGACTCTTCTTCCGCCACCGCGCTCCTAGCGGCGACGGCGTTTCTCTCCTACGCGCTTTGGCCGTTCGTAATGAATGCCGTGGCCGTCGGCGTCGCGCGTCTCTACCGCAATCGACCGGTCGAGTTCCGGATCTGTTACGAGATCGTTTTTCGCCGCTGGCTGCAAATCGCAGGATTGATGGCAATCGAGCTCCTGGTGCTGCTCGGATGGTATACCGCTACGTTCTTGGTAGCATTCGCGGTCATTTTCGTGGGCGTAACGTTAGGAGCCGCGCTGCACGGGTTCCTCTTGGCGTTTGGCTTAATCGGCATGCTTCTGGTTTTTGTCGTGATGCTGCCGCTGCTGGCGCCGCTTTTCCTCGCGCTTGCGTTTGCGATGTACTCCGTCGTGATTGAAGAGCGCGCCGTCATCGCATCGGTTCTTCTCGGCTTTTCGCGGGTTTTTAACCGCTCGGAGTTCTGGCGCGCCCTGCTTTTCTCGGTTGCCGTCTCTGCGATCGTCTTCGGTGCCTCGGCGATGTTCGGTGTGCTTGGGCTACTTGCGGGCGTCGCCCACTTGCCGAGCTTGGAGACGATCATTGAGGCACTTCCGAGCGCCGTTATCGTCCCATTCGGGGTTGTTCTGCTTGCAATCTATTACTTCGACGTGCGCATTCGCCGCGAGGCGTTCGATCTCGAAGCCAGCCTCGAGCGTCTGACCGGCGCACAGGTCGCGTGATCGTCGCCGTCGCTGCGACGCTTGCCGTCGCGGCGCCGTCGCGCGAGGCGCTGATCGTGCGCTGGCTTCACGCGAATCGAACGCACTCCGCGGCTCGCCTCGAGTCGTTACCTCGGCGGCCGTCGCCGCAGCAAGCGCCGCCCGAGCTTCGCGCGTTGGCGCGGCGCGAACTCGGCATTGCCGGGCGTTATCGACTGACCGAGTCATCTCCGCCCGTGTCCGACGCAAGCCGTGGTGGTGGCGGGCACTCCAATGGCTCGCCGAGCTTTGGCAGCGATTTTGGAGCACGATTTTTTCGCGCGTGCAGGTCGGTAAGGAGCAATTTCGCGAGCATCGGCGACGTGCTGCTGCTCGTCATCGGACTGCTCTTGCTCTTCGTCGTCGTGCGGCTTTTAAGGAACTTCCAGTTTTTGCGTTCCGCCTTGCGCGCAAGCGGCGAGCGCTCGAGGAGCCGCCGAATCCGCATTCGCTCTATACGCTCGCATGCGACGCCGCAAGCCGCGGCGAGTACGGCAACGCGGCCCTGCTTCTCTTCGGCGCGACCCTCGCATTGTTCGATCGGCCTCGGCGCCGTCGAAGCCCGCCGAAGCGCCACGGTCGGTGATTTACGGCGCGAACTTCGCGCGCGCAATGCAGCACTGATCGAGCCGTTCGATGCCGTCGCCGCTCCGTTCATCGAAAGAGCCTATGCGGAACGCTCCGTCGACGAACCGCAGTGGAACCGCGCGCGCGACGCCTTCGAGCGCCTCTTGCGGGAAGGAGCGGCGCCATAAAGCTGCGCCTCGACGTCGTCGTTCTGACGATCTGCGCGCTGCTGCTCGTCGCTGCTCGTTTACGAGCGCAACGCACTCGAGCGAGAACGGCGCCCTTCCGTTTATTCGACGTACGATACCGGACCGAACGGATACCGGGCGCTCTACGAAGTGCTGCGCGCCGCGGGCGTGCCGGTTCGGCGCTTCGAGCGTCCGATCGCCGACGCTCGATTCTTCGATCAAGACGCTCGTCGTTACGGGATACGAAGACGATCCGTCCGCCCAGGGCTTCGACAAGCACGATGCGTCGCTGCTTCGAAACTTCGTGCGACGGCGGCGGCCGTCTCGTCACGATCGACACCGAGTTCGTCGGGCCTCGAGACGTCACGCCCGGCGTCGGCACGACGTTGCGACTGCGCGCCATGCCGGCGATGCGATTCCGCTCGCGCGCAATGTATATACGCAAGGCGTCGGACGGCTGCACGGGACAATCGACTGGATCTTTCCGTTCGAAGAAGCGCGCGGCGTTCCGCTGCTCGCCGGAGCATGAGGGAATAGTCGCCGTCGGGTATCGCCTGGGCCGCGGTGAAGTGATCGCGATAACCGCGCCGGCGCTTTTCGGCAACGGGCAGCTGCGCAATGCCGGAGAACCTGCGCTTTGCCTACAATACGATCGGCGGTCACGGCGAGGTGGCTTTCGACGAGTACGTCCACGGTTATGATCAGAGTCCCACGATGTGGGCGGCGCTGCCGGCATCGGTGCATGCGGCGGTCTGGATCGTCGTTGCGATCATTGCGATTGCGCTGATCGGGGCGAACGCGCCGTTTGCGCCGCCGCATCTGCCCGATGCGCCGGACGAGCGCGACTCGTCGCATTACATCGCCGCGATGGCCGAGCTCATGCGCCGTTCGCGCGTCCGGCCGGCCGAACGCGAGGTTGTGTGGCAGGCAACCGCCGATTTCCAACAGCCGAAAGGAACACGCGTGAGTCTATCGGTTCAAGAAATCGCCGGCCGCCTATCGAACGCGAATGGAAAGCGTCTTAGTCGGCGCCGATCGTCTGACGCTCGGCTTGACGATTGCGCTGCTCGCGCGTGGCCACGTGCTGATCGAAGGCGTACCCGGCACCGGCAAGACCTTGGCGGTACGCGCGCTGGCGCTGCTTCTTAGGCCTAGAGTTTCGGCGCATCGCGTTTACGCCCGATTTGATGCCTTCCGACGTCGTCGGAACGACCGTCTTCAATCCTCAGACGGCCCAATTCACTACCCGTACCGGCCCAATCGTCGCGAACATCGTGCTTGCCGACGAAGTAAACCGCACGCCGCCCAAGACGCAATCGGCACTGCTCGAAGCGATGGAGGAAGGGCGCGTTACCATCGACGGAGTCTCCTATCCGTTGCCGCAGCCATTTTTGCTG
This sequence comes from Vulcanimicrobiota bacterium, assembly GCA_963767725.1. Classification (GTDB taxonomy): domain Bacteria; phylum Vulcanimicrobiota; class Vulcanimicrobiia; order Vulcanimicrobiales; family Vulcanimicrobiaceae; genus Cybelea. The sequence continues at coordinate 90,746 of CAVYEN010000003.1, forward strand.
TGCGCCACACAGAATCCGATCGAATACGAAGGCACCTATCCGCTCCCCGAGGCGCAACTCGACCGATTCATGATCAAGGTCGTGTCGTCGTATCCTGCGGAGGCGCAAGAGCTGGAGTTGCTCGCCCGCACGGCGGCCGGCTTCGACGCGCGCGCCTTGGAAACGTCGAACATCGCACCGGTTAGCGACGCGCCCGAAGTGCTCGAGGCGCAAGAATCCGTCCGGCGCGTCCACGTCTCCGAGGGCGTGCGCGAGTACACGTACCGGATCGTCGCGGCGACGCGCGTCTGCATCCGCGGCTTACGCTGGGAGCGTCGCCGCGCGCCGCCATCGCGCTTCTCACGGCATCGCAGGCGGCGGCCGCTATCGCCGGGCGCGACTTCGCTACGCCCGACGACGTGAAAGAAGTGGCCGATTTCGTGATTCCACATCGCTTGATCGTTGCGCCCGATGCCGAAATCGAAGGCATTTCCGCGCGCGACGTGGTGCAGGAGGTCCTCGCGGCCGTCCCCGTTCCGCGTGGCTAGAATCTGGCTGCCCGCATGGGTCACGCCGCGCTTTCTCTGGACGCTGGCAGCGATCGCATTGCTCGTCGCATGTTCGCCCGGCGTCGCGATCTTCGTCCCGCTTGCCATCGTGCTCGGGAGCTCACTTGCCGTCGCCACCATCGTCGACGTCGTGCTCGGGCCGCCCGCGTCCGCCTTGCGCATCCTTCGAACGCCACCCGAGCACTTTGCGCTCGGCGTCGGTCGCCGAGCTTTCCTATACGATCGAAAATCGATCGAACCGCGCCGTGCGGCGTCGGCATCATCGAAACGCCCGGTCCCAACTCTGCGTTTCGGAATCGACGAACTCGTCGGCGACGTACCGGCAGAGAGCCGCGTGAAGAATGGTTCGCCCCGTCACGCCAATCTCGCGCGGCGCCGACGAGCTTGGAACGCTCTACGTCTGGTACGAGAACGCACTTGGACTCGTGCGTCGCCGCCGGCGGATCGCCGCAGACGAAGCGATCCGCGTCTATCCCGACCTCTCGGCCGTCGAACGGTACGGCCGGCTCCACGTGCGAAACCGTCTCATCGAAGCGGGATTGCGCCGCATGAAGCTGCGCGGTGCCGGAACGGAGTTCGAGTCGCTGCGCGAATGGAGTGACGGCGACGCCTTCCGCACGATCGATTGGAAGGCCACCGCGCGTCGCGGGAAGCTGATGGTCGCACAGCACGAAATCGAGCGCAGCCAAAACGTGGTGTTGCTGCTCGACTGCGGCCGACTGATGACGCCTCGAATCGGCACCGGCCGCAAGCTCGATTATGCCGTTACCGCAGCGCTTTCGCTCGCGACGATCGCGGGACTCGCGAGCGACCGAGTCGGTCTGGTCGCGTTTGCCCACGAAATCCTTACCGCGAGCGCACCTCGCTCGACGCGCTCTTCGATTGCGGGGCTCTCCGAGACCCTGTACGGGCTCGAGCCGCGTTTCGAGGAGTCGAACTACACGCGCGCCTTCGCCTATCTCCGCCATCATTTGCACAAGCGCTCGTTGATAGTCTTTCTGACCGACGTGATCGATCCGCTGGCGCAGGCGACGGTGATGGCCGAGGTCGCATCCTTGTCGAAACGCCACCTGCTGATCTGTGTCTTCATGAACGACGCGGCCGTAAGCGCGGCCCTTTCACAGGAGCCGCAGAGCGTGAGCGACGCTTATCGCGCGAACGTTGCGCTAGGCTTGGCGAACGAACGGCGGCTCGCCAGGGCAATGCTCGAACGCGGCGGGATCATCGTCATCGACGTACCTGCCAAGAAGCTCACGACGGCGCTCATCGACGAGTATCTGCGCGTCAAGCGGCGCGGGCTGTTATAACGTCGCCGGCGCGGCGGCGGCCGGCACTCGTAAAATAAAGAATCAGCAGAACGGCAGTGACGAGACCAACCGCTGCACGCACCGATGCCGGCAGGCGCGTGCGGCGAGACGAACGCTTCGATGATTGCGGCCACGATCAGCATCGAAATGACGCCGATGATGAGCATTCCGGCCCGCTTTGCGTTCGCGACGATGAGGTCGCGGCGCCGCCGGCGTCCCGGATAGAGTGCGCCGGCCGCAATGAGCAGGCCGGCGGCCCCGGCAATTTGGATGGCGGTTAGCTCGATGATGCCGTGCGGCGCGATCGTAGCCCAATAGTCGCTGCCGAATCCGGCGTTGGTGAACAGCGCTCCCATTCCGCCCAGCATCAACCCGTTAAAGGCGATGATGTATACGGTCAGCGCTCCGAGCGTTACCGAGCCCGCGAACGCAATGATTGCCACCTTCACGTTATTGGTGACGATCATCGCCGACATCGCCGGCGCGAAGGTTGGATCCACGGCGAAGTTAGAGTCGTGCAAACTCTTGCGGATCGTCTCGGGGACGAGAAGCTTCGGCAGCAGCGCGTAGGCGTCGGCCGGGTTATTGCGCACCAGCACGTATGCGACGACCGCGCACGCCACCGTAATCGCCGCGCAGATGGCGATGTAGGAGCAACGAGCGGCGAAACTCTCGCGGAAAACCCCGCGCGTAGAAATCGGCGACGCGTTTCATGCTGCTTTCCGGCGCTCGCTCCGTAGACGTGAGCGTGGGCGCGGGCGACGGTGCGGTTCAGATACTCGAGCAGCGCATGGATCGAAGCCGCGGCCTTGGGCGTAGGCGAGATCGCTCGTCGTCGCACGATAGAGCCGGCCGAGCTCGAAGATCTTCTCCGGTGAGAGCGCGCGTATGCCGCGACGTTCGATGAGCTTGAGGAGCGCATCGAGACGTTGCCACGTATCCGATCGGCGAGCGACGAAAACGGTTTGCGTCAACGCTCGGGAGTTGGCGAGCGGCGGCCGTCGAACCTGGCCGCTGTGGACCGCACGCTTGAGGTTCGTACGCCCGAGAGCATCGCGTTCAGCTATGAGCTCGCCGGTTTGGGAAGCCGTTTCTTCGCGCTCATCGTCGATCAGGCGATTCAGATTCTGGTCCTGTTTGCGATATTCGGCAGCTTTTTTTTGGCGCGTATCGCGCGCTGGCTCCGGCGCGGCACCCTCCGCCCTTGACCGACAAGTTTGCGGTCAGCCTGGCGTTGGGCTGCTCATTGCGGTCGTCTTTGGCGTTTTGTTCGGTTACTTCATCGTCTTCGAGGCACTTGTGGAACGGGCAGACTCCCGGCAAGAAGCTTCTCGGCCTTCGCGTCGTACGCGACGGCGGATATCCGATCGATCCCGGCGCTTCGCTGATTCGCAACTTGATTCGGGTTGGCGAGCAGCTTATCGGTTACTACATCCTTGCGGCGATCAGCGCGCTGCTCTCCTCCGGAAAATAAACGCCTCGGCGACTTCGCCGCCGGAACGATCGTCGTACGCGACGCGCGTCTGGTCGCGCCGCGCGCACCGGTCGAGCGGGGCTACGAGCCTACTGTACGCTCCAACTCGGTACCTCAACGGCGACGAACGCGCATTGATCAAGCGATTTCTGGACCGCCGCAAAGTGCTGGCCGCCGATCGCCGCAAGGAACTCGCAGCGCAACTCGCAGCGCGCGTCCGAGCGCGGGTGCCCGAGGAGTTGTCGCGTTTGGACGATGAGCCACTCCTCGAGCGACTTTGACGGCGCAGGACGTTGGGTGCCGCAGCATAAAACCCAACTCCAGTGAGTGGGGCAAGAACGCTTCGGGTGATTTCACCAGCCCTCTTCATTCTCGTCGCATGCACTCGCGGCGGTCAGGTGCCCGTCGTTTCCGAGCAGCCTGCATCGACGAGCCCAACACGAGCGTTAGCCAATCGCGAAATTTCCGGAATTCAACACGTCGTCATCGTCATACAAGAGAACAGGTCGGTCGATAACCTATTTCATTTCTTACCGAGGGCGAATACCGTTTCGTACGGGGAGAATTCCCAAGCGCAATCCGTACGGTTACGACCCGTATCGTTGAGCGCCACCTATGACGTGAACCACAAACATGCGGACTTCGTCACAGAATATGCAGAGGGCAAACTCAACGGCTGGAACCGTGTAGGGCTAAATGTAAAAAGCCGACGCAATGTCCGTCTCATCGGTTGCCGCTTACGGCTACGTTCCTCAAAGTCAGGTCCAGCCATACTACGATCTCGCGAAGCAATACACGTTCGCCTCGGCAATGTTTCAGAGCAATCAGGGGCCGAGTTTTCCGGCACATTAATATCTTGTGAGCGGAACCTCGACGATTTCGAGCGGTTCCGCGTTACGTGCGGCCGAGAACGCATTCACACGAAACGCTATTGCCACAGGGGGTTGCGATTCGCCAAAAGGCACGTTGGTTGCGCTCATTAACGGAGCCGGCAACGAAAACCAAAGCACATTTCCCTGTTTCAACCGGCCCGGCATTAACCGACCTCATCGATAAGGCCGGTCTCACATGGCACTACTATCAAAACATTCCAGGCGCGGGTTATGTGGAACGGCCTGGACGCGATCGAGCCGTTGTGGGAGAAGAAGACGGAATACAACGCAAACGTGATTACTCCGTCGTCGCATTCCTCACCGATATCGGTCGCGGTTACCTGGCAAACGTCACCTGGATTACGCCCTCTGCGGCGGCTTCCGATCACGCACAACGCAACAATGGTTCGGGCCCGTCGTGGGTGGCGTCGGTGGTGAACGCGATCGGGAAGAGCAAGTATTGGGCGACCACTGCGATTTTCGTCACTTGGGACGATTGGGGCGGCTGGTTCGACCACGTGCCCCCGCCTCGATACAATTCCTACGAGCTTGGTTTCCGCGTTCCCCTGTTGGTCATTTCGCCGTACGCGAAGCGCGGCTACATTTCAACGGTGCACCACGAATTCGGCTCCATTTTAAAGTTCACCGAAGAGGCGCTCCACCTCGGGTCGATGGGCACAACGGACACCCGGTCCGACGATCTCTCGGATTGCTTCAAATTCAATGAACCAAACTACAAGTTCGCGCGAATTCGAAGCAAGTACGGCAAGCAATACTTTCTTCACCAAACGTCTCTCGGGCTTCCCGACGACTAACATATCGATTCGAGCGCGAAGCGACTGGGGACGATCATCCCCGCCGAGCCCCGCTCAATCAGTAGGGCTAAGGTGAAACTGAGCACCCGTCAACCTCGCGTTTGGCAGGGAGGGGTACTTGCGAATGACACCTTCGGTGCGATTCGCTTTCTCTTGGCGCGCGAATGGGAGGCGTTAGTCAGGGTAGTAGAAGCATAGCTATCCGGCGTCGAGTGGGAGCTGCGGGCTTCGCTGGAACCAGGCGGTGCGGCGCCGAACGCACGTGAAGCCTTCATCATCTTCGAGCTGCGCCGTCACTCCGAAACGCCGGTTGGCCTCTTGCGATCGCGTCTTTATACCTCACTCTTGCTGGAGTCTATATATACCTTGGAATGTGGCGTTACACAATCTTTAGGGCCGGCATCGATGACGCGACGTTTACCCAGATAGCCAATAACGCACTGACTAAATTCTTGCCACGCAGGAGGGCTCCGTCAATCACCTGCTCGTTCACTTTTCCCCGATATTATTTATGACGCAGCCTTTCGTGCGAGCCTTCGACGGTGCTCGCGGCCTGATTCTGTTGCAATGCCTCCTGACCGCGGCGACTGTTCTCCCCCTGTGGGGCATCGCGATATCGCGTTTTCCAAAATGGCTGGCTTTCGCCACGACGCTCGTCGCGGCGACGTATCCGCCATTGAGCGCGGAGGCGGTTGGCGATTTTCACGAGCTCGCCTTCGCACCCCCTCTTACCGCCGCGTTGGTTTGGGCGATCGATCGCAAGCTGTGGCGAGTGGCGATTGTAGTTGCCGTCATACTAGCGACCGTGAAAGAAGACCAGTTCGTCAGCTTAGCGTTTATCGGGCTCGTGATCGGGCTGATGGGACGACATGACCTTCAGATGCGACGCTGCGGCCTGTGGATCGAGCGATAGCGATTATCGCAGCGGTTTTCTATTTCGTTTTGCTGCGGCCGATGATAGACCCGCATTTCCATTATTTTTCGTTGCACTACTACGAATGGTGGCGCTTCCCAGCGACGACGGCGGGTTTTGCCGGTGCCCTGTCACCTCTACGCCCTCAGTATCTCTTCGCGATGCTGCTGCCGCTCGCGTTCCTCCCCTTGGGATCGCGTTACATGCTATTTGCGCTACCAGGGCTAGCGGAGGTGCTCCTGTCGCACGAAGGTGTCACCATGGGTTTGGGGACACAATACACCGCGACGTGGAGCGGTTACGTTTTATGCGCTTTTATCGATGGCGCTTCGAGGGCCTTTCGCAGCTCGAAATTCGCAGCCGAGGGCGCATTACTCTTCGCTCTATTGGCATCGATCTGGACATCGCAATATTACAGCCCAATAAACCCTGGGTTCGCACTGTATAGGCAGCCAACAATCGACGATCAGATTCGGGAACGGGAGCTAGCAAAATTGCCACGAACTGCCACCATTGGGACAGGCGGATGGATCATCGGTCACCTTGGGATGAAGCCTCATGCTACAATCGCGATGAGCGACCAGGACTATTTGGTGTTTGATGCTTTTACAGACCCAGCATATTGGAGCGCCAACGATGCACCCAAAGTCGCACAACTAGTAAAAAGCCACCTCTACGATAAGATCTTCGATGCAGCCGGGATCGTGGTACTGGAAAGGGCCGGTCTGTAAGCCTTCAGGTCGTCGGTAATGGCGGCGCGGCGGGGGAGCCAACTCCTTCTCGTCGCGTAGCTCAGCAGCAGCCTCGCAGTTCACCAGCTTAGATCACGGCGCTTCTATCGGGCCAGGCGAGCAGTTAGGACGCCTGGCGGGGCCCGGGTCCGGTCTTGGTTTCGCTACCACCGGACTGAGTGCGCTGCGTCGAACGATCCTAGCCACCGAAGCGTTTATGCTTCAGGGGCAAGGCAATTGAGAATTCCGAGAATCAGCCGATACGCGCTTAGCAGTTGTGCGGCTGCGCAATACTTTCCGCTGCGGCGGATCGCAGTCGCCGATCGGTGCGCCAGGCGCGATGCAGCAAAGTGCCGTGATGAGGACGCCCGCTGCGAGCGACGGATCGTGGATGGTCCCGGAAGCCAAGAAAGACGAGAACGTCCTGTACCTCGGCAAGAGTCTGTGGCAGCGATCGTAAACACCGGCGCGTCGAACGTGAGGGTACTCTCTGAGGCTGTCTCAGAACCGTCGCTCGCCCTCCTGCGCTGATTGTCACAATATTACAGGCGCAGAGCGATCTAAGGCCAGTAATTCGACCACTTAATGGGCCGACCAGCTGGAACGGGCGGCCGTCATTGAGGCGCAGGCTCGAATAAATGCCTGACCAACGATACGCACGCAGTTTTGTCATGAACACCTGGCCGGACTAGGACTTTTTGATGGCTAAGAATGATCGCCGAGAACTACTTGTGATTCTCGGGCAGGGGCGCCCGCGCGTTGCGGTGTTTCCACAACGCTCGAGCTAACAACCTTGGCGCACGCGATGATGCCGCTACCAGCGTACGAGAAGGCTGACGCTATTATTGCCCACCTAATTGGCTAAGCCGGCATCTGCCGCGCATGCCGATTACCGCACGCCCAGTCGCGTGGGATGAGTGGGGAGCGAGCGCGGACAAGGCAAAGCCTTCGCCCAGGGTCAGTCGGAAGGTCGTAGGCCGTGCACCCAGACCGAAAAGGCCGCGCCCGAGCCCTTTACACAACCGGCCACCGTCGTGTTATAATGCGCGTGCTGGCTCAAAGTCGTGCCGAAACGACGGGCGTCGGCCGCCCTCATCCGCCGCAGGAACACTATTTGCAACTATGTTTGCGAACGCGCGTTAGGCGCGATGGTCCTGCGTGCCTTCACCTAGGAGTCACCGTCGCATCTAAACCGCGTTCGCGCAAAGGAGATCATTGCGCGTGCGTACGGCAAACTTTGTAGTCATCGACGTAGAGACCACCGGACTGCAGCCGACTTCTGATCGAGTCGTTGAGGTCGCTGCGATACGCTATAGTGGAAAAGCGAAGATTGACGAATTCCACTCCCTTATCAATCCAGGGATTCCCATTCCCGCCACGGCATCCGCGGTCCATCACATTGTCGATCGCGATGTCACGGATGCACCGGGAATCGACATTATTCTTCCCCGATTAGCTAAGTTTTCCGAGGATGCCATCTTCGTTGCTCATAACGCACACTTTGATAGCTCGTTTTTATCTCGCTTCGCCGATCGTAAGTGGCTCTGTTCATACCGTTTTGCTCGACACGTTTTCCCCGGTCTGCCCAACTACACAAACCAGCATCTCCGATATCATTTAGGCTCGGGCACCCACTAAACGCCGCCAGAGATATGTGGAATCCGAGGCTCGTCCTCGAAAGGAATTCCACATGCGCAAGTCCCGGTTCACCGAATCGCAAATCGTCGGCGTTCTCAAGGAGCTCAAGGCCGGCGTAAAGGCGGCGACGATCTGTCGGAAACACGGCATCTCAGGAGCAACGCTGTACAATTGGCGTGCGAAATACGGCGGACTCGAAGTGAGCGATCTGCGCCGGCTCAAAGAGTTCGAAGATGAGAATCGTCGCCTCAAGAAGATCGTCGCCGATCAGGCGCTCAACATCGAGGCGCTGAAAATGGTGGCCGAGGGAAACTTCTAAGGCCCGTACAGCGGAGATGTGCGGTGCGGGCCGCACAAGAACGATTCGAAGCCTCGGAACGAGCGGCATGTCGTTGGCTCGACGTCAATCGCAAGCTGTTCCATTATGCGTCGCGTCGCCTATCCGATGAACCGTTGCGCAACTGGCTGATCGAGAAGAGCCGGTGAACACCGGAGATACGGACAGCGGCGCCTCATCGTCCTGGCTCGTCGCGCTGGCTTTGTCGACAACCACAAACGCATCGAGCGGATCTATCGGGACGCAGCACTTCAGGTGCGTAAGCGTGTGCGACGCAAGCTCGCCCTGGGGCGCGGCCCGATCAACGAACCGCCTGTGGCTCCGAATCAGCGATGGTCGCTGGACTTCGTTCACGATCGACTCTGGAGCAATCGGCGATATCGTATCCTCGTCGTCGGTGACGATTGCACGCGCGAGAACCTGGCGCTCGAGGCTGACTTCGCGTTCTCTGGCGTGCGGATGACACGCACCTTGGACGCAATCGCCACCGCGCGCGGCTATCCAGAAACCATCGTTCTGGATAACGGGCCTGAAATGATTTCTCTCGCCATGCTGCGCTGGGCGGCTGATCGCGGTGTCCGCTTGCATCACATCGCGCCTGGCAAACCGATCCAAAATGCGTTCTGCGAGAGCTTCAACGGCCGGCTACGCGACGAATGCCTTAACGAGTACGACTTCGTTTCTCTGGCTCATGTCCACGAAATCCTCGCCCAGTGGCGTGAGAGTTACAACCGAGACCGACCGCACAAGGCTCTCGGGTGGCGAACGCCCGAGGAGTTTGCCAACTCGTTCGCGACTACTACGAAAACTTTCCACCTATCTTCGGTAGCGTGAATCGGTATCGTCACTGTCGATCCCGTTCCAGGGAGTACATCGCGCACTTGCCGATGTCGAGGTTACGGCTGCAGTATTCTTCGCCGAACTTGAGGCTTACCGCCGTCTCGGACTACCTTGGTCAATCGCTGCCGTCGCCAACTATATCGCGGGACCAGTTCCGATCTCGATGATGCCCTTTGGAAAACATCGGGGGTTGCCACTTGCTGCCATACCAACCGACTACGTTCGGTGGGCTATTCGCAACGGAGCCCTAAGCGACCGCGATCTGCTAGCTGCCTTACAGGGTGAATGGTCCCGCAGATGTGCGTAACGTGTGCCCCCGCGCCTCTGCCCCGCGCACGGCTTCGCGATCGTGAGGCCGTCGTAGCCTGGACGCCCCAGCTCGCATTGCAGCTGCGCGTGCCTCGCAGCGCGGCAGCTTAATTCGCAGCAACCTCGCAGTCTTGGCTTAGCTTAGCGGCCTAGACCGCGGCGGCTTCGAGCCCGACTGCCGAGGGGATTGCACAATTTAGGGGCCCAACTCCTATGCCCGCTACGCTGCCGGGTCCGTGGCATTTCTTGTAGTTGAGCCGCATTGGGCCGCTCACGAGACAAGGAGTGGCATGAGAATCACCAGCGCATCGTCGTTGCGCACCGCTGCGCCGACATTTGGGCTTGCGAGCCATGAAAAAGCTTCCTCGACCTCGTCACGCGCGCAGCCTTCCGACGATCCCGCTTGCTTCAGGGCTTCGTCGACGAGAAGCATCGCGGCGTCAATGGTTAATCTCGGCGCGTTGCTTCGGCCACCCTGCGGCGGCGGCGTCGCGCTGGGCATTCCAACCCTCACGTCTCAGCAGATAGGCGATCGTTGCGACCCGCTTTGCCAGACCGTGGCTTCGTTCCCACAGTAGATCGCTCATGACATCCGAGGCGTAGCCGGGCTCGAGGACATGGCGTACTTCAAGCGGGTTTGCCGCAACGTGCAACAACGTTTGCAGGTCGGGCACGGTCACTGCAGTGACGCGATGCGCCTGCAGTTCCTGGAGCAATTCGATCTCGTCCGAGAAGTCGGGACCCACGAGCAGGCAGTGATCTGCCTTAAACGCCTCACGAAACTTCGCCGATTCCGCTGCATCGGGCTGCGTGACGATGTGGCGTGCCGTCTTGCACTCCAATAGGACGCGGTAGCCGAGCGGGCCGAGGATCGCGTCGGCGACGCCGTCGGGTTGGGCGCGCCCGCCCAAATGTTGCGTGAGAAAGCCCAGATGCGCGAACGCGTCGCAGACGGCGGCCTCGAACGCGGCCGGATCGTCGCCGCTGCCGGTCGATTCGAGCCGGTCGCAGAGTGCCTGGGCAGCGGCGTCCGCCGAGCGTTGCGGCGGGGGAGACGAGATCGGGCCAATCGTCGAGCGGCTCGTTGATACGAAAGCGCCTCTGCTCGTCTTGCACGATCGGTGGCTTTCGCCCGCGCCCGAGCTGGCGCGCGATGTACTCGATCAACGCGGTGTAGATGTAATGGTACGTCGTGTTTGCCGGCACCAGCTTGCGCGCGAGCGCTTCTTGCAGCAGTTCTTTGGCGTCTCGCGCTTTGCCGTCGCCGAGAATTTCGATCGCGGCGACAATGATGTGTCCGCGCGGCTCCGGCGTCGTGCGCATCTGCACGCGGTTGTCGAACCGCTGCGCGGCGATCGGGGAAAGCTCGCGGGCGAAGACGTCGCCAAGCTCGCGCAACCGCTTCGGAATATCTGACGCGCGGACGGCATCGGCGCTTGCAAACGAGCCCAGCTCTTCCCAGCGAATCGGCGTGCAGACGGTCAGACCTTGCGCGCGAAGGCTGTAGGGTACCGCGCTGTAATGACGCGCGGCATTGCTCGATACGTGAACGTGGACGCGGCCGTCGGCATGCGTGTTGAACTCAGTCGAAATGAGATCGGGGTGCAGGGCAGCGGCGCGGTTCGCGAAGTCGTTCAGCCACCGACGCAGCTCCAGCGCGTGCGGTGCATCGGCAAACGGTATCCAGAGGGCCACGCCGCGGCCGCCGTCGAGCATCGCGATTGCTTCGAACTTTTGCGTCTCAAAGAGCAACGCTCGCAGCGCAAGCGCCGCCAGCTTCACGCGTTCGAATGAAACGCCGCTTGGCGGTTCGAGCAGCACGCGCGCGAATCGCAGACGGTCTTCATCGTGCGCGTCCGGCGCCCACGTGTAAAACTCGATTGCGTACTTGGCGTGGATGAGCCAGAGCAGCTTGTTGGGCGAAAGCGGCACATCCGTGATGTGGAAGACGCCGCTCTTGTCGAGCCCGTTCGGATAGTTTCTGTAGACGATCGGCGCTCCCGCAAGGGAATCGTCGATGAGAGGCGCGGTGAGCCGATAGTGCGCCAAAACCTGCGGCAGCCGCCGCATCGCTCACACCCATAAGCGATTGCATAGCGGCGGCTGCCTTCGCCGTCTTTTTCGACGGTCCTCCGGGCCTGCGCGAGACTAGGGATGCATGTTCATGCCGGGCATGTGCTGTCCGTTCACCGCTCCAACCTGAGAACCGAAGTAGAGGAAAAAGTTGGTTGGAACATCGATGCTCGCCTCTTTGTTAGCCTGGGCGGCGCGCAGCTTGGCAAGGGACGTGATGCCTTTCGTTCCTTTCGCATTCGGCCATGCCGACGGTTTTTCTACCAAAACGACAATGACTTGCCACCACTCTTGGGCTTCATTAACCGTTCGGTTGTTGAGTAGATGATCGTGATTGGCAAGCGGTACGTACAGGGTCGTCTTGGGGGGCACGAGCTTTAGCTGAGCGAGCACCGGGCCGAGGTCGGTCTCGAGCGGATGCATCGTGCACGTCGCAGGCATATCCTTCGGCGCCGGGCATTGCACGGGCACACCCGGATCTGGTTTATAAGCGTCGGGAACGAAGCCGAAGAGTTTCTTGAGCGCCGCACCTAACGCTTTCGAGAAGGCCGGCGTCTTTGGATTGGTCTCGAAAAATGGTAGCAGCACGTAGAGCGGATCGGTCTTGCCCACGGAGTGACCCGTAGGATCGATCGTCGAAGGATAACCCACTTGGCATTGCGGCATGGCGAACTGCGACGCATCGATATCGGCGGGCTTGCCGCTGTAGTTGCGGTCGTCGCCGGGTTGGACGACGCAGTCGAACTGCTGCTGATAGGTAAACGTCAAAAGACGGCCCGAGCCAAAGCCAAGGGTCTGATTGCCGCCAAGCCCGGCCGACATCGAGTCCATGATTCCGCGATAGGCTGGATTGATGCCGCCGGCGTCGGCGGCCCCGTCGTAGCGATACGACGACTGATAGGAAGAACTTGGTCGAGCGCCTGAAGCGCCCGGCAGATCGCTCGCATTCGATTGCGAGCTGCACGCCGTTAGATTGCCGACGGCTAAGAGCAGTGCCGCGGCCGTAACGGCCGGCAGGGTGCCCATTTTCATGTAGCTTTCTCCTTAAGGTAGCTGCTTGCTGATTCTCCATATCGCCGTCGAGACGGCAATATGAGATATCAAGTGAACGGGCGAGAGCTGCGAACGGATTTAACGCAAAGAAACTTGGCCGCTAGGAGGCCATTCGAGCGCGCGAGAACGGCGCGCCATGTTGCAGCATTTCTCGCAGCTTCATCCGTTGCTCGCGGGCGGCGTGGTACTGAGTACGGCGGCGACTGACGCCGTCTATGTCTTCTTCACCGCGGCGGTTTCGGGGCGGCGACGCGTCTCTGCCGCGACGTGGAGCAGCGCGTGGTATTTGCTCTCGTCATTTGCCGTCATTACGTACACGCGCGACTGGACGTACGTCCTTTTCGCTGCGCTCGGCTCGTGGATCGGCGCCTATATCTCCATGTCGTTCCTCCACACGCCGCCGCGCAATGCGCCCGCGCCCGTCGCGCCGCCCATGGAATAACCGGTTACGTACATGGATCCGCGGCGACGAGACACGCTCATAACGTCGTAGCGACGTTTTCGCCGGCAGACGCGCGTATCGAACGGGTCACAGCGTACGCCGTTCGCGCAATCGACGGCTTGACGCCGCGCCGTCGCTCCGAACTGCATCAGCTGTTGGATTTGCTCTGGCTGCCGATGAAAGCCGGCGAACCAACACGAGCCGCGCTGCTCACGTTCCTTGCTCGCGCGCCCGTCGAACGATTGCGTGCGGGCTTCGCGGCATTGAAACGGCTGTCGCTCTTTCTCGCCTACGCTGAAAGCGAGCCGGATAACGAGAATCCCACCTGGGAGCGCATCGGCTATCCCGGTCCGCGTGACGACGCTCATGCGGTAGTCAACCCGCTGCCGCTCGCAGTCGCGCGCGACGGCGAGCACGTCAGCGCCGACGTCGTTGTGATCGGAAGCGGAGCGGGCGGAGGCGTCGTCGCGTCGGCGTTCGCGCGCGCCGGCAAACGAGTCGCCGTGCTCGAAGCCGGCGGCGCGTACGCTGCGAACGGCTTCACCCAACGCGAGCTGATGATGTCGGAGCTCTATCTCGATGGCGGGCTTACTTCGAGCAGCGATCTTGGAATTGCCATTTTAGCGGGCTCCACGGTCGGCGGTGGGACGACCGTGAACTGGTGCACGTGTTTGCGCTTGCCGGAGCGCATCGCCGACGAGTGGGCCGAGCAGAGCGGGATCGCCGATGTCGGTGCGGAGCTTGCTGCGCACTATGGACCAATCGAAGAGCGCCTCGACATTCGACCGGCAACCATTCATAACGCCAACAATCGCGTCATTCTCGATGGCGCGACGCGACTGGGCGTGCACGCCGAGGCGTCGCCTCGGAACGCGGCGCCCGATTGCGGCGACGGTTGCGGTTACTGCGGGTTCGGGTGCGCGTACGGCAAGAAGCAATCGACGGCCACGACATTTTTGCGCGATCTTGCGACGAACGGCGGCGTCATTTACGCGAACGCGGCCGCCGTGCGCATCGTGACGAACGGCAGGCGCGCTCGCACCGTGGTTGCGCGGCAGAGCATAGCATCGAACGACGAGCGCGCCTTCGAAATTTCGGCCGATCTGGTTGTGGTTTGCGGAGGCGCGTTGCGTACGCCGGTCCTCCTAGCTCGGAGCGGAATTCAGAATCCTTTGCTCGGCAAACGACTCTTTTTACATCCGGTCGCTGCCGCGGTTGCGCAGTTCGATCGTCCGATCGAGCCGTGGATCGGGCCGATGCAAAGCGCGCACTCCGACGCCTTCAACTATCGCCGCGGCAACTACGGAACGAAGATCGAGGTCGCACCCACGCATCCCGGCATGGCGGCGCTCGCTCTTCCGTGGGAAAGCCGAACTAGGCATGCGGAGCTAATGGGTCGCTTTCGGAACGCTGCAACGATGTTCGCGCTGACTCGCGATCGCGATCCCGGTTCAATCGACCTCGATGAGGAAAGCTACATCCGCTATCGGCTATCGTCTTACGACGGCGCGAACCTGCTTGCCGGCCTCGTTGGCATCTTCGATTTAGGATTCGCCGCCGGGGCGTTGCGGATGATGACACTGCACAGCAAGCCGATCGAGGTCGAACGGTCGCAATGGGGACGAAGCCAAAGCGACGCCTTCGCCGAACGTCTGCGCAAGATCGGCATCGCGCCGAATCGACAGATCCTCTTCTCGGCGCATCAGATGGGAACCGCTGCAATGGGAGCCGATCCCCAGCGCTGCGTCGTCGATCCATTGGGTCGCGTCTGGGGCTATCAGAATTTACTCGTTGCCGATGCGTCTGTTTTCCCGCAGTCGAGCGGCGTCAATCCGATGCTGACGATCATGGCGATGGCCAGCCGCATCGCGGTGCAACACGGCGGAGCGATGCCACTTGCTTAGAAGTAAGGGGTCGAGCCGATGAAGCTTTTAGATTTGCGCCGGTTCGTGCTCGGCATTTGCACAATCGCGCTGCTTGCAGATTGCGCGGCCGTTAAGTCACCTCTGCCGTTCTCGCAAGGCTATGCTGCATCGCGGGCCGCGGCACCCACCGGAGCCGGCAAGATTAAGCACATCGTTTACATCGTGCAGGAGAATCGCAGCTTCGACAATCTTTTCCAGGGTTATCCCGGCGCCGACACCGTCAGTCAGGGCAAGAACTCGCATGGAAAGCTGATCGCACTCCAACCGGTCAGCCTGCGGACCGTGTACGACCTCGATCACAGCGCAAAGGCAATGTTTACCGATTGCGACGGAACGGGGCGCCTTCCCGGCACGAAGTGCCGGATGGACGCCTTCAATAGGGAAATCGACTTCAGCAGTCGGGGACCGAAGCACCCACAATACGTGTACGTACCGCACGCTGAATCGAAGCCGTATTTCGAGATGGCTCATGAAGGGGTTCTCGCCGACAAAATGTTCCAATCCCAGCTCGACGAGAGTTTCGTGGCACATCAATACACGATCGCCGCCCAGGCTCATGCCAGCGTCGACATTCCCCCTGGTATCTGGGGCTGCGCCGGCGGTGAAAAAGACTCCGTTCCTACCATCACCCACACACGCACTCGCGGCAAGTCGCAACGGCCGTGTTTCGACTACAAAACATTGGGAGACGAGCTCGACGCCGCCGGCCTCTCCTGGCGCTTTTACACCAGCAAGTATACGTATCCCAACAGCGGCATTTGGTCGGGATATCAGGCCGTCGCGCACATTTTCAATGGACCCGAGTGGCACGAAGACGTTATCGTCCCGCAAAAAAAGTTTCTTCTAGACGTCCCTGCAGGTCAGTTGGCGAGCTTCACCTGGGTCACGCCGACGTGTCCGGATTCCGACCATCTTTCTTGTGGAGGCGGATATGGACCGTCGTGGGTCGCGGCGGTGGTCAATGCGGTCGGCGGGAGCAAATTTTGGAAGACCACCGCAATCTTCGTGCAGTGGGATGACTGGGGCGGCGTTTACGATCACGTTCCACCTCCTTACCGAGACTACGACAGTCTAGGCTTCCGCGTGCCGCTGATCGTGATTAGCCCATACGCGAAGCGGAACTACGTTTCACACGTGCAGTACGAAACGGCGAGCGTCCTGCGGTTCGCGGAAAACGTGTTCGGCCTCGGGCAGTTAGCCGCGGCGGACCGGCGCGCAAACTCGCCGGCAAGCGATTGTTTCGACTTCTCACAGAGGCCTCGGCGGTTCGTTCCCATCAAGGCACCGAAAGGTCGAGACTTCTTCCTTAGGCAACCCAACGATGATCGCGCTCCCGACAGCGAATGATAGGGAGTTGACGCGACCGTCACTGCTGTTGCGTAAAGCCGCTGGGGATGCCGAACACGGGATCGTCGGCCGCGATCGGGCGAACGTTGCCTCGTTCGCTCACGATGGTATTGCCGTTGGCTTGCGCTCCGAGTGTCAAAGCATCGTACATCGCGAGCTTTCCAAGCGGCAATGATGGGCCACTTTGCTTGATGCTGAAACGCGAATCGTGTCCGCCGGAGAAAAGCGCGTTCATCAGCCCTGCAATCGCATAGCCGCCCACCCTTGGACCTTGACCGCCTGCGATTCCCAACCTGGAGCAGGCCGGCGCCGGAATAGCATACGCGGAAAAATACGCGAAAAGCTCGACGTTTTGCGAGCTCGATTGGTTGGATGAATTCGTTTCGGTGATCGTAACAGCCGACCGAAATCCGTTGGTCGGCTGACCGCCGACGTCGCGAGAGCCCAGCGCCGTATTCGCGACCGAAAGCGCGATGCGGGTACCGTTATCAGCCGATTCGGACTGCGGCCCGGCGCTTGCGCCGGGGCTCTGAGCGGCCGGCTCGTCCATTGAAGCAATGCGATATGTCTTATGGCGCAGATCGAGCGTCGTGATCGTGCGAGCGTTGCAATCCACAATCGACGCGGTCTGCCGGTACAAATCGTCGGTGCGTTCCTTCGAGCCAGCCACGTAATGCCGCTGCGCGATGCCGGTCGTCATCATCTGCTGCGCCATCTTGCCCATCGCCATCGCTTGTTTCACCCCACCGAAGATTCCACCACTCCCGCTCTCCGGCGCTTGCACCGCCGCTGCGGCCGCGTAATCGGCGTCGAACGAACCAGGTTGCAGCGAAGCCGGATTGGTGTTCGTGAGGAGCTTGTTCACCGAATCCCACGCCAAGCCGTTGGGAGCTGCGGAGGCTGCCAGCGGTGAAGCCGCGAGCGTTAGGAGAGCAACGAGCTTGCCGATCATGCCGATGGCGTGAGAGTCGAAGAGGGCGGCCACAGCCGCGCGATATCGATGCATAGTGCGCGGTTCGTCATGGTAAACTGCTCCGCCCTGCTCCCGAGGTAGGGTTACATGCTTTGCATTTGCCCCGCGGCATTGAGATGGTAGGCCGCCGCGAGGTCTTTCATGGCCGTGGTCAGGATTGCGTGATATTGCGCGTCGGCCGCAAGGCCGTACTTCACGTCGATATCGCTCATCACCTTAAAGTGAATCGGATGGGAAACCGCCCGATCGAGCATCACTTCGACGTTGAAGCCTTCACCGGTCTGGCCGGCGGCCCATAACGCCCCGGCGAGCGCTCCGCCATCCCTTGGGTTGGGGTTGGGTTGGCTGGGAAGCGCGATCTTCTTTTCGCCTACGATCTTCAGCGAATCGTCAACGACGAAATCGAAGGTCTTGAGAAACTGGCCGACTTGAGCCTTACCATACTGGTTCGTCAGCTTGGCAACCTCCGCATCGAAATGCGAACCGGTGAGCGTCTTGAGCAGCGTGACGGTGCTAAAATTACTTGGACCGCCGCCCGCCTCGACCATTGAAAGCGTCACGGCGAGCGCCGGTGCACCCGTATAAATGCAGCATGATCCGGAAAAGCGCGTAGGCTGGTCGACGACGTCGGCCATTAGTTTGGCCGATGCGATGCCGGTTCCGACCAAAGCCAGAACCATCGCAAATGCGGCTATCAATCTTGGATTCTTCATAAGTTCCTTTCTCGAGCCGAGGCTCTTATGAAGAAACGTGTTAACCGAGATTTTGGATTTCGGCAGGCTAGCGCAAACGGCTTAGATAGTCACGAGCGCGATCGGCTTCGTGGTGGGTTGTTTCGATCCACCTTTGGGCTCGACGCTGACGGCGACGGCGGCAATGCCGGTCGCCGCTTCGGGTAACCGGACCACCGTAGTACCGGATTTGCCGGGCTCAAAGGTCACCGACGGAGCCATGGTCTTCGAAGCTTTCGCAAGCGTCCAGGCCTGATACACGCGCCCGCGCGGGGGCGTGGGCAAATCGCGCATCGCAATGTAGAGGTGCGTACCGTGCGTCACGACTTCTCCGCGCGCAAAGCGATGGCGTTGCGAATCGGGCGCGGTAAGGTCGGCAATCGCTTGCGCCTGCGCGGCAGCCTGCGCGCGATCGCGTTGTGTCTGCGCGCGATCGCGTTGCGCCTGCGCGGTAGCCTGGGCGCGCTCGCGGTTGAGCCGGTCGTTGAGCGAAAGATTCGCCAGACCGGTGAAGATTGCAATGGCAAGACAGGCTGCAGCAACGGCGTAGGCGGGCCAGAGCGGCGGCGATGGACGCCGCGCCTCGCCCCGCACGCTGCGCATGATGCGAGCTTTGAGCAACGGACTTGCATCGGCGCTGCTTTCCGCCGAATATGCGACCGCCGTTACCGCGGGGAGCAGAAAGCGGTATTCCTCGCGGCACTGCTCGCAGGTTTGCATGTGGCTGACCACCGCTTCGGCTTCTGCAGGCGAAAGCAGGCCGAGCGCGTAGGCGGCGACGTTGTCGAGCAGTTCGTCGTGCGATGTCATGCCGTCACCGGGCCTGTTAGCACGTTGCGCAGTTTTCGCAAGCCGGATCTGATGCGTGTCTTGACCGTCCCCAGCGGCAGTCCGGTCTGGCGTGCGATCTGCTCCTGAGAAGCGCCACCAAAAAACCCAAGCTCGATGGCCTCGCGCTGTTCGCGCGGCAGTCCAGCGAGCGCTTCGCGAACCCGCTCTCCCTCGATACGCGCCAACGCGGTATCTTCCAGCGCATCTTCGACGGGAAGCGCCTCGGGAAACCTGCTTTCGGAATGCACCATTCGACTGCGCACGACGTCGAAGGCGCGGTTGCGCGCGACGCGAGCGATCCACGCCCCGAAAATTGCCGCCGCGGAAAAGGCTCGGGTCGCTCCAAACCTTTAAGAACACCGCTTGCGTGACGTCTTCGGCGGCGGCCGGATCGGAGAGCACGCGCAACGCCAAACCGTAGACGAGGCGGTGGTACGCATCGTAGAGGGCTTCAAATGCGTCGGCGTCACGCGCCCGTACTCGGTCCATGAGCCGGCCTGCCTCTTCCAAGACGCCATCCTTCGCTGCTTACGGTGTTCTGCACTGCCCTCTGTAACGTGCGAAGGCGTCGCGCAGATTTTGCGCGTGCGTAAGGGGAGCTGAGCTAACTCAAATCGTAAATGAGGCGACCTCGTTGGAGTCTCGCAGGCACGTCCACCAAAGCGAGCCGTCGAATGCGAGCGAGCGTGCCTCGTCGGGCAGCGGGCGGATGCTCTCGAACCGCGGCTGGTTTTGAGCGATATCGAGTGTGCCAAATTGCAGGTGCTCGAGCTCGTCGTCACCCGAGATCATGAAGAATCGGCCGCCCGGCCCGAAGCTCAAACCCGCACAACGCGTCGGCAGCGAGATTTCACGTTCGGCGGTTGCATCAGGCTTTAGCACAAGTATGCGCCGAAACGTCATCTGACCGAGATAGATCGTCGAACCGGCGGCTGCGAGGAAAGAGCCGGTGAGATCCGGGCACGGCGTCTTGCTATTGAGGTCGAAGCCGGATTCGGGCACGACCCGGTAAAGATAGCGATCGTCGTCGTCGAGCGCGACGACGACTCGCAGCTCGTTGCCGAGTGCGGCAAGCCCGTATGGCCTTCCGGGCGCTTCGATTTCGCGGCGCACGTTCCAGCTGCGCGGATCGATCTCATAAATGCGATCGGTGTCCCAAGAGCCCATCCAAAGATTTCCATCGAGAAAGGCGAGCGGATGGGGGCGAGTTGCCGGCGATGGCCGGCGGTCGAGCTTTTCGGTAGTTTGCATGCCTGCAAAAAGGCGGCTACGTAGCCGAGGGTTGCGGTCTTTACCGCGGCGACTCTTCGGGCAGATGTAGAACCGGGTATAGCGCATTTTGCAAAGCGAGTCACGCGAGCATAACGGCCGATCGGCAGCGGTGGTGACGGTTACGAGGGGCGGGCGGCGCGTCTGCGTGGGGCCGCTGCGAGGGCTACGGCCGCGACGGCAGCCAGGCCGGCCAGATTGGAGATGAGCGTGAAGCGGTCGTTGAGCGTCATCGAGCCCATCGAGACGCCGCCAAGCGTGCTTCCGATGACCCTTTCCATGATGGCGCCGGCCAGCATGGCGCCGATTGCAAAGAGCCCGACGAACGTCCAGGTGACGCGCGATGGAAATGATTTGCGGTAGATCGCAATCAGCGGCAGAATCAGCAAGTCGCCA
Organism: Vulcanimicrobiota bacterium; assembly: GCA_963767725.1. Taxonomy (GTDB): domain Bacteria; phylum Vulcanimicrobiota; class Vulcanimicrobiia; order Vulcanimicrobiales; family Vulcanimicrobiaceae; genus Cybelea. The sequence continues at coordinate 111,570 of CAVYEN010000003.1, forward strand.
TAGATGAAGCTGGTGTTCGCGCCCAGCGGTATGCCGGCGTTGGCGAGGAAGCGCGCGACGGGAACGTTTCCCATCGAGCAGACGAAGGTAGCGACCGCGAGCGCTAGTCCGGTTAAGAGCAGCAGAGAATATCCGACTGCCGGAACCGCTCCCACCGCATGAAGCGCACCGGCGAGCCACCCGGGCGGCACGAGCGCCGCGGCGAACCCCGCGATTAGATAGCCGACGATCAGCTCGGTGCGCAACATGCGCACGTCGGCGATTGCCGTCGCGGCGACCGCGTCCCATCCTCGCTGCTTCTCCTTCGGGTGGCCGTGATGCGCGCAGCTCTGGTCATCTGCATCGTCGCCGCTCTCGCTCTGAAGATATCGCTGTTGCAGCCGCTCCAGCTCGCCGGCGCGAAAGAGCAGCGTGAAACCGGCTGTCACGATTACGATGATGATGATCCCGCCGAAGAATTCCGCGAACGCGAACTTCCACCCCAGCAGCGACCAAAAGAGAACCAAAATGGCGAGATTCATATTCGTCGAGGAGATCAAGAACGCGAAGACCGATCGGGCATCGGCGCCATTGCGGTAAAAGCCACGTGCCGCAGCGGCCGCGCCGTACGAACACGCCGAGGAAATGACGCCGAAGCCGGCACCATAGAGCAGACCTTTCACGCCCGGACCGAGATAGCGGTGCATGGTCGCAGGCGTCAGCATCACCTGCACGATTGCGGAGATCAGAAAGCCGAAGATGAGGCCGAAGAGACTGTCCCAAAAGAATGCCGCGGCCTGCGCGATGCCGGCGATCAGCGCATGTCCGAGTGCAAGCGCCATTGGCCTATAACTAGCCGCCGATCGAAACGGGGGCGTGCCCAAAGAGCGGCGGTATGTAGTGACCGACGAGATAAGAAATGATGAAGACGCCGCAGCCATAGAGCGCGACTTCAATACCTTTTCCCACCGGATTGCGTTCGCTCAGCGTTCCGGCGTAATAGCCAACCGCAAACAGGCTGACGATTGCGAAGGCCAGCGAGCTCAAAGTGGAGCCGAGAACCGACAACGGCACCATGAAGGCGAGAATCGGCACGAGCGACCCCACGGCAAAAGAGCCTCCCATTGCCAGCGGAGCTCGCAGCCCTGAAGCTTCAGCTTCGCGCGGATCGATGCCGAACTCGTCGCGCACCATCTCATACAGGTAAATGTCGGGGTGCTGTGTCAGCCGCTTCACGATCATCTCGGCTTCTTCTGCGCTAAAGCCTTTCAGTTTATAAAAGGCCACTTGTTCGGTGAACTCACCCTGCGGATCGTCGGCCATTTCTCGTTTTTCGAGATCGATGGTCGCCTGCACGACCTCACGTTCGGATTTGCGCCCGAGATATTCGCCGACGCCCATCGAGAGCGCACCGGCAATCAGCGCAAGAAATCCGCTGATGAAAACAGCCGAACGGTCGCCTTCGGCGACGCCGACGCCGGTGATAATTCCGAGCGTCGTGAGGATGCCGTCCTGCGCGCCAAAGACGATTTCGCGAATGCTCCGCCGTTTTTCGAGGGCGCGCCGCTGCTGCGTATCGGGGATGCGCGCCCGCACGTGCTGCCAGCCGGGCACGTCGACGACGACGTTCTTGACCGGTGGCGTCAAATTTTCGGCATCGCTTCGCTTGGCCACGAGGCGGTCTTAGACGCCAAAAGGGCGGCGCCCCGCCTTGGCCAACCCCACGGCATGGGACTGCTTTCGACATTCGCCGCCGTCGCCGTTATTGCTGCGACGATATTCGAGCCTCACGCCGTCGATTGGCCGGTCTTTGGTTTCGATCCGGCTCGCAGCAGCTTTAACTGGCTCGAAAACACGTTGACCGTACGAAACGTGCATCGCCTTCACGAGCGATGGCAGATTTCGCTCGGCGGCGGGGCTGACTCGACCCCGATTTACCTGCGGCACGTGCGCGTCGGCCGCCGCAACCGCGGGATGCTCTTTCAAACACTCAGGAACGGTCAAACGCTGGGAATTGAAGCGAGCTCGGGGCGAATCATCTGGCGTTTCATCACGCATGGCCCCAACTACACCCACTCGACGCCTGCCGCGGATCCATCGGGCGAGGCGATTTACGCCGGCGGCGTCGACGGCAAAGTGCACAAACTCAACGCTGCAACCGGCCACGAGCTGCACGCCCCGGGCTTCCCAGCGCAGATCACGGTAGCGCCCCAGACCGAAGCAAACGAATCGCCGCTCAACGTTGCCAACGGTTATCTCTACGCCACCTTATCGGGCTACGATGGAGACGCGCCGCCGTACGACGGACACATCGTCGCCGTGCGCCTCAATGACGGCAAGAGGACGGTTTTCAATTCCCTGTGCAGTGGCGAACATCGACTGCGCAATCCGAGTTTCTGTCCGATGCAACGCTCGGGGATATGGTCTCGCGGCGGCGCAGTCGTCGATCCGGACCCCTCCATGAACGGACGCATTTACGCCGCAACCGGGAACGGTGATTTCAACGCGAATCAGGGCGGCAACAACTACGGCGATTCGGTGCTCTCGTTGAGCCCCGATCTTTTAAACCTGTTGGGCAGCTACACGCCGGTCGATGACAAGAGGCTTCAAGACGAGGACCTCGATCTTGGAAGCACGTCGCCCGCGATCTTGCCGGCCCAGGCCGCAAGCCAGACGCCGTGGATGCTCGTTCAAGGCGGAAAGGATGGGATGTTAAGACTGCTCAACCGCGCGGCGCTTCCCGGAGTCGGCAACGAGCTGCAACTCGTCGACTTGCCGGACCTCCTTTACTCGACTCCCGCGGTCTGGACCAATTCCAACCACACCTGGCTCTTCATGGGCTTTCCCGACGTCGTGCAAGCCTATCTTTTGGTAACTGATAAGGGCGGCGCGAGCAGACTCGTGGAGATCTGGCAATCCAGAGCCGGCCACACCAACGGCGAGGGCACAACTCCGGTCGTCGCAAACGGCATCGTCTTCGTCGCTTTCGACGGCGCCATCGTCGCACTCGAGGCGCTCAACGGCCATATTCTGTGGAGCAGCGCGACGCACGCCGGAAAAACGATCGGTCCCGTGCATTGGCAAAGCCCAATTGTCGTCAACGGCTCGGTCTACTGCTCCGACCAGAACCATAATCTCACCGCCTACTCCCTGCGCTAGAAGGGCGGCGGCTCGCGGAGCATGCGTCGCTGCTCCGCGGTTAACGGCAGCTGGGGCGGCACTGCGCGTTCCCAACCGGGATCGGCGCGGGAGCTTGCGACAAGATAGCGCATCGCCGGAACGAATGGAACGCCGTCGAGCGCCGCGCGTCTTCGTGTCAGTTCTTGCGCCTGCGCTCGATCGCCGTCGCTGAAGACCGCGTGCGCCAGCTGCGGCCAGAGCGCCACGCTGCCGGAAATGCACCCGGAAACGCCACGCGCTCTGGCGGCTAACAAATCGCTCTCCGAACCCGGAAAAATCGCCAGCTCCGGATGACGTGCGAGGACTTCCGCTTGGAGATTGGCGTCGTTCGAGCTGTCCTTCATGCCGGCGATCATTTCGGAAAATTCTTCGATTAAGCGGTCGATGAGGGCCGGATGAAACGTGATGCCGCTCATTTTTGGAAAGTTGTAGAGCAGCACGCTCCGTCGCGGCGGGTTCGCGCGCGAAAGGAGCGCGTCGAAGTACGCGATGATGCCGTCATCGGAGGCGTCGCGATAAAAATACGGCGGCATCACGAGCGCTGCGGAATAATTGCAAGCGAAGGCAGCGCGCGTTAAGCGGATGGCTATCGCGAAGCGCTGCGGCGCCCGTTCCAACCATCATTCGTTCCATCGGCAAGCCACTTGACGAAAGCGCTTCCATAAATTCAACACGCTGATCGGCGCTGAACGACATCGCTTCGCCGGTCGTTCCGAGTACGTTGATGCCGTCGCAGCCGTGCTGGAGCAGATCGTGGTAATATCCAACCGCCCGCGATGCGTCTGGGCGAAAGTCGGCGTCGATCGGCGTCAGCGCTGCCGACCATATGCCGCTCAAAGAACGTCCTTCGACTGCGCTCGCCGCGCTCGCTTCGCTCAGGATGACACCTTTGGTGAGAAAAGAGCGCCTTTGACGAAGAATGCAAGGTTGGCGGGGCGTTCGGCAAGCCGGCGCATGAGATACGGGAACCAATATTCGCCGTAGGGTATTGAGAGGCGCACGCGGTAGCCGCGATCCAACACGCTGCGCGCGAGCGGCGCGGCGATGCCGTAGAGCAGCTGAAACTCGAAGCGCTCACGTTTGGGCAAGCCGTTCGCCGCCGCAAAGCGCACGACATGATCGATGATGGCGGGATCATGCGTGGCGATCGCCGTGTATCCGTCGTGGGAGAGCGCAAGCTCGGCGAGCCGGCGGTAGTTCTCGTCGACGTCGCGCTTGCGTGGATAAGCTACCTCGGGTGATTCGAGATAGGCGCCTTTCACGATGCGGACGTTCGGCGTCAGCGCAAGCATCGCCACGAGGTCGGCATGGCTTCGATAGAGATATGATTGCAGCACGAACCCGACATTTTCATGACGCTCGCGCAGACGCCGATAGACGGCGAGCGTTCGATCGACATAGCGGGACTGTTCCATATCGATGCGTACGGTCTTGCCGCCCTGCGCTGCCGCGGCCGCGATGCGCGAGGCATTCTCGAACGCGAGCTCTGAATCGATATCCAGACCGACGTGGGTAAGCTTGAACGCGACATTGGCGTCGAGCCGTTCTTGCGCAAACCCATGGAGAAGGCGGCAGTATTCTTCGGTGACTGCGCGCGTTTGGTCGCGGTCGCGCACGCTTTCGCCCAGAAGTGTCGCGGCGACGGCAAAACCTTGCGCGTTTGCTGCTCGTGCGACCGGCATAAACTGCGCGGCGCTCTCACCGGCGACGAAACGCCCGGCGCCCAAGCGCATGCCGTAACGCGTCACCGCGCGGCGCACGAGCGCATTATCGGCGGCGGCCAAAATGCCGGCGCGCAGCGGCCGATCGAGAATGGAGCTCACGCGACGATATTCTTCGTGTCGTAGGAAGCGACTGCAACGGCGGGAAGCCTGCAGCGTGAAGGTTCCGTGGGTACTTATTGCCGCGATCCTCGGCTCTTCAATGGCCTTCATAGACGGTACCGCGGTTAACGTCTCACTTCCGGTAATCCAGCGCGAGCTCCATACGACGACCAGCCAGACGCAGTGGGTCATCGAAGCATACTCACTCTTTCTTTCGGCCTTGATTCTGACAGGCGGCGCGCTCGGCGACCTGTACGGGCGGCGGCGCGTCTTTGCCGCCGGCATCGCGCTCTTTGCGATCGCCTCACTCGGCTGCGCGTTCGCGGGTAACATCACCGCTCTAATCGTGGCGCGCTGCATTCAAGGCATCGGGGGCGCGCTCTGCACGCCGGGGAGTCTTGTCTTTGATTAGCGCGGCGTACGACGAGCGCACGCGCGGACGCGCGATCGGAACGTGGTCGGGCTTCACGGCGCTGACTTCGGCGGCGGGCCCGGTCATCGGCGGCTGGCTTACCGAGGATTTCTCTTGGCGGTACGTCTTTTTAATCAACGTCCCGATCGCAATGGCCGTGTTGCTCACCGTCGCGTTTCGCGTTCCGGAGAGCCGCGACGAATCGGCCGATCGACGGGTCGACGTCACCGGTGCGGCGCTCGCGACGCTCGCGTTAGGACTGCTGGTCTATGGGCTCATCGGCATGAACGGACGCGTTAGCGCTGCGGCGGTTGGAATGGCTTGCCGCCGGGGTCGTTGTACTGTGGCTCTTCGTTCTCTTCGAGCGCCGAACTCCGGATCCGATGGTGCGCTGCGATCTCTTCGCCTCGCGAAGCTTCAGCGTCGCAAACGTCTACACGTTTCTTCTCTATGCGGCGATAGGCGGAAGCCTCTACTTCGTGCCGTTCGTGCTCATCAACGTCCACCACTACTCGCCGGCCGCCGCCGGCGCCGCGCTGCTTCCGTTTATATTTATCATGGTCGTCTCTTCGCGATGGTCGGGCGGCTTGGTCGCGCGGATTGGCCCGCGGACGCCGCTCCTGCTCGGATCGATTCTCGCCGCGCTCGGTTTTCTCGCATATGCGCTGCCGGGAAATAGCGGTTCCTATTGGACAACGTTTTTTCCGGCGGCCGCGATTCTCGGTCTGGGCGGCGCGCTCTTCGTCGCGCCGCTCACGACGACGGTGATGGGCGCCGTGAGCGTCGATCACGCGGGCGTTGCATCCGGGGTAAACAACGCGATCGCGCGCACCGCGGGGCTTATCGGAATTGCCGCACTTGGGATCGTCGTTACCAGCGCGCCTTCGTACGTGTATGGATTTCGCGGCGCGATGGTCGTCTCGGCGCTGCTCGCCTTTGCCGCCGGCGGGGTTGCTGCGGTTGGATTTTTGCGCCAACCCGCCATCGCATCATAGCCGCACTGCGACTCGATGCGGCGTCGCCACGAGTATCGGTGCACATCCCCGGCCGGCTGCGCCAGGTTCGTCAGCGCGCGTGTACCAGCTGCAGCTTCGACCTTTCTTCGAGCGCAGTACGCGAAGGTCGAATTTTTCGCAAACCGAAGGGGGCCGCTTCCCATGCAAAGTACAGCGAAGATTTCCTTTTATCACCTCGACGCTTTTACTCGTGAGGCGTTCAGCGGAAATCCCGCAGCGGTCTGTCCCCTCGAGCGCTGGCTCGGCGAACGCACGCTGCTCGCGATCGCTGCGGAGTTGAACCTTCCGGCGACCGCCTTCTTCGTGGCGGACGGCGACGATTTTGCGCTCCGCTGGTTCACGCCCGCCGGGGAACTCGAACTGTGCGGGCATGCGACGCTGGCGAGCGGCTACGTTTTACTCAACCGACTCCGCTCAGGACGCGAGCGCGTGCGATTTTCCTCGCGCGCCGGCAGGCTCGACGTCGAACGCGACGGCGAACGGCTGGCGCTCGATCTTCCCGCGTTGCCGCCGCGCAAGGAATGTGATCCGGATCTCGTCACGCAAGCCATCGGCGTTCGTCCGGCGGAGCTCTGGGAAGCAGATCGCGGCATGGCCGTCGTCGCCGACCCGGCCCAAGTGCGTAATCTTCGGCCGGATATCAGCGCGATCGCCGCACTGCCCTTCTCCGGCCTGATCGTCACGGCGCGCGGTTTCGACGGCGATTGCGATTTCGTCTCTCGCTTCTTCGTGCCGAAGCACGGCATCGCCGAAGATTTCGTCACGGGTTCGGCACACTCCATGCTGACGCCCTATTGGGCAGGCGTACTTGGAAAGCCCCGGCTCTTCGCGCGACAGCTCTCGTCGCGCGGGGGCGAGCTCTGGGTGGAAGACTGCGACGAACGCGTGCGCATTTCCGGCAACTGCGCTCCAATCGCCGAGGGAACGTTGACCATTCCCGCCGCTTACATCGACGCCAGACCGCGAACGACGGAGGCGTAGGCCGTTTCGAAGGAGACGTCGGCGACATCGTGCCGCGGGTCGTTTAGCGTGGCCGAGAAGCAGACCCTCGTGCCGCGCACAGTCGTCACCATCGTCGTTAAATTGATCACGCCTGTGTCGGATCCGCCTTTGTAGGCGACGTGCCGGAAAGCAGTTGCATCGGCGAGCCCGGGATTGATCGACATCAGCGGAAGTTCGGCGACACGCCGCATCAAGCCACACAGCTCGCGTACGCTGTAGTGCCATTCGATCGCTAGTTGCGGCGAAGCTAACAGTGCATATGGCCGCTCGGTGCTAGTGCGCGGAGCGCGAGTCTTTCGTCAATTTCAGTTCGATGAGGTCGTTACTGTAGACACTCCTCATCGGTATATGCGTGCGCACGTCGCGCACGACGCGGGAATCTTCGCTACGGGGTCGTAGACGATCCGCTGCTTGGAGGTCGCCTTCAGATAGGTTCCGCCTTGTTGGCGAGCGTGCCGTCGGCTTCGATCAAAACGAGCGGTGCGGCTCCTTTGATCGGCCCTTTGCCTTGAAGATTGTAGGAGAAGGTCCATGTCGTTGGCTGGCCCGCGAAGCCCGAGGCTCCCGGAATAATCGCCGCATAGAGTTGATAGCTACGCTTCCAACTCGAGGTCGCACTTGCGTCCAGCCCTTTGAAAAAGCCCCTCGCGAGCAGAGGAAAGATGGTGACCTGAATAGGCGAGATCGCGTACGGAGCCTGCGAGCAAGATAGATTGCCGTTGCGATGGATTTCGCACGTATTGGTTCCTCTGGGGCGAACGGTGTTCCACCAGTGATCGGTTCCGCTGATCATCATGCCGCCATCCTGTGCAGGACCGGATATGTCGATGGTCGTCGTTCCGGTTCCTTGGCCGGAGTTGGCCACTTTCGTATTGTAGCCAAACTGATAGACGAGATGGCGCGCCGGAGCCGGCGCCGACGCTTGACCACTCAGAGAAACGAGCGCCGCAAAGACCAGGCCGACAGTTTTCATGTTCTTGTCCTCCTACGCATGAAGCGATCATTCGTCGCCTCGCCTATGGGCAACTGCCAAGCTTCACTTGCGTAATGCGGAGAGCGAGTGCTCGAGGTCCGAGATCAGGTCGCTCGTTGACTCAAGACCGATGCTGAATCGCACGAGCCGGTGATCGTACGGCGGACGGCCGTGAGTTGGGCCGATCGTGTAGGCTACGGCAAGGCTCGTCGTTCCGGCCCAACTATATCCAACCTCGAACAGCTCGAGCGCATCGACGAACGCGAAGACCTGTTGGCGCGTCGGGCCAGGCGCGAACACGATCGAAAAGACGCCTGACGACCCGGTGAAGTCGCGCTTCCAAAACTCATGACCGGGGCACGACGACAGCGCGGGATGAAGGACGCGCTCGACTTCCGGGCGTTGCGCAAGCCACCGCGCGATCGCGAGCGCGGAATCTTCGATCGCGCTCAAACGCACGCCGAGCGTTTGCAGTCCGCGCAGTGCAAGGCTGCAATCGTCGGGCGAGACGGCGCAGCCAATGACCTGACGCGCCGCGCCGAGGCGTTGATAGAGCGCATCGTCGCGAACCGTGATCGAACCCAGCAGCAGATCGCTGTGGCCACCGACGTATTTCGTGATCGCCTGCATCGTGACGTCGACGCCGTGCGCGAATGCGTCAAAGAGCACTCCGACGGCCCAGGTATTGTCAAGCACCACTATAACGCCGCGCTCGTGAGCAGCCGCGGCAATCGCCGGGACGTCTTGGACTTCCATTGTGACCGAGCCGGGGCTCTCGGTCCAGACGAGGCGCGTGCTTTCCTTTATTTGCTCCGCTATACCAGCGCCGATTGTCGGATCGTAGAACGTCGCGCTGATTCCGAACCTCGATAAGAGCGACGTCGTGAGCTGACGGTTGGGACCGTAAACGCTGCGCGGTACGAGGACGTGATCGCCCGCTTTGAGCAGCGCAAAATCGATCAGCGAGATTGCGGACTGACCGCCCGGCGTGAGTATCGTGCGCGCGCCCGGATTCGAGCTCGCAGATGCGCGCTGCCAGCTCGAGCGAGGTCGGCGTGCCGTACAGGCCATAAGTGTAGCCGACGCGTTGCTTGATCCCATTCCTCGCTTACGGCGGCCGCCGATGGAAAGAGCGTCGTCGAGCCGCGGTAGACCGGCGTCGCAAGCGAACGATAACCTTGGGGTACCGTTGCGTCGGGATGAATCAGTCGCGTTTGCCAAGTCTTGGTCATGGGCGCCGTGCTTCCCATTATGCCTCTTCGACTCCGCTCGGGCTGACAATGGCGATCCGCTCGGGCTACAATGGGAGCGGCGGTTCCGCGCCGTAGTCTGTGACGATGAAGTGCTACTTATTACGCCACGGCATCGCGGTCGACCAAGAGGCGTGGAGCGGCAGCGATTTTGATCGGCCGCTCACAAGCGACGGCTGCACTAGAATGGAACGCGAGGCGAAGGCGATCGACGATCTTTCACTCGAGCTCGATTCCATCGTCACGAGCCCGCTACTGCGTGCGAAGCAGACGGCCGAGATCGTCGCAGCGCGGCTCGGTCTGTGTGATAAGCTCGCCGAAGATCAACGCCTGGACGATGGGTTTAGCTTGGAGCGCCTCGGCGCGATTCTCGCCGACCACCCTGATAGCGAGGCGATCATGTTGGTCGGCCACGAGCCGTCGATGAGCGCAACGATCGGGCGCGCGATCGGCGGTGCTAGCATCGAGCTAAAGAAAGCCGCGCTCGCCGGCGTTGAGTTTACCAATTCCGGGTCGAGGAGCGGCACGCTCTTCTCCCTGCTTCCGCCGAAGATCTTGGTAACGCTAGGAAAGCGTTAAATCGACGAGGCTTCTAACTGCTGTAGCGGCCGCACTCGGCCTGGTGCCACTTCTCACAGGCTGCGCCTTTCAAACGCAGCGAGGTCTTCCGCCGCTCGGCGGCATCGCTGCGTTTAGCGGCGCGGCGGAAAACAACGGCAAATCGCGAGTCGGCTTCGCGTCTTCGATGCGCACGGGAACCGCATCGACTGGAGCGCCTTCCGGCGGCTCGAGGATAACGGCCAAGGCACGAATGGCCTTAACGACGCGCTGCTCTGTCCGACGACGCTTCTCCTGATGCAAAACGGCCCACTCTTCTCCTCCGATGGCTCGGAAAGCGGAGATCCTGCGTTGACGCTTCCGTCGCGCGGCGCCGCCGCCCTTTCCTTGGCATGGCCCACGAGCAGCGGCTACTCCAATCTCATTATCGATCTTCCGAGCCACGGCGGTAACTTCGACTTCAATCAGCTCGCCGCGAAGCAGGTGCTTCGCGACATTCGTGGGAGCCTTGCGGCGCGGTCCTGGTTCCACCCAGGATCGAAGTTTTCAGCCCTCTATGCGGCGGCGAGAGCGGTCACGCCTGAAGCTTAAATGTTCGCCGAACTGCAGCCAAGGGCCTGTCGCGCTTTTCGATTGCTTCGAGCAGCTTGGCGCGCGTCACTGAGGAAAATCGTAGTCGATGGTGAGCGGAGCGTGATCGCTAAAGCGCGCCTCTTTATAGATGGATGCCTGTCGAACGCGATCGACTAACCGGGCGTAACCATTTGATAATCGATCCGCCAGCCGAGATTGCGCTCCCATGCGGTCGGCCAGTTCGACCACCACGTGTACTCTCTGCGGCTCTTGATTGACGACGCGGAAGGCGTCGACCCAACCGAGGCGTTCGATTAGGGCGTCCATCCACGCGCGCTCTTCGGGAAAAAAACCGCTAACGTGGCTGTTGCGCGCGGGACTGTAGGTATCGACCGTCTTGTGCGCGATGTTGAAATCGCCGCAGATGATGTGATTGCGTCCGGAATGGCGTAGCTGCGCGAGCACGGCGAGCAGACGCTCGAGGAAATTCATCTTGAAGGCTTGTCGGGCGCGGACCGGTGATGCCCGACGGAACGTAGAGTGAGGCGACGGTCACGTCTCCGAAGTCGGCTTGGACGAAACGGCCTTCCGAATCCATGTCGTCCCATCCCAGGGTGCGTCGAACCGAAAGCGGTTCTTTGCGGGAGTAGAGCGCGACGCCGCTATATCCTCGCCGGCTCGAATCGACGAAATACGCCGTAAAGCCGGAAGAGCAAGCGCTTCGGGCGGTAGCTGATGTTCCTGCGCGCGCGTCTCCTGAATGCAGACGACGTCGGCTCCTGCGCTTGCACCCAATCGAAGAAGCCGCGCCGCATGGCCGACCGAATGCCGTTGGCGTTGAGCGTGATCACTCGCACGCGGAGGATTTCGATTTCGTCAGTTGTCGGCCGGCACCGCCTCACCGACAATCGGCTCTTCGCTCACTTCCTCTCCGAATAATGCCGGATAAACAAGCCCCGCCAGAGCCCCGCCGATCAGTGGAACGATCCAAAAGAGCCAAAGCTGCGAAAGTTCGGCGGCTCCTGCAAATATCGCCGGGCCGGTGCTGCGCGCCGGGTTGACCGACGTGTTGTCGATAGGAATGGTGATCAGATGGATGAGCGTCAACGCCAGTCCGATAGCTATGCCGGCAAAACCTACCGGAGCTCGCCGATCTGTAGCGCCCAAGATGACCATGACGAACACGAACGTACAGACGAGCTCCGCGACGATGGACGAGATCATTGCATAACCACCGGGGGAAAGCGCGCCGTAACCGTTGCTTGCAAATTGGCCGGCTACAAAGCCCGGCTTTCCGCTTGCGATTAGGTACAGAATCCGCCGCCGCCGCAATCGCGCCTACCACCTGAGCAATCATGTACGGCAAAACGTCTCGTACCGGGAATCGTCTCGCGAGATACAGCCCAAACGTGACAGCCGGGTTGATGTGGCAGCCCGAGATGGGGCCAATCGTATAGGCCATCGTGAGCAGCGTTAATCCGAACGCCAATGCGACGCCCGCAAATCCAATACCGAGTTGGGGAAATGCGGCTGCGATCACTGCGCTCCCGCAACCGCCGAATACCAGCCAAAAAGTACCGAAGAATTCGGCAGCGGCGCGTCTTGAGAGTGCCACGACCACCGTTCCTTTCCGCGACTGCGTTTATCGCACTCGCCGTAGTTGACTGCCTCGCAACATATAGCCAACAAGCCTTCGTTTTCAACGGCGCTGTCGGAGGCCAGCTCGCTGGAGCCACGCGCCATGGCCCAGGTTTGCGCCGCTTCCATGAGCGCCCTGCCGTCGCCGTACTGGCCGCCCTGAGAGGTTCTGGAAGGGCGTTTTGCAATGGCCCGTTCTTCTTGCAGGCGGCTACGCCGGCAACGGATGGTTATAATAAAGTACGGTTCGACGTTGAAAGGCGGTGAAAAGTGAAAACGCACAGCTACGGTGCCTATGTCCGTTGGACCCCGGCGGATGGCATGGGCACCACCAATTATGCGAGCTACTCTCGCGATCACACGCTCGGCGCTAAGGGCAAGCCGGAGATTGCGGCTTCGAGCGATCCCTCGTTTCGCGGCGACGCGGCACGCTATAATCCAGAGGAGCTGCTGGTTGCGAGCCTTTCCTCATGCCACATGCTTTGGTACCTGCATCTCTGTTCGGTCAACGGAATAATAGTCGTCGACTACCGCGACGACGCGTGGGGTGCGATGGAAGAGCAAAGGGGCGGATCGGCACACTTCGTCGCGGTGAAGTTGCGCCCGGTCGTAAACATCGCCCGCGCATGCGACCCGAAAAGAGCGCTCGCGCTCCATGAGGAGGCGCATCGCCTCTGTTTTATCGCCCGATCGGTCAACTTTCCGGTGAGCGTGGAAGCGGCGATCATCCGAGCTGACTAAACCGCCATTTCGTCGACGTAGCACCAGCGCCAGTTCTCGCCCGGCTGAAACGACCTCATGACGGGATGATGCGTCGATTCGAAATGTTTCGTGGCATGCCGGTTCTTCGAACTGTCGCAACAGCCGACGTGACCGCATTCCAAGCACTCTCGCAGGTGAACCCATGTGTCCCCCATGCGCAAACATTCTTCGCAACCCTTCGAACTTGGAACGACGCTATGGATGTGATCGAGATGCGTACATTCGGACATAGTGCCTCCTCATGCGTTGGCGCCGCGTCTCTCAACGCGGCGCCAACGTCTTTCGTCCGTGGAAAAGCTACTCTGAAATGGCCGCGATCAGCTCGCCGGCTTTCTCCGCAGGCAACGCCTTCGCCAGGTCGGCTTGACTGACCATCCCTACTAAAGAGTGCCCGTCGATCACAGGAAGCCGGCGCAATTTGTGAGACGTCATCGTCTGCAGCGCTTCCTCCAGCGAGTCGTCCGCGCCGATGGTGACGGGGTTACCAGTCTCCAGCTCTCGAGCCGTCACTTGTTGCGGATCCTTGCCCTTCGCGACGACCTTCGTGACGATGTCGCGATCCGTAATCATCCCCTGTAAGCGGTCGCCGTCGCATATCGGCATGGCGCCTACCCCGGACGCCGCGAGACGCTTCGCCACTTCCGCGATCGTTTCGTCTTCCTTTATAACCTCGACGTTCTTGCTCATCACGTCGCGAGCACTACGCATCAGATTGACCCTCCTGCTGCGTCGTTACCCATAATTTGGAGAAGAACGCGTGGCGAGCGCTTACTCGTCCAAGGGACGGTTTCAACGCTGCGTACAAGTAGAGTCGCCTCATGTGGACTTCCGTCTTTCGAGCAGTCGGGGCTCTGACAGGTGGCGACACAGCGGACCGCGACTTTGATCTTGCCGCGGAACGCATTCAGAGCGCACTGCTCAAGGTCAAATTGCCGGCAATCCCGGGATTGGATCTCGGCGTGCACGCCGAGCCGGCTCGCCTCGTCGGCGGCGATTACATCGACGTTTTCCCGCTTGGCAACCAATGCCTACTTTTTGGGCTCGGCGATGCATCGGGAAAATCGCTGGCTGCGGCCCTCAATGCACTGATGCTGCGATACTGCGTTCGCGGTCTCGTTCAGGCACTGACGATCGAGCGATTGGAATCCATCCTCGCCCATACCAACGCCGTCGTAGCGGAGGACCTTCGAGAATCCGATCACTTTATCACGCTTCTTCTGGGAACCGTCGACGCGGCGTCGGGAAAATTGCGAGTCGCGAACGCAGGTCACGAGCCTCCGTTGATCTTGCGCGCGGGTGCTCCCGATGTGGAGATCATGACAACGCATAGCATCGTGCTCGGCGTCGACCCAACGGTGACGTATATCACGGAAGAGTCGACGTTGGACTTTGGGGACCGGGTCGTTCTTTATACCGACGGCCTAACCGAAGCCAGCAACGAACGCGGCGAGCTGTTCACATTAGAGCGACTGCAAGAAAACTTCATTGCTCATCGGGACCTGACCGCCCAAGAGCTTGCCGACGCCCTCTTTCAGACGGTAAAGTCGTATGCCGGACATACCATGCGCGACGACGCCACGCTCTTCGTGGTTCACCGTGTCAAGGAATAGTTTTTCGGCGCAGGCCTTGCGCGTCGGGATGGTCGGGGCTTTATCAGCGGCTCTGTCGTGTGCGTTCGCCGTGACGCCGATACCGACGGCGGCCCAGTGGACGAATAGGCAGCTGGTCTTCGGTCCGCTGATGCTCGCTCTGAACATTGCATACACGCAGTGGCTGACAGGACCACTTTCGGGTCATGCGCCAAGCCCCGCATCCTTTAAGGCGATGTTGGACGCCACCAACGATCCCTACACCGTCGCATTCGCGCCCGCGAAGGGCTACTCGACACCGAGTGGCCGTTATGAGGTTTTCGCGAGCAAGATGATTGATCCGTCCGCGATGCCGGCACCAACTTCTTTCGCGGCCCCGAAGGGCCCGGTGACGCTGTCGGGGACCTACGTGCTGGCGTATCTCGCAGCGCACGCGGCCCACGCGAAGCTGTACCCGGCGTACGACTCAGTTTTCGCTTTCGAGAACGCCCCGGGAAGTCAGATCGTGATTTCTTACCCATGGCACGACCGCCGTATCATCGTCGGATTCGCGCAGGAAGTTGTTCCCGCGCCCGGCAGCAAGCGGTTCATCGGTTGCTACAAGGAGCAATACTTTTTTGTCGATCCGTTGACATTTGCGGCCACG
This sequence comes from Vulcanimicrobiota bacterium, assembly GCA_963767725.1. Lineage (GTDB taxonomy): Bacteria > Vulcanimicrobiota > Vulcanimicrobiia > Vulcanimicrobiales > Vulcanimicrobiaceae > Cybelea. The sequence continues at coordinate 126,971 of CAVYEN010000003.1, forward strand.
CAAACGAGGGTGGGCTGTCCGGGGTAAGCGATGGAATCATGAATGGACCTTCAACTTCTCGCGAGCTGTACGACGTCATCATCGTCGGCGGCGGTCCGGCGGGTCTGAGTGCGGCCCTCATCCTTGGACGCGCTCGCCGCTCCGTGCTCGTCTGCGACGACGGCCATCCGCGCAATGCATCAGTGCAGGAAATGCACGGCTTCCTGAGCCGAGACGGGACTGCTCCGAAAGACCTCATCAACGTCGCGAGAGGGGAGCTTGCGCGATATCCATCAGTCGAGTTCGCGCCGGAGCACGTGATCGACGCGCACGAGGAAGACTCGGGCTTCGTCGTTTCAACCCAAGCAACGCATCGCTACTTCGGGCGCCGGCTGCTTTTGGCAACCGGTATGTTTGACGACCTTCCGCCGATGGAGGGTTTGGCGACGCGCTGGGGCCGTTCCGCTTTCAACTGTCCTTTTTGCGACGGCTGGGAAGTGCGGGATCGCCGATTTGCGGCGTACGGCGAAGGACGCCAAGCCGTGGGCCTGGCCCAAGAGCTTTACGGCTGGAGCAAGGATCTCGTCGTGTGCCCCGATCGCGATGATTTGACAGCGCAGGATCGGGCCTGGATCGAGGCATCGGGTGCCGATTTGCACATCGGGCGCATACAAGCGCTCCACGGACCTGAAACTTCAATAGAACGAATTGCGTTTGAAGATGGCTCGACCATCGAGTGTGACGTGCTGTTTATCTGTGCGACGTTGCGTCAGCACTCACCGCTATTTGCGTCACTCGACTGCCTTCTGAACCAAACGCACGAGATCGCGGTCGATGCTTGCAATCAAACGTCGCACCCCGGTTGCTATGCCGCAGGCGACGCCGTGACGTCGGTTCATCAAGTCATCGTGGCCGCGGCGAGCGGCGTGCGCGCAGCGATCGGCATAACGGAAAGCCTTGTCGACGCCGACGCTACGGGCATCGCCGCTGCGGGGTGAGGCCCCGGTGAACGAGGCACGCTTATGCCTGCTGCCGAACGCGCGATGCGCATGAAGAAAGTCAACGCGCGCGACCTCGAACCGATCCGATGGGATTCTCCCAAAGGCACCTACGGCGGTTTTGGTTATCCAATTTCTGAAGCACTCGGACGGGTGCCGCAATCGACCGATCTTCTTCTCCGCCATCCGTTCGACGTTGAAATCCTGCACGTTCCGAGCGGCAAAGTCGCCTACCCGTTTCATTCGCACAGCCTACAGTGGGAATTCTACTACGTCTTGTCGGGCCGCGGCGAAGCGCGCGACGGCGACGGCATCACGGCGATCGAGCCGGGCGATGCGTTCTTGTTCAAGCCCGGCGAGGCACACCAGATCGCTAATCGGGCGAACGACGAGCTCGTGATTATGGTCGTCGCGGACAACCCCTTGAACGAATCCACGCATTATCCGGATAGCAACAAGTGGATCGTGCGCTCGCCCGAGCGCCGCGTCGTGCGGGCGAGCGACGACGACTATTACGCCGGCGAAGAGTAGGCGGTCACAAATCTGCCTGCTTTTCGTCGCTGCGTGATGATGTCGCAGCCTGCATTGTCGAAGGGTAAGGTCACGAGTACTGGTTCGGACAATTGCGTCGTGGCGGGACAGACGTTTACGGCCAAGCTCTACGAAAACAACAAGCTAGTCGATGCCAAGAGAAGGGGTTGCGTAAACGGTTGCACCATAGCCGTAAGCTATGCGTGTAAATCCACAAAGGCATCTTCATTTTATGCTACCGCAGAATCTAACAAGTTTGGGGGGCTGATAAAAACGGGAACGGTTTCGCTAAAATGCAGCTAGCCACAGGTGGGCGCCGACGATAGGAAAACTCAATTTTCGGGAAATCCAAATTCACGGCGACTCCCGATTCGTGAGATCATCGCGGAGATTGAATAACGGGAACGCAACGTCAAATTGTGGATATGGTGGAGCTGTCGGGGTGCTGCCCCCCGAGTCCAAGAAGCTCAACCGGCGCGTTCTCCAGGCTCAGCCTCGAATTTGTCTTGATCGAGCGGACGCCTCGAAGCGTGGCTTACCGTTCGCTGCAGATTCTTGTTCTTGCACGAGCGTCGAATCACGCGCGCGTGCCAGCCCGAGTTTGTGACCGGAAGGCAGAGTGGTTCGGGCCGACTCTCTGCGTCCGGTGACTAGCCTAGATTAGGCAGCCAGTGCGTATTCGTGATTGGCAGATATTGCCGTTGCGATCGTTTTAGGAGTGCTCGCAACTCCGCCTGCTGACGCCGACCGCAGCCTTCCTGTCGAACCTATTTCAGCCCCGCGATCGTCCCTCCACTCCGCTTCACGATCGCGGCGAGGAAGGCGACAACTAGTATAACACGCAGGCGCAAGCTGGGAGTTCCGGCGCGGGCCGACATATGCCGCGTGCCTGCCGACAGGAAGCGCCGGCGCCCTTCCTGCGCCGCCTAGCGGTACCGGCGAGCCTCGGTCTCGCTTCCTTGGTGGGCGAACGTGGAAACGATCATCATGATGATGGCGCCGTACAGATCGGCAAGCCAGGGATTAACGCCGCTGGTCGGATCGTAGAAGTGAACGAAGTGGATGGTGATTGCGAAAAGTATGTAGTTGATCACCAGCGAGAAGAGTCCGTGCGTGAGCCACGTAAGCGGTAACGAGATGAGCCGAAGAATCGGTCCGATGATCATGTTGACGAGTCCGAAAACGATTGCGGCGCCGACGGCACTCCAAATGCCGGGGTTGTGGTAGAAGCCGGGGACGTACTTTGCGATCAAGTAAAAGACAATAGCATTGATCAGGAATCTGAGTAACCAATTCACGATCGATAACCTCCTTCCAATTCCTGTTTAACCTTTGCTGCCAAGGCGGGCGTCATCCCTTTGATTGCTGCGATTTCGTCGAGCCCGGCGCGACGGATTCCGGCTGGAGACCCGAATGCGGTCAAAAGCCGCTTTTTGCGTACCGGTCCGACCCCCGCGAGCGCGTCGAGCACCGATTGGGTCATTGACTTAGCGCGCCGCTGCCGATGGTAAGTGACCGCAAAGCGGTGCGCCTCGTCGCGAATTCGCTGGACGAGATGGAGCGCCGGCGAGTTGGCCGGCAAGACGATCGGCTCGGACTGATTGGGAACATAGAGCCACTCGTGCTCCTTCGCCAACCCCGCCGCGACAAGGCCGGTCATGTCGAGTTCCTCGAGAACGTCGACTACCGCGCTGAGCTGTCCCTTACCGCCGTCGATGAGCAATAAGTCCGGTTTCTTATTAAACTTCTCTTTCTTTGCAAGCTCCCGCTCGATCGGCGTTTCGGTGCGATCGGTTTCGCGCCGTAAATAGCGCAAGCGCCTACGCAGCGTTTCCTGCATCATCGCAAAGTCGTTTGGTCCGCGGTCGTACTGTATCTTGAATTTTCTGTACTCGCTTTTCTTTGCGCGGCCCTCGACGAAGACCACCATCGAAGCGACCGAATTGGTTCCTTGAATGTTCGAAACGTCGTAGCATTCGATCCGGTGCGGCGGTTCGGGGAGTTCGAGCGCGTCGGCGAGATCCGTGAGAGATCGCGCCTGCGCTGTCTCCTGCACCTCTTGATGAGCCAGAAACGCCTTCAGGTTTCCCTCGGCGTTCTTCTGGACCAGTCGCATATATTCGGCGCGAATTCCGCGGCTCGGCTGCAGGATGCGCACGCGCTGTCCTTTTATTGCGGAGAGCCACGATTCGATGGTCGTGCGCTCTTCCGGGAGCGCCGAAACGAGCAGCTCCTTTGGCACGGCGGCCGCGCTCGAGCGGCTCGCGCGTCGTTTTTCCGGCACGGGAGCCTGGTTGTCGCGCGCGATCCGTGCGGCCGAAAACGCCTTCTCGTCGGGAGCGCTCGCCGTGCGCGCGGTGTAGAATTGCTTGAGAAATTCGCTCGTCAGCACCGCGTCGGACTGCTCGTAGACGCCCTCGAGAATGAAATGCTCCTGCCCGATCAGTTTGCCGCCACGAACGAGAAAGACTTGCATGCAGCCTTGGCCCTGCGAGCGGGCCACCGCGATCAAGTCCATATCGAGACGCGACTTCCAAACGACCTTCTGCTCTTCGGTAACCCGACGCACTTGCAATATGCGGTCGCGAATTCGCGCAGCCGCCTCAAAGTTTAAGTGTTCGGCGGTTTCAGTCATCTCGCGCTGCAGGCGAGCGAGCAGCGATTCTTGTTTACCCTCCAGAAAAAGCACGACTTCGTCGATGGTCCGATCGTACTCGGCTTCGCTCTGATAGCCTACGCACGGCGCGAGGCAACGTTTGATATGATACTGCAGGCAGGGGCGCTTACGACGCCCATCGATCGGCTCCCGACAGGTGCGCAGCGGAAAGACGGTTCGCACCAGGTCGATCAGTTCTCGCAAGCCGTGCGCGTTGGTATATGGCCCAAAGTAACGCGCACCGTCGTTTCGGACAAAACGCGTGAAGACGACGCGGGGAAACGGTTCGTTCGTTACCTTCAAATACGGATACCGTTTGTCGTCGCGAAGGCGAACGTTGAAAGGCGGCTGATGACGCTTGATCAAGTTCGCTTCGAGGATCAGCGCTTCGACTTCGTTGGTGACGACGATTGTTCGTACGTCGGCGACCTTCTCGACCATCGCAGTCGTGCGCGGGTGATGCACGGTTCCTTCTTGGAAGTACGAGCGTACGCGGTTGCGCAGCGAGATCGCCTTTCCGATATAGAGGATGTCACCGTCTCGTCCGACCATCAGGTAGACGCCCGGCGCGTCGGGGATTTGCAAGAGGCTGGGCAGCAGGTTCACCTTACGCCGACGGGTCGAGCCCGGGCCCGTATCACGAGAAATCCCGCGACGCATATGACCGCGACGAGCCCGAGCAGAGCGTAGGCGGCCCGATGGAGCAACGGCATCACCGCGTTAAGGTGACTTCCAAATGCGTTCCCGAGCGCGATCAAAAACGCGCAAAAGATAAGCGAACCGAGGAACGTCCAAAGATAAAACAGCCCGAGATTCATCTCAGCAATGCCGGCGGCAGTCGCAGAGATGCCGCGCACGACCGGCAGAAAGCGACAGACGAAAATTGCGAAGGTTCCCCAGCGCTCGAAGAAACCGTGAACTCGCGCTAGCCGAGCGTGCGTAAAATGAACGTACTTGCCGTAGCGTTCGATGACGGGTACGCCGCAGAACCTACCGATTGCATAGCCGACCGAGCCTCCACCTAGTTCGCCGGCTAAAGCAATGACGACGGTCAACCACAAGCTGCTCAAGTGGCCGGTCGCCGTCAATGCTCCGGCCAACGGAAGCAGCAGCTCGGTGCCGATAGGCACGCCCATGTTTCCCAGCGCCATTCCGACGAAAAAACCGAAGTAGCCGTAGTGATCGATCAGCGCGTCGACGATTTGCTGCGCGTGCTCCACGAAGACCGTTACTCCACCGGCGAAGCGGTGTTCCGAGCGGCAGCGCGCCGAAGAATTTCCGCCGCCGAGCTTCCCCCTTCGGATCGCAGAGCTTCAAAGAGATCGAAGGGGCCGACCTCGCGTGCTCCAGCGCGGTCTTCCGCGAGCGTGATGATTCGGCGCAGCCTCGGCGTTATGAGGATCCCTTCCCACAGACGATCTTCGCCCGTGCCGAGTGCTCGCCGGACTTCGGCGTGCACTTCCGGGACATCGATGCCATCGGTGTCGAGCGCCCGTAGAATCGACGGATCGCGCTCTTCGAGGAGCGCTGCGAGTAGGTGTTCCGCTCCCACGTAGTAATGGCTATGATTTCGGCATTCTTGCTCGGCTATACGAAGCACGCGCCGCGCGGCCGGATCAAATTTCGAGAACAAACGATACCTTCTACGCCCTTGAGCGGAGCCTGTGCCGGTCGGAGTGGAAGCACTGCAAGAGAGGAGGGGAGAATATCGGGGCGACACGATTTGAACGTGCGACCTCTTCGTCCCGAACGAAGCGCTCTACCAAGCTGAGCCACGCCCCGAAGAACCTCGTATTTTTCACAGACCCGGACCCCCTTCCTTGTCCCTTTCTGCGGGGGCCACCCGAAAACCAGGGTATCACCGAGAACTTTCTGAACTTCGTTTGCTGATAATGAGATACGTGATCGTTGGGTGCGGACGTGTCGGGTCTGCCCTCGCGAAACTCCTTGACTCCGACGGTCATGACATCATCGTCGTCGATGAAAACCCCGCCGCATTCAAGCGGCTCGGACAAAAATTCAGAGGGCACGAGATCGTTGGCACCGGCATCGATTACGACGTTCTCAAGCGGGCCGGCGCCGCGAGCGCCGATGGCTTCGTTGCCGTTACCAACGGGGACAACCGAAATATCATGGCTGCCCTCATCGCGCAGCGCATGTTCAAAATCAAGCGGATCGTCGCCCGCATTTACGATCCCCCGCGCGGTCAGATGTATCGGGAGCTTGGCGTGCAAACGGTCTGTCCCACAACGGTGGGCGCAAAACTGATTCGCGACGTCTTAATCGAGGCGCCGTGGGACGCGCAAAACTTTGATCTTGGAAAGCTCACGTCGCTCAGCGTGGTCGTCGGACGAAGCGATGCCGGAAGACGCGTGGGTGAGATCGAGGACCCGGGACGGGTCCGAATCGCCGCGGTCCGACGCGGGATGCGCGACGTGATGGTTGCATCGAGCGACTTGCTATTGGAAGAGGGCGACGAGCTGAGCGCCGTCGTTGCTCCTAACGCCATCGGTGATTTCGCCCAACGGTTTCCCGCTGCGGCACCAGCTAAAGTGACGGCTTAATCGTGTTTATCCTCATCGTCGGCGGCGGAAAGGTCGGCACATACTTGACGCGCGCGCTGCTTAACCAGGGCCACGAAGTCGTCGTCATCGAGAAAGATGACCGCAAGGCCAAGATGGTAGAGCGGCTGATCGATCGCCAGGTTGCGGTCGTCGGCGACGGATGCGATCCACTCGTTTTGGAAGCCGCAGGCGTCAGTCGAGCGGAAGTGGTCGTTGCGGACACCGGCGACGACGAGGATAATCTCGTCGTCGTGCTTCTCGCGAAACGAAAATCTAAAGCGCGCTGCATCGCACGCGTCAACAATCCTGCTAACAAGCTGATTTTTAATTCGCTGGACACCGAAGATCCCGTCATCGTCATCTCATCGACGGAGCTCATCTTGGACGTTCTCAACGAGCACGTCAATGCGTCGAAATACCGCTCGATGCTCGAAACGATGCACTTATTCGGTAAAGGCGACATGCAGCTCGTGAAGGTCGCGATTCCCGAGCGGTCCCTGGTAAACGGAAAGCGCCTTGCGGAGATCGACCTTCCGCACAACTCGGTCGTCGTTGCGGTTGACCGTCCCAACCACGATCTCGAGATCCCAACCGGCGACACGACGCTGCAGGCGGGCGATGCGATGATCGTGATCGTCAAGAACGGCGCGGCCGAAAGGATCCGCGCAATTCTCGGCGCCTAAATATAGCCCTTTTTCAGAGCCACGACTGCCGCTTGTGTTCGATCGGCCGCCGATAGCTTTTCGAGAATGTCGCGAATGTGCCCCTTGACCGTGCCTAACCCGATGTGCAGGCTTTCGGCGATCTCGGAATTTGCTCGTCCGTCGGAAATCAAGCGAAGGATCTCGGTTTCTCGTAAGGTCAGCGGCGAAAAATGCGGATCGCTCGGCTTATCGGTTGAGAAACGCGCCAGAACCACGTGCGCGATCCGCGGATCGAAGTAGGCACCCCCTTCGCTCGCGATACGAACGGCATCGACGATCCGGTCCGGGTCGGAGCTTTTCAAGCAGTAGGCATCGGCACCTGCGGCGAGCGCCGCGAGTACTTCTTCTTCTAGATCGATCATCGTCACGATGACGACGCGTGTGCGGCGCAAGCTCGGCGCGCACGCGCTTGGTCAACGTCACGCCGTCGATTGCCGGGATCCCGATATCGATCACGGCCACGTCGGGGCGCTGCCGAAGAATCGCTTCCCAGCCCGTCAGACCGTCGGCCGCCTCAGCCACGACGTCAAACGAAGCCTCGAGCGCCGTGCGCAATCCAGCGCGGGTCAGAGCATGATCCTCAACGATAACGACGCTGGATACGGGCGTTGGGTTCCATCTTACTCCTGCGCACGCGGGAAGGTTAGGGTAAACGTGCTTCCGCGGGGCTCTCGCGGCGAATATGCAGACCGTTCCACGATGCTTTTCTGCAATCCGGCGGACGATGTACAAACCAAGGCCCGTGCCTGAGCCGGGATAACCGCCTCCGAACCGTTGGAAGAGCCCGTCGCGGCGCTGCTCGGGCACGCCGTAGCCATCGTCTTCCACGGCAATAGCGATCGTTTCCGCCGCGAGATTGCCGTGCACCGTCACGTGACCACCCTGCGGCGTAGCGTCGATTGCATTGGCCACCAGATTGGCGATCGCGCGTCGAATCTCGTGCGGCTCGCCCACGACCGGCAGCCTATCTGCGGTAAAATCGGTGCGAAGCTCGACGCCTTTCACCTCCGCAACGGGGCGAAGTTCGGCGACGATGCGAGCAACGAGCTCCTCGCAGTCCACCCGCTCGCGCACGGTCGACGCCTCGCCGGCCTCGTATCGCGCCACGAGCAAGAGCGTCTCGACGATGCGCCGTTGATCGTCGTTGGCCGCAAGCGCCGTTTTCAGAATACCGTTATAGCGATCCGGAAGCTCACCGTAGGCGCCCGAGAGGGCTTGGCCCATCGTGACGTGCGCCGCCGCAAGCGGCGTGCGCAGATCGTGAGCGAGAGCGTAAACGATGTCACGAATTACGTCACTGCGTTCGGCCAATTCGTTCTTCTGCCGAGCAATTTCATCGTTCCGTTCGCCAAGCTGCGCAAACAGATGCGCCTGCTCGAGCGCCATGGCCGCTTGCTCGCCAAACGCTCTCATCGTGGCCAGGTCGTCACTAACAAAGGATCTACCGCTGCTTACCGATTCAATCAGCACGTGGTCGACGGTGCCGCTCGTTTCGATCGGCGTCACTATTGCCTCGCTCGCTCCGAGCGCTTCGAGCGTCAACCGCCCGAGTACGTCGCTGTCCGTAACGCGGAAAACGTCCTCCGCTTCGCCGGCGCGCGCGACAAGCGATGCGATCTCGTTAGAGAGTGTACGGCGCTCCACCGATATGTCGGCGTCGCCGCGCAAATAAGTAAGCACCAGCGATGGCCCAAACGGCATTTCGCGCACGACGAGCGTTGCCTTCGACGCGCCGACCAATACGAGCGACTCACGCGTAATCGCCCTCTGCACGAGCTCGACGTTGAGCGTCCCTCGTACGCGACCGGTCGCTTCGCGAAGGGCCTTTTCGATCTCGACCTGTCGCATGCGTCCGGCCGAGACGCCTGCTTCGCGAGCGTACTCTTGCGTTTTGATGCTCAGGTACCCGACCAACACGAATGACGCCGCCAAGAGGAGACGGTCTCCGATCGCGATGCCGTTCCAATGATGGCCGGCTTGAACGCCGTTCACGTAGCCGGCAGCGACGTTTGCGATTTCTGCCGCGATGACGAGATTTGTCGTCAGCCGGCTCTGTAGCGCCAAACTGCTGAGTGCGATTGGTCCGTTCAGCAAGATTGCCACAATGAAAAGCTGCGGCGTAACAAGGTCGAGGATCGCAGCGGCAACGAGCAGAGCGTAACAGAGTAAGGCCACGAGCCCGCGTTTTCGGTCCAGCCCGCGGGGGCGCCTTGCCCGAAGCGGAGAAGGCTGCTCGATGGATCGCACGGCGAGAGCAGAAGAGCTGTTGCGCGAAATCGGTGGACGCGCTCGCCTTGTCATCTACGTCGCGAGCGCACCCGGCTCCGGAAAGACGCGCCGCCTTCTCGAGGATGCGCGGCGTCTTGCCGCCGACGGCAAGCACGTCGTCATCGGTTGGATCGAGACGAAGGGACGCCCCGATCTCGAACGCATGGCCGGCGGCTTGCCGCGAATTCCACCGCGTCAAGTGAAGATCGGCGATCGAATCTTCGAAGATTTCGACTACGACGCGGCGGTGCGCGAAAAACCCGATGTCGTCGTCCTTGACGAGCTCGCGCACGACAATCTCGGCGACGCGCCGCACGCCAAGCGCTGGCAGGACGCGCTCGCTCTCAAGCAGCGGGGGATCGGCGTGATCGGCGCTTTCAATATCCAGCACCTCGAAACCGTCGCACCCACGGCTGAGGCACTCATCGGCTACCCGGTCCGCGAAATCGTTCCATTGTCGTTTTTGCAGGCAGCCGACGAAGTCGTCGCGCTCGACGTCTCACCACAGCTTCTTCAGAGTCGGGTCAAAGCCGGCAAGATCGTCAACGAACAGGACATCGACCGCGCGCTCAACGGAATCTTCAAAGAGCAGACGCTCTACATGCTCCGCGAGTTGCTCTTGCGCACCGTGGATAATCTCACCCTTCCCGTCGTACGAGCCGGTCGCACCTCGATGGCCGCGGCTTTAGTCTATCCGAATCTGGACGAGGTAGCCTTCCTCAAGCGAACCGCGGCGATCGCGCAGGCGCTCGATCTCGGGCTCGAGGTCGTGCCGATCCAGGGCGTCGACCGCCGCTCACTCGAGCGCATCACCCGCGAGCTCGGCGGCGAAATGCTCCACGAAACGCTGGACCCCGCGAGCACGCCCGGCGATACGCTGCGTGCTTCGCTCGTCGCGCTTCCTAGTGGGCGAATCGCCGCGAAACTTGCAAACCTGCCGCTACCATACGATCTTTTCATCGTTGGCTCCGGGCAAACATATCTCGGTGCGAATCCGGTGAGGTCGCCTTATTCGCAGACCGCTGGAGACCGGCTTCGCGTCGGATACGGCAAGCTTACCGTCTATCTCGGTGCGGCTGCCGGGGCCGGCAAAACGTATGCGATGCTCGACCGCGCACATCAGCTTTTGGCGGAAGGCGTCGACGTCGTTGCCGGCTTCGTCGAGACGCATGGGCGCAAGGAGACGGCGGCGTTGCTCGACGGTTTGGAAATCATCCCGCCCAAAGCCGTCAGCGTCAACGGCATCACCTACCGGGAGTTCGATCGTGAGGCCTTAATCGCGCGAAGGCCTCGAGTTGCGTTGATTGACGAGCTGGCCCATACGAATGCACCCGGTTCAATCGCACCAAAACGCTTCTACGATGTCTTGGCCGTGCTGCGCGCCGGAATCGACGTGATTACGACGCTGAACATCCAGCATCTGGAAGGGCTGGGTGACACGGTTCGGCGGCTGACCGGGACGGTCGTAAGGGAAACGCTACCCGATGGAATACTCACGCTTGCCGACGAGGTGATCCTTATCGACGTCACGCCCGAAACGCTGCGTCAGCGGTTGCGCGAGGGGAAGATTTATCCGCCGGAACGCTGCGAAACGGCTCTCGCAAACTTCTTTCGCACCGAGAATCTTTTTGCGCTGCGGGAACTCGCTTTGCGAGAAGCGCTGCGGGCACGCCATCGCGAGCGAATTCCATCGCCGTTCGAACGCATTCTACTGGCAGTCGGCACGCGCGACGTCGATTTGGCGATGATCCCTCGGGCCGGTCGCATCGCGGCACGCCTCGCCATCGAATTTCGCCGTCGCGCACGTGGTAACGCCGCGCTCACGGGTCGACCAGGCGGTGCTCGATGCGTTGCGCGCTGAAGCACGCAAGACCAACGTGGAATGGATTGATGAAGTGGCAGAAGACGTGCCCAGTCGGTTGATTGAAATCTCGCGCTCCCGTCCCGAAACGACGATCGCGCTGGCCCAAGCGCGACGACCCCCGCGCTGGCTTGGCCGGCCCTCATTCCCGCGAAGAATACTGGACGCGGGCGCGCGCGAGCTGCTCTTACTCATGCCGCCCACCGGCGCCGGTGCGCCAGCACCGCCCGAAGAGTAGTTACTGTGGTTTTACGCCGTCCAAGGCCAAATTGAGCTCGAGCACGTTCACTCGCGGTTCGCCTAGAAAGCCGAACGTTCTTCCCTGCACGTGAGTCGCGACCAGCGCGTTGACTACTGCAACTGTCATATGACGCGCCATCGCCACGCGAGGCGCTTGCCAGTACGCGGCGGCCGGCGTGATGTCGGGATCGATGCCGCTGCCGCTCGACGTGACGAGATCGATCGGCGGCGGCCCGCTCGCGTCGGGATTATCTTTCTTCAGTTGCGCGATTGTCGCTTTCGTCGAATCGATGAGCTTCTTAGAGGTTGGTCCATAGTTCGTACCGCCGGTTGCCGTCGGATCGTAGCCCTTTCCCGCCGCCGATGGCCGACCGTGAAAATACTGCGGCTTTGTCCATAACTGGCCGATAATTTCTGAACCTGCAATCTTCCCGTTCACGACGATCATTGAGCCGTTGGCTTGCCATGGGAAAATCGCTTGTGCGACGGCGGTCATTACCAGCGGATAGATCAATCCCAATAGGATCACCGAAACGATCGTGACCCGCAGCGACGTACCCAAATGCTTGATCATTTTTGCGATTTCCTACGTGAGATGGAGCGCCGCAAGGATCACGTCGATCACCTTGATGCCGATGAACGGTACGATTATTCCGCCGACGCCGTAGAGCATGACGTTCTCGAAAAGGACGCGATTTGCGCCCTTGGGTTCGTATCGCACTCCACGTAAGGCGAGCGGAATCAGCGCCACGATGATCAGTGCATTGAAGATCACGGCGGAAAGGATTGCACTTTGCGGCGTCGTCAAGCGCATGACGTTGAGCACGGCCATCACGGGATAGGCGATCGCGAACATTGCCGGGAGAATTGCAAAGTATTTCGCAACGTCGTTGGCGATGGAAAAGGTCGTCAATGCTCCGCGGGTCATGAGCAGTTGCTTGCCGATCTCGACGATTTCGATGAGTTTGGTCGGATCCGAATCGAGGTCGACCATGTTCGCGGCTTCTTTGGCCGCTTGCGTGCCGGAGTTCATCGCGACGCCGACGTCGGACTGAGCGAGCGCGGGGGCGTCGTTCGTGCCGTCTCCGGTCATGGCGACGAGCCGTCCGGAAGTCTGCTCGCGCTTGATCAGGTCCATCTTCGTTTCGGGCGTGGCTTCGGCCAGAAAATCGTCGACGCCGGCTTCCTTCGCAATCGTTGCCGCGGTAAGCGGATTGTCGCCGGTGATCATGACCGTGCGAATGCCCATGGCGCGAAGGCGATCGAAGCGCTCGGTCATGTTCGGCTTGAGTATGTCCTTGAGGTAGATTACGCCGATGACGAGCATGTTTCGAGCGAGTAACAGCGGCGTGCCGCCGCTGCGCGCGATGCGCTCGATCTGTGGTGAGAGATCCGCTGAGGGAGTACCACCCTGTTCGCGGATCCAGGAAAGCACCGAGTCCGGGGCTCCCTTGCGGATTTTTGTGCCATCAGTGAGATCGAGCCCGCTCATGCGCGTGTATGCGCTAAAAGGCACGAAGATCGAGCCGGCCGGAGCTTCGCCGTCGCGCGCGCCGACTTGCTGGGCGAGCGCGACGATCGAACGCCCCTCCGGTGTCTCATCGGCCAGCGAAGAGAGATAGGCGATGCGCGCCGCGTCTTTCGCATCGATGCCAACCGACGTGATAATCTCGACGGCTTGGCGATTGCCCAGCGTGATCGTGCCGGTCTTGTCGAGCAACAGGGTATCGACGTCGCCGGCCGCTTCGACCGCCCGACCGCTCATCGCCAAAACGTTGCGCTGCATCACGCGGTCCATGCCCGCGATGCCGATTGCCGAGAGCAGACCGCCGATCGTCGTCGGAATGAGGCAGACCAGCAAAGCAATTAAAACGGTTACGCTTTGGTGCGTGCCCGCGTAAAGTGAAAACGGGGCCAGTGTTGCGACGGCGATGAGAAATATGATCGTCAGTCCCGCAAGCAGGATGGAGAGCGCGATCTCGTTGGGGGTCTTTTGGCGCTGCGCGCCTTCCACCAAGCGGATCATGCGATCGAGGAAGCTTTCTCCGGGATTTGCGGTCACCCGCACGACGATCCGATCGGAAAGCACGCGCGTTCCACCGGTCACCGCGCTGCGGTCGCCGCCGGATTCGCGAATGACCGGTGCCGATTCGCCGGTGATCGCCGACTCGTCGATCGTCGCGGCGCCTTCGAGCACGTCGCCGTCGGCGGGAACGATTTCGTTGGCCTCGACGACGAAGCGATCGCCTTTGCGCAGGCTCGTGCTCGACACGCGCTCCTCGGTCCCGTCGTCGCGCAAGAGTCGTGCGTAGGTATCCGACTTCGTGCGGCGCAGCGTCTCGGCTTGCGCTTTGCCGCGTCCTTCGGCGACCGCCTCGGCGAAATTCGCGAAGAGCACCGTAAACCACAGCCACGCCGCAATCGCAAAATCGAAGCCCGGATTGCCGCTGTGGCGCAGGATGTCGCGCACGAAAAAGATCGTGGTTGCCGCTGCGCCGACCTCGACGACGAACATGACCGGATTGCGGGCCTGCCAGCGCGGATCGAGCTTCTTGAACGAATCGCCGAGGGCTCGCGTGATGATTGCCCGATCGAACAGCGACCGCGCCTTCGGACGCCGCTCCAAACGCCGTTGACTTAGCATCAGAACGTCTTTCCTTGCAAAACGAGAAGATGTTCTACGATTGGGCCGAGAGAATCGGCCGGCAGGAACGTGAGCGCACCGACGATCACGATCACTCCAATGAGCAGCGCGACGAAAATTCCTGAATGCGTTGTGAACGTGCCCGAGCTCTCGGGAACCGACTTCTTTCCGGCTAATGCGCCTGCCAGTGCGAGCGCCGGAACGGCCACGGCAAAACGCCCGAACATCATGTTCACGCCGGTCATCAAGTTATAGAAAAGGTTCGGACCTAGCCCGGCGAACGCCGAGCCGTTATTGGCATTGGTTGACGTAAACGCGTAGAGAATTTCCGAGAAGCCGTGCGGACCGCCGTTATTGAGCGTCGCCAGGCCCGTCGGCAGAATAGCAGCGATCGACGTCGGGACCAAGCAGAGCACTGGGGTCACCAGCGCCGCCAAGATTGCGAATTGCACCTCTCTGCGCTCGATCTTCTTGCCGAGATACTCCGGCGTGCGCCCGACCATCAGACCGGCGATGAAAACCGTCAAGACGACGAAGACGATCATCCCGTAAAGGCCGCTGCCGACGCCGCCGAAGACGATCTCGCCCAGTTGCATGTCGACCAGCGGGATGAGTCCGCCGAGCGGCATGAACGAGTCGTGCATCGAGTTGACCGCGCCGCACGACGTATCCGTCGTGACGGTGGCGAAGAGCGCCGACGTCCCGATACCAAACCGGCACTCCTTCCCCTCCATGTTGCCGCCGCTTACACCGAGCTGGTGAACGATAGGATTGCCGGCGGATTCGGCCCAATAAGCAACGCTAAAGCCCACGAAAAATAGAATTGCCATCGCGGCGAAGATCGCCCAGCCTTGGCGCGTGTCTTTTACCATCTTGCCGTACATATACGTCAGACCGGCTCCGAGCGAAAAGATCAGGAGAAGCTCGACGAAGTTCGTTAGCGGCGAGGGGTTCTCGTTGGGCGAGGCGGAGTTTGCGTTGACGAAGCCGCCGCCGTTGGTGCCGAGCTCTTTGATCACTTCTTGCGAGGCCATCGGGCCGCCGGTAATCGTCTGCGCGAAGCCCTCGATCGACCTTGCGCTTTGATAGGCGTGGAAGTTCTGCGGGACCCCTTGCCAGACCAAAAAGAGTCCGATAACGATCGAGACCGGTAGCAGCACGTACAGCGAACAGCGAACCAGATCGACCCAGAAGTTCCCGAGCGTCTTTATGTTTGTTCGCACGAGACCGCGCACGACCGCGACCGCGATCGCGATGCCGGTTGCAGCTGAAACGAAATTATGCCACGCGAGACCGGCCATTTGGGAAAGATAACTCATCGCCGTCTCGCCCGAATAGAACTGCCAGTTCGTGTTCGTTGTAAAGCTGACAGCAGTATTCCACGCCAAATCGGGCGACATGTTATCGATATGAGCAGGATTGAACGGCAGCCACTTCTGCGTGCGCAAAAGAACGTAAAGATAGGCGAGGCCGATCAACGAAAAGGCAAGCATCGACAATGCGTACGCGTACCAGGTCATCTCCTCGTCTTCACGAACGCCGCACAGGCGGTAGATCAGCTTTTCGAGCAGGAACCAGTACGGACTTAGCCACGTCCGTTCGCCCGAGAAAACGCGCGCCATATACGAACCCAGCGGCTTGGTGAGCGCTAGAATGATCGCGAAAAAGGCGATGGCCTGCAGCCATCCGATCGAAGTCATCAGAACTTTTCGGGACGCAGCATCGCGTAGATGAGATACCCTAAGCCGGCAACGGTAAGAGCGAGACCCAAAGCGTCATCGAAGCCCATCGCTAGACTTTCTCACAGCCGACCACGTAAAGATCGAGCAGGACGAAACCGACGATCGTCAGCAGGATGACCCCTATTTCGAGAAGCACGCGCTTAGCATAGCCGACCGGTCGCGCGCGTGGTACCCGCCACTCGGATGATCCAAAAGGAAGAGCCGGATGGATCATCCGAGTGGCGGATGCTCGAATTCGTGCTCCGGCACCCTATAATTGCAGGGCTATGCTACGTATCGCGATTCTTTCAGGAGCCGCCCTCGCATGGGCGAATGCCTTCACCGCCGGCCCCGCAATGGCGGTTCCGGCTTCGGCACCTTCACCCTCGCCGACGCCGAGCGTTCCCAGCGATCCCTGCGGGTCGATTCTATCAATTGTAAATAGGCCGACCGTTACTACCGGCGTTTGCACCGTACGTACCGGGCATTTCGACGTCGAAAACGGTTATACGAACACTACGACAACCGGCGTGGGCGGCGGCAGCAACGCGATCTACCCTCAGTCGCTCGTGCGCATCGGGACGGCCGATCCGCACCTGGATTTCGAGTTCGGCCTTCCCAGTTATGAAACGTCCTCGGTCGGTCAGCCCACGATAACCGGCTCGAGCGACGTCAGTCTCGCTACGAAGTACGAGCTCGGCTACAGCTCGAGTGCCGACTGGGGACTGTACGGCGCAATTACGTATCCGACGGGAAGTCGCGCTTTTACCGCCGGAAATGCGCAGTTTACCGGAGATTTCGATTGGGGCTTACACGATCAACTCCGAGTTCGGCCTCGCCGGCACTCTCAGCTTCAACGCCTTGAGCGCGGCCAACTCGGCCGGCGTCGCCCAATCCTACTTTGCATTTATTCCGAGCCTCGAACTCAGCGCTGCCCTTCCCGGCGGTCCGTCCCAAATCTCGGCGGAGTACGCCTACTATTCGGCCGCAGGGCCGGGGTTCGGATCGAAGAGCCTCATCGACTTCGTTTATCAGCGCGACTTCGGCAACCATCTGCAATTCGACATGGAGTACGGCTTCTCACCGACGCTGGTAAACGGTCAAAAGCAGCACTACGTTGGCGCCGGCCTTTCATTCATGAACTAACGGTATCGCCGAAAGGCTCGAGGCGGGAAAAACACTCTAGAGTCTGCCTAACGCGCACGCCTATGAATAGCGCATCGATTCCCGTCAATATCGGCAACACCGGTTTTATGCTTCTCTGCGCGAGCCTGGTCATGCTGATGACACCAGGACTCGCGTTTTTCTACGGCGGTCTCGTGCAGCGCAAGAACGTGCTCACGATCATGATGCAGAGCTTCATGTCGCTCGGATGGACTACCGTCTTGTGGTTTGCCTTTGGTTACTCGGAAAGCTTCGGCCCGGACTGGCACGGCATCATCGGCAATCCAACGACCTATGCGTTTCTGCGGGGCGTGACTCTGCACACGATGTTCACGGGGAATGATGCCGGAATTCCGTTAGTCGTGCACATCGCCTATCAGATGATGTTCGCGATCATCACGCCGGCGCTGATCACCGGCGCATTCGCGAACCGCGTGACGTTCAAGGCGTACTTCTGGTTCCTTACTGCCTGGCTGATCTTCGTCTACTTTCCGTTCGTGCACATGCTCTGGAGTCCCAACGGCATTTTGGCGAGTTGGGGCTGTTCTCGATTTCGCCGGCGGCATCGTGGTCCACGCTTCGGCGGGCTTTGCGGCGCTGGCGTCGGTGCTCTACGTCGGACGGCGCCACGTGATCGAGAACAAGCCGCACAACGTTCCGCTGATTGCGTTGGGGACCGGATTGCTGTGGTTCGGATGGTACGGCTTCAACGCGGGCTCCGAGCTGCGCGTCGATGCGGTAACGGCGTCGGCTTTTCTCAATACGGACATCGCCGCATCGTTTGCCGCGATCGCCTGGCTGCTCGTCGAATGGGCGCGAGGGCGACAGCCGAAATTTGTCGGCTTGCTGACCGGCGCCGTCGCCGGACTCGCGACGATCACGCCCGCGCAGGCTACGTATCGCCGACGACCGCGGTCGATCATCGGCGTCGCCGCCGGCGTGGTCTGTTACTTTGCCGTGGCGCTCAAGAACGGCCTGGGATGGGACGATGCGCTCGACGTCTGGGGCGTGCACGGCGTGGGAGGATTCTTAGGCATCGTTCTGCTCGGCGTCTTTGCGTCGACGCTTTGGAATCCCACGGCGCCGACGGCCTTCTTCGCGGGAATCCGGCGTTTCTCGGCAAGCAGTTCGTCGCGGCGCTCGTTTGCAGCGCGTGGGCATTCAGCTTCACGTACGCGATGCTCTGGCTCATCAACTTGGTCACGCCGGTCAAGGTGGACGAAGTGGCTGAAGAACGCGGCCTCGACGTCGCGCTTCACGGCGAAGAGGCGTATCCGCTGGGCATCTAATCGCAGAGCGTCGCACGGCGCCTCGCTGGCGCCCGCGGCAGCGTCAGGCTGCTCGCGCGCCAGCGTGGCGAGCGAAACGGCGAAGGCTGCGTCGACGATCGCTCCGCGATACGGAATGGATGCGCGGAATCGCTAATGCCAGAGCCAGCGATAGGCGCACCCCGCATCCCCGCTGCGCGTACCACGTCGATCCACTCGCGGGGATAGGACCGGAAGGAGCAATCCGGCAACGACCATTCGAGCGATCGCGATTGCGACGATGCAGGCGACGACAAAGACCGGCTCCTGCGCGACACGCCGCCCGATCTGCAGAGCGGCCCCCACCATGAAAAAAACGAGCAGCGTTGGCAAGCAGGGCCGCAAGGTCCCAAAATCGATTCACGTCGTCGGCGATGGTCGGCGTAATCCAAGTCCGCTCGTAATATCGCAGGGCGATGCCGCATGCGATCGTCGCAAAGATGCCGGAAAGCCGAAGCCCGTCGGCCGCGAAATACGCGCCGTACGCGCAGAAAATCGTAGCCGGCTATTTGAAGCTTGACGTCGCGGCTGCTGCGTAGAGGCGCGCGCAACTACAAACGCCAGAAGACGCTCCAAAGACGACGCCACCAAGGGCACCCCGCCAACGTTTCGAGCGCAACCAACGCAATCGCGCCGCACTGGCGGCTCCGAGTGTGAGTGGCGGCCAGCACGCCGCGATAGAGCGTGACGGCGACGGCATCGTTGAAAAGCGATTCGCATTCGACAATGGTCGCGAGCGCCGGCGGAACTTTCAATCGTCGAAAGACCGCCACGGCCGCAATGGGATCGGTCGCACTGAGAATAGCTCCGGAAAGCAACGCGGGCCCAAACGGCACGTGCACGATCGCAAGCGATCCGGCGACGATCACCGCCGTAACGAGCACGCCGGGGCCGGCCAGCGTCGCAATCGCGCATCCAATGGCGCAGGATCGCCCTATAGTCTAGGTTCCAGCCAGCCTCGAAAAGCAGGGCCGGGAGAAAGACGTAGAGCGTGGCATGACCGAACGCATAAGTGAGACGCCCGGGTTCGATGAGTCCGAACGCAACGCCAAGAGCAACAACGAGCAGAATCTGCCAGAGCTTCACGCCGAGCCTGCTAATGCGTGTGCGTGAAATTTCCCACGCGTGCGAGATTGCGAAGGCGCTCGATCGCGCGGCGCATGCCGATCGGCGCGCGCGGGCGGCCGACGACATCGAAGTAGACCGCCGGATCGATATTGAGCGTACGCGTCTGAACCATTGAGACCGGCGACTCGCGGAGGAAGCTTTCCGCAGCGAAAATCTCTTCCTCGTCGTCCGTAACGCCCGGATGGGTGAGCAGATTCAGGCTAACGCGCAGCTTGCGGAGAGCGCGAGGCGCACCGACGTGAAGACGTCTTCGAGATCGTATCCCTGCGGCCGGTAATAGGCCGAGTAGACGCGCGAGCGAAACGAATTGAGGCTAATCCTCACGGCATCCAAACCGGCGTCGATGCAGCGTCGCAGCTCGCCGGCTTGCTGCCGTTGGTATTGAGGTTCATCATCCCATTGGTGCGTTTGGCCCGGATCGCTTCGATTGCTCGTGCGATGGTACCCGAGCGTAGAAGTGGCTCGCCTTCGCAGCCCTGCCCGAAGGAGACGATTCCACCATCCACGCGCTCCAAATGCTCGATTGCGATCGCGGCGAGCTCCTGCGCCGAAGCTTCATCGGTGACGCGCTCTTGCGACGACGGCACGCGCGCATCGGCACCTTGTTCGGAGATACAGCCGACACAGCGCGCGTTGCACTTGGGCGAGACCGGAAACGCGGCTTCGCCTCGTGGCAAGAAGACGTTCTGGGCGGTGAAGCACGCGTACTCGAGCGAGCAACGGGCGACTTGTCGCAACACACGATTGCGCGGCTCGCGCGTTAATCGCCGTGCGATCGTTTCCTCGAGTTCGCCGAGCCGGCAAACCTGCGCGGCTCCCATTCCTCACTCTCATCGGTTTGCATTGCCGCAACGTGTAATCGATCGTCGACGGCGCACGCAAAAGTGTAGCCGAAGAGCGGCAGTGCGGGCGCGTTACTGTCGGCCGCATAGGCGGGAAGCAGCAGACGCGTGTATCCGGCCGGGAGCGCGACGGCCAGTGCCGTTCGTTGCGCGATTGGGCCGATCGTCGTCAACGGCCGCGCGTTGCGGCAAGACCATCTCGAGCGTTCCCGGCGGGGCCGGGATCAGCTCGTCGAGCAGGCCTCTCGAACGAGACCGCCGTCTGCGAGCGGAACGAGATCTGCATCGAACGAGAAGCGCCTCGCGCATCGCAGGAAGCGAGCCCACGCCGACATCGCGTCACGCGAAGACCGACACCAACGGCTCACCTCCGCATCGAAGACGCGCACCGCGGGACCAATGAGATATGCGTCGCCGCGACCGTTCCACTCGACGACCAGACGTCCGCCCGGAAGCAATGACTTCGACGGGCGACTGAAAACCTCGTCGTCGATCGCGACGGCAGCACAGGCGACGGCTCCCGTTCCGCAGGCAAAGGTCAAGCCCACGCCTCGTTCCCAATGACGAACGAGCAGCGACGCCTTTCCCGCTTCGGCCACGGCATGCACGTTGGTTCCCGCCGGAAAAAGCGGCTCTCTTTGCAGCTCCTCGGCTACCGTCTTTCCAGCTCGATATCTTCGATCTTCGTGCTAAAGAGCACGACGTGCGGATTTCCGATATCGACAAACGTCGCATCTGGGAAAGCCGGAAGTGCGATTGCACGGATCTTGGGATGCGCCCATCATAACTCGCACCAGATACTCGGGCTGCCGCGCGACGATTTCCGTGCGGACGATACCCGCCTCGGTATCGAATGCAATGCAAGCGCCTTCCCCGGCCTCATCGAGCCAGCGGGCTGCGCAGCGGATGCCATTGCCGCACATCTCGGCTTCGCTTCCGTCGGCATTGATCGTGCGCATCCTCACGTCGGCAGAGGGCGTCGACTCGAGGACGATTAGGCCGTCGGCGCCAATGCCGTCACGACGATCGCAGGCCCATTGCGCGAACGATGCAACGTCGTTCAGGCTCACGCTGCGTCGATCGACGATCACGAAGTCATTGCGCGAGCCGTGCATTTTCGTGACGTGCATCAGCCGCGCTTCGAAGACCAGCCCAGCTTTTCCCGTGCTGCATTTCCGACCGATTCGGGCGGTAGCCAAAGCGTCGCCGGCTGCCCGCGAAACCATGCGCGTTGACGACGTGCGTAGCGGCGCGTGGCTCGTTCGAGTGACGCTCGCAGCTCCGCTTTCGTGCTCCACCCGCGCAGATATCCGCACGCCTGCGCGTACCCAACCGCGTTGGCCGCGACGGCGCCGCTTCCGAGGCGCTCGGCTTCCTCAAGGAGTCCGCGCGTCGAGCATCCACGCGGTCCGCCGTGCAATCCGCGCGTCGATGACGCTCCACGGCACATCGAGAAAAACTACGGCCCATGCCAAGCCTTCACTCGCAAGCGTGCGCGACGGCTCCTGCGCAACCGTTGCAGTCGGCACAGCCAGCGCAATTTCGAGCGCACGCAGCCACGCGATAGGTATCGTTAGCGGCGAGCGCCCGTGCGCGCACCGGATCGCGCTGTTCGAGCCAACCATACAGAAAGTCTGGGGGGTGCAGCACTACTTCGCTGGCAAGACGCGCCCTCAATGCCCCATCGTATTGAGGCGCCAGACCGACCGCACCGGTTAGAGCGCGAATGTAGAATCCCGTGCCGCCGGCAACGATCGCGCGCTTGCCACGGCGATGGATGTCCGTCACCGCTCGAATTGCGTCGCGTGCATATTGTCCTGCAGAATAGCGTTCGAACGGACTAAGAAATCCGATCAGGTGATGCGTAACTTCGCGCAGCTGCTCCGCCGAGGGCGCCGCCGTACCGATGGGCATGCCTCGATAAATCTGCCGTGGAGTCGGCACCGACGATCTCCGCATCGAACTCCCGTGCCAGCTCGATCGCGAGCTCGGTCTTGCCACTTGCGGTCGTGCCCGCGATGATGAGGACGCTGGAGGCAAGAGCGTTATGCACGCTTGAACATGCGCGCGATCTCGCCGGGGCCAAGACGCACCATCGTCGGCCGACCGTGCGGACAATGCATCGGATTTTCACATACCTGCAGCCGCTCGACGAGCGTCCTCATCTCTTCGGCTTCCAGGCTTTCCCCGGCAATCGTCACCGAATGACATGCCAGCGACGCCCAAACTCGTTCTCGCACGTCCCGTTGTTTCGGCTCGTCGGTCAGGTCGTCGATGAAACCTGCTAAGTCGAAACTGCGAGCGCCGTAGCCGAAGGGCGTCGCCATGATCCGATACGTGCGCTCGCCGAACGGTTCGATCTCGAGCCCCCCTTCGCGCAGCGGCTCGATCGTTCGATCGAGCACGGCGCTGCGCGCCGCGTCGAGCTCGACGACGTACGGCACGAGAAGCGGTTCGCTTGCGGCAGTCCCGCGGGCGGAAGCGGCGATCTTTTCGTACGCGATGCGCTCGTGGGCGGCATGCTGATCGACCAACAGCAACGCCTCTCCCTCGCTGGCAAGAATAAAGGTGCGATCGAGCTGCGCATAGGACGCTGAGCCGGCGTTTTGCGTGCACCTCGCCTGCAGCGATTTCTGCTGGAGCGAATGAGACGTCCGTAGTTCCGGCGTCGGCGCCTCGATCGAGAGGCCGTGCCTTAGCGTGAGCGGTCAGCGTGCCGGCGATCGTACGGCGCACGCTCTCGAAGACCTGACTGGCATAGCGCAATCGAACGTCGCTCTTGGTAGGATGCACGTTCGGATCGACGTGATCCGGCGGAAGATCGAGAAAGATGGCGCCGTACGGATGGCGTCCGACCATGGCGAAAGTCGCATAACCGCTCGTCCACGCGCCGGCCAGAATTGCGCTGCGCAAAAGCCTTCCGTTGACAAAGAGCATTTGCATCCTGCGATCCGGACGATCGTATCCTGGAGCGCTCACGTAGCCGCGTAACCGCCCGTCGAGCATACGAGCTCCGGCGCCATCGAGCGGCAGCAGCGTTTTAGCCGCTTCTCTTCCAAAGACCATTGCTAGACGATCCCGTTCGTCCGCGCTCGAGGGCATCACCCAGACTTCCTTGCCGTCGTGACGCAACGCGAAGGTCCGTCGCGGATATACAAGCGCGAAGCTCGATAGCCAAGACGAGATGCGATTAAATTCCGAGCTCGCGGAACGAAGATATTCGCGGCGGACGGGAATCTTTTCGAACAATGCGTGAACTCGAACGCACGTTCCAACCGGCGAGGCGACCGGTTCTACGGCACTTATTTCCTCCGCGTCGGCGCTAACGCGAGCGCCCACGGGACGGTGCGCTTCCCGCGAAACGATTTCGGTGCGTGCGACGGCCCCGATTGAAGCCAAACCTTCGCCGCGAAAGCCGAGCGTCAGAACCGATTCGAGCTCATCGGAAGTTCGTAGTTTGCTCGTCGTATGACGGCGTAGCGCAAGCGGAAGATCTTCCGCCGCAATTCCGGCGCCGTCATCGATTACTTCGATAAGGTCGAGACCGCCGCATTCGACGTTAACCGCAATTCGCTCGGCGCCGGCGTCGATCGCATTCTCGACTAACTCTTTCACTACGGAGGCCGGACGATCGATGATTTCTCCGGCGGCGATTTGCCCGATCGTGACGGCGTCAAGTTCGTGAATGCTGCCCACGACAACCAGTTCGCGGCTCGGGGTTGACAAAGCCTCGGTCGCGAGTATCCTGATTAAGGATTCCTCGTTAGGTGAGGCGTCTGCACGAAGAGATGCCGCTGCCCGGAAAGGTCGAGAGACCCCAACGGGTGACCAGATTCCGCCGAATCAAGGCGAAATCTAACGCGGCTGACCCGAAACGAAGGCGAAGGGTCTAAGGTGTGCAGTGCTAAAGCTCGACATTGAGGGAGATGGCGCGGCTCGCCGCGCGAAGTTTCTCAAACTGTCAGCCTGCGAGGCGACAGTTTTTTATTTTAAAGGGGGTGACGGCAGCGCGCGTCGTCCGGCCAAACGTCTGGCGATCGGTCGTCATGTTCCTCTCGATCGTGGGGCCCGGCATCATAACGGCGAACGCCGACAACGACGTCGGTGGAATCTGGACGTACTCCCAGGCGGGAGCGCAGTTCGGTTACTCGTTGCTCTGGCTTCTCGTGCCCATCACGATCGCGCTGGTCGTCGTCCAAGAGATGTGCGCGCGCATGGGTGCGGTCACCGGCAAGGGGCTAGCCGACCTCATTCGCGAGAATTTCGGAGTAAGGGTGACCTTTTGGTGCCTTCTCCTTTTCGTCTGCGGCGACATCGGCAACACGGCAACCGAATTCGCGGGCATCGCTTCTTCAGCCCCGATCTTCGGAAGCTACCTCCCCATTCTCAACGCGGAGGCCTTAAAGATTGCGATGGTAGCCGGTGCGGCAATTTTCGTGTTTTTCACGGTCACGCGTGGAGACGCGAAGCTCGTCGAGCGCATCTTCTTCCTTTTTTGCTTGGTCTACATCGCCTATGTCGTCAGCGCGTTCATGGTGCGTCCCGATTGGCACGACGTCCTGCGCCAGACCGTCGTCCCGCACTTGCAAGCCTCGAAAGCCTATATGATCATGGTCATAGCGGTAATCGGGACGACGATCTCACCTTGGATGCAGTTCTACATTCAAGCGGCGGTCGTCGATAAGGGCGTTCGCAAGGACGACTATGGCTACTCGCGTCTCGACGTCATCACCGGCGGAATATGGACCGACGTCATCGCGTATTTCATCGTCGTATCGTGCGCGGCTACCATTTACATTCACAATCTCCACGCGGCTCATCCCCTCTCCGTAACCAACAATGTGGGCGACGTTGCGGTCGCGCTCGCGCCGATAGCCGGTAAGTTTGCGGCTTTGCTCTTCGCGCTGGGTTTGCTCAATGCCGCCGTCTTTACAGCTTCAATCCTTCCACTTTCCACCGCGTACTACGTCTGCGAAGCCTTCGGCTTCGAGCGCGGCGTGGATCGAGGCTTATTTGAAGCGCCCGTCTTCTACGGCTTCTATCTTGCGCTTATCATCGTCGGAGCGGGAATCGTTGTCGTCCCCGGGGCTCCGCTGGGCGGCATTATATTTTACTCCCAAGTACTCAACGGCATGCTCTTGCCCATTGTGCTCGTGCTCATGCTGTTGCTCATCAATAACAAGCGGCTGATGGGGACGTGGACCAATGGAGTGGCCTTCAACGTCGTCGCGTGGGCGACCGTCTTTATCGTCGGCGCGCTGACGATCGCCTCGACGCTGCAGCTCGTTTTCCCATCGCTGGGGCGTTAGATCGAGTCATTCCGCGTCGGGGGCGAGATCTGCGCCGATGACGAGCGCCGTTTTTGTGCCGGGCTGAATTGTCGTGGCAAAGGTTTTCGCGAGGGTCGCGGCAGCAGTCGTGGACCCAATAACGAGGCTCCGGCGCTTCGCCTTCGTGTCGATAAAAGTAGGCACGTTCCAGCCGGCTCCTCGCAACGCACCAACGATCGTTCCATCGAGCGTGGTCTTTCCGGTTGCGTTTGCGACCAGCACCTCGTCCTGCGGCGGATCGCTTTTGCTGAAGAGCACGGAGCCGATCAATTTTGCCCAGCGCGGATCGTCGAAGACGACCGAAGCGTCACCGACCCAGCCAACCCTGCTTGGCAGAGTGAACGACCGGATGTTTTCATCAGGTACGTTACGATAGATCGTCAAAAGGGAGATCATTTGCCGATTGCTCATCGTCGTATTGATCTCTTTGCGCGCCAATTGCAGCACCCGCGGTAGTTTGACCCAGTTCTGAGGTTGGCTCAACTGGTCGAGCATCAACTTGAGCACCTGCTGCTGACGGCGAACGCGTCCGAAATCAGAGGCGGCGTCCTGACGAAAACGTATGTATCCGGCGACTTCGCTCCCGCTGAGGTGCTGCTTGCCTTTCTTGAGATGGATGTGGAGGCCACCACTGTTGTCGTCGTAGTTCATCGTTTCATCAACGTTGATGTCCAGACCACCCAGAGCGTCAACGATGGCGGCCGCGCCTTGCGGCTGCAAAGCGACGATTTCGTCGATAGGGATGCCCCCAAGAAGCCGACTCGCTACTCGCGCGGTCGCATGCGCTCCTCCGTAGGCGTATGCCGAATTGATTTTGCCATAGCCGGCTCCGGGGACCGCAACCCACGTGTCTCGCGGGATCGATACGAGCGTCGCGGCGCGCCGTCCGACGTCGAGGTGCGCGACGATAACGGTGTCGGTCGTCATTTCGTCGGCTTGATAGCCGAGAACCAATAGGTTGAGCTTGAGCTGTCCAAAGGAACGGCGAGCGCTCTGAGCAACGATTTGCTGCCGAATCGGACCTCGTACGATCAGAAACCCGAGAGCCATCGAAGCCAGCGCGAGGATGGTGACGACGACGGCGCGGAACCACCGTTTGGAAAACATAGCTATCCCCCCGACAAATTGAATTTGGTAACTAGACCGCGGCGATCGGGGGAGCCCGTTCTCCAATCGTGCAAAGAATGGGTAGAAGCTTTTTGAAGCATACGCCGTCAAATCGGCGAGGGCAACGCGCGGTCGGTTTGACGTTGAGTGCGGCAATCGTGGCAACGAGGCGAACCACTCGTAACGTGGTTTCGGCCAGCGCTCGCTTCGAGCGTACTATCGCGCAAGTGACTGCGATACATGCTGCGGCGTGAACGGCCAAACCGATCGCCGGCGGCGCACCCAACCATATCGCGGGGCCCAACACGTGTCCGAACGCGAGCAGCTGCTCCAGCGTCTCAATGAGATAGAGCGTGAACATTTGAAGAACGAAGATAGACGGCAGTAATGCAACCCAGCTGCCCGGAAGCGCCCGTCCTGCCAACAACGCCCGAGCCTTAAGCACCATGAACAGGGCTAGGAGCACTACGCCCGCGAGCAGGGCCGGAACGACGTCGAGGTTGCTGTGATCGGTAAACGTTCCCGGCCCGAACCAGCCGACGTTGGAAGCGAATTCGACAAACGGATCCGCGATTGCTGTCGTGATTACCGCGACTGCCAAGCAGAATCCGCAAACGGTGCGCGAGACCCTCAAGAGTGCGCCTTTCCGTCGCCCCGCGAGCGACCCCTTTTGCGCCCCCTCAAGCAGTTCTCAGGATTGGAGGAATGAAAGCTGACGCTCCGTCGATGTGCGCTTGCGCATCTTTTTGCGAAGCGGCACGCGCGCCTCGACGTCGGCGTTACCGGAGAGCGCGTCGGCGATTTCCTGCGCTCGCTCGACGACTGCTTCGGGTAATCCCGCCATGCGCGCGACCTCTATTCCGAACGAGCGGGAAGAGCTTCCAGGCTGGACGCGATGCGAAAAGACCGGCGCGCCTCCGCGCGCGGTATTCTCGACCGCCGTGATGTGGAGGTTGGCAACCGCGCTCCAGTGATCGCTCAACGTGCAAAGCTCGTGAAAGTGCGTAGCAAAGAGCACGAGCGGAACTTGTCCCTCGAGGGAGAGAAGGAATTCGCAGATCGACTGCGCGATCGCCAGCCCGTCGAGTGTGCCCGTGCCGCGCCCCACTTCGTCGATCAAGAGCAAGGAGCGCTGCGTGCTGCGCCGCAGGATATGCGCCGCCTCCGCCATCTCCATAAAAAACGTCGACTGACCCGAAGCGAGATCGTCGCCTGCGCCGATGCGCGTAAATATGCGGTCGACGACGCCCAGCTCCATCCTTTTCGCCGGTACAAACGAACCGATCTGCGCCATGATGGTGAGAAGTCCGGTCTGACGCAGGTAGGTAGACTTTCCGCCCATATTCGGTCCGGTCAAGAGCACGAAGCGCCGCTCTCCGGCGCGCAAGTTGAGATCGTTCGGAACGAACTTCGTGTGGAGAACGGCTTCCATGACCGGATGGCGCCCCTCTTCGATTGCGACGATGCTCTCGTCAACGAACATCGGACGCACGTAGCCGCGCTCTGCAGCGCATCGAGCGAGCGCGGTGAGAGCGTCGATTTCGGCGATCGCGCGGGCGGCTTCCAGCAGTTCCTCGACTCTGGCCGCGACGCGGTCGACGAGCGCTTCAAAGAGCTGATGTTCGAGCCGCTCTTGTCGCGCCTGAGCTGAAGCAATTGCCACCTCGAGCTCCTTGAGCTCCGGCGTAACGTAGCGCTCTCCGCCGCTCAGCGTTTGTTTGCGAACGTATTCCGGCGGTACGGCTGCCGCATAGCTCTTACTGACCTCAATCGCGTAGCCGAAAGGACTGGCGTACTTTACTCTAAGCGTCTTGATGCCCGTGCGCTCGCGTTCGCGTTGCTCTAGTTCGGAGAGTCTAGAACGCGCCTCGCTCCGCAACGCAACGCATTGCGCGAGTTCCGCGTCGCGCTGGGGCCGGATCACTCCGCCATCAACGAGCAAAGCAGGAGGCTCGTCAACGAGCGTGGACTGCAAGTCCTCGAGTAGGTCCGCAAAATCGCCGATTCGCGAGAATAAGGGCGCGAGCGCGGGCGGTGCTGCTTGCCTAAGCGGCGCAAGCACGTCGAGCGTTCGGCGCAGTGAGATCAGATCGCGCGGCATCGCCCGGCGAAAGCGTGCCTTTTGTGCAATCCGCTCGAGATCGAATGCGCTCTTGAGAATTTCACGGATCGCTTCCCGACGGATATGCTCGCTGACTAGGACTGCAACCGCATCCTGCCGGGCGCCGATGGCTTCTCGATCGACGAGCGGGCCAAGTATCCAGCGCGCGAGCATCCGAGATCCCATTGAGGTCGCGCAAGAATCGAGTGTTCCCAGCAGCGTCGCGCGGGGGTTCTGGCCTTGCGCTCGGGTGAGCTCGAGATGCTTGCGCGTCGCTGGATCGAGCGCCAGGAACTGCTGCCGCCGATAAAGCTGCGCCGTGGTCGACCCAAGCTCGCCATTAGTCACGCCGGTGCGTTTTACGAAAGTCGCGAGGGCTTCGAGCGCGCGGTGTATGGCCAGCGATTCATCGATCGAAAAGCCGTCGAACGTTTGCCGTTCGCGCGTTTCGACAATGACGAGGGCAGGTGTGGCCAAACGCGCACCCATCGCTTCTACCGCAGTCGCAATCGTTGCACGCAGCTCGGCGGAGACGTCGGCTACTATCTCGGCTGGCCCAATTCGCGCCAGCTCGGCAAGGAGTTCGTCGTGCGCGTCTTCGCCTGCGATCACCGTGGCGGCGGAGTAGCTCGTCGAAACGTCGGCATAGGCCAGGGCAACCGTCTCGCCAACCGCGGCAACTGCTGCCAGATAATTATTCGAATTTCCCGTCGAGAAGCTGTTCCTCGACCAACGTCCCAGGTGTTATTAATCGCACGATCTCGCGCCGCACGAGCCGGTTTGGCTGGGGGACCTCGAGCTGTTCGGCTAGCGCGACGACGAACCGCTGCTGCACGAGCCGCGCGAGATAGCCGGCCAAAGCGTGGTGCGGCACGCCGGCCATTGCAACGCGTTGGCCGCCTCCGGCTTCCTTGCTCGTCAGCGCAATTTGGATCGCGTGCGCGACGATCTCGGCGTCTTCGCCGTACGCCTCGTAAAAATCGCCAACCCGCGAGAGAAGTATCGCTTCGGGATGCTTGGCCTTCATTCCGAAATACTGTTCGAGCATCGGGGAAAACTTGGTCACGGATTACCGCCGAAGCGTGTGCGGCTCCAGCAGGGTGAGATCAACGGTCGGCCTCTCGACACGTTCGCCGTCGTCGTCGTATCGGTCGGCCCGCGCGACTACCGTTCCCAAGCAACCCCACACATGCGCGCTTTCGATCGCGACGTCGAGCCAAGGGGTCCCGGCATAGGAATATGCGTCAGTTCGAGACGTCGAGTGGTAATCGGGCGGCTTCGGCGCGACGATCGTGACGTTGTCGGGGGTCTTTGCGGTGAGCCGGCTTGCATCTTTCTTTGAATCCCCGACGATCAGCGCTCGCACCACTCGACCCACTTTGCGCTCATGATACGCGCGCGTCGCGTGGTTCTGTGCGTCGACCAATCGTGTAAAGCGCGCGAAGGCGACATCCCGCGGAACCTGCTCCCATTTGGCGGCCGGCGTCCCTCGCCGAATCGAATAGATGAACGTGAACGCGTTTGTAAAGGCGCCGGTCTGCACATATTCGAGAGTGGCTTCGAAGTCGTCGTCGGTTTCGCCCGGGAAACCAACGATGATATCCGTAGTGATCGCGCACCCGGGCAGCCGGTTTCGAAAGTCTGCCACGATTCGCTGGAATTGAGCCAGCGTATACTTTCGATTCATCCGCCGCAACATCGCATCGCTTGCCGATTGCAGCGGCAAGTGGATTCGCGGATTGAGCTCCGAAACGGCGGCGAGGTCGTTGAGAATTTTTTCAGTGAAATCTTTTGGATGTGGCGAGATGAACGTGAGCCGTTCGAGCCCCGGCAGACGCGCGATCGTTCGGCAAAGATCGCCGAAATCTGCGCCGCCGCAATCTCGCCAAGCGTTGACCGTTTGACCAACGAGCGTTATTTCCCGAGCCCCATGAGCAATGCGTTCGCGAACTTCTTCCACAATGGCGTTCTGCGGGCGGTGATCGAAGCGGCCCCGTACGTGTGGAACGATACAGAAGGTGCAATAGTAGGAACAGCCGCGCTGCACGGTAACGAATGCACGCAGATGGCTGAAGGCATCGGTTACCCCGTCGGCGGTGCCTCCGAGCGCGAATCTCAACATGCTGTCACGAACGTCACCCTCGAGAGCGGCGTTCGGCGCGGTGTCTCCAAGGCCAGAAGACCACGCGGCGAGCTGATCGCCGAGTCGCGCCAGTTCTCGGGTCCCGAAAAGCGCGTCGACGTGTGGTGCCCGTTGCTGCAGCCGTTGGCGATCTTGCTCTGCCAAACAGCCGGTAACCACCAAACGCACAGTCGGATCGGAGGCTTTCAATGCGCGCAAGTGGTTCATTCGGCCGTAAGCTCTGCGTTCTGCGCTGTCCCGGACGGTGCACGTGTTGAGAACGACGACGTTGGCCTCTTCCGGCGTGGTGACAATGCTGTATCCGGCCGCGGCTGCGCGCTCGGCAATATAGCGGGAATCGGCTTCGTTCATCTGACAGCCGAAGGTCTCGATGTAGACGCTGGGCATGCTTGGTGGTGCAGTTCGCGTGACGACGCGGTCGTTCCGGCCCGATGGGTCATCCTTGCGGCGACTGAGAAATGAGGAGGATGCTCCATCCGGCGACGGTTGCCATCGTTGGACGACCAAACGTCGGCAAGAGCGCGCTCTTCAACCGCCTGATTGGCCGCCGACTCGCGATCGTCGAGGATACGCCCGGCGTTACCCGTGACCGTCTCTACGCGCTCGGCGATTGGCGCGGCTCGACCTTCAGCGTCGTCGACACGGCGGGCATCGATCCGCGCGCGGATATGGCGCACGGTGCGGAGCTGGCCGACGCCACGCGCCGTCAAGCCGAGGCCGCCGCCGATGAATCGGACGTCATCGTCATGGTCGTCGACGCTCAAATCGGACTGCATCCGCTCGACGACGACCGTCGCGGGCATCTTGCGTCGTAAACGAAAGCCGATCGTGCTCGTTGCCAATAAAGCGGAGTCGCCCGACGCAGCGGCCGCCGTCCAAGCCGAGTTCGGGGGGCTCGGCTTCGGCGAGCCGATAGCCGTTTCGGCGATCCACGGAGAAGGCACGGGCGACCTGCTCGACCGCATCGTTGAACTTTTGCCTCCCCAATCCCGGATGCGCGTGACTAGGGATGAGCTTGCACTCGCGGTGATCGGGCGCCCCAACGTCGGCAAAAGTTCTTTCGTCAATGCGCTGCTCGGCGAAGAGCGGACGCTCGTTTCGCAAAGCCCCGGAACGACGCGCGACGCCGTCGACGCGCGTATTCCAATGGCACGACCGCGACTTCCGCTTAGTGGATACTGCGGGCTTTCACAAAAAGCCGCAGGCCCACGGAGCGATCGAATATTACGCCGCGCTCCGCTCGTTGTCGGCAATCGCGCGCTGCGACATCGCGCTGCTCGTCTTCGATGCAATGACGGGCATCATGACGCAGGACCGCCGACTTGCCGGCATCGCTCTCGAAGAGCGCAAAGGCCTAATCATCGTCGGCAACAAGTGGGACCTCGTTCGCGAGCAGGACGGCGACTTTAGTCAGAACGAGCTTGCGGAGGTCGTGCGAGAGTCGGTTCCCTTTGCGGCCTTCGCGCCGATTACGTTTCTTTCCGCAAAGACGCACCGCCGGTTGGGAAGCCTCATGCCGATCGTCGCCGGCCATCGCGGAGAATCTCGACCGTCGCATTCCAACCGCGCAGCTCAATGTGGTCGCTTCGCGCTGCGATTTTGGCGCACCCGCCACCGGCAACTGCGGGCAAGCTGCTGCGTATCTATTACGCGTCGCAGCCTGCGACGCATCCTCCACTCTTCGTTTTCCACTGCAACGATCCCGAACTCGTGCAATCGCATTACAAGCGTTTCTTGGAGAATACCATCCGGCAAGCATTTTGAGTTTGAAGGCGTTCCATTGACGCTCGAGTTTCGCGCACGCCGCGACCGGGACGAGTCGAAGCCGTGAGCGATGTCGGCTTACCCTCGGCGTTCTTTGCTCCTGCTTCTGATGCGATTCCATTGCAGCATTCGTCGGAGCGTTCCTGATCGGTTCGATCCCGTTCGGCTACCTTATCGGTCGGATTTTCTACCGTACCGACATTCGCACGCAGGGTTCCGGAAACATCGGTGCGATGAATGCCCTGCGTACGCTGGGCAAAGCCGGTGCCCTAGCGGTCCTATTGCTCGAGCGCTCAAGGGATTCGCGCCGACGATATGCGCTCTGCATTCTTTCGCGGTCGTCTGACATCGAAGGCTTGCCGCCCGCAGACCAAATCATCGGCGCGCTCGTCGCGACCGGAGCCGTGCTGGGGCATTGTTTTTCGCCCTGGCTTCGCTTCCGGGGAGGCAAGGGGGTCGCAACGTCGTTTGGAGCGATCTTTGCTCTCTGTTGGCCGGCAGGTCTCGTCGGCGTGGGAGGCTGGGTTGCCGGCGCGGCGCTAACCCGCTATTCCTCGGTCGGCTCGATGCTTGGCAGTATCGCTCGCGGCAATTGCGATCTGGTTCTTTACAGGCTCGGTTCCCGAAACGCTCTATGGCGCTTTTGCCGCATTGCTGATCCTCTTCACGCACCGAGAAAATATTCTTCGGCTGCGAGCCGGAACGGAAAGAGCGATTCGACTCTCCGGGCGGCACACGTAAAGGTCTGCCAGTCCGCCAGGGCTTGCCTCGCTGCAGCCCGTACTGTGCGCAACGCAATGATTTCGTCAAACGACCTCCGCAACGGCGTGACCATCGTCGTGGATGGCCAGCTTTGGACGGTGATCGAGTTCCTGCACGTCAAACCCGGAAAAGGCTCGGCGTTCGTCCGCACTCGGATGAAGAACGTCAAGACCGGAACCACGTTGGAAAGAACGTTCCGGGCGGGCGAAAAACTCGAGCGGGCCATCGTCGATAACCGGCAGATGCAAATGCTCTACAACGACGCCGAAGGGTACCATTTCATGGACCAGGAGACGTTCGAAAACGTCACGCTCCAGCGCGACCTCATCGGCGATCCCGCCGATTTCTTGAAGGACGGTATGGCCGTCGACGTGCAATTCCACGATGGTGCGCCGATCGGTATCGACCTTCCGGCACACGTCGAGCTGAAGATCGTTGAAACCGATCCCGGATTCAAAGGCGATACCGCGACGAACGCTACGAAACCGGCCAAGCTCGAGACCGGCGCAACCGTCGCGGTTCCGCTCTTCGTGGAAAGCGGCGACGTCGTACGCATCGACACGCGTGATCGCCGCTACATCGGGAGGGTAAGCTAGCGCGATTTGCGCTGGAGCTCTTCGCGGCTGCATTCTTTGCGAGCGTCTTCGGCTCGATGGTGGGGCTCGGGGGCGGCTTCATCCTGGTTCCGATCCTGCGGCTTTTCTTGGGCTTTTCGCCGGCCGATGCGGCGGGCACGTCGCTCGTACTGATCGTCGCCAACAGCGCGAGCGGTGCATTCACTTACCTGCTTCATCGGCGCGTGCACCTTCGTATCGGATTGCTCATCGCGCTCGGCGGCCTGCCCAGCAGCGTCATCGGCGCGGTCATTTCACTGCACATTCCCGGGCGTATCTTTGACGTGCTTCTCGCGATGCTCTTGGTCGCGGTGGCGATCGATATGGCGTGGAATGCCGAGAGGCGCATGGCCGGTCGGCCCGACTGGCATCGCCTCCACGAAATCAAAGGAATGTCGTACCGCGGCGCGCTGGCGCTCGGGTTTCTCGTGGGAATTTTCTTGAGTCTTTTCGGCTTGGGCGGAGGAATCGTGCTCGTTCCGGCGTTCCTCTACTTCTCCGAACTGCCGGCCCACGCGATAAGCGCGACCTCGCATTTCGCGATCCTTCTCACTTCGCCACCCGGCCTGATCGTGCACGTGATGCAGGGCGACGTTATCGGCAGGGACGTCGTCCCGCTCGTCGCCGGCGGATTGCTCGGCGGCCCGATCGGCGCGCGGCTCTCCCTTCGCTTGAGGTCGCCGCAGTTATTGATCGTCGTCGCGATCGCGCTCGTGACCGCGGCCGTCACGCTCGTTTGGCGCCAGCTATAGTTTAGAGAAGCTTGGTTAGCTCGGCGAGGTCATCTCCTTGGGAACGACGATGCGATCGTACTCTTCTTCCGTGACGTGCCCGAGCCCGAGGGCGGCCTTTTTGAGCGTCGTCTTTTCGTGGTGGGCTTTCTTCGCAATTTCGGCGGCTTTGTCGTACCCAATGTGCGGAGAGAGCGCGGTGACGACCATCAGCGACTCATCGAGATATTTTCGGATCTGCTCTTCGTCGGCTCGTAGTCCTTCGACGGCATGCTCGCGGAACATCGTGCACGCGTCGCTCAGCAGCCTCGCCGAGTGCAAAAAATTGTAAATGATGACCGGATTGAACACGTTCAACTCAAAGTTTCCCTGCGATGCGCCGAAGCTTATCGGCGAGATCGTTGCCGTAAACCTGAACGCAAACCATCGTCATCGCCTCAGACTGAGTCGGATTCACTTTACCCGGCATGATGGAGCTGCCTGGTTCGTTCTCGGGCAGAATCAGCTCGCCGATTCCCGCGCGCGGACCCGATGCGAGCCACCGAATGTCGTTCGCGATCTTCATCAACGCCGCGGCAAGCATTTTCATCGCGCCCGAGGCGAAGACGAAATCGTCGTGAGAAGCGAGCGCGGTAAACTTATTGGGGTGTGAGCGAAACGGAAGTCCGGTTAGCTCGGCAATCTTGCCTCGCCGTCCGCTCACCGAACTCGGGGTGGGCGTTGAGTCCGGTTCCGACCGCGGTGCCGCCGATCGCAAGGTCGTAGAGCGGCTTCAGCGCTTTTCTGCAGGCTGCAATCGCACGATCGAGCTGGGTAACGTATCCGGAGAACTCTTGCTCGAGCGTGAGCGGCGTCGCGTCTTGCAGATGCGTGCGTCCCACCTTGACGACGTGCGACCATCCTTTCGCCTTGGCTGCGAGCGCGTCGCGTAGCGCCTCGACGGCAGGGAGCATCGCGCCATGGCCTGCGCGGCGGCGACGTGCATCGCCGTCGGGAAGGTATCGTTCGACGACTGCGACATGTTGACGTGATCGTTGGGATGGATTGGCCTCTTCGAGCCCATGTCGCCGCCGGCAAGCTCGATCGCGCGGTTTGAGATAACCTCGTTGACGTTCATGTTGGTTTGCGTACCGGAGCCGGTTTGCCAGACTCGCAGCGGAAAATGCGCATCGAGTCGCCCCTCGACGACCTCATCGGCCGCGCGCACGATCAATCCCGTCTTCTCGGCATCGAGCTTGCCGAGGTCGCCATTGACGAGTGCGGCAGCCTTTTTGAGGACGGCCATCGCTTTAACGACTTGCGCAGGCATGACGTCGCGCGGCCAGTCTCCGTCGCCGATGTCGAAGTGAATGAGCGAGCGCGCGGTTTGAGCTCCGTAATACTTTTCGGCAGGAACGTCGATCTGTGCCCATGGAGTCGCTCTCGACGCGCGTCTTCTCTCTCATTTTCGTAGTCGTCATCGTGCGTCCACCTTCGTCACCGCACGCGGCCTTTCCGCGCCGCGCGCGACCCGTCGAGACTCGTTCCGCCGACGCGTATCTCGACGATCTCGTAGATCGTCAGCGGATACCGCTCGTCAAAGCGACGTTTGTTGCAACGCGGGCAGCTCGACGGCTTGCGCGGAAGCCCTCGCCGAAGCACTTCGAAGGCGCAGCGCTCGCATCGCAGTATGAACCGCTTGCTCGACTCTTTGAGCGGAGCGGCGTTGCCGAGCTCATGGTAGATCGAGTGCAGCCCGCACTCGCGAAGCTTGCGCTTGAACCGCGGCCCGTGTCCGGTGTCGCGAAACTTCGCGTAGCACCACGCGTGGATCATTTCGTGCAAGAGCGTTTCCGTAAGCGCTTCAGGATGTCGACGGAAGTGCTTGGGCGAGAGCTCGATCTCCAGGGGATGCTTGCCATAGGTCGTGCGTCCCGCGGAATTCGAAAAGCGCTCGTTATAACGAATCCTGCAGTCCGGAGCTTCGCCGTTGAAGAATTCGTAGTTCAACCGCGCGAAGAGCAACTGGAGCTCCGCCTCGCTCGGCAGCGCATGTGATGCCACGCAAGATTTGCTTCGGTGCGCGTCCAACGGAACCATCGTGTCCGAACACGAGCCGAGCGGGCTGCCGCCCCGGATATACGTTCCAATCGTCACGCTCGTCGCGGCGATCTTTCTCTGCATCATGGCGTATCTCGTAGCGCTTGGGTTCGGTGTCACGGGCTCGGTCTTCGGCAAGGCGGCGCAACCAGTAACGTCAGGAACGGCGCAGCGGCAAGGCTCGCAAAACGCCGTCGAAGGCGGACCCCCGGCTCCCGTCGTCGCGCAGCTGCAGACTCTGCGCGCCCGAATTGCAGCGCATCCAAACGACGACGTTGCGCTCACGCAGCTCGCCGACATGTATCTGGCCGCGAACCACTTTGAGGAAGCGATACCACTTTATCGACGGGCTCTGCGAGCAAATCCGCACAACGTGGCCGCCCAGACCGGGCTTGCGCAAGCGCGCCAAGCGACTCTCCCCGTGAACGTCTTCATTTCGTGCGACATGGAGGGGACGGCCGGCGTTTGCTCGTGGAAACAGTGCGATCCGAGCGACGCGCACGAATATCCGACTTTTCGCCGGCACATGACGCTCGAGGTTCGCGCGGCCATAGACGGCGCCCGCGAAGCGGGTGCGCGTAGGCTTATTGTCAACGATTCGCATTGGTCAATGCGTAATTTGCTTCTCGATGAGCTGCCGGACGACGACGATCTGCGCGTGGTTTCGGGCGCTCCCAAGCCGTGGAGCATGATGCAGGGCTTACGCGGAGGCTTAGACGCCGTCTTCTTTACCGGTTACCACGCCAAAGCCGGCGATTGCGCGACGCTTTCGCATACGTTTAGCGAGTCCATCTACGCCGTTACGGTCAACGGCACGCCGTGCAGCGAGGCGCTGCTCAATGCGGCGCTAGCCGGCAGCCAGGGAGTTCCGCTCGTTCTCATCACCGGAGATCGCACGATCGTCGATGAAACGACGCGCGTAATGCCTTGGGTCGTCGGCGTTGCGGTCAAAGACGCAATCGGCTTCTCATCGGTAAACTCGCTCATGCCCCAGGCCGCGTGTGACGCGATACGTGCAGGCGCGCGGGAGGCCATCGGCCGTGTCGATCGCGCGAGGCCGTTCGTTTTCAATGCGCCATTCGAGCTGACGATCGAAACTGCGAGCGTCGAGCATGCGGACTTTATCGAACTCATGCCGGGCTTTGCACGCATCGGCGGCCGTGCACTAGGCTTCACGTCGAGCGACTACCCGCCGGTGCTGGAAGCCTTTATCGCCGCGACTCGCATGGCGGCAGCCGCAAACTCGATCGCATGAACCTGTATATCTCCAGCGATATGGAAGGCGTAGGGGGGGTTTGTGCGTGGGAACAAGTCGACGCTCGAACCCCGCATCCCGATTTTGCTACTTACCGCCGATATTACACCCAAGAGGTGAGCAGCGCGATCGAAGGAGCCCGCGCCGGTGGCGCGGCCGGCGTACTCGTCAACGACTCACACGGACCGATGCGAAACCTGCTGCTCGACCGGCTTCCCAGTGACGTTCGCGTTATTTTCGGAAACCGCAAGCCGTATTCGATGGTGCAGGATGCCGACGCCGGGTTTGATGGAGCGTTTTTTATAGGTTATCATGGCGGCGCCGGTGAGGCCGATGCCGTGCTCTGCCATACGTATACGCCGTCGGTCGTCTACGACGTTCGCATCAACGACTTGCGCTGCAGCGAAGCGACGATCAACGCCGGCCTCCTGGGATACTTCGGCGTTGCGCTCTTGCTCGTGACCGGCGATCGCACGACGGTAGAGGGCGTTCAGGCTCAAATGCCGTGGGTGCGGGGCGTCGTCGTCAAAGAATCGATCGGCAACTTTGCCGCGAATTCGATGACGCCGGCCGCGGCGCAGCGCGCAATTCGTCGCGGTGCCGAGGAAGCCGTCCGCTATGCAGCTGAGGCGAAGCCTTTCTGTTTCGACTCACCGCTCACGCTCGACGTGCAGCTCGTCAGTGCGGCGCAGGCGCATCTCGTCGCAATGATTCCCGGCTTCCAGCGCACAGGATCTCGCAGCGTCCGATTCGAGCACGACGACTACCCGGTCATCTTCAAAGCATTCGTCGCAACCTGGCGCCTCGGCGCCATGGCATAGTCGTCGATGAAAGAGAAGCTGGCTTGCAGCTTATCGAGTAATGCCGATGACTGACGCTTAGCTGGTTTACGAGGCAGGGGAGCCCGGACTTTTAGATTAAGCGCCGCCTGTTCGGCTGCTTCGCCGGAAACTCGGTCTCCAGGAGGATCTATGAAAATCGCTCGATTTGCGGTCGTAACGCTCTGGCGGCGATCGCATTCTTATCGGTACCCGGGCTCTCGCCAGCAACAAATACCAGCGGCGTGACGGCAGCGATCGATCACGCCGTCGTGGCGTTTAACCAAGGCAACATGAAGGCGTGGGTCGCAGCGTGCGCATCGCCCGCATTGGCCATCGACGATATTCCGCCGTACCGGTGGAGCGGCTCGACGGCGTGCGCCGAATGGGCGAGCGCATACGCGGCCAACATAAAACAAAATGGAATCACCGGCGGAATGGTGACGCTCGGAACGGCGTGGCACGTCACCGTTAACGGCAATAACGCATACGCCATTTATCCCGCGACTTACACGTACAGGCAGCATGGGAGGCCGATGAAGCTTGCCGGCATCTTCACATTCGCGTTACAGAAAAGCTCATCGGGTTGGCTCATCGCCGCATGGTCGTGGGCAGACCACTAGCGGAACGCGACAAGCGGCCCGAGCGCAGTACGCGGTGCGCTTGCCCGGCGTGATTTCCCGACTAGGACGCTTTTGCCGGAGTCCCTAACGCGATGGCGATTTCGACGACGTCGTCTTCATTGAGCGATAGCCGCCGCATCGCCGTTTCGTAGAGCTCCATCGTTTCTTCGCTTCGGCTTGACGCCGCGCGTTCTTCGCGCAGCCGCTTCACCTCGTCGGTCACGCGATGTGCTAACTCGGGAGTCGGCTCTACTCCGGCGCGCACGAGCCGGTCGCGTCGGCGCCGCAGCGTGTCTTCAACGAGCGCGGCGCCGGTGTGTTTGCCGAAGACCCAGCTCGTTCGACCTCCGACCAGCTCGGCCGGGACTGCTTCGTACATGCGGCGATCGATGAGCATCGCCTGAGTGTGGATCCCCGACTCGTGGGCGAACACTTTCGAGCCGACGATCGGCTCGTGCTGCTGTAAAGGAATGCCGCTCATTCGCTCCATGAAGCGCGCCAGCTCGCGCAATTTGCCGTACTTGAAGCCGGGCAGCTCGACCCCATAGAGCACGCGCAGCGCGACGACGAACTCGTGAAGCTTCACATTGCCGGCGCGCTCTCCGTACCCGTTGGCCGTCACCGAGATTACTTTGAAGCCGCACGACGCTGCCACGAGCGCGTTGATCGTGCCCAGCCCATAGTCGTTGTGTAAGTGGGCGACGATCGGCAAGGCCCTGCGGCAAGGCCGCTGCGATACGCGAGCAGTACCAACGCGTCGCCTCCGGCGTCAACGTGCCGACGGTATCGGGCCAAGCCGGCCGAGCTGCCGCCCGCGTCTAAGCCGGCTTTGAAATATTCGATGAAGTAATCGACGTCGCCGCGGCTGCCGTCTTCGGCGCCGAACTCGACTCGCTCGATGCCGCATTCCCGCGCGTGACGAATTGCATCGCACTGCAGCCGGATGTTGCTCGCGCGATAGAACGATAGCGGCAATTCGAGCCACTCGCGCTCGTCGCGCCCTTCGTAGCGCAAGAGCGTCTTTCCGATTTTGTACTTCAGGTGGAGATCGCTGCCGCTGGTGAAGATAAAGAACGTCACCTCGCGCGGATCCACGCCGACGTCGCGGAGCGTCTTCACCGTGACGTCGATGTCGCTGCGATTGCTGCGGCACATGACGACGATCTCGGCGTCAGCCAGCTCGCCGCGGCGCTTGGCCTCCATCACGAGTTGCAGCGTGCGGCGGTCGCTCTCCGACGCGGCCGGAAAGCCGACGCTCATGATATGCACGCCGACCGCGGCCAGAGCTTTGGCGATTTCCAGCTTTTGGGCGGGAGTGTAGCAGACGCCGGGCATTTGCTCGCCGTCGCGCAGCGTCTCGTCGTAAATGCGAATTTGCGCCGGATCCGGAAAGCTCACGCCGACGGTGAATTCCTTCGGATCGCGGATGAGGCGCTCGATCGGTTCGCGGAGCATCTTCAAGCGTTCTACGGGCGCAGCGCCATCTCTTCGTTCGCATCACGTTGCGGCTCTCCGAAGCGCAGTTCGGCGGTATCGCGCGGAAAAAGCAGCTCGAGCGTCCAGTCGAAGGCGACGCGTAGTTTTCGGTCGAGTCCCGGCAGGCGCAGCAAATAGTACGTCCGCCAGAAAAACCAGGCAATGAAACCGGTGATGACGCGATTGCCCGGGAGTTGTGCAACGGCTTTGCGACCGCCCAAGGCCGCCATCATGCCGAGCGTCTGGTATGAAAACGGCTTCGTCGGCAGGCCCCGCAGGACCGCAACGATGTTGTCGGCCAGTCGCGGCCCTTCGCGAATCGCGTGTTGCGCCGTCATCGGATAGCGGCCGCCCTCGCCGTCGGGAATCGCCGCGCAATCTCCGAGCGCCCAAACGCCGCGCGCGCCCGGAACGCTCATATCCCGCGCGGTTTCGATCGCGCCGCGCTTGGTCTTCGGCAGCACCGTCTCTTTTGCGATCGTCGGCGACGGTTTGACACCGGCACTCCAAACGATGGTTTCGCTCTCGATGCGTCGGCCGCTTTGCAGCGTCAGTCCGCGTTCGTCGGCCGACGTAACGCCGTCGCCGACGAGAACTTCGATGCCGCGCCGTTCGAGAACCCGGCGCGCGTAGTTGCCCATCTTCGCCGGCAGGCCCGCGAGGAGCGTCGGGCCCGCTTCGACGAGCATGACCCGCACGCGGTGAGCGCGCACGCGTCTATAAAATCTTCGCACGCTGCGGAAGAGCTCCGCGATTTCACCGGCCGC
Source organism: Vulcanimicrobiota bacterium (assembly GCA_963767725.1). Classification (GTDB taxonomy): domain Bacteria; phylum Vulcanimicrobiota; class Vulcanimicrobiia; order Vulcanimicrobiales; family Vulcanimicrobiaceae; genus Cybelea. The sequence goes on from CAVYEN010000003.1 coordinate 169,148, forward strand.
TTCGACGCCCGTGAAGCCGCCGCCGACGATGGCGAGCGTCAGCAAGCGATCGCGGCGAGCTTCGTCGTCGATCGTATCGGCAAGTTCGAGAAGCCACACCAAATGATTGCGCAACGCGTCGGCGTCGTCGAGAGTCTTGAGTGCCCACGTGTGCTCCGCAACGCCGGGCAAGCCGAAATCGGAGGTCGACGAGCCCAGCGCGAGCACGACGTGATCGTACGGCTGCACGACGCTCTTGCGCGTCAGAACGTGATGATACTTTAGCACGCGTTGGCTGACGTCGATCTCATCGACGTCGGCCAAAACGAAGCGGCTGCGCTGCAATTGGGCACGAATCGGCGTCACGATGTGACGCACCTCCAGCTCACCCGAGGTCACCTCGGGCAGCATCGGCGTAAAGAGCGTGTAGTTCTCCCGGCTTAAGAGGACGATCTCGGCTTCGCCGGGGCGCAGCCGCTGCTCGAGCCGCCGGGCGACCGCAATTCCCGCGAAACCTCCGCCGACGATGACGATGACCGGCACGCACTGCGGTTGAAGAGGGTCGCGTGCAATACCTTCCGCCGTCCGTCCGATCCGCAGCCCGAGTCGCCGAAACAGGTGCAGCGGCGCCGCAGCGGCATCGGCGCGGTGCTTGCGGCGATCGTCGCGTTCCTGCTGAAGTTCAAGTTTCTCTTTCTCGTCGGCGCCAAGCTGTTCGCAATAAGCTGGACCTTCTTGCTCTCGCTTTGGATTTACATCGTCATCTTCGGCTGGAAGCTTGCGGTCGTCGTGATGATGCTCTTGCTGGCGCACGAGCTGGGCCACTATTTCGCCTTTCGAGCTTACGGCTTGCCGGCGCGGTTGCCGGCGTTTGTTCCGCTGCTCGGCGCTTTTACCGCGGGCGCTGCGCCCGAAGATCTCGAGCAAGACGCCTACATCGCACTGGCCGGCCCGCTCGTAGGCCTGGGCCTCGCTGCCGTCTGCTACGCGATCGGCGATGCGACGCAGGATCGCTTCTGGTATGCCTGCGCGGACCTCTCGGCCTTCTTGAATCTTTTCAACATGATTCCGATGCCGCCGTTCGACGGCGGCCGAATCATCGGAGCGCTCTGGCCGCCGCTATGGATCGTCAGGTTTCGCACTCTTCGTCGCCTTTGCGATCTTCATGCACATTCCGATGCTCTTCGTCGTCATTATCGGGGCGCTCGGGTTTCCGGCGATGATCGCTGCATGGAGGGGTCACGTCGACCCGCGCGCGGAGCACATGACGTTGGGCGCGCGCGTCCGAGTCAGCCTCTGGTATCTCGCAACGCTGTTGGGACTCTTTTTCGTGATGGCACAGTCGCACTTGATTGCGGCCCCGCATGTCCCCGGACGCGTCGGGTGGTGACGCGGCGGCGGCTGCTGGCAATCGCCTGCATATCGATCGCGATCGCCATGCTTGCATTGCGCCCGCGCCCAACGCCGGGGCCGTTCCTGCGCGACTTCGAGGCATATTGGGCCGCGGGCTCTGCCTGGAACGCGCACGCCGATCCATATAGTGGCGCGATTTGGAACGACGAGCGCACGATTGCCGGCGTCGATGCGCGCCGCGACGAGGTTCTGCCGTTCGTCGGTCCGCCGGGGACGCTGCTCGCGTGGGCGCTCTTTGCGCGGTTGCCGTACGCGATCGCCGCGGTGCTATGGTCCGCATTCCTCGCAATCTCTCTTTTGCTGCTGGTCGCGACCGCGGTTCGCGGCAGCGGCGGGGCGATTGGCGTCCTTTCCCTTTCTTGCAATCTTAGCGCTGGCCGTCGCTTTTGGTCCGGTTACGAGCGATCTCGCCCTCGGACAGCTTGCGCTTCCCGCATTCGCGGGAGCGACGCTCGTCGTGCTCGTCGCTGGGCGTTCCCTTCCGTCAGCGACGGCGGCGGCTTGCTTCGCATTCGCTCAGCCCAATGCGTCGCTTGGCCTCGCTTCGCAACTCGGCCGCAATCGCGCAACGCTCGCGATACGTGCTCGGCGCGTTCGTGACGTATGCGCTCGGGGCGCTCGCCGCCGGCTGGACATGGCCGCTCGAGTATGCGCGCATTCTTGCCGCGCACGGCGCTGCCGAACGATTCGCTGCGATTCAACTCAGTCCGGCTTCGATCGCGTTCGGCTTCGGTGCAGCGCCGCTTGCCGCGCGCGTCGCCGCGGTCGCGGCGACGCTGCTCGCGATTGCGGCCGCAGCGATGATTGCATGTCGGGTTCGCGACGATTTTGCGCGCTTCGCCGCGTTTTCAGCGCTCGCGCCATTTGCCGCGGGCTTCTTCCACGAGCACGATCTCGTCGTGGCCTACGCCGCGACGGTGTGGTGCGCGTTGCGAACGCGCGCGGCGGCAGCGCACTCGTCGCGCCTCGCCGGAACGTTGCTGGTCTGCGTCGACTGGCTCGGGCTCGCGCAGCGTCCGACGGGCATTGCGCAGAGCGCACTGCTCGCGCTCGCGGCGCTGTGCGCTTTTACTGCGGTTGGCAAAGAAGGCGGAGCTCCGCGGGGCGCTCGTTGTCGGGTCTGCGTTCGCGCGCGTTCTCTTTGCCGCCGCCGCCTGGCTTGCCATTCGCCATCCCGCGCCGGTCTGGCCCGACGCGCTTGGAGCGTTTCACGCGCCGGCCGGCGCGCCGATTGCGACGCGTTTGGGCGGCCGAGCAGCGCGCGAGCGGATTGCTCGCGGCAATTCCCGCGTGGGCGCTTCTGCGCTCGCTATCGCTGCTCGGGTGCGCGCTGCTCGCCTACGCTATATATCGACATTCATCATGTTGTCGAACGGCGTAATCGCGTTGGGGCGGAAAGTTTTTCAAATCGCTGTTATAGGCGTAGATGTCTTCCGCGATAGAGGTCACGATCGAGGGAACGTCTGTGGTGAATTCCATGCTGCACGACGAGAACGTCGCCGTTGCGTTGCGCCTGCCCGTAGTGTCCGTACAAGGCCATCATCGCCGCTTGCGCGCGAGCGTTGCACCAGCGGAGATCGTTTTGCCCGTTCGGCGGAAACGCGTGGCAGTCGTAGATCGGCGAATAGTCGCCGATCGCGTCGTTCACCCACGCGAAGATGATGACGTCCCACTTGTTCGAATAGACGATGCCGCCTTGCTGCAGCGGCGCGAACATCAGCGCCGGAGGATAGTGCCGCACGCTGATGTCGACGCCGATTTGCTTCCACCACGATCGGATAAGCTCGATCCGCTCGTCGGTGTCCGGCGTTCCAGCCCCGGTGGCAAAATCGAGCAACAGCCGCAGCCCACTTTTTCGCACGAATTCCGTCGCGTCCGCGAAGCCAGCCGTCGTGATCGAGCAGCGCGTTGGCGCGCGCGATGTCGAAAGGTGTCAGCGGGATCGAGTTCACCGCATACGGCGCGTGGGCGGGCGTCGAGACTTCCGAAAGAATGCCGACGCCGCGACCGATCTTATCTCGCAGGGTCCGACGGTCGAGTCGCGAGCCGCAGCGCTTCACGGACGACCGGATCGCGCAAAGCCGGAGCGCTGCGTGTTGAAGTCGAGATGACCGTACGAGTAGCCGGGCTGGCGCATTACCGAGAATCCCGCGTAGGCCTTGTACGCGCGAAAAGATAAGCCGCCGGGACGAAGTTCCACATATCGACTTCATGCGCTTGCAGCTGGGACAAGAGCGTGTTTCGATCGGGAATGATCTTGTAGATTACTTTTTGCAGCTTTGGAGGTCCGCGCCAGTACAGAGGATTGGCGACCAGAATGACGTCTTGCGCGCGATCCCAGCGCTAGATACTTAAACGGTCCGATTCCGACCGGCAGCGAGTTATACGGAACGTTGTTGATGTTCGGCATACTTCGCGAGCAGATGCTTCGGGAAGAACGCACGGGTTCGCGCCCGCGCTCGAAAAGAACGTCTCGACGAACGGCGAGTACGGCTTTCTTAAGTGATAGACGACCGTGAATTTGTCCGGCTCGTCGATCTTGGTGATCTGATCCCAGCCCTGCCGCCCGATCACGTTCGTGGCTGGATTGAGCACGACGCGGGTCGAGAAGACGACGTCGTCGGCGTTGAACGGGGCGCCATCCGACCATCGCACGCCCTTGCGCAGATGGTACGTGATCGTCAGTCCGTCTTTGCTGACGCCGCCGTTCTCTTGCGTCGGCACCTGCGTTGCGAGCTCGGGATACGGCCGGTTATGCTCGTCCCATTTGATGAGCCATGCCATCGTCATCGACGAAAGATAGCCGACGTCGGTGAATCTGGCCAAGATGCGGATTGAGCGTGTTGACGTCTTGCGCATCCGCGAACCGCAGCACGTGCGGCTGCGTCCACGCGTTGACTCGCCCGCCGCGTTCCCGCTACCGATCCCGTCTTCGTGCACGCAGCACAGAGCTGCTCGCCGCGCACGCGATCGCGACGCGAGCGAAGCCGTATCTTCATGTGTCGAGCTCCTCAAATCGAGTAATTCCAGGGATCCCAGAACGCCGAGATGACCGGCGACGGATCGAAGCCCTTCAAATCGCTGTTGTAGACGTACGGAACGCGCTGGAAGTAGAGGATGATCGTCGGCACGTCGAGCGCGAGCTGCTGCTGAACGATGACATAGTCGCGCTTCCGACGCGCTTGATCGATCGTCTTGAGGGCGTCGTTCATCGCGTCGGTTGCGAGTCGATTGTCCCAGAACATCGCGTTCTGCCCGTGCGGCGCGAAGTTGTCGCCGGAATAGATCGCGCTGTCGTCGGGATCGGCGGCGCCGATCCATGCGAAGATAGCGACGTCGTAGTGACCGCCCTGCAACGTGCCGTTTGAGGAGTTGTCGAAGAACTCGTTGGTCGGATAGTTCTTGACGTCGGCTTGAACTCCGACTTCCCGCCACTGCCGCTGCAAGACCGTCTCGTTCGCTTTTCCGTTATTCGACTCTGTTTGGGTGCTCAAGCGTGAACTCCAGACGCTGACCGTCCTTGACCCGAATCCCGCCAGGTCCCACTTTCCAGCCGTCCGCATCCAAGAGCGCCGTTGGCTTTCGCGGGATCGTATGGATAATGGGCGACGTCGTCGGTGTGCGCCCACGAATAGTGCGGCTGCTGATCGGTATTGGCCGGAATCGCCGATCCATGAAGCACTTTATCGATAATTTCGTCCCGGTTGGTTGCATACGCGAGAGCGCGGCGGACCTGGATGTCGCTCGACGATCGGATGGCGGAGGTTGAAGTCGACGTGCGACCACACGAAAGCGTCGACGCGAATTGCCCGCACGCCGTTGCGCGGATTTGCCGCAAGCGCGGCGTACTCCGGCCATTTCAAACCGCTGCCTTGCGCCGAGCATGTCCAGCTCGTGCGTCTGCAGCTGCGTCACGGCGGTGTTTTCGTCCGGAAGTATCTTGTAGATCACTTCTTTCAGCTTCGGCGGCCCAAGATAGAAATTCGGATTGGCGACCATCCGAACGTCTTGACCGCGGTTCCAGGCCACGATCTTGAACGGTCCGCTGCCGACCGGCAACGAGTTGTAAGCGGCAGTGTTGAAAGAGCCTTTATCGTCGTTGTATTTTGCGAGCAAATGCTTCGGCAGAATCGGCGCGTTCCCGTTCTCGCTCCACAGCTGCTGCAAGAACGGCGCGTAGAGTTTTTTCATGTGAATGACGGCGACGTAAGGATTGCTGCAATCGATACTGCCGATATCCTTGTAGCCGTCCGTCGTTACGACGTTATTGTGCGGGTTCATGACGACTTGCCAGGTGAATTTGAGATCCTCGCACGTGAGCGCAGGACCGTCTTGCCACTTGATGTTGGGCCGAAGCTTGTATTTGAGCGTTAGTCCGTCTTTGCTCACGTCGCCGTTGGCGACGGTTGGAATCTCGCGCAGCGCATCGGGCACCGGATGCGCCGCTGGCATCGTAACGAACCGTCCAGGAAAAAACGAACATCGCAATGTCGAGCGTGGGCGTGGCCGCGTTGAGCACAACGTTGAGTGACTTCGGGTCGGACGCCTCGGAGAAGCGAAAGACGCCGGGCTGCGTCCACGGATGCCGGGCGCCGCCGGCCGCGTTTCCGCCGGAAACCTTCGTGCAGCCGCCCGCCGCGACGGCGGCGGCCAGTGCGAAGACCGCGCACCCAGACTTCAGGCTCATGCCGACGCCCCTTCCTCGCCTTCTTCGGCGCGCATCGAATCGGGGTCGATACCGTGGGCTGCGCAAAATTCGCGGTACGCCGCGGGGGCGATCTCGGACGGCTTGATCTCGCTGCGGCCGCCCCAGAAGACGTTCGTATACGCGAAGTCGATACCGGCCTCGCGCAGGTGCGCGTCGATCGCCGCCTTATGCGCGAGCACGGCCGCTTTCTCCATGCCATGGGCGACTGCCATCACGTTGACGTTGTGGAACTCCGGGCCGCCCTCCCGCCAGTACGCATGTGTGACGACGTAGTGCCGGCCGACCTCGCGGCCCGCTTCGATCTCTCGTCCGGACGGAACGGCCCAGTGGAAGAGCGCGTTGTAACGCGTCGCGCGCTCGTTTCCGGCCGTCGGCTTCACGTGTTCCAGGAACGTCGAGAACCGTCCGACGACGCCGCGGTCGTGGAGTGAGCGAGCGACGGAGAGAAACGTCGCGAGGTCGAGACCGGCTTGCGCGGCGCGTGCATCCCAAAGATCGCGCGTAATTTCCGGAGGCGCGAACTCGCGCTTCAGAGCGACCAGCACGCGCCAATCGAGCTCGGACAATTTGACGACCGAAGTTTCGAGCGGCTGCGCGGGCTGCTCCGAGCGCGCACCAGGTTCCAGACCGCGCCGGCGCACGTGGCCCACCCCTAAAGTAAAGAGCATCTTCGCGGGCATCAGCAGGAAACGCTGGGCGCCAACCTGACCGCGCAGCCATTTCGCGTGCTTGCGCAGAGCGAAGCCTTGCGGCACCTTGAGCGTCGTCCAGAGCCGATAGCTGCTTCCGGGTGAGATCGCGTCCGTCGTGCGGATCACCACGTGACCCGAGAACGGATCCTCGCGAAACATGTAATCGAAGGCGCCGTCGAGTTTGTCCGGCGCGATCTCCCACGCGCAGAGTGCCCCGCTCGCCAGACTTGTCGAGAGCAGCGTTTGGCGTACTCGACGAATCGTCCCCGCCGCAAGCATCGCGACGACGCGTTCGACGACCGTCTCTACGGGAATGCCGCTTCGGTCAGCTACCTCACCGAAAGGATCCGATTGAAACCCCACCAAGCGATCTTCCGAGATGGCGAGAATCGCGGCGTTGATGGGATCCGAAATCGTCGCCGGCGCTCTGGTAGCGTGGCGGCTCATGGCCTGCTAGATTTGGACGTCGCTGATACCCGTCGCGTACAAATAATTCTGTTGTGCGGTCTGCACGCCGTAGAGCGCCGTAATATAGGCGGACTGGGCGGTGGTTAAGTTTGCCTCAGCCGTCACGACGTTGAGAATGGTGGTCGCCCCTACTTTATATTGAGCTTGTGTCGCGCTCAACGAGACTTGAGCCGACGTGAGCTCGGATTGTGCCTGCACTAAGGATGACCGCGCCGAAATCAACGTCGCCAGGGCCGACCGAACGTCGGATTCCACGGTCAGTTTCGTCGAATTGAGCGTCGCGATCGCTTGATCCAGCTGTGCGGCGGCATTGGCGATATTGTAGTTCGTCAGGCCTTGGTCGTAGAGCGGCACCGTCAGGTTGAGTCCAACGGTCTTGTCGTTGGAATAGCTCTGCGGCCCGGGACAGAGCGCTGCCGATACCTTCGGCGTCAAGTTTGCCGTGCCGTAGCAATCGATGAACTGGCGGCTGACGCTATCGCTGGCGCCTGCCGAAAGGATCGGCCACCTCGCGAGCTTGTAGTAGCGCAGATTCTGTTGCAACGAGAGCACGTTGTACGCCGCCGAAATATAGTCGGGGCGCATGATCAAAGCCCGCTTCAATGCTATACCATACGTCGGATTGGGAGCGGCCGACTGCGCCATGACCTGCTGCGGCACGACCTGGGAATCCGCGTCGAGTCCGAGGGTTGTGGCAAAGGTCGCTTGGGCGCCTATTGCAGTTCCTTGCGCCGTAACGAGGCTTCCTCGCGCCTGCGCCGTCTGGAACTGAGCTGCCGCGATGTCAGAACGAGCTGCGGCACCGTTGCGAATCTGCGCCGCGACCGACGCCTCATTGACCTCGAACTCGTGCACCAGCTGTGCGTCCGCCGTCACCGTCGCGTTATCTTCGAGAACCGCAAAATATGCGTTCGCAACGTTCAGTGCGAGGGTCTGAAGCTGGCGAAGCAGCGTCGCTCGCCCCGCAATGTCGGCCTCCTTCGCGGCGCGAATATTCGCAATGGTGCGGCCACCGTCATAAATTAGCTGCGTGATCGAAATCGCTACAGATTCGTTGGTGACCGTGGCCCGTGAGGGCGGAGCGGGAGTTGCTAATCCAGCGATCGCTAATGGGACGCCCGCCAATGGACTGGGACTCGTCGTCGGTCTCCCCGTGGACCCGGTGCTCGTCGTGCCATTGCTGTATTGATTTCCGATCTGCGCGTTGCCGCTTACTCCTGGATAGAGCGCCTGAACGGCAGACGTATACCGTGCATGAATCGCCGCCCACTGGGCGTTTTGCAGTGCGAACGTTGGCGAGAGAGCGACGCCGATACGAATCGCATCGGCCAGCGAGATCGATTGCGGCACGCCTTTTTTAGGCGTGAGGTTCGCCACGTCGGGCGCGGGAGTACCGTAGGCGGGATAGGGAAGCGGGGTACCGCTGATCGTCGGTTGGGGAAGGGGAGACGGCATCTGAATTCCCGGAATGCCGGGGATTTGACCTTGATTGGGCTGGGGAGTCGGAAGCGTTTGCGCCAAGGCAACGCCGCTCGCAAGGGTGCCCAGCGCGAGCCCTACGAGGAGCGCTCGCGCGCGAAGCCTTCCGCGAACCACCTCAGTGCACCGAGCCGTTGGTGGCGGAGGCCGAGCTTGCGCTGCTTACGGCGACGACGCTGCCGTCTTTGAGCGCGTCGGGACGCGTCGTGACGACCATCGTGCCGGGTTGGATGCGAGGACTGATGACCTGCGATAGGGTGTCGGTCTGGACGCCGACGCGAACCGGGATTGCCTGCGCTTTATTATCGGCGACGACATACACGATCGAACCATTGGGCGTTTGGGCCACCGCACTGCGAGGAACTACGATCGCGTCGAGCGCTCGCGCCTTCGTCACGGTTACCGTTACCAGCATGCCGCCTCGGAGAACGTAACCGGGATTCTGCAGCTCGAGCCGCGCCAGATACGACAGGGTGCCTGAAGTAGGTACCAAGTTCACCGTCTGAACGGGGCCCTGGAACGTGCGTCCCGGCAGCGACGTCGATTGAAACGCCACCGTAATGCCAGGATGTACGTATGGCAGATCCTCGTCCGGCACGTTGAGGTTGAGCCAGACCCGATCGACGCGCGCAACTTGCAACACTGGTTGCGAAGGCGAAGCGTACGCTCCCGGATCGACCAGCCGGTTTGCCACGACCGCGTCATAAGGTGCATAAAGATACGTCTGCGAGAGCTGCGTGCTGAGCACGTCGGCTTGCGCCGCGGCCGCTGCAGCCTGTGCCTGTTGCGACTTTACGTTCTGCAGGCTGACGACGTTGTTGCGCAAGCCTACCACGGAATTGTTATAGGTCTGTTGCGCTTGAACGTAGTTGGCTTGCGACTGCTGCAGGGTAGTCTCCGAGACGTACCCCTGCTTATAAAGCTGCTTGTTCTGGTCGTACACGAGCTTCGCGTTCTCGAGTGAAGCCTTCGCGGTTTGAACCGCCGCTTCGTTGGTCTGCACCTGCACCGGATATCCTGACGACCGAGCCCTGGGCGGCTGCAGAAAACTGCGCCGCTTGTGCGCGCGCCTGAGAGAGCTGCGCTTGGAGCGTTCGCGGATCGATCGTTGCCAGCAACTGGCCCTTGCGCACCATGTCCCCGATGTTTACGTTGATCTTCAGAATCGTGCCGCTCTGCTGGAAGGCGAGCGTCGATTGATTGAGCGGCGCAATTTGTCCATCGAGCGTGAGGTACGTGGCCAAGTTCTGTCGCGTAGCCGCGGCCGCATCGACGGTAAGCGGCGGGGCCGGCGGCGGCGCCTTCTTCGCGCAGGCGGCGAGAACCGGCAGTGCGACGATGGCGGCAAGCGCCAACAGCGTCGCTTTAAAAGAAACGGAAGGGGGTGTCATCCTGAGCATCTCTTTCTTAAAATCGGTCCTTCATTAGTCTGATATACGGCGCCCAATCGCCTTTGATTCAAAGGAACCGGCATGGGTGCCTACAGCTCGGAAACCTCGGCATGAGGTAATCGGCTGCAGGGCGTATCTCCTCGGGGCATGAGCGTGAAACTCGACATCGGCCGCTCGTACAGCCTTCAGAGCCGCGTCGAGGAGTGGATGACAGCCGAAAAGGCCGGGAACAAGGGCGTCGACGTGCTCTCCACCTCGATGCTCGTTCAGCTGGTTGAGAGCGCGGCGATCCATTGCATCGAGCCCATCTTGCAATCCGGTCAGATCACGCTGGGAACGCACATCGACCTCGAGCATAAGAAACTGGTTCCCGTGGGCTTCATCGTGCGCACGGAAGTCGAGGTCGTGATGCTCGACGGCCCACGCGTCAGCTTCGCCGTCCAAGTCTTCGACGAGCAAGAAGCGGTCGCCGAGGGCACGCACGAACGATACGTCATCGAGAAGGCGAAATTCTTGGCGAAATTGCGCGAAAAGCTGGCCTGAGTAGACTCCCACTGCAGGGGAGGCAATCGCCCGTCCCCGAAAAGGAACGCCGAAGGTTACGCGTCGGACCGGCCCAGCCGGTCCGGACGGTTAAGCCTAAGTTCAATTAACAAGCTAGGGAGGACACATTGAGGCGACTGAGCACTGGAGTCCTCGCCGGCCTAATGGTGGCTGGCCTAGGATTCAACGCGGTCGCAGCCCAGCCTGGAGCGTCGCATGGCAACATTGGAACCAACGCGGTCGCTCAAGGCCAGGGTGCGATGGCTGTTCCGCCGGCGAATTTCGGATCCCCGCCGTCGGGTCAGTATCCTATTCTCTTCAATGACCATCACGTCTATGCCAAGCCCGATATCCTGAAGCAGGCCCGCGTCCTCGCCGCGCTGGTGCGTGGGGGAACGCTCTTAATCCCGCTTCGCTCGATGTTCGAACAAATGGGCGCTACTGTGTCGTACGACGCAGGCAGCAAGACCGTGACGGTCAGCAAAGCCGGCGCCGAGGTCAAAGTGACCGTCGGAAAGCCGGAGGTCATCATCAACGGCGAGTCTCGTCCGCTGGACGTGCCGCCGATCATCTATCAAGGCATCGTCCTAGTACCGGTTCGGGTAATCTCGGAAGGCATGGGAGCCTACGTTCAGTGGGTACCAGACCGCCGTATCGTCGTGGTTCGGTACATCCCGCCAACCCCGCCACCGACTCCGGCTCCGCCGCCGGCACCGCCGCCACCGCCGCCGGTCGCGACGCCAGTGCCGACGGCGCCGCCCTACTACGACTTCTATGTCGCGGGCGACTACATCATCTCGCCAAAGGTCTACAACGAGTTCATCAACGGCAGCACCAGCGACAATAACAACGGCGGCTTCTCGTATCGGCTGCACGGTGCACTCGAAATCCCGGTCATGAGCCTACCGTTCATGGTCGAGGTCGACTACCGGCAGTATAACTGGCAACATGCATGCGGTGGCGCGAACTGCTTCGTCACAACGATCGGCGGACTGGGACAATCATCGGTCCCGGCCTTCGTCGGACGTGACTACGACTTCGACGCACGCCTCGGAATTCGGATTCTAAAACCGCGCATTTATCTGGTGGGTGGATACATGTGGCGCGACAACAACTACGGGTATCCGAAGGAAACCGGCGCAGGCGTCGGACTCGAAAAACTGCCGGATCTAAATCACGTCTTCTCGTTCTATGGAAGCGCGCTCTACTACTTCGGCGTCAACGGCAATTACTCGAGCGTTCCGCTATCGTGCTCACCGCCGACGGCAGGTTGTACCTACAACGTTGCCTACGACATCCTGAAGTACGACATCGGCGTCAGCTACACGTTCCCGGGATTCCCCCTCTTCCTCGAGGCCGGATTCTTGGGCACGCGGGGTTGGAATAACAATGCAGCTCCGGTCGGATTCTCCGAAAGCGGACCGTACGCGGGGATAGGTCTGAAGATCTAAGCTTCGCAACCGCACGAGTCGAAAGCCCCTGCGGTCACGCAGGGGCTTTCATGTACTGCTCTCTTAGAGCTTCGTCGGTAGCGCGACCGAGGAAGGCAATGGCCCCGCAGCCGGAGCGTCGCTCTGCCCGGAAGCGGGCGACGGTTGCACGCACGGCGGCGTGATGAGGTCTACTGCGGGCTTTCCCGGCACGGGTGAGGGGGAAGCCGTAGCCACGGGAGTCGCTTCCGGCATTACGCCGGCCGGAAGCGGCGTCGGGCAAAGCTGGGCGAGAGAAAACCAGTGTTCGGTGAAACCGTGGGCGAGACTCGCTTTCATCACCTTACCGAAATACGTGTTTCCGTATTTTGTGACGAGGATTTGGATGAACTCCCACGTGGTCTGTTGCTCGGACTGGGTGTAAACTTTTCGCAGCACCTGGATGCCGAGAAAATAAGAGCGCGGCAATTGCGGATCGTTCGGGTACTTGGCCGCCCAACGCCGCAACGCTTCGGTCGCGAAGTCGAGCTTGGCGATGAGCCTGGGATCCGTCGTATAGGCGCCGGCACTGATCGCTCCGTCTTTATATGTGTTGTCGATGCCGAGGTAGCTGATCTTTAGGCGTCCGAAATATTCGTCGCCCGGGGCGGAGCTGTTGAACTGCTCGCACTGAAGGTGGGCCCATTTGCTCTTGGTCGCGGCGCAGACGTCTTTATTCTTGGTTGCTGTCGGGGTCGGCGTCGGCGAAGCTGCGGCTGCCACCGGCGACTGCGGCGCCGCTGCAAATAAAACGGCACTTGCAATGAAAATCGCGAGCGCGAACGATGGTAACGCACGTGTCACGTTTGGTAACATCTCCTTCGGGTCTGCTCGATCGTCGCTAAAACCCTCTGGGGAGCATTTCTTTCCCGCATAGAGGCGCACAGCCTTCTCGTCCACGAACCAGTCGCCAGCATGATTCGTTCGATCCGCGTGGCAGCAATGCAACTTCGGGCACACGATCGTAGTGACTTTCCGGACGCGCTCGAGCGCATCATCGATGCGGCGCGGCAAGCGGCGTCACAGGCCGACGTGGTCGTGATGCCCGAGGCGACGTTTCCCGCCTACGTCCTCGGTCCGTTACCGGTTGCGCAAGCGGCAATTGCAGACGCCATCGACCGCCTGCGCGACGTTGCAATAGCGACTCAAACGGTGATCGTCGTGGGCACGGCCTCGTCAAGCGATGACGGCGTTCGCAACGCCGCCATCGTTATCGACGCGGATGGTTCGCTCGCGGGACACGCCGACAAGCTTTTCCTCTGGCACTTCGACCGCCGCTGGTTTGTGCCGGGAGAACGCATCGAGCCGATACCGACTGCAATCGGTGTGCTGGGTGTTCTCGTGTGCGCCGATGGACGGCTTCCGACAATTGCGCGAGCGCTCGTGGACCGCGGCGCAAGGGCACTCGTCATGCCGACGGCCTGGGTGACGACCGGACGCAATCCGCAAGCGTTGGAAAACGTTCAAGCGGACCTCCTGGCGTCCGTTCGCGCCTACGAGAACCGCGTGCCGTTCGTCGCTGCAAACAAATGCGGCAGCGAGCTCGGCATGGTCGCGTACTGCGGAAAGAGCCAGATAATCGATTGTCGCGGTGAGATTGTCGCGATCGCCGGCGAGCGCGAGCCCGAAACCCTGCAAGCGTCGGTCGAGCTCGGAGAGGGGGCCGCAAGAACGCCGCTTTCGCATCCAACGGCGCGAGCTGCCGTAACCGATGGCGTTGTGCGCCTTGCAATTTCGTTCGATCCCCTTCCCGACGACGTCGACGCCCGGCTCGAGCTGCTCGACGACGCGTACGCACTTTCACTGCACGACCGGCAGCGTCTCGCGCTTCTCGATTGCGCGCTGCCCGTCGCGTCGGTCGGCGACGATCTCGTTGTGGACCCTGCGGGATTGGTCGCCTACCGCCGGGCCGGTTACTCGCTAATATGCTGGACCACCGACCTGGACGCGCCGTGGTCGGAGCGCCTCGCGCGGGCGCGGGCGCTCGAGCTGCGACTCTACCTGATCGTCTTCGACCGTTCGATGCGCCGCGCGTTTGCCGTCGATCCCGACGGCAGGATCGTCGCCGGCACGTTCGATGACTACCGGCTTGCGAGCTTCTCCCTCGATGCGCGCAAGACCGCAGAGACGACGATTGCACCCGGAAGCGATATAGGCGAAGGGCTCGAACGCATCGCCGCCATCATCGAACCAACGGAACCGCAGACGTGAATGGAAACGACGTAACGGCCAGCGTCGCACTACGCCGCGGCAGCAAGATGGTTTCCCTCGCCGCGGCGATCATCGCCGTCCTCGCGGCCCTCGGGACGCTCTTTTCGCATCACCGCTCGATTGGTGCCCTCACCGCGAAAAATCAAGCGATTCTCACGCAAGCTCGTGCGACCGATATCTACAACTCATACGAGGCGAAGCAGACACGTTATAACATTTATAGCGCGCTGCTTACCAGCAACCTCGTGCGTAGCCCTCAAAACCGCGCGCGCCTCGAATCTGTCGCCGACAACGAACGCTCGTCATCCCCCGCGGTTTTGCAGAAAGCTCAGGGCCTGCAGGAGCAGGCCGGGCGCGACGACGAGCGTTCGGAAGCGCTCATGAAATCGTACGAAACATTGATGTTTGCGACGACCCTGTTCGAAATTTCGATCGTGCTCGTCTCGATTTCCGCACTCGCCGGCACTCGTCTCTTCCTTCCGCTGGGCTGCGGCTCGAGCGGCGTAGGCCTCGTGCTCTTTGTGTTCGGTCTGCTCCAGGCGCGGTGATACCAATTCGCGGCATCGCGCTTCTCTTATCGGCATCCTTGCTGCTCGTCGCCGGCGTTGCGCGAACTCCGCCAGCGCACTTGGCGACGGGAAGAATCGCGGTCACGGCATGGCCGTACCTGCCGGGAAGCGTCATTCCGCTTCGCGTTAACGGATTTTCAGCGCCGTATCAGACGGCGCTGCTTGGGACCGGCCGGCTCTTGTCCGGCGGCTTCTACGAGATTCCTCAACAAACGCCGCCCGGCAGCACGTTGCTCGTTGCCGGGAATGCCGCCGGTCTCGCCGCCACCACCGTGCGCATCGGCATGCCGCCTTCCGTCAACCGTTCGCTTCTCATCGTCGCGTCGTACGATGACGGCATCGTCTTTCACGATGCCGGAAATTTTTCCGTGCTCGGCGTGCTCGCAACGGGCGGTGCGGCCAGCGACGTTGCCGTCGACGCGTTGGGAAGAATCGCGGTCACCGACACGCAAGGAACGGCTTTGACGCTGGCGACGCTCTCGCCGTGGAGCGTCGCTCGCGTCGATGGCGTCGTACTTGGTGACGAAGTCGCTATCGATCCAGCCAGCCACGCCGTCTTCGTTACCAACCGCGATACCAACGGAATGGGAGCGCTCACGCGAGTGAACCCCCGCGGAAACCTCACCCGCGTTGCAACTGGAGCGACGGCCGAAGGTCTCGCCATTGACGATCGGCGTCAAGTCGTCTACGTCGCCAACGTAAACGACGGCACGGTTACCGCGGTCGACGCACGCTCGATGCGCATCGTCCGCCGGTTTCATGCCGTCAGTCGCATCTTCTCGCTAACACTCTCACCCGACGGGACCCGCCTTTACGGCACCTCGAATCAGAGTGCCGGCTCACCATTTGCCGCAGCCCGGGGCCGCCATCGCATTCGCCGTGCGAGGGGCGCCTCACCTCATCGCGCGCAGCGCCGATCTCGGCTTTCCACTGGGCGCCGCACTCGACTCCAGGACGCAAACGCTTTTTGTCACGGACGAGGGCTTCGGCGAAGTCGACGTGCTCGATTCACGGACGCTGCGCCGAAAAAACGCGCCACTGCGCACGTGTGCTACGCCGTGGGAACCGTCGCTCGATTCCAC
Organism: Vulcanimicrobiota bacterium; assembly: GCA_963767725.1. Lineage (GTDB taxonomy): Bacteria > Vulcanimicrobiota > Vulcanimicrobiia > Vulcanimicrobiales > Vulcanimicrobiaceae > Cybelea. The sequence continues at coordinate 185,152 of CAVYEN010000003.1, forward strand.
GAGCGAGCGTCTCTACGTCCCTTGCGCCGGCGCCAATGCAATCGATGCGTTCGACACACGCACATTGCGCCGCATTCCCGGCGCGCCGTTTGCGACGGGAAGTTACCCGCTCGCCGTGGCAATATGGCGTCCGAGGGAGCGAGTATCGCGCGGGAAGTGGCGAACGCGCCGCGAAGTGCAACGCGCCGCGAAATGAGATTCGTCGTTTTCACCCTTCTCGTTCTCTTCTTTGGAGCGATGACGTCGTCGCGCGCCGACGAACTGCCCGCGCGCGTAGAGCCGAGCGCACCCTTTCCGCGGATCATCGAGCAGGCCCCAACCGTCGAAAGCGTCGCGCCCGGCGTCCAATACGCCGATTACCAGCTCGAGACCACGGCCGGACCGCTCGCGATACACGTCGTCGCGGTGGTCCCCAACCGCACCGACGTGCGGATCGGCTCAGTCGTGGCCGACGACGCGCTCATATCACGCGGCGAAACGATCGGCTCGATGGCGCGGCGGACGCGCGCGGTGGCCGGAATCAACGGCGATTTCTTCGACATCGGCAATACGAATCGACCGATCAACATGGTCGTGCGTAACGGCGCGCTCCTGCAGCTCCCGTACAAGCGCTACGTTCTTGCGATCACACACGACGGATTTCCGCACATCGCCGAGTTCACTTTTTGGGGGCAGATCGTCATCGCCCAACGTGCCATGCCGCTCGACGGCATCGACGAAATGCCGCAGCCGGGCGGCGGCATCTCCCTGTTAACGCCGCTTTACGGACGCGTGCCGCCTCACGACAATGTGACGCTGGTCGCGCTCCAGCCGATCGAAGGCGTTCCGCCGCTGGCCCGCTATCGTGTCAGCGGCGTTGCCGACAACCTCATGACTCAACCGCCGGGCTATTACGCCGCGATCGGGCCGAGCGATTATAGCGTCGTCGGCGTTCCCAACGTTAACGACGTAGTGACGGCCAGCGGCGACCTCGCGCCATTGCCCCTGGACTCGATAACGGCCGCGATCGGCGGTGGTGCGCTGGTCTTGCACGCCGGAGAGTGGTACGACGACCGCGACGCGCCCTACCGCGCAGAGAATAACAAGCGCATGCCGTGCTCGGGCGCGGCCATCGCGTCCGACGGCCGGCTCTTCCTCGTCGAGGTGGACGGGCGCCAGCCCGAGTTGAGCGTCGGCGTCACGCGCAGGGAATTTTCTGCTCTCATGCGATCGCTGGGCGCAACGGAAGGACTACTGTTTGACGGCGGCGGCTCATCGACGATGGTCGTGCGGCGGCTCGGCGATAGCGTCGCTGATGTCGTCAACTCACCATCGGACGGCAAGGAGCGTCCCGTAGCCGACGGGATCTTCGTCTACAGCAGCGCTCCGGCGGGACCGCCAGTCCGCCTCGTGGCTCGTCCGAGCATCGTGCGGGCGATAACCGGCGCGCAAATACCAATGCGCGTCGCAGCGGTCGATGCCGCTTATCGGGTTGCCGCAAACCGGTGCACCGCTCCACGCGAGCGTCGCACCATCGCGCTTGGGCGTCTTTCGCGACGGTGAGTTCGTTGCGCTGCGTTCGGGGACCGGCCGCCTAGTGCTGCGCGGCGCCGGACTAAAAGGTGAGGTACCGATCGAGGTCGATGCGACGCCGGCGCGCACCAAAATCATGCCGGCGCGCCCGAACGTCGATCTCAATGCGACGATCGCCTTGGCGGCGCGTGCCTACGATTCGCACGGTTACGCCCTCGCGCTTCCTCCGCTCTTGCGCTGGAGCGCCACCGCGGGGTCGATCGATCGCATCGGGCGGTTTCACGCTGGGTCGCACGATGCAAATGTCGCGGTTCGAATCGGCGCGACCGTGGCGACGGCGCGGGTAACGGTCGGGTCTCACGACGTCGCGCTACCGTTTGCGCAAGGCGCCCATTTCCTGACGGCCCGTCGCGGCGGTCGAGGCGGCGTTTTCAAGGATGCAAGCTGTCAAAGCTGCGTTCGGCTGACGTTCGCGTTTGGCAACGGCGAACGCGCTGCCTACGCAGCCAGCAACATTCCCCTGCCGCCCGATACGATCGGGCTCGCTTTCGACCTGCAAGACGACGGAAGTGACGGGCGCGTCCGAGTTGCCATACGCAATGAAATCAACGAGGACATTTTGGTCGAAGCAACCCAACTCGGCGAACCGGGTTGGCGCAACGTCACCGTGCGCTTTCCGAGCGACACTCGTGCGGCGCGCCTGATGGCGATTTACGTGCTTCCTCCCAAGGGCATTGAACTCTCCGACGGCAGCATCGTTTTGAGGAACGTTCGCGCCATCGTTGCCGGGCATTAGGGGTAAGAGCTCAGCGTAAGAAAATCAAACCAATCATGCCGCCCAGCACGAGCGCCGTGCCGAATGCCGTCGCGAGCAGGTTGGGAGCGGCTATGACTTCAACTGCCGGATAGCTTTCAACGCTCGCGCGCAAGGAGAGTCCATCCACACGGACGGCTCTGCCTCCGGCGCTCAACCCGATTGCGTTGGGGAGCGGTCTTTCGTTCTGATCGTCGACTGCGAAAAGCACTGCCCCCTCTCCGATTTTCGCGCCGCCGTGCAGCAGCATTGCGGCTTGCGCGGGAGTAAACATCACCGCTTTGACAATGCGCCGGACGGCTGGAACGTTGAACGAGTCGTACGGGAGGTCTATGCCGGCGATCGTCTGTCGATGCTCCATCAAGAGCACGGGCGAGAGAAAAGCCGAGCCGGCCGGCTGCGTGATCGTTAGACGATTCCCTTGCAGATCTCGAGCTTCGACGTAGACGACGCTTCTCGGCAGCGTCTGCAGAACAAAATTAGCCGTGTCGGTCCGATGCTCGCCTAACTCCATCGGCGCGTGACGGGGACGCTCGACGGTGACGAAGCCGCTGGCGGGCGCGTCGGTCGAGGCCAGGGGAAAGGCGAGCACGCCGAGTGCCTCGACGGAGATTCGCTGCCCGGGCGCGCCCACGAGCGTACGATTGTCCGGCCCGAAGAGCCCGCTTGCGGCACCGCCCAATCCGACGATCGCGGCACCGACGGCGATCGTGAAGATCGCAAACCGCGCACTCGGTACGAGCGCTCGGCGAAACTGCCGCCGGCCCGCGACGATCGCCGTGGCGACGAGCGCGACAAGCGCGACGTTGTACCAACCCGCATGATAGACCGCGTGACCAGGAACCGCGATCTCCACGACGACCGCGCCGGCAACGGCCAGCGCCGATATGCGGAGTGCGTTCAATGCATCCGCACCAGCGGCCTCAGCGCCGCTTCCATCTGAGCGAAGGTTAGCGCGCCATCGAAAGCGCGAACGACGATTCCCCGTCGATCGAGGATGACGCTCGTCGGCAGGCCCAGCGCGGCATAGGTGCGTCCGTATCGCTGCGCGACGTCGATCCAGATTGGAAAGCGAATGCCCAGCGAGTTCGCGAAGGCTGCCGCACGCTGCGGCGATTCTCCCTCGTTCACTCCGACGATCGCGATCCCGGCCGGTGCATACGCGCGAGCCAGCCGCTGCAGATCCGGCATCTCCGCTCGGCACGGCGGGCACCACGACGCCCACAAGTTCATTAGCACGATGCGTCCTCGATATCGATCGAGCGAAACCGGAGAGCCGCGATCGTCACGTAACGGAAAAACCGGCGCCATTTCGCCGACCAAACTCTCAGGGCCGCCGGAGCGTGCGGTCGGTGAAACGAAGAACGGCTCAAGAACGAAGAACGCGATTCCCAACGCCACCGCGCCGATCGACCAGAGGACATAACGGGGCATTCGTAAGCCTACGGCCTCCTAGGTCCCTATCCTCCGGCAAACGAACGGCGACGGCGTGCCCGCCTTGATTCTCGATGGAAGAAGTCTTGCCGCAGATTTACGCACCGAGCTCGTCGCGCGGACGAGCTCTTTACGCGAAGCCGGCATTCGCCCGAAGCTCGTCGTGGTGTACGTCGGAGAGAACGAATCGAGCCTCGCCTACGTGCGCAATCTAAAACGAACCGGCGAGCAAGTCGGCGTCAGCGTCGTCGTAGATCATCTTGCGGAAAAAACAACGGCCGAAGAGATTCGTTCCCGTCTTGGGGTTCTCGAAGCGGATTCAAGCGTCCACGGCGTTATGCTCGGGCAGCCGCTGCCGCCGCATCTCTCGATTCGCGAAATCGCCGACGCAATTCCCGCGCACAAAGACGTCGACGGCACTCATCCGACGAATCAGGGGCACTTGGCTTTCGGCAGCGGAACGGAGTACGTACCGGCAACGCCGGCGGCCGTCATGCTGCTCCTCGAGCGAAGCCCGCACTGGCCGCTGCGCGGCCGTCGCGCCGTGATGGTGGGACGATCGGTCGTGGTCGGCGCGCCTGTCGGTATGCTCATGTTGGCGCAAGATGCAACGGTTACGATGCTTCACAAAGAATCGCACGACTTGCAGCCATACGTCAAAATGGCGGACGTCTTGGTCGTAGCCGCCGGCGCTCCGGGTTTGATACACGGCGACGACCTGATGCCGGGCGCGACCGTGATCGATGTTGGAACGACGATTGTCGACGGTGTGCTGCGCGGAGACGTCGATTTCGAAAGCGCCGTCGCCGTTGCGGGCGCGCTTACTCCGGTCCCCGGCGGCGTCGGTCCTGTCACGAACGTTGCTCTTTTGCGAAACGTCGTGAAGTCGGCGGAACGCGGGTCGCCCATCGCGCGGCGCATATGATTAACGCGGCAGCCTTTCGCCTCGCGATGCGTCGCGTTCCGACCGGCGTGACGGTCGTCACCACACTGAAGGAAGGTGAGCCGCGCGGCATCACGGTCAACGCCTTTTGCAGCGTCTCTCTCGAGCCGCCGTCGCTTTTGATCTGCGTGAATCGCGAGGCGCGCAGCTATCTCTTCATTTCCAGTTCCCGAGTTTTCTGCGTCAACGTATTGGCAGGCGATCAGCGCTCGCTCGCGGAGCATTTCTCGGGAAAAGTACGCGACCGCCAGTTCGCCCAGATCAGATATGCTGTCGACGTTACCGGCGCACCCGTCTTGAGCGGCACGATCGCGCATTTCGATTGCGAGCTCGCCGAGGAATATCGATTCGGATCCCACTCGATTTTGCTTGGGCACGTCATTTCGTGCGGCGCGCGTCCTGGGTCGCCGCTCGGGTATTTCAATGGCGGCTTTCACGACTTCGGCATTCACGTGGACTAGCTACTATCTTGATAAGGCAGACGTTCGCAGTTGGGCCGCTCGCCTGCAACTGCACCATACTCGCCAACCAAATCAACGGCGACGCGATCGTCGTCGATGGGGGGGACGGCGTCGATGAGGTAATCGCTCGCCTAAGCCGCAACGGTTGGCGTGCGAAATTCCTCGTGCACACCCATGCGCACATCGATCACATCGGCGATCTAGGGCGTCTACGAGAACTTGCCGGCGGCGCGGCGCTCCTGCACCCCGACGATCTGCCGCTCTACCGGGCGCTCTCGCTGCAAGCGCGTTGGATCGGCATAGCGAACGCGCCTCCGGTCGTTGCGCTCGACGGCGATCTGCATGACGGCGATGTGTTGGAGCTCGAAGGGTTGCGCTGCCGCGCACTGCATACGCCCGGCCACACGCCGGGCAGCGTCTGCTTCGAAGTTGCCGACGGCAAAAGCATCGTACTCCTCACCGGCGATACGCTCTTTGCCGGCTCGATCGGGCGCTGGGATTTAGGCGGCACCTCGATGGAAGAGATCGTGAGTTCGATTCACACGAAGCTCATGGATCATGACGACGACACGCCGGTCGTGCCGGGGCACGGTCCCTTCACGACGATCGGAAGCGAGCGAAACTCGAATCCCTACCTCATCGATGATTGAGCCGGCCGCACGAAAGCGGCGGCTTTTCGTCGGAATCGATCTTGCTCCACCGACCCGCGTGGCTTGCGCCGGCATCGGCGAAGAGCTGCGTAAGACGGGTTTCGAGGCAAGATATGAGGCCGCCGAAAAGCTGCACGTGACGCTCGCGTTCTTGGGCTTTGTCGAGCCGTCGCGGTTGGGCGAGGTCGTAGCGACGCTGGTTGCAACTGCGGCGCGTTCGAAGCCGTTTTCCTTTTTGCTCGACAAGCTGGGCGCTTTCCCACACGAGCGCAAGCCGAGCGTCGTCTACATCGGCGCGCGCCAACAGGGGTCGCCGTTTCGGACGCTGGCCGTCGACCTGAGAAGCGCTTATAGCGCGCTGGGTTTTGTGTTCCGCAACGACGCCATCGCACACGTGACGATCGCCAGAGCCAACGACGGGAAGCGTCCCCTGCCGCCGATCGAATTCGCGCCGATTCCGCTCGAGGTCGAAGAGCTGGTGCTCTTTGAATCGCTTCCAAATACCTCGCAGCGGACGTCGCGCTACGGAAGACTCGCGACGGCGCCCTTCGTTAGCGTAGTTTGATCAGCAGCTTTCCTTCTTGCGCGCCGTTCGTCGCCGGCGCCGGCGCGACGGCTTGCGCGGGAACCGAAGCTTGCTCCGGCCGCGGCATCAGGGCGTAGTCGGGCACCGCGCCGGCGGCGACCTTGCCGCGGTAATCGGCGATTGCCACCTGTAGTGCCTCGAGAGCGCGTTCCGGATAATCTTTTTTCTTTTCGGGGTAACCGTCGAGCTCTCGCTCGATGTCGCCCGGCGTAATGGATCCGGCTTCCTCGACGGTTTTTCCCTTGGCCAAATCCACGACGAGGCTGCACGTCGCAGTCCCGAATCCGCATCCCGTGGTGAAGTACGAGATATCCTCAATCACTGCGCCGGGTCCGACCTTCAAGAAGAAGTTGTACATGTCGCCGCAGGAATCGCTGAAGTACTCACCGCTCGCGGTCGCATTCTCCATCGTGCGAAATCCGGTGCGTTCTTCGACCAAGCGCTGAAATTTCGGAAAATCCATATCTAACCTGCCGTCTTTGCCGGATGAAGTTCGAAGCGGCACTCTTTCCCGCCACGGGCAAGCGATTCCGTTTGCCTGTGTTCTCCGCCGATCGTCTCGTCGATCAAATGATGGATGACGTGGCAGACTTCGGGATGCTCCTTCGCCGTACTCGAATAGGGACAAGTGTGCTCGTGCAATGCGAAACCGCCATCGATCAAACTATACTCGGCAACCACACCGCTCTTTTGCAGCATTTCGGTCAATTGGGCGACCCTCTGCTCCGGTTCGTTGGCATTGACCGATAGGCGCGCCCGCTCGATCGCCCGACGCGAGAGACCCTCGAAGACTCGCTCGATCGCTTGTGAGCCAAATTGGCTGCGCACCTCGCGCAGAACCGCGGTGAGCATCTTGTCGTAGCCTTGCGGAAAGAGCTTGTCGGCATCGACCGTGAGCGAAAACTCGGAGGTTGGTTTGGTTGGCCCGCGTCGTACCGAAGTCTCCGCCACCAGGCCGTCGCGTTCGAGTACCATAAGCTGCTGGCGGACGGCATTGGGCGAGAGTCCAAATGACCGCGCCAAGTCTGTCGCCGAAGCTGAGCCGCGACGGCGCAGCTCGCTTACGATCTTTCCTCGGGTTGTCGCAAAGAACCGATCAGCGTGCATCTACGGCGCTATCCTAGCATGAAGGCGCCGAGATAGTAAAGTTTTTCCTTGACTTTCTAAGAGAGGCTCGGCTACGATAAATCGCATGGCCGAACAAGGTCTCCACATCTCCGACCTGCATTGCAGCGTTGCCGGCACCGAGATATTAAAAGGAATCGATCTGACGGTTGAACCCGGCCGCGTCGCGGCGCTCATGGGTCCCAACGGAAGCGGCAAATCAACCCTCGCCTTCTCGCTCACCGGTCACCCCCAATACGAGGTGAGCGGACGCGTTGAACTAGACGGCGAGGACTTGCTCGCCCTCGCTCCCGATAAACGGGCACGCGCCGGCCTTTTTCTTTCTTTTCAGTATCCCGCCGCAATACCCGGGGTAAAAGTCGCTAATTTTCTGCACGCCGCACGACAGGCCGAACGGCCCGGCGACCTTCCGCCCGCGAAGTTCCGGGCGCTCCTGCTCGAAAAAATGGCGCAGCTCGGAATCGATACCTCCTTTATGGGGCGCTATCTGAACGACGGCTTCTCGGGCGGTGAAAAGAAGCGCCTCGAAATGCTGCAGCTCGCGGTGCTCGCGCCCAAGTACGCGATCATGGACGAGACCGACTCCGGCCTGGACATCGACGCGCTCAAGGACGTCGGTGATTCAATCGCCGCGCTGCGAGCCGGGGAGGAAGGACGGAACACCGGCTTCCTCATCATCACGCATTATCCGCGCATCTTGCAGTACGTCACCCCGGACGTCGTTCACATCATGATCGACGGACGGATCGTAAAAACCGGTGGACACGATCTTGCGCACCGCATCGAGCGCGAAGGTTACGATAGAATCCGTGAGGAGACCGGCGCGGTTGTCTAGTGCCCCCGCGCCTAGCGTCGGAGCCCATCTACGAGCGGCTTGACTCCTTCGACGATGCGCTGCTTTCGCTCGCGGCTCGTCGGCGCGCGCTCGACCGATTCTTCTCCTCGCCTAGTAACCGCGAAAGGCCCGGACGATTTTGGAGGGTTGACTTCGAATCGCTGATGCCTGATGCGGCCGCGATCGAGTTGGGCGTCGCAGCCGCAACGATTGACAACCGCGATCCGAGGGTCATTGCATGCGACCTTGCGACGGCGGCGCGCGAGCATCCCCAGCTTCTCGCTCGCGCGTTCGGCACGACGGGGATTGCAGCAAGCAAATTCGGTGCGCTCGCGCACGCGTTTGCCGGTCTCGGCGTCTTCGTATACGTGCCGGCAGACCACGCCTGTGACGATCCAATCGCTATCCGCTATCACGCCCAGGCCGGCGCTGCGATCTTTCCATGGAGCGTCGTGCTTGCCGAACGCGGCGCTCGCGTTACCGTTATCGAGCGCCTAACGGGCGGCCACGAGGCCTTCATCTGCGGCGCGGCGGAGCTAGTAAGCGCGGAGCACGCCCACATTAGCTACGCAGTGCTGCAGGAATCTGCCGACGGTGCCCGCGTCATCTCAAGCCGGGCGGCGCGTCCCGGCCGAGACGCGCAGATTTCATGGAGCGTAGCCGAACTCGGCGGCGGCCTCGCCGCCGGCGACGTTCGCGTCTCCATCGCAGAGCCCGGAGCCAACGCGCAGATTGCGGCGATCTTCTTTCCGCGCGAATCGCAACATGTCGATCTCGTTAGCACCGTCGAGCATCTGGCCGGCGAGGCGAGCTCGGAAACGCTCGTTAAGTCGGCGGCGATCGGTCGCGGCCAGGCACGCTTCCTTGGAAACATTCGCATCGCCCCGCACGCGCAGGGAAGCGACGCGCGCCTGCGCGACGACGCGCTTCTGCTTTCACCGACGGCTCATATCGATTCAGTACCCGCCCTGGAAATCGGCGCGAACGACGTGAAAGCGTATCATGGTGCGACGGTCGGAGCGATCGACGCGGAGCAAATTTTCTACATGGAGAGCCGCGGCATCGAATCCGGCGCGGCCGAACGCATGATCGCGCTGGGATTTTTCGAGCCCGCAATCGAGTGGTTTCCCTCGTCGACTCTTCGGGACGAAATCCGCGCTGCGTTAGCGGCGAAACTCTCATGACGCAGACGCTGCGGACATCACCGTCGGACGAAGCCCGCGTCGAGCGGATTATCGCGGACTTTCCGATCCTGGGGCGCCCGACGTCGCGCGGTAAGCGGCTGGTCTACCTCGATTCGGCGGCAACTTCGCAAAAGCCGCGTGCGGTTATCGCTGCTTTGGTCGAGTACTACGAGCAGTACAACGCGAACATTCACCGCGGCGTCTACGAGATCGCCGCGCGCGCTACCGCGGCGTTCGAGCAGGCCCGCGTCAAGCTCGCGCACTTCATAGGGGCAGGCACTTCTGAGGTGGTGTGGGTTCGCAACACGACGGAAGCGATCAACCTCGTCGCCTATTCCTGGGGCGATGCAAATGTGAAAGCCGGGGATGCAATCCTGCTTACCGAGCTGGAGCACCATTCCGATCTCGTGCCCTGGCAGCTCCTAGCGCAGCGTTGCGGCGCAGAGCTGCGGTTCATTCCGGTCGACGATCGCGGTCTCTACGATCTCGACGACCTGGACCAGCTGCTCGACGGCTGCAAGCTCGTCGCAATCACTCACGTCAGCAATACGCTGGGAACGATCTTGCCGCTCGAGACGATCATACCGAAAGCTCACGCGGCAGGCGCGGTCGTCTTGGTCGATGGCGCGCAAGGGGCGCCGCATTTGCCGCTCGACGTCAAAGCGCTCGGTGCCGATTTTTATACCTTCAGCGGACACAAAATGCTCGGGCCGACGGGCATCGGCGTGCTCTACGGCAAGCGCGCTCTGCTCGAAGCGATGCCGCCCTTTTTCTCCGGCGGCGATATGATCCGGAAGGTCGAGTACGCGCACACGACCTTCGCCGAGCCGCCGCGCAAATTCGAGGCCGGAACGAGCAATATCGCCGATGCCATTGCCTTCGGCGTGGCGGCCGAATATCTCGAGGACGTCGGGATGGCGTGGGTGCGCGAACACGAGCGATTGCTGACCGGCTATGCACTGGAACGACTCGCCGCGCTCGAGCCGCGCGGCCTGACGATCTATGGGCCGCGCGACCCGGCGCTCGTTTCGGGCGTGATCTCGTTCAACCTCGCCGACGTCCACGCGCACGATCTCGCCTCGATCTTGGATACCGAAGGCATTTGCGTTCGCGCCGGTCACCATTGCACGATGCCGCTGATGGAAAAGATGGGATGGTCGGCCACGGCGCGCGCCTCGTTCTACATCTACAACACCGAAGCGGATGTCGACGTGCTTTGCACTGGAATCGAAAAAGCGGCTCGCGTCTTCGGGCTTTAGGGTATCTCGTGGACGACTTCTACCGCGATTACATTCTCGATCATTATCGCCATCCGCGGAACTTCGGGAGACTCGAGCAGTTCGACGTCGAAGCCGAAGACCTCAATCCCCTTTGCGGCGATCGAATCCGCATGGAGTTAAAGCTCGATGACGGCGTGGTCAGCGACGTGCGGTTCTCCGGGAAAGGGTGCGCGATTAGCCAAGCCTCGGCATCAATGCTTACCGAACGCGTCAAAGGGATGAAACTTTCAGACGTCGCGAAGCTCGGCAAAGACCTCGTCCTCGAAGACGTCGGCATCGGTATAAGCCCAACGCGCATGAAGTGCGCGATGCTCGGTCTGCGCGTGCTCAAAAGCGCCGCCGTCGGCGAGCTGGCGGCCTGGCCGGACGAGGAGTGAGGCATCGGCTCGAGCTCGATTCCTGGCGGACTCTTGCGGCCGAGCCCGCATTTCGCGCGCTGCAGCGGTCGCGTCGTCGCTTTATAATACCGGCAACCGTTTTCTTCATCGCCTATTATCTGGCGCTGCCCATTTCGGTAGGCTGGCTACCCAAGACGATGAGCCGCCCAGTGCTGGGTCCTTTGACCGTCGCCTACTGTTTTGCGCTTTCGCAGTTTGCCATGGCCTGGATTCTGCTCGCGCTTTATCTCTGGCGCGCCCGCAGCTTTGACGTGCGAGCGGCGAAGATCCGCCGGCGAGAGACTCGAGAAGTTCTAGACTCACAACGTTGAGCACGCAGCCCTCGCTGGTGATGTTCGCTATCTTCGTGGGCATCACGCTCGTCGTTACGTACTGGGCCTCCGGCCAGAGCAGAACGAGCCGCGGCTTCTATACCGCCGATCGGCGGATCGGCGGGTTGCAGAACGGCTGCGCTATTGCAGGGGATTACGTCTCGGCCGCGTCGTTTCTCGGAATTACCGGTCTCGTCGCATTTTACGGCTTCGACGGCTTCATGTATTCTGTCGGTTGGCTCGTAGCTTATCTAGCGGTCCTTCTTCTCGTTGCGGAGCCGCTGCGCAATATCGGTAAGTACACGATGGCCGATCTCGTCTCGTTTCGGCTGCGCGGCCGCGGCGTGCGCGCCATCGCCGCGCTCTCCACGCTGGCAATCACCCTCTTTTACTTGATAGCGCAAATGGTTGGCGTAAACGCGATTGTCAATCTGCTGCTTCCAAGTTCCGAAGGGATCATCGGCATCGTTGCCGTCGGCGTGCTGATGCTGGTCTACGTGCTTTTCGGCGGCATGCTTGCGACGACGTGGGTGCAAATCATCAAAGCCGGCCTCTTGCTCGTGACCGCGCTCGCCCTGTCGGTGCTCGCGATGAAACACTTCGGCTTCTCGCTTGAGAGACTTCTTCGGTGCCGCGGCGGCCGTGCCGGTTGCCGATGGTGCGTCGAATCTGCTGCGCCCCGGCTTGCTCTTCCATGGCCCGCTGGGCGCCTTGAATTTGGTCTCGCTTGGGCTTGCGCTCGTCCTCGGCACGGCCGGGCTACCGCACATTCTTATGCGCTTTTTCACCGTGCCCTCGGCGAAGGCGGCACGCACCTCAGTGGCCTGGGCGATGGTGCTGATCGGCATCTTTTATCTCACGACGTCGTTCATGGGACTTGGAGCCGCGACGATCGTCGGCAAGGAACACATCGGCCGGCGAATGTACGCCGGCCAGGCGATCGGGTACATAGCGCGCCATCCAGAGCAGCAAACACCGCTCAACGCACAGCTGCGAGCAGAACGGCTACATCGTGCCGCAGTCCGACAGCAATTTGGCTGCGCCCCTCCTGGCAGAACAGGTCGGGGGCTCGCTGTTGACGGCATTCGTGGCGGCCGTTGCGTTCGCCACAATTTTAGCGGTCGTTGCCGGTCTAACGATCACGGCTTCTTCGGCGTTCGCGCACGACATTTGGTTCAGTCTCGTCCGCAACGGTCGCGGCGACGAGACGGAACACGTTTTCGTCGCGCGCGCCACGGCGTTGGTCGTCGGCGCACTTGCAATCGCCCTTTCGATTGCGCTACGCGGCTTCAACGTCGCGTTCTTAGTGGGGCTTGCCTTTGCGGTGGCGGCGAGCGCAAACGTGCCGGTCATCCTCCTCGCGCTTTCCTGGCGGCGCTTTGCGAGGCTGGGCGCGATTATCGGAATGCTCGCCGGTTTGATCTCCTCGCTCGCCTTGATTGCACTCAGTCCCCTCTTCATGGAAAATCGAGCGATTTTTCCGCTAGAAAACCCAGGAATTGTTTCGATTCCGATCGGCTTGGCCGGCGCGATCCTCGGGACGCTGCTCGCGCGCGACCGTGAATCCGAAGCCATGTTCGATCAACTGCAAGTGCGGGCAGCGACCGGCATCGGCGCCGAAGTATAAAGCGCTGATTCAGATGCAGCTCGAGAGCCACGGCCGAAGTTTACTGACGTAATCGAGTCGCGAAGCGACAACGAGATGCGATAATCAGGCCTTTTATTGGGGTTTGATAGCGTAGTGGTCGGTAATTTGCAAACCTAGTGGACCGTTTTCGACGGTAAATGTGACGTAGTACTCGCCGCTCGCGGTTTGCACGTCGGCCGTCACGCGATATTGCTGCGCCCCGAGGTTTGCCGAACGAATCGATTCGATGTGCGCGTCGGAATTCATGAACGTTTCGCTCGGAAGCCCACGAGCAAGATACGAAGCGGCAGCCGCACGGTCGCCGTGCGCGAGCGCTCCAAGATAGGAGCGCACGACCCCGGAGGCGCGACTCTCCGAGCTCTGTGGCGCAGAGGATGGAGCGGAGGGAACGGGCGGCTTTGGACTCGCAGTCTTTTGGGGAGAAGCGCTCGGCGCAACGGCAACAACCGCCGGCATTTTCGTTGGAGCTGGGGTCTTTGAACTTCGGCGGAAAATCGTCGTCGTGCTGACGTCGGAGTCGCCGTTGGTCTCGGTCGAGGGAGCCGACGATGGGCGAGTGGACGTTGGCCGAGAAGACGGCGTAGCTGGCGCGCAGACGGCGGTAGGCGGCGTGGTAACAGTCGAACGGCCGGGACGCGCAGTCAAACGGAATTGCCGTGCCGGTGGCCGCGCTCTTGGAGGCCGCTGCGAGCCGAAGAAGTGCGCAAGCACGCCGCCCAGCAGCAATCCGGCCAAGATGACCACGAGAACGAGGGGGAAGAGCGGCAGTCCGCCGCCGACATCGTCGTCCGATCGGCGCCGTCGCCGCCGTTCCCTCATCCTACGACAAGCCCGTCCCCAACGAAGTTGAAGGCCTCAGGACAGGGTCCGCGTCAGCCGTTCCGCCAATTCATCTCGAAGCACGGCGGGGAGCGCTGCGATGAGATCGGGACGCTGCTCTACGAAAATCGTCGTTGCCTCTCTTGAGTAGGTCCGGGTTGCCTCGTGCGTATGCAAGCAGAGCGCTGATGCCTCCGGTTTCTCGCCGTGCGATGGCCTCGAGCGTTGTACCGGCTTCCTCGGCGGCATCTTCCGACGATTCACCGCGATCGCGAAATGCCGTAAAGAGCGCTTCAACGAGTGCGGAAACGACGTCTGACGGCATCGTTACTAGCTCGCGTTGGTACAAGGCGGCGAGATCGGCCTCGTCCATCTTCGCGAGAAGCTTCTCGACTGCACCTGCCAGCATGTCGGGCGGCACGTTCCCGAAGGACATTGGCCGATTCATTTATCTCCTCCGGCAGGCAGCTCCTCGATGCAGCAGAAAATGACCGTCTCATGATCCGCGTGAGGGTACCGCTCGATCTCCACGCCGTCGCAATCGGCGGCTCCGGTGCCTTCGCGCTCGCTACGCCGTTGCGCGTTGCCGATTTACTGGAGTTTGCCGTCCGCGAAGCGATTGGTTCGCGAGCGCCGCACGACAAGATTTCGCGCAGCGTCCACCGCACGCTTGCCGGCCTTGCCGGTGGCGATTTCATCATGGAAGTCAACGGGCGCAGTTTTGCCGATGCCGACGCCGTCGTCGTCTGTGAAGGGACGGCCGATATCCGCTTCTTCCTCGCGAAGCGTCGCCGCACCGCCGTTCACGGATTTAAACGCCGCTAAACGTTCCGCTCTTGCCACCGATGATAGTGTAGTAGAAGCAAGCCTTCTCGCAAGAAACGGAGCACCCCATCAAACTTGCCGTCGCGCTGGTTGCCGCTTTCTTGTCGGTAACTGGGCCTCTCTGTGCCGACGTGCAATACGATACATCGGGCCAAGACGTCTATCGTATCGTCTCGACCGGAACTTCTTCAAAGGT
Organism: Vulcanimicrobiota bacterium; assembly: GCA_963767725.1. GTDB lineage: Bacteria > Vulcanimicrobiota > Vulcanimicrobiia > Vulcanimicrobiales > Vulcanimicrobiaceae > Cybelea. The sequence continues at coordinate 200,173 of CAVYEN010000003.1, forward strand.
GTCATATGCAGGCACGGAGCGCTTATCCGTGCGGCGAAACGGCAAAGCTTGGCGCTTTGAAGTGCGCGCTCGCTACATGCGCAGCGGCCCCAATGGAAAGAGCCGCAACGAGGCTCTTTTCGTTCAACTTCTTCTTCCAAACGGTACGTTCGAAGACCGAGTCGATAACGACCCGGATTTTTTGACGATCCTCAATCAACCGTTCGCCGTGCGGCTCGACGCAGCCACGCTTCGGGATCTGCGCGCGCTCCGCGATCGCGTGCCTTTCTCCGCCACTTCCCCGCTTGGAGCCGAAACCGTCTTGCATGGATTTCTTCGGCCCGTGGCCGGTGGCCCGATCGGCGGAACGCCAACCGTGGGCGTGCGTTTCCAAGCGGAGGGCGCGATGACTGGACCACTGCCGGGTTATGGGGAGACGCTCGTATCGGGAACGATGAAAATGGATGGCACCGCGTACTACACAACTGGACGGGGCGCTGCTTTTGGCGCTGAGCATCACATTGACGCTCGACGCACGACTCGCTCAAAGCCGGCTGGTGCCAGTACCGGTACGCATCGTGTACCGCCGATCGATCAGAGCGACCGCTAAAAAGCCCCCACCAACTCCACCTGCAAAGGATGGCGGAACGGATATTCCCGCAACTCCGTGAGCGGCGTGAAGGCAAGATGGTTCTGATGACAGTCGACCAACATCTCGATGCCGCGTTTGACGCAACCGGTTTCCTCGACGTACTTCGCGAGTTTCCTTTTGAAGTAACCTTGAGGATCGCGTAGTACTTTTGCGTAGTAGGGGTCCTCGGTGAGACCGGCAGGATCGACACCTTCCTTAGGGACGAGCCATACGAACCACGGATCCTCGCTCTGGCGGTAACCGATGAGCGCGAGAGGAAGCGCTCGCGCAGAGTTGATGTCCGGCAAAAAGCTGCACATCGTATACGCGTCCAGAGAAATCTCCGTTGGCTCGATGGCTTGTTGCATAGACCATCCCTTCATTCGATCAGACGAGCGAAAAGAAAAACCGCTTTTCTCATTTCGAGCGAAGCGGTTTCACATTGTTTTCCAGGGCGGCGCTTGAGCGAAGCGGCATAGCGGTCCTTTAGAAACACCTCTAAAAAGCCCTCCCGTCAGGAGTTTTTGACGCGAGTGTGAAACCACGGCCCTAGCAGTGGTGGTCCGGGGCACTGTATGAGCGCGCTCGCACCACTCCTTACGGGAGTATACGTGCCATCAGCGACGACGCCCGGGCGGACCGCGGCGATGCGACCCTCGGCCGATTCCACACCCAGCGTGCTCAATTTCGAGCGGATCGTGGACGATTATCAGCGTCGCCTGTATGGCTTTGCGCTCCGGATGACGGGAAACCGCGAGGATGCCGAAGAGATCGTTCAGGACGCCTTCGTTCGCGCGTACCGCGCGCTTGGCAAGATGTCGCCCCAACAGCGTTCTGAGCTCCGGCTCCAGCCCTGGCTCTACACGATTACACTCAACGTGACGCGCAATCGTCTGCGAAGCAAGCGTCCGTCGAACGTGGCGCTCGACGCGCTCGCCGATCCAGACGCGATCTTACGCGAGTCGAACGAAGGGCCGCCGCAGCCTGAGGCGATCGTCGAGCAAAACGCCGAGATCGCGCTCGTCGAGCGGGCGCTCTTAGCGCTGCCAATGCATCTTCGCGCTGCAGCGACGCTGCGGTTCATCGAAGGGCGCAGCCATCCCGAAATCGCCGAAATTCTCAATCAACCGATCGGCACCGTTAAGTCCCACGTCCATCGGGCCGTGCGCATTCTGCGGCGCATTTTGGGTCCGCAAATCGGACGATTTGCCCCCGAAGGAGTCCCCCTGCATGCGTTGTCGTGACGTCGAGGCGCTGTGGGACGAGCTTCGCGGCGAGTGTCAAGGCTCGCTGAAGGAGACCGTTCACAGCCATCTGCAAGCCTGCCCATCTTGCCAAGTGATGTACGAGCAATACGAAGGGGTGGCATACTGCCTTTCCTGCCTGCCGCCGCCCGAACCGTCGTGCGACTTGGCGAAAAAAGTCGTCCAGCACATTGCCGCCCTCAAAGGTAAGATCTATCCGCCGGTTGTGCTCTCTGCAGTCAGTACGCCGGTCGGGCGCCTCTACGTCGGCTTTAAATCGGATAGAATCGCTTACGTTAGCCTCGATACGGGAGAGCCGCCGGAAGAAGTCGCACACCGAGCGGAACGCCGGCTGCACCGTCGCGTGGTTAGCGGCGAGGCGCCGCCCTGGCTCGTTCGCGCGCTAGACCGTTTCTTCAGCACCTGGACGGTGGACGACGCACTGATCGACATAAGCGACCTGACCCCGTTCGAACAAGCCGTGCTTCGCGCAGCCGCTCGCATCCCGCCCGGTGAGGTGCGTTCCTACGCCTGGGTTGCAACGCAAATTGGTCGGCCAAAAGCGGCGCGAGCAGTCGGCCGGGTGATGGCGCGCAATCCTCTGCCATTTCTCTTTCCGTGCCATCGCGTCGTCGATTCGTCCGGAGATCTGCACAATTATTATTACGGTCTCAAGATGAAAGCTCGCCTTCTGGAAATGGAGGGCTACCGGGGCTAGACGCCAACCTTAGCGAACGTGGCGACTTCGGTGTGCGCGTCCAGATGAGCGATCGGCGGATCGCGGCCATTCCCGACGTTCACGGCCACGCGAAAGGCGAACACCGCCCTTATACCGAGGAGCGACCGATCGCGTACTCCGCGCGCATGCTCTTTCTGTGGTTTTATCACGCCTGCCGGCGGGAATCGCCGCGCTTCTTGATGGTCGCCGACCACGCCAACTATCTCACGTTTGAAGACCCCGGTGCCGTCAATACGGTGCGACGAGCGCTGAACTTGGCGCAAGCCGGCGATCTGCTCGGGGCCGCCGAGACGGCCGGGGTAGACATCGCCCACGCGGCTATCGTTTCTGAGGGGTTGCGCCGCGGGATGCGCTTCTCGATCGGCGCCGAGATCGATAACGACCCGCGCGCGCGTCCCGACGCCCAGAACATCGTGGATGCGATGCGCCCGGATGGAATTATCCGGTCCGTTCATTTCGTTGCGATCGAGCACCCGGAGAAAGGAGCCGATTGGCTTTGGCCATTCGACAACGAGGAGTTCAGCGCACTCCACGAGGTCATCGGCTGCGAGACGCTCTGGGAGCTCTACATGGCCAAACTGCTCGACGATCTCGAGAAGCTGCCCGGTCACATCGTCGGGCATTTCTTTGTCCCAACGACGTTCGGCCGCTGGCCGCCCCATAAGAAGCTGGAAGAGCATGAAGATCGGATGCTCGACGTCGCTCATCGTCGCGGCATGGCCGTCGAAGTCAACACGCGCTTCCTTTATCGCGACTACCCTGAGGATCGCAAGAAAAAATATCTCGAAGCCAATGCCAGGCTCGTGCGCAAGGCAAAGGCTCGAGGTGTCGGCATAGCAGTTGGTTCGGACGCTCACAGCCCTAAGGACCAGGGCAACGCTTTCGGCATCGTCCTCAAGCTGCTCGATGACGCGCGTATTAACGAGGTCGTCTTTCCCGTCGCAGGTCGATTGGCTCGGGTGGCGCTCCGTGCGACCCGCGAACATCTCGAAGCGCAGGCACAGTCGCTCCGTCAGACCAGCGCGCCGGGTAGCAGCATCACCGGTTACAGCCGCGCCGAGCTCGGACTTCCGGAGGCAACAGAGACAGGCGGCTCGCGGCGAGCCACGCGTACACGCGACGCCGGTCCGAAAAAACGTGTGGGGGACTCGGCGCGCGCTCTGAAGCGACCAGCCCTCCCCGCCCCACCAAGTGCGAGCATGTCACGGCGGACCGCGGAGTCTTCGTCTTCCGCGAGCAATGCGAGAGACATGCGCAGCACAAAACCCGCCGCTTCACCGAAGAAGAAAAAACCGGGTAAGAAGCCGATTTCAAAGCCGCCGGCGGGCAGTGTGAGCAAGGTTTCGCCGGGCCGAGTTCCGGCGGGGAAAAAGGCGGCCCGAAAAACGGCGTCGCGCAAAGCGGCCGCGCGTAAAGGGACTGCCCGTATAGCGCCCGGCCGTAAATCGGCCGGCCGTAAATCGCACGCCCACAAACCTCCAGCGCGTAAACCATCCACTCACCGCTCCGCGAAAAAGAAAACCACGGCCAAGAAATCGACGCCGCGCAACGGTCCAAAGCCCAAGCGCCTCGCCGGGTACGCAAAGAAAAGCATCAAAAAGAAAAAGTCCGCGGCGAAACGCCGTTAGCAACGATTTTATAGAGGACAAAGCAGTGGCGGATATTGAGCGCCTACGGAATATCGCTTTCGTCGGGCCGCATCATGCGGGCAAGACGACGCTCGTGGAGGCGATCCTTGCTCATACGGGAGCTATCGGGCGACGGGGCTCCATCGCCGACGGCACGACGGTAACCGATCACGAACCCGAAGACGCGGCGCATCTACAATCGACCACAGTCGGAATTGCGCACACGGCGGCGGACGGCGTCGATATCACCATCGTGGATACACCAGGGTTCATCGACTTCTTTGAAGAGACGAAACAAGCACTGGCGGGCGTTGACGCCGCCGTCGTCGTCGTGGAAGCCGACCCGGGACGGATCGTTCAAACGCAGGCGATCGTCGATCATCTGGAATCGACGCACATGCCGCATTTTTTCGTCATCAACAAAATGGACCGGCCGGGCGCAGATTTCGCGCAAACGCTCGCCGCACTGCAAAACGCATACGGACGACACGTCGTTGCCGAACAGTTGCCGTTGGGTGGCGCCGAACGCTTTGACGGCTACGTCGATCTCGCGCAAATGGACGGCGTATCGTTTTACCGGGGAGTCGGGGGCCGGGACCTTCGGCGAAAAGCGAGATGTGATTCCCGCGGAGTTAGAAGAACTGGCCCGGCGCCTTCACGTCGAGCTGCTCGAAGCCATGGCCGACTTTGACGATCGCTTAATGGAAGAGCTGCTCGAAGGCGTGGAACCGCCGTTGGAGGAGATCGAACGTGATCTTTGCACCGAGTGCGCTCACGACCAAGTCGTTCCGGTCTTGGTCGCGGCCGGCGCGTCCGGTGCAGGCGTTGCAGCACTCGTGCGAGCCGTAGAAAAGTGGTTTCCGTCGCCGATCGCAGGCGCCTGCGCTCGACGCCGAGGGACGCCCGATCGCTCCCGAGCCATCTGCGCCGGTGGTAGCGCGCGTCATCAAGACCTCGATTCATCCGCAAAGCGGGAAACTCTCGATCGCGCGCGTGTTGTCGGGAACGATCAAACCTGACGCGACGCTGACCAACGTCACCAAGCGTGACGAGAAAGTTCGCCTCGGCGGCCTCTACCGGCTGCAAGGCAAGAAGCAGGAAGCCATTGCGGAGGCGGGTCCCGGTGCGATCGTTGCGCTCGCGAGGCTCGATTCCGTGTCGACGGGTGATACCCTGACGTCAAACGGTCACAAAGTGCTCTTACAGCGCATACCGGTCGCGGAGCCCGTCTTCGCCGTCGCGGTTAAGCCGAAGGAGCGCATCGATGAGGCCAAGATCTCGCAGATGTTGTCGCGCATCGTCGACGAAGACCCGGCGCTGCGCATCGAACGAGCCGACCTGACGCACGAGCTGCTCTTACTCGGCAGCGGCGAGCAGCACGTCTCCATGGCGGTGGAACGGCTGGCGCGCAAGTACAAAGTCGAGGTTGAAACCGCCGCGCCGACCATTCCGTATCAGGAGACGATCACCGGCGGAACCGAGATCCATTCGCGCTACAAGCACCAGACGGGTGGTCACGGTCAGTTCGGCGACGTCTGGCTGCGCTTCGAGCCGCGCGAGCGCGGCGCGGGCGTTACCTTCGAAGAGAAGATAGTCGGCGGCGTCGTGCCTCGGCAATTCATTCCGGCCGTCGAAAAGGGCGTCCGCGAAGCGCTCGTGCGGGGCACCAGCGGATATCCCGTCACCGATTTGCACGTGACGCTTTTTGACGGTCAGTATCACGACGTAGATTCCAGCGAGCAGTCATTCAAGACCGCCGCCGGAATGGGCGTGCGCGAAGCTCTTCCAAAGTGCAATCCGGTCGTACTGGAACCGATCGCCTACGTGCGTGTGACGGTGCCTACTAATTACACCTCGACCGTTATCCAGCAGCTCACCGGCAAACGCGGTCAAATCCTGGGAATGAATCCGGCAGACCGGAGCGGCTTCGACGTCGTCGAGGCGTACGTTCCGGCGGTCGAGCTCTCGCGCTACATCACCGAGCTTCGCACGGGCACCCAGGGGCTCGGCACGTATAGCTGGAGGCACGAGCGTTACGATCCGCTGCCGGTAAACCGCGTCGGTCCTAAGGCCGCGGTGTAGTTTTGACCGCGAACGCTTCGGACGCGGTTACATCGCGCTCGGGTCGCTCGGCGCTCCACGTCCATGTTCCCCGCCTGCTATACCGCGCTCGCGCCTCCTGCTAATGTAAACTATGACATCCTGTCAAAGGCGCTCGCGTCGGAGTTCCCGCGCACCATGTAGCCGCGTCCTACCCTTTTTGCAAAATAACACCGCCGCGCTTGGTGTTTGTTTTTTGCTATCGTTTGCAAGCTGCACGAAGGTTTCGAACGGAAGTGTTGGAGCGCGGCATTCATGGACGCAGCCCGGCGTTTTGCGCGTCTCGATTCAGAACGATTTGAAAAACTTAAACCCGCTGCTGAATTCGAACACGACCGATGTCTTCGTCGACCGGCTGATGTTCGAACCGCTCCTTACGGCGGATCCCAAGGGCAACCCCCTGCCCATGCTGGCACAGCAAGTGCCGACGCTTTCCAACGGCGGAATTAGTGCCGACGGCGTGACCATCAGCTACCACCTGCGCCGCGATGTGAAGTGGACGGATGGCGTTGCCGTCACGTCGCGCGACGTAAAATGGTCGTGGCAAGCGATCATGAATCCCAACAACAACGTCGTGTCACGCCACGGCTACGACGATGTGACGAGCATCGAGACGCCGAATGCGAGCACGGTCGTGGTCCATTTGAAACGCCGGTTCGCTCCGTTCGTCGACACCTTTTTTGCCGAAAGCGACCAGCCGTATATGGTCGCGCCCGCGCACGTCCTGGCAGGCTATCCGAACATCAATCAAATTTCTTTCAACAGTCGGCCCGCCGTCAGCGACGGCCCGTTCAAGTTCGTGCAATGGGCTCGCGGCGACCACATCTCGCTTGTAAGAAATCAAGCGTTCTTTCTGGGAAAGCCGGGCCTCGACCGAGTGATAGTAAGAATCGTTCCGGACGAGGACACCTCCGTCACGCTGTTGAGAACCCATGCGATCGATTACATGTTTCAGGCGTCGATCGACAACTATGAGGCTCTAAACGCGCTGCGCGACGCGCGCATCGTTTGGGTAAACGTCAACGGTTACGCTTACGTCCAGCTCAACGTTGCGCGTCCGTACTTGAGCGACCCGCGCGTTCGGCTTGCCATCGCTTATGCGGTGGACAAGAGGGAGCTCGTTCGAACGGTCACCTATGGGACGCAGACGATCGCAACGGCGGATATTCCGGATTGGATGTGGGCCTTCAATCCCGACCTTCGTGACCATCCTCACGATCCGGCGCTCGCGCGCCGGCAGCTGCGCGAAGCGGGTTGGGCGCCGGGACCGGACGGAATCATGCGCAAAGGCGGCGAGCCGCTCGAACTCGTCATGGTCACCAACAATTCCAGCGCAACGCGGCGGCGAGAGGCAGTCGAGGTTCAAGCAATGCTCCGCCAGGTCGGGATCGACGCCGAAATCAAATACTACCCGGGCGACATACTCTACGCTCCGGCCGGTATGGGCGGGATTTTGCAGCTTGGCAAGTTCGACATCTCGGTCAGCGGATGGTACGCCGGCATCGACCCCGACGATAGTACGCAATATACTTGCGAGAACTTTCCGCCCAGCGGCTATAACTATTCGCGCTACTGTAACCCTCAGATGCAAGCAGCTCAATCGATCGCCTTGACGCACTACGACCAAGGGTCGCGTACCGCGGCATACTACCAAATCCAGAAGCTCTTGCTGCGGGATAATCCGGCGCTCTTCCTTTATTGGCTCCGTCAGATGGAGCCAATCAGCGTAGATTTTCAAGGCTTCGAGCCGAACCCAGTCGTTGAGTCGTGGAATGCGTGGCAATGGAGCATTTAGGCCTTCCCGAGCTCGCGTGGCTACGCAAGATCATCGTCGAACGCGCGCTGACGCGCGGGGATTACCTCCTCTCCGGCGGCGCGCGCAGCGACTACTACATCGACAAATTCAGCCTCTTCTCCGATCCGCTCGTCCTGCGCAAGATCGCTCGCTTCTTCACACCGATCATCTCCGAACTCAATCCCGACCTAGTCGCGGGCACCGAACTGGGCGGCGTGGTCATCGCGACGGCCGTGTCGCAGCTATCCGGCATACCGATGATTGCGGTGCGCAAGAAGCCCAAAGCCTACGGCGCCTTCGCGAACGATTTCGTCGAAGGGCCATTTGAGGCCGGCCAGCACGCGCTTCTGCTCGAGGACGTCGTCACCAACGGACGCGAGCTGCTCGCCGCAGCCGCGCGACTCCAGGAACTCGGGCTGAGAGTCACGCCCTACGCGGTTATCAGCCGGGGACTCGCGCCGGTACACGCGTTGATTCAGTTCTCGCTTCCGCTCAGCGATCCCAAAGACCGAAAACTGAGCGCCGTCCTCAGCCGCGCTTACCGGCCCGGAGAAACGGCTTTGTGCCGCTTGCACTAGCACTTGCGCGGAGTACTGCGCCGGATAGTGCGTCAGGACGAGCCGCTCGACCTCGGCACGCTGCGCCATGTCGCCGGCTTCCCACGCCGAAGAGTGGCCGCGTTCGCCCTCCTCACGGCCAAGCCCAAGCGCCGCTTCGCAAAGAAAGAGCGCGCTCGTTCTCGCGTGCTCGACGACGGCCTCGGAGGGCGCTGTGTCGGCAGAGTACGTGATGCTCTCGCCCTTGCATTCGGCCCGTACCGCGAAGGCCTCGACGTAGTGACGAGTCCGGCAAAAACTCAAGCATAGATCCTTTACTCGTAATGCGTGCGCGCAGTCGTACTGCCCTATTGCAAAAACGGCGTCGAAAAAATCGGCCGGCGCGTCCGACGCGACGGCTCCTCGAAGCGCTTCGAGCGCCCGTGGCCCATCGGGGGGCAGCCAGAGCGGAAGCCGTTGCGTACGCGAAGCGTTCCCGTATTTCAATCCGTAGCGAAAGGGCACCAGATCGAAAAAGTGGTCGGCGTGCATGTGGGAGATCACGATCGCATCCAGGCGCTCGTACTCGATAAAAAGTTGCAGCTTTCCCAACGCGCCGCTGCCGGCATCGATCAGCACCGCCGCGTCACCGGTTTCTATCAGGTACGAGCTCGACGCGCCGCCCGGACGCGGCATGGCCGGGCTCGACCCGACGATGCGCAAGGTCAGGGCAGAGATGCAAGCACCTCTTCCGCATGCTCGTTCACATTCACCTTGGGCCAAACTTTGAGGATTCGACCATCTTCGCCGATGAGAAACGTCGAGCGCGCATTGACCCCGACGGCTTTGTAGAGTTTTGACTGGGTATCGGCGAGCAGCGGGAACGGAATGGAGAACTTTGCCTTGAAACGCTGGTGGGACTCGACTGAGTCTCGACTGACGCCCACGACTCGTGCGTTCTTCTGCCTGAACCGCTCGTAGACGTCGCGAAACTGCGAGGCTTGGCTCGTGCAACCCGGCGTATCGTCCTTGGGATAAAAATAAAGAATCAACGAGCCGCCGAGGAGATCCGTCGTCGTTATCGGGGTGCCTCGATCGTCGAGCAGCGTGACCGCGGGCAGTCGATCGCCTTCGCCTAGCATTTTTTGACCTTTCTCGAAAACAGGTGGAGTGTCTGCACCGCATCCATTGGCCGAACGCCTGATCGAACGCCTGCACTCCGCCCCCGGCAGCCGGGTGCTCGATTTCGCGACGGGCAGCGGACGCAACGCACGCGCGATGCGGCGCGCCGGCTTGCGCGTCGTGGCGATGGCCGATGACGCGGCCGCTTCCCCGGCCCCGCTTCTCCAAGCCACCCAACGATTTGCCGGCGTCCTGTCCACGCATGGACTCCTTCATGGAACGCCCTCCGCGATCGCGGGACGAGTGCGCGAAATTGCGCACTGCCTTCCCCCTGGAGGATTACTCTACGCGACCTTCGGCTCCATCCGGGACGCGAGGTTCGGCCAAGGAAAGCGCATCGACGACGCGACTTTCGTGCCGACCGAGGGCGACGAGCGGGGGGTAGCGCACGCCTATTTCGATCGTGAGCGAGTGCTGGCAATCCTCGACCCCTTCTTTGTCGTCGAATCGCTGCGCGAACACTGCGTCGACGACGTGGCCGGATCGTGGGCCCATCAGGAGCGCGCCCTCGATGGCGCCGCGCATTGGTTCGCAATCGCCCGAAAGCGTTGACACGCTCTCTCGCCATCGTGCTACTGGCGGCGCTGTGTTGCGCCGCCTGCGCGTCTGCGGGAGGCCGCCGTACTTCCGGCGCGACGCTCGTCTTCAGCGGCCTCGCCGGCGAGCCGGATTCTTTGAACCCGTTGGTCTCCAACGAATCCGACGAGCTGAACTTCAGCCACCTCTACATGTCGTATCTCATTGAGAACGACGCTCGCGGGAAGGCGATACCGGAAATAGCCGTGCAGGTTCCCACGCTTGCAAACGGCGGAATCTCGAACGACCAGCGAACGATAACGTACCACCTTCGCCACGAGGTTCGCTGGCAGGACGGCTTGCCGTTGACCGCGCGCGACGTCGTCTTTTCGTATCGCGAGATCGTCAATCCACGAAACGACGTGGCGACGCGCGTGGGATACGAAGAAGTGCAGAGTATTCAGGCGCCCGATGACCACACGGTCGTCGTTCGATTACGACGACGATTCTCGCCGTTCGTTCAGTATTTCTTCGGCCCGCAGGGCGTGGGTGCGCTCATGCCCGCGCTTCTCCTGCGAGGACACGCCGACCTCAATCGCGCTGCATACAACCAACGCCCTGTGGGATCCGGACCTTTTCAAGTCATACAATGGCGCCACGGCGACAGTATCACGCTGGCAGCCAACCCCTACTATTGGCGCGGCAAGCCCAAGATCGATCGTCTCATTTATCGCATCATTCCCGATCCCAGCACACGGCTCGAACAGTTGCGGACCGGCGAGGTAGACGCCTATTTCGACGTCGATCCAGCGCTCTTATCCCAGGCACAATCGATCCCTGGCCTGCGCATCGCCCTGACGCCGGTCAATGACTTGCACGTCCTACGCTTCAATCTTCGCGACCCGATGCTGCGCGACGCATCGGTTCGACAAGCGATCGCCATGGCAATCGATCGAAAGACGCTGCTGGCGGCGGCGACGCACGGCAGCGGCATCATCATCAATGCCGATCAGCCGAGCAACGGCTGGGCCTACGATGCGGCAACGCCCGCAATTCGCTACGATCCCCCCGCTGCCAGACGGTTACTGGCGGGCCACTCGCTCGATCTGACGCTCGCGATCGCTCCGCAGATTATCAACGGCTCGCCGGTGGTGGCCGCGATCCTCCAGGAGGATCTACGCCGGATCGGCGTTCGAGCGACCATCAAGCAATTCCCCAGCGGCATGTTCTACGGACCCCTCACGCAGGGCGGTGTCTTGGCCGGCGGACGCTATCAGTTGGCCTATGACGCGTGGTGGGTGCTGGGGAGCGATCCGGACGACTCGTGGAACTTTAGTTGCGACCAAATGCCGCCGGCCGGCGTGAATTACTCATTTTGGTGCGATCGACGCGCAGACGCCTCGATGCGCGATGCCTTATCTCAGGTTGACCGGATGCGCCGCAAAGCCGATTATGCGAGCGTACAGCGCGCGATCGTTCGAGACATTCCGGTTTTCACGCTTTGGCAAGTGCGAACTCCCAACGCGTACCGAACGTACGTGCACGGCATCGCGCCCGCACCCGGCGGCTCGACGTTCTGGAACGCCTGGAGCTGGCGAATCGAACGCTAGCGTCGTGTCGAAATGAGATCGCGCATCGGGCTCGATGCGTCGGCGTACAGCCGCTTCTCCATTCGCCCGGCCAAAAAGGCCTCACGCCCCGCAACGACGGCATGTTTCATTGCCTCAGCCATGCGCACCGGATCACGCGCGCGCGCGATCCCCGTATTCATCAAGAGCGCGTCGACGCCTAGCTCCATGGCAATCGCCGCATCCGAGGCGGTGCCGACTCCCGCGTCGACGATCACCGGAACGGTTGCCCGTTCTTTGATGATGCGAATCGAATAGGGATTGCACACGCCCAAGCCGCTGCCGATCGGCGCGGCGAGCGGCATGACCGCAGCGCACCCAACTTCCTCCAATTGCTTGCATGCGATCGGGTCGTCGCCGATATAGGGCAGCACGGTGAAGCCTTCTTTCACGAGCTGCTCCGCCGCAAGGAGCGTCTGGCGTGAGTCGGGATGGAGCGTTTGCGCATCCCCGATCACTTCGAGCTTCAGGAGATCGGTTTCTAGCAGCTCGCGGGCGAGCTGTGCGGTCAGCACGGCCTCTTTGGCCGAGTAACAACCTGCGGTGTTCGGAAGGATCGTATAGCGCGCGCGATCCACGTAGTCGAGCAACGTCTTTCCTTCCGCGTTGTCCAAGTTGATGCGACGAATCGCCACCGTCACCATTGCAGCGCCGCTTGCCGCGTGCGCGGCGCGCATTATCTCCATCGAGGGATACTTTCCGGTTCCGACGATCAATCGGGACTCGAATTGATAGGGGCCGATTGCGAGGCTATCGCTTGCCATGACGGTTCTCTACCCTCCCGCGACCGCTTCGATGATCTCTAGGCGGTCGCCGTCGAGCACGTGTTGCCGGTCGTATTCCCCACGGCGCACGACGCGATCGTTGCGGGCGACCGCCACACCGTTTCGCGCTGAACCGAGCAGCTCGAGCAGAGAGCCGATGGTCAACTCGTCGGGAAGGTCCGCAAGACGGCCGTTGATCGTAGCCTTCACGCGTGACTTATTCGTTCAGCGAGGGCCTCTTCCGTGCCGAAGCGACCGATCAGAAACGGCGCGAGGGGCTCGATCGCCTCTTTTTCGATGGCGTCGGCGATCAATCGCGCGGTTGCCGGAGCTAACAAGATGCCGTTGCGATAATGGCCGCTTGCCAGCAGGTAGCCCTCGATGGGCGTCGGTCCCAGGCAGGGGAGTCCGTCGGGCGTTCCCGGCCGCAGCCCCGCCCAGCTTTCCGTTATCGAAAAACCCGCGAGCGACGGCGCCGCCGCCAGCGCCGCGTGCAGGAGCTCATCGACACCTCCTGCAGTAACGCGTTCGTCGTAGCCGACCGATTCGACGGTCGCGCCGATCAGCAGACGCCCGTCATCGCGCGGCACGAGGTAGGCGCCGGGGACCCACGTGGCGCGCTGGACGAATCCTATTGGGACGGCTAAAGCGACCATCTGTCCTTTCACCGGCTCGATCGGAGCAACGCACCCGTGCGGCACGCCAGGGAGTTTCGAAGCCCAAGCGCCGCACGCGTTAACGATAGCTCGCGCTGCGGTGAATCCGCGACTCGTACGTATGCCGAGCACGCGGCGGCCGTCGCATTCGATCCAGATATGAGGATTCTGCTCGATGACGACGCCGCTAGCTTCGCATGCGGCGACGAGTGCGCGGCTCAGACGCCGGTTGTCGACATAGCCCTCCGCATTTTTGAATAGTCCGCCGAGAACGCCCGGGCCGAGCCACGCCTCCGCCGCCAGTGCGCTTTCCCGGTCGAGCACCTTGCATTCGACGCCACGTGATTCGAGCGCGCGCCCCTCGGCTCGTAACGCGTCCAGTCCGGCGTCATCGAAGCTAGCATAAAGGACGCCGTTGAGATGCAACTGCGCGTCGACGCCGCTTGCGGCCAAAATTCGCGCAACGAACGTCGGATACTCCGCGAGCGACGCGGCGCAAAGGGCGAGCAGGGCTTCATTTGTAATGCGCTCGGTGTACGGGGCCAGGAGGCCCGCGCCGGCCCAGGAGGCGCCCCGCCCGGGCTCGCCTCGATCGTAGACCCGCACGCTTGCGCCACGTTGGGCCAATTCGAAGGCGATCGCAAGGCCGATCAATCCGGCACCGACTACGATCACGTCGCCATCGAAACGGTTCAACTACATACCGAGGTAGACTGGGCCTTCACCGCCCTGCGGAGGGACCCACGTGATGATTTGATAGGGGTCGGCAATATCGCACGTCTTGCAGTGCACGCAGTTTGTGAAGTTGATCTGAAGGCGCCCTTGAAACTTTCCGTCAACCGGCTCGAACATCGGCTCGTAGACCGCCGCGGGACAAAAGTCCCGGCACGGATTTCCGTACTCGACGGTGCACCGATCGCGGCAAATGTTGGTGTCGGAGACGATCAAGTGGCACGGCTGATTCTCTTCGTGCATGGTGCCGCTGTTATACACATCGGTCAACTTATCGAAGGTCAGCACGTTATCGATTTGCGCCCGCGGCGTCTTCGGCGGATTCCAGCCCATTTTTGCCATCCGCGCGTATCCCGGTTGACCCCGCAGTTTGTCGATGAATCCAAAACCCGCGCCGCCCGTGATCGTCGCCAGCCCCGCGTTGACTAATCCCGCCAGCAAACCGTTACGAAATCCCTGGTGGAAGTTGCGTGAAGTTCGCAGTTCGGCGTGAGCCCAAGACTCCTTGAATCGTCGCTCGAACGCCGCGAGCGTCGCGCTGTCGTAGCTCTGCGCCTGCAGCGCCTCCCAGAGCGTCTCTGCGGCGAGCATGCCGGATTTCATGCCGAGGTGAATGCCTTTGAGGCGCATGCCGTTCAAGAAGCCGGCTGAATCGCCGACGATCAGAAGACCGTCGGCGTACGGCCGCGGCATCGCAAAGAGTCCGCCCTCCGGAATCGCCTTGGCACCGTATCGAATCAGTTTTCCGCCCTCCAGGATGCGTGCAATCGACGGGTGTTGTTTCATTCGCTGGAGTTCGTTGTGCGGGTCGGTCGTTGGATTCTTGTAATCTAAACCTGTGACGAAGCCGATGTCGAGAATGTTGTCGGCCATCCCGTAGATGAAGCCGCCACCGAAAGTCTGCGGCGAAAGCGGATAGCCGAGGGTGTGAATGACTGCGCCGGCCCCCAAACGGTCGTCGGGCAGTTGCCAAAGCTCCTTGACTCCGGCGGCGTAGGTTTGCGGCTCGCGCTCCGCTTGAAGATTCAGGCGTGACGCGGCCTGTTTAACGAGTGTCCCTCGCGGACCCTCACCGAGAACGACGACCTTCGCGAGAATGTCGGCTCCCGGTTCGTAGTTCGATTTCGGCGCGCCGTTATGGTCGAGTCCCTTGTCGCCCGTGCGCACCCCGATGACGCGCTCGTTGTCCCAAAGCAACTCTTGACCCGGAAAAGCGGCAAAAACTTGTGCGCCGCTTTGCTCTGCGACGTCACCGAGCCACTTACAAAGCTTCTGCAGCGACGCGACGTACTTGCCGTGATTGTTGAGAGGCGGCGGCGTAAAGGGCGCCTTGATCTTGCCGTGCGACGTCAGGAACCAAAGTTCGTCGCTCGTTACCGGCGATTCTACCGGCGCATGCTCGCGCCAGTTCGGAAGGAGCTCGTCGAGCGCGCGCGGATCCATGACCGCTCCAGAGAGCCCGTGATGCCCGATCTCGCCGCCCTTTTCAATCACGAGGATCTCGAGCGCGCGACCGCCCGCTTGCGACAATTGGCCGAGTCGAATTGCACCGGCAAGACTCGCCGGACCGGCTCCGACGAAGAGCACATCGACTTCGAGTCGATCCCGTTGCGGCATCGCAGCTAGTTAAACGGAATGGAAGCGGAATCCTCAACCTGTGCGGCAAGCGCATCGATCGCTGCGACCACGGCCGTGCGGTGCATCGCGAGACGCTGCTGCCACGAAGCCGACGACGGCGTCTCAAACGTCAATGCATGACGTGCTGCCCGCGCGAGGGCCAACGAGTACGAAAGACCGAGAAGGAGCGCGGCTTCGGCAACGCCATCCGATATGACGCGCCCACGTTCGCGCAGACAGTGCGCATCATCGAGCGGACCCGCCAAATCGAACGTGGAGTCCAAAGAGTCGATCGGAAATCCGCGCGCCTCGAGAGCGGCGACCACCGAACGCCCGATCGTGCCGCCGCCATACTCGTAGCAATAAAATCCCTCAGCGTCGCGGTCTTCGTGCAGATCGAGCGAGAGCGCGAAGTTCTGTCCGCGAATTGCCTCGAGCACGGCACGCGCTTCGGGGGATCCGCCATCGCCGAAGGTGCGATTGATGTCGATGCCGTCAGCGCTCTCGCGCGTTCGCGCCTCGAAGCCTGTCGGATTGGTGCACGGCCAAATCCGATATTGAAAGCGATCGTCGAGCGCGCGCGCTTCCATCAGTTCCAGTAATGCCCACGGCCCGGCCGGCTCGTCGCCGTGGACGCCGGCTACGATGGCAACTGCCGGTCGATAGACGTCGCCCACTTGGAGGCCGATCAGCACGCGGCCGGGCGTTTGGCACGCAATTTCACGCACGCGCAAACGGTGGCTCGCGCGCAAGGCTTTCCAACGGCGCTCGAGCTCGTGGTAGGTTCCGCTCGATCGAATCACGGAAATTAAAACCCATGGAGCCTTCATTACGTCGCAGCTTCGCAAGCGACAACAACGCGCCGGCGGCACCCGATATCCTGCAGGCCATCGTCGACGCCAATGCCGGCGATGCGATCGGCTACGGCGACGACGCCTGGACGGCGCGCGCGATCGAGCGCTTCAAGGAACACTTCGGCGAGCAAACGCAGGTCTTGCTCACGTTCAACGGCACCGGCGCAAACGTCGCTGCATTGAGTTCGCTGCTGCGTCCGTGGGAAGCGGTCCTCGCGCCGGCGAGCGCGCACCTGCAGACCGACGAATGCGGCGCGCTCGAGCGATTCAGCGGATCGAAAGTGATCCCCATACCCACGAAGGACGGAAAGTTGCGCCCGGCCGACATCGAGCCATATCTGCATCCTGTAGGCGAGGTCCATTTCCCCCAACTGCGCGCCGTTTCGATCTCACAAGCGACGGAGTTCGGCGACGTCTACGAGCTCGAGGAGCTGCGCGAGCTCTGTGACTTCGCGCACACGCGAAACTTGATCGTCCACGTCGACGGCGCCCGCATTGCGAATGCCGTCGTCGCGCTCGGTGCAACGCTGCGCGAGTCGACCGTCGAGGTTGGAGTTGACGTGTTGAGCTTCGGCGGTACGAAAAACGGATTGATGCTAGGCGAAGCCATCTGCTTCTTGCGACCGGGCCTGGACGCCGGGGCCGCCCCGTTCGTCCAGAAGCAATCGATGCAGCTTGGCTCGAAGATGCGCTATCTCGCCGCGCAGCTCGAGGCGCTCCTCACCGACGAGCGCTGGTCTCGTTACGCCGCCCACGCTAACTCCATGGCCGCACGTTTGCACGAGCGCGTGCGAGCGATTTCGGGAATACGCGTGACGCGCCCCGTCCGATGCAACTCCGTCTTCGCGACGCTCGATCGCGTTGCACTGGAGCGAATCCGGCGGCAATACTTCTTCTATGTTTTCGACGAGTCGCTCCCGGAAGTGCGTTGGATGACGCACTGGGCTACGTCCGCGCAGGACGTCGACGAATTCGCCGACTACGTAGAGCGCGCAGTCTAGGAGCCTAGCCGATCAGTTGGCTGAACTTATCCAGATCGATATTTCCGCCGGAGACGATCGCGACGATCGGTCCATTACCCGCCTTGCCGGTCAGCGCGGCCGCGACCGGCAATGCGCCGGCGCCCTCGGTGATGATGCGAATCCTCTCGGCCATGAGTCGCATTGCGCCGCGTACTTCATCGAGGCTGACGACGATGACGCCGGCCAGAACCGGCTGCATTCTTTCCCACATGCGCGGAAAGACGCTCTGGCCACCGGCGCCGTCAACAAACGAGGCCGTCCAGCCCTTAAAAACTTGAGCCGATCCGGCTGCAAACGACGCAGCGGCGGGTGCGGCGGTCGAAGGTTCGGCTCCCCACACTTTGATTTGGGGCTTCAGGGCGCGCACGGCGCTGCCGACGCCCGTGACGAGTCCGCCGCCTCCGATCGCCGCGATGATCGCTGCGGTTTCGGGCGCGTCCTCGAGTATCTCTAGCCCAACCGTGGCGTGGCCTGCGATGAAGTTGTCGTCGTCGAACGGATGGATGAACGTCCCTTCGACGCCCGCATACATGCGATGCTCCAGCGCTTTCCAGCAGACTTCGTAAGGTGCCAGGACGAGTCGAGCTCCGAGTGCGCGCATGCGTTCGAGCTTCGATTCGGGCGCGGTTTCGATCGCGACGACGGTGCACGGCACGCCCGCGCCGCGCGCCGCGTACGCCACTCCTTGGCCTGCGTTTCCCGCACTGATCGTCCAAACGCCGCGCGCGCGCTCGCTTGGCGTAAGCGTGGCCACCGCGTTGGCCGCGCCGCGTAGCTTGTAGGCGTTGATGGGCTGTAGATTCTCGAGCTTGAGGCGTATATCCGGATAGCCGGCGCCAAGCTCGAGCCGCACGAGGGGCGTTCGCACGATCGTTCCCGCAATGCGCTCCCGCGCGGCTTCAATCGCGCTAAGGTCGATCGGGCGAACTGCAGGCGTCCGCACCATTATGCGCTCCAGTCGAGCATCGCGTTCCATTCGGGTCTGGGAAAACGCTGCTTGGATTTGATCGCTTCCACGTACTTGCGTTTTCCGGCGCGATTTCCCTTACCGAGCATGAGGCCGCCCACCAAACGCTCTTCCCAAAAGAACAGCGCGCGATACCACTTCTTCTCGCGATCGACTTTGCGCGCGATCTCGAGATCTTGGCGCAAATCGGTGCCGAGCCCGAACTGGGTTATCGTCTGCCCCTTGAACAGCAGCGACGAATACTCCGGCACGTCGTGGTACTTCTCGCTGCCGCCCATCATGTTCAGCGCGACCACCTTGCCGTGCGCCCCGGCATTGTTCCAAGTCCCCATTCGATATCGAATTTCGAGGGTCGGGTCGTAAAAGTCCGCTACGTCGCCGGCCGCATAGATGCCCCTGAGGTTCGTCTCCAAGTGGTCGTCGCAGAGAATGCCGTTCTTACTCGTATGGATTCCCGAACCTTCGCAGAGCTCGGTGTTCATTGCCAAGCCGAAACCGTACGCGTAGCACTCCGCGGCGATCTCCATACCGCTGTTCGTCCGCACCTTCGTAATCGCGCCATTTGAGCGCACGAATTCTTCGACTTCCTCACCGTAGTGCATGTGCACGCCGTCGGCTCGCGCCGCTTCGTGCAGCAGCTCGCCGGCCTCCTCGTCGATGATGCGGTGCAAACCGCGCGGACCCCGCATCAGCCAGTGCGTTTCGAGGCCGCGCGATGCAAACGCTTCGGCGAGCTCGTAGGCGATGAAGGAGCCGCCGATGGCGACCGCCGCGCGGCTACGATCGATCCGTTCTGAGATGGCCCGAGTATCGTCGAGATATTGAAAGGGAAATAAGTTCGCGGCGCCGTCCGAGCCCGGCTTTCCGGTCGGATTCGGCCGGCCGCCCGTCGCGATCAGCAGCGCATCGTACGAGTACGATCTTCCGGCTGCCTCCACGACGCGCTCGTCGGGAGCGATCCGGTCCACGTGCGTGCGCAAGTGCAGCGCAATGCGATGTTCCTCATGCCAAGCTAGATTGCGAATCATCACCTTCTCTTCAGGGATTTGCCTACGCAGCATTGGCGGCAGCGAGATGCGGTTGTAGAGCGTGTAAGGCTCGTCGCCGAAGAGCGCGATCTCGCACGCCGGGTCGTGCTTGCGCAGCTGCTCGGCCGCGGTCGTGCCGGCGAAGCCGTTGCCGACGATGACGTAGCGGCGAACGTCCGTGCTGGCCGCGCTATTCATGCAGACCCAGCGCCACCATCATTTCGAAGCCGACTTCCAGCGCTCGCTCGTCGACGTCGAACCGCGCGCTGTGATGCGGCTCGCGGCCCGCGGTCGCTCCTCTCGCTCCAACGAGGAAGTAGGAACCAGGCCGTTCCTGCTGCATGAAGGCCATGTCTTCGGACCACATGACGATCTCGTGCGGATCGACGACGTTTTCGCCGCCGACGATCCGGCGCGCCACCGCTCGTACGAGCGCGTTTGCCGCCGGATCGTTGACCGTCGGCGGATAGCCCCAATGGTAATCGAATTTGTATTGAAGGCGCATCGCGGTGCACAAGCCGCCCAGGACCCGCTCGATGCGCGCCGGCAGCCCTTTTCGGAGGGCGTCGTCGAATGCGCGCACGGTTCCCTGCAGTTGGGCGCGCTCCGGAATGACGTTGAAGGTGCTGCCCGCGTGCAACGAGCCCACCGTGATGACCACCGGCTGCGGCGCTGCAATTTCGCGGCTCGCGATCGTTTGCAGCAGCGTTATAAGCTCGGCCGCTCCGACGATCGGATCGACGGCTTTCTCCGGCATCGCGCCATGTCCGCCGCTCCCGATGAGCTCGATGTCGAAGCGATCGGAAGACGCGAAGAAAGCGCCGTCGCGTACGCCGATCTTACCGGCGTCTAGCCCGCTGTAAAGATGCAGCGCGAAGGTGCGGTCGACGTGCGGGTTTTCCAACGCGCCGTCGTCGATCATCTGCTTGTTGCCCGCCAAGCCCTCCTCCCCGGGTTGAAAACAGAAGACGAGCACCCCTGGGATCTCTGCCTTGCGCCGGTAGAGCTCGCAGGCCGCTGCCAACAGCATCGCCATGTGTCCGTCGTGGCCGCATGCGTGCATGACGCCGGCTTTCGCCGAGCGATAGGGTGCATCGTTGAGCTCTTCTACCGGCAACCCGTCCATGTCGGCGCGCAACAGCGTTACCGGCCCCTCTTTGCCGCCTCGCAGCGTCGCGAGCACGCCGGTCTTTCGCTACCCCGCTGCGAACTTCGCTGAATCCAAAGCCGCGCAGCTCGCGCTCGATGAATGACGCCGTCTCGTGCTCTTCCATTGAAAGCTCGGGATGCGCGTGAAAGTGACGGCGATATCGAACGAGCTCGTCGTTGCGAACCATGGTTTGCTGTTGGTCGGGCACCGCTTGGCTACCTCCGGCCGCAGGATTCGGCGCGGCCAGCGGGCGACTACGCGACGGTGGCCACTCGCAAGTCCGCGTTGATAGCCTTCGATCGGCACGATTTAACCGACGAGCAGCTCGTCGCAATCTTTCGCACCATGCTCATGCAGCGTACGCTCGAAACTCGGGGCTTTGCGCTCAACCGGCAAGGAAAAATTCCGTTTGCGTCGGCGAGTGAAGGACATGAAGCAGTGCAGGCCGGCGCCGCAATGGCCTTTCATCGCGGGAAGGACATCCTCGTCCCCTACTACCGCGACCTCGGACTCGCCCTCGGAATCGGGCTCACGCCCTTACGAAGTGCTGCTTTCGCTCTTCGCGCGAGCGGCCGACCACTCGGCGGGGCGTCAGTTTCCGCATCACTATGCCAGCCGGCGCCTTGGTTTGCATACGATCAGCTCGGTAATTGCGGCTCAGCTTCCCCACGCCGTTGGTGCCGCCTACGCGCTGAAGTATCGCGGCGAGCGCGGACGAGCCGTTTTGACGACCTTCGGCGACGGCGCCACGAGCGAAGGGGAGTGGCACGAATCGGTGAACTTCGCTGCAGTTCACACACTGCCCATCGTCTTTCTTTGCGAGAACAACGAGTGGGCGATTTCGACGCCGCTCTCAAAACAAATGGGCCAGCCCGACGTGTACAAACGCGCGCCCGGCTACGGCCTCCCGGGCGTCGCCATAGACGGGATGGATCCGATCGCATGTTATGCCGCGGTCGGTGAGGCCCTCGCCGGCGCCCGCTCCGGCGACGGCCCAAGGCTGGTAGAAGCAAAGTGCTATCGCTTCTTGTCGCATACGACCGACGACGACGACCGCACCTACCGATCTCGCGAGGAGGTCGAGGCGCGGCGCAAGGACGACCCGGTTCCTCGTTTCGAGCGCCTCCTGGTCGAGCACTCGATCTTGACCTCGGAAGGAGTGGAAGCATTGAAGCGCGCCGTTCTCGAAGAAACCAACGATGCGACAGACCGGGCTGAAGCGATGGTCTATCCAGCGGCTCGTGACCTTTACGAGCGCGTCTATCAGGAGCGCTTCGACCCTTGGATTTGACGAACCAGACGGAGCTAACGATGGCTAGCACCGATATTGCAACCGGGAGGCTCGAGCGTCATGGGCTGAGCGACGAGCAGCTGCGCGCGATCTTTCGCAACATGCTGTTGCAGCGGCAGCTCGACAATCGTGGTTTCCAGCTCAATCGGCAGGGGAAGGTTCCTTTTGCGCTCGGCAGCGAAGGGCACGAAGCTCTGCAAGCCGGCGCGGCAATGGCGTTCAATCGCGGCGTCGACATCCTCGCACCGTACTATCGCGATCTCGGTCTCTGTTTAGGGATCGGGCTTTCGCCCTACGAGATCATGCTCTCGATCTTTGCCCGTGCTCCCGATCACAACGGCGGACGCCAGTTCCCGAATCACTACTCATCGAAAGCCGCCGGCCTGATGTCGTTCTCGTCGATTTTGGCGGCGCATCTTCCCCACGCGGTCGGCGCCGCCTATGCGATCAAGTATCGCAGCGAAACCGGCAGGGCTGTCCTTGCCACGTGCGGCGACGGAACGACGAGCGAAGGTGAATGGCACGAGTCGATGAATTTCGCCGCGGTTCACAAGCTGCCGTTCGTGATGCTCGTCGAGAACAACGAGTGGGCGATCTCAACGCCGCTCGAAAAGCAGATGGCGGAACCTCAAATCTGGAAGCGCGCCGCCGGTTACGGGATGCCGGGACGGCGTTTCAACGGTTTCGACCCAATCGAAACGTACGCTGCGGTAAGCGAAGCGATGGATCGTGCTCGAAGCGGCGGCGGACCGACGCTCGTCGAGGGCACCTGCTATCGCTATTTAGCCCATTCGACCGACGACAACGACATGACGTATCGGACGCGCGACGTCGTCACGGAGCGGCGTAAACAGGATCCGGTGCCCGCCTTCGAGGCCGTGCTTCTCGAGCAGTCGATCGTCAGCGCCCAGGACGTCGCCGAGATGCGCAAGGCCGTCTTGCGCGAGACGAACGAGGCGACGGACGCCGCGGAAGCGCAGCCATATCCGCAAGCCTCCGATCTCTACACGCACATCTACGAAGGAGCCTGGCAGCCGTGGCAGTCGTAAGCGCCAAGTCGACCGTGATGAACAACGTCGAAGCCGTCCGCGCGACGCTCTACGAAGCGTTGAAGACGGACGACCGTACGCTGATCATTGGTGAAGACGTCGGCGCACGCGGCAACGTTTTTTTGATCACGAAGGATTTCGTCAGCGAGTTCGGCGAGAAGCGCATAATCGACACGCCGATCGCCGAAGCGTCGATCGTCGGCATCGCGATCGGCATGGCCATGGAAGGTCTTCGACCAATCGCGGAAATTCAGTTCGCCGATTTCATCTATCCCTCGTTCAACCAAATCGTCGGCGAGGCCGCGAAGACCCGCTATCGCTCGAACGGCGAATACACCTGCCCGATGGTCATTCGTACGCCGTACGGCGGCGGGGTGCGCGGCGCGCTCTCGCATTCGGTATCCGTCGAGGCGCTGTTCTACCACGTGCCGGGATTGAAGGTCGTCGCGCCCTCCTTTCCCGCCGACGTCAAAGGTCTGCTCAATGCGGCGATCGACGATCCGGATCCGGTCCTCTTCTTGGAGCACAAGAAAACCTATCGCCTCATCAAAGGCGAAGTTCCGAACGGCCACTACACGGTTCCTCTCGGCAAAGCAAACGTGTTAAAAGAGGGCAGGCAGCTCAGCGTCGTTTCGTACGGGTTGTACGTCCATTGGGCGCTCGAAGCCGCCCGCCGGCTCGAGGACGAAGGCCTCTCGGTCGAGGTGATCGACTTGCGCTCGATCCGGCCGATGGACAAAACCACGATTTTGCGCAGCGTCGAAAAGACGCGTAAGCTGCTCGTCATTCACGAAGACAACAAATTTGGCGGCATCGGTGCGGAGATCAGCGCAATGGTTGCCGAAGAAGCACTCTTTCACCTCGACGCGCCGGTTCGGCGTCTCTGCGGCCCCGACGTTCCGGCAATGGGGTACGCGTTGCCGCTCGAGGAAGCATTTATGTCTTCGCCGACAGAGATGGCCGATTCCATGCGCGAGATGGTGAAGTTCTGATGGCGACGACGATTACGATGCCGCAACTGGGCGAAACGGTAACCGAAGGCACGGTTGCGCAATGGTTGAAAACCGTCGGCGATAACGTCGATAAGTACGAAGATTTCGTCGAGGTCTCGACCGATAAGGTCAACGCCGGCGTTCCATCGCCGGTTACCGGAAAGATTCGCGAGCTGCTCGTCAAGGAAGGTGAAACGGTCGCGACCGGGACGCCGATCGCCGTCATCGATGAAGCCGGCGCTGCCAAACCGGCTGCCGAAGGCGCGTCGGTCGCTCAGCGCGCCGAGGCTGTGCAGACGCCATCGCCAAACGGCGCCAAGCCGAGCACGGTCGACAGCGATGAGTCGGATAGTGCATCGCGCGGGGCATCGCCGGCCGTACGGCGTCTAGCTCGCGAGCATCGCGTCGACCTTCGCTCGGTTAAAGGCAGCGGTGCGAACGGCCGCGTGACCGCCGACGACATTCTCGCCGCGGCACGCTCCATGGTTTCCACTCACACGGCGACGCCATCTCAGGTAGCAGGGGCTCCGGCGGTAGCGCCGCCTGCGGCGCCCGCGCCGCCGGTAATCCCAGGCGCGACGAGAACATCGACCTACGCGCAGCCGATTCCCGGCACATTCGTTCCGCTCTCGCAGGCGCGGCGCATCATCGCCGAACGCATGGTCGAAAGCCGGCATACCGCGCCGCACGCATGGTCGATGGTCGAGATCGACGTCACCGAGGTTTGGCAATGGCGTTTGCGAGAAAAGGACCGCTTCGAACGCGAGACGGGATACAAACTGACGCTGCTGCCCTTCTTTATTCGAGCGGTCGTTCAAGCTCTCGCGGCATTTCCGCTGATGAATGCAAAGTTTGCTCTCGCGTCGGACTCGAGCCAAGCCGGCATCCACGTCAACGACGAAGTGAACGTCGGTGTCGCGATCGGTTTGCCGGCCAATCTCGTCGTACCGGTCATCAAGCAGGCCGACAAGCTTTCCGTCAAGGGTATCGCCATCGCTGCGGGCGATTTAATCGACAAAGCGCGCAAAGGCAAGCTCGGCGTCGACGATCTCGCCGGCGGAACCTTTACGGTAAATAATAACGGCGCAAACGGCTCTTGGGCGTCGGCACCGATCATCAACGCTGGGCAAGCAGGGATCGTGACGATGGAAGCCGTCGTCAAGAGTCTGGTCGTGCGTGACGACGACTCGATCGCAATCCGCCGCCTGATGAACTCATGTCTCTCGCTCGACCATCGCGTCGTCGACGGTTACGTCGCCAGCGGCTTCCTCGCAGATTTGAAACGGCGCTTGGAAGCGATGGGACCGCAGGGAGAGTTTTAAGTCCAAATTCGCAAGCATTTCCGATTCGAGGCCGCGCACACGCTGCCGTTTCACAAGGGAAAGTGCGCGCGCATGCACGGTCATTCGTACCACCTCGAGGTAGCCGTACGGGGACCGCTTCGAACGCGCGGGCCGGCGCGCGGCATGATCGACGATTTCGAGCGAATAGAGCGTACGGTGAGCGACCGCGTGCTCGAGGTCGTCGACCACCAGAATCTCAACGATTTTATCGACAATCCGACGGTCGAAAACATCCTGCTTTGGATCTGGAAAAAGCTCGACGGCGCATTGCTGCTTCTCGATGAGCTCGTCTTGTGGGAAACCGCGACCGCCTGCGCCGTTCTCCGCCGCCAAGACATCGCCGGTCCAATGTCTGCGCAGCCCAAGCGTAAAGACTAAATGAGTCACGCCTGTTGTTACAGCTGAGCGAAATTTTCTATAGCATTCAGGGAGAAGGCTTGTGGACCGGCACGCCTGCGGTCTTCGTGCGGTTGGCCGGGTGCAATTTGGCATGCGATTTCTGCGACACCGATTACTCGACGAAGTTCTTTGCCGGCGTCGACGAGATCGTAGAAAAAGTTCGCGAGGCGAGTGGCGACTGCCCGATGGTCGTTTTGACCGGCGGCGAGCCCCTCGCGCAAGCCGAAGCTCCGGCTTTGATCGAGGCCTTACGCCGCGACGGGCGCCGGGTGCATGTCGAGTCGAATGGAACGATCTTCACCGATTTACCAAGCGACGTGTGGCTCTGCGTTTCGCCCAAAGAGCGCGTCGATCCACGCATGGCAGCGCGCGCAAATGAAGCGAAGTTGATCGTGGACGAGCGCGTCCCTGAAGAGCATCTCGCTCTCTTTGTCGAGAAGCCGACCATCTTGCTGCAGCCCGAAGGCAACAAACCGGCGAACGTCTCGATTGCGCTCGGCTACGCCAAGGCGCACCCGGCGCGATTTCGGCTTTCGCTGCAAACGCATAAATTTATCGGCGCTCCATGATTCTGCTTTCGAGCGCAGTTGCGGCGGAGCTCGATTTTTGGCAGCCGCACGCGTCCATCACACGACTCGTTACCGGTATCGGCCCGGTCGAGGCGTCGTGTGCCGTCGCCGAAGCTCTCGCACGGCGCCCGTACCGCCTTATGGTCAACGCCGGTCTCGCCGGCAGCTTCGACGGCGCGGCTCCGGTCGGCGACGGCATCGTGGTCGTGGACGACGCCATCGAACTCGGCCTCGAAAGCGGAGCTCTCCTCGCTCTTCCACCTGGGTCCTCGCTGGTCGACAGGGCAAGCTCCGATCCCTATCTCGTCGATCAGCTGCGCGCGCGAGGTTTTTTGGCGTTGCGTGGGATTACCGTCGCGCGCGTTACTTCCAGCGAAGCGACCGCCGGCCGCCTGGCGCGCGAGCTCGGCGCGCAGGTCGAATCGATGGAGGGTTTCGCCGCGTTGCGCGCCGCCCAACGCGCGGGCGTTCCTGCGATCGAGGTTCGCGGGATTTCAAATCGCTGCGGAGACCGCGGGAGAAGCGGCTGGGACTTCGTTGCAGGCGTTGCGGGTCTGCGCCGGATTCTCAACACGTTATTCGAACTGTGCGGCCTGGGTACCGAAAGGGTGCGATGAACTCTTACACATTGGCGTACTCGCCGTGCCCCAACGACACGTACATCTTCGCCGCCCTGACGAACGGGCTGCTCGACAACGCGCCTTCGGTACGTGCCCATTTGGCCGACATCGAGGAGCTCAACAGCGCTGCGGGACGCGAGGAGTTCGAACTGATCAAAGTCAGCTACGCCGCGATTCCGTTCTTGATGGATCGCTACCGCATTCTTCCGTCCGGAGGCGCCGTCGGACGCGGCTGCGGCCCCCTCTTGGTCGCGTTGCCGGGCGAGTCTCCGCCGCTCTTTGCCGATTTCGCGCGCAAGCGCATCGCAATCCCCGGAGAACGCACGACGGCGTACATGCTGCTTCAGCTCGCGCTCGGCGTACGCCCGAAACACGTGCAGATGCGCTTCGACCACATCATCCCCGCTGTCGTGAGCGGCGAAGTTGACGCAGGGCTGGTCATCCATGAGTCCCGCTTCACATACCGCGAAGCCGGCCTCATTTCAATCGTCGACCTGGGCGAATGGTGGGAGAACATGACGCTGCTGCCTGTCCCACTGGGCGCAATTCTCGTGCGCAACGACATCGGCGACGGGGACGCGCGTGAGATCAACGCGGTAATCCGGCAGAGCTTGGCCTTCGCGCGCAAGAACGACGCATCAGTAATGCCGTACGTCCGGGAACACGCGGTTGAGATGAACGAGGAAGTCATGCGCTCGTACATCGAGCTCTACGTCAACGAGTTCACCGACGACCTGGGCGAAAACGGCCGCGCCGCCGTCCACGCGCTCTTTTCCCGCGCGCACGATGCCGGGATCCTGCATCGGGAGACCGAGCCACGCTTCGCAGCCGTTTCTTAGTTGGAAGCGCCGCGCTTACGCTCGCAAGCGGCGCGCGAACCTCAGCCGAGCGGCTTCCACCGGCGCGGATCGAGCTCGGCGACGAGGTCTTTTTGCGCGCCGCCTGGCGCGATCTGGGCGTCCGGACGGTCGGCGTCATCGCAAATCAAAGTGGTGTTACGTCCCGTTTGGAATCGATCGTCGATGCGATTCGGCACCACGGCGGGATTCGCATCAGGGCCGTGTATGCGCCCGAGCACGGTTTTCGCGGCGATCGCGGCGCCGGGGCATCCGTCGCGTCATATATCGATCCGCACACGCAACTTCCGGTCTACAGTCTGTATGGTGCATCACGACACCCGAGCGCTGCGATGCTTAGCGGCATCGACGTTCTGCTCTTCGACATTCAGGACGTGGGCTCGCGCGCTTATACGTACATCTCAACGATGGCCTATGCAATGCAGAGCGCGCGCGCGTATGGGAACGAGTTCTGGGTACTCGACCGTCCAAACCCAATCGGCGGCGGCATTGTCGAGGGGCCTGTCCTCGAACCGGCCTACGAATCGTTCATTGGGCTCTATCCGATTCCGATACGCCACGGGATGACGGTCGGCGAGCTCGCAACGCTTTTCAACGAACGCTTCGGCATTGGCGCTAAGCTACGCGTGATACGAATGAATGGTTGGCGCCGCTCGATGATCTGGCCAGACACCGGTCTACAATGGGTCCCGACGTCGCCGAACATCCCCACATGGCAGACGACGGTTGTTTACGTCGGCACGGGCCTGCTCGACAGCGCGGGCATCAACAACGGCAGCGGGTTTACTCTCCCCTTCTTCCTCGCAGGCACGTCGGGTATCGATGGGACGAAGCTCGCCGCGCGCTTGAACTCGCGCGATCTCCCCGGCGTATGGTTCCGTCCGGCGGCGTGGTCGCCACTCACCGGTTTCTGGGAAGGCCACGAGCTGACCGGAGTGGAGTTGGTGGTCTTTGATTTCCGCCGCTTCTTCGCCGTTCGCACGGCGGTCGAGATCGCCGTTGCCGTTCGCGATCTCTTTGCGCGCGCGATTAGCATCAAGAGCGTTTCCGGCCTCGATCGCGACTGGGGCACCGATTCGTTTCGCCAAGCGTTGCTAGCCGGCAAAACGGCCGACGCGATTTTGGCTCAATGGGAGCCGAGCGTTAGCGACTTCAAATCGATGCGCCGCCGGTATCTCCTGTACGATTAGACGCCGATCATAATTTGCCCGCATCGTGCAACGCTTCGTAGACCTGGTCCATGAGGTCGCCGACTTTGTTCTCATTTGAGTCGGGCTGACTATTGAGACCGACGGCGACGACGGTTTGCGTCTTGAGAAGGTAGAAGTACACGACTCTGTAGCCCAAAGTCGTACCTTGGTAGTACCAATACGTGCCGAAACTCGGTTTGGTGGCCTGGCCGACGCCGAGCCCGAAGCCAATCGGATCTTCATTCGACGTCATCGCGATCGGCTCACCGGTTTTTACGGAGACGATTGCCGTGAGCTCCCTGCGCTGCTTCGCCGGGAGCAGAGGCCCTTCGTAGAGGTCACGCGACCAGCGGGTCACGTCTTCCATCTGTGAAACGATCCCACCGGCGGCCTGCATCCACGAGACGCTGTCGTTTTTTACGTCGTGCCCAAGCAACGGTTTCAACACGGCATTGTCCGCGTCGTGATTGTAAAAGTAGCCCGACACCATGCGATCGGTGACGGATGCTGGGTAGCGGTTCTGCTCGTAGTAGGTATTGGTAAGACCGGTCCGATCGAATAGCCCGCGCACGATCTCACTGTAGCTCTGGCCGGTCGCTTTCTCGATAATCATCTGGGCGAGGATGTAGTTTGTGTTCGAGTACGTCCAGCCGCTGACGGGTTTGGGGTTGCCGCCGCGAGGATAGACTGACGCGACCAGCTCTTGCGGCGTAAAATTGTGGTTCGGGTTTTGCGCCATCATCTTGCCGATCGACTCTTGATTGTCGTAACCGGGGATTGGGCTGGTCATGTCGAGCAATCTGTGAATCGTGACCGTCTTCCAGGCGGGATATTGCGGTAGCCATTTTCCTAGCGTGTCGTTGATTGAGAGTTTTCCGAGAGCCTCGAGATGCAAGATTGCGACTGATGTGAAGGCTTTCGTATTGCTGCCGATCTCAAAGAGATCGGCAGGCGTCGTCTTCTGTCCTGCGTTGGGATACTTCGTCGTGCCGGCCGCAAGATTGATATTCGACGTCGCGCCTCTGAGATTGATGCTCAAGGAAACGGCAGAAATGTGCTCCGGCTTCGAGCGGGCGACCAGATAGCGGTCTAGTACATTTTGAAGCGCCGCCGCGAGCTTGGCGTCATTCGAGGTCGCAGCACTCAATGGAGTAGTCAATAGCGCAAAGCCGAGAACCGTCGCTACGATCCGAACGGACATGTCGTACTCCTTTGGGTTTGAAGTGTCTTTCGAAAGACCAGCTTGTATGCTCCGGTCGCTTTCTCTTGCAGTGACAGTACGACGAGCAATGCTTTGCCTCTAATGGCGAACGTC
The DNA here is from genome assembly GCA_963767725.1 of Vulcanimicrobiota bacterium. Lineage (GTDB taxonomy): Bacteria > Vulcanimicrobiota > Vulcanimicrobiia > Vulcanimicrobiales > Vulcanimicrobiaceae > Cybelea. Next base: position 230,566 of record CAVYEN010000003.1, read on the forward strand.
AAGATCGATCGCGTCTGCGCAAGCGTGCGGCTCGCTAAAGAGCGACGCTAAGCTGTCGACGTCGTCTCGAGCCATGGCATCCGCGGCTGCCTCGAGCGCCCGCGGCGAGCCGGCGAAGCTGCGGTCCAATGTTCGAACGATTGGCTTTCAGAGTGTCGCGCCACATCGTAAAGCTCATTGTGGAAATCCGGAGAAGCTCGCGCGCTACGGGCCCGCAAAGCTTCTTCGCGGCGCTTTCGTCGGCGCGAAGCAAGCTGGCGTAACTCGAAGCGACGATCTGCGGCACGTGTGAGGTAATTGCCGCCGCGCGATCGTGTTCTTCGGCGGACATCGCAATCGCCACGCCGCCCATCGAGCCGATGAATCCGCGCGCACGCTCGTCGAGGCCTTCCTCGCCGCTTGGCACGTATGCCCACGCGCAGCCCTCGAAAAGTCCGGCGCGCGCAGCGCGGACACCGCTGAGTTCGGTGCCCGCCATTGGATGAGTCGCGACGAAATTTCTCAATCCATTTGCAGCGCTCACGACCGCAACTTTTACGGAAGCGACATCCATAGTTAGGGGCGGCACCGGCGCCGGTGCGCGTGCCAAGCGCGACAACTCGAGCAGCGTCGGGTCGAGATGCGCGGCAATTACGTAGACATCGGCGATGCGGACGAGCTCCTCGGTCTGTCGCGATCGCATCGATCGCACCTAGCAAGCGCGCATGTTTCAGCGCCGCGGCATCGCTGTCCCCACCGACGACGTATGCGCCGTTACGGCGCGCACGAAGACCGATCGAGCCTCCAATCGCTCCGACGCCGAGGATTCCGATTATCTTTTCGTTCAAGACGTCGCTCGCATTAAGTCAGGGCGTAAGACCGTTGCGCCGTCTAGATACACGTGTTCGATCTCTGAGGGTCGCCGAGTGGTGTTCACATGCATCAACACGCGAATGCATCGTCCCAGCGCTCCGGGGACGTCGATCTCGCAGGCGTGAAGCATCGGCACCCAGACCCAACCCATTTCGCGTGCGGCCAATGCGGGAAAACCGGCGCGAAGGTCGGGTGTCACGGTAAACAGGATCGATGCTATGTCGTCGAGCTCGATCTTATTGCGCCGCGTCATCTCGGTCAAGAGCCGTTTCGTGGCGCTCGCGATCGAGGCGCCATCGTCGCCGTCGGCGGTTATCGCACCGCGAATTCCGCGAAAGAACATCGCCTTCGACCCAACCATAGCCCTGGGTCATTGTCAAGACCCAGTCTTGCAGCGAGGCGTCCTTCAAACGGCGAAAGCTCTGAGTACATGCTGCGAGAGAGACTCGTCGAGGCGCTGGGAAGCGATTGCGTGAAAACGGCGCCGGAAGATCTCGCCGTCTATTCCTTCGACGCATACACCGACGGCGGGATGCCGTCTGCCGTCGTCCTGCCCAGCTCCACCCGAGACGTCAGCGCAATCGTAAAAATTGCTCGCGATTGCGGTGAGCCGATCGTCGCGCGCGGCGCCGGCACCGGACTCTGTGGCGGCGCGGTGCCGATGGCAGGCGGCGTGATTCTCTGTTTTGCCCGAATGAATCGCATGCTCGAATTCGACGAGCGCGGTCGTCGCGCACGCGTGCAGCCGGGGCTGATAAATCTCGATCTTTCTCGCCACGTCGCCTCGACCGGACTCTTCTACGCTCCGGATCCGTCTTCGCAGCCGATTTCGACCATCGGCGGGAATATCGCGACGAATGCAGGCGGAGCGCACTGCCTTTCCTACGGTACGACCGTCAATCACGTGCTTGGGCTTGAAGTCGTCGACGCTTGCGGAGAGGTCTTCCATACGAGCATCGACGATGTCGGATACGATCTGACAGCGACCCTGGTCGGCAGCGAAGGTACGCTCGGAATCGTGACCTCGGCCTGGCTACGGCTTCTCGCACTCCCCGAATCGGTTCACGTCTCGGTTGCCGCGTTCGACGACCTTGATTCCGCGTCGGCGGCCGTCTCGGCCATCATTGCTGCCGGAATACTCCCGACGGCGCTCGAGATGATGGATGCCGTCATCACGCAGGCCGTTGAAGCAGCCTTTCATGCCGGTTATCCCACCGAGGCCGCGGCGGTACTGCTCGTTGAAAATGCCGGCTTTGAGATGGACGTCGAGGCAGCGCAAGCGGCTATTCACTCTATCGTGCTGCAACACGGCGCACGTTCCTGGCGAAACGCTCGCGATCGGGCCGAGCGCGACGCGCTCTGGGCCGGCCGCAAGAGCGCAGCCGGCGCGACCGGGCGCCTTGCGCCGAATTACTATACACAAGACGTCTGCGTGCCGCGCAGCAAGCTCCCGCAGGCGCTACGCGCGGTCGAAGCCGCCTCGCGCGCAAACGGGATCACGGTGGGAAACGTCTTCCACGCCGGCGACGGCAACCTGCATCCGCTGCTGATGTACGATAAGCGCAATCTCAAGCAGGTCGCTGCGGTCGTCGAAACCGGCAATGAGATCTTGCAATCCGCAATCGATCTCGGTGGAACGATAAGTGGCGAGCATGGAATAGGCTGGGAGAAGCGCGAGGCCATGACGCGCGTCTACTCGACTGCAGACCTTGCCGCGATGGCGCGCGTGCGCGACGTCTTCGATCCCACGCGGATGCTCAACCCGGAAAAGATTTTTCCAAGCGGCGCCCGCTGCCCCGAGGTCGTGCCGGCATGAGAGCGACGCAAGAGCACTTGGCGCCCAAGACCACGCAAAGCGTGAGCAAAATACTCGCGCGCTGCGATCGTGCGGGTGAAAAGGTTCACGTCGTCGGTGGAGCAACGCTGGCCGGAATGGGCTTCCCGCCCGAACGCGTCGACGTGACGCTCGCAACGACGGCCCTGACGGGCATCGTCGCAAACGAGCGCGCGGATCTCGTGCTCGCCGCGCAAGCCGGAACGTCGATTCAGAAGATCGCGACGCTTTTGGTCGGTCAAGGACAGTTCGTTCCGTTCGACGCGCCCCTACCGCGCTCGGCGACGCTTGGCGGCACGCTTGCCGCCGGCTGGCTGGGCCCGCGGCGACACGTTTACGGGCGCGTCCGCGATTATCTGCTCGGCTCGACGATCGTTCTTGCCGACGGAACGGTCGCCCGCGCCGGCGGCATGGTCGTCAAGAACGTCGCCGGTTACGACATGAGCAGGCTTTACGTCGGATCGTTCGGCACGCTCGGCGTTTTGACGCAAGCAAATCTCAAGACGATTCCGTTGCCGCCGCACGCTCGTCTCTTTCTGGCGCCGCTCCCCGAGCAGACGCGCGAGCGCGCCTGCGCGCAGCTTGCCGCTTTGCACATCAGGCCTTCAGCGGCTTTCTGGATCGACGGATTTCATCATGCGATCGATGGCGACGAAGGGCCGGAGGGCCGGATCCTGACATTGCTCGAAGGCAGCGACGCGCTGCTCGAGCGCGCGACGCTCGAGCTGCGTTCTGCGCTGGGTAGCGCCGGCGTGCCGGAGACTCGCATTGTGGAAGCCGGCGCCCGAGAGGCCTTGCAGCGCGTTCTGGACGCCTACGTTGAATGCTTGGGCGAGCGCTCGGTGACCTATCGGCTCTTTTCTGTTGCACAAGAGTCGGAGCGCTACGCGTCGAGCTCGCGAGAGCTCGCGCGGCGTTTGCAGCTGCGCAGCGAGACGATCGTCGACGTTATGAACGGCGACATCGTGCTACGCGTGAGCGATTTCGATGCCCACGGCCTTGCCGCGAAAATCGAATTCTTCGACGACGGTCTGCACGAACTCGAGCCGCGCGCACAGGTCCTCGCGAGCGAACACCCCCATCGCGCTTATCTACGGGTGTGGGGCGCCGCGCCTGCCATGGTCGACCGGATGCGAGCGCTCAAGCAGCGCTTCGATCCAAACCGCACGTTGAACCCCGGCTGCTTCGTGGACCGGATCTGATGCGCTGGCTCGCGTATGTCTTAGCCGGCAATTGCCGGGATCGTCGACGTGGCCGGAAATATCGCGCTGGGAGGGGTCTTCACCGCGCATGTCAGCGGCGACACGGTGAAGGCCGCGGTGGCGTTTGCGCATCAAGCGTGGGGTTCGGGCAAGGAGCCAAGTCCGGTCATTATGCTGGAATCTGGGCATGCTTTGCAGTCGGCGGCTGCGCCGGCGGTTACCTTCAGCTCGTCCACGGGGCTATCGTTTTCCTCATTCCATGCTTTGCAATGGGAGCGCTGGCGCTCTATGCAGGGCGCCACCCTTTCCCCTACGTGAAGCCGGGGGTTTAGTGGACGGTCAAGACGCAAAGCGGCTCGCTTCGGCGCTCAATGCGCTGGTGAAGTCGCCGCAGTTCTCAAATAGCAAAGCCCGTGCTGCGGCGCGTCAGGAACCCGCCGTAAATTGGCCGGCGACCAAACTTCACAACGCGGACTTTAACCCGGAAGTCGACGGCTTTGAATCCTTCGTCATGAACGATGGTAGCACGTGCACCTGGATGTCCGGGCAATTCCGCTACGTCGCGCAGGCGCGGCGATAGCTCGACCCGGAATGCAGCGCACATGAAGGTCCTCTTACTCGGCGCTTCGGGGTTTGTCGGTAGGCATCTCGCCGCCGCATTGCGCACGCGCGGCAACGAAGTTACGAACGCATCACTGCGCGATCCTTTCGCGGCCGCAGACGCCGCAATGAGGTGTGACGCTATCGTGAACCTCGCGGGCGAACCGTTAGGGCAGCGCTGGAATGCAGGCGTCAAGCGACGCATTGAAGAGAGCCGCGTGGACGCGCCTCGCAGATTCCTCGAGACGCTTGCCGAGCGCTCGCTCCCGAAGCAAGGCCTACGTCAGCGCATCGGCCGTCGGCTATTACGGCACCAGTGAAACCGAGACGTTCGTCGAGGAGAGCCCGCCCGGAAACGACTTCCTCGCCCGCGTTTGCATAGGATGGGAACGCGAGGCGCGGCGTGCCTCTGCGCTTGGTATGCGCGTTGCGCTCGTGCGCTCGGGCGTTGCACTCGGTATCGACGGAGGTGCGCTCGAAAAGATTCTCCCGCCCTTCCGCCTCGGCGCAGGCGGTGTCATTGGAAGCGGACGGCAGTGGATTTCTTGGATCCACATCGACGATCTGGTTGGAATCTACCTGATGGCCCTCGACGGCGCCGAGGGACCTCTCAATGCCTGCGCTCCCGAATCCCGTGACTAACGCAACGCTTACTAACGAGATCGCCGCATCGCTCAAACGACCGGCTCGGCTTGGGGTCCCGACCTTCGCCCTGCGCGCCATGCTCGGCGAAGGCGCCGAAATACTCTTGCGCGGTCAGCGCGTGCTGCCGCGCCGCACGGAACAGCTCGGCTATCGATTCGAGTTTGCCGGGTTCAAAGACGCGCTAGCGAATCTACTTTAAATTCTTGCGTCTCGAGGTACTTTTCAACGTCCATGGCCGCGCGGCATCCGGCGCCGGCCGCCGTGACCGCCTGCCGATAACGATGGTCATTGACGTCGCCTGCGACGAAGACGCCCTCGACGTTCGTCGAGCTTCCGTCGGGCGAGACGACGTAACCGCGATCGTCGAGATCGAGCTGTCCCCTGAAAACGCCGGTATTGGGCGTGTGTCCGATAGCCACGAAGACCGCGGCGGTTTCAATCTCGTTACTGCGGCCGTCTAACAAGTTGCGAAGCCGCAAGCCGGTCACGTGCGTTTCGCCGTGGACCTCCTCGACAACGGCGTTCCAGATAAAATCGATCTTCGGATGCGCTAGCGCGCGGTCGGACATGATTTTGCTGGCACGTAGACGATCCCGCCGGTGAACGATCGTCACGCGGCTGCCGAATCGCGTGAGGAAGAGCGCTTCTTCGAGCGCAGAGTCGCCGCCGCCGACGACAACGATGCGCTTGTCGCGAAAAAATGCCCCGTCGCAGGTGGCGCAGCTCGAGACGCCGCGGCCCCGTAGCCGTTCTTCCCCAGGGATCTCGAGCCACCGCGCGCTCGCACCGGTCGCAACGATCACGGTCGAGGCTTCGTGCTGGGCGTCGTCGGTCCGCACCAAGAGCGGATGCTTCGTGAAATCGACAGAGGTCACGTCGACGTTTTCGATGCGCGCGCCGAAGCGCTCGGCCTGCTCTCGAAAGCGAATCATCAGCTCGGGTCCGAGTATGCCTTCCGCAAATCCCGGATAGTTTTCCACTTCAGTCGTGAGCATGAGCTGGCCGCCGTAGAGTCCGCCGGCCAGGACGAGCGGCCGCAGGTTCGCACGCGCCGCATAGACCGCGCCGGTAAGACCGGCCGGCCCCGACCCGATAATGATGACGCGTTCCACTCGGGGTCTCTTCGACTCTCCGGCCTTCATCCCGGTTGCAGTCGCCGCTGGAAGCTGGCTGGCCTTTCGGCGCGCTTTTGTTCGCCTGGCGAAGAGGTCGGATCAGGGAGAACTTCACGAAGCTTTAGAGAAAGTTAGGTAGCTGCCGATTATGATTGATTCGCAAGGCTTCGATTTAGAGGATGACGTGGCGCTTCTCACGCGCCACGGCGAGCTTCACGCTGCACCACGGGAAGCGGGTCTCGCTCACGGTGACCTATGAATGCGTCGCAACTGCCCCTTGAGGATACGTTCGGCGATATCGTACGCAAGGCGATGCTCGGCGTCGGTATGGACACCGTGCAACTAGCAACGGTCAGCGGCGTTGCGGCGCCCTCGATTGCCAAATGGCTCAAGGACGACGGCGCCGCTACCGACGATGAGGCGCGCGCGCTCGCTTCGGCCTTACAGCTCGACGGCGCGAAACTCGCCGACAGCGCCGCCCAGCGCTGGCTACCTCCCGCGATCGAACGCGCCGACGTGCGCCGCCATCCCCAGAACCCGCATCCCAGCAACGGTTACGTCTTCTTTCTCGAGAAAGGACGGCGCGCCGCCCTCGTCGATCCGGCCGGCATTCCGCAGAACCTGCTGCGCATCGTGCGCGACGGCGACTACCATCTGCAGTACATCCTCATCACCCACAAACACCCCGATCACTGCGACGCGACCGCCGAGGTTGCGAAGGCTTTTCCCGACGCACAGATCGTCATGCACGCCCTCGACGCTCACGCCATCGGGTCGCTCGCGAGCACCGCGCTGCCTCTGCGCGACGGCGAAACTCTTCCTTTCGGCGAAGGCTCGACGATTCGCATGCTGCACACGCCCGGTCACACGGACGGCTCGTCCTGCTATCTCTTTGCAGAAGCGCTTTTCTCGGGTGACACGCTCTTTGCGGCGAGCGTCGGCGGCGCATATGGCGACGCCAGCACCTACGGCGACATCCTCAACAGCGTCCGCAGCAAGATTTTCGCGCTTCCCGACGATACCGTCGTGATGCCCGGTCACGGGCCGCCGACGATCATCAAACTTGAAAAAGAGCACAATCCCTTTTTCCCCGCAACCTGATTCTGCTCTCAAGTGGTCGATGGGTCGTCCAACGACGATTGCAAGGGCTACACCTCTAAATCGTCTTGCGCAGAGGGTTCGCCAGAGCGCGTAACGCCTACGCGCCCTGGCGCCGTTTTTGTGGTTCTATCTTTCCAAAACGCGAAGAACGTTGTGATTGTCGTCGTTGAAATATACTTTTGTATCTGCAGCGCTCGTTCCCGTAGCGACCATACCGAAGATCGAGCCGGCGGCGCCTTTGTCGACGTTGCGGACGTCGAGAATCTTGCCGTGCGGCGTCATTTCGACCATGATGTTGCGGCCGCTAGGATTAGAGGTGTTGCCGATCACGAGATTTCCGTTGAGCAGCAGCGCCGAGCTGATCGGACCGTCGAGGGGAGTGCCAGAAAAGACCAGCCGCGCCCGAAGCGCCGATGGGCCTTTGAACGTTTTTCCACCCGGCTCGACGGTGATGCCGCCTGCCGGAATGCCGGTGACTTTCGAGAAGGCGACGACGGTGTTATTCGTGCCGTCGACGATATAAAGCGTGTCGACGCTCGCGTCGTATGCCAATCCCGACGGCGCAAAGATGCTGCCCGGCTTGCCGTGATTAATCGCGAACCCCGTCGCGATCACGTCGTAGGTGAACTTTGCGCCGAGATTGATCCTGACGATCGTCCCATTGCCAGCGTTGCTCTCATAGAACGCCGGATTTCCCGATCTCGGCTGCGCGAAAATCTGGCCCCAAGGACGATCGAACTTCTTGCCTTTGATGTTCGTCTCGAGATCGCCGGTGGGCGAAAGAACGGGATTGTCGTCGGCAGCGAACGCCGCCGCCCAAATGTCGTCAGCGGAGCCGAGCGCCAATGCATCGCATCCGCGAAGCGTCTTGCTCGCTGAAACCAGGCGAGGCTTCGAACCGGGGGTCGGATGCAACGCGACGATCGTAAAGCCGGTGCCTTGGACGTTGCTCTTCGCATTGAAGTTGCAGACCGCAAGGTCGCCCTTTTTGAAGTCACCCGCCGTCACGGGCGCAACGGCAAGGCCATAGGGATTGAGCTGCCCGAACTTCGGATCGATCGTCGAGCCGACAGCGCGCTCCTTTTTGAGAAGCTTTAGTATGGAACTGTTATTGTCGGGGCAATGTTTCGGCCGGCTGGGAGCCAATCGCAGCCCCCTGTGTGGGAAGCACGGTGCCGGCACCGTGAGAACAGCCTCCGGAAGCCAATACGGCAACCGTTAAAAGAACGACCCGTGTTTGGATCTGCACGCGTGAAGTCGTTAACACGATACCTCCAAAAGTTAAGCTCGCGGTTTTTAGCGAGAGTAGCCTCCAGAGGTGAAGAAATTCTGAAGACGGCGGGCGGTCTTTACCCTCGATAGGCTGAGGGCACCATAACCGACGCTCCGTCGTTATCCTTAATCGTCGCGCCGCTCCGCTTGGGCGCGTTATCTGATTCGCGAATCAGTTCGAATTGGATGACGGCGTGGCCTGAGGGAGGCAGCGCGACATCGATGCGCTGCGGAGAGCAAAGCTTCGGCGTGCAAAACGCGGCGATCCATCCCGCAGCGACGCCGTCGGCATGCAGGCGAATTGAAGCGTTTGGCTTCCCGGTCACTTCGAGACGGTATTTCGCGGCGGTGTCCGGTCGTGACTTGAAAGTCGGAACCGGTCCACGGCTGTATCGATAGCTGCGTTGGGAGCGCAGCGAGCGCGAGCAGGATGACCAGAAGAATCGTCACGTACGCAGCTTATATCCGATCGCCGTCATGCGCAAGACCGTGGCGAGCGCGACTGCGGCGAGCAGCGCGATCATCGCGATCGAGAACATCGGGTCTAAGGTAACTCTCTCCGGTGTAGCTGCGGCGAAAGGCATCGATCGTGTAGAAAATTGGATTGAAAAGCTCGAGATTTCGCAGCATTGGGGGCAGCATGGTCGCGGAGGTAAAGACTCCGCCGACGAAGGTGAGCGGCGTGATGACGAAGGTCGTCAGTATCGCGATGTGATCGAATTTGTCGGCGACCAGCCCAAAGATCAGTCCAAGCGCCGAGAAGAGGATCGAAACCATGGCGATCACGCAAAAGTACAAAACCCAGTCACGCGGCGCGCTATGGACCAGCACGGCGCCGAGGATCGTGATGAGGCCCGCGATCAGCAGCGCGCGAGCCAAGCTTCCCAGCACGTAGCCTGCGACGATCTCTGCCGCCGACATCGGGGCGATCAGCAGCTCTTGAATCGAGTTCATGAAGCGTCCCTGGAAGAGCGAGCTCGAGCATTCACCATACGAAGCGTCGATGACTTGGAGCATGATTAGACCCGGTATCAGAAACTGGGCGTAGCTCACGCCTTGCACGCTCTGGATCCGGCTCCCCAGCGCCAGACCGAAGACGAAAACGTAGAGCAGCGTCGTGATGATCGGCGGCCAGATCACTTGGTTGATGATCTTGAGACTCCGGATCATTTCACGCTTGACCAGCGTCCAAAGTCCAAATGGGTTAATTGCGCATCAGCTCCAGGAAGACGTCTTGCAGAGACGCTCCCTCGGCCACGAGCTCCTCGGTCGGCTTTTCGGCGATCATGCGGCCGTTACGGATGATACCGATGCGCTTACAGAGCTGCTCCGCCTCTTCGAGATAATGCGTGGTCAAGAAGATCGTCAGGCCGTCGTCGTTGAGCGCCCGTAGCCACTGCCAAAGTTCCAGACGCAGTTCTACATCGACGCCGGCGGTCGGTTCGTCCAAGATCAGCAGACTCGGCTGGTGGATCAAAGCGCGGGCAAGCGAGAGCCGGCGCTTCTGACCTCCCGAGATCTTGGTGTACTCGAGGTGAGCGCGCGACGTTAGTCCAAAGCGCTCGAGCAGCATGTCGGCGCGCTCGGCGACGGGTTTGCCGCGCAGCCCGTAGTATCCGGCTGAAAAAATCAGGACGTCGCGAAGCGAAAGATAGCGATCGAAGTTGTACTCTTGGGGAGAAAGCCCGATGAAGCGGCGAGCCTGCCGCCACTGGCTCTCGTTATCGTAGCCGAAGACTCGAATCGTTCCGGCGCTCTTCCGAGCTAAGCCGACGATCGCATTGATCGTCGTCGTTTTCCCGGCGCCGTTCGGTCCTAAGAAGCCATAGAACTCGCCCACTCCGACTCGCAGCGAAATTCCGTCGACCGCCGTGAAAGCGCCGTACCGCTTCACGAGGCGATCGATCTCCACGGCAGGCTCGCTCGAACCTATGGAATTAAACTCTTTAGTCCTTTGTACCGGTGGCGGCGGAGGGTGGCAATAAGTTCTGCACTCTCCGGAATCCCGCAATCGGCCAATTGGGTTGCGACCCGCTTAATGTCAAACGGCACGCGCCGATGCTTTACTTCCCAGCCGCTTTCGCGCTCGGTAAAAATAGCATAGCCGGCACGCGGGTCTCCGTCCTTGGGCAATCCGGCCGAGGCGACGTTTGCGAGCAGCTTTCCGCGCCACAGACGGAAGTAGGGAAGGTGCAGGTGACCGAACGCAATCGTTGTTGCGCGCTCCTCGCCGATGAGCCGCTGCAAGAAAGCCTCGTCTGCATCCGGCCAGACGTGTTCGTCGTCGCTCTTGGGATTAGCGTGTACGATGAGGAGCTGATTGTTATCTTCCCCGATGCGCAAGGCAAAAGGCAGCTCTTTGAGCCACGAAAGCCAGCGTTCCCCGACTTCACGTCGCGTCCAGGCAATCTGCGCAACCTCCGCCGGCTCAAACGTTTGGCCGGCCGTATCCTCGGACAAATAGCGATCGGTATTGCCGCGAATGCAGGCCGCACCGATCTCTTCAAGACGTTGCAGCACCTTCTTCGGCTTCGGCCCATCCAAGCAAAGATCGCCGGCAATCGCAATCGCGTCGGCGCCTCCTTGCGATTGAAGATCGGCCAAGCACGCGTCGAGCCCCAACAGATTACCGTGTATATCGGAAAGGACGGCAACTCGCACGCGCCCCGCTTACCCCCGCCGCAGGGGCGAGCGTCAGCATCGACGGCGTTAGACCAAGCTTGGTGAATTCGTAAAGGTCGATCGCTTCGACTGTGATTCCCGCATGCCGCATCGCCCAAAGTGCGGTGCGAAAGCGAAGGTCCGCCAGCACGTGGCCGATCGTCCAAAACCAGCACGCCAGCGGCCTGCGATTCGCCGAGCTCGAGGCTGATCGTCCGAAAGCCCGCAAACGCCTTGAGATCGACCTTATCGGCTCCAAGCACGATCGTGTCCTTTGCCAAGGCGCCCGCAACCGCGCGCAGCGCCGGCACACCGTTGCGCGAGCTTCACTTCGACGACGCGATAACCGTGAGCGCGCGCTAAGCTGCGCGAAACCGCTGCGGCCCAACTCATTGCCGCGTGTGCCGACTCCGACGAAGGCGGTGCCGCCCGCGAGCAGGACGTCGTTGCCGTCCAGCAACGCCGGAGCTGTGATGTGCCCGGCAAGCGGTACGTCCATCCTCGCAAACTCAGCCTCGAGGCGGTCGACTTCCGCGCGGCGTGAGAGTGAGGTGAGCCGCATCAGCGCGGCTCCGTCTTCAAAGGCGACGGCTGCATCGCCGACGCTCGTTTCATAGGGATCGGCGCCTCGCGGCTCGACGACGGTGACTCCCACGCCGAAGTACTCGAGCGTTGTGCGCAGCACGTTGTGTTGCTCGAGTGCACGTTCGTACACCGCGCCGGGTTCCCCGATCAGCGGTGCCGCGGTCTCAATGCCGGCGAAGGGCGCACCAACAGGGCGGCGCGTAGGCGGCCGGTCGGCGTCGCCACCAAACGCGGCCCGAAGCTGACGTTATGGTGCGTGGTCATCGCGCTTGATACGGTTCGGTGAGGGCGCCTCCGTGAAGAAGTCGGCCATGTCGGTGGCAAGTAGATCGTTGAGCGTCAGCGGCGGAAGTCCGAAAATCTCTTCCTCGGTCTTCAGGACGCTCGCCTCGCTAAGGTGATTCTCCCCGACGTAGCCGCGCCGCGCCACCGGTGAAACGACCAGCCCATAGCGTGCGCAAAAAGTTGACGTGGTCGTTCGAGTTCTGCGAACCGTCGGGCACGATGAAGATCGCCGTTGAGCTCCAGTGCGGGGTATGCGAAATGAAATCGACGATCGAGCCCACCGCACGGTCGGCATCGCTCGCGCCGGCATCGCCGCTTTCCTCCGGCAGCCTGACGTAGGTGAAGCTGGGCATAGCGTCGATCTGCACGTACCGCTGCATATCGCTAACGAATTCCTTCGCACGCTCGGCGTCGGTCATCATAACCGAGCTCGCATAAGTCCAAATCGACGTTTCCGTTTAGCGCGGCTAATGCGGGCACGTTGAGATGGTAGCCAAAGCTCGTCGTATCCTGAGAGGCGCAACAGGCCGCCGTAATCGCGGAACGAAAGCCCGGCGCGCGCCAGCGCGTTAAAGAAATATCCCGCGCGGCCGTAATCTTCGGGATCGTCGCCGCGATCGTCCATCGGCGAGCGAGCCCGCCGGCTGTGCGAGCAGTTGCTGGTAAAGCGTCGCATCGCCGGCCGTCGCAAATTGTTTCGCCACCTCGACATCTTCGTCGGAAGCATAAAAGTTGTCCGCCAGCGCGTAAGAGCGCGCCAATGCGTGCAGATTCGGCGTTACGCTCTGCGGGTAGATGGTCAGGTCGGCGTCGCCGTTACCGTGCGGGTTTCCCGAATCGTCCTTTAAATCGCCGAAGGTCGCGTCGTAGGTCTGCGGTCCGACCGCAATATAAACGACGCGGTTGATCGCTATGCTGCGTTTGTTCGAGCGCAAGGGAGGAATGATCGGATTGAATCGGGCGACGGAAGGCGTACGGGTATAGCGCAGTGCGTCAAGGGTCGCTCTCACGAGGTAGGTTCGCTTGAGATCAACGCGTTGCAAGATGCCCCAGCCGTTGACGCCTTTACTATCGAGCACGTAAAGGTAGCGCCCGTCCGACGAAAGCGCGAGCGCCGTCGGATACCATGCGGTGGGAATCAGCCCGTACCGATAGCGCGTCGGACGCCGCGCGTCGAGCACGGCAACGGCGTTGAGGCCGGCAAGCGCGACGTAGAGCCTTTTGCCGTCCGAGCTCAGCGCTTCCGCGCTGGGCTCGGCCCCGTACGGCGCGCCGCGATAGAGACGAAGGTCGAGCCCGCGCAGACGCGAGGTTCACCTACAAGGGTGACGACCGCGACGCGATCGACGTTCGCGAGAGCGACGTAGGCGAATTCTCCATTGCGGCTCAAAACCGTCGCACCCGGCGCTGCCCCGCCGACGATCTGCGTGCCGTCGGGTGCCGAGTCCATGCGCAACCGTTGCGGGATCGCCAAGCTCGCGCGCCGCCCGAAGATTCGAAGACGGTAAGCGATGAGGATTTCGTCGGATCGAAAGCCGGCAGAGCAAACTGCGGGATTTGCGCCGGCGGTTCGACCGGCGCGTAACTTGAGAGTCCGGTTCCGGCGGCAAGGATATCACGGATTCCGGCTGCGACATAAAGCGGGAAATCACCGACCGGAAGCGAGCGCACCACCGCGCGCGAGGCGAGATCGATCGCAACGAGCGGTGTTGCCAAGATTATCCGCTACGTACGCGGTGCGATCGTTCGGCGCAATCGCGATCTGCGCCGGAAAGGGATGCCTGCCGGCGGCGCAGGCAATGCGACCGACTGCGCGGCGTCAATTGCCCGCTTGCCGTCGAGATCGAAGACGCGCACCGTACCGGCTGCGCCGTCGGATGCCAGCGCGATCGCGCGCAACGGATCGTTTGGATCGCGCGCGACCGCGATGCCGACGAAAAACGATGCCGATGGATCACGATACTCACTGACGACTCGCATGGTTTTCGTGTCGACGACGGAGAGCCACGAGTTGGGCGGCGCGCCGTCGTTGGAAACGATCGCGTAGCGACCGTCGGGCGAAAGCGCCAAGCCCAGCGGATTGACCCCACGAAGAGATTCGCGCCCGCAGGCGCGGCGATTCTGCCGTTGGGAAGAACGGCGTTAGCCGGGCGAATCATATCCGCGCCCGTTGGTCGATTGCCGGCGGGGGCCGAATAAACGATGAGAGGAGCCGGTCGACTCCCCGCACCCAATAAAACGGCGGCTAATATCGCCGCTGCAATAGGTCTAGACGACACGGGAGGTATGCCATTACCATGCGGGCCGCGGGTACCCTGCCGACGAGGCGGAACGTTCCTCTATGAGCGCCGATGCGCGTATCCTCGCCGTCGCGACGGCCGTGCCGCCCTTCGTGCTGGGCCAAACTGAAGTGATGCGGCGTATCGATCTCGCGCTCGGCCCCCGTTCGCGGGAAATCGTGCGTCTGCTTCCCATGTTCGGCAATACCGGCATCGAGCGCCGCTATTCGTGCGTGCCGATCGAGTGGTACGAGCATCTGCACGAGTGGCCGGAGCGCAATCAAGTCTATCTCGACTCAGCCGTGGATCTGCTCGAGCGTGCGACCCGCAAAGCGCTCGAGCGAGCGCAGCGGGAGCCCGCGAGACATTGACGCCGTCGTTGCGGTCTCGACGACTGGCATCGCCACGCCGAGTTTGGATGCTCTGCTCATGGAACGAATGAATCTGCGCCGAACGGTGCAGCGCCTACCTATTTTCGGCTTGGGCTGCGCAGGCGGCGCAATCGGACTGGCGCGAGCCGCTGCGATCGCCCGCTCGAATCCAGGCGCGCTCGTGCTCTTCCTCGTCGTGGAGCTCTGCGCGCTGAGCTTTCGCCGCGACGATTTTTCGAAAAGCAACATCGTCGCAACGGCGCTGTTCGGGGACGGCGCCGCCGCAGCGCTAATCTCGTGCTCGGGCAAGGGCGCGAGCATCGTCGCGGGCGGAGAGTTTACTTGGCCCGATTCCTTGGACGTCATGGGCTGGGAGGTGACGCGCGACGGGCTCAAGGCGATCTTCTCGCGCGATATCCCCGAGCTCATCACGACGAAGTTTCACGATGTCGTGCTCGACTTTCTCGCCAAACAGGCGCTGACGCTGCACGACATCGACTGCTTCATCTGCCACCCCGGCGGCGCAAAGGTAATCGACGCCTTAGAGCGTGCGTTCGAGTTGGAACCCCTAGCGCTTCAATCGGCACGTGAGGTATTGCGCGATTACGGAAATATGTCGGCCGCGACGGTCATGTTCGTGCTGGAGCGCACGATCGGCGATTCATTGCCCTGGAAGCGGGCGCTTCGTGAGCGCGCTGGGCCCAGGCTTCACCGCCGGCTTTACCTTGCTCGAAAACGGATGAGCGTACTTGGATCGTTCTCGGTCTCGTCGCGCTGCAGCGGCTCTTCGAGTTGGTCTACTCGGCGCGCAACACGCGCCGATTGCTCGCGCGCGGCGGCGTCGAATGGGGCGCGGTGCAATATCCATTCTTCATTCTGCTGCATGCGTCATGGTTGGCGAGCATGGCGATCTTTATTCCGGGATCAACGATCCCCAACTGGAGGCTGCTCGCGCTCTATGCATTTCTGCAGCCGTTTCGAGTCTGGACGATTGCGTCGCTGGGGCCATATTGGACGACGCGCGTCATCACGGTACCGGGGGCGCCGCCGCGTGCGGCGGGGTCCGTACCGCATCTTCCGTCATCCCAACTACATCATCGTCTGTGCGGAAATCGCGGTCCTTCCCCTGGCCTTCGGGGCGCGTGAGATTGCGATTCTTTTTTCTTTCCTCAACGCCGCATTGCTTTCGTGGCGCATCCGCCTCGAAGAACGCGCCCTTACGAAATCTCGCTCATTTCGTTGATTGCCGGCGTTCTGCGGGCGACGCCCTCTTCAGTCGCCGCGTTGGCCACCGCTTTAGCCACCGCATCGACGACCCGCGTATCGAAAACGCTGGGAATGACGTACTCCGGGCTGAGTTCGTCCTCGGTCACGATTTGCGCGATTGCGAAGGCCGCCGCGAGTTTCATGCTTTCGGTGATGCGTCGTGCGCGGACGTCGAGCGCACCTCGGAAGATGCCCGGAAAGGCGAGAAGGTTGTTGACCTGGTTTGGAAAATCGGAGCGTCCGGTCGCGATGACCGCCGCGACCGGAGCCGCGACGTCCGGCATGATCTCGGGCGTCGGATTCGCCATTGCGAACACGATGGGGTCGCGTCCCATGCGCGCGATGTCGTCCGGCTGCAAGATGCCCGGCGCTGAAACGCCGATGAAGACGTCAACGCCCTCAAGCACTTCACGCAGCGAGCCGCGCCGGTTCTCACGATTGCAATGCTCCGCCAACCAGCGCCAATGGGGGTTCTCGTAACGGTCGGTTCGATTCAGCGCGCCGGCACGATCGACCGGTATGACGTCGCCCACGCCTGCGCCCAGCAGCATCTTGATCGTTGCCGTTCCGGCTGCGCCGCTGCCGGAAACGACCACCCGAAGGTCGGACAGCGGTTTGCCGACAACGCGGGCGGCATTGACGAGCGCGGCCATGATGACGACAGCGGTGCCGTGCTGATCGTCGTGCATCACCGGAATATCCAGCGCTTCGATGAGCCGCTGTTCGACCTCGAAGCAGCGCGGAGCGCTGATGTCTTCGAGGTTGATTCCACCGAAGACCGGAGCGATGCGAACGACCGTTTCGACGATCTCGTCCACGTCTTTGGTGTCGAGACAGATCGGGAAGGCGTCGATGTCGGCGAACTGTTTGAAGAGCATCGCCTTGCCTTCCATCACGGGAAGGGCTCCGAGCGGTCCGATGTCGCCCAATCCGAGCACCGCCGTCCCGTCGGTGACGACCGCGACGCTATTGCGCTTGACGGTGAGCTGGAAGGCCTTTGCGGGATCGGCGGCGATCGCCATCGAAACGCGCGCGACGCCCGGGGTATAGACGGTCGAAAGATCTTGCCGGCTCTTGATCGCGATCTTCGAATCGATGCGAATTTTGCCGCCGATATGCGCGAGGAAGGTGGAGTCCGAGGCGAAGATGACTCGCGCCCCCTCGATGGCTTCGACGGCTCGGCGGACGTCGTTGGCAACGGCATCCGAGGGAGCGCTGATGGTGACGTCGCGCACGACGCGCGTGCTGGCAACCGAGTGCATGTCGACGGCGCCGATCGCTCCGCCGGCGTCGCCGATGGCGTTGGCTAAAAATCCAAACGCGCCGGGCTCGTTGGGCATGTCGATCCGCAGAACCATCGTCAGGCTGATAGCCGGCTGCGATGTCATCGTCGCGCTCTGATGCCTTGTAAAGCCACTAGTTTCCGCTGACCGTCATCTCGGCAACGCGGAAGGACGGCGAAACGACGGCGGCGTCAAAACGCAGATCGTTTGCGATAGCGTCGATGCCCGCGAGCATCGTGGTGTACTGCCCCGCAATCGTAAACTCATCGATCGGATAGGCGAGTTCGCCGCCTTCGATGAAAAAACCGCGCGCGCCGCGACTGTAGGTGCCCGAAGCGTGCTCGGTTGCAAACCCAATCGTATCCATCACGAGCACCCCGACGGGCGTAGCGGCGATTAGCTCGGAGAGCGACATAGCGCCCGGCTCCAGGTAGAAGTTGCTGGGCCCAACTCCCCCGCCGGTGGAGTTACCGGTCTTGTCGTACCCAGTTTGCGCGCGTAGTACGTGTCGTAGAGGAACGTGCGTAGCACACCGCGTTCGAAGACGGCCGTCCGCCGCGTGGGAACGCCCTCACCATCGAAGGGCGAGCTGCCCAGGCCACCCGGTACTCGCCCGTCATCGACGACGGTGACGAGCTCGCTTGCGACGCGCTTACCGATCTGCCCGCTCAACCACGAGTTGCCGACGGCAACGTTGGCGGCGGAGCCCGCAGCGAAGAGGTCGTCAAGCAGCGAGGCCGCGACGTCGCGTTCGAAAATGACCGGCACGCGCATCGTCGGAGGTTTGCGCGCGCCAAAGAGATCGACGGCTCGACGCACGGCGGTAGCGGCTACCGAGCCGGGCTCCTCGAGATCGGACAGACGGCGCGCGCCCGTGCCGTATTGTGCGATACGCTTGACGTCGCCGTCAAGTGCAACGGGGCCGGTCGAACGGCCGGCTTTGGTCCAACTATAACCCGCAGCGAAGCCCGTCGAGTTGGCGATCGCCGTCACTCCGACGGCATCGGTGTAGTGTGAGCCGCTGGAATTGACGACGCGTGTATCGGCGGCACGGATCAAACGCTCGAGATCCAACGCCTCTTCAACTTTTTCCGCACCCTCCCGGTCTGCAATTCTGGCATCGGAGAGCTCGAGCTTCGCTTCGTGCGCCGAACATTCGTCGGGTAGACCGGCGAACTCGTCGGGCGCCACGAGCTCGGCATGCGCAACCGCGCGCGCTACCGCCGCTCGTAATCCGTCGGCCGAAAGATCGGAGGTGGAAAGCGTCGCCTTGCGCCCGTGCCAGAAGACGCGAAGGAAGAGGCTTTTGCCGGTAGAGCCCTCGAGGCGCGCGATAACGTTCTCGCGCGCTTCGGCGTGGAACCGCCGCGCGATCGAAACTGAGGCTTCCGCGCTTTGCGCGCCCGCAGCGTTCGCCAAAGCAAGCGCTTCTGACGCAAGCGCGATGGCCGGCGATTCATCCATGCGCGTTCCGCCGACGGTAATGGAAGAAATTTTTACGGTCGGCATTCCGACGCCGACGGGAACGTATTGGCCGCCCTTGCCGCAGGTGTAGTGGCGGCGCGCCAATCGGCCGTCGTTGCCGACCGCCACCACCTTGAGCATGGCATCGGGGCCGTTGCCGATGATCGTCGCGTTGCGGACCGGCGTCGTGATCTTGCCGTTCTCGACCAAATAGCCTTCGCCGACCATGAAGACGAAATCGCCTTTCGCGATCTCGACTTGGCCGCCTGCGAACGACTTCGCATAAATGCCGCGCTGCGTGGAAGCAACGATGTCCTCTACGCTTGTGTCACCACTTGGCATATACGTGTTGCACATCCGCGGTTGGGGCGCAAAACGAAACGATTGCCGCCGTCCGCTGCCCGTCGGGTCGACGCCCATCAATCTCGCATTGAGACGATCTTGCATGTAGCCGAGCAACACGCCGTTTTCCACCAAGACCTTGTGCTGACCGGGAACGCCTTCGTCATCCACGTTGACGCTGCCGCGTTCTTGTTTCAGATTTCCGTCGTCGTAGATCGTGACCAGCTCGCTGGCGACGCGTTCGCCGATTCGTCCGCTGTAGAGCGAGGTGCCGCGGCGGTTGAAATCGCT
Organism: Vulcanimicrobiota bacterium; assembly: GCA_963767725.1. Taxonomy (GTDB): domain Bacteria; phylum Vulcanimicrobiota; class Vulcanimicrobiia; order Vulcanimicrobiales; family Vulcanimicrobiaceae; genus Cybelea. The sequence goes on from CAVYEN010000003.1 coordinate 250,014, forward strand.
TTCGAGGCCGTGCCCGACGGCTTCGTGAAGCAAGACGCCGCCGCCGCCCGCGCCGACGATCATTTCCATCTCACCGGCGGGAGCTGGGAGCGCTCCGACGTTGACGGCCGCAATGCGGGCTGCTTCCGAAGCGAGAATCTCCGGCGTCTCCCGATCGAAATAAGCGATCGAGGTTCGTCCGCCGTCGGCGACGTATCCCGAGCCGCGCTCTTTCTTTTCGCTGGCAACGACCTGGACGCCGAGGGTAACCAGCGGACGGCAATCCCGAACGAGTCGGCCTTCACTCGTCGCGATCCAAACCTCTTGAAGCTCATCGCTTACGTGCGCGTTGACCGCGACGACGCGCGGATCGTAGCGCCGCGCCGCGGCATCGGCAGTCTCCAGCATTTCGACATAGCGCGCCGCATCAAAGACCGCGGAAGGCTCGCAATCGTAAAACGACGCGTATGAGCGCAAGGAAAGGTCGACCGACGCCGCTTCTCCGCTCGCAGCCGTACGCGCAATCAACGAAGCAGCATCAGCGGCCGCGGTCAGCGCGTCCTCGCTCAAATCATCGGAGCATGCGTAGCCGGCCGACTCTCCAATCACGACCCGAATCCCAACGCCTATGATGACGCCGTAAGATGCGTCGTGAATCCGACCGTCTTGAAGCCGGTAAGACAGGGTCCTGCGCCGCTCGCAAAAAACGTCGGCGAACTCTCCACCGTGTCGGAGCGCGCGTCCGACGAGCCGGGAGAGCAACGTCTCGTCCAACATCGCTGTTGCGCCGTTTCTCAAAATGCCGCCAAACGGTCGACGCCGCCTACGATTGCAGCGTCCGGATCGCCGGGCGAACCGTTGATGAGGAAAGCAAACGATACGCGCCCATGATGTTGCGTCGTTACGTATCCGGCGAGGGCGGAAACGTTGGAAAGGTGGCCGCTCTTGGCGCGGACACGCCCAAGCGCCGTCGTAAAGTCGTAATACTGCAGCGTTCCCTGACGACCGCCGAGCGGCAGGAGCATGTAGAGCGACGGCTCGTAATCGGCGAGCAAACGTGCGAGGGTGATTGCTGCAACTCGGTTATCGGCAGAGAGTCCGCTTCCGTCGAATAGTCGAAGACCGGGTGTCGGTATGCCGTGCCGATCGAGAAATTCGCGTTCGGCATCGAGTCCGCCGGTGTCGTCTGCCGTGCCGTTTGCCTCGCCGCCCACCGTGCGGAGCAGCTGCTCTGCATAATGATTATCGGAAACGAAGAGCATGTGGCCTTCGAGCGTCTTCAACGGCGCAGAACGATGATCCCACAGGACGACACTTTCGAGCGGGGCGGCGCCGATGGCGGGCGGCGTCGCAGGTGCAATTCGCCGAGACTCGAGCATTTCGTTGACGGCCCCCGCCACATACCGCGCGACGTCTTGCATCGGCGTCCAGGTCCTTTCTTCGACGCCGCGGATCTCTTGGCGCGATTCGATCGTATCGCCGTCGAGGGAAATCGCGCTTGTCGGAGCTGCGTAGTCTTGGCCGTCGTCGTCGCTTCCCCAATGCCGATTGAGTCCCGGCCCGCTCAGCGTCGTATCGTCGACCACGACGCCCCCGTCGATACGCCGTAAACCCGAGCGCGCAAGGACGCCGACGCCGTTACGCAGATCCGTCGACTGCAGCGACGGGTCGCCCGACCCGATCAGCCAAAGATCGCCGCTCAGCGTACCGCCGTCGGCTATGCTTTCGCGACCGGCAAAGAGCGTATGGTAGCGATAGGCCGGACCTAGTACGTCGAGCGCCGTTGCCGCTACGATCAGTTTCTGAACCGAGGCCGGCGCAACGGCGCGATCCGCCCGATCGTCGAAAATCGTACGCCCATCAGCCGAAATAATCGCGAAACTCCATGCACTCGCCCCAGCAAGCGCCGGCACAAAAGCACCCCGCAGTTCTCCTCTCAACCGCTCGCGGTCGTCGTTGCTCCAAGAGAGTGGCTGGGCTGGAGCGGAGCCACGTTCGGCCGAGGGGATTCTCAATTTTTGGGCAACACAGGATGTGTTCTTCAAAGCTTGCTCGGCCAAAAACTGAGATGAGCGAGCGCAGGACAAGATGTCATGTGCGAGCGATCCCGAGGCTGAATGTAGCTTCGCGAACAGCGCAACGGCAACCAACGCAAAGAGAAAGACGACCGCAAGTGCACGCCTTTTACGTGCGCGCGAGCGCTTCGATCTTCTCTTGAAGTTTACGCTGCTGTTCGCGTAGTTCATCTATATCGTCTCGCAGTAATTTGACCTGGGCGGGAACCTTCAACTCCCTTCGAATGCGGATTACGGCTTCCATCGCGTGGCGGCGCAGACGCCCATCGAAGGCTTGTTCTCCGAGCCGCTCGAGCGCCGGAAGCAGCCGTGCGTCGCCCGTCGACTCAGCGGCGAGAACGGCGGCGAGCGCCACGGAGAAGGACTCGTCGTCGAGGCGCCGTTCGAGGGCGTCGACCGCTGCGGTTCGCTCGTTTTCCACGAGCTGGGCGATGCGACCGAGCGCGGTTACCGCCGCCCGGCGTAAGCTTTCGTTCATTTCGGGAGTGCAGGCATTGAGCACGGGCGTCATCGCTCGCGCGTCTGCAAGTTCCGCCAAGCCCGCGATTGCACCGGATTCGACGGTTCCATTCCAGGTACGCTCCCTTGAGGCTGCCGCAAGCAGCTCGAACGCTCGCGGATCACGGGTCTTTCCGAGCGCGGTCAATGCGCAACCGCGCACGAAGTAAGAAGCGTGACGTTGCGCCGCCGCGATGAGCGCATCCGCTACGTCCGCGTCTCGAAAGTTTCCTAGCGCTGCAGCGGCGGCCCGCGCAACCTTTGGATGTGGATGCGAAAGTGCGGCAATCAGCGTGCTGCGAGCCCAGGGTGCGCGCGTCGCCCCAAGCGCGTGAGCCGCTTCCGCGAGGACGCCCCAAAAGGGTTCGCGCTCGAATGCAGTCTCAATCGCGCGGCGCGCCGCGCCGCTCCCGTCGTTGGCAAGCTCGCGGGCTGCCCGAATGCGTGCGACGACGCCGGGATCAGCGCGCAACGCAGCGGCGGCGAGATCGGTCCCGACGGCGTACGTGACGTCCGCAACCAGAAACGCGCCTGGATCGAACCGCACGAGCTGCGGCTCGAAATCGAGCGGTACGGCGATGGTCTCGTGCGCCCGCTGGACGCGAGCGCGGATCCGCCGCTCGGCCGGCACCAAGCCGTTTCGTTGCGCGGGCGGAATTGCGTCGGCGACCGGCGCAAAACCGAGCTCGACATCGAACTCATAGGCGGGATGCTCTGCATCGATGGTTTGACTCTGATCGACTGCGACGGTGGCGACTTTGCGTGCGGCGTCCCATGTCACGCGTACTTCGAGCTTCGGATGACCCTCGTGAAACACCCATTGGTTGAAAAAGCCGCGTAAGTTGCGACCCGTGGCGTTTTCGATCGCGCGAACCAAATCGATCGTTTCGACCGAACGCTGCGCGTTATCGCGAACGTAGCGCGCTACCGACCGCCAAAACCGGGTCTCGCCAAGCTCGCCGCGAAGCATGTGCAGCACGGCAGCCCCTTTTTGATAAAGGTGGCGATCGAAGATTTCGATGGGTGTGAGGTACGTATTGCAGACGATCGGTCGACGATAGCGATCCGCGTCTTCTTTCAAGTAAGTGGAAAGGCACTCGAAGATGTCGTAGAGGTATTCGTCGTACCCCAGGTCGGCTTCTCGCCAGACCGCTTCCATGAAGGTCGCAAAGCCTTCGTTGAGCCATGCGTGAGACCAATCGCGGCACGTCAACAGATCGCCGAACCATTGGTGGGCGAGCTCGTGGGAAACGAGCGGATCGCTCGAAAAATCCAGCTGAGCCGTGGCATCGTGTAGCGTTCGATCGGTTTGCGTCGTCGCCGACGTGTTTTCCATTCCGCCGAAAATAAAGTCCGATACGGCAATCTGCGAGTAGCGCGCGTAGGGGTATGAGGTGCCGATGCGCTCTTCAAAGCGCTCGATCATTTGCGGAGTCTTGCCGAAGGAGCGTTCGCCGTCGCTCTCTCGCCCCGGCAAGACGTAATAGAAGACGGGAACGGCGTTTTGCCCCGCCTCCCCCTGGGCGATCTCGACAAATGGACCCACGACCATCGTCATGAGATACGTGCTGTGCGGGACGTCCTGGCGATATCGGAAAATCGTTCGATCCGCTTCGTTCCTGCGCTCTACGAGCTCGCCGTTACCTAACGCGAACATTCCGTTCGGGACGACGATGGTCGTCGACGTCGGCTGCTTTTCGTGTGGATAATCTAGGCAAGGAAACCAGTAGCGAGCATATTCGTCCTGGCTCTGAGTCCACGCGTGCGTGATCTTTTCGGGATGCGCCGGGGACGGCTTTATGAAAAAGAGGCCGTGACGCGGCTTCGAAACCCGGTAACGTATCGCAAACGCGGCCCGTTCGCCCGCCGCAATTGCCGGCTCGAAACGGATTTCCAGTTTGCCGTCGCGAGGCGTAAATTGCAGATCGCCGGGCGACGGCGCCACCCGTTGCACGCCGGTGATTGCAAGATCGACGGCATCGAGCGTCAACCGCGCCACCGGCTCGTCGAGCGCTCGGACCGTCATCGTACAGATCCCGTCGAGCGATTCCATCGCGAGATCCGGCGTTAGATGGAGATCGATGTGCTCGACCGCGACGAGTTTATCGGGTCCGTACTGAGGATGCGCTCCGGGCAGGGCAAAAGGCTGATGTTCCTTAGCTTCGTCGCCCATCATGTCTCGCGAGGTGCTTACGAGCCGGCCATAGCGCACTCCTGTAGTTGCGCTCATTCGGCAGCGGTTTGCAGGCCTCCGGTGACTTCGATCACCGCGCCGGTAACAAAATCGCGCTCGGGTGCGACCAAGAATCGCACCGCGTCGGCAACGTCCTCATAGCTGGCCGCGCGCCCCCGAGGATTACGCGCCGCGCGCTCGACTGCACGCGCTCGATCGATCGCTTTATCTCGTATGTCGCCCGGCGCCACGACGTTGACGGTAATGCCGTTGCAAGCTTCTTCGACCGCGAGACACCGCGCAAATGCGACCAGTGCGCTCTTTGCGGCTTGATAGAGCGCAAAACCTCCAAAGGGACGCGTCTCGTTCGACCCCAGCATTCCAAAAAAAACGACGCGCCCAAAGCCTGCCTCCCGCATTGCCGGCAGAGTCGCGCGTGCGGCAAGCACCGCGCTGCGTAAATTTCCGTCGAGTACTTCGCGATACTCCTCGAGCGTCGTGCTGGAAAACCGCTTCACGATCAGAGGACCGACGGCGTGCACGAGCGTATCGAAGGGGCCGTGCCTTCGTACCGCATCGTCGAGCGCGCTTTCGATCGTCGTGGCGTCTTCCCAAAAGTCGATCCGCTCCGCGGCGGCGGCAACACCAGTTGCTTTGATTGCTTCCATCGTCGCGTCGGGGGGCGTCGAGCGATAGGTAATTGCAACGCACGCAAAGCCGTCGCGCGCTAGTGCGGGCGCGATCCCGGCCGCAAGACCGGCGGCCGCTCCCGTCACCAACGCGCGGCGATTTATCGCTGCGTGGATAGACTTATCCGCGTACGAACGTCCATGAGAGATCGAATGGAACGCCGCTAGCCGTCGTGCCGTAAACGCGTACTCGGTGAGGGCCGCTCGGAAGCGGCCACGACAAGGAGATGACGAACGTTTGGCCGTTCTGACGCAAGCCCGACGTCACGTCACGTCCGTCGACCTTGACGCGGAACTGCGCCAGCTGCACCGGGCGGTCGAACTGAAAGCGAATCTTAGGATACCCGGTGTAAATCGTGCCCGTCGGAGAGACGGCTACGAACTGCAGGTTTGGTCGGGGCTGCGGCGGCGGCTGCGCAGGCGGAGGTCCGCCTCCGCGGCCGCTGATCGTAACCGTGCTCGTCGAATCGTTCCAGTTGACCGCCGCTCCAAGCGCCTGAGATATGAAGCGCAACGGCACGAACGTCGTTGCTCCGACGATGAACGGTGCCACGTCGATCGTCTGCGGCTGTCCGGCGACGGTCGCCTGCGTCGACCCGATCGTAAGGGAGATCGTGCGTCCATGACCCGTGGCGTTGATTTGTCCGTTGCTGTAGACGACGCTCGCTCCGAGTTGCTCGAAGACGCCGCGAAGCGGCACGAAGACTCTACCGGCTCTCACGATCGGCGGTTGAGTGAAGTTGACCGTTTGGCCGTTCACGACGACGGTAACCGCCTGCGCGCCCGCAGCGATCGGAAGCGCAGCGAAAACGAGGCTTAAAATGACCGGCGAAACGTTCTTCATGCGCGCTCTCTACCCACGCTTGCTCGCCTCTAAAACGGGTATTACGCTCTCGCGACCTCGGCCGGCCGCATCATCTCTGCCACGATCGCCCGCTGGTCCCCCCGACGCTCCAAGAACCCGATCCACGTTTCATAAATCATGGGGACCAAAAAGAGCGTCAGGATCAGCGAGCTCGAGAGTCCTCCGATGATGACGGTTCCCATCGCTTGGCGCCACTCGCCGCCCTCGGCAAACCCAAGCGCGAGCGGCAGCATTCCGAAGATCATCGCGCAGGTCGTCATGAGAATTGGTCGGAATCGGGTGGCCGCCGCCTGCAAAACGGCCTCGCGCACGCGCATTCCACGGCGGCAGAGCGTGTTTGAGTAGTCGACGAGCAATATCCCGTTCTTCGCCACCAGTCCGAAGAGCATCACGATCCCGATCATCGAAATGATGTTGAGCGATTGCCCCGCATTTGGCTCGACGAGATGCATGAACGAGAGCGCCACGAGCGCACCGATGATTGCCAGCGGCACGCAAAACATAACGATGAGGGGCTCGAGGAACGACCCGTATAAGATGACCATGAGCATGTAAACGAGCATGAACGACGTAAGCAGCGCGATACCCATATTGGCCATCGTCTCGTTCATGTATTGCGTATCGCCCTGCGCGGTGAGCTGCACGCCCTGCGGTAAGAAGCCGGGCTTGTTAATCTGTTTCTCCAACGGTCCCGTCACTGCTCCGAGCGAATAGCCGGGCAGCGTAGCGCCGTAGACGTCCACGACGCGCTGACGGTTCAGCCGCTTGATTTGAAGCGGGGCTTTCGTCCATTGCATCGTTGCAATATCGGCAATCGGCACGAGCGTGCCGTCCTGCGCTCGTACTCGAACGTCCTGTAGCTCATCGACCGTCTTTCGATCGGCAAGCGGAAACTGAACGCGCACGTCAACCAGGCCGTTCTCGGCCCGCACCCGAGTTGCGACCGCACCATCGATGGCGAGGCGTGCGGCATTTGCGGCGTCCGCCGGGGAGATGCCGAGGACCTCGGCTTTCTGCGCATCGATGTTCACGTTGAGCCGCGGGGCGGCTGCCTCATTGCTCGTCTGAACGTTGACGCTTCCGGGCGTGCTGCGAAGATATTGCGCGATTTTTTCGGCCGCCGTGCCGATCACTTCTTGGGGCCCTGCAACCGAATAGAAGATCGACGCGCCGGATCCTCCGCCGGTGTCGCCGGCGACTTCGAAGACGCCGCCCGGCACTAGATAGCCGAGCTTTCGGATTTGCTCGATTAGCTTGTACGTGTCGTGGCGGCGCTCGGGAAGCGTCTGCGCATTGAGCCGCGCATAGTTGTCGCCGATTGCCGAACCCCATCCCTGCGGGCTTGCGCCCGACGGTCGAGCTGACCGACTTTATCCCATCGATCTTCATAATCGCCTCTTCGAGGCCGCTCACGTACTTTGCCGTCGTCTGCAGCGGCGTTCCCGGCGGGTACGTGACCGTCATGGCGATTTCGCCGGTCTGCACTTGCGGGACGAAATCGAAGTTGATCGGACCCAGCAAAGGCAGAAGGACTGCGAGCGCTACTGGAAGCGCAAAAGTCGCCAGCGTTAGACGCCGGCTTCGCCCAGTCGCGTAGAACCAGCGCAGAAAGATTCGCGGGAAGTTTTTGAGCAGATCGCCTCCGCGGCGAAAGAGCAGTGCCCGCGCCGAGCTTCCGTTGGGCGATCCCGAAGATCGATAAGCGACCTTACCTTCCGAAATTCTTCGGCGCAGCACGAAGCCCACGCCGTGCCAAACTGCGGCTAAGGTCACGATGAAGACATTGAGTGTTACCGTCGTCATTCCCGCGCCCATCGCCAGCGTCAGCGCGTTGAGTACGAGCACCGTGCAGGCGAAGACGACGAAAAGTCCGTGTTCGAGAGCATACGGAAGAGCCTTCGCGCGATACCAGTGCAGAATCAGGTCGTAGCGTTGGACGAAGACGTTCAGGAGCAGCACCGCTGCGACCATGATCGGCAGAATCTCCCGCAACTCCGGGAGCGGCCAGGGAATGAAGAACGCAGCGACCGCCGCGACGCAGAGCGCCAGATTTACCTTCCAGGATCGCAAGCGCTTCTAACCATCTGGGCCGCGCCTGTGATCGGGCTTTGACGCTCCACCTCGCCGCCAACAACGGCGTGAGCGTAAAGGAGACGAAGAGCGAAAAGAGCGTCGCTATGACGATGACCGCGCCGAACTCGCGCAAATACGCGCCAACGATGCCCGGCAGAAATGCGATCGGCAGGAAGACGACGACGTCCACCATGGTGATAGCCACAGCCGCGCCGCCGATCTCGGTACGACCGTTGATCGCGGCATCGATCGGCTCCTCGCCGAGGTCTCGGTGGCGGGTAATGTTCTCGAGTACGACGATCGAGTCATCAACGAGAATTCCGATGATCAACGATAGCCCCATCAGCGACATCGTATCGAGGTGGAAGCCGAACATGTTCATCAGCACGAACGTCGATAGAATGGAGGTCGGTATGGCGATCATGATGACGATCGCATTGCGCCAAGCGTGCAGGAAGAGCAGCATCACGAGCATCGTGAGGACGATGCCCTCGAGCAAAGATTGCCAGACTCCGTTGAGCGACTTCTGCGTGTAATCGGCCGGCGCATCGATTTCGCTGAAGGTCAGCTGGGGAAATTCCGCCGCGATCTGTTTGAGATGATCCCTGGCGATTTTCGTAGAGCTGATCTCGTCGGCGTTGATATTGCGCCCCAGCTCGACATAGATGCGCGGCTGACCGTTGAAGTGTGAGATCGACGTCGGCTCGACATGACTATCGAAGGCGTATGCGACGTCGCCGATCTTCATGTTCTTGTTCGAGCTACCGGGCACCATGAGGGGAATACCGAGCAGGTCGGCTGCGGTATTGACTTCGGCATGCACCGAGACGCTCGTCTCTTGCGTGCGCTGGCGCAGAATGCCGCCCGGAAGATTGGCGTTGTTCGCGGCGACCGCAGCAAAGACGTCGCCGAGCGTGGCGTTTGCTCCGAGCAGGCGTTCGGGGATCGGCTCGACGTGGAACTCGCGATCGCTAGCACCGCTGATGTCGACCGATTGTATGTTGGGAATTGCCTTCAAAACCGGCTCGAGCTTGTTGTTGACGAAATCCGCGAGCTGGGTAGGTTGCAGCGTCTTTGAGCTGACTGCGAAGTCGAGCAGAGGCTGGGACGCACCATTTTTCTCAACCGTTGGAGGATCGAGATCGACCGGCAGGTAGACGCGAGCGGTGTCCACCGCGCTCTGCACGTTGATAGCCGCGACGTCGAGATTGGTGCCCAGCTTAAACTGCGCGATGATCGACGCGACGCCTTCCTGGGAGGTCGAGCTGAGCTGATCGAGGTTGTCGATACCGTCGAGTTGGTCTTCGATCGGCTTGACGATCAGGCGTTCCATCTCTTGAGGCGAGGCTCCGGGATAGCTCGTAAAGACCACGACGACCGGAAAATCCGTGCCTGGAGGATCCGAGCTGCGGCCGAGCTTGGTGAAAGCGATCGTTCCGAAAATGGCCAGCGCAATGAAGACCATCGCGGTGATCACCGGACGGCTAATTGCGAAGCGAGTCAAGAACACGATCGGAGAAACCTCATTGCTATTTTGCTCTACGCTGCAGCTCGACCGACTGTTTCAGCCTCAGCTCACGACCTGCCGCCACGAGCTGAACTTGCGCATACTTGCTTGTTGCGCGGCCGGGGACCCCTTTGCCTTTTAAAGCCCGCTGCGCGCTTCGCGCTGCGCTGCGGAGCAATCTCGTGCTCACAAACGCCATGCGCAAGACTGGACTCGAACCAGCACGAGATTGCCATTCCCCAACCGCGTGCGCGGCCGGGGACCCCTTTGCCTTTTAAACCCGCTGCGCGCTTCGCGCTGCGCTGCGCTGCGGGAGCAATCTCGTGCTCACAAACGCCATGCGCAAGACTGGACTCGAACCAGCACGAGATTGCCATTCCCCAACCGCGTGCGCGGCCGGGGACCCCTTTGCCTTTTAAAGCCCGCTGCGCGCTTCGCGCTGCGCTGCGCTGCGGGAGCAATCTCGTGCTCACAAACGCCATGCGCAAGACTGGACTCGAACCAGCACGAGATTGCCATTCCCCAACCGCGTGCGCGGCCGGGGACCCCTTTGCCTTTTAAAGCCCGCTGCGCGCTTCGCGCTGCGCTGCGCTGCGGGAGCAATCTCGTGCTCACAGACGCCATGCGCAAGACTGGACTCGAACCAGCACGAGATTGCTCCCGCTAGCCCCTCAAGCTAGTGCGTCTACCAATTCCGCCACTTGCGCACGGAGGGTTCTCGATCTTCGCAAATGCCGTTCGCGGCCGCTTGTCGCCTCGTCCTCCCCGCCTTGGCCCAGGAGGGGGCTTGCGCGCAATCCTAGCCCATGTTTGGGTCGAGGGCGTCGCGTAAACCATCACCGATGTAGTTGATGGCCAGCACGGTGACGAGAATACAGAGTCCCGGAAAAACTGCCGCCCACCACGCGATCGAGAGATTGCTTTGCGCATTCGCCAGCATGTTGCCCCACGAAGCAGTCGGCGGCTGGATGCCCAGCCCGAGAAAAGAAAGGCCGGACTCGAGAATAATGACGTTCGCGACGTCGAGCGTACCTTGAACGACGATCGGCGCGATGGCGTTTGGAAGCAGATGACGGAAGATGATGCGGCCATCGTTGTTACCGACTGCGCGGGCGGCTTCGGCGAACTCGCGCTCGCGCAGGCTAAGGAACGAGGCCCTGACTAAGCGGGCTACCGCCATCCATGAGAGCCCACCAATGATAATCACGATGACTCCAAAGCTTAGCGCGGCTTTTGAGGAGCTCGCAGCAACGATTGCGGTAAGCACGAGCAGCAGCGGAAGCAATGGGATCGACAAGAAAACGTCGGTAACGCGCATGAGCCCGTAGTCGACCCAGCCTCCGTAATAGCCGGCGATCGCTCCCAGAGTCGTGCCGATCAGAAGCTCCATCAGCACCGCAAAGAGCCCGACCGTCAAAGAGATGCGCGCGCCGTAGAGCAGGCGCGAAAAAAGGTCCCGCCCGACCTCATCGGTTCCCAGCGAGTGTCCGCCGCACTGCGCCGCAGCTTGAAAGCAGGGGGGCAGCGGCGTCCCCTGCCAGTGAACGTTGTCGATCGCGTTGGGGTCAAAGGGCGCCAGCTGTTTGGCAAAGAGTGCGGCAAGAACCATCAATACCAAGACGACCAGGCCTGCAACGGCGAGCTTATGGCGGCGCAGTCGTCTCCAAAACGTTACGTTGGAAAGCTGCACCTCCTCGTCGACGAGGGGCCGGCCTGCGGGCAACGTGGATGCAGTCATCGGCGCCGAGTCTCAGTCGTATTTCACGCGCGGATCGAGCCACGCGTACACGACGTCTGCGAGCAAGTTCGAAAAAACCACAAGGAAGGCGATTAGTAACAGATAGCCCATCAGCAATGCCAAGTCGCTCTGGGTGAGCGCGTTGTAAAAGAGCCGTCCCATTCCCGGCCATGCGAATATCGTCTCCGTAAAGATTGCGCCGCCGATTATACCGGGAAGCGAAAGCGCAATGACCGTCACGACCGGAATCAGCGCATTCTTCAAACCGTGCTTGAATAGAATCGCCCGAAACGAAAGGCCCTTGGCTGCGGCCGTGCGCATGTAGTCGGTGCCCAGCACCTCGAGCAGCGACGATCGCATGAACCGGCTGAATGACGCGATTCCGAGCAGCGAGAGGACCGTGGCCGGCAGTATCAGATGCACCAACCGGTCGCCGAAGTCGAACGTATCGCTGCTCGATATGCCGGCGGATGGAAGCTGTATCAGGTAACCGAACGGCAGCGGTACGCCATGAACCGAGAACGCCAGCTGCATCATCAGGGCGAACCAGAAGACCGGCATCGATTGTCCGAAAAATGCACCCGTCGTGATCACGTAATCGAAAACCGAATAGCGGTAGACTGCAGAGATCAGCCCCGCACCGATGCCGATGGCAATCGAGATCACCAGCGAAGCCCCCATGAGCTCCAAGGTCGCCGGGAAGCGTTCTATAAGGGCCTGAAAGACCGGCTCCGAGTTGCTCGTCGAGTATCCCATATCGCCGACTAGAACGTGTCCCAGCCATTTCAGATACTGGATTGGGACCGGTTGGTCCATGCCGAGGTTATGTTTTAGACGAGCGATGTCGGCCGCGGTAATGTGCGGATTCTGAAGATATGGCGCGAGCGGGCCTCCCGGCATGTTGTAGAGGATGCCGTAGAGGATGACCGAGATAGCAAGCAGCAGCGGAATCGACTGAAGCGTCCGGCGCACGACGTATGTGAACAATGTTCGCGCCGTTATTGGACGTTAAGCGCCCTCTCCCCCCACGTCGGGCACCGGCAACCCGAGCAGCTTTCGAGCCTGATTAGGGGTCGCGACCGGACGCCCGGCCTCGCCGGCGATTCGCACGATCCGTGCAACCAGCTCCTCGTTGCGTGCGAGGCGGCCGCGGCTGTAGTAGAGATTGTCTTCCAAACCGACGCGCACGTGGCCGCCCATAGCGATCGCCGCCATGGCCATCGGAAGCTGCTGACGGCCGATTCCCGCAACCGACCAGCTGCAGCCTTCGGGAAGAGCGTCGACCAGGTCGGCGAGGTTCTGCACCGTCGCCTCCAGCGCCCCGGGAACACCGAGAACCAGGTCGACGTGCTGTGGAAAGGAGAGCAATCTCTCACGCGCGAGCCGGCGCGCGTTGGAAATATGTCCCTTGTCGAAAATTTCGAGTTCGGGACGTACTCCCCACTCGTTCATTCTTTTCAAGATGCCCCGCATGATTGGAAAACTATTTTCAAAGATGTCGTCGCCGAAATTCACGCTGCCGCAGGTGAGCGTCGCCATCTCGGGTCGAAGCTCGAGCACGCTCGAACGTTCCTGCGGCGTCATTCCGATCGCGCCGCCGGTCGAAAACTGCACGATGAGGTCGCTCTGCTGCTCGGATTGCGTCATATGCCTCTCCGAAGCGTTGGACGCTGTGCGTGTTCGTGCCGTCGTCGTTGCGGCAGTGCACGTGCAGTATCGACGCGCCGGCCTCACGCACGGCGCGCGCCGTCTCCCCGAGGAGTTGCGGCGTGTACGGCAGATAGGGCGTCTGTTCCGGCCGCACCTCCGCCCCGACCGGCGCGCAAGTAATGATCAGCGGATCCATGCGATGCGGCCCTTTCGCAGTACCGTGGTAAGGTTCATTGCGACAGCGCGCAATAGGCGTCGTCTACGAAATCGTGGTCGAGCCCCAGCAACGCCGTCAACGCAACCGCGTCGGCGCGTGGCGGTTCGTCGCCTGAAATTTCGGCGACCGTGTAATCCATTGCATCGGCCAACGCCGCGAGTGCTTTCCCGACGTCTTGCGTCGGCTGTTGTGGCGGAATTTCGCGCAGCCCGCGCACCGCGAAATGTCGGGCACCGGCCGTGCCCGCGATTCCTGCCAGGTGCGTCGCGAGCATCCCGCAGGCTTGCATTTTGCGCAGCCGTGCGAGCAAGGCCACTATGAGCGCTCTGCCTTCATGCGGCGTCGTGGTCCGTGCGAACTCGTCGACCAAAATCAACAGACGCGGTGAAGCGCGAGCTCAAGATCGCCTTCAATTCCAAAACCTCGCGCGCAAAAGAGGACAGAAGGCCGCCGATCTGCGCCTCGCGGCCCATTCCCAGCCACGCGATTTGGTCGAAGAGCGCGCTGCGCGCGCGCTGCGCGGGAACGGGAAGCCCAAAGGCGACGCAGAGCGCGATGAATCCGCACGTCTGCAACGAAACGCTCTTACCGCCCATGTTCGGCCCGGTAAGCACGGCCGCGTCGTGCAGCTCCAGTTCGAGTGGTGTAAAGCGGCGGCCGGCAACGGCGAGCTCCGCCTCGAGCGGAAGGAAGCGCGCCCGCTCGAACGCGAGCACCCTTTGCGTCGTCACGGTCGCCGGTTTGCAGCCGTGGATTTGAGCGAAACGCGCGGCGGCTAGGAGTACGTCGAGCTCGCCGAGCGCACTCGAGGCGGCGGCTAGGCCAGATGCGTGCTCGCGCACTAATCGCGAAAGGCGAGAACGCACGCGCTGTTCTGCAGCGGCAGCCTCGTCGGCCGCGGCATCGCGACGTTGGAGAGCCGCGAGCGGCGTTGGGCCGTATTCGAGCGCGCAAAGCAGATAGGTCGGCGCTTCGCGAAGGACGCGAATGCCTTCCGGCAGCGGACCGCGCATCTCGGCACGCATGACGATGAATTCTTCACCGGCAATCTCGTCACGTCCGAGCGCGCGCGCCGCCCTGTCTTTCTCGCGCCCGCGTGCTGCGTCGAGCTCGGCTTGCTCGCGCGCGAGACGATTACGCGCTTTCGCCAATTCAGGATCGAAATCGTCGGCGAGATAGAATCCGGCTTCCTGGCGGCCCCCGATCGCTAAAGCCTTGTCGACCGCGCGCACCGCTTCGTTGGCAATCGGCGGTTGAGAGTTGAATTCCGCAAGCAATCCGTCGATCTGCTCGATCAGCGCACAGAAGCGGCGCAACTCTAAAAAGCTTGGATCGTCGAGAACGTCGCCCATTGACGCGCGCGCAATTGCGCCGGACGCATCTGGCAGATCGCGCAGCGCACCGCGCACCGTATCTATCGTCTCTGCCTGAAGGCCGCACGCAACGCTGGCAACCTCTTTGGCACGCCTTTCGGCGTCCGTTTCCTCGCCGGCGACAAACGGGCGCACGTCCCAAAAATGGCGCTCGCCGTACGGCGAAACGGGAGCGACGGCCTTTTTAAGCCATTCGAAACCGAGGACGTGCGCGCTCGTCGGATCGAGCAGCTCCGAGACCTTCAAGCGGCCCGCGCGCCGGCGTAGACGTCGAAGGTCGGCAAACCGGTCGCCTTGGCGACAGCGCGCGCGAAGGCTCTGGGTTCGAAGCTTCGCTCGGGCCCGATCGATGCGATCGTCGCCGCAAGCACTCGTAGCGGGCGGCAGCAGCGAACATCCAGTTGAGCAAGAGCGCGCAGTGCCGCCTTCCCGCTCAGAGCGATCTGCGTCGGATCGCGGACGACGATCTGCCGTGTCTCGCGCGCGGCGATGAAGGCCGCCCCCTGGGCTGCGGTGAGAGCACCGGGAAGTCGGATCGCCGGCGCTAGCAAATCGAGCGGCGGAACGCGCAGCCGAGCAACGAGCGCGGTAATCTCGTCGACGGCCTCCTCGACCGTCGTTGCCGCAGCGGCGCCGCACGCAACGATTACCGCACCATCCGAACCCGCGAGCGATGCGACGCGGTCGACGGCCCCGTCGACAATCACCGTTTCGCTGAGCGAGCATAGTTCGTCGACGATTTCGCCGACGCCCGAGGCCGTCGGAGGTCCAACCAGCTCGTAGAATGCGCTCGTCGCGCAGCGCGCAAAGAGCAACGCGCCGGCCGGGCTTTGCAGCCGCGAAAGCTTGAGGATCTCGACCGCGGGAGTTCGGGGAAGCGAACCTCGCGCGGTAACGAAAACCGTTTGCGGTTGCAACCAGAGTCGAGGCTTGGGTCGGTCCTCATCTGTGACTATTGCGTCGCTCTCACGTCCGATGGAAGCAAGGCCGGGCCGCCGGCCCGCCGCACAGGCAGCAGTGTAAATGGCGCGCAGCGCCGTCGTCTTACCGACGTCCCGCCCGATGCCGACGACGAAGATGGATCGTGCGTCCGCGGCACGCGCAAGCTCCAGGAGTTCCAATCCGACTCGCACGCCGGTTCATTTCAGCTATCCGATGCGCAGCGCCTTGAGCGCCGCGAAGATGATTCCCGTCAGCGACAACAATAAGCCGCCGACGAAGGCGGCGTTGCGCTCGGCGAACCGTCCAAGCCATCGGCCAAGCGTGAGACCGAACCATGTCGATGCGATCGATGTGCACGCGATGACGATCAGTGAGATCGGCATCGGAACACCGATGTAGAGAATCGAGAAGCCTATGCCGAGTGAATCGAGGCTAATTGCCAACGATGCCAGCATGAGGCCCCTGCCCTGAGCGAGATTCAGCCGGGATGCGACGCCGAGATCCGTGCGGCTTTCTCGCATCATGTAGGCGCCTAAACCGATCAGGGCGGCAAACCCAAAGTATCCGGCGGCCTGGCCAATGAGCCGTCCCGCAAGCAAACCGATGCCCGCTCCAAGGACGTTCATTCCGACTTCCGCGCACGCAAAAGCTATGCCGATGCGGATTTTGTTCCGATTCGGGATGCCGCGAACGCCGACGCCGACGCTGACCGCAAAAACGTCGAGCGCGAGCGCGATCGCTATCAGGAAGACCTTGAAAAAGTCCGCACCCATAGGCACGCTTTGCGCGACGACCTGGTCAAGCTTCCTGCATGATGCGCCGGTGGCCGGGTCCGATCTTTTGCTTCGTCCTTGTCTTGCTCGACCGCTCCTTGCACCGTCGGCGCCGTGGTCACCGCGATGCGCCGGCGGTTTCCAAGGCCGAACGTTAGTGCTACGCTTGAACCGGAGCGCGATCAGCGGGTCGCGCGGTTTGTTGATCTGCGAAAGGAGCTGGTTAGATGAGAATTTCAGACTTTAGGCGCCACGCAGCGTTGAGCTTCTTCGTAACAGGTACGATTCTCGTCGGGTGCGGTGGGAAGCAGACCGTACCGTCGGAGGAACCAGTCACGTTGCGCCCGACAATTCAAACATCCCTTTCAGACCGAGCACCTGGCCGAGACCTATTGTACATCGCAAACCGAAACAGCGAGGTGATATACGTAGACTCATACCCTCAGGGAGCGCGTCTACATACAATTGAGAGACACCAGATAGCTTTACTGTACAATGTCTGTTCCGACAGTAGCGGACATGTCTATGTGCTGAACTACTTTGGCAGTTCAGAGGCAGAGATTCTCGTGTATGCACATGGAAGAATCCACTCGATGCGGAAGATTTATCCTATCGGAGACGTCATTACCGATTGTTCCAGCGATCCTACTACCGGCAATCTTGCGGTCGTGGGATACTACCCACCCGTTCAGATAGTTTTCCCGCATGCAATGGCGCCGGGTACCGGGTACTCCTACCCGAACAATTTCAGCCCTAGCGCGAATAGCTACGACGACAAAGGCAATCTCTTTGTCGCCGGATCGTATGCGTCGTCTGCCTACGCCAGCTTGCTGGAATTGCAAAAGGGAAGCAGTACCTTCGTCAATATCACGATGCCATCCATCCGTACGCACAACGGGGGAGGCATAGTGAGGTGGGACGGTAAGAACCTAGCGTTGGGCAATGGTGCGGCCTCGATTTATCGTTTGGCGATTCATGGAACGAACGCCAGAACGGTTGGAGTCACGCATCTCAAGCGCTCTTCCCACGTCATCGATTTTTGGATACAAGGCGACACGATCGTTGGTTCGAACTATGGCAAGCCCACCGTCATGATTTGGAATTACCCAGGAGGTGGGCTCCCTACAAAAGTGCTCCATAGGGTTGGTAAGGAAGACGCCGTTACCGTTTCGGTCCCTCCTTCGCATTAGGAGTTCAAGAAGGAATTTACAACCTCAACATCTTGTAGGTTTAGAGAAAGGGCGCTCGTGAATCCGCGGGCGCTCTTGGCTCTGCGAACGGCGGTTTGCGGGGGCTCAACACCACTCGACCTTTGTCGGCCAAAGACGGCTCTGAGCCGGCCGGCCGCTCCGCACAGACCCCTTTCTGCGAGGATCGGCATCCATTCGCAAGGCGGCAGGGCTTGCGGACCTAAACTTTCATCGCTTGCGGTATACAGGCGAGCCTGCTCCTAACCGAAGGGGCCATCCCAGTGTGGTTTCAGCGATGCTTGGCCACTCTAGCATCGGCTTGACGCTTGACACTTACTTACGCGCGCTCTTGACGATGCCGGCCGGCGCGGACGCGTCACCGCTGTGAGGGGCCGGGAGACGATCCAGAGGAACTTTTACTTCCTGGCTCGGCGTTTCGTGGCCGGGGAGGGTATCGATTCCGCGATACGAGCGGTCCGCGCGCTCAACGCCCAGGGCATGTCCGCAACGCTCGACTTTCTCGGCGAAGACGTGCTCGAGCGAGAGGCAGCGCTGCGCCAGCGCAAGGTATACATCGATATGCTCGACGCGATTGCCGCTAGCCGCGTCGATTCGAACGTATCGGTCAAGCTTACGTCAATGGGCTTGCTCGTCGACGAAGAACTCGCGTTCGAAAACCTCATGGCGATCGTCGAGCGGGCTCAAGCCAATGCCGATTCTTTCGTACGCATCGATATGGAAGGTTCGGCCGTGCTCGAGCCGACGCTGAGGCTCTTCGCGCGCGCCTTCGTTGAGAGCAAGAACGTCGGGCCCGTTTTACAAGCCTATTTGAAGCGGACAGCCGGCGACGTCGACCGCGCGATCGAACTCAGCGCGCGCGTTCGGCTCTGCAAAGGTGCCTATCGCGAACCGGCCGAGATCGCATATCAGCACATGCCCGAGATTCGAGCGCGCTATCTCGAGTTGGCTCGCGCGCTTCTCGAGCGCGGAAAGTACCCAGGGATTGCAACGCACGACCATCGACTGATTGCGGCCGTCAAGCAGTTCGTGGCGGAGCGGGAGATCGGCAACGATCGCTTCGAGTTTCAGATGCTTTACGGTTGTCGCCCGAAAGTTCAGCGCGCGATCGTCGCGCAAGGATATCGTTTGCGTGTCTACGTTCCCTTCGGAACGCATTGGGCCGGCTATTTTTACCGCCGCGTGCTCGAGCGTCGGGAGAACGCACTCTTCGCGCTTTCCTCCATCTTCTCACGCTAAGACGTCGCGATGAGAGCCGTCGTGCAGCGCGTCGCACGGGCCCGCGTCAGTGTAGAGCAGCGATCGGTCGCGGAGATCGGCACCGGACTGCTTGTGCTCTTGAGCGTTGGCGTAGACGACGAGGAAAGCGACGCACGCGCGATGGCGGGGAAGCTCGCGGGCCTTCGCATTTTTCCGGGCGACGGCGGCTTGATGAACCGCTCGGTGCTCGATACGTGCGGGGCGCTGTTGCTCGTTTCGCAGTTTACCCTGCACGGCGACGCCCGTCGGGGACGCCGCCCCTCGTTCGTCGCGGCGGCAAGGGGGCCTCGCGCCCGGGAGCTCTTCGAGCTGACCGGCCGAGCGCTCGAGTCGGCTGGAGTGCCGGTCGCATACGGCCAGTTCGGCGCTCAGATGGAAGTGGCGCTGGTCAATACCGGCCCGGTCACATTCTTCTCGACACCAAGCATGCTTTCTAACGGATTGCTTGCTTTTGCCGCCGGAGCCAGACTTCTCATCGGGCCCCAACCTTTCGGAAGAACTTTGAGCCCGCACCGTGCGTTGTAGTAAGTGGAGCGAGCCTTCCGCCTCTTGGGCGGCACTGGAAAATACAGGTGAAAGGGAATCATGATTACGGAACAGAGCAGGCGCGGCGGCGGCATGTCCGTCCGAGAAGCCGGCCAAAAAGGCGGCGAGACGGTCAAGCATAAGTATGGCGCCGAGTTCTACGAGGAGATCGGTCGCAAGGGCGGATTGGCAACCAAACTAGCCCACGGCCACGAGTTTTACGAACAGATTGGCAAGAAAGGCGGGAAGAAGGGCGGCGAAGCCACCCGCGATCGTTATGGCCCCAACTTTTACGAACGCATCGGTCAAAAGGGTGGACAGAAAGTCAAGCAGCTCATCGAAGAGGGAAAGCGCGCCGCGGACCGCAAGCGCGCGAGCTAAGTCATCGCGGCTGCGGCCGCGCCTGAGCCTTTTCGTCCTCGCATTACTAATTATTAGCATCGGAACGGCCGAGGCTTATCCCATGCCTCCAACGCCCATGCCGAAGCCGACTCCTAGCCCGTCGGCGCCGCCTCCCGGAAACGTCCTGCCTTTTGACTCGACGTTGCTCTTCGTGCTCGACGAACCGATTTCGTCAAAGTCTTCCAAGGCGGGAAACCTCGTGCGCGCGCATCTCAAGAATGCAATCGTGATAGCGGGGCGCACCGTCGCCTCCGCCGGGACTCCGGCGGGGATCCGAATCGTCGACTCGTCGCCGTCCGACATCGCCGATACCTACGGCTTCGTCGACATCTTTTTCGAACCGCTCATCCTTCCCGGCGGACTCACGTTGCCGCTACGCACTCCGGTCGCCCGTCTCACACCCAACGTGACCGCGGGACATGAGTCGACGGTCGGTGCGGAAGACACCGCGGGCGACATATTCGTGCCGTACTACCCGATCTATCAGATCTTACGCAAAGGAAAGAACTTCGTGCTTGGACCGGGGTCGGTGATCCCCGCGAACACCGAAGCGACCCTGACCGCGCAGCCAAACGGCCCAATCGCGATCGTCACACCGCGGCCCTTGCAAGCGAGCACTGAACCCGCAAGCGCAACCTTTCCCGTCGTGCCCATCGCGACGCCGTTCGGCCCTGGCGCAACGCCACGCCCGCGCTCAACGCCTCGCCCTTCTCAGACGCCCTCCGCTTCGCCCTCGCCAAGCGCCTAGTTCGCGCGCGCTCGTAGCGCGCGATGCTTTAGGCTTCGTCCCTCGAAGAACCGCTCGAGAAAGTGAGGTAATTCGTGCTTATCCGATTGACGTGCGCCTTATCGATTTTTGCGCTGACCGGCACGCCGGCTTTCGCCGCGACGCCGGCGCCCCAAGCAACGCTTTCCCCGGTGCCGCAAGGCACGGAGGTAACGTTTGTTAAGGCAATCCAGAGCGATCTCATGGCGCGCTTCCCGACCACGCAAGACGCCGAGAAGGCCGGGTATTTCCGATACACCAACGAGGACGAAGACGGCGCAATCAGCTATGCGAATCTCCACTGGCAGAGCGGCAATTCGCAAAGCCCCAGCCAGCTGTGGTACGACGTGCACGGCAACCTCCTCGGCGCCGATTTCTCCGTTCTGCAAAGCGGCTCGCCCTCGCCACCAGCTACGTGGGGTGTCAACTATCGGCGTTGGGTCTCATTTCGGGAGCACATTCACTACATTCTAGCCGGACCAAACGGGACGGAAATCTATGGCGCTACCAGCCCCAAGAAGTTTTTGGCCGCCGGTGGTAACGTCGATGACCCGCAAGCCGCAACGCTCGTCAAAATGAACATTGCCAAGAGCACCGCCGACGTAAAGCGCGTCTTCCTCTTCCCTTCAATTTGGGACCTTATCGTGTGGGTCAAGCCAAATCCCGCAGGTGCGTTCGCCGCCAAGAACCCGCTCGTCATTCCCAGCGCTAACGCCGAAAAATCCGACATGTAATCCGCATCCTGTTGAGCGCAGGATGACACCCGGGTCGGGCGCTATTTCTTAGGAACGCAATACGTTTGCGCGGCGTTCAAGGCGACGTCGCTGGCTTTATCTTCGTTCGACGAGATGACGTCGCGCTGGCCGTTGAAGCGAAGATAGCTCTTGATGTTGCGCGCGTCTTCCGGCGCAGCCATATCTTGGGGATCGAAACCGCCGAGCGTCGGATGGAATCTATTGGGATTTGTCCGCATCATCGTCAGATATAAATTTTGCACGTCGATGGACGAGCTGACGCTGATGATCGTATGCCGTTTGCAGCTCTTGCGCGGCCTCGTGAATTTGTGCGGCGGCTTGAGGGTCGGCCGTCAGGCGCGAGCCGTCGCGCAGTTCGTTGATCTCGCTCTGGATCGCGGTGAGTGACCCGGTCAACTCCGTTTCTTGACGCCCCAAAGCATCCCGAATGTGCAAAAATTGCTGGACGTAGTTCGGAGCGTTGAACATCGTGTTGAAGTCGTCGAGCTGAACGCTTACGCCGTCCAGCGTGCGGTCGTTGCCCAGCATAGGGACGAGCGCGTCATTGAAGTGCTCTGCCAGCGACTTGCAGTAGGGTGAGGAGATGACCGTGATGATCGTCTTCGGTGCTCGTGGGGCGGGTGAAGGAGCCGGGACGATCACGGCCAGGACGGCGGTTGCCAGTTTCAACAAGAACATCTGCTTTGCCGTTTACTCGTTCGTCCAATAATCCTTGAGCGCCTTGCCCCGCGACGGATGGCGCAGTTTGCGTAACGCCTTAGCTTCGATCTGCCGAATGCGTTCGCGCGTCACGCCGAACTCCTGACCAACCTCTTCGAGCGTTCGCTGATGACCGTCCTCGAGGCCGAAGCGAAGGACCAGCACTTTGCGCTCGCGCTCGGTAAGATTTTGCAGCACATCCTGCATCTTCTCCTTGAGAAGCATGACTGAAGCGGCCTCGGCAGGAGCCACTGCTTCCTGGTCCTCGATGAAGTCGCCGAGATGCGAGTCTTCTTCTTCGCCTATCGGCGTTTCGAGCGAGATCGGCTCTTGCGAAATCTTCATGACCTCGCGTACCTTTTCAGGCGTAAGAGCCATCGCTTCGGCGATCTCTTCGACCAGCGGCTCGCGACCGAGCTCTTGCAAAAGCTGCCGAGAGACCTTGATCAGTCGGTTGATCGTTTCCACCATGTGGACGGGAATGCGAATCGTGCGGGCTTGATCGGCTAGCGCCCGCGTGATTGCCTGGCGAATCCACCACGTTGCGTAAGTCGAAAACTTGTATCCCTTGCGATAGTCGAATTTTTCGACCGCGCGAATTAGCCCGAGGTTCCCTTCTTGAATCAAATCGAGAAAGAGCATGCCGCGCCCGACGTACTTCTTCGCAATTGAAACGACGAGCCGCAAGTTGGCTTCGGTGAGCTGACGTTTCGCTTCTTCGCCCGCATCGACGACGCTGAAATCCGCCGAACCGTCGCGGTGCGACTCGAGCTCGCCGGCCTCGATGCGCATGGCCAGCGATTTCTCTTGCTCCATCGAAAGCAGCGGGACGCGCCCGATCTCCTTGAGATACATGCGGACGGGATCGTCGAGCGAAAGACCGTCCGGGATCGTCTCCTCGACCTCTTCTTCCCGCTCCGCTTCCGGCTTTTCGTCCTTTTGTTCGTCCGCGAGCTCAATGCCGGCCGCGGCGAGCTCTTCGAAAAACTCCTCGAGCTGTTCGGGACTGATCTCTTCGAGAACGTCGAAAGCGACGCTGATCTCTTCGTACGTCAGCGAGCCCTGGCTCTTGCCCCGTGCGATCAGCTTCTTTTTGAGCTCTTCGAGCGTGGGCGGCGGCGGCTCGGCGGTGGTGCTGCCTCCCTTTTTGCGTGCCATTCTTTTACTTTCACCTCCTTTCTGTTTTCGTCTTTATCGTTTGAGCTTCGAGACTAGCGCCTCGAATTCTCCGCGCAGCTCCTCGGGAACCGCTTTACCGCTCGTAAGCCGATCGTCGATCAGATCCGAGAGCTCTCGATATCGCCGTCTCTCGTCCTCGAGCTGCAATCGCTCGACCACTCGTTCCAAATGCGCCCGTCGGTCGTGCGAGTCGCCGTATCGTACGGCCGAGCTCCGGTCGCGCCGCCCGATCTCCGCAAGGAGATCGAGTATTCCCTGATCCTCCGCAAAGAGCCCGAAAACGTCGGCAGTCGTCGCTAACGTGTCGGCGGCTTCCACAAGTCGCTCGTACACCCCGCGGTAGACCTCGTTGCGAAAGCACGCTGCGCCGATGCGTTCCCCGTACTCCGCACCGAGCGCGGGCTCTTCGAGCAAAATGCTCAAGACCTCACGTTCGAAAGAAAGGGACTCGACAGACGTAGAAGCGTGACGACTTTGCGCGAACGCCGCCTTACTCTGCGGCGCGAAATTTGCGCTGTCTGCGAGGAACCGGCTATTCCGAAGGTCGTCAACGTTCACCTGCAACCGGCCCGCAACGTAGACCCGCCAGCGGTCCCACTCCTCGCGCGGGGCCAAGGCGCGGATCAGTGCTTCGGCCTTCGGCGCGGCGCGCGCGGGCGAGTCGAATCCGGCGCGCAGCCGTTCGACCTCGGTGTCGATCCTAAACTGCAACGCAGGTTTAGCCGCCTCGAGAAGAGCGTGAAATTCCTCAACGCCGTGGCGGCGAATGAAAGTATCTGGGTCATCTTCTGGGGGGAGCAGCACGATCCGTACCGACAGTCCGGTGTGCTCGATTTCCTTAGACGCAACCTCGATGGCTTTGGTTGCAGCCGCGCTCCCGGCTGCGTCGCCGTCGAAGCAGAGGAACACGTACTCCGCGTATTTGCGAAGCTCAGTCGCTTGCTCCACAGTGAACGACGTTCCCAGCGCTGCCACCGCGTTTTCGAAGCCGGCTTGATGGAGGGCGATGCAGTCGAAGTAGCCTTCCACAACGATCAGGGTACGGCTGCTCTGCGCCGCTCGCCGCGCCAAATTCAGCGCGAAGAGATGGTGGCCTTTGGTGTAGACCGGCGTCGTACTCGTGTTGAGATATTTCGGCTCGCCGTCGCCAATCGCACGGCCGCCGAAAGCGATCACTTCCCCCGTTGTCGAGTATGTGGGTACCATCAGGCGGTTCCGATAAAAATCGTAATAGCCGTGCTGTCCGCTCTTCACGAGGCCGGCTCTCGCAGCTAATCCAAGGTCAATCCCGTTGCCCTCGAGCTCGCTGACGAGGCCGGTCCACGAATCGGGCGCATATCCCAAATGGAACCGCTCGACGGTGGCGGCGGCGAAGCCGCGCCGTCCACAATAGGTACGCGCGCCGGCGCCGCGATCGCCCCCGAGCATTCGCGCAAAATAGGCTGCTGCAATGCGATTCGCTTCGTACATCGCTTCGCGCTCGCTGCGTGCCCGGGTCGCTCGCGGATCCTCCTGCTGGAGCTCGACGCCCGCTTTGCTTGCAAGCGCACGCACCGCGTCGGGAAACCCGATGTTTTCGGATTTTTGCACGAAGGTGATCACGTCTCCGCCGGCACCACATCCGAAACACTTGAAGAAGCCGCGGTCCGGATGAACGTGAAACGACGGCGTCTTTTCCGCGTGAAACGGGCAAAGCCCCACGAGATCGTTACCGCGCTTTTTGAGCGGCACATACGCGCCGATGAAGGTCGCGATGTCGATGCGAGATCGAATTTCTCGTAGGACGTCTTGATCGTATTTCATCGATTGCATCTAGGAGTTTCGTCACCGCATGAGAACTTTCCGTCGCGTCTAGTGAAGCGCATCTTCGACCCCATTCATCACTTCATCGAGTTATCCACAGAAGAAGCAGAGCTTCTCGATCTGCCGGTGATGCAGCGGCTGCGCCGTCTTAGGCAGCTTGGGCTGGCGTACGTCGCTTTTCCCTCCGCCGAGCATTCGCGTTTTACGCACGCTCTCGGTGCGCTCGCGATGGGGACCCGAGCTTTCGATGAGCTGTGTGGCAACGGCCGACGCTTCTTCGGCGATTCTAACGACGCATCGTATCAACGGCGGCTCGTCCGAGCGGCATTGCTGCTTCACGACATCGGTCACGGGCCCTTCAGTCACTCGTGCGAGAGTGTGCTGGGGGTCGCGCACGAGCAGCGTACCGCTGATTTGATCGCGCTCCCGGACGTCGCGTGCGGTATCGCTAAGCTCGAAGTTGACGCCGGCGACGTCTTGGGATTAATCGTTGGCGATCCTGCGAGCCGATACCCCGCACTGCGAGAGCTGGTGAGCGGACCGAATCTCGACGCCGATCGAATGGACTACTTGCTGCGCGACGCCTACTTTACCGGCGTCTCGACCGGGCGTTACGACGCGGACCAGCTGATCGCGTCTCTCCGAATTGTCGAGCGGGACGGGCGCCTCGTGGTGGGCATCGACCGGCGCGGTGTCGTCGCGCTGGAGTCCTTCGTCATGGCTCGTTACATGATGTTCGCCTCGGTTTATTTCCATCACACGACGCGGATGTTCGAGCGCGTGCTGCACGACGTGCTTCGTGATCTCTGGCCCAACCCGCACGCGTTGGATTCTGTCGCGGAGTTCCTGCACTGGGACGACTTTCGGGTGCTCAACTCGCTCGACGACGACCAGAGCGAAGCGTCGCGTGCTCTTCGTAACCGCATCAGGATCTATGCGCTAGCCGCCGAGTTCAATGCGGAGCGTGACTTGCAGCCGTTCGAAGCATGTCATGCGGCGCTTCGGGAGACGTTCGGCGAGGCGAATGTGTGGGCCGACACTCAAGCGCAGCTCTTGCATCGTCTGCCTTTTGGAATCGGCGGCGAAGCGACTGTCTGGGTCGACGGTCCCGGCGGCGCCGTCGACGCGCGAGAAGTCTCCGATCTCATCGCAAAGCTCAGCGGCAAGGCCTATTGGCGTAAACTCTTCGTGCGCCGTCCTTCAAGCTCAGGACAGAGTGGCGTCACCGTGGCGCAAGCGCGACTTTTTTGCGCCGAAATCATCGCGAAACATCGCCCCGCGTCGTGACTCGTGCAAACGCGCTGCGCTAGGTTAATGCGCCGATGGCCGATTGGGCCGCCGAGAGACGCGCGATCGGAACGCGATAGGGCGAACACGAAACGTAGTCGAGCCCCAAATGGTCGCAGAATGCCACGCTGCTCGGCTCCCCGCCGTGCTCCCCGCAGATCCCGATTTTCAAACCCTCACGGGCCTCGCGCCCCAGCCGCACGGCGTGCCGCATTAGCTCGCCGACCCCACGCCGGTCGAGAACCTGAAACGGATCTTCCTTGAGGATTCGCTTTGCGAGGTAGACGGGAATGAATGAAGCTTCGGCGTCGTCACGGCTGTAACCGTAGGTCGTCTGGGTCAAGTCGTTGGTGCCGAATGAGAAGAACTCGGCATGCGCGGCAAGCTCATCGGCGACGACGCAGGCTCTTGGAAGTTCGATCATCGTTCCAACGCGGTAAGCGAGCGCGATTCCACGTTCCGACAGCACCTTATCGGCGACGCGTTTCGCAGCGTCGCGCGTTACCTGCATCTCTTCCTTCGTTCCGACGCCCGGAATCATGACGTCGGGCCGGGGGTCGACGCCAGCGAGTCGCAGATCGCAGGCAGCCTCGAAGATCGCACGCACTTGCATCTCGTAGATTTCGGGAAACACGATTCCAAGGCGGCAGACTCGCAAGCCGAGCATCGGATTTTGCTCGTGAAGTTGCTGCACGCGTCGCAGCATCGCTTCTTTGGCGCGATATTCGGGGGTGTCGGTGCCCTTTGTCAGCCGCAACTCGGTCGTTTCTACCAGCAATTGTTCGAGCGACGGCAGAAACTCGTGCAGCGGCGGATCGAGCAGCCGAATCGTAACCGGAAGGCCCGCCATCGCCTGCAGGATGCCGCGAAAATCGTCGCGTTGAAACGGCAGGAGGCGTTCGAGCGCCTGCGCCCGTTCGTCGGCGCTGACCGCAAGAATCATTTGATGAACGATTGGAAGGCGCTCTGGCTGCATGAACATGTGCTCGGTGCGGCAGAGCCCGATGCCTTGCGCACCGAGCTCGCGCGCCTTTGCAGCGTCCTCAGGGGTGTCGGCGTTCGCCCAAATTTCCATCCGCCGCATCTCATCCGCCCAGGACAGGAACGCCGCAAGCCACTCCGGCAGCTTTGACGGCGGCCGAATCAACGCAAGCTCGCCGGCCGCGACGTTACCCGTCGTACCGTCAATCGTAATCCAATCTCCTTCGTGCAGCTCACTTGCCGTTGAGGCTCGCCGATTTACTGCGGCGGTCGATCAAAAGCGCGTCGCAGCCGGCGACGCACGGTTTGCCCATGCCGCGCGCGACGACGGCCGCGTGTGACGTGGCTCCGCCCTTCGCAGTGAGAATGCCTTCCGCCGCGATCATGCCGTGAACGTCATCGGGGTTCGTTTCGTTGCGAACTAAGATCGTTTTGCGGCCACGCTCTTTCCATGCGACCGCGTCTTCAGCCGAGAAGACGATTTGGCCGGCCGCGGCGCCCGGCGAGGCGTTGAGTCCCTTGCAGGTAACCTCGAGCGACTGATTCGGATCGATCCGCGCATGAAAGAGCTGATCGAGCGATTGCGCGTTTACCATTGCAACGGCCCGCCGTTTATCGATAAGCCCCTCGCTGACGAAATCCAGCGCTATTTTTACTGCCGCCTCGGCGCTGCGCTTCGCGTTGCGCGTCTGGAGCATGAAGAGCTTTCCCCGCTCGACCGTAAATTCGAGATCCTGAACGTCGCGGTAGTGCCGCTCTAGCCTCGCGGCAATTTCCGCAAACTGTTCGTACACTTTAGGCTGCCGGCGGGCGAGGTCGGCAATCTTTTCGGGCGTCCGAATGCCTGCCACGACGTCTTCGCCCTGTGCGTTGCTCAGATACTCGCCGAAGAGCGCGTGCGCGCCAGTGTTGGGGTCCCGCGTGAATGCAACGCCGGTTCCGGAATCCTCGCCCATGTTGCCGAAAACCATTTCCATTACGTTGACCGCGGTGCCCCAATCGTCGGGTATCTTGTTGAACCGGCGATAATCGACGGCGCGCTTTGAATTCCACGAATCGAAAACTGCCTCGATCGCACCGCGCAGCTGCTCGAGCACATCCTGGGGAAACTCCCGGTCGGCGCGTTCTCGAACGATCGCTTTGAAGCGGTCGACCAACGTTTTCCACGACTCCGCGTCGATGTCGGCGTCCGTCGTGACGCCGAGCGACTTCTTCGCCGCGCCGATCTGCTCTTCAAAATACGCTTTGCTTATTCCGAGGACGACGTTTGCGAACATCATTATGAATCGGCGGTAGGCATCCCAAGCAAAGCGCTCGTTTGCCGTCAACTTCGCAAGGCTAGCGACGGTGCGATCGTTGAGGCCCAGGTTTAGGATCGTGTCCATCATGCCCGGCATTGAGACGCGCGCCCCACTGCGTACTGAAACGAGCAGCGGGTTCTCCACTGCGCCAAAACCCTTGCCGGTGCGCGCTTCCAGCCCGCTAATCGCGTAATCTATCTGCTCCTGCAAGCCTTTCGGGAAGATCCCTCCGGCCTCGTAGAAACGCAAGCAGGCTTCGGTGGTGATGGTAAAGCCCGAAGGCACCGGCAGACCGGCGGCGGTCATCTCCGCGAGGCCGGCACCCTTGCCGCCGAGCATGTTACGCATCGAGTTAGGCTCCGAAGGAACCCGTAGAACCTCGCCTTCTTCGAAAAAATAGACGTACTTCGATTCCGCCATCACCAACGTCGCTCCAACTTCTGCCGCAAATATTCGACCAAACCGTCGCCGTTGATGCGCTCCTGCAGCATCGTATCTCGGTCTCGAACCGTCACGCTTCCGTCGTCAAGCGTTTCGTAATCAACGGTAATACAAAACGGCGTTCCGAGCTTCGTCCTGGCGGCGGTAGAGCTGCCCGATGTTGCCTTCGTCGTACTGAGTGCGAAAGCTTGAGCGCAGCGCGGCTTCGATCGCGCGCGCCCGCGTCGACGAGCTCCGGCTTGTTGCGCGCAAGCGAGAAAACCGCGGCTTGCACCGGCGCTATCACAGGATGAAAGCGCAGGACGGTGCGGTCCGTCGCCTTGCCGTTTGGATCGACGCCCCGCTCGCGCTCGTAAGCGTCGATGATAAATGTCAGCACCGTGCGGTCGATGCCGGCCGAGCTCTCAATCAAGAGCGGCGTATAGTGCGTTTTTGTCGCTTCGTCGAAGAACTGCAGGTCTTTGCCGGAGAGGCGCACGTGGGCGTCGAGATCGTACGTTCCGCGATGGGCGATCGACTCGAGCTCGCCCCAGCCCCACGGGAAGAGATACTCGACGTCGATGCCGGCTTTCGCATAGTGCGGGCGTTCCGACTCTTTCAACTCGTAAAAGCGCAATCGTTCGGAATCGATCCCGTACTGCGCGTACCATGCCTTGCGCCGCTCGACCCATTCTCCGAAAGCCTCCATGTCTTTGCCGTCGTCGGGCACGAAGTACTCCAGCTCGGCCTGTTCGAACTCGCGTGATCGGAATGTGAAATTCCCCGGCGTGATCTCGTTGCGAAACGATTTGCCGATCTGCGCGACGCCGAAGGGCGGACGCTTACGCGCGGTCTGGTAGATGTTCTTGAAGTTGACGAAGATGCCCTGAGCGGTCTCCGGCCGCAGATACGCGAGCGCCGAGGTGTCCTCGACGGGGCCGACCGACGTCCGCATCATTAAATTGAAGTTGCGAGGCTCAGTGAACGAGTCTTTGCTGCCGCAATCCGGGCATTCGGTGCGTAGCGCCAAGTGATCGAGTCGGAAGCGATGCTTGCAGGCCTTGCAATCGACCATTACGTCGTGAAAAGCGTCGACGTGACCTGAGGCCTTCCAAACCAACGGCTGCATGAGGATCGACGAATCGAAGGCAACGACGTCGTCGCGAAGCTCGACGGTGTCGCGCCACCACGCTTCCTTGACGTTCCGTTTGAGCACCGCACCGAGCGGGCCGTAATCCCAGAAGCCGTTGATCCCGCCGTAGATTTCACTCGATTGAAAGATGAATCCCCGCCGCTTCGCCAACGCGGTGATCTCGTCCATGCTGACGCGTTGTGCCGAGGCTGCCGTTTCCATCGAAGCGCTACATTTATCGGCTGCGGCGCAAACCCCCGCCGCGATGCGTTATAGCGAGCGACGCTCTCGCGAAACGATAACCGCGCGTTTTCAGCCAGCATTGCGTCAATCCGCAAGCGTCATTGTTCGACTTCCGAATATGGCGAAGTCGTACGAAGGCCGGAATCGCCATTGCCCAAACGACCGAAGCGGTACGCTACCGCGCGTAAGCGCGTAAGTTAGTTCTGGCGGCGTCTTTCGTGGAGCACCGTCACGGCAGCGACGGGCTTGGAGAGCGCAGCGACCAACTCCGCGCGGCTCTTGACGTTGAACGTCGTAAAGAGCTCCGAAAGCTGATTGCGGACGGTGTGCGGGCTGCGGCCAAGGGCGCCGGCTATTTCCGAGTTGCGCTTGCCGGCGCGCACGAGCTCGAGCACCTGCCGTTTCGCCGGCGGAACCCGATGCAGGCGCAGAGCCGCCGCATTGGTTCCATCGGCCACGCGACGCGCAATCCAGCTACGGGGCCACGGCTCTATCTTTTGAACGGCGCGCTGCATCCAGCGCCGGTCGTTTGTGACTTCGTAGAGCGCAGATGCGCAGAGCGCGGCGCGCCAGGCATAATTGAACCCTTCGAAGATTGACCAGGCCTCGCTGAGCGCCGTCTTGGCCTCGCCGAGGTCGCCGAGACGCATCCACGCGACGCCCTGCGAATAGGCCTCGAACCCTTTTGCGCGCGGGTCCGTGCCGTAGGTGAGAATCGGTATCACGGATGTCGTCAGCGTGCGGAATCGCGCAAGATACTGTTCTGCGATGGCAGGGTCGTCGTACGCAAAGAGCTCGGCCAGGACGAGCAGCGCCGAGCGTTCTTCGCCGGCCACATTCCAAGAAAGCCGCTGCGCGATTTCGTGAGCTTCCTGGAGCTGTTCGGTCGCAAAAGCCATCTCGCCGGTGTTCTTTGCGAGAAGCGCTCGATCGAGATAGCAGAGGACGCTCCAATGCTCGGAGGGCGCGAGTCGAGCTGCCTTCCTAAAGCCCGAGAAGGCCGCAAGCTCATTTCCGTCGAGCTCGTCGATTGCCGCGAGTAAGCGGATTACATGAAAACGCTCGAGCCGCAAACTCGCAGTCCACGGAAGCGATTGGTAGAGGCTTCGAACACGCTCGGCGACCCCGGTAAGCGGCAGCTCCCGGCACAGAACCGCGAGCGTATAAAGAGCATTACCTCGAAGAAAATTGTCAGCCATCTGGGCGCCGTCCAGCTCGTCGAGAGCCTTTTGCAGCTCGTCGACCTGACGAAAAACCTCGCCGCGACGTAACGCAATCCACGAAAGCAAGATGCGCGCGCGGGCCCGATTGTTGTTATCCGGCGAGAGCAGCTCGACCGCGGCAGCCTCTTGTGCCTGAGCATGGTCTTGCCGTATCCATGCAATCATGCCTTTATAGTCAATGGCATGGTAGTACCACGGGTCGTCGGGTGTCAGCTCGCTGAGGGCGCGTTCAATGAGCCGGTTTCCGGCGGCATAATCGCGCGTTAAGGCTAGCGCTGCGCCGAGCAACACGTCGCGGGCGGCGCGCCCGTCGTCAGAGACTGCCGAGACGTCCGATAGGATGCCGATCGCGTCGACGTATCGTTGCTCGCGTAGCGCGAGACGAGCGGCCGCAATGACGGCGTCCATGCTATTATGCGAGCCGACGAGCTCTCGACAACGATCGAGGTCTGCAGCTGCAAACCATCGCTCGAACTCTTGCTTGTCGAAGCCTGGCTGACTGAGTGTAGCGGTTATCAAGGCTCCCTCGCGTAGTAAGTAAAAGAATCCAAGCGACGGTGGTCTAATCAGCGCACAATATTGGCCCTGTTTAGTACCACCAATCCATTGGTGCTACCTTCTATTCCTCGCCCACTAGGTTTTCCTGCCCTCGCTCGCTCCGGGTGAGAAAGCCCATCGACCGTATAAACCGGTGCTTCCGAGCTCTTAACGCACCGGGCCGCCGCCGAGCACGTCGAGGCGATGCACCGGGCCGCCGCCGAGCACGTCGAGGCGATGCACCGGGCCGCCGCCGAGCACGTCGAGGCGATGCACCGGGCCGCCGCCGAGCACGTCGAGACGATGCACCGGGCCGCCGCCGAGCACGTCGAGCAGTCGATGCACCGGGCCACCACCGAGCACGTCGAGATGATGCACCGGGCCGCCGCCGAGCACGTCGAGATGATGCACCGGGCCACCACCGAGCACGTCGAGGCGATGAACCGGGCCGCCCCCGAGCACATCCGAACGATGGGCGGAGCTTTGTGCTGTATTAGGAAGGAGCGAACCGCCGGACATGCCGCCTGCACACCCGCCGAGTACTGCACCCGCTAAAACGACGGCGAGTACATACATGGACTTGCGCATTCTACTTTGTGCCTTTCCGCCCGAAGGGCGAGGAAGCGTGGTTGGTAGTACGAATATACTAGTACCAAAACGGATTTTACGATAGGTAGCTTGGTATACTTAGCGGTTATTCTGAGGATTTATTGAGAAGGGCTAGGGTTAGGATTAGCTTAGAGACTTTCTGAGATCGAGGGAGGGCTACCCTTCAGGCTCCTGCTGGCTTCCTCGTTAATCTCTAACATAACTAACCGGAGTGGCATTAAAACTCCGGGGCTATGCCGGCATTGCCTGGGTTTTCGGTTGAGTCTCGGCCTGGAGCTGCCCGCATGCTGCCGCGATGTCTCGCCCCATGTTCTGGCGGACCGTCACCGGTACGTGGGCTGCATCGAGGATTGCGGCAAACTCCCAAACGCGCGGCTCCGGCGCAGCGACGAATGGCGCGTCGGGCGTCGGATTGTACGGAATAAGGTTGACGTGGTAGAGACGCCCGCGTAATAGCTCCGCCAGCGCCCTGGCGCAAGCGTCGCCATCGTTGATGCCCGCAAGCATGACATATTCAAAGAAGACCTTGCGGCGCGTTTTGCTCACGTAACGTTCGCAGGCCGCCATAAGAACCGTCAACGGGAAACGCCGATTGATCGGCATGAGTTGCGAGCGAAGCTCGTCGGTCGGCGCGTGAAGTGAGATTGCGAGGTTTACCTGCAGACGTTCGTCGGCAAACCGATCGATCTTATCGACGATGCCGACGGTCGAGATCGTGATGTGCCGGTGGCCGAGTCCAAAGCCCTGCGGATCGTTGAGAAGCGCCACTGTCTCCATCACTGCGTCGTAATTGTGAAACGGCTCGCCCATCCCCATGAAGACGACGTTGGTGATCCGCTTTTTGCGTACTGCGAGCGAACGCGCAAAGAACAAAGCCTGATCGAAGACTTCGTCGGCGCGCAGGTTGCGGTTGAACCCGCCCTGTCCGGTAGCGCAAAAGGCGCAGGCAAAGGCGCATCCGGCCTGCGACGAAATACATACCGTCGTACGATCCCCGTGATGTTCCATCAGCACCGCTTCCACTTCTTTGCCATCGTGCAGCCCGAAAAGCGCCTTTGTCGTCTGGCCGTCCTGCGAGCGTCGTAGCGTTATCGGCACGATCGCGGAAAAGAGCAAGCCGCGCTGGAATAGCGCGTTCCGCAACTCCTTGGGCAGCGTCGTCACGTCCTCGACGCTTTCGAGCAGTTCTTTGGTCGCCGCATGGTAGAGTTGCCGTACACGATACGGCCGCAAATCGTAATGACTCACGAACTCTTGCGCGCTGGAGAAGCCGGCACGTGCAACGGCGTCACGCAGCCAAGTATCAAGGGGTCTCAAAGAGGCTCGCTTGTCGTATCTCGACGTGCTGCACGATCGAAATCGGCGGCTCGTCGAGCTTTGCGCGGACGGCTTTGAGATCTGCCCAGACCATTCGCTTGACCCCCTCGATCTCGCCGCCGGTCTGACGAAGAATGTATGCCGGATGAAAGGTCGCCATTAGCGGGATTTCACGCGGCCCGACGTACCACTGGCCCCGCATCCGTGTGATCTGAAAGTCACGACCAAGGAACGATTTCGCGGCCGGCGACCCCAGCGCCAAGATCACCTCTGGCGCAACGATTGCGATCTGCTCGTCCAAAAAGGAGCGGCAGTTCTCCATTTCCTGCGGATCGGGCGCGCGGTTGCGCGGTGCGCTTGGACCAGGCATGGTCGGCCGGCACTTAACGGTGTTGCAAATGTAGACTTCGTGGCGCGGCAGGCAGATTGCCGCGAGCATTCGATCGAGCAACTGCCCCGCTCGACCAACGAAGGGACGCGCGAGCTGATCTTCAGTTTCTCCCGGCCCCTCGCCGACGACCATCAGACGCGCGCAGGGATCGCCTTCTCCATAGACATTGTTACGCCGCTCGTAGCCGATCGCGCATCTTCGGCAAGCGGCGGCTGCAATCGAGGCTTGCTCGAGAAGCTTGCCCCGACGAACCCGCTCCGCGTCACTCAATTACGCGTGCTCCGCTTTGCTCACCGATACCGCACGCCCAAACGCGACGACCTGACACGAGCCGTCGCTGTCCTCCGAGACGAAGAACTGCAAGCCTATAACCGCATTTGCTCCCATTGCTTCCGCGGTGCAGCGCAGCGCGTCGAGTGCCTCGGTGCGCAACTGCTCCGCATCGCTCAGGAACTCCGCACTGGACAGGCCAATCAGCATACCGAGACTGCGAAAGGTAGAACGCAATCGATTGCGCGGACGCGTTGCCCTGCCGGAAACTTGCCCGAAGCTGCGCAACGTGGTGTAGCCGTCGATCTGGTCGAACGTGACGACGTCGTCGCGAGCGATCACGGCGCCGGGCAGGCGACCTCGAAATGGCGGTCGGAATGAACGGCCATGCCGAAGGTTTCAGCGTCCGTGCTGATCATCCGCCTCGACGCAATCGGGGATGCGCTCGCGCTGACGCCGCTGCTCGCTGCGATGCGACGCCACGTCGATCCCCGTTGACATACTGTTGCGACGAAGCAATGCCGGCGTCTTTACGTAGCGAGCCGCCCGAACCATCCTGACTGCGGACTTCGAGCTTCGATCGAGTACACGATCGAATCTGGCCAGCCATCGAGCGACTCGGCCGCGCGCTGCGACACCAGGAATATTCACACGTTTTAGTCGCCACTGAGGATCCCGGCGGCTACCGCCTGGCCCGGGCCGTCGGTGCGCCGGTTCGCATCGGCTTTGCGGACGTGTGGGGCAAGCCATTCAAGGCACTGTGGTCACGACGGTTACTCACCGCCGCCGTCTATCGCAGCGCCGGCTTGGATCGTCGCGCGCCGCACGAGTGTGAGGTGCTCTTTCGCCTTGGCGGCGCCGCTCGTTGGCGATGACCGGCCGACTCGCGATCTCGCGCAACTGCGTCCACTCGTGCTGGAGCGTGAGCCGGCGCGCGACGACCGCGTCGCCGTTCAGATAACCGACAAATGGGAACGGCTTGGCATCAGACTCGAGGAAGTCGTCGATTTGATTCGCCGGCTCGCCGCAAGCGCAAAGCTGCACGTGCTCTCGGCTCGATCGGAAGCCGCCTATGCCGAGAGAATCGCTCGTGCCACGGGTCACGCCGCTAACTACTACGACGATCTAGAGTCGTGGAAGGCGGCGATAGGCGCAGCCGTCGCGATCGTTACGCCGGATTCGGGCGCCCTGCACGTTGCCGGCATGATCGGCACGCCGGTCGTCGGAGTCTTTCCCAGCACGCGACGTTACGCTTTGCAGGTTGCGCGCTGGGCACCATGGGCGGCGCCGCACCGCATCCTCGCTGCAGACCAAGGCTGGCCGGCTCGAGCTACCGACGCGCTCGCGCAGCTGCTTTCCAGCTAGCGGCAGTGACTCGCGCGATAGAGCTCGATGTCGTCGCTGTGAGCAACCAAAACGTAGCGGCGGTCGCGAACGAGGCGCTGCAAAGCGCCGCCGTACTCTTGCAAGCGAGCCGATTCAGGAAAGCTCGAATCGATCAGCACGAAGCAAGCGTCAGTCGCCTGCTCACGGAATTCGGGCAAAAGTCGCGCGTTGGGATCCGCCAGGGCCAAATGCGTGTACGCTTCCTCTTGGGTCGCAATGCTCGCCTTGGGCGGCAGCGTTCGCAAGAACCGATCGAGCGCGGCGTCGCGCGCATTGCGGCCAGCGCACATTCAGACCCGGATGCAGCGGATCGGCAACCGCAAACTCGAGAACGCAGAGCGCAAGGCAGACGAACAGCGCCGCGCGCGCTCGCCGCGGTGCTAATGCGCGCGTGGCGAAGGCAAACGCTGCTAAGACGTAACCGATCCACGCTCCTGCGTAGTGCGTACCGAGCGTAAACGTCGTCGTCATGCGCGAAAGCAGCACTTCGCCGAGCGGCGCCACGGCTAGCCACATCACCGACGAGCGAAACGGCAAGAAAAGCAACGGCAAAAAGATGAGAACCAGAAATCCTAGCCTCGACACTATCTGCGCCGGAAACAGGCGCGCGTCCACGGCGTTCCACGCATAAAACCGCCAGGGTTCCCACGATGCCTGCGTGGTAGCCGCCGCATGCGGGCGGATGTATGCGAAGAACGCTACCAGTACCAGCATGCTCGATAGCGCGATCGCCGCGGCGAACCTGCCGCGCGTAGTGCGGCGGAAACGCCATGCGCCGAGCGCGCCGCCAACGGCGAGAAAGACGGCCTGATCTTCTTTTATTGACAGCGTAATCATGGCGCCGATGAAGGCCCATCCCATCATCCCCGCGTCGAACGCGTAGAGCGTCCACGCGACCGCGGCCGGCGCGAACCCGTTTTCATGGAAGTCTGCAAAAACCAACCCGGCCAGCGGCGGATAGAGCCACGCGACGAGGGCCGCCAGCCTGGCTTTCCCCACGTCGCTTCGCGTGCGGACGATCGCGTAGATCGGCGGCGCAATCAGCGCGCCGGCAATCGCTTGCAGCGCAATGAGGGTGAGCGGCGAGCGGACGAGCGCAACAGCGATTCCAGCAATATACAGTATCGGCGAAAAATGAAACGCCCAGTGGCTGCCTTCGATCGGATTGCAAAAGCAGCCGAACGTGCTTGCGACGGTCTGCGCGAAAATGCCAAAATCGACCAGATTACGATGCGCCTCGTACTTTATTGAGCCTAGCCACGTAAAGAGCGCCGCATAGACGAGGCACCCGAGCCAAAGCGCTCTATCTCTCACGCGTCACCTATGACGCAGCGCCGCGTAATCTATTGAACGGCGTGAACTCGAATTGGACGGTCGAACCCTTTGAGAGCGATTTCGCCCAGGTCGCGAAACGTCAAACCCTTTCCCATGCACAGTTCCGCGACGACGTTTGAAACCAGCGTTTGTTCGGGCTCGCATGCGAGCAAAGGCGTGCGGCGAGCTGCACCGTGCAGCCAAAAAGGTCCCGGTCGCTCTCGACCGGCTCTCCGGCTGCGACCCCGATACGAACGACGACCGGGGAATCGCCGCTTCGTCCCGGATGTTCAGCGAGCGCTCTTTGAATTCTGGCTGTGCATCGAACGGCAGCCGCTGCCGATGCGAAGGCCGCCATGATGCCGTCTCCGGTACGCTTGACTTCGCGCCCGCCGTTTGCGGTAACGGCTTCTCGCACGGTCGCGTCATGAACGTCGAGAAGCCCCATGGCTGCCTCATCTCCAAGACGCTGTGTCATCGATGTGGACTCAACGATGTCGGTAAAGAGGATTGTTCGAATACCGCCGTCGCGCTCGCCGCCGGCGCCTCCCGGCAGGAGCGCGGCGCCTCCCGAGTCCACTTCGCATCCACCGAGGAAACTCTCTGCCACCTCGGGAGCGATTTCAATGAGCTTCTGGGCAAGTAAGCCGTGCGCTTCCCGATGCACGGTCATCGCGGCTTCGGCATTCGGTGCGGTGCAGAGGCAGAAAATTTTGCCCTGAGCCTCGTTGAGCCAATACTTGTGGTACTCGACGCCGTGTTTGCCCTGAATGGCGACATCGGCCAGGTGCGCGGCCGCAACGGCTTGAGCATTGGCTCCCGGTACTTCGTGAATGTCCATATACATCGGCATGTCTACGCTCGCACCACGGAGATCTCGGGCGGTTGGCGCAGCGTCTGGTAGACGACGCAATAGCGTTCGGTCAGATGCATCAGCGTCTCGAGCCGGTCTTCGGGAGAATCGGTGTTAAGCTCGAAGCGCATGCGTATGCGGGAGAAACCGACCGGTACGTCTTTGGCGACGCCCAACGTGCCACGGAAATCAAGGTCGCCCTCCGCGCGTACTAAGCCGCTTCGAATCTCAATTCCCAGCGCGGTGGCCACCGCTGAGAGTGTGACGCCCGCGCAAGCCACCAGAGCCTCAAGCAGCATGTCGCCGGAACAAGCACTCAAGCCGTCGCCGCCGGTCGCGGGATGCAGGCCAGCTGCAACGAGTGCCTTTGCGGTCTGGACCTTGCACGTTAGGTTTTCGCCGATGGTGCCCTCGGCTTTCAACGTTACGACCGCCGCAGCGGGCGTTTCTTTATACCGCTCTTTGAGAGGCGTTTGGATGGCGCGAAGCTCTTCAGATTTCATTCGATGCCTCCGAGATTCCGCGAGCGATTCGGCGGCCTGCCGAACCGTTCCTTACCTCGTACGCTGGAGGTAGGGCCAGATGAACGTATCGATGCGCCCATCGAGTACTTCGGCAACGTTGCCCGTTTCGACGCCGGTGCGATGATCCTTCACCAGCTGATACGGCTGCAAGACGTACGACCGAATCTGCGATCCCCACTCGTTGGCTTGGCGCTCGCCCCGCAGATCGGCGAGTTTAGACTCACGCTCTTCGGCTGCGCGGGCGACGAGCTTCGCGCGTAACACGTTGAGCGCCACTTCTCGGTTTTGCGCTTGCGAACGCTCCTGTTGCGATGCGACGACGATTCCGGTGGGGACGTGGACGACGCGCACGGCCGACTCCGTCTTGTTAACGTATTGGCCGCCGGCTCCGCCGGACTTAAACGTTTCTATTCGCAAGTCGTCGGGCTTGATCTCGAGGTCAAGGCTCTGGGCGGCGATCTACTTCCGGAACCACATCGACCGCCGCAAATGAGGTATGTCGCCGATGCGCTGCGTCGAACGGAGAAAGCCGCACCAACCGATGAACGCCGCGTTCGCTTTCCAGCAGTCCGTAGGCGTTGCGGCCGCGCACGAAAAACGTGAGCGACTTCAAACCAGCTTCTTCTGCCGGCGATTCATCGACGATCTGAGTCGCAAATCCCTTTGATTCGGCCCAACGCAGGTACATGCGCGCCAGCATCGCCGTCCAATCTGCGGCATCTACACCGCCGGCGCCGGCAAAGATGCTGACGATTGCGCCGCGAGCGTCGAACTCGCCGCTAAAGCTTGCCGCCATTTCGAGTGTTTCGATCGACTCGGTCGCAGCGGCAATGTTTCGGTCCGCTTCACGCTGCGCCGCCGCATCGTCCTCGAAGATTGCAAGAAGCTCGCGCGCGTCGCGCAGAGCATGGGTAACGCCGTCGAGCGACTCCGTTTGTTCGCGCAGCTCCGCGAGCTCTTTCATCACGCCCTGCGCGCGATCCGGATCACCCCAGAAGTCTTGCGAGCGCGATCGTTCTTCGAGCTCGGCTAGTCGCCGCCGATTGGCTGCGTCGTCAAAGGCGCTCCTTGAGTGCCTGCAGGCGCTCCTCGAGGCGAGCAAGGTTCGTTAACTGCGTTTCGCTCATGCCGGCAAAGGGTTTTTCTCCAACCGCAAGCTCCCCTTGTCGTCGAGCGCGGTCGTCGTGATCGAAGCACAGCGTTTACGACGGAGGTTCTGCATGTACGTTGCGCCGTTCGACGGCTCGGTCAGTCCAAATGCACTTTCTTCGCCCGCCGCGAATGCCGAAGCAGAGGGCGGCTCTTTTCAAGGTACCGCTTCGGCCGCGGCCGGCGACAACATCTCGCGCTTCTTCCCGCCTTGGATGAACCAAAGTAACGGTGACGCTCTCCCCGGTTATGGCGAGGGCTTCGCAAGCCCGGGATCACCGCAAGGATTATTCGGACCGCTCATGAGCCTGTTGCAACAGCTCATGCAAATGCTGCAGTCGTTGATGGGGTACGGTTGCAACGGCGGCTGTTCGCCGAACGGCAACGAGCGCTATTTCCAGAATGCGACCGGCTCGAGCGACGGCGATCCGCACCTGTCCTTCAACGGAGCAAAATGGAACAACATGGCCTCTCAACCGAACTTGCTCGACTCGAATTCCTTTCCTGGCGGCTTTCGGCTCTCCACGCAGGTCACGCCCCCGTCGGCTAAAGGCGTTACTTGGAACCAATCGGCGACGGTCTCGCTGAACGACGGCGGGACGCAGATCAGCATGAATGACAACGGGGAGGCGTCGATCACCAACTACGGGCAGTCGGTCTCGATCGCTCCTGGCCAGACGCTGAAACTCGGCGACGGCGAATCGGTCACCTATGAGCAAAATGGATCGCTGCGCGTTACGGCACAAAATAGCTTAGGTGGCCGAATCGAGTCAACCCTTACGCCACATGGGAAAGGTGTCAATGTTGACGTCACTGCGCACGACGTGGATCTCGGCGGGGCGTTAGTAACGGGTTACGAACAACAGCCCGGCGCCCCACCTCTTCATGGTACCGTGTGGGGCCCTGGGCCGTCGCCTGCGCCTATCTCCGGCCCTTTCCCGAGGCCAATCTCGCCGCCATCTCCGGTCGTCCCACCCCTCGACGGCGACATTCCTCCGACATAGCTAGCGCGGTCTCGCTAATGTTCTCCTAACGACTTCCTGGTTAGGGCAGGCGACCCTGGGGAAGAATGCGCGGGGAGGTATCAAGCATGCGAAACGAACCTAGAGTCGTGGAGGTCCAAGGCAGCTCCGCGGGACCCATCGCGTGGGTCATTGGCATCGCGATCGTGGTAGCGGCTGATCCTGCTGGTGTTGTTTTATTGGCATCCCTGGAGCACCACCTCGACAACCAACACGACGACGGTAACGCAGCCAGCCGGCGGCGGAGCGCAAAAAAGCAATTCGAGTTCAACCTCGGATTCGCAGCCTCACTAGCACGGCTCCCTCAGTTCGGTAGTTGCGCGGCTTGTTCGGGGTCTTACTGCTTCTCACGCAGCTAGCCGCGGCCAGCGCGCCGGCCGATCAGTATTTCGGCAAGCTCAAGATGAGCACGTTGCGGATACGATATGAAACGATGCAGCTCAAGAAGCGTTATGAGAACCACGAGCTGCTTCCCGACCAAGCGCTGCATCTTCTGCTACTTAACCAGGATGCCTTCACGCAGTGGGCTATGCTCTACCCCAAAGATCCATGGCTGGCATCTACCGGCTACAGCATGGCGCAGCTTTTTCAAGAGCTGCCCGGGCGGGACCGCTCGCGACCACGCCGTTACGGCTCCTCGTGTATGTGAAAACGCATTTCCCAAACACGTCATATGCGCAAAAGAGTCGAGATCAACTTCATCGGGGAGTTCCGACGAAGCCCGAGCCCGCGTGGGCCAGCGCGCCGCAGGCCGCGACGCCGGCAGCTTCGGTAGTGCCGGCAGCTTCACCATCCGCCGGCTCTGCGGCAACTTCCTCGCCGGCGCCGACGCCGTCCCCGAGCCCCGCAAACCACCTTGTTTACTCGTTCGCAGCGGGTAAAGGGGCGACATGACCACGATGAATCCATCAGCTACTACTGAATTGCGCCATCATTCTTGACGTAAGGCGGACCTAAGAACGACGCTTAGCGCGTTCCCGCGCAGTTGCCCGCACAAAATTTACGTGCACGATGCCTAACCGGCTCCTTTGTGATAAGGTTTTAGCTGCGCGTCAATAAACGGGTGGCGCGCGCAATTCCGTACCCACAAATCTAGCAAAGAGATGAAGTAAGTGGCTACATTTCGCTTTTCGGTCCGCTACCAATGGGTGCGCCTACGGCTCTGGCGGCAATCGCCTTGATCGCAGGCCGCAGCGGATCTCAGACCCAGCTAAGCCCAGCCGCACCGGCACAGCAGAACGCTATGAGTCTGCATTCTCCAATCGTTACTCCCGCTGCAAAGAAGTGACATTGCCATCACGGCGGCTGCGCGCCGCTCCGTGCGCGGTCGATTTTTAGCCTTTCGAGTCCCGGTCCCGATACGCTGACCGTTCGTGATGGCAGGGACAAGAAGGGAACACTCACCGAGTCCGACAGCTGCGGGGGTCTCACGGGCATCGCGACACTCCTTCAAGGACCGGGCGACAGGTGGATCGTGACTGCCGGCCCAACGGCCGGTTCATGCAAGGCTGAGTTTGAACCGCGTCACCAAGCGTGGCAAGATCGGAGGCACCGCCACGCTGAGCATTGCGAATTCAATCTCGACTCCGGAGCTTTTGCGCGAGACTTGCCCCGCATCTTCTCAATGTAGTTGCGGGGCGGGCGTCTTGCAAAGGCACACGCCGTCGACCGTTTGTCGGCCGGTGCGTTGGCATTGGTTAGCATCCGGCAAAAGACCTAGCGCCTTAGGGCAAGTACCATCAATCGCACTGCCGAGGTTCCAATGCGGCCTACCTCTTGCCCCGCCTCGAGGGCCTCATCCAAAAATAACAATGCGTGGAAGGTCACCTTTGATAGCCAAGCCAAGCACTCGATGTGTCGAGCGCTTTCAAAGAGGCCTTCGCATGAAGACGCCGCGTCGTCAATTTCTAGCGGCCGCCATTGCGCTAAGTTTAGCGGCTTGCACGCATAGCGATTATATGCCGAATGTGATTCAGCTAAGCCCGCATGGAACCTCATCGAAGCCCGCAGACGAGTCGATCGAGTCGTCGTTCACCTTGACCGCCGTGGAAGATGGATACACCGGTCAGTTCACGGCTCAGACGATAGTTGGCACGTGTTGGGTCGTTCAAGCGCCAATTTCTACAAGCGGCGCGTGGACCGTCGTTCCGCAAGGTCTCACGTGCAACGAGCATCCTACGGATGAAATACGAGTCAAAGATACGAACGGCCATTCGGCCACCACATACATTCACTCGATTTAGGCACCGTAAGCAGGACCGCAGAGCCTCCAAGCAGTAAAACAGGCGCATCGACGCTCTTATTGCGCGCCCTATTATAATTTAGCGAGCGCTGGCTCGCGGGTTCTCACCTGGGACCAACCGAACGCTCATCCGCCAACCTCTAAAACTCAATGCCTTATAATTAAAGGTTCTATTGCGAAGCTCTTTGGCCCGTCGGTTTTTATGCGCATGAAAATGATTTACTCGTGATTACGATTCACGCCAATCACAGAGCGATCCGAACTCGACCGTGGTACGTCGGGATCATCGCCATAGCGTTAGCCGGATGCGGGCAAAGCGCAACGGTCGGTCCTACATTTCCGGCGGCCGTTCAAATGCAGGCCGCCACTCAAACGCAAGCGGCGATTCAAAATCTTTCCAAGCGCATGTCTTCCAAAATCCATCACGTCGTGATCATCGTTCAAGAGAACCGCACCACCAACAATCTTTTCAACGGTTTGCCTGGCGCCGACACCGTGCGGACCGGCAAAAATTCCGAGGGCAACCAAGTAACGT
The DNA here is from genome assembly GCA_963767725.1 of Vulcanimicrobiota bacterium. Lineage (GTDB taxonomy): Bacteria > Vulcanimicrobiota > Vulcanimicrobiia > Vulcanimicrobiales > Vulcanimicrobiaceae > Cybelea. Next base: position 293,899 of record CAVYEN010000003.1, read on the forward strand.
TGCGGCCGGAATTGCTGACGGCTCCCTACGACGTCGGCCACACGCACCGCTCCTTCAATACCGAATTTTCGTCAGGCCAACTCAACGGCTTTAACCGCGTGGTATCGCGCTGCCGAAAAATCAGCGACGTGTCCGCCTGCGGATATGCGCGCCTACGCGTATGTGCCCAAGGATGAGGTCGAGCCGTATTTCGTGATGGCAAAGCGTTACGCATTCGCAAGTCGAATGTTTCAAAGTAACCAGGGACCGAGCTTTCCCGCTCATATGTACCTCTTGAGCGGCACCTCTGCTATCGCATTGGGTTCAGAATTGCGAGCAGCGGAGAATCCCCGTCACGCCACACGGAGGCTTCACGGGAGGCTGCGATTCGCCGTCCGGCTCGCTCGTAACGCTCATCGACTCCCACGGGCAAGAGAACCGAAAAGCCTATCCTTGCTTCTACCGGATCTCGATCATTGAGCTCCTCGAACGGAAATCGCTGAGCTGGCGTTACTACCAGGTGAATTCCGGCCCAGGCCTGTGGCACGCCCCCGCTGCGATTGGCTCGGTATATCACAGCGCGGATTTTACGACCGATGTCGTCTCCCCGCCCTCACAGGTGTATGGCGATATCGATTCCGGAAAGCTAGCGAACGTGGTTTGGGTAACCCCAACGGCCAGGGCGTCCGATCACGCCAGCCTCACCGACGGTTCTGGTCCGTCCTGGGTCACGTCGATCGTCAATGATATCGGGAAAAGTCGTTACTGGCGCGACACCGCCATCTTCGTCACGTGGGACGACTGGGGTGGATGGTACGACCCCATTCCGCCTACACGCTATAATATCTACGAACTCGGCTTTCGGGTGCCGCTCATCGTTATCTCCCCATATAGCAAAACGCAGTACATATCCACCAAACCGCACGAATTCGGCAGCATCCTAAAATTCATCGAGGAGACGTTTGATCTGCCCTCTTTGGACACGACGGATCTTCGATCGGACGATCTTTCAGATTGCTTCGACTTTTCGAAACGGCCGCATAAATACGCCACGATCGCCGCGCCGCTGCATGCCGATTACTTTTTGAAACAGCCCCCATACAACCAAGACCCAGACGACGACTTTTAAGCAGCGCGCTGAACGCTTTATGACTTCATGCAGGTTCCGTTGTAACTGGCCTTCATGGTTCCGGTTGAATCGTCTTCTCCAACGTCGTTGAACTTCGTCGAGCCGTACGTCGTGTACGTATCGCGGATGTGCATGCTCTTGCCCGTGTTGGAGTCAAAGATCAATCCCGTCCAAAGCGTCTTCTTTCCCGGGCGCTTTGTGGATTCGTTGCCGATGCTGCCGCCGGGATAGGCCAGGAGGACCACCACGCGCCGCTCTTGGGCACGTACGAGAGAAAACCGTACTAGTCGTAGCCCTTGCCGGTGTAGCGCCAAACGATCGCGCCCGTGGTGCTGCTGCGCGTCGCCGTCATCATCTGAACTGCGGGACCGGCAAGCGCGTTCGGCATGCTGTTTTTGCAGGTCCAGCTGCCGATCATCCAATCGAAGGCATGCGGTCCCATACCGGCACCAGATGTCATCGATGACTGCGCGCCGACGGCGCCTGGAAGAGCTACAATAGTGAAGAGCACAGACAGAATGAAAAGCTTTCGCCTATTACCCCTCCAAAGCCGGTGCTGCTATCAGTTCGATGCCGCCTCGTCCTCGCCTTGCCAAGGCGGCTTTCGCGGTAAACGACGCCGGCGCCGATGAGAGGCATCTACGCTAGTGGTCCGTCATACGTCGCCTTCTTTGCCTCATACTTGACAACCGTTGTCCCAAAGTGGTGTGCGACTCCGATCGGCGTCATGCCGACAGAGCGCATGACGCCGATCGAACGAAGGTTTTGGGGAAACGCTACCGCGAGGATCCGGGAAATATTGAACCTTGAAAAGCCATGGCTGATAATGGCCCTGACCGCCTCGCATGCATAGCCGTGCCCCCAATACGGAACATCGAGCAAATACGCGACCTCGATCTCCGGCGTTTGTTCGAGGAGACCGAGTCCGCAATGTCCGATGATCTTTCCTAGGCTCTTGACGACGACTGGATAGAAGCCGTAGCCGCGCTCGAGATTCAGCTCGCGCATCCGCGCTATCGCTCGGGCCGTTCGTTCCCGGTTCCATACGCCACCCGGAATGAACTCCATGACCTGAGGGTTGAGGTAAATGTGTGCTACGGCTTCAGCGTCTTCGGCGTTCCACTCACGAAGCAATAATCGCTCCGTCTCGACGATGACACGGCTCACGGCGCCGACCATCCTTTCAGGTTAGCAAGGTTTGACGCCGGTCTCCGGGCGAATCGCCTCGCTTCCAGTGGTCTGGAAGTAGCACTTATGCCAGAGGTTAAAGGTTCCCGTCTGACCGGTGCAGCCGTACACCGCAGTGTAGGTGCCGGTAAGTCTGCGATACTTGTATTTTCCGCTCATTGCAAACGTGCAAAAGCCGGCGCTTCCCGCAGAACTGCTGCCGGTTCCACTAATCGCGTGGCCGTTTGCGACCCATGCAACGACCGCCGCTAAGCCTTGCGATCCTTCTTTACTGATAAGGGCGCCGCCGAGCGTGTTCTGACTTTGCGAGAGAATGAGAATGAGCTTCGACGCGCCGTGCCTTCTCTCGCGAAATTTGCCAGTGTATTCACCGCTAAACGCTATGCTGCTGCCCTGTTGGCCAAGGCGGTTCTGAGCCGCGGCTAATGATGATGCCGCGTTCGGCACGCCGGCACCGCTACCACCGCCGCTGCAAGCGGTCAACATTGCGACGGCGACCGTGGCATACGAAATATTGATGCTGAGTGAGCTTTTCATCGTAATCCTCCTGAAAGTAACCCGTGATACGCGCCACCCGCTTCAATAGGCTATGAAACTTCACCGCCCAAAACGGCGCGGCAAAGCTTTATATTTATCGCGTGGGGCGCGTTAACGCGTCAACGCGACGATAACGTCTGAGTTAAACTTGCGCCGGAATGCTTTCATTCTCGCGCTGCAATTTGCGCTGGTCCACAGGATGCACGAAGCACGCGCGCATTTTCTTACATGCGCGATGCTATGCACATGTGAAGCATACCCAGTACGTTGCCTAGCAAGGCTTGACGCCGGCCTCTGGGCGAATGGTATCGCTTGCGGTGCTTTTGAAATAACATTTGTGCCGGAGGGCGAAGGTTGCGGTCTCACCGATGCAGCCATACGTCGCAGTATAAGAGCCGCTCATTCTTCGATGCTTGTACGTGCCTGTCATGGAAAACGTACAAACGCCACTGCCGCTACGCGCTGGACCGACGCCGTTTCCGCTAATCGTATTTCCGCTTACTGTCCATGCAATAATCGACACGAGGCCGCCTTGGGATCCGGCAGTAACTAGGACGCCGCCGAGCGCACTCTGAGATTGCGACAGAAGGGCCTGGATTTTCAACCTGCGGCGCCCCTCGTGGAGTCTACCGGTATATTCACCACTCAAAGCCGGGTTACGTACCTGCTGGGCAAAGCGGTTTTGAGCTGCTTGCAACGCTGCGGCGGTATTCGGTATACCGCCGGTGCCGCTGCCACCACAAGCAGTAAACATTGCGACGCCGATCGTGGCAGCGAGAAAATTGCGGCTAAGTGAGCTTTCCATCGTGTCCTCCTCAAGGTGATTGCACGCTTATTTACTACTTCGACGGCTTAGCAGCCTCCCCCATGCTTGCTAGGCAAAGCGGCAGTCGCTGAAGCGATAGGAGCTGGCCGTCGGCTCGCCAAACGGTCAAACTGCAAATCGGGGGTACGAAGAGTAAGCTTGGGGGAGGTTGGCAGCTTAGTAACGCAGTATCTGTCCTTCAACGCCTTTTTTGAGGAGGATACGATGGAAAGTTCACTTAGCCGCAATCTTCTGTGTGCGACGGTGGTCGTCGCAAGCTTTACCGCTTGCGGTGGCAGCGGTGGTGCACCGATTGCGCCGTCATCACTTGGGGCAGCTCAAAACCGCTTTCACCAACAGGTACGCATAATAGCTTTGAGCGGTGAGTACCGCGGGAAATTCCACGATAGTGTCGGCGGCACGACGAGGCTCCGGCTCTATCTCTCACAAACTCAGAGCACGCTCGGCGGCGCCCTCGTCAGCGCCAGAGGATCGCAAGGCTTAGCGGGAGTCGTTGCATGGGTTGCCAACGGCCGCAGCATTAGCGGAAACGCCGTCAGTCGTTCCCAAAGTGGCTTTTGCACGTTTTCGGTGAGCGGCAGGTACAAGTATCGCAGACTTAACGGCTCGTACACAGCGACGTACGGCTGCTCCGGTCAGACCGGAACGTTCACGCTCTGGCACAAGTGCTACGTACCAACCACGGGGAGCGAGGCTATACGCCCGGAGGGCGCCGTTAAACCCTGCTAGGCACAAAGGCAAAGCCGTCCTTAAACGTCTTCGTTTGCGGCGCAGCCGCAGTCAGAACCGCAGTTCGCCGTCAAGCGTTAATTAGTATCGAAGCGATTTCTCGATATGACGGCACCCGTGATGAGACACTTGTGTTTGCCGACTAACGGCCATCCGATTGGCAAAGACTAGAAACGCGATTGAGCCGAAGCGTGACGATTGCCGGTCGACGATGGGGATCTGGACGGCGAAAGCCTCCGTCCTAGCACGCCGAGTCCCTAGCTACTAGTGAACGCGATAACAAGCGATCTATCGTTTTTTCGATCTAGGGTTCGCTAGCTCGGCCTAACTTTTTTCGTCCCGCGAAACAACTGCCGGTTTACACGGCTAACAAAAAGTACAACGCTTCTTAACCACCGAGAGGAATGCACCATCATGAGTCTATCTTCGTTGGGCCGCCCGCTGGCCACGCTCGGACTGCTGCTCGCTTTCGCTAGTCAGGCCGGCCCGGCATTGGCCGGAACGAGCGGCGGGATTGCCGGCATCGTCACCGACGCAAAAACCGGCGCACCAATCGCAGGCGTGCGCTTGGAGATCAGTTCGCCCTCACAAAGCATTAGCGTAACGACCGACGCCGGCGGCCACTTCATCGCGCTGGCGCTGCAGCCCGACGACTACACGATGACGGCAGTCAAGAGCGGGTACGAAACGCAATCGCTCGACGGCTACTCCGTTTTTGCCGATCAAACACAAGTCTACGATTTGAAGCTACAGCCGGCGACCGAAGGTTCGTAAATCGACAGTTCAAATGAATGTAACCGTCGCCGCGCGTGACGCTTAGCGCCGCCAGGTCCTGGGTACGTTGCGGAACATCGTCGTTAAGGGCGCTCCTCCATGCGGGAGCGCCTTTTAACCGACACGCATCGTGCCTTAACGCAAAAAAGGGCGGAGAGGGCCCCGGTTCGGCTCGTTCCTCTTGCCGCTACGCTGCTGCGCCGTGGCATTTTTTGAATTTTCGTCCGCTTCCGCAGGGGCATAGCTCGTTACGCCCGACCTTGGGCTGACCGCGGTGGACCGGCTTTGCCGGCTCTTCATCGTCTTTGTTCGTGTGCAGTTGCTGCGGGCGCCGACCGATGCCGGGCATCGGGCCGAGCAGTTGCTCCACCTGTTGCGGCGGCATGGCGTTACCACCGGCGCCAACGGCTTGCGGAACGAGTTGCCCCGAAGGAATCGGCTCGAATTGCGGCGCGCCGGGAGAACCTGCACCGTATGGCGTTAGCTCTTGCGCCGGCGGCCCATGCTCGATGACGACGCGGAAGACGCCTTTGACCGCTTCATCGGCGATGTTGTTCTTGAGCGACTCAAAGATCTCGAAGGCTTCTTTTTCGTACTCCACGCGCGGATCTTTTTGCCCGTAGCCGCGCAACCCGATCCCGGTCTTGAGGTGATCCATCACGTAAAGATGGTCGACCCACTGGCGGTCGATGATCGGCAGCAACAGATAGCGCTGTTCCACGACCCGCAGAATCTCCGGCGTCACTTCACTCTCTTTGGCTTCGTACGCTTCGCGCGCTCGCTCACGCAGTAGGCGCCGGATCTCTTCGCGATCCTTGCCCGCCAAGTCGCTAACGCTGAGGTTGCGCTTGACCGGAAAAATCAACTCGAGCGCGTTGAGCATCTCGTCGAGATCCCACTCGCTGGGGTGAGCGTTCTCGGGCGCGTTCTCCTCGACGGCTTCGTCGACTTTTGCTTCCAGCGTCTGCAGCATGAACGTTCGCGAGTCAAAGTTTCCTTCCAGAATCGCCCGGCGGTCCGCATAGATGATGCTGCGCTGCTTGTTCATCACGTCGTCGTACTCGAGGACGTGCTTACGAATCTCGTAGTTGTGATTCTCGACTTTGCCCTGCGCGCGCTGGATCGATTTCGTAACCAGGCCCGACTCAATCGGCTGCTCGTCGGTGAAGCCGACCCGCTCCATGATATTCGTCATACGCTCGCCGCCGAAGAGCCGCATCACTTCGTCTTCCAACGAGACGTAGAAGCGAGAGGAGCCCGGGTCGCCCTGACGGCCCGAACGGCCGCGTAACTGGTTGTCGATGCGGCGCGACTCGTGACGCTCGGTCCCGATGATGTGAAGGCCGCCGTTGCGCGCGACGCCGTCGCCGAGCTTGATGTCGGTGCCGCGGCCGGCCATGTTCGTGGCGATGGTTACTTGAGCTTCTTGCCCTGCATCCTTGATGATCTCGGCTTCCTGTTCGTGGTACTTGGCGTTGAGCACGTTACACTCGACGCCTTTGCGCCGCAGCAGCGTCGCCAAAAGCTCGCTCTTCTCGATCGAGCGAGTGCCCACTAAAACGGGTCGCCCCTTCTTGTGCTCCGCGATGATCTCGTCGACGACCGCCTCGAACTTCGCCCTTTCCGACTTGTACACGATGTCGGAGTTGTCTTTACGGATCATCGGCATGTTGGTCGGAACGATGACGACGTCCAACCCGTAGATGTCGCGGAACTCGCGCTCTTCGGTCTTTGCGGTTCCCGTCATTCCGGCGAGGTGCTCGTAGAGCCGAAAGAGATTTTGAAACGTGATCGTGGCGAGCGTCTGATCCTCGCCGCGGACTTTGATGCCTTCCTTCGCTTCGATCGCCTGATGGATGCCGTCCGAATAGCGGCGGCCGTACATCAGTCGCCCGGTGAACTCGTCGACGATGATAACCTCACCGTCCTTGACGATGTACTGCTGATCGCGGTGGAAGAGATTCCATGCCTTGAGTGCGGCGTTGAGCTGATGCGTCAGCTCGATGTTGCGCTGCTCGTAAAGGTTCTGGATGCCGAGCATCTTCTCGACGCGCCCCACGCCGGCTTCCGTGATCGGAACGGCGTGAGCCTTCTCGTCTAGGGTGTAGTCCTCGCCTTTTCGCAACCGCGGAATGATTTGAGCGAACTTCTCGTACAGCTCGCCCGACTCTTGAGAAGGCCCGCTGATGATCAGCGGCGTCCGAGCTTCGTCGATTAGGATCGAGTCGACTTCATCGACGAGCGCGAAGTAGAGCTCGCGTTGGACGAGGTCCTCCACCTGCCACGCCATATTGTCGCGCAGATAGTCGAAACCGACCTCGTTGTTCGTTACGTACGTGACGTCGCAATTGTAGGCCGCGCGGCGCTGCGCGGAATCGAGACCGTGCTGAATGACGCCGACGCTCAATCCCAAAAACAGGTAGATTGGCCCCATCCACTCGGCATCGCGGCGAGCGAGGTAGTCGTTGACCGTGACGACATGAACGCCTCGTCCTTCGAGCGCTCGCGCGTAGACCGGCAGAGTTGCGACCAGCGTCTTTCCTTCGCCGGTCTTCATCTCCGCGATGCGGCCTTCATAGAGCACTTGGCCGCCCATGATCTGCACGTCGAAGTGACGCATTCCGATCGTGCGTGTGCCGGCTTCGCGCACGACCGCGAAGATCTCCGGCAGCATCGAGTCGAGAAATTCGCCCTGCTCGAGCCGGCCCTTGAACTCCGCGGTCTTGGCCTGCAGCTCGGCGTCCGAGAGCGCGGAGATCGGCTCGGTGAATTCGTTTACGGCCTTTGCGGTGCGCCGCAGGCGAGCGACGTCGCGCTCGTTACCGTCAATGATGCTTTTGAGAAACGACATGGACGTTTAGGGAACGAGGCCGATCCCCGTCACGGCTCCCCGCGAGGTATACGTCGTTGGCGGCGCCACGTTACCATTCGCTCCGGCGGGGAAGACGTAAATCACGCCCGCACCGCTCGTCGTGGAGTCGGCAACGTAGATGAGGCCATCTGAGTTGACCTTGATGTCGGTAGGCGCGTTGAGCTTCGTGTTACATCCATCGATTTTGCGGATCGGCTTCGTATAGGGAATCTTCTTGTTGTACGGCGGAAAGACGAGAATCGCGGGGCCTTGCGACGAGTTGCAGCCGGCGTTCGGCTTCCCTTGGTCGACGATGTAGATATTACCCATCGAATCGAGAGCGACGCTTAACGGCGTGATGACGCCATTCTTGGCGCTAATCGTGAAGCGCGGATAGACGTTGACGGGAGTCGGCGTTGGCGATGGCGTCGCGGATGGCGACGCACTCGTGCTCGGAGTGGGCGAAGGCGTTGGCGTCGCTGTCGGCGTCGGCGTCGGCTTGGGCGTTGGCGAGGGCGTCGGCAGCATGAACTGCGCTACCGACCGGCCCTGGATGTTGGTCACGTAAATGTGCCCCTGCGTATCGACCGCGACTCCGCCCGGCAGCTTCAAGCCGGGCTTGGGTCCCCCAATCGATTGGTACGGCGAGCTGGAGCCCGCGAGAAACAGCAGGATTCGGCTCGGGTACACGTCCTGCGGGTTGTTTTCGGCGATCACCATGATTCGCGGCACGGGGCTCGCCGAACTCGACGGCAATGGCGTGGGACCTTTCGGCGAAAATGCGATGCCGCGAGGCCGCCCCGGCAGGGCGTTCGAGGTAAGCGGCACGACGTCACCGGTAGCCAGCGCCTCAAACTCGATGATCGAAGCCGTATTCGTGCTCGGATTGTAATTGGTCACCCAGAGATTCTGTGCGGGATCGAAGGCCAGATATTGAGGCCCGTTGAGGCTGGTGCTGCTGCCGCCGATTTGATAGGTTGGCCCACCGCCGCCCTTGGTACCGTTGGTGTAAATGCTAATTGCGTTCTGATTGCTGTTCGTTGCGTACAGCGTCTTCGACGGGAAGTTCGGGCCGACGTTGACGCCGCTGGTCTGGCCCAAACTGCTGCATGCGACAATCGTCGCGGTCATGATCAGCGCGAGGAAGGCTAACGCGCGCAACGGACCCCTCTGCGTTCTAATCGTGTCGATCCGAACTCTATCGAAGCAGGGCACTGCGATGCGATTCCCCTATGCGTCCCAGTTTCCTGGCCGGCCGCACGATGAGCAAGGAACCAAATGACGGCTACCAGCAAGACGAAGAGCACGAGTGAAATCACCAGCCGCCGCATGCGGCGGCGTACGTAGGCGGGGCGGCTCGACTCGGTGTCGATGATTTGACGTGGCAAACTTTTAACCAGCCTCTAAAACGTGTCGTAACGGATGGTTGATGTCGCCGGCGTGGACCAACTTGAGCATCGATCCGACGGTGACGAATCGATATCCGGCTTGCTTGAACCGCTCGACGACGCGCGGTAACGCTTCGATCGTTGCGAGCTTCCCGCTATGCAGAAGAACGATCTCGGGGGCCGTTGCGTGGGCCAACAAATGGCGCTGCAGCTGCTGAACCGTAACGGTTCGCCAGTCGCCGCTGTCGTCGGTCCAGAGCACGACGGAGTATCCGAGCTGTTGCGCGATTTGAAGCGTGCGCTCCGTGTAGCGGCCGTGCGGCGGACGCATCAGCGTTCGCGCGCCCGGATCGTGGCTGAGCGCCCACAGCGTAGCGCCCCCGTCGACGATCTCCTTGCGCACTTCTTGCGGCGTCTCTTGGTCGAGGTTCGGATGGGAATAGGTGTGATCTGCGATCTCGTTGCCGTCGGCTTCGATTCGACGCGTCAGATCGGGCCATTGCTCGGCGTCTTGACCGATGAGAAAGAACGTCGCAGCGACGTGTAGATCGTGAAGCACGTCGAGGAGCATCGGCGTAAAGACCGGATAAGGCCCGTCGTCGAACGTCAGCGCGATCAGCCGCGGTCGGTTCGAGCGGTTGCCGGTGGAAACGTCGTGCGTCACGCGATAGAGCCTTGCCATCGGCGCGCCCGAAAACTCGAGGTACACATTTGCGCCAGGCGTGACGATGGCCGGGGTGAGGTTGCTTTTGTGAATGAAAATGCGCCAGCCGCCGTAAATCAAAGCGGCTGCCACTAAAATCCCGGTGATGGCCTTCACCGCAGGTGACACCGCTGCCTAAGAATGATTCTGTAACGCCGGCGGAGAGCTCTTCGTGAAATCGCTTCCAACGATCACCGTAACGTCGCTCGTCGGCGTCGCGCTCGCCTCTGGAGAAGCACTCGCCGTTGAATCCGGGAGCACGGCGGCGTGGCGCAGGGGCGGCGGTAACGCCTCACGCACCTTCGCGCCGGCAAACGTTACGCTCGAATGCTCGTGGATTTCCGTCGCCGCGTAATCCGAGCGCTGTGCGTCGCCGACGTCGCCGATAGTGAATCCGGCGTCGCGAAGCATCGTTGCGACGCGGCGCGCCGCTCCGGTGACGCCGCTGCCGTTCTCCACGTCGACGCGCAGCGTGCCCGGCGGGATCGCGGCCAACGCAAGGGTATCGGGCGAGGGCAATGCGGTGGGCGAAGCCACCAGCATCGTCGCTACCAAATGCGCGCGAGCCGCCGTGTCGGGAACGAGAGAGTCACCGTAACTAGGCAGATCTATGTCGCCGGTGTAGGGCACCTGATTGCTCACGATCGCCGAATTCGCGATGCCCTGATAGTAGGTGGCAATCGAAAGCAGCTCGGAGTCCGTAACGTCGGTCTGGACGTACCTTTGAAAAACGCCCAGCAGGTCGCCTAAGTGCAACAGCGTGTTGATTCGATCCCCCTTGAGCTTGTCGACGAGCGCGTGGAGGACTTGCTGCTGGCGCATGATGCGGCAGGGGTCGCTGCACCAGTCGTGTCGGAAACGCATGTACGCCACCGCTTGGTCGCCGTTGAGGTGCTGCATGCCCTCCTTTAAGTGAATGTGGAGATGTCCCCACGTGTCGTCGTAGTCGAGCGAGTCGCCGGTGCAGCCGGTCTTGAAACGCAAGCAGTTGGACGACTTCACGTCGACGTTGACGCCGCCAATCGCGGCAATGAACTGCTTGGTCGCGTCGATGCGCAGGATCACGTAGCGGTCGAATCCGGGAATGCCCAGCCACTGCGCGATGACGCTCTTGGCTTCTTTGACGCCGCCGTCCGATTGCGCCTGATTGATCTTCCCTTGGCGCCGTTGGGCATCGTCGCCATCATGTCGCGCGGAATCGAGAGCTCGTAGATACGTTTGTTTGAAAAATCGAGATTGACCGCCCAGATTACGTCGCTGCGAGCATTCGTCGAGTATTCTTCGTCCTTCGCCGTATAATCGTAATCGAGTCCCTCGACGAGCACGAGCAAGTTCGGCTTGCCGAAGACTTCTTGCGGGTTCGGTATGAAGATCTGGGTGATTGCGCTGACCGGATTGCGGTGCTCGACGATCGCATAGCCCGCAAGCGCGGAGCCGGCGGCCAGGACGACGAGCCCAGCGATCGACGCGATTCGCGCTATCATACGGCCTGCCCAAAGAAATCGAATGGGCTCAAAGCTTCCAGCCGGACCTCGGCAAACTCGCCGATCCGTGCTTCGCCCGTGAAATAGACGCCGCCATCGACACCCGGCGCTTCACCCTGTGAGCGACCGAACCATGCTCGCGGCGCGCCGAGTCGCTTGCGCAGCGGATGTCGTTCGCGTAGCGGACGCGATTCTTCCACGAGCACTCGCACGGTCTTACCGCAACGCTTGATACGCGCGCGCTCCGATGCAAGCCGTTGCGCTTCTCGCAAGCGAATCAAGCGCTGGCGCCGCCGGCGAGCGCCGACGCGATCTTGCAGACCGGCAGCGGGCGTGCCCTCTTCAGCGCTGTATTCAAAAAATCCGACGCGCTCGAGCTGCGCGCGAGCGATCCACTCCTCCAGATACTCGACGTGCTCGTCACGCTCGCCCGGAAAGCCTACAATGAAGGTCGAGCGCATGCTGATATTCTCGACCCTAGCACGAAACTCTGCGATCAGCTCGAGATAGCGCTCTCCGTTGCTCGGCCGGCGCATCGCGCGCAGCACCTCGGGATGCGCGTGCTGCAACGGCATGTCCATGTACTTGCAGACTTTCGGCAGGTTCGCGATCGCGGCGATGAGCTCGTCATCTACCGTCGCCGGATAAAGGTAGAGCAGGCGAATCCAGTCTAACTCCTCGATCTCATGCAGCCGCTCTAGCAGCTTCGCGAGACCGCCCCGGCGCATTCCCCGATCGCGACCCCACATCGACGTATCTTGCGCGATCAAAATCAATTCCTTGGCGCCGCCTCGAACGAGCGCTCGAGCTTCAGCACAGATCGATTCGACGCTTCGGCTGCGGAATCGGCCGCGAAGCGCCGGAATGATGCAAAACGTGCACGGATGATCGCAACCTTCCGCGATCTTGAGGTACGCGGTTGCGCGGGGAGTCGTCACGAGTCGCGGCAGGAAGTCGTGCTCGGGGTCCGCCTCGCGCTCGAGCCGCACGGGTCTGCGTCCGGCCTCAACCTCTTCGAGCAGCTCTGCAATGCCGGAGTAAGCGCCGGTACCGACGACGCCGTCGATCTCCGGGATAAGCGCCTGCAATTGCTCGCCATAGCGCTGCGCGAGACACCCGGCAACGACCAACTGCTGTCCGCGCCGCTTCTGCGCCGCGTGTTCGAGGATGATGTGCGTCGACTCTTCCTTCGCGGGATCGATGAAGGCGCAGGTATTGATCACGACCGTATCTGCTGCGGTCGGCTGGGTCTCCAAGCGCCAGCCGGCCGCGCCAAGTTTGGCGATCATCACTTCGGTGTCGACCAGATTCTTTGCGCAGCCCAGACTGACGAACGCAACGCTTCGCACGCCGGCTCCCTTAGCGGTAGTTCACGAACTGCAACGGCAGCTCGAACTCCATCGAGCGAAGCGCGGCGATGACTTTCTGCAAATCGTCCTTGTTCTTTCCCGAAACCCTGATTTGGTCGTCCTGGTATTGAGCCGTCACTTTGAGCCGCAGCGCCTTGATGTGCGCCAACAGAGGCTTGCTTTGCTCTTTCGGTATCCCGCTCCGTATCGTAACGACCTGCCGCACCGTACCACCGGCGGCCGGCTCGAGCGTACCAAACTCGAACGCTTTGATGTCGAGACCGCGCCGAACGGCCTTGCTTTGAAAAATGTCGACCACGTTGCGCATCTTGAGCTCGTCGTCGGAGACGAGCGTAATCTTCTTGTCGCCGTCGAATTCGATGCTGGTCTTGCTATGCTTGAAATCGAAGCGGTTTTCGATTTCCTTGCGCGTTTGGTTGAGCGCGTTGTCGAGTTCTTGCCGGTCGACGCGCGATACGACGTCGAACGAGGATTCACTCGCCACGGATGATTACGTTGCTCCTCTCAAAGGGTGAAGGCGTGCTCGACGACGTCGCCCGACTTACCGAGCTTCCCGACGTCTTTGCCGTCGACGTAGATTTCAACGCCGCCGGCATTGCCGATGCGCACCACCGCGTTCTTCCCGTGAAACGTCTTGGACGTGCCCGCGGGAAACGTACCCTCCATGCTAACATTGCCGTCAACGGTGACCCTAAGCCAAGAGGAGGCGGAAAGCACGAGAGCGAGAGTGTTTGTGCCCCGGCGAGGACCAGCCCTCGCGTCGGGCCCGAAGTGGGACGAACCAAAGCGGCCACCGACGACGAGGGAGCGGCGCTGCCGCTTGCCGCGTTGCGTGCCAATGGAGTGCCGCGCATCGTGAGCTCGTTATACACCACGAATGCGATCAAGAGCACCGCGACGGTTCCGGCAATCCAAATGAGGAAGCGAACCTCGCCTTGCGGGCGGCACGTCGCCTTGGGCCGCCTCTCGCTCGCCGTCCCCGGGGGGCGGAGGCGGGGCGGGCTGCGTCCGGTTGAATGCGGCGACCGCTTCTTCGGGATCGATTCCGAGGAAGCGTGCGTAGGTACGAAGGAAGCCGCGAACGTAGACCGGCGCACCAATTGCCTTCCAATTCTCGTCTTCGATTGCCGCCAAATAGACCGCCCGAATGCGGATTTGCTCGGCAACGGCGGAAAGCGTAAGGTCGCGGGCCTCGCGTGCCGCGCGAAACCGCTCACCCAGGGCTTCTGCCATTTGGGCTTTGAGTTAGCTTTGCCTTAATGTTATCCTGTTCCACGTCACATGGCAAAAGAACGCGTAATTGCCGCAATGAGCGGCGGCGTCGACTCCGCCGTCGCTGCCGGCCTCTTGCTGGAGAATGGTTACGACGTCGTCGGCATCACGATGAAGATGTATGCGCCGTCGCGACCCGCGTATGCCAAGAGCTGTTGCGGCATCGACGATTTCGACGATGCTCGCGCAAGCGCCGCGACGCTGGGCATCCCGCATTACGTCCTCGACTTTGAAGAAGTCTTCCGGCGCAGCGTCATCGAGCCGTTCGTCAATGAGTACGCCGCGCGGCAGAACGCCGAATCCATGCGTTGCTTGCAATAATTTCGTAAAGCTGGGTACGCTCGCGCAGTACGCCGATCGGCTCGGCGCCCGTTACGTCGCAACGGGTCATTACGCTCGCGTCGAATGCCGTCACGACGGCCCGCATCTCTTCCGCAACGCACATGCAAAGGATCAAGCGTACGCACTGGCGCAACTGACGCCCGCGCAGCTCGCGCGCCTCTTGCTTCCGCTCGGGGACTTCGACAAGGCGACGACCCGCGCGCACGCGCGCCGTATGGGACTTCCGGTTCACGACAAACGCGAGTCGCAAGACATCTGTTTCGTCGAAGGCAGTGATTATCGAGCGGTACTTTCGCGTTTGCATCCGCAAATCAACGCGCCGGGTCCGGTCGTCGCGGCCAGTGGCGAACGGATCGGCGAGCACTCCGGCATCGCGTTCCTACACGATCGGTCAGCGAACCGGCCTTCCCGCGAGCAGCGACGGCGCGCGCTACGTTACCCGCATCGACGCGGCGACGAACACGCTCGTTGTGGGCCGGGAAGACGAGCTGCTCTGCGATGAGCTCGACGCCGACGATATCAACCTTATTCGTCCCGAGCGCTTCCGCGGCGGCGACACGGTAGTGCGAGCGATGATCCGCTATCGAGCGGCTCCTGCACCGGCTTTGGCGACGGTGCGTGACGACGGTTCGCTGCGTTTGCGCTTTGCAACGCCGCAGCGCGCCGTCACGCCTGGTCAGTTGGTCGCGCTGCTCGACCCTGCGAGCGAAGAAGTGCTCGGCGGCGCGACGATCGCCACAGAGCGAAATCTGTCTCGAAGGTTCCAGTAGGTGTCGCGGATTACCGGCCTAAAGCCGGCGCCGGCGATGATGTTTTCGAGATCGCGGCGCGTTGCTTCGTTCGTGCTTCCGGCGTCGTGGACGACGCGTTCCTCGATGATCGTTCCGCCCATATCGTCGCAGCCGTAAAACAGCGCGAGCTGACCCATCTTCAGGCCGGGCGTCAGCCAAGAAGCTTGAAGGTGAGCGAAGTTGTCGAGATAGAGCCGCGAGATTGCCAGCACTCGCAAGTACTCTAGTCCGGTCGCTTCTTTGCCGCGCAGCGGCGTTTTGAACGGGACGTAATACCAGGGAATGAACGCGGTAAATCCGCCGGTTTCATCTTGAAGCTCGCGCAGTACGTGCAAGTGCTCGATGCGCTCCGCCGCACGTCTCGATCGAGCCGAACATCATCGTTGCGGTCGTCGGCATTCCGAGCGATTGAGCTTCGCGCATCACGCCGAGCCACTCGTGAGGCTTTACCTTGCGCGCCGAAATGCGCTTGCGCACCCGCTCGACGAGGATCTCGGCACCCGCGCCGGGGAGCGATTTCATGCCCGCCTCGTTGAGGCGGCGGAGCACCTCGCGCGTAGTGGTTCCCTCGACGTGCGCCAGACCGACGATCTCTGAGACCGAGAGCGAATGAAGGTCGGCTTTCGGATGCTCCCGCCGCACGCGCCGGAAGAGCGTTTCGAACCACTCGATGCCGAGCTCGGGATTGACGCCGCCTTGAATCATGATCTGCGTCGCGCCCTGATCCACGGCGTGCTTGACGCGCTCCAGCACGCGATCGTGCGACATCGTGTAGCCTTCCTTATGATGCTCGGGCCGGAAGAACGCGCAGAAAGTACAGTGCACGTTGCAGACGTTGGTGTAGTTGATCGTCGTATCGATGACGTACGTGACGACGTCGCGCGGGTGCATCCGCATGCGACGCGCGTGCGCGGCCGCGCCGAGCTCGTGAATGTCCGCCTCGTTGTAAAGGCGCACGCCCTCGTCAAAGTCGAGCCGTCCGCCGGAAGCGGCGCGATCGAGCAGGCTAACTAGCGATGGCACCAACGACCTCGGTGAAGGCAGGGAGGGAAGCAATCGCTCCGATTTCGAGCAGCTCCCGGCAAAAGGCCGTCAAGTCCGCTGCGCGCGGCGACGTGGAGCGTGAAGTTGAGCTTGCCGTAATAGCGTTCGTAGAAGCCCGGCGGCCGCGCAATGACCCGCTGCGCGAGCGCGACGACTTCGTCAGTGTGCGAGCGCGACCACGTATAGGAATCGGTGAGCGCGTGCATGCACGCGTGCACGCCGGCAGGATCGCGCTCGTAGACGTCGCGGCGCGCGGACCAGACGGCGAAAACCGTCTGCCGGGCCGTCCACTCGTGCCAAAGTCTTCCCAGATCGTAAACGACGTCGGGTGGAAAACGCTCGAGCGCATCGATTGCGGAATCGCCGATCAACAGCGTCGGATCGCCGGCAAGCGCCCGATCTAACGGTCGAGCTTCGTCAACGTACGTTGGCCGGATCCGATACCGCCGCTCGAGGATTATGCGCAGCAAGTAGCGACCGCTTGCGGACTCCTGCGTCACGAAAATCGGCGTCGCGTCGAGCAGCGCCGGCCGCATCTCGGAGACGAGCAAGACGGAAACGACCTCGTCGCGCGCGCCGATGCAAAGATCGGGCAAAAGCACGAGATCGTGCGCGTTCGCCGCCCACGTGTAAGCGCTGATCGGACTGAGGTCCAGGTCGCCGCTGAGCAACATTGCGTTCAAGGACGAGGGCGTATCGGCATGCAGCGAGCCCGGATACTCGAGTGCGCCGCAATCAAAGGCGGCGTAGATCGGTAGGTCGTTGGTGTACTTGATGCGGCCACAGCGCAACTGCCGCGTCATCGTTCGAACCCGCTGAGGAATGACACGCTCAGGATGACGCCGACGCGAGGGCCTGGTCGGGCATCGTCGCAGGCGGAGACCAGTCCCAAGGGAATTCCGCGTACGTCGAGTTACGGCGCACCGGGACATAGCCGGCCTCTTCGATCAAACGGCGGAACTCACGGTCGTCCACGTACTGACCCGAGCTGGTTCCCGCCGAATGATAGATCATCTCCTCGTCGGTCGAGCCGTGGGTGCCGTCCATATCGTCGGCGCCGTAACTGCAGCGCGACTTGGCAGACCTTCAGGCCCTGAATCATCCAGTACGCCTTAATATGGTTGAAGTTGTTGAGCATCAGGCGCGCGACGGCAAAGGTGCGGATGTCGTCGAGGCCGGTCGTCCAGCCGCAATACGACAGCTCGTTACCGTCGGGATGAAACGCCAGCGGAATGAAGGCGTTGTAACCAGGCGAGCGCTCTTGCGATTCTCGCAACCGAATTAAATGGTCGACGCGATCTTCGATCGATTCGATGTGGCCGTACAGCATCGTCGCGTTGCTCGCAATGCCTTGCCGGTGGAGCTCCTCGTGAATCACGAGCCAATTATCGGCCGAAACCTTGTTGGGGCAGATCTTCGCGCGCGTCGCTTCGGCGAAGATCTCAGCCGCGCCGCCGTTGACGTTATCGAGGCCGGCTTCCTTTAATGCTGCGATGATCCGCGCAAACGCCAGCCGATGGCGCTTTGCCATGTACTCGATTTCAGCGGCGGTAAAGAGCGAAAGCTGCACGTGGGGCAGTGCCGCCTTAAAGCGGCGCATCAACGGCAGCCAGTAGTCGAGCGAAAGTTGACGCGGGTCGTGGCCGCCAACGATGTGGATCTGATTGAAGTTCGTTCCCGTCTCGATCGCTTTGGCGAACACTTGCTCGGGCGTCATGCGAAAGATGCGCTCGGGTTCCTTGAACTCGTCGGCGGCAAACGAGCAAAAAGTACATCCGGCAAAGCAGACGTTCGTCGAGTTGATGTAGCGATTGAGAACGTAAAAGACTTTCTTGCCGCTCTTTCGTTCCTTCTCGCGGCGGGCAAGGCGCCCGAGACCGTGGAGGTCGGCGGTGCGATAAAGCGCGAGACCGTCCTGCATCGAGAGGGGCACGCCTGCATCGAGCTTGCGCTCAACTTCCAGCAGCATAGGGTCGGCGAAAGTCATACGGCCCTATTCTGCCTATGGAAACCCAGCCCCGCAACGCGACCCGAAGACTGCGGCAACGAATGCCACCGTCGCACAGACAATCGCCGCGGCAAGCAGCGCGCCTCCGACCAAATCGGTAAGGTAGTGCGCACCGAGCGCCAGGCGCGCCCAGCAGACTGCTATCACCAACATCGCAAGCAAGGAGGCCGCAACTATCCGAACGCGCCTGGGAAGCTCGGAGAAGCAGAACAGCGCCGCCCACAGGCCATAAAATCCAACGGAGATTGCGGCGTGCGAGCTCGGATATGAAAACGTCGTCTCGTGTTTGACCACCCAATCGACCGGTCGCAGTCGCGCAAAATAATGCTGGAATAGGTCGGCGCCGCGCCAGCAGAGCAAGACCGCCACGACGCTCATGATGATTCGCACGCGCCAGGCCGGCAGAAGCGTCGCAAGAACAACGAGTGCACCGCAAACTGGAATCAGGACCTTAGCATAACAGGCCCACGTCAGCCACCATGCGACAAGCGTCGAATGGTCGAGCAGCGACCCTTCCCACGTGGCGAGCAACACCGGCTCGCCATTGGACGTCACGATCTTGCCGAGCAAAAAGAACGAAACCGAAGGAGATGAGCGCAGCACCGGTCCACGCTGCTACCGTCTGCTCTCGAGTCAAGTTATTCGCCGCTTGCAAAAAGGTCTTGCTGCGCGCTTTGGCCTTTACCCAGGCGCGGGGCCATGAGTTCCAGCTCGGGCAGTCCGACGAGAATCTTTCGTCGGCTTCGTGCCTTCGTGCTGTCCGACGACTTTGAAGTCTTCGAGCTGCCTCATCAAGCGCACCGCGCGCGGGTGACCGATCGAGAACTGCGATTGCAACGCTGCCGTCGACGCGTAGTTCGTTTCGATGATGAACTTTGCGGCCTCGTAACAAAGCGGGTCGGTGTCGCGCCGCGCCGAGCTCTTCATCGCCGACGGGCACGACTTCAACGTCGAGCAAATTGTCCGGACGCGATTGGCGCGCCCAGAACTCGACGAGCCGACTTACCTCAGATGCCGTGATCAGCGCGCCCTGCGCGCGAACCGGCTTGGGCGCGTCGATCGGCAGATAGAGCATGTCGCCGCGGCCGAGCAGTCGCTCTGCCCCGTTCATGTCGAGAATGACGCGAGAGTCGGTTTGAGAGCTTACGGCAAAGGCGATGCGCGACGGCACGTTTGCTTTGATCAGGCCGGTGATGACGTCGACCGACGGACGTTGCGTAGCGACGAGAAGATGAATGCCGGTCGCGCGGCCGAGCTGCGCGAGTCGCATAATCGTCGTCTCGACTTTTGCCGGAGCGACGAGCATCAGGTCGGCCAGCTCGTCGATCACGATTACGACGTAGGGAAGACGCTCGTCCGGATACTTAAGCGTTGTACTCTTCGATTTTGCGAACGGACGCTTTGGCGAAGCGCTCGTAGCGCGACTCCATCTCTTTGGTCATCTCGAAGAGCGCGCCGGCGGCTAGCCGCGGGTCGGCGATTACATCCTTGATGAGGTGCGGGATGCCGTTGAAGACCGCGAGCTCGACGCGCTTGGGATCGATCATCAACATCTGCAGCTGGTCGGGCGTCGCACTGACTAAGAGGGACGCGATGATCATATTCAAACAAACCGACTTGCCGGCAGCCCGTCGCACCGGCGACCAAAAGGTGCGGCATCTTGCAAAGATCGCCGATCACGGGACGCCCGGTGATGTCCTTCCCGAGCGCCATCCAGAGCGGCGGCACCTGGCCGCGATTTGGAACCGCATCGAGAATCTCACGAATCGTGACGATGGCGACGGTGAGATTCGGAATCTCGATGCCGACCGCGGACTTTCCCGGAATCGGCGCCTCGATGCGTACGCTCGTCGCGGCCAGAGCGAGCGCCAGATCGTCGGCGAGCGATGCGATTCGCGAGATCTTGACGCCGCGCTCCGGTTTGAGCTCGTAGCGCGTAATCGACGGCCCGCGTTCGATGTGCGAGACCTTCGCGCCGACGCCGAAGCTCGCGAGCGTGTCTTCGAGAACGTGCGCTCGGTTTGAATCGTCGATCGTTTGGCTCGGCGGCGCGTCGAAGAGCGCGAGATCGGGAAGCCGATACGATGTCACCTTGAGCGGAGTCGAAGGGTGACTCGACATCGCGCTCGTGGTTGCCGCTTGTTCGTCGTCGAGCAACCCTTCGACTTCGCCACCTGTGGGGGCTTCGCGCACGATGACGCTCTGGCGCTGCGTTTCCTCGACGAGCGTTTGCGGTACGGTCGGCTGCAGCGGCAGCGCGAATGCTTCACGCAGCGATTCGTGGCCGCGCGACAGGTTAACGTGCAATCCCCGAAGCTTTGGAATCGGCGGTGTTCGAAGACCGCCGAAGAAGACGATCACGCGTCCTATGAGCTTTTTTAGGCTGGCGTTGGTGAGCCAAAGAGTCAGTGAAAGCAGCGCGACGCAGAGCACCATCCATGCTCCGACACTGCCGACGAGCGCTTGCAGAGCCCACCAGATGTTCGCACCGACGACGCCTCCCCGCGTCGGTCCGCCCGAGCCAAACATAGCGGCGAGTATCAAGAAGTATGCCAGCGCGCTGCTGCCGAGTCCGACGATCATGCGCGGCACGTTCACTTCCAGAAAGACGATCGCACCGAAGAGCGCGACGAGGACCGGGAAAAGTGGCGCCGCACCTCCAAAGAGTCTGCGCAGTTCCGCAGCGATCCAGCTCCCGACGGTGCCGGAGTGATGGGGAAATGCAAGGGCGATACCGCACAAGACGGCGAGTGCGACCGCGGCAATTCCGACGATCTCCAGGTTGAGCCGGGTCCTCGCAAACGCTTGCCGCCGCCTGTGCGCAGCGGAGGCTAAACGGGTGCGTGCCATGGAAGCTATCTCTTCTTCATCACGGCGGGAGTTCATCTTGACGACGCCGACGCTGGTCGTCCTCGAGGGCGATCAAACCGGACAAGAATTGCTGGTCGAAGCATTGCGTGTGCTCGACCACTCGGTGATCGGATTTGCGCTCCACTTCGAGCGTTACGATCTTTCCCTAGCAAACCGGCGCGCAACCCAAAACCGCGTCGTGCTCGATGCGGCGCAAGCGTTGAAGCGACATCATGTCGGACTCAAAGCCGCGACGATCACGCCCGAAGCCCACGACGACGTCGGTTCGCCCAACCGCATCCTTCGCGATGCGATCGGGGCGAGCGTCATCGTGCGCACCGGTCGCAGACTCCCGCGCGTCCGTCCCGTCGGCGGAATTCACGCGCCGATTTCGGTCGTGCGAATGGCGGTCGGCGATGCGTACGGTGCCAAGGAGTGGCGCACGGGGGAAGGGCTCGACCAGATCGCGTGCCGCACGGAAACGATCTCGCGGCACGTCTGCCGCTATGTTGCCGAATATGCCTTTATACATGCGGAGAAGGCCGGCGCAACGGTTTTCGGCGGCCCAAAATATACCGTCAGCCCAATCTATGAAGGCATGCTCAAAGAGGAAATGGATTCAGCGGCGCGACGGCATCCAGGCGTCGTTTACAACCCCCAGTTGATTGACGCGACCTACGCCTTGCTGCTCTCTGCTGCGGGCGACGCGGCGCTGGTGATTCCCGCGCTCAATCGGGACGGCGATTGTCTTTCGGATTTGGTCATGCAGCTTTTCGGCTCGATCGCCGGCGCCGAGTCGGTCGTCCTGGCGTTTCCTTCAAGAGAAGTCGACGATTTACAGCCTTCGATCGTTATCGCGGAGGCGCCGCACGGCACCGCGCCGCGCTTAGAGGGCAAAAACGTTGCCAATCCGTTGGCAATGATCCTCGCGGCCGCCGCCGGCCTTGGGTACATCCCCGATTCCCGCGCGCGTGAAAGCATCCCGTGCGGTGCACGACGCCGCGCTCGCCGCCGTAGGCGACGGCGTGGCGACGGCCGACCTTGGCGGCCACGCAACGACGACCGAGTTCACCGACGCCGTAATTGCTCGTATCGTATCGGGTGCTAGACTTCCATGACCACCGGGATGACGATGGGCCGCCGTTTGGTGCGCGCGTAAACCGCGCTTGCTAAAGCGCTGCGAATGTGTTCCTTTACGGCGTCGACGTCGCGGATCGCGTCGACTGAGATTCCTTCGATCGTTCGACGCAGTTCGGAGCGTAACTCGTCGAGCACTCCGCCGGCTTCGGGAAGATAAAAAACGCCTCTCGAGATGAGGTCCGGGCCGGCGATGACGCGCGCCTCTTCGCTATCGATCGCGACGACGACCATGATGATGCCGTCGTTCGAGAGCGCCTTGCGGTCGCGCAGCACCGCTTCGCCGACGTCGCCGATTCCCGAGCCGTCCACGAAGACGTGGCCGCCGTAGGTCTTTCCCGACTTTATCGCCATACTCGTGCGTGAACTCCAGCACGTCGCCGTTCTCGGCGACGAAGACGTTTCCGGCCTCGATGCCCGTGCGCACCGCGAGCTGCTTGTGCGCATCGAGCATTCGATATTCGCCGTGCACCGGGATTAGAAATTCCGGCCGCACGAGGTTGAGCATCAGCAAAAGCTCTTCTTGCGACGCGTGACCGGAGACGTGCGAGCGGCCGTCGGTTCCGTGGATCACGATCGCCCCGAGCTTACACAGGTTGTTGATCGTCTTGTGTACGCTCTTCTCGTTGCCTGGAATCGGGGTAGCGCTGATGACGACCGTGTCGCCGGGCACGATCTTGAAACGCTGGTGATCGCGCACGGACATGCGCGAGAGGCCGCTCATCGGCTCGCCTTGCGACCCCGTCGTCATCACGACGATTTGCTCGGGCGGATAAGTGTCGATGTCCTCGATCCGAACGACCGTCTCGCCCGGGATCCGCAGGTACCCGAGCTCGCCGGCAAAATGAACGACGTTGCGCATCGAGCGTCCGAGAAATGCAAGCTTTCGATTGAATCGCACGGCGTGATCGACGGTCTGTTGGATGCGCGGCACGTTGGAAGCAAAGGACGCGACGACGATGCGTCCTTTTGCGTGCGAAAAGATTGAGGTGAAGGCTTCGCCGACGATTCGCTCCGAGAGCGTATGGCCGGCGCGCTCGGCATTGGTCGAGTCCGAGAGCATGCAGAGCACGCCCTCATCGCCGATGCGGGCGATCCTAGCAAAATCCGAGGGCTTGCCGTCGATCGGCGTTTGATCGAACTTGAAGTCGCCGGTGTGGAAAATGGTCCCGACCGGAGTGCGCAGCGCGAGCGAACATGCGCCGGCAACCGAATGATTGACGTGCACGAATTCGGCTTCGATCGAGCCGTACCGCACGCGGCTTCCGGGTTGAACCTGCGTGAACGTCGCCTCGCTGAGGTGCTGCTCGCGCGACTTGGCTTTGATCAGAGCTATCGTCAGAGGCGTGCCGGCAATCGGCGTTTGCGCGAAACTCCTTGGCAAAGTACGGAATGCCGCCGATGTGGTCTTCGTGGCCGTGGGTCACCAGAAGCGCCCGCAGCTTATCGGCGCGCTCGCGAACGTACGTAAAGTCGTTGATCACGATGTCGACGCCGTACATCTCGTCGTCGGGGAACATCAGACCGCAGTCGACGACGACGAGATCCTCGTTCGTCTCAATGACGGTCATATTGCGCCCGATCTCGCCGCAGCCGCCCAGCGGAACGATGCGGACGTACGGCGTTGACGGAGGCGGCGGCACGGTCAGGGTGTCGGGGCTCACGAGCGGTCTTTTTGCCCCTCAGCCTTGCTCCCCCGCGCCGACCTGGTGAATTGCGCGGCGGAGGTTCGCCACATGATGCTCTTTGCGTTCATATCGGTTCTGCTGGCCACCGCTCCGGCGAATGCGTACTCCGCTGAGGTCAGCCGGCCTACCGCGAGTCCTACGCCGGCGACGCTCTCGCCGGACGAGCTCTTCTCGCGCCGGGCGCTTCGGCAAGCGCGGCTTCTTATTCAAATGCGAATGCTGCAGCTGCGCGACGAGCGTTTAGAGTGCGTCCGCGCGGCGCTGCGACGGCAGTTGCCCGATTCGCTCTGGTCAGAGGAGCCAACGCCATCGAGGGGGTCGCGGGATGCGGCCGCCGCGGCGGCGCGTTGCGCTCAACTCTTGAAATTCTAAGCGTGCTTGGTCGCTTGACCTTGACACCATCTGCGACTTTTTGACGTCAGCGGGGTAGATGGCTGAGGAGAACTTCACACAAACTGACGGAATGAGTCTTAAATGGTGAAAAATCGCATATTGCCCACGCTCATCATCGGGTTAGTAGGTGCCGTGGTCGGCAGTTTCCTCATGATGCTCTACGCGAGCAGTCACTTCGGTGGTGCCACCGGACCCGATCGCACTCCGCCGGCGGTTGCGGCAGTTCCCTTGAGCGGGGTCAGCGATCAAGACCGCATCGTCAGCGCAGTGAAGCGGACGAAGTCGTCGGTCGTCGCAATCACCGAGCAGGTGAACGGCCAGCAAGTCATACCCGCCGATCCCTTCTTCCAGCAGTTCTTCGGGGGCGGCCAAGGTCCAAATATCGTTCAGCCTTACAAAGGGGAAGCGTCGGGCTCCGGCTTCGTTATCGACGGTCAGGGCGACATCGTGACGAACGCGCACGTGCTGCAACCGCCCTCCGGCGGTAGGATCACCAAGCTGACGGTGGTTTTTGCCAACGGCGACCGCAAGCAGGCTCACGTCATGGCGTACAACCTAGCGGCCGACGTCGGAATTTTGCGCGTGGACGGTTACTCGAAACTGCCTCCGCCGCTCCAGCTCGGCGGATTCGAGTAAGCTCGAGCAGGGACAGTGGGCGATCGCAATCGGCGAGCCGCTCCAGCTTCAGCAGACGGTAACGGTCGGCGTGGTTTCCGCGTTCAACCGCTCAGAGCCGATTCCGGTCGAGAACGGCGGCGAGATTAACTTTAAAGGCCTACTGCAGACGTCGGCGCCGATAAATCCCGGCAACTCCGGGGGTCCCCTCATCGACATCGATGGACAAGTCATCGGGATGAATCAGTCGACGGTCAAGTCGGCTTACGCTCAAGGAATCGGCTTCGCGATACCCTCGAACACGGTTCGCAGCGTCGTTGCGTCGCTCGAGAAGAACCCGGGCGCCCATCAGGGCACCGACACAGGATTCCTCGGGATCTACATGGCCGACCTGACCGCGGGCGTCAAGAATCAGATCGGATATAACGGCAGCGGCGGCGTCGCAGTGCAGCAGGTCTTTTCGGGCTCCCCTGCCGACCAGGCGGGCATCCAGCCCGGGGATGTCATCCTTCAAGCCGACGGAAAACACTTCGACACCATCAAGGCTTTGCACGACTACATCGCTTCGAAAAGGCCGGGTGACACTATTCGCCTCAACGTGTGGTCCCAGGGGATCAAAAAGTTCGTGGCGATCAAGCTTGGCGAGACGCCTGCTGAACAACCGCTTTCCGTCCAGCAGCAGCAGCAATCGCCGGAAGAGCAGCAACCCTAGCCCCTCATCCTTCGTCCTTCGACACGAGCCGGCGCGCCGGCTCAAGTGACGCGCTAGAGGAGGGCCCTGCAACCAAGAGCCCTCCCATCGTGTCGTAAAGGGCGAAACAACTTTCTCCGTCCATCGTGTATGATGGTGCGGATTATCAATCCGACTTGCCGTAAGCGGCAAGGCGTAGCCGGAGCCAGTCGCTCGAGCTTTCACCTCGGCTGCAAGCGACCTTCGGCGTAGCTGGTCCAGAGCAGTCGGAAATTCATAAAACGAGGTATAGAGTTTCATGGCTAAAACGGTCGGCATCGACCTCGGCACGACCAACTCGGTCGTCGCCGTAATGGAGGGCACGCAGCCCGTCGTTATTCCTAACGCTGAGGGCTCGCGCACGACGCCTTCGGTTGTGGCGTTCACGAAAACCGGCGAACGTCTCGTCGGGCAGCTCGCGAAGCGCCAAGCGATCACCAATCCCGATCGAACGATCAGCTCGATCAAGCGCCACATGGGCGAAAGCGAGTACAAGATCAAGATCGACGGGAAGGATTACACTCCGCAAGAGATTTCCGCGATGATCTTGCAAAAGCTCGTCAACGACGCAAGCAACTATCTCGGAGAGCGCGTGACTAAAGCGGTCATCACGGTGCCCGCCTACTTCAACGATTCTCAGCGCCAGGCGACGAAGGACGCGGGCAAGATCGCCGGGCTGGACGTCTTACGGATCATCAACGAGCCAACCGCGGCGGCACTCGCGTACGGTCTCGAGAAAAAAGGCAACGAGACGATTCTCGTTTGGGACTTAGGCGGGGGAACGTACGACGTTTCGATTCTCGAAGTCGGCGACGGCGTCTTCGAAGTCAAGGCAACCAACGGCGACACGCGTCTCGGTGGCGACGATTACGATCATCGCGTGGTGGATTGGCTCGTCGATCAGTTTCGACGCGATCAAGGCATCGATCTGAGCAAAGACAAGCAGGCGCTGCAGCGGCTCACCGAGGCGGCCGAAAAGGCCAAGATCGAGCTTTCGTCGGTCGTCCAAACGAGCATCAATCTTCCGTTCGTCACGGCCGATCAAGAAGGACCCAAGCATCTCGACTACACGCTGACCCGCGCGAAGTTCGAGGAACTCACCAGCGATCTCACCGATCGGTGCGTGGGTCCGTTCCGCAACGCAATTTCCGACGCCAAGCTCGACGTTTCAAAAATCGACGAGGTCATCATGGTCGGCGGCGCAACGCGCATGCCGGTGATTCAAGAGCTCGTCCGCAAACTGACAGGCAAGGAGCCGAATCTCACCGTCAATCCCGACGAAGTCGTGGCAGTCGGCGCAGCGATCCAGGCCGGCGTCCTTTCAGGCGAAGTGCGCGACGTCGTCTTGCTCGACGTGACGCCGCTTTCGCTGGGGCTTGAGACGCTTGGCGGCGTCATGACGAGATTGATCGACCGGAATACGACCATTCCGACGAAGAAGTCGCAAATCTTCACGACCGCCGAGGACGGCCAAACCTCCGTGGACATCCACGTACTCCAAGGCGAGCGCCAAATGGCGGGGGACAACAAAACGCTGGGGCGCTTTAGACTGGAAGGCATCCCGGCAGCGCCTCGCGGAGTGCCGCAAATCGAAGTTACGTTCAACATCGACGCGAACGGCATCGTCAACGTCAGTGCCAAGGATCTTGGCACCGGCAAAGAGCAGGCGATTACGATCACGGCTTCGACCAACCTCAACAAGGATGAGGTCGAGCGCATGGTTCGGGACGCCGAGCTCCAATCGGAAGCCGACAAAGCCAAGCGCGAAGAGGCAGAAGTTCGAAATAACGCTTCGAGTTTGATCTACTCGACGGAGAAGTCGCTCAAGGAAGTCGGCGACAAACTCGATACGACCGCTCGCGGCGAGGTCGAAGGAGCGCTCTCTGAGCTCAAGCGCGTGAGCGAAAACGGCACGGTTGCCGAAATCAAGCCGGCGATCGAGTCGTTGCAGCAGGCGAGCTACAAGATGGCCGAACTTCTTTACAAGGCTGCCGGACCGCAGGCGGAGCAATCTGCATCCGGCGACGGTTCGACCGCCGGAAACGGCGCGACAGCAGGTAGCGGCGGAGAAGACGTCATCGACGCCGAGTTCAAAGAAGCCAAGTAGCCTCGAGCCGTTGACGAGTGATGTCCGATGATCCGTCGGTCCTAAGGACCGAGGCCGGTGAGGCCACGATAGACGAACAAGCCGCGGCGACGCTCGACGAGCAGCTCGCCGCGGCGAACGCCCGAGCCGAAGAAAACTACGGCAAGTTCTTGCTCGCCGTGGCAGACTTCGACAACTACAGGAAACGAATCCACCGCGACATCGATTCGATGGTGTCGTCGCGCCGGCGCACGCTCCTGGAACGTTTGCTGCCCGTGCTCGATAATCTTCAGCGGGCCCTGCAATCGAATGCCGGAGTCGAAACGCTGCGCGGCGGCCTCGAGCAGACGCTGCGCGGGTTTGAAGCCGTCCTGGCAAGCGAGGGGGTGAAGCCGATCGAGGTTCGCGGCGAGCCGTTCGATCCTCGCGTCGCCGAAGCCGTAGGAACTTCTCCTCCGGATGGCGTTGCGGAAGACACCGTCGTCGACGTTACCGAGAAGGGCTATACCCTCGGCGACGACTTGCTGCGTCCCGCGAAGGTGATCGTCGCTAAGCGTCCAGACGAATGAATTTCAAGGACTACTATGCCATCTTGGGCGTTCCGAAGGGCGCGGCCGAGAAAGACATCAAGTCCGCCTATCGCAAGCTCGCGCGCAAATGGCATCCGGACGCCAACCCCAAAAACCCGAAAGATGCCGAAGAGAAATTCAAAGAGATTTCCGAGGCCTACGAAGTCTTAGGCGACCCGGAAAAACGCAAAAAGTACGACGTCCTCGGGCCGAATTGGCAACAGGCCGCGCAGCAGGCGGAGCAGCAGCGCCGTTATCGCACTAACGTCAACGGGCAAGAGTTCGAGTTCGATATGGGCGACGCGGGCGGGGCAAGCGGTTTCTCGGATTTCTTCGATATGTTCTTCTCGGACGTAGGGCGACGTCAGACCGCGCAAAGTTCGGCACGTGCGCGGCGCGGGCAAGACCTCGAGACGACGATCGAGCTCGGTTTGCGCGACGTCTATGCGGGCGGTGCTAAGGCAGTCTCGCTGCAAATCGAAGACCTCTGTCCCCGATGTCATGGCACGGGCACGCTAAGCGGTCGACTCTGCCCGCAATGCCACGGCACAGGACGGGTGCTAATCAATAAGCGGTTCGAAGTTTCGATTCCTAAGGGCATCGGCGACGGGCAGCGCATCCGCTTGGGCGGCCAAGGGGGTGCCGGACTCAACGGAGGGCCGAACGGTGACCTTCATCTCGTCGTCAGGCTGGAAGAAGACCCGACATACAAACGTAAGGGCGACGACCTCTACGTCGATTTGCCGGTTAGCATCTACGATCTCATCCTCGGCGGCGAGGTGAACGTTCCAACGTTGAGCGGCGAGGTGGCCATGACGATTCCGGCCGGGACGCAAAACAATCGCCTGCTCCGTCTCTCGGGACGGGGCATGCCGCACGTTAAGACCAGGGGCAGCGGCGACGAATACGTTCGGCTGATCGGCCAGCTCCCGCAAAAGCTCTCGGACAAAGAGAAAAAACTCTTCAAAGAGCTAGCCTCGATCCGCAACGGAAAACTATAGCCGCGTCATACCCAGCCGCGCGGCGCGGCGGCTCAGGTCGAAGGAAGTTCTTTCCATTAGGGAAGATTAACCCCGATAACGATCACGTACAAACGGAGCGAAAGTTCTGCGATATACGACGGCAGAAGTACGCCGATCGTTTTTGAAAAGTCGCCGGAGTTGTACGCGAGGTAGCGATCTCCACGGCCAAGCTCACGAAATTGAAAAGTGGGCCGATGAATGCGATCGCTCGGTTCACCGGACGCAGCAAGAAGTACTCGATCGCCAGCAGCGGCACGGCGCAAATGCCGATCCCTCGGACGCGACGATATTTCGGGCTGTCGCCGCCGCATCGCCTCAGGCGACCAGCGGGCCGCGGACGAAGAGCTCGGCAAAGAGGCCCGCTGGAATGACAATCAGATAGAGAAACCCGCCGATGAGCGCGTGGAGCTTAGGCGAAGGGCCGGTTTGTTTCGGCCTATACTCCGGGCAACCGCGCAGGGACCTCGGGTGGTTTACCCAAGAGCTATGACCCCTTCTATCGCTGCACGAGGAGAAATTCGTGATTAAAGAGATTGCGTTTACGGCGTATCCGGCCAAAGACGTTGCCGGATTGCGCAAATGGTACGAAGAGAGGCTCGGACTGAAGTTTACCGGACCGTTTGAAGAGGATGGCGTGGAAAAGTACAACGAGGCCAACGTCGGGGGCGGCTATTTTAGCGTCCTAACGCAGGAATGGGCCGATCGCGAACCGGGAAGCGCTTCCGGCGTGGTTTTCGAAGTCGATAACATAGACGACACAGTCGCGGATCTGCGCGGGAAAGGTATCGAGGTCGAGGATCCCTACTCGACGCCGGTCTGCAAGATCGCCTCGTTTGAAGACCCTGAGGGAAACAAGGTCTCCCTACATCAAGTTACGGTGCCGCACTAGTCAAATGATGGCCGGGCACGGGCTGATGTGGTCGAACATCTATCAGCCCGAAAAACCGAAAGTGAGGCGGCGCGTCGATTGGAAGCGAATGGGCGCGCTCTTCGCACCGTATTGGCGTCAGCAGGCAACGGTGCTTGCCT
This sequence comes from Vulcanimicrobiota bacterium, assembly GCA_963767725.1. Lineage (GTDB taxonomy): Bacteria > Vulcanimicrobiota > Vulcanimicrobiia > Vulcanimicrobiales > Vulcanimicrobiaceae > Cybelea. The sequence continues at coordinate 324,433 of CAVYEN010000003.1, forward strand.
GCATCGTCGCGGTCTCCGCGCTGGGCCTCGTGCCCGGCTTCATCATCGCGCACATCATCGACTCGGTCATTCCACACCATAACCTAGGCGCGCTCACGATTGACGTCGGAATCATTTTGTCTTCGGCTCTGGTTGCGGCCGGAATCGGCGTGTTGCAAGGCTATCTGAACTCGGTCGTCGGCGAAGGCATCATGCGCGACATTCGCACCAGCCTCGTCGCGCATCTCCATCGCATGCCGCTGCCCTTCTTCACCGGCACTAAGACCGGCGAGATAATGAATCGGGTCAGCAACGACGTTGACAACGTCGACAACGTGGTGACAGGCACCCTCACTTCTATTGTAACGAACATCGTGCTGATCGCAACGACCGTCGTCGCGATGTTCGTCTGGAACTGGCGGCTGGCGCTCATTTCCGTCGCGATCGTGCCGCTGATGGTCTTTCCGCTCGGTCCGGTCGGACGTCGCATGTACCAAATTCGAAAAAAGACGCGCGAGAAGCGCGACGAGATCGAATCGATCACCCAAGAGACGCTTTCGATCTCCGGCATTACCCTGATCAAATCGTTCGCGCGCGAAGCGTACGAACGTTCGCGTTTCTATCAGGTCGGAACGCGGCTGATGCAGCTGGAGATCGATCTGGCGATGGTCGGCCGTTGGTTTCTCGCATCGGTAACCGCCATGGTGGTCGTTGGGCCGGCGCTCGTTTGGCTGGGGGGCGGATGGCTCGCGATTGCGGCAGGTTTGCAAGTCGGCGTAATCGTCGCGTTCGTCTCCTTCATACAAGGGAGGCTCTACGGTCCGGCTGCTGCACTCGCGGGCATTCAGGTGCAAATTGTCAGCGCGCTTGCAGTGTTTGAGCGTATCTTTGAGTACCTCGACATGAAGCCTGAGGAGTACGATCCGCCGCGGAGCGATCTCGCTCACCGAGGTCGCGGGCGATATCAGGTTCGAGAACGTCGTCTTCTCCTACGAAACTTCACGCGAGGTGCTCCACGCCATCTCGTTCCACGTACGGCCCGGTGAGGTCGCAGCCTTCGTAGGCCCGTCGGGCGCGGGCAAGACGACGATCACGCAGCTCGTGCCCCGATTTTACGATCCGCAAGCCGGCAGCGTGCTCGTCGACGATCACGATTTGCGAAGCGTCAGGCTCGATTCGCTGCGTCGCCACATTGGGATCGTCACGCAGGAAACGTATCTCTTCCACGACACCGTCGCGAACAATCTTCGTTACGGCAAGCCCGATGCAACAAACGCCGAACTCGAAGCCGCCGCTCGGGCTGCGAACATCGCCGAGTTCTTGGCAGCGCTGCCCGACGGCTACGAGACGGTCGTCGGCGAGCGCGGTCATAAGCTATCGGGCGGCGAGCGCCAGCGCTTAGCGATCGCGCGCGTACTGCTCAAAGATCCGCGCATTCTCATTCTCGACGAAGCGACCAGCTCGCTCGACTACGAAAACGAGGCCGCCATTCAAAGGGCCTTGGAAGTCGTCATGCGCGGCCGTACGAGCCTGGTGATCGCGCACCGCCTGTCCACGATTTTGGCCGCGGACGTGATCTTCGTCATCGACGAGGGACGCATCGTGGAATCGGGCCGCCACGCAACATTGCTGGCGCGCGGCGGCCTCTATTCACGGCTCTATCGGACGCAGTTCGCGGACCTTTCGGCGTGATTACTTGGCGTATTGGATGCCGAGATTCACTTCGTTGAGGGCGTCCTTCGTATAGTTGATGGCGTTGACGCGATGTCCGCCCTTATTGGTGTCCGCCGCTTCGAGTTGGCTAAGAGCAGAGTTTAGATAGGAGCGGGCGTTGACCATGTGCGACTGAGTGGCGAGCGCGGCGCCGGCGCCGATTGCCGCAAAAAATAGCGCGAAGACCAATGCGAGTCCTGCGAAGTGCAGCTTAGAAATTTGCATTCCGTAATACCTCCACTAAGAAAAGTACGTTTGAAGTTTTACGTTTCTAAACCTCACGCCGGGATTTCCTTCGTCTCCATGACCATCGGAGCGACGGGAATTCGGAGCGTGGGCTCGGTCGCCGCTTGAACCTCTTGCACGGTGACGCCCGGTGCGAGCTCGCGCAGGATCAATCCGTCGGCGACGACGTCAATCGTCGCCATGTCGGTGATAATCCGATGGACGACGCGTTTTCCGGTAAGCGGCAGCGAGCATCGCGCAAGGATCTTATGAGCGTTTCCTTTTGCGACGTGCTCCATCATGACGATCACTCGCTTCGCGCCGTGCACTAAATCCATAGCGCCACCCATCCCCTTGACCATTTTGCCCGGAATCATCCAGTTGGCGAGATCGCCGCGCTCTGAGACTTGCATCGCCCCAAGTACCGCGAGGTCGATATGGCCGCCGCGAATCATTCCGAATGAAAGCGCCGAATCGAAGAACGACGCGCCGGGAAGCACGGTGACCGTTTCCTTCCCCGCGTTGATTAAGTCCGGGTCTTCTTCACCCTCGTTCGGATAAGGACCCATTCCTAAAATACCGTTCTCACTCTGAAGCGTGACCGTGATGTCAGGGGGAACGTAGTTGGGTATCAGCGTCGGTAAGCCGATGCCGAGATTCACGTATTGACCGTCGCCCAATTCCTGCGCGACCCGTGCTGCGAGCTGAGTTCTTGTCAGTGCCATCCTTCGTCCTCCGTCCTTCGACTTCGCTCAGAACGACATGCTTACGATGATACGCTCAGGTTGACGCTGACGGGTGCTTACGAGTCGTGACCCGTTCGATGCGCTTGCCTTGCGGGCCCACGTGCACGAGCCGCTGGATGAAGACTCCGGGCAGATGCACCTGCTCCGGATCGATCGCGCCCGGCTCGACGAGCTCCTCGACTTCAGCGATTGTAAGCTTCCCCGCCATCGCGCAAAGCGGGTTGAAGTTCCGCGTCGCTTTGTGAAAAACCAAGTTCCCTAATCGGTCGCCGATCGGATGCGCGAACCAGAGCATAGTCGCAGACAATGCCTGCCTCTAAAACATATTCGCGCCCGCCAAAGATGCGGGTTTCCTTTTTTGGCGAAGCGACGGCGACGCTGCCGTCGGAGTTGTAGCGCCAAGGCAATCCGCCGTCCGCCACCAAGGTACCATCTCCGGCAGGCGTGTAGAACGCGGGAATCCCGCATCCGCCCGCCCGCAGCCGTTCGGCAAGGGTACCCTGCGGAACGAGCTCGACTTCGAGTTCTCCGCTGAGGTACTGCCGCTCGAATTCGCGGTTCTCGCCAACGTAGGACCCAGTGGTCCGTCGGATCCGCTTGTTGTCGAGCAAGACGCCCAATCCCCAGCCGTCCACGCCGCAGTTGTTCGAAACGGTCATCAGCTGCGAAGCGCCCTGCTCGAGCAGCGCTTCAATGAGATTGTGCGGAATGCCGCTGAGCCCGAAGCCTCCCACCGCGATGGAAGCGCCGCTAGAAATGTCGGCGACAGCCTCGGCGCAGGAGGCAAAGACCTTCTCCATAGCGCCATAATGCGCCGACGGAACGGACGCTGCCTCTGTCGAAGTCGAGTTCTATGACGACGGTAGCCGCGCCAATTGTAGCTAACGACGAAGAATCAATGATCCTCGCCATGGTGCGCGAGCTGGTAGCCGAGAAGGTGGCGCCGCGCGCAGCAGAGATCGATGCCACAGGCGAGTTCCCGTGGGACGTCAAGAAACTATTCGCGCAGAACGATCTGCTCGGCATCCCGATTCCGGCCGAGTACGGCGGCTTGGGAGGCACCTTCCTCACCTACGTCAAGGTCGTTGAAGAGATCGCCAAGGCTTGCGCCTCCAGTGCGTTGATCGTTGCGGTTCAGGAACTCGGCATGCTGCCAATCGTGATCGGCGGCAGCGACGAACAGAAGCGGCGTTTCTTGCCGAAGATCGCGTCTGGCGAGCATCTTGTGGCCTATGCGTTGACCGAGGTGTCGAGCGGTTCAGACGCACTCGGATCGATGCGCACGCGCGCCGAGAAGCGCGACGACCTTTACATTCTCAACGGCCAGAAGATTTGGATCACCAACGGCAGCGTCGCCGACGTCGTTTGCGTCTTTGCGGTCACCGATCCCGCCGCCGGCTCGCGCGGCGTCACTGCCTTCGTCGTTGAAAAAGGCACGGCCGGATTTTCGGTCGGCAACGTCGAGAAAAAGATGGGCATTCGCGGCTCACCCACCGTCGAGCTCGTCTTTGCCGATTGCGAGGTGCCCGTCGCCAATCGCCTCGGCGCAGAAGGTGAAGGCTTCAAAATCGCGATGAAGGTGCTGGACAAATCCCGGCCGGGGATCGCGGCGCAAGCGCTGGGGATAGCGGCCGGCGCGCTCGATTACGCGACCGGCTATGCAAAGGAGCGCATCGCTTTCGGCAAGCCGATCGGTCAGCACCAAGGCGTTGGGTTCATGCTCGCAGACATGAAGACCGAGGTTGAGTCGGCACGCCTTTTACTTTACGAGGCGGCTCGCCGCTGCGATGCCGGAACTTCCGACGTTACGCTCTGGGCCGCGATGGCGAAGCTCAAGTGCGGCGACGTGGCGATGTCGGTTACGACCGATGCGGTACAGGTCCTTGGCGGCTTCGGGTATTCGGCCGACTATCCGGTCGAACGTATGATGCGCGACGCCAAAATCACCCAAATCTATGAAGGCACTCAGCAAATTCAGCGGCTGGTGATCTCGCGCTCCCTCGTGGGACGCGCCCAAGCTGGGAGGCAGCAGTAAGCGCAACGCTGCGACTCTCCTTCGCCCTTTTAGTCTTGGGAATTTTTGGATGCTCGCAAACGCCGGAGGACCGAAGTGCTCCACAAGGGCTCGCGCCGGCCGTGCCCAGTCGCGGTGAGCGAGTTGTTGGGGAACGGCGGGATCAAGCACGTTGTCATCATCGTGCAAGAGAACCGAACGCCCGACAATCTTTTCAACGGGCTGCCCGGCGCAGACACCGTACGATACGGCGAAAACTCAAGAGGAAAGCGCATCAAGCTGCAGCCCGAGCCACTCACGGCGCCTTACGACATCTCGCACAGACACAGCGCCTTCACGGTCGAGTACGCCAGCGGCAACCTCAACGGCTTCAATCTCGTGAAATCGCACTGCAACGAGCGCCGTGACTGCCCCGTCAAAATCTTACGCGCGTACGCGTACGTGCCGCATGCGGAAGTCAAACCGTATTTCACGATGGCCCAGGAATATGCGTTTGCCGATCGCATGTTCGAAACGAACCAAGGGCCGAGTTTTCCGGCTCACCAGTACCTCTTGAGCGGCACGTCCACGATTAGCAATCGTTCCGCATGGCGAGCGTCAGAGAACCCCAAAGACCCATCGGGGAAATTTACCGGGGGTTGCGACTCGCCGCCCGGATCGCTCGGATCGTTGATCAATCTCAAGGGAAACGAGAGTCGGCAAAAGTTCCCATGTTTCGACCGCGTCGCTCTCACCGACTTGCTGGACGCGAAATTTTTGACTTGGCATTACTACCAAGCGTACCCCCGTGCCGGACTTTGGCACGCGCCCGACGCAATCCGTCACATCCGGTACGGCGCCAACTTTAAGCTCGACGTCGTGGCGCCGTCATCAGAAATCTTCGCGGACATTGCAGAACGGCGGTTGGCCAGCGTCGTGTGGTTGACGCCGACCGTGGACGCGTCCGATCACGGGGGACAAAACGACGGCACGGGGCCCGCATGGGTCGGGTCGGTCGTCGATGCTATCGGCGAAAGTCCTTATTGGAAAAGCACGGTAATCTTCGTCGTCTGGGACGATTGGGGAGGCTGGTACGATCACGTGAGGCCGCCCATTTACAACTCGTACGAGCTCGGCTTCCGGGTACCCCTCATTGCCATTGGGCCCTATGCGAGAAAAGGTTATGTTTCACACCGTCAGCACGAATTCGGCAGCATCTTGAAGTTCGTAGAGAGCGCGTTTCATCTTGGGTCGCTCGGCACGACCGACGTGCGCGCCGACGACCTTTCGGACTGTTTTGACTTCGCGCAGACGCCGCGAGCGTTTAAGCCGATCGAAACCGATCCCGATCGCGATTACTTTTTGCGACAAACGCCGTCGGCCGCAGATCCCGACGACGACTTCTAGAAGCACGGAGCGTCAGAGCCTCGCGATGATGCGCGGGGTGGGGCAGAGCTTTTCGACGGGGCAGCGACCGCAAAGCGGCGTAGGGGCTTTGCAAATTTCGACGGCCGTGCATGATAAGCCAGTGCGCGGCATCACCCCATTTCTGCGCAGGCAACAATGTCGTAAGATCTTCTTCGACCTGGCGCGGCGTCGCGCCGATCGTGAGCCCAAGGCGATGCGCGACGCGAAAAACGTGCGTATCGACCGCCAGCGCTTCCGCGTTGAAGGCCGCCGCCATAACGACGCTGGCCGTCTTGCGTCCGACGCCTGCAAGGGATTCCAAATCTTCACGTTCGTGCGGCACCTTGCCGCCGAACCGCTCGACCACGTCGCGAGCGCATGCGATGATGTTCTTCGCCTTCACACGAAAAAACCCGCAAGACTTGATGATGGCTTCGACGTCGGGTTGACGAGCGCGCGCGAGCGTTTCTGCGGTGGGGTATTTGTCGAAGAGCGCCGGCGTGCTCATGTTGACTCGGGCGTCGGTAGTTTGCGCCGACAGGATCACCGCGATGAGGAGTTCGAATTCGCTACCAAATTGAAGCGCCGTCACGGCATTGGGATACGTGCGCTCCAGAATGCCGAGCGCCTCCAGTGCGGTCCGACGTGGTATCTTTTTCTTTGGGAAGGGAATGCGCGGCACGCAGGCGCTATTCTCGCAGCGCGACGTGGCTTCCGTCGTGGATCACGAGACCGTCGCGCTCGAGAGCGTCGATCAATTCGCGTACTTGCTCGATGCTGCGTCCGGGAATCATGGGACCGACCGCATGGTGCAGATCGATCAAGGAGATGCGCTCGCCCGGCGGCAGATCGCGAAGGCGATCGACGATGCGCCCGCGCGCGTACCGCGTCGTTTCCGCAAACGGGATGATGTTTTGCGGCGAACGCCGTTTCTTCTCGGAGGCGCGCATTCGATCGAGCCCAGCCGCATCGATCGGGGCGGCGGCACAGCTAGTCCGCAGCGGGCAAATCAGGCATTTTGGCGCACGAGCGGTGCAGATCGTCGCGCCGAGATCCATGAGCGCCGAGTTCCAATCGTGTGAGCGGCCCGAAGGAACGAGAGCGCGGGCTCGCGCATCGAGCTCGCGCGCCGAGGCCGCCTGCGGGTGTTCGAGCCCGATCAAGAGCCGGTTGACGACACGGCGCACGTTGGTATCGACCGGCGCCTCGTCGATATTGAAGCCGAACGCTCGAATCGCGGACGCAGTGTACGGACCGATCCCCGGGAGCGAACGAAGCTCCCGACGTTGCGATGGTAGCGCGCCGTCATAGCGGTCGACGATGGTTTGGGCAAGGCGGTGCAAGCGCACGGCGCGTGAGTTGTACCCAAGGCCTTTCCACTCGCGTAGCACGTCGGCCAGCGAGGCGCGCGCAAGCGAAGGCAAAACCCGAAAACCGCGCGACGAACGATTCGAATCTCGGCACGACGCGATCGACTTGCGTCTGAGCGAGCATGAACTCGCTGACAAGCGTGCGATACGGGTCGCGGGCGATGCGCCATGGCAACGCACGGCGACCATAAGAATGATACCAGCACAGCAGGCGACGTTGCAGCCGGATCACGAGCGCAGTGTCGAGATAGCCTGACCGATGCGCCGGATGCCTTCGGGGATCTCGCGCCGCGTGACCGCAGTGAGGGCGAGCCGGAAATAATGATCGCCGCCGGAGTTAGCAAAGAAAGCTTCGCCAAAGAGAAACGACGCGCCGAGACGCTCGGACGCATCGAGTAGCGCTCGAGCCCGAAGTTCCCGTGGCGTCGAAGTCCAAAGATAGAATCCCCCCGATGGTCGGCTCGCCTTGAGTCCAGATGGCCAATGCGCCGCGATCGCTTCGTCGGCAATGGTACGCCGCTCGAGCAGTTCCCTACGCAGCTGGTTGACATGCGCGTCGTAGCCGCGATCGAGATAATCGGCGATTGCGGCCTGCACGTAGAGGCTCGTGGCCATGTCGTACGCCTGCTTTCGCAGCAGGAGCCGCTCGAGGATCATCCGCGGCGCGGCGAGCCACCCGACGCGCAAGCTCGGCGCGATCGTTTTCGAGAAGGTCGAGATATAGACCGTATGATCAGGCGCGAGCGCGACGAGCGGAGCGCCCGGCGGAGCAAGCGGGCCATAGGGATCGTCTTCAACAATTGGAACGCCCGCTCGCCGGGCGAGGGTCGCCAGCCGTTCTCGCCGGTCGGCGTTCATACTGGCATTGGTAGGATTGTGCAGCGACGGCATCGTGTAGATGAAGCGCGGCCGACGCGTGCGCAACACCGCCTCAACGTGGTCGACCCGCATCCCGTCGTCGTCGACCGGGACTGAAATCGCGCGCAGACCATTGATTTGAAAGACTTGAAGCGCTCCGGGATACGAGGGCGATTCTACGATAATCTCGTCACCGGGCTCCGCCAAGCTCTGGGCGACGATTGCGATTCCTTGCGTCGATCCGGTCAGTACGATGATGCTCGCGGCCGTGATCGTGTCGGCACCCCGCGCCTTCATGCGCGCAGCGATAGCGGCACGCAAGGCTTCGTAGCCTTCGGAATCGCCGTACGAGAGCACGAACCGCGGATCTCCGGCCACCCGAGCGAACGATTTGGCAAGCGCGCCGAGCGGGGAGGGCTCGTCGGGGGCGACGCCTTGAACGAACGATATGCGTCCAGGCTCGGGCTTGGCCGCAAGCTCGCCGAGCACGTTGGGAAACTCGCCGACCCGCCACGGCGGCAGAGTCACCCACCACGGAACGCCGGCGCCCCGCTCGGGCTGGCCGCCTCGAAGTTGCGGCACGACGCGCGAGCCGGAGCCCACGCGCTGCTCGATTAACCCGTCTCCGACCAGCTCCCGGTACGCGTGGACGATCGTGCTCCGATTCACCGTCAGCCGCTCGGCCATCGTTCGCTCGGGCGGCAGCCGCGTCGATTCCGGCAGAGTCCCGGCGAGAATCGCTTCGCGCAGATGCTCGTAGATCTGACGGTAAAGCGGGACGATCGACTCGCGATCGAGTTCCGGGAGGAGCCCCGCCCATCCAATCCTCGCCACCGGATGATTCCATTTCGCTTGAGTCCTGGGGAACGCTCTTGCTTCAGCGAAACCTGACGCATGAGCACTACGGCAGAACGTCAGGCTGACGCGGCAATCATCGGCGCCGGCCCCGGCGGCTACCACGTGGCGATTAGGCTCGGGCAGCTGGGAAAGAAGGTCATTTGCATCGATCGTGACGAGGTCGGCGGCGTGTGCCTCAACTGGGGCTGCATTCCGACCAAAGCGCTGTTGCACGTCGGCGAAGTGATCCGTCACATCGAACGGGCCGGCACGATCGGGCTGCGCGTACCGAAGGCCCAAGTGGAGCGTGAAAGCGTAGCAAAGTTCAAAACCGAAGTCGTGAACGCAAACGTCAACGGCGTAAAGACGCTCTTCAAAGCCAACGGCGTCGAGTTTCTGCGCGGAGAAGCCTCGTTTCAATCGCCAACAGAGATTGAAGTCAAGCGTCAAGACGGGACAACGGAGCGGATTACGGCGCGCGATATCGTGGTAGCGACCGGCTCGGCGCCGGTCGACGTCAAGGCGTGGCCGCGCGACGGCAAGACGATCATCAACTCCGATGATGCCGTCAAGCTCGATCGCATCCCTAAACGCCTGCTGGTCGTCGGCGGCGGCGTCATCGGACTAGAGTTTGCGACGGTGTACCGTCGCATAGGTGCAGAAGTCTTAGTCGTCGAGATGATGCCGCAAATTCTGACCGGAACGGATCTGGAGATCGGAAAGACACTCGGCCGCATCCTGAAAAAGCAGGGAATCGAGATCATGCTCAGCACAAAGGTCGGCGCTATCGAAAAGCACGCAGACACCGTGCGCGCAACGTTCAACGGCGAGGGGACCGGCGGGAAGGACGAAACGCGCGAATTCGACATGGTGCTCGTTGCCGTGGGTCGCCGTCCCGTTACCGATAACCTCGGTCTGAAGGCGGCGGGCCTCGACGTCGACGAACGCGGCTTCATCGCGGTCGATCGGCAGCAGCGTACGAGCGTACCGAATATTTTTGCGATCGGCGACATCACCGGGGCGCCATTACTCGCGCATCGTGCGATGAAGCAAGGTGTCGTTGCGGCCGAGGTAATCAACGGCGATCGGTCGGCCGCGTTCGATCCGGTCGCCGTTCCGAACTGCATTTATACCGATCCGGAAGTCGCGACGGTCGGACTTTCAGAGGAGGAAGCGAAGTCCGGGGGCTACGAGGTCCGCGTCGGTAAGTTTCCGCTCGCCGCGAGCGGCCGCGCGCGCACGATGAACGAAAGCGAAGGGCTGATCAAACTGGTCGCCGATGCGCGCAGCGACATACTGCTCGGCATGCACGTCGTCGCGCCACAAGCGGAATCGCTCATCGGCGAAGGCGTGATAGCCCTAGAGATGGGTGCGACGCTCGAAGACGTTGGGCTTTCGGTTCATCCGCATCCGACGCTTACCGAAGGAATCATGGACGCCGCCGAGGCCGCGCACGGCAAGGCAATTCACATCATCAATCCGAAGCCCAAGACGCCGGTGAGCGCTTGATGCTTGATGTGCAGGCTACACGCCTACTCGGAGTCGCTCGTCGCTGCACATCGATGTTCGGCTCCTGCTCCACTGCGCTCGCATCGGAGTCCCCGCCGCGGCATATCGTCTCCCCCCGCTTTTCTTGCAACGCCAGTTGAAAGCAGCACGTTTGTTGGATCTGGGCGTGAAGCCATATCGGGAGGTGTGGGAGCTTCAGCATCGACTGCATGAGGACGTACGTGAAGGGCGCGAGCCCGATACGTGGATTGTCGTCGAACATACGCCCGTCGTAACGCTGGGCCGCCAAGCAAAGCTCGATAATGTTCTGTTCTCAGCCGAAGAGCTTGCCCGGCGAGGCGTCGACCTCGTAGCGATTGAGCGTGGAGGTGACGTCACGTACCATGCGCCTGGGCAGTTGGTCGTCTATCCTATTAGAAAGCTGGAGCGCTTCCGCGAGGTCGTTCCGCTCGTGCGCTCGCTCGAGGCGGCGGTCGTCAACGCGTGTGGGCTCTTCGGCGTGCCCGCGGAGCGATGGACGGGCCACGCCGGCGTTTGGGTCGGCCGCAACCAGATCTGTGCGGTCGGCCTTGCGATACAAGGGATGGTTTCGATGCACGGCATTGCGCTGAACGTTTCGACGAAGCTCGATTACGATCGGTTGATCGTCCCGTGCGGCTTGCCGCAGCGCGGCATCACCTCGCTTTCCGCCGAAACCGGCCGTCTCGTCGACATGGACGAGGCAAAGGCAGTCGTGCTCGAGGAACTGGCGCATAGCTTCGACGTTGAGTTTGTCACGGAAGCAGTTGCGGCGTAGAGCGGTGGCAGTAACCATAGACTTGACGAGGGAGCCGCTCGGGGTAACGCGACGCAGGCCCGATTGGCTACGCGTTTCGTTGCCGATCGGCGAAGAATACGAACGAGTCAAGGCAGAAGTCAAGAGCCTCGCCCTTCATACCGTCTGCAAAGAAGCCGCCTGTCCCAACATCTCCGAATGTTGGGGAGCGGGCACGGCGACCATTATGATCTTGGGCGATATCTGCACGCGCGGCTGCCGCTTTTGCAACGTCAAGACGGGAAATCCGCGCGGCGAGGTCGATTGGCTGGAACCCCTGCGAGTCGCCGCGGCCGTCCGCGACTTAGGCTGGAAGTATCTCGTTGTCACGGCGGTAGATCGAGACGATCTAGCCGACGGCGGCGCGCTGATCTTCGCGAATACCGTCCGCGCGATTCACCAGCGGGTTCCGGGCGCTCGCGTTGAGATTTTGAGCGGCGACTATCGGGGTGACCTCCGAGCGGTCGACATCGTCGTGAACGCCAAGCCCGACGTCTTCGCGCACAATTTGGAGACGGTCCGTCGCCTTACCCCAACGGTGCGGGATAAGCGCGCAAGCTACGACCAATCGCTTGCAGTCCTCACACACGTCAAGCGACGTGCTCCGCACGGCTACACGAAGACCTCGCTGATGCTCGGTTTGGGCGAAACGCAAGAGGAAATCGAAGAGGCCATGGACGACGCGCGCGCCGCCGGCGTCGACATCTTTACGATGGGCCAGTACTTGCAGCCGAGCAAGAAACATTTGCCCGTCGTCGAGTTCGTCACGCCGCCGCAGTTCGATCGTCTCGGTGCACTGGCGAAGCAAAAGGGTTTTCATCAGGTCGTTTCGAGTCCACTCTCGCGCAGCTCCTATCACGCGGAGCAGGCGTTCTAAGATTCGGCGGCGCACGGACCGCCGCAACCCCGGATGCAGTCTTTAGGTTGGTAAGGCTAGTGTCGTGACGAAGGTCTTCCTCACCCGGCCCGTTCTCGCGGCCGTTTGCTCCTTGGTTATCCTGATCGGTGGGCTCGTCGTTCTGCCGACGCTCCCGCTCGCGCAGTATCCGCAGATCGCTCCTCCCGTCGTAACGATCAGCGCGTCGTACGTTGGGGCGTCTCCCCAAGTCGTAGAAGCACAGGTTACGACTCCCCTCGAGCAGGCGGTCAATACGGTCCAAGGGCTGCGTTACATTAGCTCCCAGAGCACGCAGGGCACGTCGACGATCACCTGCACGTTCACGCTCGAAACGAATCTCGACATTGCCGCGGCCAACGTGCAGAATCTCGTTCAATCGGCAATCGGTCAGCTTCCGGCTACGGTGCAGCAAGTCGGCGTGCAGGTCACCAAGAATTCCGGCTCCTTCGTGATGGGCGTCGCGCTCACTTCGAATACGAAACAGTACAATACGCTCTTCTTGAGCAACTACGCCCAGCTTAACGTCATCAACGACCTCTCGCGCGTGCCGGGCGTCTCGCAGGTAGTAGTTTTTGGCCAACGCCAATATGCGATGCGGATTTGGCTCAACCCGCACCTTCTGGCTCAGCAAGGCCTCGACGCCGGCGACGTCGTCACCGCGTTGCAGGAGCAAAATGCTGAGGTTGCCAGCGGCAGCATCGGGTCGGCGCCGGAATCGAAGAATCAGCCGTACACGTATACGGTGAACGCTCTCACACAGCTATCATCGCCCGCGCAGTTCGCCAATATCATCCTTCGCGCAAATCCCAACGGCGGCTTCACTCGTCTCGGCGATGTCGGGCGCGTAGAACTGGGCGCCGAGAACTACAACAGCTCTTTACGCTTCAACGGCAATGCCCGAGTGGTGGGGCTCGGCGTTCAGCAGTATCCGACCGCGAACGCGCTGCAGGTCTCCAAAGGCGTGATCGCCGAGCTGAACGTGCTGGCCAAACAGTTTCCGTCGGGAATTCAGTATACGGTCGCTTTCAACACGACCGACTTCGTCGCCGAGTCGGTGCGGGAAGTCGTAATCACCCTGCTCCTATCCATCTTTCTCGTCGTTCTCGTCATCTATGTTTTCCTTCAAAACCCGCGTTCGACGATGGTACCGGCAGTAACCATTCCCGTATCGCTGATCGGAGCGTTCTTCGTAATGAAGATCTTCGGCTTCACGATCAATACCATCACGCTCTTCGGCTTGACGCTCGCGACGGGCCTCGTCGTAGACGACGCGATCGTCGTCATCGAGAACATCGCGCGCCATATCGAGATGAACAAAGGGCGCCAAAGCGGCATAGCGAGCGCCGCCCAGGCGATGCGGGAGATCCAAAGCGCCGTCGTCGCGTCTTCCTTGGTACTGCTCGCGGTCTTCATTCCGGTTGCATTCTTTCCGGGCACGACGGGTCAGCTCTACAAGCAGTTCGCGCTGACGATCGCCGCGGCAATTTCCATATCGCTCTTCCAAGCGCTCACGCTGGCGCCGGTGATGTCCGCACGGCTGCTCTCCGGCGAGACGGAATCGCAGTTCATCTTCTTTCGCTGGTTCAACGCGGGTCTGAAACGATTCCGTCACTGGTACGGGTCTGAGCTGCCGCGTCTGTTCCGATACCGTTGGATCGTCATCGGCATATTCGGCGTCGCATTACTCGCAACGCTGTTCATGTTCGTGAAGACGCCGACGTCCTTCATTCCAAGCGAAGACCAGGGCTATTTCATCGTTCTGGTTCAGGCACCCGAAGGCACGTCGCTCTCCGGCGAGACGACGATCTCCAAAAGAGCCGAAGCGATCATTCGTCAGCAACCGCAGGTAAAATACATGTTCAACGTCGGAGGGTTCAGCTTTGCGGGCGCCGCTCCGAACCGCGGGCTGATCTTCGTCTTGTTGAAACCATGGGGCCAGCGCAAGGGGTCGGGCGACGGAATCGACGCCGTTATCAGCCGCATTAACTATGGGTTCTTTTCGCAGATGCCGCAGGCTCAGATCTTTGCGGTCAATCCGCCGGCGATTAACGGCGTGTCGTCTTTCGGCGGTTTTCAGTTCGAGCTCGAGGATCGGACGAACCTCGGATTGCCGCCGCTTACGAAAACCGCTTATGCAATCATGGGCATGGCCGCGAAAGACCCTCGATTGCAAAACGTCTTCACGCAGTTCCGTATAAACTCGCCGCAGATCGACATCAATATCGACCGCGACAAGGCCAAATCGATCGGCATCTCGCTTAACGACATCTTCGATACGTTGGAGGTCGATCTCGCCTCGCTCTACGTCAACAACTTCACCTATCTCAACCGGTCTTGGCAGGTCGACGTGCAAGCCGACGAACCGTTCCGAAATCGTGTCTCGTCGCTTGGAGGGCTGTTCGTCAGCTCGGGCTCTGCCGCCAACGCCGCCATACCGACGGGCACGAATCCATTTCCGACTGCGCCGCCCGGCGTAGCGACGACGAGCACCAACGCTACCAGCACGGTGATGACGCCGCTGAGCGCCCTAGTTCAAACGAAGCAGGTTCTGGCGGCGCCGGTCATTACGCATTACAATTTGTATCGCAGCGTCGAGCTCAACGGACAGAACGCATCCGGATACGGCTCGGGCCAGGCAATAGAGGCGATGGACCAAATCGCCGCAACGCGTCATGCCGGCCGGAATGAGCTACGAGTGGTCCGGATTACAGCTCGACGAGATTGCCTCGGGAAGCTTGAGCACCTTGATCTTCGCGCTCGGTCTCGTCTTCGTCTTTCTCGTCCTCTCGGCGCAATACGAAAGTTTTATCGATCCGCTCATTGTCTTGCTGGCGGTCCCTGCCGCGCTTTTTGGCGCGCTCGGCTTCATGAACTTCCGTCACCTTCCCGGTCCCCGGGCTCTTCGATCCGAATCTGGCTCAGGATGCTTACGCGCAGGTCGGTTACGTCATGCTAATCGGCCTAGCGAGCAAGAGCGCGATTCTGATCGTTGAGTTCGCCAACCAGCAACTGCGCGAAGGCGCCAGCATCGTGCAAGCGGCGATGCGCGGCGCTCAAACCCGCTTGCGTCCTATTTTGATGACCTCTATCGCTTTCGTCATCGCCGTGATTCCACTCGTCTTTGCGACGGGAGCCGGCAGCTCGGCGCGTCATTCGCTCGGCACCGTCGTTTTTGGCGGCATGCTCGTCTCGACGTTCTTGAACCTGGCGATTACGCCGGTGCTCTACGTCATCATCAAATCGCTCGAACTGCGCGGTGATCGCGCCAAACACGACGGCCAATTGCGCGGCGAACTCGTCGCGGAGCAGCCCGCAACACCGCCCGTCGGAGTATAGATTCGATGACAATTATCACATCTTATCAATGCGCTTCATCAAAAGGATTTACCATCGCTTAGCGCAAGTCCAAAGTCGAGGAGTTGCTGGATGGTAAAAACCATAGTTCTCGGTATGGCCGCCGTTGCGGCATTGAGTGTCGGCGTTTGTGCGCTGCCCGCTGCGGCGGACGGTGCAGGCGACGTCTTTCAAAAATCGATCGTTCCCAACGCCAACGATTCAATCAAAAGCGTAATGAGCCAACCGAAGCCCAAGAAGCAAGGCTCCGCGGTTGCTCAAGCGCCGCCGGTCAGTCAGCCGCGGGTAGGCCGCACGATCGAGCTGCCCGGCGACAGATTCACGTACATGGTGGATTTTTCCGTGGCGACGCCATACGGCAACATCGGGTCCTATGGAAAACAACAAGGGTGGCTGAGGGGCGGCATGGATGCTTCACTCGCTTATAAATTCAACTGGTCGACGAAACTCGTCGCAAGCATGTTTCAGCTTCAGCACTGGCCCTACGGCTTCAATACCGGCAAGGTCCCGGTCTATCTTGCCGGGTTCGTCAATCCGGTTGGCTGCGCGGACTTGAGCGGCGGAAATGCTTGCGGTCCCGGCGCCGGCCGCAACATCAACGTGGGCGCAGTAGATACGTTCGGCGTCTTCATGCTTCAAAAGTTGTTCGTGATCAACTCCGACAAGCTGCCGGGTCCGCTGCCGGTCGTGATCTCGCCTACCTACGTCGCTCGCAGCGGCGTCATCGGTTTCGCACCGGGCAACAACGACGTCGTACCGTTCACCTACAATCTGCCCGACGGACCGGTGCAAAATATTCCGGTGCGCACCGCTCAATACTACGCAGTCGCCATAACGCTGCCGTTCTTGAAGACGCCCAAGATGTTCGGTACCTTCACCGTTGCGCCGCAATGGCTCGTGCATACCGCCGGAGCGAACGTGGGCAACGCTATGCAGCTGGCCCAAGTGCTCTACGTCGAGTACACGCCGTTGCGCGGGACGACGCTGTTTTTCGAGCCCCAAAGCGCGCGAGATTATCTGCCGACCGATCCCTATCCGGAACATCTCATCGCCTACTTCCTCGGCATCTCGCAGCGGACCACGAAGTATACGTTCGTACAAGTGGTGCTCAACAGCGGCGGCCCGACCAACGAGGGGCCCGGTGGTGTAACCGCGGTCAAGTGCTTGACGGTGCAACAGGCGATCAACAATCAGTGCGGGCTCGCAATCGGCGGCTTGAGGGCGACGCAGCTGCAATTTCAGTTCGGCATCGGCTCCCCCAACGTTTTCCCGTTATAGGTTCAGAGGTACAGCATGCAGCTTTCTCAGTTCAAAAATCCTTTGCGCTAATTGGCC
This sequence comes from Vulcanimicrobiota bacterium, assembly GCA_963767725.1. GTDB lineage: Bacteria > Vulcanimicrobiota > Vulcanimicrobiia > Vulcanimicrobiales > Vulcanimicrobiaceae > Cybelea. The sequence goes on from CAVYEN010000003.1 coordinate 341,471, forward strand.
TTGGAGCGCTCGGGGCTTGCGGCGGAGGGAGCGCCGCCGGCGGCTCCCCGCCGGTTCTTCCCACTCGCGTTGGCCCGGCGCACGTCGCTCGTCCCTCACAGCAAACGATTCTCACGCGCATCGTGGGTGTCGGAGACAGTTTGACGGCCGGTTATCAATCGGACGGCATGCTTGGCGCAACCAGCTTCAAGAATCCCATCTATCCCGGGCACTTCGTGCCTCCGGGCCAGGAGAACGGCTGGTGGGCGCTGCTCGTAGAGCAGGCATCGAGCTCCGGTTCGGGCTCGAGCCTGAACGACGCGATAAACGTGATGTACGACCCGTCTAAAAGTCCATTACCCTTGATCAAAGGACCGGGTCTCGACAATCAGATCGTGTATTCCAATTCGGGCGCGCCGTTTGGTCAATATAAGGGTCGTGACCCGTGTACGTACGATGACAGCTTCAATCGAGCCGGTTTCGTTTTGCGCGGTTCTGCGCGCGTTCGCATGAATCCGACTTCCACGAAGATCCGCGATTTCGGTATTCCCGGCGCCACGCTCCACGAAGCTAACGTCATCCATCAGCCGCCGACCGACACGTGCAGTCCGCTGCCCGGCATCCCTGGACTCTTGAGCGACGCCGTGAGCGAAGAGAGCGGCACCTTTTGGCCGGTGCTGCGCAACTTCACCGACCTCGACGGGCATCTTACGGAAGTTAACGCCGCGGCCTCGCTCCATCCGTCACTCGCGACCGTCTGGCTCGGCGCGAACGATGTGCTGAAGTACATGGGCAGCGGTGGGCGCTTCGTCGGCGGCGACCGTAACGCCGGACAAGCGGAAGCCGATTTGCGCGCTACCGACTCGACGTTGCAGCGTGCCGGCGCCCATGTAGTGATGGCAAACCTGCCGAACATTCTAGAAACGGGTTACTTCCAGCGGATTTCAACTAAGACGCCGGACACGACGGCTTGCAAGCTCCGATCGTACGCCTATTGTTTATTGGTCGACTTAGCTGGCCTCCCGGCCGGAGTCGTTAAGTACTACGCGAAGAAGTATCGCCTTGGTACCCCAAACGGCTGTAGTCCCACGTCCACCACGGCTCCTTGCGGATATTTAACGCTAGCCGGCGCACTGGCGGTCATCCAGAATTACCTGGCGTATCCCGCAGCCCCCTATGTCGACTTGGATTGCGTGACGCCGTCTCCGAAGTGCAAACCGGTAAAGGGCAGCGGGCTTGGCGCTAACTACATTACTCCGGAGTTTGCCGCAAGAGTTCAGGCGCTCAATAACGCGATCAATGAGGGAATCGACCACGCGGCATCTGCATCACACGTACCACTCGTTGACATCCAAGCTATCTTTCACGGCATAGCGAGCGGGAATCCGGCCAATTCGTACTTCCATCTGGCGTCAACGATCGCTCCCGGCGCTTTGCTGCACGCTAGGCTACGCCCATCCCCCCCCGTCGGGATTCGTTTCACTCCCCGGTGGTATCTTGAGCCTTGACGGAATACACCCGTCGAATACCGGTTACGCGCTCGTGGCCTACGCGTTTATCGATACGATCAACAAGGCCTACGGCGCGCATATACCGCAGGTTGACCTCGTCAAAGTTTACAACGGGACCCGCTGCAGCAACAAAAAGTACTGCTTCCCCGACCCGTACGCAGCCCACTAGGGCTATCGAGGTACTTTCTGGGTCTGCCTGCACCCGACGACGGCTTGCGGCGGCATCGCGCGAATGCCGCCGGGCTCGAGGCAACAATTGCTTACCCGACGCTTTGAAGAGCCGGAAACGGCGCTCGCGCGAAAGCAAGACTCCCGGCTGGTCGGGAAAGAAGCCTTAGGCGTAGATGCCGCGGAGTTTCGAGGCCTTCACGACTCGATCGATCGCGAGCGTATAGGCCGCGGTTCGCAGCGTCGCTCTGCGCGAATTGGCGATCGAACGTATCTCGTGAAGGTTCGAGAGTAGGAAGTCTTCGAGACGCTCGTTGACCTCGGATTCCTTCCAAAAATAGCCCATGCGGTCTTGCGCCCATTCGAAGTACGAAACGGTCACGCCGCCGGCATTCGCCATGATGTCTGGAATCACGATCACCCCGCGCTGGCGCAGGACGCGGTCGGCCTCGGGTGTCGTCGGGCCATTCGCTCCCTCGACGATCAGCTTGGCTTGAACTCTAGCAGCGCTTTCGGGCGTAAAGACTTTTTCGAGCGCCGCCGGCACCAAAACGTCGCACTCACTCGCCAATAGCTCAGCGTTTGTGATCTTCTCGCCTCCCTTGAAACCTTCGAGCGTTCCGAACTTGGCGGCGTGCTCCATCGCTGCATTGACGAAAATCCCTTCGGCATTGTAATAGGCACCCGTCACGTCGGAGATACCGACGATCTTGCACCCGCGCTCCTCGAAAAGTTTGGCCGCATGCATCCCCACATTGCCGAACCCTTGGATCGCGATCGTCGCCTTGTCGGGACGCAGGTCCATCTCGCGCCATCTCGTCGAGCGCGCAGATCGTCACGCCTCGACCGGTCGCCTCCACTCGCCCTCGCGATCCACCGATCTCCAGCGGCTTCCCCGTGACGACGCCGGGGATATTCTGCCGAACGTGCATTGAGTAGGTATCCATGAACCACGCCATGACCTGGGGCGTCGTGTTGACGTCGGGCGCCGGGACGTCTTTGTCGGGGCCGACGACCTCGACGAGCTCGGCCGCGTAACGGCGCGTGATACGCTCGAGCTCGTTTGACGATAGAGTCGTCGGATCGCACGTGACGCCGCCTTTGCCGCCGCCGAAAGGCAAATCCACGACCGCGCACTTCCAGGTCATCCAAAATGCAAGCGCCGTGACCTCATCGAGCGTCACGCGGGGATGGAAACGGATACCGCCCTTTGCCGGGCCTCGCGCAAAATTGTATTGCACGCGATAGCCGGTGTAGACCTCGAACTCGCCGGAGTCGCGCTGAAATGGAATCGAAAAGATGATCTGGCGCGATGGATGCGTGAGAATCCGCCGCATTCCAGCGTCGAGCTCAAGCAGGTCGGCGGCCTCGTTAAAATACGCGATCGCGTCACCGAAAACGGAAACCTCGCGAACCGAGGTCTCTCGTAGAGCAGTCGTCATGACCTAGACTTGCCCGCGCCGTCAGGCAGACCCTAGGAGCTCGTCGGACTTGGCCGACAACCTCGCTGGGTCATACGTTGAACCGGAAATTCACGACGTCGCCCTCCTGCATCACGTACTCGCGCCCCTCGCTGCGCACTCGGCCGGCGGCTCGAAGAGCCTCCAATGTTCGGTACTCGACGTAGTCGTCGTACGAGACGACCTCCGCCCGTATAAAGCCACGCTCCAGATCGCTGTGAATAGTTCCAGCCGCCTTGGGCGCTTTCGTCCCTTTGGGGATCGGCCAAGCCCGGGCTTCCTTCTCGCCGGCCGTCAAAAACGTCATGAGCCCCAGCAAATCGTAAGCGGCCGCGGAGAGATCGTCCAGCCCGCTGCGCTGCAGTCCCAAGCTCGGCGCGAAACTCGGCCGCTTCCCCTTCGGGCAGAGCCAATCAATTCGGCCTCGAGCTTGCCGCTGAGGACGACGGCTCTTTCCCCCTTCCGCCCGCGCGATCTCCTCGACGGTGCGTATCTGATCGCCGGTGCTCGCGACCTCGGTTTCGTCGACGTTGGCAACGTAGAGCATCGGTTTGGATGTGAGCAGGAAGGAATCGGCGGCGACTCGAGCCTCGATGGTTCCAGCGCCGAAACTGCGGGCCGGGCGTGCGTCCTCGAGCGCTTCGCTCAGCCGCTGCGCGGCTTCAAATACGGCCCCAGCGCGGGCTGCGCTCTGACCTCGCGTTCAAGCTTCGCAGTGCGCTTACGCATCGTTGCGAGGTCGGCGAGCGCCAATTCGATCGCCACGATTTCGCAGTCGCGCCGTGGATCGGGGCGCCCTTCGACGTGCGTCACATCCTCGGTCGCGAAGCAGCGCACCACCATTGCGATCGCATCGGTCTCGCGAATATGACTCAGGAAAGCATTCCCGAGGCCCTCGCCGGTGCTCGCGCCGCGCGCCAAGCCGGCGATATCGACAAAGCGGACGGTCGCCGGGACGATGCGTCGCGCTGCGACCAGCCGTTGGAGCACCGGCAACCGTGGGTCCGGCACCGCAACCTCGCCGACGTTGGGCTCGATCGTCGCAAATGGATAATTCGCGGCGACAGCTTGGGCGGAGCGCGTAAGCGCGTTGAAGATTGTCGTCTTGCCGACATTTGGCAGGCCGACGATTCCGCATGAAAGTGGCACGGTCGAGCGAGGCGGTTCGGCGCCGGCAAGAAAATTCGCCTGGCATGTCGGATACGTCGCTTATGCGCCAAATGAAGGTCGACAAGCTCGGGATCGACCTCCTGACCCATGACCCCGTTGTCATCCTCAAGGACATGGACGGCTCGCACTACCTGCCGATTCTCATCGGCCCGTTCGAAGCGACGGCGATCGCCCTGGCACTGGAAGGCGCACCGGTTCCGCGGCCGCTCTCTCACGATCTCATGCGCAACATTCTCGATACGCTCAACGCCAATCTCGAGCAAGTGGTCATTCACGACATCAAAGATTCCACATTCTTCGCCAAGCTCATCGTTCGCACCAACGGCGAGATGCAAGAGATCGACGCGCGGCCTTCGGACGGCATAGCGCTCGCGTTACGCGTCCCGGCACCGATCTTCGTTTCTGACAAGATCGTCCTCGAAGAGGCAACGGCGGAAAAGAAGCCCATCAACGACACCGAGATGGCGCGTTTCAAGAAGTTTTTGGAAGATCTCAAACCGTCAGATTTCAATCGCTGAGCGTCGCGTCGGCGTTGCACTGCCACCGCCGCAGGCGACAGAATCATGATAATGACGTCTAGAGGCTAGAGGCAATGGCAGAGCTGAGTGCCGAGATTGGCGTCTTCGGCGGCAGCGGGTTTTATTCGCTGATCGAAGATGCGCACGAAGAGTGGATCGAGACGCCGTACGGCGCTCCGAGCGATAAGGTCGCGCTTGGCGAAATCGCCGGACGAACGCGTCGCCTTTCTTCCGCGTCACGGCAAAGATCATCGCTTTCCGCCGCAGGCGATCAACTATCGCGCGAATCTGTGGGCGATGAAGCAGCTCGGCGTTAAGTGGATCATCGGTCCCACAGCCGCCGGTTCGCTCGCAAAAGGCGTGCAGCCGGGATCGATGGTCGTCGCGATCAGCTCGTCGACCGTACCAACGGCAGAAAAGATACCTTTTACGATGGTCCGATAACGACGCACGTCAGCTTCGCCGACCCCTACTGCCCGACGCTTGCGGCCGATTGCAATCGAGTGTGCTCAAATCGCTCGGAATCGAGACCCACGAGCGCGGCACCGTCGTCGTGATTCAGGGCCCGCGTTTTTCGACGCGCTCGGAGTCGAAGTGGTTCCAGAGCCAGGGCTGGGAAGTCATCAACATGACGCAGTATCCCGAGGCCTATCTAGCTCGCGAGCTCGAGATGTGTTACGTCAACATCTCTCTGATCACCGATTACGACGTCGGCCTCGAAGGTATGCCGCCCGTCTCGCATCACGAAGTCATCGCAGTCTTCAATCGCAACAACGAGCGCATAAAGGACGCCATCGGTAAGATCGTCGGAAAAATTCCGGCCGATGCCGATTGCTCGTGCCGCCACGCGCTCGAAGGGGCCCGCTTTTAGCCGATGCGACGCCGACCGCGCATCGATCTTGCCATGTACGCTGCAGGCCGTTCCGCTGCTGGTTGCGCCATCCGTCGATCTTCGTGATGCCGCTGCTTGCCGCAGTCGTCGATCTGCTCATCGCGCAGATAACGCCCTTCTTCACCGATGCCGTCGGCGGCGCCGGCAGCTTCTTCTTCCAAATCGTCGTGCAGCTCGTCTATGGTTTCTGCTTCGGCGTCGCGGTCATCGCAGCGAACAACGTTTGGCGCCGGCGCGCGCGCAAGTTTCGACGAGGCCTGGGATGAGGGGCGCCGCAAGGCCGGCGGCATTCTCATTGCGACAATCGGCTTTTATTTCTTGGTCTACGTAGCGCGGCTATATCGGTGGCATGTCGAGCAGCCCGTTCGTGCAGATCGCGCTCGAGCTCGTCGTCGCGTTCTTTCTGATCTACACGATACCGGCCGCAGCGATCGGCGGGATGCCGGGAAATCTTGCAATCGGCGCGTCGTTCCGAGCCGTGCGCGCAAAGCCTGCTCGGCACGGCCGTCCTCGCGATCGTCTTCGTCGTCTTTGGATATGGCTGCCCGATTTCATCGTCGTCCGGCTCGCCGCCGGTCTCGGCGTGATCGGTGTACGAGCTCGTGCTGGCGGCGTCAAAGCGATCGTACTCGGCCTATCTCGCCTTTCCGTTCGCGAAGGAGTACGACGACGTCGCGTTTAGAGGATACTGGTAAGCGCCATTCGCACGAACTCGCCGACCAGTGGCGGGACTGACGTTCGTGCGCGCGAGGCGTTGAGCGTCGTCGAGCTTTCCAAGCAGCGTGACGGCGGACGCGCGCGGTCGAGCGGCTTGAGCCTGCGTAAGCGTTCGGCCTGATCGAGCGAAACGAGCGCGCATGCCGTCGATGACCGCCCGCAACGATCCAATCGCGCACCAGCATCTTGATCGTCTCGAGGCCGTCGTCGAGCGTTTCGCGCGTCGCCCACGAGTCTTGCGGCGACTTGCCCTCGACGCTTTCGAAGAACCAGCGCACCACGTGCGCGCGCAGCGACTCTTCTTCGCCTTCCAGCGTTGCGAGCGCGCGGGTCACGCTCCCGCCGCTCAACGACGCAGCCAAGCTCCGCATCGCGCGCCGTAGTGCATCGTGCCGAAGGATCTCGCGCACCTGCGCTTTGGAGAGCAGCGGAAAGCGCACCTCGACCGTGCGCGAGCGGATCGTCGGCAGCAGACGTCCGGGCGTCGCGGTCGTGAGGATCATCACGACGCCGCGCGGCGGCTCTTCTAGGAATTTCAGCAACGCGTTCGCGGCCGCTCGTGCGTCGCGAAGTCGAGGTCGCCGAGCAGCAGCACGCGCATGCCGCCGCTGTACGACTGCATCGAAAGCTGGCGGACGAGATCGCGCGCCGAAAGCTCGTCGCTTTCGTAGAAACCCGGCGGCGCGTCGCGATCGCCGATCTTGAGCACGCCCTCGTGCTCGAGAAAATCGGGATGCCGCGCGCTTTCACCGCGAAAGAGCGCGCACGACGAACACGTTCCGTCGTATCCGAGCACGCCTTGCTTCGGCGCGAGACAGAGCAGCGATTGCGCCAGCCGGCGCGCGAAGGTTTTCTTCCCGACTCCCGGCCGGTCCGGTAAAGAGATAAGCATGCGCGAGTCGCTGCGGCGTCAGCGGCTGAGAAGTAACGCTTCGGCCCTTCGGCTCCGACGACGTCGAAGTGCAGCTCGCTCACGGCACCGTCTCTGCGCCGGCGTGCAATTGCGCGCAGCGCCTCGTCCACAGACGAGTTGCGGCGCGCGTGCCGTCGAGGACGACGATGCCGCGGCGAATCCGTCGGCCAGCTCCAGAAAACCTCGACGGACGCGCTCGTGAAAGCCGTCGTCCTCCGCTCTCGATCCGGTCGGGCTGTTTCGAACGCTCGCGTACGCGCGCGCGAGCAGCGATCTGACCGGCAACGTCGAGCACGCAGAACGAGATCGGGTTCGGAGCCCTCCGCGTAGCGCTCTCGCACATCGCGCGAAGCGCCGTCGAGATCTAGCCCGCGGCCGTATCCTTGATACGCCAGCGTCGAATCGGTGAAGCGATCGCAGAGCACGATGCGCCCGCGATCTAGCGCCGGCCGAATTACCTCGGCGACGTGCTGCGCGCGCGCCGCATTAACCAAAAAGCCTTCCGTCAGCGGCGCAATCCGAGCGCATGATCCAGAAAGATCTCGCGAATCGCATCTCCTAGCGGCGTCCCGCCCGGCTCGCGCGTTATCGACGACGTCGTGACCCTCGGATCGTAAGCGCTCGCGCAAGCGCCGGCAAGCAGCGTGCTCTTGCCGCTGCCCTCGATCCCCTCGATTACAACGAACATTAGGCTGCGCGATTCAGGCTGGGAGACGTGCCGGGCCAGCGGTGTGTGAATGCGCCGCGGAGCCATGTCTCGCTTCCTGAATAGCTTCCCAACCGACTTATACGTCGGAGTTTTGTAAATTCGAACCCGGCGGTTCGGTTCCAGCCCAGTGCTGCGCGACTGCAGCCGATAACGCTCGGCGAGCTGGTGCTGCATGCGGCGAATATACGACGTCTGCGGGGAAAGCTCGATCGCCTGATTCGTCAAGCAGGACTTGGTAGATCGCCTCTTCGGTCTCGCGCAGCGCCAGCTCCTCGTTGTCGATCGAGCCGAGATTGAAGACGTCGCGCAGCGCCGCCTGAATCTGCGTCGTCGTATTGGTCTTGATCGAGTAGATCGGCACGTTATCGGAGGCGATCTGCTTGAGCTTCGGCTGTTCTTTTCGCTCGAGCGTCTTAAGCGTGAGGACGACGTCGGCATCGTCCCAGTTTCGCGCGATCGAGGCATTGACGCGCAGATTGGTGATGGCCCGCTCGATCTTGTTCCGCGAAACGCCGTACGGAAATATCGAGAGCGGCCGCTCGCGCTCGTCTGCTTCGCGGTCGTGCTCGTAAGCTTCCGGTAACCGCGGCATCGATTCCGTGTCGGCCTCTTGCACGACGGTCACTTCGCCGCTGGGCTCGCGCTGCCGGATCTCCGGCTGCGGCTGGTAACCGCGCAGCAACGCGTCGATGACCTCGGCGACGTTCTTGTGAATCGCCAAGCGGTCGCGATCGTGAATCTCGATGACGACGTCGAAGGTCGGCGGCGCTTTGCGCTCGAGGACGGTCTTGCGCGTTCCGCGCCGGCGCGCTTCTTCGTCGGAGAGAGTCACCGCGCTGACTCCGCCGACGAGATCCGAGAGCGTCGGGTTCATCAGGAGGTTTTCCAGCGTCTGGCCGTGCGCGGTCCCGATCAGCGTCACGCCGCGTTCGGCGATCGTCCGAGCGGCCGCGGCTTCGGCTTCGGTGCCGATCTCGTCGATAACGATCACTTCGGGCATGTGGTTTTCGACCGCTTCGATCATTACCGCGTGCTGAAGCGCGGGATCGCGCGACCTGCATGCGCCGCGCCAAACCGATTCCCGGATGAGGGATATCGCTGTCGCCGGCGATTTCATTCGACGTATCGACGATCACCACGCGCTTGCGCTCTTCGGAGAGAACGCGCGCGCACTCGCGCAGCATCGTCGTCTTGCCAACGCCCGGACGCCCAGCAGACAGATCGATTTCCCACTGCGCAGCACGTCGAGAAGGATGTCGATCGTTCCATAGACGGCGCGTCCGACCCGGCAGGTTAGGCCAACGATCTTTCCCGTCCGGTTACGAATGGCGCTGATGCGATGCAGCGTCTGCTCGATGCCCGCGCGATTGTCGGCCCCGAACGGCGAGATGCGCGAGCAGACGTGCGCGATGTCTTCGTGGCTTACCGGTGCGTCCGTGAGATAGGAAAAATCGTGCTCGAAGCGGGCCTCGGGCGGCCGCCCGAGATCGAGCACGACTTCGATGATCTCTTCGATGTTATTGAGACGGACGAGCGCTTGTCGTATCGCGAGTGGGAAGATGTCGAGGAGTTGGGAGAACTCCCAACTTGGGGAAACCGAATGAACTCTGACCGCCAATACTGATCCTGCCTTCCGTGCCGATTCCCCCACGGGCACGCGCTTTTGTTTCCCGGGCTACGCGGTCACTCCTTCACGACGCGTATCACGCGCAGCTCGCCGTCGTACGGTCCTTGAATGCGAACGCCCGCCTTCAACTCCAGCCGCACGTAGTCGACTATTTCGGGCGTGATCTCTTCTCCCGGCGCGATGACGGGGATGCCCGGCGGATACGGCGTCAACGTCTCGGCGCAGATGCGTCCGGCCGACTCGCGAAACTTTACGACCTCTGTGGAAGCGAGAAACGCTTCCCGCGGGCGCATTCGCATCGGCGGAACGGGCGGCAAACGAAAGTTGCCGCGCCGCAACCGCCGTTCGAGAATTCCGGACGGCGCGAACATATCGAGCTTTCGGTCGTCTCGCGCCATTTCTCGGAAAGCGGCGACGAGGCGATCGGCGGCGTCGTCGGTGGTTCCGATCGTAACGAGCGCCACGATGTTGAAGAGGTCGGCCAACTCCACTTGAATGTTATGCCGTCGGCGCAAAATTTCGGAAGCCTCGTATCCCGTGTAGCCGAGGCCCGTCACCGTGACGGTGATTTTCGTTGGATCGAGCGCGAAGACACCTTTGCGCCCGCGCAGCTCTTCGCCAAAACAGTAAAGGCCGGGAATTTCGTTCAGGCGCGCGCGCGTTCTCGAGCCAGCTCAATCGTGCGCGACAGCAATCTTTCGCCGTCGGTCGCCATTTGCTTGCGCGCGACGTCGAGCGACGCGACCATCGGCAGGTTCGGCGAGGTCGAGAGAAACATCTTGAGCACCGAAGCGAGCCGGTCGAGACGCACGCGTTCGCCTTTTTGATGCAGCATCGCGCACTGCGAAAACGCCGAGAGCATCTTATGCGTCGAGTTGACGCAGAGATCGGCGCCGGCCTGCGTTGCCGAGAGCGGAAGCGCGGGATGAAAATGAAAGTGAGGCCCCCACGCCTCGTCGACCAACAAGAGCTTGCCGGCCTCGTGCACGATACGCTCGATCGATTCGAGATCGGCGGCAACGCCGTAATACGTCGGCGAAACTAGATAGACTGCCGCGAGGTCCGGGATGCTCGCTGCAGCGTTCGCGCGACGGTTTCCGGCGTTACGCAATGGTCCATGCGCAACTCTTCATCCACTTCCGGTTGCATGTAGATGGGCTCGGCGCCGCTCATGATCAGCCCGCCGAGCATCGACTTGTGCGAATTGCGCGGCACGGCGACCTTCTCGCCGGGGTTGAGCGCCGTCATCATCATGCATTGGTTGCCGCTCGTCGAGCCGTTGATGAGAAAGAAGGTGTTGTCGGCGCCCCACGCCTGCGCGGCGAGTTGCTGCGCTTCCTTGATCGATTCGGTCGGTTGGAGCAGATCGTCGATGCCCGGCATCGGCGTCAGATCGATCGCGCAGATATTGTCGCCGACGAACTCGCGAAAGGCCAAATCCATGCCGCCGCCCTGCACGTGCCCGGGCGTATGAAACGGCAGCACGCCTGAGTCGACGTAGTCGAGAAGCGCTTGAAAGTAGGGCGTTTGATGCTGGTCCAATGCAACCGGCAGAATGCAAAATATCTGGAGTTTCCCTGCCGCGCTCCGCTTTACAGAGTCGGATGGACGCCCGGACGATACGCAGCCGCTAAAATTGCTACGATCGAGCGAGGCGTCAGCACTTCGATCTCGCCGCGTGCCGGACGTGCTTTTCGGCGCGTATAACCGGAATCGGACCACGCATGCAGCCCTCCGCCCCACAGGAGCCACGCCTGCCCCTCCAGCGTAACGTACGCGCCGTCGGGCAAGGTGGCGAGATCGTCGCGATACGTGCGCTTCTTCTTCCCATCTAGCCGGTCGGCATGAAGTCGCAGTCGATTGCGTCAGCACTCGCGGGCTCACCGTAGCACGTTTCCCACAACGAACGGAATCGCTGATACTCTTCCCGGCGGCATTCGGCGCAGGGACGGTGTCCGGCGCTGAGCGCCGTTGCTTCGTCGAGGAAAAAGAGCTCGGTATAGCGATTTGGCTGCATCACCCGCCGGTGCCGCTCCGCGAAACGTCAGACGGCACGCAATCCACCTGCGGACTGCAAAAGCACGCACGATTCGGCGAGCGTGGTCGTGGAGAATGCCGCGATTGCCCATCATCAGACCCCGCCCAGGCAATGCGACGATCTCACCGAACGGCGTGACTCGGTTCTGCAGCGGCATAGGCCGAGGCCAGCGTCAACGCACTGATGTCGGCGCCAAGCGAATGGAGTACAATCGCTTCGACGGCGTTACGCCTCGATGCGCTCGTCGATCGAAACGTTGTAAAGGAAGAGGAACTTGCCCCATTCGTCGGGCAGCGTGTTGCGCTTCACCTGAATCCAGGGGATGTACTTGGGCTGGCGCGGCTTGCGTATAAGCGACATATTCGCTTCCTGCGGGATGCGATTGTTCTTGCGGTTATTGCAGCGCATGCAAGCGCAGACGAGGTTCTCCCAGGTCGACTCACCGCCGCGGCTTTTCGGCCTGACGTGGTCGACGGTCATCAATCTCTCGCCGCGGGTCCCGCAGTACTGGCAAGTATGATCGTCCCGTATCAAAACGTTTTTCTTCGTCAAGGCGACTTTTTGCATCGGGCGGCGAATGTAGTAGAGCATGCGAATGATCGACGGCATGCGCATTTCGAACGTCGGCGACGCGAGCATGCGCTCGCGACCGTGCAGAATCTCCGCCTTTCCCGCGAAGATCAGCTTGACGGCGCGCTGAAAACTCGTGACGTTCAGCGCCTCGTACGTGGAGTTCAGCACTAAAACTTCGCTCATGCTAAAGATTCCCCGGGGCCCCACGCGCGAAGTCCGCGTGGGGGCGCGTAGCGCAGATTTCGGCGCTGCGAAGCAGGTGCCGAAAGCGGAGCGCTCGCGCCAAGCGAGGCGCATAGTGCCGAGCTATTAAAGCGAGGCATCTAGGTGCCTCGCTTCCGAACGAATGTCAGTCGCGTTTCGGTTAGCATTTGCGTTATCGCTAACCGTTGTTCGGGCCGCAATCTTTCTTTGACTCGCTCGAAAGCCGCGGTCGCCACGTCGATGGCAATTTCCGCCGATGAGTGATCGGGCTTGCGGCTCTCCTCCTCGGTGAGATAGGCATGCGCCGCCAGCGCCAGCGTTGCGATCACCTCGCTGAGCAAAGGCTCGACGGGCGGAATCTGCCCTTGAAACCCTCCCTCCACATTTGACGAAACGTCCCGAGTAGTCATGTCCGAGAGAAAAGAGTTACGCCGCGGTGGGTGCCTTCCCTTGCTCTCGGACCATCCCGAGGAAGTACCGATGCACGCGTGGGTCGTCGCAAAGCTCGGGGTGGAAGGCGGTTGCGAGCACGTTCTGCTCGCGCACCATGACGCCGTGACCATCTCGCTCGGCCAGCAACTCGACCCGAGCTCCGCAACGCTCGATCCACGGCGCGCGAATGAAGATCGCGGGAAATGGCCGCCCGCCCAGCGCCTCGATTGGCAGATCAACCTCTGCCGATTCGTTTTGGCGACCGAAAGCGTTGCGCCGCACCGTGATGTCGATCAAGGAGAGCGTCGGTTGGTCGAAATCGGCGACCTCCCGTGCGGCGACGATCATTCCCATGCAGGTTCCCCAAAGCGGCATTCCCGCGCGCACGCGCTCGACGATCGGCTTCCGTAGATGAGCACGTTGGAGCAGCTTCATCACGGTCGTCGATTCACCGCCGGGGATCACCAGAGCGTCGGCGCGCGCAAGGTCGGCCGCACTTCTCACGGCGATGCCCTGCGCACCAGCGCGCTCGAGCGCCGCAACGTGCTCGACAACGTCGCCCTGCAGCGCGAGAACCCCAACGCTCTTCATCCTGAGCGCCTCGTCCGGAGCTAGTTGCCGCGCGGCGCCAGGAGCTGCGCTTCATCCAAGAGTCGGATGTCCAGGCCCGGCATCGCTTCGGATATTCCAAGAGATCTGCACGCTTCGAGAACGACGCTTGGATCGTTGAAGTGCGTCGTCGCGTCGACGATGGCGCGCGCGAACCGCTTCGGATCCTTCGATTTAAAGATACCGCTGCCGACGAATATGCCTTCCGCTCCAAGCTGCATCATCAGTGCGGCATCGGCGGGCGTCGCCACGCCGCCAGCGCAGAAAAGAACGACCGGGAGCTTCGCATCTCTTGCGACTTGCGCGACGAGCTCGAGCGGAGCGCCGAGATTTCGCGCGCCCGCGCCACGAGTTCTTCGGCCGGAGCGACGCTCAACTCTCGAATCGCGTCGCCGATGGCGCGCATATGGCGCACGGCTTCGACGATGTTACCGCTTCCAGCTTCGCCCTTGCTGCGGATCATCGCCGCACCTTCGGCTATTCGCCGCAGCGCCTCGCCTAAGTCGCGCGCGCCGCAGACGAAGGGCGTCGTGAAAGCGTGCTTGTCGACGTGGTACTTATCGTCCGCAGGCGTCAGCACTTCCGATTCATCGATGTAGTCGACTCCAAGCTGCGCCAGCACCTGCGCTTCGGCAAAGTGCCCGATGCGCACTTTTGCCATCACCGGAATCGTCACCGCGTCCATAATGCCGCGTATTAAATCGATTGCACTCATCCGGGCGACGCCGCCGGCAGCGCGAATGTCTGCGGGGATACGCTCGAGCGCCATGACGGCGACGGCGCCGGCTTCCTGTGCGACTGCGGCGTGTTCGGGAGTGACGACGTCCATGATTACGCCGCCTTTGAGCATTTGAGCGAGCCCGCGCTTTACTGTTACGGTTCCGGTGGTTTGCATCTCTCTATCATAACAGGCGATCCCAATGGAAGCATTGGCCAGGTGAGTTACCGACGGCTCGAGCTCGGCTCCGGAGATGGCTCGGCGGTCGGTGGAGGAGGAAGTCCCGAATTTTCGGCAGACGGCGTCACCGAAGGTTCAAGCGTCGGTAGCGGTCGCTGACGCCAGATCGGCACGTTTGGATTCGGCGTCGGCGTCGGAATCGGAGTTGGCTTCGGCTTAGGCGTCGGCGGGAGCGTGGGAAGCGGAACCGGAGGAACACGCGGATCGGGAAAGTGCGGATCACCTGCCGCCGAGAGCGCCTGGGACCGTTTCCAGTCGGGTCCGTAGGGCTGCGGCGTGGCATTTGGCGCGGGCGTAACGGCCTGTGGTATCACGGATTGCAGCGTTTGCTCGGTTGCTTGACCAATGACGCGATTGCCCATCCGCTCGCCGACCGCAACCGCCGCGAGAAGCACGAGACCGCCGGCTGCCAAAACGATAGTCGGGAATCGCGTTGAAGGATGCATCCCGCCGAATGTTTATACCCGCGCAAGCGGACGGACGACGTCGAGCTTGGCTGCGCGCGCGCGGCGGTCACTCGGCTTGCCGAACAAGTGCACTTCGCGCAGTTCCCCCGGCGCCATATCTACTCGAGCGGTATGTCCGCGAAATTCTAACAGCACGTTGCGCGCGCGATCGAGTTGGTTTCCGACGAAGATGCGGACGGCGCCGGCTTCGTCCTCGAATGCGATCGCACCGACTTCGACCGGAGAGGTCGCGACCTCATCGCTGACGTCGCGCCCGGCATGGATGCAAGTGAAGGGTTCTTCCGCCGAAAGTTCGGGCATATCGCCGTAAATGGTATTCTTGCGCAAGTCGACGACGTACGTGCAGCGGCGCCCTCCCCAATGTATCCGTGCCGCCGCAATCCACTGCCAGCCCTTCGGACGCAAAGGTGCTAAGTGCGGGCGCCCGCTGGTACGATAGCCGTTCAAACCGCCGACCGTCTCGGCAACGGCCCATAAGTACTTCGCGCCGGTCCAGGGCGAGAGGTAGATGCCACGATTGCTCAGCGACCCGCCGTCGAACCATTCGGCAAACTCGCCCGGCACCGTGTTGCGCGGACTTCCTCCTTCCATTGCCGCGTAGGAAATATTGAGAAAGTGCACTGCTTCGTCCGTCATACCGTTAAGCGCCAGCGCGACCGCGCACCAGAGCGTAAGATCGGGCCAGATGCCGCCGAGTAGTCCGAATCCGTACGAGGGAAAATACCAAGCGTCGGCGGTCGAGATCGTGCGAAGCCCGACCGGCGTTACGAAGTCGGCTTCTTGCAATCTCGCAAGAATCGCCCGTCGCTGCGGCTGGTCGGCGATTCCGAAGAGCACCGGGAAAATCTCGTCCGCCGTGAAGTTGTCCTGATAGTTTCCTTCCTGATCGTAGTTGAGCACGAACGCGCCCGTATCGTCGTTGTAAAGATAGTCCATCATCGCCTCGCGCATCCGCTGAGCCTCGGCTCCGTACCGCTCCCAGTGGTCGTTATCCCCCACCACCGCGCAGAGCATCGCCGCGGCCTCAAGCGCGTAGACGGCCTCCGAGTTGATTTCGGTTACCGCGCCATCTAGCGTATAGTACGGTATGATGTTCCGCCATGACGAAATGCCGTACATGTCGACGCCCTTCGCCCGGCAGTTGATCAGCCCGCGATCGTCGCGCTGAGCTAGCATGTAGTCCGTAAGCTTTATTACGAGCGTGATGTGCTCGCGCACCCAGGCATCGTCGAGCGTCGCGTTGTAGTGGTGCAGCATCGCGATGATGTGCAGCGGCGTGTCGTCGTTGATGTTGAGGTCGTAATCGGTCTTATAGCCGCTGACGCCGCGAACGTATTCGATCATCAGGCCGCTCTCTTCGACCGCGCGATTGAATACTTCAAGCGCGTTGCGGCTAAACTCCGGCCAAAAATAATCGAATCCGTGGACGAGCCACGACGTATCGCGCGATACGAGGATGTCCGACGGCGGTGAATTCGTCGCGCCCCAGCCTTGAGGATATTCCTTGACGATGCGAAGCATGTTCGCCTTGGCCCAGGCAACGCCGCGGCTGATCTCGGGCGAGGGTACGAGAAAACGCGCGTCGGCGAGGCGCTCGGTGAAATAGCCTTGCGTGTTATGCAACGCCCGTCGGTCGCCAAGCAGTGCTTCCAGGACGGGCCTGCTACGTTCTTTTCCATCCTTGTGATAGACGACTGCCAAACGCAGCGACTCGCGTGCGCCCGCAGCGACGGCGATGCGGTACTCGAAAGCGCCAAAGATCCTTCGGCTCACGAGCTCAGCCTGCTGCGGCGTCACGTCGTCGAGCGTCTGCGCCGGCTCCTGGCTGGCAAGCGTACCGCGGCGCATCGACTTGAGCAAAACCTGTTCGCGTAAAGAGAGCTCGACGGCGACCGGCCTTCGCGAGCCGCCCCACCATCGCTCGCTTCCCGTTTCCAGATTCTTAGAACAGATAAACCGAGCGTCGTTCCAAGCTCGGACTTCGTGCTCGGGCTCTCCATAGAAGCGCTGTCCCACCAACATCGCCCAAGGAAAGACACCAACCTCCACTTCCACCGCGCCCGGGTTGTAGAGCGTAACGTCGACCACGAAGGAAACGGCGCGGTCGAATCCCGAGCCGTGCGGCACGAAGAATGACTCGGTAACGTGTATTCGGTGCTCGAGCGTAAACTCAGAAATTTGGGCGTACGGGAGAAACGTGAGGTCGCGCTCGATTTGATGGGGAAAGAAGGTACGGTCGGCGAGCCGATACGCGATGTGGTGCGTGCCAAAAATGATTTGGTCCGTGTCCGCATCCCACAATCCGCGGACGCCGCCCTTTGCCGTCGATTGCGCATACGTTTTGAAATTCCCGAGCAGAAGGCCGTACGGCGTCTCAGATTCGTGCAGGACGTAGGCGCAAAATTCGTTGCGCTGCGCGTCGTAACTCAAGCCCATTCTTCGACACCTAGTGCGGCGCGGAGCGCACAGGCGCCTCCTCACGCGCGCGGCAAACCGAGACTCGGAATGTTGACCGTGCGGGCTCCGGCAAAAATCAATCTCACGCTCGAGGTACTCGGGCCGCGCGCTGACGGATACCACGGCATTCGCAGCGTCATGGTGCCGCTCGAACTGGCCGACGAACTGACTATCGAGGAAAGCACCCACTTCAGCTTTGCCTGCGAGCATCGTGAGCTCGAAAACGAGCGCAATCTCGCCGTGGCGGCGATGAAGGCACTCGGAGCCCTTCCGGCGATTCGAATGGAGCTGAGCAAGCGAATCCCGGTGCAAGCCGGCTTGGGAGGCGGATCGAGCGATGCGGCAGCGGTGCTGCGTGCCGCAATGGCGGGCGCGTTTGGATCTTCACGTAAGCGCGACTGGTTGCGCATTGCGCGAACGCTGGGATCGGACGTACCGTTTTTTCTCGCGGGAACGGCGGCGCTCGTCGAAGGAACGGGCGAACGCATCACACCCGCCGGAGCGTTACCACGCTGGCACGCGTTAATCGTAAAACCGCCGGTGGCGATTTCAACCGCCGCCGCTTACGGGCAGCTCGATGGCATGGGAAGCCGGCAACGGCCGCGTAAGGGATCCGTTTCGCTTGCGTTGCTCGAGGCGCTCCAGCGCGCCGACTTCAAATCCGTGGAACGGCTCATGCAGAACGATTTTCACGACCTCATTGCGTCGCAGACGCCGCAGGTCGCGGCGGCGATCGCTGCGCTTGAAGCGGGAGGCGCGACCAATATGCTCTTGGCCGGTTCCGGATCGTGCGTGTTCACGCTTGCGCAGCAACGCTCGAAAATCGAAAGCATCGTCGAGCGGCTCGACTTGCCCGACGCTTACGAGCGCTTTACCAGCGCGTTTGCCGCAACGCCGCAATGGCGCGCATCGTGACGATCGATGCGGTGGTGCTCGCAGGCGGCCCTCAGGATGACGTGGCGCTCTTACAGCCGGGCGCTCCCAACAAGGCGTTCGTCGAAATCGGCGAGGTCACGCTTGTCGGGCGCGTGCTGGCCGCGCTGCGCGGCGCGGCAAGCGTCGGACGGATCGTCGTGGTTGCCCCTGCGAGCGTGCGAGGCCATCGCGATCTGGTCATCGCAGACGAGCTCCGGCCGGACGGCGTGCGCATCACCGAAAGCCTGCGGAACGGGCTGGCGAGCTTCCATGAGGACGCCGACGTTTTGATCGTTGCTTCCGATCTGCCGGTTCTCACCCCGCCAGGCGGTAGATGATTTCGTTTCAGGGGTCAAACCGCTCGGCGCGGACGTCGTGTACGGATGCGTCGAAAGGCAAGTTCACATGCAACGCTTCCCGCAAGTCCCTCACACCTGGGCGCGAATGCATGACGGAACGTTTTGTGGAGGCGGCATCGTTTCGGTGAAGCCCCGCTCGCTGGCGATGCTCGAGCGTTTTATCGAGCGGCTCGGCGCTGCGCGCAAGCACCCCTTCAAACTAGCATCGCTCTTTGGGTGGGACGTATTAGCACGGTTTGCCTTCGGTCGCCTAAGCATCGCTCAGGCCGAGGCGCGCGCATCTGAGCTTCTCCAGGCGCCCGTTCGCGCGTTCGCCTCGCCATACCCCGAAACGGCCGTCAACGTCGACCGCCCCAGCGACGTCGCGCTCGCGCGCCGCCTCGTCAGTCGGGCGAGCGCCAGCGTTTGAAGAGCTCGTTGGCGATGCCGAATTGATCGAGCGCCTTTCCGACCGTGTGTGCGATGATATCATCGACGCTCTGTGGATTGGCGTACATAGCGGGAATGGGAGGCAGAATCACCGCACCGATCTCGGCAAGCTGGGCAAGCGTGCGCAGATGGCCAAGGTGCAGCGGTGTCTCGCGAATCACCAGAACGAGCCGTCGCTTCTCCTTTAGGCAGACGTCGGCGGCGCGAACGAGCAAATTGGAGTTCATTGAGTAGCCGATAGCGCTCGCGCTCTTCATTGAACACGGAATCACCAGCATGCCGTCGGTCAGGAAGGAGCCGCTCGAGATCGCCGCAGCAAGATCGTCGTCTTGGTGCGCGACGTCGGCAAGGCTTTCGAAGTCGTCGGCAGTCATGTCGGTTTCGAGCTCGATCGTCCGGCGCGCCGCCGCCGTGAGCACGAGATGCGTCTCAATGCCGCCGATCGCGCGCAATGCTTGTAATACCATGTAGCCGTAGAGACTGCCGCTGGCTCCAGTGATGCCGATGATGATGCGCCGCATTGGAAAGCGGTTATACGTTGGCTGCAGGGGCGCCTGGTGGAAGCTTTAACTCCAGATGTGGTGCTCTCCGATTCCGCAGTATTCCGCTCTTTTATCGACGACGCAGTCCACTGGTGTCACACGGGATCCGAAGCCTCGCTTGCGCGGCTTATCCGTTCTTCGTGCTGTGGAGTACCGCACGATGTGGGCGCGGCCTATGCGACGCTTGCCGCTCGAACCGGCGCGCTTCTAGATGCGATCGATCGTGGGCGCCTCGCGTTACCGCCGAGCGATCGCGATAGCGTGCTTCGCTTTGCCCGCGCAGCACGCCGGATTCGAGCTTTCCCCGAGTTGGAACCTCAAGCATTACGCCAGGCAATAGCCGATGCGTTCGCGATTTCGTCGACCTCTCGTGCGCCATTAGCTCGCGGCGCTCGACCGGCTCGCGAGGTAACGGCAGAGTTCGCGCTCGCCGAGCCTCTCCCGCCCGAAGAGCCGCGCTGCGTCGCGGCTTGGCGCAAACACTTCAGCGCTTCGGCGCTCAACACGTATGCCGAGTGCAAGCGCAAGTGGTTCTTCAAATACGCGTGCGCGGCAGTGGAAGACCCCGGCTCGGCGGCTTCCGCCTACGGCAGCGCCTTCCACCTCGCGCTCGAAGATTTTCACGGGGAGTTTCCGCGACCGAAAAATGCGGCCGGCGCCGCGATGCGTCGTCGCATCCGCGAGTGCGTCACTTGGGCCTTCGAGCGCAACCGCGACGGATTCGGCACTTCGGTCGAATTCGTGCTGCAGGTGCGGCGTGCTCAGCGGACCGCGCAACGGTACGTCGATTGGCTGCTGGCTCAGGAGAAGGAAGCGCCATTCGAGGTCGTGGGCCGCGAAGTTGCGGCGGAGCTGGATATCGAGGGGCGGCCGTTTGTCGGATACATCGATCGCCTCGACCGCGACGACCGCTCGGGCGGCATGAGCGTCGTAGACTACAAGACCGGAAGCATCGCAACGAGCGCGGCCGAGTACGGCGAGCAAGGTTCGCCGCTTTCGAGACTTTCAGCTTCCATTTTATTTCTGGGCGCGGACGGCAGCCGGGGATCGCGTAACGCGGTTAGTGCTGATTCCCCTAAAGGACGCCTTAGTCGACGTTCGTCCGATCGTTCTGCAGGTCGGCGCGAGCATCGCTCTCGGCGACCTCGAAAGATCGCGTTCGCGCATGATCGAGCTAAGCGACGAGCTCGCGTCGGGCGATATTCGCCGGTTCAGCCCGGCCGAAGATGCCGCGGCTTGCGCCTATTGTGCGTATGCGACTGCGTGCGGCTGTAAACCCCCTGCGCAAGGGCAACGCTTCGGAAGTTGATTCTCCTCGAACTGACCGACGAGCAGCGTGACGCCGTCGGCGCGCCGTATCACGAATGCTTCGCCATCCTCGGAGCCGCGGGCACCGGCAAGAGCACGGCGCTGCGGGAACGCGTCGCGCGCGCGCGTCAGCTTTATCCGGACGCCGATCCCCTGCTGATCGAACCCGAACGCAGCATCGATCACTACGCAGCTGCGCTGCTCCGCTCGAGCGGCCTCGACGTCACACTGATCGACGACGTCGAGGCCGAACTGATCTTTTCAGAAGCCTGCGCGCCGCTCTTCGCACTGGAGTGGCATGAGTTTGCGGAGAGCAAGCTCGATCCCGAAGTCCCCGGCTTACGCTCGCCCGAGCGGTTTCTCCGATCGGCCTTCCGTTTGATTCGCCGGTTGCGCGATGCCGACGTCGAGCCGGCGCTGCTTCTCTCACAATCGCTCGCGGGCGCAACCGAGTTTTATGCCAATCCGCCAAACTTTGCCGATCCCAGGCTGCTCACTGCAACGAAGAGTTCCTATCACGATTCGCTCGCAGCGACGCCGGAGGAGTTGCTGCGGCAACATCGCCGCGAGATCGACCTCGCGAAGATCCTGACGAAACTTTACCAACGCTACCTCGAACTCGTGCACGAGAGCGGCCGAATGACCCAGCGTGATGCGGTGATCGCGGCCGCCCAGCGCGTGAGAGAAGACGCCGAGTTGCCGAGGGCGCTTCGCGACCGTCATCGGTTTGCATTTCTCGACGACGCGCAAAACTTAACCAACGCGCAACTTGCTCTTTTGCGCGCGATCTTCGGCGAGCAGCTAGCCGGAGTGACGCTCTGCGGCGATCCGGCGTCGGCGATCTCTGGGCTTCGCAGGACTCAACCCGAAGTGACCTTCGCACTGGCGCGTTCGAAAGTCGAGCTCCACGAGCCGTACCGCCGGCCGCGCCGAGAGCTGCAACGAGTTTCGGCTCCGCGCGACGAAGCCGCGGCGATCGCGGAGCGCGTCGGCGCTTGGCTGCGCGAAGGCTCGCGCGCGGAAAGAATCGCGGTGCTCTTTCGCTCGGTTAAGAACGTTGCCAGCTACGAAGCCGCGCTGCTCGATCGCAACATTCCGGCGATCGTCGCCGGCGACCTCAACGTCTTTGCCGACCCGCGTGCCTTGGACGCCGTCGCCCTTTTGTGGAACGTCTACGATCCGTTCCGTCACGAATGGCTTTTGAGAACGCTCGCGAACCCGGCGCTCGGCCTCTCCGACGCGTCGCTTTCGATACTTTGTGCAGAACCGCCGGATCCGCAACGGCCGCTCTTCGCGTTCGACCAAGAACCCCCGCCGACAACGCGCACAAGCCGATGGAATCCCAAGCGCGATCTGCGATTGGGCTGGAATGTCATTCGCGGCGAGCGTGACGATGCGTTAAGTGCGAATGCCGCTGTCCGCGTCCAACGCTTTCGCGCCTGCCGCGAGCGATGGCTGCAGATTTTGGACGAAGCGCCGTTCGAAACGTTCGCGCGCACGGTTTGGCAGGAAGGTCTTGCGCGCGAAGGCGAGCTTGGTTCGGCCCGGGCCCGCGCGCAGCAAGTCGCATTGCGACGGCTACTCGGTCGGCTCAATGAGTTCGTCGAGCAAAAGGCGGACCCGACGCTTGGAGAGATCTTGGAGTATGCGGAGCAGCGGATGGAGAGTGACCTCGAAACCTGCGAGCCGGAGGATCCGCACGAAGGATTTGTGCAAGTCTTGAGCGTCGAGGCCGCACGCGGGCGGGAATTCGACCACGTGATCGTGGCGAGCGTTCAACCTGGTGCTTTTCCGCGCTGGTACTCGCCGGATGCCTTTCTTTTCAGCCCCCGCTTCGGCATGATACCGAAAGACAACGTTGGAGACGCGCGATCGTCGCGTACGGCCAAGTTCAGCTACTATATGTTCCGCATGAAGGCGCCCGCAGCAGTACTATGATCGTGAACGCCGAGCTTTCGCCTACGCGATAGGCCGAGCTCGCAACAGCGTGCTGATCACGGCTTCGGGAACTCCGACGCGCGGCAAGACCGCGCCCGAATTCCTCGAAGAGCTGCGCTGACTCGGAGCCGTGCGTCTGAGAGAAATGTCGCCGGATACGTACGCGAACCAGGTTTTGCCGCTGACTGCTCCGCTTTGGGCCGGAAGTCGAACGTTTGAAGAATACGTAAGGCAAACGCTCGAGGTCGCACGGGGACGCTACGGGCGACGGCACTACCGCACGATCGGTCTTTACGACGGCCGCACATGCGTCGCCTCATTCAAACGGTACGAACGCACCATTAGAGATGGCTCCCGCCGGCTTCGCGCGGTCGGCTACGGCGCGGTCTTTACGCCGATCGAATACCGCGGGCGCGGCTATGCGACCTTCATGCTCGCCATGGCGCTCGATGCAGCCCGCAAGGAGAGTTGGGACCTCGCGTTTCTCTTCTCCGATATTCGTCCGCAATTCTATGCGGCTTTGGGCTTTCGCGAGCTTTCATCGCGTCGATTTTTGCTGCGTGCGGACGCGCTTCCCGCCACACGTCTCCCGCTCGCGCGACTTGCCGACGACAATTGGGACAGCGTCAGCAACGTATTCGAACTCGCCGAGCGTCCGCGCCGCACTGCCTTTTTGCGAACTTCCACAACCTGGGACTGGATTCGCACGCGCGTGCGTCAACGCTCCGAACGCCTACCGGAAACGAATCTCGTGCTGCGCCGAGGACGAGGCATCGCTGCATACGTGTTGGGAGCTCGCGACCCGCGGCGGGATCTCTACGTTCTCGAGGAATTCGCCTTTGCGGATAACGCTGGGGCCGCGGCGATCCCCGCACTCCTTCGCGCCGCGGCAGGCGACCTGCGGCGCATCGGCGGTTGGCTACCGCCCAGTCCCGCACGCGATCTGCTGCCCAAGCTCGCCGTTCGCAATCGAAACCGTTCGGTTCTCATGATGACTGAGCTGCGCCCGGAGCTCGAGCCTGTGCTCAGCGCGATCTGCGCCGCCTCTACGGGAGACTTTTGTTGGGCGACGGATCACATTTGAGGCGCTTCAAAGAGGTTCCTTAGTTAAATAAGCTGGTTTGCAGTACGTCGCCCTCACTGAGCGACGAGACGCGAGTCCCGAGCAGCCGCACAGCTGCGCCTTCCAACGTGGCGCGCCGTAAGCAGTGCACCGCGGCGCGAAATATTCGACGCGCATCTCGCGTGGGCTCGGTGAGATGTGTCTGCCGGCCAACGATGGTGAAGTCGGCGCGCTTGATCTTTACGCCGATCGTTTGCGCGATGGTGCGCTCGCGCTCGAGCGTTTCGGCCAGCTCGCGGGCTTGGCCGCGCAGCACGCGACCAGCCGGCTTTCGTCACGTACGTCGTACTCGAACGTCTCTTCCGTCGAGATCGATTTCGTCTCGCGCACGGGCTCGACGGGGCGGCGGTCTATGCCGCGGGCCATGTCGCTCACCTCGTGCCACCACGACCCAAACAGCTCGCGCAGGCGCGTATCTTCGAGGGCCGCAAGCTCGCCGATCGTCGTGATGCCGAAAACGTTCAAGCGCGTCTGCATTTTTGGGCCGATGCCCCAGAGCCGCGCGACCGACAAAGGTTCGAGAAATGCCGCTTCTTGCCCGGGAGCGATCGCCAACAAACCGTTGGGCTTACACGTGTCCGAAGCTATCTTGGCAATCATTTTTCCGGTCGCGACTCCGGCGCTTACGGTAAGGCCGGTCGTGTCGAAAATTTCGCGGCGAAGCGCTACGGCGAGTGCCCGCGCAGCTTCGAAGGTCGTCTCGCCCATAGCAATAAAGGCCTCGTCGAGTGAGAGACCTTCGACCGGCTGACCTCGCTTGCCCAAGACCCCGAAGATCTCGCGCGAAACTGCCCTGTATTTCTGCATGTCCGGCGGCACGACGAGTAAATCCGGGCACGCCGCGCGGGCCTTGTAGAGCGGCATCGCGGAACGCACTCCGTACGGTCTCGCTTCATACGAGGCGGTGAGGACGACCGCGCGGCGGCTCCGTCCCGCGATCGCGACCGGCTTGCCGCGAAGACTTGGATCGTCACGGACAGCGACGCTGGCATAAAACGCGTCGACGTCGAAGTGGGCAACGAAACTATCGTTCGACAGAGTCAAATGAGAGCCGTTGACGCTGGCGACGGCGCTGCGCTTTGGCTTGGTTACCGCACGTCGCCATGCTGCACCACGCACGTGAAGCGTTCTTGGTGTGATCGTAGTACGCGAAGCGACAAGAACTCTTGCGGCACGCGCGCAGCCGCGACCACGTTCCTTTGAGAAGCGATTCGTAGACGGTCGCGAGCAGCGACGCAATAGGCCCTTCTGCTTCGTGGCTCACCGGCCGCAGCTCGAGGCCGCGGTCTGGATCGATGCTCAGACCAAGGCGGGCCCGAGCAAGGAACGGGCTAAGCGCTTCCCAGGCGGAATGGCGGTCGCCCTCGCCGTTGTTGGCAAAGAGCAGCTCCCGCAGCGCCTCACGGAAGGCGCGAAGGAGCTCAAGGTGCGCCGGGTCCAGCGGTGGAGGCAAACCGTGGCTGAGGCACCAGGCCCGCGCGCGTTCGAGCGAGTCGAGCTCGTCGGGCCCCCTGGGCAGCTCCACGGTGTTCTCGAAGCGCCGAATCAGTTCGAGTTCACCTGGCGCGCTGTCGGAAACGGGACTCATTTAGCTGCGCGGACGGCCTCCAGTTACACCGGCAAAAGCTCTTGACAAGTTATTTGTCACCACTATATACTTATTGAAGGTTACCACATCCGTCAAGAGGTTTCAAATGTTCCGCGATCCCGTCCGCACTGCGCCGCTCGTTTCTGACGTCACCGACGTCGATCTGAAGCTCAGAATCAACCGAGCCGACTCGGCGCTCTTTCTCGAGTCCAACTTCCGCCTGCCGCATCTGCGCATCGCATAGAGTCTTGGGGTCGTTTAGGAGAAACTGAGCGCTCCCCGCGCAATCGCCAGAATCGTCTGCATGTTACGCAGATCGTCGGCGTCGCTGCCGGGCGTTTCTAGGATCGCTGTCTTCTCACGAAGCTCCGCACGGGCGAGGAGGGCGCGGAAGCCTTCGAAGCCGATTCGCCCTTCCGCGATATGCCAGTGGCGATCCCGGCTCGCGCCCAGCTCGACTTCCGTATCGTTGAAATGAAACATCATAATGCGCTCGAGCCCAATCTCTCGCTCCGCGGCGTCCAGGAACCGTTCGACACCCTCCTTCGAATCGATCGCGTAGCCGGACGCCCACGCGTGCGCGGTATCGAGACAGATTCCGAGCTGGGGATGGGCGACGCTCCGCACAAATGCGCCCAGCTCTTCGAGCGTACCGCCCGCCAGCTTGCCGGCCCCCGCCGAATTTTCCAGCAGTAAATAAACATCCGGCCCAATGCCGGCAAGCGCCGATTCGAGCGCCTGGCAAACCGTTTCGAACGCGTCGACGCGATGGCGCGCGCCGTACGAACCGAGATGCGTGTTGACGAAGCGCATTCCGCCGCGGGCCGCAACGGTCAGATCGTTTTTTAGCAACCGCAGTGAACCTTCGGCGATCTTCGGATCGGCGCTCGCAAGGTTCACGAGATACGGCGTGTGGATGGCGCACGGATCGAGCCCCGCTTCATGCCGAAGACGCGCGAACGCGTCGAGCGCGGCGCCGTCAACCGCGCTCGTGCGGTAGCTGCGAGGATTCGTCGAAAAAACTTGCATGGCGGTGCACCCGGCACTTTTCGCATGCTCTACCGCTTTGACGTAGCCGCCCGCGACGTGCACGTGCAGCCCTATTCGCACCTACGAGACCTCCGCGGCTCCCAAATTGAACTCCAGCGGTTGGCCAGGCTCCAGCTCGAGCTCCGGCAGATCGTCGAGCGAACGCAGGCCGAACGATTCCAGGAAAGAGGGCGTCGTCTTGTACTGCATCGGACGGCCGACGACGTCTTTTCGTCCAGACTCGGCAATGAGCCCGCGGTCGAGCAGCGTGTTCACGACGCTATCCGAGTTGACGCCGCGAATCGCTTCGATCTCGCTGCGAGTGACCGGCTGCAGATGAGCGATAATGGCGAGCGCCTCCAGAGCCGGCGTCGAAAGCGTCGTCTTCGCCGGCAAGAGATATTCCTCGACGACGTCGCGCGCAAGGGGTGATGTGGCAAAGCGGTAGCCACCGGCGACTTCCCGCAAGACAATCCCGCGGTCGGCGTACTGTGCTTCGATCTGCTGCAGTACGGTCGCGATTTCGCGTTCTTGCGCGCGCAGAAGCTTCGCGAGCTGGTGAATCGAGAGTGCCTCGCTTGCGACAAAGAGCAACGCTTCGACCGGCCGCGCAAGCCGAAGAACCGCTTCGTCCAGCGCGGCCGCTTCGTCGGCAGCGGAAATCTCGTCGGCGCGCGTGCTCACGCGGCGACTTTCGGTGGCGCGAAGAGGCGGATGTCGTCGAATGCTTGCGGCTGTTCGAACGCGAGACGGTGTCGACGAATGAGTTCTAAGGTCGCCAGAAAGGTGATGATGACGACGTGCCGGCTCATGCCGAGCTCGTGGCAGAGTTCCGAAAAATAGGCCTCGCCGCGCTCTTTGATTCGCCGCATGATGTGATCCATCGACGCGAGCAACGATACTCGCTCGCGCGCGATCGAACGCGTTTCTTGACGCGCTTGTCCGAGCATGGTCAGGAAAGCCCGCTTGAGCTTTTCCGGATCGATTTCGTATCGTTGAACGATCTCGCCCGCTGGGTCGCCCGACTCACGATAAAAGAACGAACTGGCTTCCATCTGATGTTCGCGCAGCTCTTCACCTAGTTCGCGATACTTCGAATATGCGATCAAGCGGCGGCGCAGCCGCTCCTCGACCGCTTCGGGCGTCTCTCCTTCCTCGTCGACGAGCTCCGCAGGAATCGGCGGCAATAGAGCCCTCGACTTTAGAAAGAGCAGTGTAGCTGCGATGAGGAGATACTCGGCCGCAATCTCAACGTCCCTGGTTTGCAAAGCGCGAACGTACTCCAAGTACTGCTCGGCAACTATTGCAAGGGGAACCGTTGCTATGTCGAGCCGGCGTTCTTTGATCAGGCCGAGCAGAAGATCGAGCGGGCCATCGAAGGCATCGAGCCGTACGTGGAAAGCGCTCAGGACGACACGGGCTCGGCGATGCGAGCAACGACCTCGGGCTGCCCAAGCGCGTCCGGGTGCGCGGCAAGAAACTCGAGCGCAAGATCGATGAGCCGTTTTTCGTTAACGTACTTGAGCGTCTTACGCGCCAGCGTCAGATCGAACCATGCAGCGTCGTCGACTTCATGATCGTGGCTCGCCGGATCCCCCGAAAGATACCGCATGAGAAAAAACGTGACCGCCTTACGATGCTTCGCTTTGCCAACGTAAAACCAGTAGGAAATCTCGCTGAGCCGCGCGACGATTTCCCCCCAGCAGCCCGTCTCTTCGCGAACTTCGCGCAACGCAGCTTGCTCGGTCGATTCGCGGGCTTCCACATGTCCCTTGGGCAGCGTCCAGACGCGCGGCGGTGCGCCGCGCCCGATGAGAAGAGCCTCGTAGGCCGAACCGCCGCGGCGCAAGAGCAATCCGCCCGCCGACACCTCGAATTTGATACGCATGACGCTCCGTTAGACGGGGAAGGGGGCCGCTTCCAAGCCCCCCGATTACTGGTATTATAGCGTCTGCGCCCAAGAAGAGTTGCACGGAAGTGTCGCATTTTTGAAGCCGGCAGCCCGCCCGCTTGGCCGCTTGATGAGGTCTTTACGCTCGCCAGCGAAGGTCGGGTTGGCGAGCCGCACGGGTCTCGTCGACCCGACCTACGGCTGTCGTGGTCGGCGCCTCGAACAGCGCCTGGGGATCATTTTGCGCGCTGCGCACGATTTCTCGCATCACTTCAACGAAGCCATCGAGAGTCTCTTTCGACTCCGTCTCGGTCGGCTCGATCATCAAGCACTCCGGCACGAGCAACGGAAAATAGATCGTCGGCGCCATGTATCCGTAGTCAAGCAGCGCCTTTGCGAGATCGAGGGCCCGAACCCCGTGTTCCTTTTTGAGCCGCTGCGCCGACGCGACGAACTCATGGCGGCAGTTCTCGGAATATGGCGTCTCGAGAAATTCGCCTACTTTTACGCGCAGATAGTTTGCGTTTAAAACGGCGAGCTGCGAGACGCGTTTCAACCCCTCTTCGCCATTGGCGTAAAGGTATGCCAATGCGCGCACAGCGTGCGCGAAGTTCGACCAGAAGGAACGCATCGGCCCGATCGACTTCGGACGGTCAAAGTCGAGCCTGAAGGTTGCGCCGTCGCGGACGACGACCGGCGTCGGTAGATAGTCGACCAGGTGCGTGGCGACGCCGAGCGGTCCGTGTCCCGCGCCGCCGCCGCCGTGCGGAATCGTAAAGGTCTTGTGCGTGTTCAGATGCATGAGATCGAAGCCCATGTCGCCGGGACGCGCGTAACCCATGATGGCGTTGGCATTGGCGCCGTCGTAATACATAAGTCCGCCGGCGTCGTGCACGGCCGCCTCGATCTCGGCGATTTCGTCTTCGAAGAGTCCCAGCGTGTTCGGATTGGTCATCATGCAGACTGCAGTGTCCGTCCCAAGCACTTTGCGAATCTCGGCGACGTCCACTCGGCCGCGCGCGTTGCTCGGCAATGAGATCACGGTAAAGCCGCACATTGCAGCCGATGCCGGATTCGTACCGTGCGCGGTATCCGGTACGATCACTTTGTGACGCCGTCTCTCGCCTCGCTCCTTGAAATATTTCTTGGCAATCAAGAGGGCGCCAAGCTCGGCGTGCGCCCCGGCCGAAGGATTGAGCGAAAATGCCGCCATACCGAAGAGCGAGCTGAGCGATCGTTCCAGCTCGTACATGATGCGCAGCGCACCTTGGGCGAGCTCGTCGGGCGTGAATGGATGGAGTTCGGCAAACTCGCGACGCGCCGCAAGCGCATCGTTCACGCGCGGATTGTACTTCATCGTACACGAACCGAGCGGATAAAATCCTAGATCGATTCCGAACGTCCGCTGCGAAAGGCGCGTGTAGTGACGAACCACGTCGAGCTCGCTGTTGTCGGGCAGCGGCAGCTCGTCGCGCACCACCGTTTTCGGCAGAAACGTTTCGAGCGGCTTGCCTTCATCGAGGTAACGGTTTGCTCGCCCAGGCTGGCCCAGCTCGAAGATCAGCGGGACGCCCGCAGCTTTGCCGTTGGGAGCCGCAGCGGTTCTGCCGCTGGCGCCGTCAGACGGGCGCGGGGACACGCAAAGCCTCCTCGAGCGCGCGAGCGAGAGCGCCGACGTCTCCGGTGGTCGTCAGCTCGGTTGCGGTCATCAGAATGCAGGAAGCGAGTTCGGGATAGAATCGGCCGAGATCGAGGCCGCCCAAAACGTTGCGCTGCTGCAGCGCCGCTAACACCTCGCCGGCCGGGCGGCCCACGTCGGCCACGAACTCATTGAAGAATGGCGCCGCGTGTTTGAGGCGGATGCCCTCAACGTTTGCGACGGCGCTTGCAAGCTCGCGCGAGCGCGCTAGATTGAGCGCGGCAGCATCGCGCAGACCCGTCTTGCCCATGAGCGCCAGATAGATCGTGGCTATCAGGGCACAGTGCGCCTGGTTCGTGCAGATGTTCGAGGTAGCGCGTTCGCGGCGGATGTGTTGCTCGCGGGCTTGAAGCGTCAATACGTACGCGGTGCGCCCTTCGTTGTCGACGGTTTTGCCAACCAAACGCCCGGGAATTCGCCGCATGTGTTCGTGCGTCGAGGCAATGAAGCCGGCATAAGGACCGCCGTACGCGACCGCGACGCCGAAACTCTGCGCTTCGCCGGCGACGATCTGCGCGCCCCACGAGGCGGGAGGTGCCAGCGCAGCCAAGGAAAGCGCTTCGGCAACGACCGCAATCGGAACCGTGCCACTCGCCTTCAACTCGGCTGACGCTTCGAGCGACGGCGTGTCGACGTTGCCGAAAAAGTTCGGCGATTGCACCGCAGCGGCCGCATACTCTTTGCTCCGGACCGCGCTTCTGAGCGCCGAGTAATCGGTCGTGCCCTCGTCCGTGAAGGGAACCTCGTCGACCGCGACGTCGAGCCCATCGCAATAGGTGCGCAACACGGCGCGATAGTTTGGATGAACGGCGCGCGAGACGAGCACCTTGCGGCGTCCGGTTGCGCCCAGCGCCATGATCGCTGCCTCGGCGAGCGCCGTGGCGCCGTCGTAGACCGAAGCGTTTGCGAGTTCCATGCCGGTGAGCAGACATACGTAGGTTTGCCACTCGTAGATCGCCTGCAGGTAACCCTGCGACACTTCGGCTTGATACGGCGTGTAAGCCGTCAGAAACTCCCCGCGCATCGCCAGCGCCGCGATTGCGGGCGGAACGTAATGGCGATACGCGCCCGCACCGAGAAACGAGCGATATTCGGCGCCGGTATTTTCTTTCGCGAATTGATCGAAACGTCGCTGGATCAAATACTCGGGCAGCGCCGGAACGACGTCGAGCTTCGTTTTGAGCGCGATGGCCTCCGGGACGCGCAAAAGCTCGTCGAGAGACTCGACTCCGATTGCTTCGAGCATTTCGTCGACGTCGCGTTGGGTGTGCGGCGCGTACATACTACGCTTGAATCCGGCTATCGGTTCATCGGTTTCATCGCTGGATCGGGAATGCCGTTCGGACAGATCGTCGCTTGCACCGCCGGCGAGACGTAGTAAGCGTGCACGTCGTAATGCGGGACCGGAAAGCCGTTGTGGCCGTTCGGCTCGTATTTGAAGTCGATATGGTCGATCGTGTAGCCGGGCAGCGCGCGGATATTAGCGTAGCTGAATCCCCGTTCCAACTGCTTTACAGAAACCATCAGTTCCGTGAATACCGGTTTGCCTTGCCAGACTCCGTAAATAGGGCCCAACGGCAAATCCTTGGGGCTGGCCCAATGCTCACCCATCGTGGCGATGCACGGAGAAACCATGATAGCTTGCGCCGGGATCCCGACAGGATGCGTAGCGGGCGCAGCCGGTAACGCTGGTTGCAATGGGTCCGCGGCGACGCGTGCGGCGCTTGCAGTCAACGCGAACGAAAACACAGCAACGGCAACAAAACGTATCATCGAATAAGCTCCTTCGCATCACCTCTTGGTGATTGCGCAAATGGTTTCCTTGGTGCGTTAGCGTGGACGGAGTACTAGTGTGCTCGACGCGTTCCGCGCAATCGCGGCGCGAGTAAACGGAAGGCCCTTCAAACGGCCATCGATCCAGTCGCGCGTGAGATCGGTGTAGTGGTTGGAGCCGGGTTCGCCCGACTCGCCGCTTGGAATCGTAATGCCCCCGCGGTTCCAGTCGCCGACATCCCATACTGCGCGAAAACCTTGTGCGAATCCGGGTTCCTGCAGATGAATCGTGTACTCATCTCCGGCTCCCGGAAGCCACGCGCCGTTGAGAAATGCAAAGTTCATCGGCGCCAGCGGATGCTCGATGCGCACGCGGCCGGCGTCTCGCCACACTCGACCTTCCTCGAACGCAAATGGAAGAGCTTCGGCGAGATTGCGCTCGAGCTCGGACGCTGGACCGTCGGCGTTCCGGCGCAATTCGATCAAGCCGGCGTCCAACGCGGGTGCGTCGCCAAAGAGCGCCATCCGAAGCGCATGCTCGAGCGCGGCGGTGCGAGAATCGGGTTCGTAGCGGCCGTCCCATCGCCCGAAAAGCGCGAGTGCTTTTCCGCTCGGTTCTTGCCGGCGAAGCGTACGCGCAAATCTTGCGAGATCGTGGGCGATTTCGCGGTCGATCGGGGAGAGCGTATCGAGCTGCATCCGCGCAAAATAGGCGGCATCGTACCGTTGACGCAAGCGTAGCAACTCCGCAATGCGGTACGCGCGATACGGCGGCTCGAATTGCGCGGACAAACGATAGGGGTATCCAGATGCATATGCCTTGTTGTTGGCAGAGACGAGGATCGCATCGAGAGACGGCGCTTTGCCGGGAAGCTCACGAAAGGCAATGGGAGCGAAGGTCAGGCGCAAGTCGCGCGCGCGGTGCACGTAACGTCCCCAGGCGGGATCGCCGGGGATCAGACCGGCAACGTGGTACGCTACCTTGCCGCTACGATCGGCTAGAATGAAATTCTGCGGCGAGCCGCGGTAGTGGTCGAGGACTTGCAATGCGTCGTCTACGCCGCGTGCACGATCGAGCGAGAGCACCGTCGCAATCGTCGACCGAAACTGCGCATAGATCGGCCAGCGTACGAGCGCAAGCCTCGACTGGCCGTCTTCGTCGGGAACGGAGAATTCGCGCGAGGTGCGATAGTATCGCACGCTGACCTCGTGCGAAAAGCGCACCTGAAACTGCTCCGTAACCCATGACCCCTGATTGAGATGGCCCGCTTCGAAGACGCTGGTCGTCGCCATTTGGGCGTTCGTCGATGCCCACGCGAGACGTTCGTTGTGGCCAAGCACGACGCCGGGAACTCCGGGGATCGTCGCGCCGGCCGCGTGCAGCTGCGGCGCCTGGATGTCGACGACGTACCAGATGCCCGGAATCGTTAAATCTAGATGCGGATCGTTTGCAACGAGCCCACTTCGGTCGACCGTCCGCGCCGCGCCTGCGGCCCACGCGTTGCTGCCGATCGCGGGCCGTTGCGGCGCCAGTGCAACGGACCCGTCGGCGCACCCGTTCGTTCGCGTCGGCGGCCGTCGGGCATCCCGTGCGCCGTCGATGCCGACGTCGTATCGAGCGTCGGAAAGAGGGAACAGCGTATCGAAGCATCGGGGCCCGCGTTGCCGCCAGACCGCATCGCGCGCCAAGACGTCATGCCATGAATCCGCGAGTTCAAGCGATGCAACGACCGAGACCGCAAGCGAGTCTTTCGGCGTCCAGGCGGCCGGGCGATACAGAAGCATGCGGAACTCGACAGGCAGCGGCTGCGCCGCGGCGGCCGCGTTGACGCCTTCGCTGAACGCAAGCGTTGCCTCGCGTTCGCGCCGCCCGAGTGCGCGTAGCTGGCGCTCGGCGATGTCATCGAATGTCGACCGCTCGCTGCGACTCGTCAAGTGCTAGTGCTTTCGTTCCGAACACCTCGGCGAGCCGGCCGTAGGCGTAGCGACGGGTCAAATCCAGCTGGAAGAGGCGATCCGAACCCTCTGCGTAACCCTGCGCAAAGTAGAGATCGTGCTCGTTACGAGCGCTGATATGCGGGATGCCGCGCTGATCTCGCACGATCGTCACGGAATCGTACA
The DNA here is from genome assembly GCA_963767725.1 of Vulcanimicrobiota bacterium. Classification (GTDB taxonomy): domain Bacteria; phylum Vulcanimicrobiota; class Vulcanimicrobiia; order Vulcanimicrobiales; family Vulcanimicrobiaceae; genus Cybelea. The sequence continues at coordinate 375,588 of CAVYEN010000003.1, forward strand.
ACCCAGAGACCACGAAGCTTCCGCCCGTCGCCGCGGCCTGGTGTAACCCGATTGCGACGTTCGCAGCATACCCGGCCGCGATGACGACGAAGCATGTCACGAGCGCGAGCGCGTGACGCTTTAACGCGGCGGCGATTGCTGCGATAGGCGTCGGATCGGCGCTTTGGATCATTCGGGGATCGGGTCGCTCGAAAAAGGCCACGTTGATAAATTAATTCAGCGCTCGTTGCCGGCGCCTCGTGACGGCCCGCTGCTTTCGGCCACGATTAACCGGAGGCTGCGAAACGATTACGCACGTGAAAATGTCGACCGCCGAACTTTCGAGAAGGCATATGCGTTTCCGGGGAGGCGCACGGCCCGTCCCTATTTCGCGTCGCAAGAGCCGCGGCATGATCTCTGAACTTCGCGAGCCTTGGATGGTGCTGAGATACCGCACTGCCTTTCCCGACCTTCGATTCACGATCGAAGATCTGGTCGCCGAAGGGGAAACCGTCGTCGTCCGTTGGTCTGCTCGTGGTACTAATACGGGAGAGCTCGATGAAATTGAGCCGACGGGCAAGTACGTCGAAATCTCAGGGATCAGCATCGCCCGTTTCGCCGGCGGAAAGATGGTCGAAGGCTGGGTCAACTGGGATATGTATGGCATGCTCAAGCAACTTGGCCTGGTTCCAGAGGGGGCCACAGCGACGGTCTAGCGGCGCGATGGTTTTTTAGTCCTACGCATCGGGGCCGGTTTCGCCCGGCCCCGTTTTCATGCTGCAGAGACTTCAATCGCTTGCGATCTTTTCATACTCGCCCCACGAGAGCAGGCTCTTGGCTTCGTCAGGCTTTGAAAGACGAATCTTGAGCAGCCAGCCTTCGCCGTAGGGCTCGCGGTTAACGGCGGCCGGATCGCTTTCGAGCCCCTCATTGACTTCGACAACTTCGCCGGACATCGGCGTGAAGAGATCGGAGACGGCTTTGACCGATTCGATCACGCCCACGTTGGAAAACTGCTCGATCGTGGTGCCCACCCTGGGCAGCTCGACGTAGACGATATCGCCAAGCGCGTTTTGCGCGTAATCGGTTATTCCGATCGTCGCCGCTTCGCCGTCGACGCTTCACCCATTCGTGTTCCTTGCTAAAGAGCAGACCCTCGGGCTGCGTCATGTCTCTCCTTTCGATTACTTCGAGCGTTTGTAAAACGGCATAGAAACGACTGCCGCTCCGTGCTTCTTCCCGCGAATCTCGACCTCGAGACGCGTTCCCTCGGCTGCGGCCTCGCGCGCGACCAGAGCCGTCGCAACGCTTTTGTTCTGTAAGGACGGCGCGATCGATCCGCTGCGTATCGATCCTACGATGGCCCCATCGAACCACACCGGATAACCTTCGCGCGCCGGTGCGCGGCTTTCCATGACGAGCCCGACGATTCGCGAATACCTATCGAGTTCGAGCTGCTCCTCGAGTGCTTCTTTTCCGACGAACTCGGGCTTTTCGAGCTTGAGCGCCCACTTCAAGCCGGCCTGGACAGGCGTGATCGTTTCGGTCAGCTCGTGTCCGTAGAGCGGCATGCCCGCTTCCAGTCGCAAGACGTCGCGAGCTCCCAGTCCGCAGGGTTGGAGTCCGTCCGTTTGATGGTCGCGCAGCAGCGCTTCCCATATCTGCGGAGCATCTTCGCCAGTCGACGAAAAGCTCGAAACCATCCTCACCGGTGTATCCCGTCCGCGCAATGACCGCCGGAACGTCGTTCACATGGCCTTCGGCGCAGAAGTAGTAACGCAGCGAAGCGAGGTCGAGGTCAACGTGCGGCGCAAGCATCTCGACGGAGCGCGGCCCTTGAATCGCTATGAGCGCACGGCGTCCATGCCGATTCTCGAGCGCGACTCCGAACACCGGAAGGTGCTCGTTGAGGAGCTTCCACATCTTGTCGGCGTTCCCGGCATTGACGACGAGTAACCATCCCTTTTCGAGGCGATAAAAAATCGTGTCGTCGTGCGCGCCGCCTCCCTCGTTACAAAAAATATTGTAACGGGCCTGCAGCGGTTTCATCGTGCCGACCGCGTTGATCGTCAGCGTATCGGCCCACCGGGCAACCATCTCGCCGGTGAGCCAGAACTGTCCCATGTGTGAGAGATCAAAGAGGCCGGCACGGTGACGTACGGCATCGTGCTCCTTCAAGATGCCGGCGTATTGAACCGGCATCTCGAAATCGGCAAACGGCACCATGCGCGCTCCCGCGCGCACGTGTTCGTCGTAAAGCGCCGTACGCTTCATCAATCGACCGGCTCGGGCTGACGAGTCACTTTTTGCGAGGCTTCTCTTCGGGGTAAGTGTTGAGAAAGTCGAGGGTCGCGTGCGCGATAATTTTCTCACCGCTGCGGACGTAGACTTCCCCGTACACGATGCGGCGACCGGCCCGTAAGACTTTAGCCTCGGCAACGAGATCGTGAGGCGGCCCCGCCGGCGCGAGAAAGTTGCATTGCAGCGCGACGGTCGTCGTTTCCTGATCGCGTCCGTATATCGAGGCCAGCGCTACATAAAAAACGGTATCGCACAGGCTAACGATCGCGCCGCCGTGAACGGCGCCGGTCCCGTTGGTTATCTCGGGACGATAGGGCATGCGCATCACGGCCCTGCCATGCTCGACCGTCTCGAGTTTCAAGTCGAGAAGTAAGACGAAGTTGCTTCGCTCCTTCTCCCAGGCGCGCGGTGCGCGCGAATAATCGATCGCCATCGTACTCTCCCGTCTCGCCTTTCCGTTCCCCTAAAACGTATCCCCGCCGGCGGCCAGCATTCGGCGCAGGTAGAGCGGCAGCGCGAACAGCCGGCGGTGCGTGAGCGAGTCGTAAAAGAAGCTTTCGCCGTGCAGCCGCGCGCAATAGGCGTCGATTCGTTTTTCATCGAGCCCGGCGAGGTTCTCGCGATCGCTGCATGCCAGAAACGCCCATTCCGTATCGAACGCGGGTACGTGTGTGGTGAAAGTAACGACGTGCTCGTAGTGCCGCCGCAGCGTGCGCGCCATCTTGCAATGAAGTATCGCGTTGTGAACCGATGCGGTGCTTGCCTGAAGCACGTAGACGCCGCCTTCGGTGAGCCGCGACTTGATGAGCTTAAAGATGGAATCGTTGAAAAGCGGATTGCTAGGCGAATCTTCGAGCGGCTCGGTGAGATCCGAGAGAATGACCCCGTAACGGTCGCCGCTTGCGCGCATGAACTCCAGCGCATCGCCCAGTATCACGCGTGCGCGCGCATTCTCGAATGCCCCGCTCGACCACTCCGGCAAATATTTCTTCGAGAGCTCGACGACGAGCGCGTCGATGTCGACCATCGTGCAGCGGCCGACGTCGGGGCAGCGCAGCACCTCGCGCAGCGTCGCACCCTCACCGCCGCCGAGAACGAGCACCTCGCTCCGATCGGAAGCTCCGGCCAGCGCGGGATGCACGAGCGCCTCGTGGTAGATTTTTTCGTCGGCCTGCGCGCTCTGCGTATCTCCATCGAGTACCAGCATCTTGCCGAAGACGGGCGAGCGAAGCACCGCGATTTGTTGAAAATCGGAACGCCCGGAATAGTAAACGTCGTCGACGGCATGGTGATGCTGCTCGCTTGGATTGAACTCCTCGACGTACCAGTGCCAGCGTTTGCGTCTTCGGCATGTGGGGCGTAGATTGGCGGAGCAAAACGAGAACCCCGCCGTGCGGCGGGGCTTCCTTCATGTTCGAGACCGCGATGGTGCTCTAAAAGCAGTTCACCGCGAAATAGATGGCCGTCTGATCCGCCTTGGGCGGCAGCTCGAAACCATTGGGTGCCGTGTAGAGGCTGATCGTTACCGACTTTCCTTTGACCGGGAAGCTGCTCGGCAAGCGGATTCCACACCACCTTGCCGCCCTGTTCGTGTGCGAGGATCGCGGCGGAGCACTCTTTCCGGGAAGCTTCTTTTTGTCGGTGATAACGTATTGGATGACCGCCTTGCCTCTAACCGTGATCGGCTTGATGGTCTGGTCGCTTTGATTGTTTGCGGAAGCGTAGGCGATTGTTTTTCCCTTACCCTTGTACAGCGGGAAGCTCTTGCCGCCGAACTTTTCGATATCGCCTTTTTTGTCGACCGCGTCGGCGATTGCGACCTTCGCGGAACCGTTCAACGTGTTTTTGCCGATCGAACCCTTAACGGTAATGCCGGCGTACCTTCCCAAGCTGAAAGTACCGCCCCCCGGCTTCAAGGTGAACTCGTCGCACGCGCCCTTGAATATCCATTGGTATTGCGGCGGGTTTTTTGCACAATGCTTGGTCGCGCCGTGCAGCGGCAGCAATTCCGGCGTCGTCGCCCGCCGGAAGCATCGCATTTGTCGGAGTCATCGCAGTTGGCGAGGACGGAACGATGCCGTGGCTAGCGCAGGCTGCCAGTGCAAGCGCCGCAACCGTTGCAACGACCGCTGTCCGAATCATTGATAAACGCATCGAATTTTAATAAACCTCGCTCGAGAGAGCAGTGACCGTGTTGAATGCAAAGAATTGGACGGCAGACGCGCCAAGCCTGCCGAATTCACGCGTGCAAAAGCTGATAATTGCTGATGATGAGGGTTATGGAATCTCGATTACGCGCTGAGTACGCGCACGTCGTGATTGCGCGTGAGCACGTGCGTGAACTCGCCGTCACTCTTTTCGATTCCGCGTTTGAACTCCGTTGCGAGCACGCTGTTGGCATGAAGAGCGCTCGCGGCATGTTCGCAAGCGAGCCAGGGGTCGGTATGGTCGCCGCACGTGTAAAAATCCATCGCCGCGTAGCCCTTCTCGGGCCAGGTGTGGATCGAGATATGCGATTCGGCTAAGATGACCGTCCCGGAAACACCCTGCGGCTCAAAGCGATGAAATGCGCTCTCTAAAATGGTAGCGCGAGCCGCTGCGGCTGCGGCGATCATCATGGCCGCAATGCCGTTTATGTCGGAAAGCAAGGAGGGACGACAGCCCGAAAGCTCGCACACGATGTGCCTGCCGAGTGCCTTCAATTGTTCAGGTCTCCTTGACCCTTGAGGAATCCCACCTCCGGACTTCGTCGGCTGGCGGCTGCGATGCAGACACGTCCCCGACCTATCGGCGAGCTCTGCCGGCGCTTTTGAGCGGTGCGCGGGCGACTCGCCGCGATGGCGCGTAGGGGCGCGCCTCCCAAAACCGTGGCCCCTTCGACTTCGCTCAGGTGACAGGCCCCAGACTCCTTCTCAAGCTCCTCTTTATCGAAGGACCGGCGCCAATCATACCCCCTCACCCCCCCGCTGTAAAGTCCTCCCAAAAGGCTTGGCCGCCTATGATTTTCAAGCTCCTACTGTACTATCTTGACTATATCCCGCCCCAGGCGGTACGCTGAATTTTGCCATGGCATTGAAGCTTGAAACCACCGTCTCGCCGTCGGAGCTGATCGAGGAGTACCGGCACGGCTTTCACGACACCGAAAATTACATCTTTAAGTCCGATAAGGGCCTGACCCGGGAGATCGTCGAGCGCATCAGCTCGATGAAGGACGAGCCGGTCTGGATGCGCGAGTTCCGCCTCAAAGCGTACGAAATCTTTCTTGGCAAGCCAATGCCGACGTGGGGCGATACGGCGCTGCTAAGCGAGATCGATTTCTCCAACATTCACTACTTCGTGAAGTCGACCGATCAAACGGAGCGCTCGTGGGACGACGTCCCCGAGGATATCAAGCGGACGTTCGACCGTCTTGGGATTCCGGAGGCCGAGCGCAAGTTTCTGTCGGGCGTTTCGGCGCAGTACGAGTCGGAAGTCGTGTATCATAACACGACCAAGGCGCTCGACGAGCAGGGCGTGCTCTTCTGCGACATGGACACTGCGGTCAAGCAGTATCCGGAGATCGTTCAAAAATATTTGGCGACGGTCATCCCGCCGGGCGACAACAAGTTTGCGGCGCTCAACTCGGCCGTATGGTCGGGTGGTTCGTTCATCTACGTGCCGCCGGGCGTGACGGTCGCGATGCCGCTTCAGGCCTATTTCCGCATCAACGCCGAGAACATGGGCCAGTTCGAGCGCACGCTCATCATCGCCGACAAAGGTGCAAAGGTGCATTACATCGAGGGCTGCACCGCGCCGAAGTTTTCCACGTCGTCGCTCCATTCCGCGGTCGTCGAACTCATCGCGCTCGAAGGGGCTTCGATCCGTTACACGACGATTCAGAACTGGTATCGCAACATCTTCAATCTGGTTACCAAGCGCGCGATGGCGCACGCCAATGCGACCGTCGAATGGGTCGACGGAAATATCGGCTCACGCTTGACGATGAAGTATCCATCGATCTATTTGATGGGCGAGGGCGCGCGGGGCGAAGTCCTGTCGATGGCATTCGCCGGTGAGGGCCAACATCAAGATGCCGGGGCCAAGGTCATCCACGTTGCGCCCCGCACGACGTCGGTCGTGACGAACAAGAGCGTCAGCGCTCACGGCGGAAAGACGACGTATCGGGGCCTGGTCGAAATCCATCCCGGAGCCGTCGGTGCGAAGACTCGCGTGCGCTGTGACGCGCTCATCATGGACGAGGAGTCGTCGAGCGATACCAAGCCAACGATGAAGATCCACGAGCAACGCTCGACGGTCGAGCATGAGGCGAGCGTCAGCAAGATCGGCGAAGAGCAGCTCTTCTACGCGATGAGCCGCGGCTTGTCCGAGGCGGACGCCGTCGCGATGATCGTCAACGGCTTCTTCGACTTCTTCGTCAAGGAGCTGCCGATGGAGTACGCAGTCGAGCTCAATCGCCTGGTCAAAATGGAGATGGAAGGCGCCGTCGGCTAGCATAGTGCGCACGCCCATCTCTTGAACCCCGCAAGCGCGGGGTTCCTTATTTGCACCGCCTCACATGGGACGCACCGTTCGCGCGCGATCGCCGTCATCGGGATGCACCGAAGCGGCACGAGTGCGGTCGCGCGTGGTCTCCAGGCGCTCCCCGTCTATTTCGGCAACGATTTCCTGGACGCGCAGCCCGAGAATCCAACCGGCTACTGGGAAGATAAGCGCATCGTCGAGTTGGACGAGCGCGTGTTGAAAGCGCTTCGCCTCAAATGGGACGATGTTAGACCGATCGATCGGCGGGAGTTTGCGCGGCTGGCGAATTTGGAGGCTGCGCAGCGAGGCGAGGCGCGATCTGCGTCGACGCTTCTTGGCGCATCCGCTCTGGGGCTTCAAGGATCCGCGCACCATTCGACTCTTGCCTTTCTGGAGAAGAGTCCTGCGCGATTCTCAAGTTGACGATGCGTATCTTCTCGTCATCAGAAACCCGTCCAGCGTCGCCGCCTCGCTCTTTTCGCGCCAAGCCATGGACGTCGAAACCGCGCAGCGCTTGTGGCTCGTTTACATCGTCCCATTTCTGGACGAGCTCGCCGAGAAGCCGTTGGTTGTCGTCGACTACGACCTGCTGATGCTCGAGCCGCGCAGTCAGCTTGAACGAATCGCTCGCAAGCTCGCATTACCTTACGACGAGTCACCAACGAGGGAAGTCGAGCGTTTTATCTCTGAGTTCCTCGACCCGAAGCTGCGTCACACCGTCTTTTCGCTTCAGGACATCGACGCGAGCACCGACGCGGCAGTTTTAACGCGAGATGCTTATGCATTGCTTTACGAGCTCGCGGACGACCGACGCAGCGTCGACGATGCATTCTGGCGGGATTGGGCTGACATCGAATCAGCCTTCGGAAAACTGAGGACAGCACTCGTCGAAGCCGCGAAGCGGCCGAGTCGAAGGACGAAGGTCAGGATGACACGCTGAGGCTGTAGAACGGTCTACGCGTGGCCAGGCACCGAGTAGCGAAAGCATCAGAGATTGCGCCCGGAACCACCCGGCGTGTGGTCGTCGATTCGGTCGAACTTTTACTTTGTAACGTCGGCGGCAAGATCTATGCGATCGAAGACGTATGCACGCACGACGGCGGTCCGCTCGACCAAGGCGAGCTCGAGGGCGAACGCGTCATCTGCCCGCGACACGGCGCAACGTTCGACGTGCGAACCGGCGACGCGCTCACACTTCCCGCGGTATTGCCTCTGATGACGTTCGACGTCGCTGTGGAAGGCGACGACGTTTTCGTCGATGCCTGACGGGGAGTGAAGTCTCTAGCGCGTCTTGGCTTGGCCGCGCTCGCGCTGCTCGGGCTTGTCCTGCTCGGCTTCGCCGCAAACGTCGTCCTCGGGATGAGGACGCATGCTCGAGAGACCGGCACCATCTCGGGCTTGCGCCTGCGCGCTCCGGTATTGGTTTTACGCGACGATCGAGGAGTTCCACATATCATTGCGCGCAACGATCGAGACCTGTTCTTTGCGCAGGGATACGTCGAAGCTTCCGATCGGCTTTTTCAAATGGACGTTCTGCGGCGCTTCACGCTCGGTCAGCTGGCCGAGGTCTTCGGATCCGGAGCGCTCGCCACCGATAGGGAGCGGCGCGCCGTGCCGGTCCGGGCTATCGTGGAAGCGCAATGGCGACGGCTTGACGTCGCCTCGCGCGAAATCCTCGGCGCGTTCAGCGACGGTGTCAATGCGGCAATCGAACGCGAGCCGCTACCGGTCGAATTCCGCCTGCTCGCTTACCGCCCTCGCTCCTGGACGCCGCAAGATTCGCTTGCCGTCGGAATGGCAACGGTGCTCGATCTGATCGACGACTGGAACGCAATCGAGCCGCGGGACGCGGCATACCGTCGCGGCGGTTTGAAGCTGCTCGAGCAGCGTTTCCCTTTCAGCGATCCGTGCTACGATGCGCCGGTTACGACGGGTCTTCGCGGCATCGGTCTCGGGCCACGCTGTAAACGTCGCATCGGGCGTCTCTTGAGCGAGCTCACGGAGGCGCGCGCACCGATCGGCAGCAATGAGTGGGCCGTCGGTGCGGAGCACTCGCTTAGCCGACGCGCGCTTCTTGCAAACGATCCACATCTAGGCCTGGGCATTCCCGGCGTCTGGTATCTGATCGACTTGCAATCCCCGAACTGTCACGTCGCCGGTGCGTCGCTGCCGGGATTGCCGGCCGTCGTGCTCGGGCATAACGAGCGCATCGCTTGGGGAGCGACCGCCGGCACCGTGACCTCGCTTGTCGTTTTCTCGCCTCCTGCGCATCTCGATGCGGCGGACTGGCACACCGAACGTTTCGGCGTGCGCTTCCATGCAACGGCATCGGCACGATATTATCGAACGGCCAAAGAGTTTGGCATAACGACGCACGATAAGCGCTTCGTGCTTGTGCGGTGGAGCGGTTACGAAGATCCTCGCTCGTCGGCGCCGAACTTCGTCAAACTCGACCGCGCTGCATCGATCGACGCGGCCACCGCGGCGCTTGCAACCTTTCCGGGCCCGACGCTGAACTTCGTACTTGCCGATACGACCGGCCGCGCGGCATATGTGCTCGCTGGAGAGATCCCGAACGACCCAGTGCGCGCACGCTGGTTCCACCCAGCGGCGGATCTTTCACGCCGCTATGCGGTAATTGCGTTCGCGCGGCTGCCGAAGGTGGCTCCGTCGCGTGCCGCCGTGGTGTGGACCGCAAACAACAAGATGTACGGCACCGGCTACAAGCTTGCGCTCAGCCCACAGTTCGCGCCGCCGTATCGCGCGTATCGCATCGCGCAGCTCTTGCGCGCTCGACGGCAGTACGACGTCGATTATTTCTCGCAGATGCAGATGGACGCGCTTTCACTCCCCGAACGCGAGCTTGCGCGCGCGCTCGCCCCGGCGGTACGCAGACGCGATGCAGGCCTGGCTTACGCGCTCGCGCACTGGGATGGTAGCATGAACGGTGACTCGACGTCGGCGACCGTCATCGCCGGTCTGCGCTTGCAGTTAACCCAACGACGCAACGGACGCATGCCGACCTTGCTCGCGACAGCCGCCGCCATCCGCAGAGTTGCCGCGCAGCGTCGCGCTGCCGTCGCCCGCGCCATGGCGGATTGCCGGAGCCGTCCGCGTGCTGCACGCGCTCGCCCCGCTCGGAATCAGTTTCCTGGACGGCACGACGCTCCCCGGATACGGCGACGCGTTTACGCTCCACGTTCAAACGCCGGGCTACTCACAAAGTTTTCGCGCCGTCTGGGAGGTGGGCAACTGGGATGAGGGAGGCATCACGCTTCCGCAAGGTGAGTCGGGCGAGCCGGGCTCGGGACATTACACGGACGAAGCCGCGCTTGGGTGAAGGGCCGACTTTGGCCGCTTCCGTTCGGCGATGCGGCGGTGCAGCGCACTGCCGCCCAGCGAGAAACCCTTCTACCGTGACGAGCACTTCGCGGCGGCATGCTGAGCGTGCTTTTGAAGCAGAGCGCATCCTGATGCCGGCAGCCGATAGTCCCCGCGTGGTTAAGCCTCAATAACGCGAGCCTTAAGGTGGATGAAGAGGCGCTCCAAATCCGGCCCGCGACGCTCGACGACGCCGCGAGAATCGCGACGCTCATGACTCAGTTGGGATACGAAGTATCCATAGCTAAGATTGCGCGACGCCTGCACCGCCTGGAAGAGCGGCGCGCGGTCTTTGTGGCGATGCGTGGCGATCGCGTCGTCGGATGGGCTGCGGTCTCCACCGACGAGACGTTCGTCGAAGGTTTCGGCGCCCACTTGGAAGGCTTGATCGTCGACGAAACTGCGCGCAGCCTGGGCGTCGGCGCGCATTTAATCGAGGCGGCGGAAGCATGGGCGCAGAAACGGGGATGCGGCGAAATGCGCGTGCAGTCCAACGTGGTGCGATCAGCGGGCGCACGCTTTTTACGAACGCCATGGCTACACGACGATCAAGTCCCAATATCATTTACGCAAAACGCTCTAGATCATGATAACGGTGTGTAGAGCGAAAGGCGCTTCGCATTTTCGGCGACTTCACGACCTCTTCGTCGAATACCAAGGCGACTTGCCGAAAGACCTGCGGCACGGAAACGTGCCGGATGTTAGTGGATCTCGAACATCAATACGGCAACGAAGATGCGGCCTTCTTGGCGATGAGCGACGGAAAGCCAATCGGCTGTGCGGCCGTAGCCCGACTCGACCGCAATACCGCGCTTTTGCTTCGCCTCTTCGTGAAGCCCGCAAGCCGCGGGTTGGGCGCGGCTCGAGCCCTCGTTTGCGCCGCAATTAGCTTTCGCGCGGGAAAGCGGCTATCGGCGCATCGCACTCGACACGAGCAGAGAACGGCTGGAGCCCGCATTTCTCCTCTACCGATCGCTGGGCTTCAACGAGTGCGAACCTTACCGCACCGTTTCGTACGAGTCGCCGACTTTCATGGAGCTTCACTTGCGCGAGCGCTAGCCGACGATCGGATTTGAACCGATAACCTATCGCTTACGAAGCGATTGCTCTACCGTTGAGCTACGTCGGCTTTAACGGCTCGCGCTCGAGAGCAGCCGGGGCGCCATGCTTCCACGGCAGTCGCGGCAGCCCTGCTCGGAAGTCATCGCGCATCGGCATCGTGAAAAGTGCCGCGTCGCGCGCTTTCATCGAGCTCGAGGTCGTCTAAAAAGTAATAGACTATTTTTCGATCGTCAAATCCGATTTTTGCCAGCGAACGCCCGCCGACCTCGACAACCTCGTGGACGTGTCCGACTCGTCCTGCGTACTCGTAGTTAATCGCAGTATAGTTTGGATCATCGGGTTTGGGACGCGGCGTTGCCTTGACGCCGCGCAACGGGGTTTGGTGCCGGTGCATCGCGCCGAGGTTCGACGAGCCGGCTTGCGAAACATCGCTCATGATCATCGAATATCGAGGCAAGCGACCGAAGCTCGCACCGTCGGCCTTTGTTGCTCCGAGCGCGGTATTGATCGGCGACGTGGAGGTCGGGCCCGAGTCGAGCATCTGGTTCGGCGCGATCCTGCGCGGCGACAACGGGCCTATCCGGGTGGGGGCGCGCACGTCTATCCAGGACAATGCCGTCCTCCACGTTAGCGAAGGCGGCGGCACTTTCGTCGCCGACGACGTGACCGTCGGTCACTGCGCGGTGATGGAAGACTGCAAAGTCGAATCGCACGCGTTGATCGGAAGCAACGCGACGCTGCTCAACGGCTGCAGCGTTGGCGAGAGCTCTTTGATCGCCGCGGGGAGCGTCGTCGGGCAGGGCGCCAAAATACCGGCGCGGGTCGTGGCAGCCGGCGCACCGGCAACGGTCAAGAAGGAGCTTGCGGGGGAGGCTGCTGCGTGGATCGAGATATCTTCAGACGAATACGTGAAACTCTCGCGATTGTATTTGGCGCAGAGCATCGGAGCGATCGAAGATCACAGCACGATCTAGAACTTACGGCTATGCCGGGTGTATCGTCTTCCAAATCAAAATCGCGTTGAGCGCGAGAATGGCGACGGTCGCTGCTGCCGCCATTACCGTTACCCAGCGTGCATTGACCATCGGTCCCATCGTGCTTTCGCGCGCCGTCAAGAGCACGAGCGCGATGACCGGAATCGGCAGCACGAAGCTCAGCATCACCTGACTGACGACCAGCGTCTGCGTCACGTTCCAGCCGAGTGCGGCGACGGCTACCGCCGGCAGCATCGTGACCAGACGCCGCACCCAAAGCGGCACGGTGAAACCGACAAAACTCTGCATGATGACTTGTCCGGCCATCGTTCCGACGACCGAGCTCGAAATGCCCGATGCCATCAGCGAGACGAGGAAGACGAGACCAGCGAAATTCCCCAGCAGGGGCGTGAGGGTCCGGTAGGCGGTAGCGATGCCGGCGACTTCTGCATGCCCCGTCGCGTTAAAAACGGAGGCCGCCATATACATCATTGCGCAGTTTACGAGCCCGGCGATCGTCAGTGCAATGACGACGTCGATATAGGAAAAGCGGACGATTGGCGCAAGCTCTCTGCGATGTCGCGGCACGATTCGGTCCTGCGTAAGCGCCGAATGCAGATAGATCGTATGCGGCATCACCGTTGCGCCGACTATGCCGACCGCGAGCAGAACGCTCGATGGCCCTCCCAGCCAGGGGACGACCGAATGATAGAGCACTTGATGCCAGTTGGGCTTAGCCAGCAGCGTTTCGACGATGTAGGAGACCGCAATCACGCCGACCAGCGACCCGATGAGCGCCTCCATCGTTCGGAAACCGTAGCGGTGCAGCGCGAGGATCGTATAAGTCACGACACCGGTGATCACGGCACCGACCAGCATCGGAATGTGAAAGAGCAGGTGCAGTCCCACCATCGCACCGAGGAACTCCGCAAGGTCGGTCGCCATAGCTCCGAACTCGCTGGCGACCCACATTCCCATCCCAACCGACTTTGGGGCATGCTCGCGTGAAAGCTCCGCGAGGTTCTTTCCCGTAGCAATGCCCAGCTTTGCCGAGAGGCCTTGGAAGAGCATCGCCATGAGATTCGCAAGCACGACGACCCAAAGCAGGCGATAGCCGAAGCCCGCGCCGCCTTGAATGTTCGTTGCAAAGTTGCCCGGATCCATGTAGGCGACCGACGCGACGAAGGCGGGGCCGGCAAACGGAAGCAGCGCGCGCCAACCCCGGCGATTCCCCGCCAACACTTCGTGCGCGGCAGCCACCACTTTAGGACTGCTCGTCCCGAGGCCGTAGCTACGTGCCAACGCGCACCATTTCTGCGTGACGGCGGCGCAGCGCTAGAACGCGCTTTTTTCCACAACGTACGAAGACTTTGCCACGCTCGCTTCGCTCCACGCGTAACGTGGATCCCGGAAGCACGCCGGCCGCGGCCAGTGCCGCAACTGCCTCGTCGTCTCGGTCGTCCAGCGACATGACACGAGCTTTGCTGCCGACTGCGAGATTCGCGAGAGTCGGCAGCCGTTTATGCAGCGCCGCGCCTTCCCCGTATGGGATTGGATGCCCGTGTGGATCGAATCGCGGGTTGTGCAACAACGCCGCGATCCGCAGTGCGATGTCGTCGGAGATTGCGTGCTCGATCCGTTCGGCCTCGGCGTGAAGGCTCTCGAGCCGCACACCAAGAGCGCGGTGCAGGAAAGTTTCGAGAATTCGATGGCGGCGGACCATCGCAACGGCCAGCTTATAGCCGCGCCCGCTCAGGCAAAGTGGCTGCGAGGACTCGCTCTGCCGCTCTAACAATCCGCCCGCTTCCAGCAGGCGCTTTGCCTTGCTGACCGAGACCCGGCTCACCCTCATATAACGGGCCAACGATGCGGCTCGCACGGGACCATCGGCGCTCAGCTGATAGATCGCCTTGACGTAATCTTCTCGCGCTCGGGAAGGCGAGCGATCGGAACCGACCGATAGAAGCTGGCGCGCGCTGTTGTTAGCCATGGATAACATTAACCATGGTTAACCAAGTGTTATAACAACGGCGCTTACCTCCTGCACCGCCGCCTAGGAGCGAATTTGGCATATCAGAATCGCTTAGAGCGGATTTAGATGCAGCCTAGAAGGGGTCGCCGAAGTTTACTACGGTAAATGAGCCCGGAGGCGACAAAGAGATGCGCTAAATCCGCCCTAGGCGGGGGCGAAGTGCGATTCGTCGGCGTAGGGCAAGAAAAGCGTGTACTCGCGCTGGAAGCGCAGCTTGACCGATCCCGTCGGTCCGTTGCGGTGCTTTGCGATGATGAACTCGGTGAGGTCGGGCTCGGCCGTTTCCGGGTTATAGTAGCCGTCGCGGTAGAGAAATGCTACAACGTCGGCTTCTTGCTCCAACGAGCCGGAGTCTCTAAGGTCTGCGAGCATCGGGCGCTTCTCGCTGCGGATTTCGACGCCGCGATTGAGCTGCGCGAGCGCAATGATGGGCACTGCCAGGTCCTTCGCGGTCATTTTGAGCGAACGGCAGATCTCGGAAATCTCTTCATTACGGTTGCTGTTGCGCGCAAGCACGCCCGGGCGCACGAGTTGAAGATAGTCGATGAAGATCGCTGCGAGGCCCACCGTCGATTTCAATCGGCGGCACCGGCTGCGCACGTCGCTGATCGTCAACGCGCCCATGTCGTCAAGATAAATTGGCAGCTCGTTGAGCGCCCCCATCGCCCGCGAGATGTCCTCCCACTGATGCTGCTTGATGTTACCGCGCCGCATATCGTTCATCGAAATGCGCGCTTCGGCGCAAATCAACCGCTGAATCAACTCGCTATTCGACATTTCCAGCGAGAAGAAGGCAATCGGCTCGCCCTCTTCACGTGCGGCTGCAACCGCCATGTTGAGGGCGAATGAAGTTTTGCCCATCCCCGGGCGAGCAGCAACAATTACGAAATTGCCCGGCTGGAACCCCGTCGTCATCGCATCGACGTCGTGGAATCCCGACGTAAGCCCGGTGCGGTCACCGCGCATGTGGAAGAGCCGGTCGATGTGGTCGAAAGCCTCTTTCATCAAGCGATTGACGGGCATGAACTCGCTGATTCCGCGGCGCTCTCCAATCGTGTAGACCAGCTGTTCGCACTGATCCAGCGCTCCGGCCACGTCTTCTTCGCCCTCGTAGCCCAGCTGCGTGATCTCAGACCCGGCGTGGATCAGCGAGCGCAAGACCGACTTTTCTTTAACGATGGTCGCGTAGTACCGAGCCGATCCAGCGGTTTGTACCGTATCCATGAGCGCGCTGATATAAGAGAGTCCCCCAACCCGCTCGAGGGCTCCGCGCCGACGCAGCTCCTCCGCAACCGAAATTTTATCGAGCGGTTCGCCGCGCTCGTAGAGCTCGAAGAGCACCGCGAAGATCGTTTCGTGGACGTGGGCGTAAAAATCGGCCGGACGCACGATTTCACCGACGGCGGCGAACATCTCGCGATCAACGAGCACCGAGCCCATCACTGCCATTTCCGCCTCGAGATTATGCGGCGGAATGCGATCGATCGACGACGGAATAGGCTGAGCGGTCATTGCCTTGGGGGCGCTGTCCGGCGCCGCGCCGGCGAACGCCTTGTGAGCGGCTTGTGCATAGCTGGAAAAAAATTGACGGCGCGGTGTGCCAGACGTGGTGGCACAGAACGAAGCGGAGCGTTAAGACATTCTGCCGCGACGCCGCTTATTCGGCAAGTCGCGCAAAACTTGCTCGACGTTGGCAACCGGAACGACCGCCAAGCCCCCGACCGCCCCATCGACTTCGCGCGCGTTTTCCTTGGGTAGCAGCACGCGCCGCATCCCCGCCTGGCGCGCGGCATAGAGTTTTTCGACAACCCCGCCGACGGCGCGAATTTTTCCTTGAATCGAAAGTTCGCCGGTGACCGCGACGTCTTGCGGAAGCGGCGTCTTGGTTACCGCGGAATAAAGGGCGAGAAAGATCGCAAGACCCGCCGACGGACCATCGATGTTGCCGCCGCCGACGACGTTGATGTGAAAATCGTATTCGGCGCTATCGGCGCCGGTGATTGCGCGTAACACGCTGGCCGCGTTGAAGACGGAATCTTTCGCCATCGAGCCGGCCGTATCGTTGAATCGCATGGTTCCTTTCCCGGTCTGCGCGGCCGGAAAGGCGACCGCCTCGATTTCGATGATGCTTCCGAGATGGTGCAAAACGCCTAAGCCAAAGCTTTTGCCGATCTCGCGGGTCGCCCGTCCTTTCACCAGTGTGTGCTGCACGAGTCGGCTCGCTTGCACGACGGCGCGTACGTCCTCTTCAACGATCGATGCGTTTTTTGGACTCTCCGTATGCTTGCCCGGGTAAAGCCGGTAGAGCGCTTGTCCATAGGCGTCGGCAACGATCTGCACGGCCTTGCGCCCTTCGATCGTATACGACGCGATCAGTTTGGAAACGCCGCGCGCCGCCTTCGCCCCAAGGCGTTTGATCGCTGCGACCACGATCGAAAGGATCTGGTGTTGGGTGAGCGGTGAAAAGAAAATCTCGGCGCATCGCGAGCGAATCGCAGGATCGATGTCGTCAGGCTCTCGCGTCGTGGCGCCGATCAGAATGAAGTCCGCCGGAGCGCCTTCGCGGAAGAGGCGCTTGACATACTCGGGAACGTTCGGCGCGCTCTCGTCGTAATACGAAGACTCGAAGGTCACGCGCTTATCTTCCAACACCTTCAGCAGCCGCGATTGCAGCGCAGGGTCCATTTCGCCGATTTCGTCGATGAAGAGCACGCCGCCATGCGCCCGAGTCACGAGGCCGAGCTTCGGCTCTGGGACGCCGGCGTCGGCGAACTCGCGCCGGCTGCCTTGATAGATCGGATCGTGCACGCTGCCGAGCAGCGGATTGATCGTCTCGCGCGGATCCCATCGCAGCGTCGTTCCACTCGCCTCCACGAACGGAGCATCCTTGGCGAACGGCGTGTACGGCCTCGACTTCGCAACCTCTAAAACGAGCCGAGCCACCGTCGTCTTGCCAACGCCGGGAGGTCCGTAGAGAATTGCATGCTGGGGATAGGGAGAGCTTATTTTTGCCAACAGAGCGCGTATTGCGCCCTCCTGGCCAACGACGTCGCGCAACGTCTGAGGACGCAGCTGCTGCAGTGCCGAAGCGGCGAGACTCCGCTGCGACAGCGCTTGCAGCTCCTCGAGCTTCGCCTGCGACGACGGCGTTTCGGGACCGCTCGTCTCTCGCAGCGCTTCGAGCTTGAGGTCCTTGACGTACTCCTGGTGACGCTCGGTCATCTTCTCGTTAACTCGCCGCTCGATCGAGTCTTCGGCGTGGCGTTGGGCAATGACGTCGGCCATCGCTTCCTCGATCTCCCCGAGGACCTTCCGTTGTTGAGCGCGCGTCGTCGCCCGCTCGCGCGTCGGATCCTCGAAGACGAGACGCGACAGGCCGCATAACCGGTCGGGAAGATTTTGCGAGCGCATCATCTTCAGCGCGTTGACCTTGCCGGCTCGGAGAACGACCTTGTCCTGACCGAGGACCGACGCGAGCATCTCGTAAAGCGCGCTGACGTAGCGGCTCAACTCGTCTTCCACGCCAAATTTGCGACGGAAGCGCGTCGTATAGACCTGTTGCACGTTAGCCATGCAAGTTATGCCGGCAAGACGTCCACCGCCGCTTTCGCGACGACGTTCTTGTGCAACTTGATTCGAACCGGATAAGCTCCGAGCGCCTTAATTTGACTCGAAAGCTCGATCCGATGTTTATCGACCGCAACGCTCAGTGCGACGGCGATTGCGGCAGCAACATCCCCATTCGTGACCGCGCCGAAGAGCTTGCCATTTTCGCCGGCCTTTGCCCTCACGGTGAGGCGAGCCGATTCGAGGCGAGCGGCTAAAGCGCGCGCGTCGGCCTCTTCCTGTGCCTCACGCCGCCCGTGCGCTTTTTGTTGTGCGTCAAGTTGCGCGAGCGCGCCCTTGTCGGCCTCGCCCGCAAGCTTACGCGGAAGGAGGAAGTTTCGTGCGTAGCCATCGGCGACTTCCACAACGTCGCCGCGCTTGCCGAGCGCTTTGACGTCGGCATAAAGAACGAGCTTCACGAGCGCTAATCTGTGCCGAATGGAAGGAAAGCGATGAGGCGAGCGCGTTTGACGGCTGTCGTCAGCATCCGCTGGTGCTTCGCGCAGTTCCCCGAGATGCGGCGCGGGACGATCTTCCCTCGCTCGGAAACGTACTTCCGCAGGCGTGGGACGTCGCGGTAGTTGACCGCGATGGCGCGTTCCGTACAAAAGCTGCAAGGCTTACGCTTTGTGCGCCGTTCTTTTACGGCGCGCTTAATCTTGGCTGGCATGGCGTCCTCTCGACTAGGTGGTTGGCGGTCGCGCCCTCGTCTGAGGGCCGAACCCTAGCCAGGTGGCGCGACTGACTCGTACCACCACCGGTCACAGCGACCGGATTTGGAACGTATGTTCGGTCGGGGCTCGAGCGAGTCCTTGAGGGCCTCCGTAACGCTTCGGCCGGAAATGGTGTATAGTAGTCTGGTTACCCAGGTTTCGAAGTCCGCAAGGTTCCCAGCACTGAGCGAATCGGATCCGGAGAACAAACATACCAATCTTAGGAGATTCGCTCACTACATGTATACAGACGAAACACTTACCTGCGTGGACTGCGGACAGCCGTTCGCCTTCACCTCAGGCGAACAAGAGTTTTTCGCGATGAAAGGCTTTACCAACAAGCCGAGCCGTTGCACCGAGTGCCGCACCGCGCGCAAAGCCGGCCGCTCTTCGAACGGCGGGCGCGGCGCCCCCCGGGAAATGTTCAAAGCCACCTGCAGCCAATGCGGCGGTGTCGCAGAGGTGCCTTTCCAGCCCCGAGGCGACAAGCCGGTCTACTGCCGCGATTGCTTCGGAACTCGCCGCTCATATTAACAACTCGCTCGCTTACCGGCGAAGCCGCTTAACGGAGCCTGCTTCGGCAGGCTCTTTTTCGTCGGCCGAACAAAACCGGCAGCGTCCCTTTTTAGCTTCGTGGGAGCGGAGATGCATGGATCGATTCGCTAGGTATGCTACCGGCGTCGGGCTCGCGATGGTTCACATCGGCGCTCTCGCAGCATTATGGCTACCGCTCTTTCGACTATCCGATTTGGCCGTGCTGGCAATCGTTTCTTATTGCACCGGCGCTTTGGGAATCACGCTCTGTTATCATCGCGCTCTCACGCACCGAAGCTTGCGGTTGCGCAAACCGCTCGAATATCTCTTCGCAGTCTTTGGAACGCTCGCATTGCAAGGCGACCCTATCCGCTGGGTTGCCGTTCATCGTAAGCATCACGCTCACGCCGATCACGAGGGCGACCCGCACAACATACAGCTTGGCTTCAAATGGGCGCACGTCGACTGGCTCTATCGGCACAACATCGCTTACCCCAGCCAAGACGAGCTCGCGCGATATGCGCCCGATCTCAATGCCCAGCCATTCTACCGCGCATTATCGTATCTGGCCGTGCCGCTGCAACTCGTTTTCGCGGCTGGCCTTTTTTTTCTGGGCGGCTGGTCGTGGGTCGTGTGGGGCGTCTTCGTCCGTCTCGTCGTCAGCTACCACTCAACGTGGCTGGTTAATAGCGCGGCGCACATGCTCGGCTACCGCACGTATCGGACGAGCGACCATTCAACGAACTGCTGGTGGGTTGCGGTACTCTCATTCGGCGAGGGCTGGCATAACAACCATCATGCATTTCCGTTCTCGGCGCGCCATGGCTTGCGCTGGTTTGAGATCGACATGACCTGGTGGCATGTCAAGCTGCTCGCCTTTCTTCGACTCGCCGACCGTATCAGAATTCCGAGTGAGGTCATGCGGAACCGGCTCGCGTATACAAACCTACGTCCGCTTTCAAGCCCAGGAGATTAAAGGAGATTTTCATGAAAAAATCACGCACGCGTTGGGAACGTCCCGACTACCAGGAGCATCCGCTCGGCGCTGAGGTGACGGCCTATCTGACGGCGCCGGTCCAGAATCTCAAGCGCTAAGCAGGAGATCTTCTCGTCGGATTCCGGCCTCGTCGCGCGGCTGCGCCTCGTTGGCCGGGAGCGCTATCACGACAAACATCCCTTTCACTTGCGCCTCGTCGCAGGCACGCTCGATCGTGCCCAAATGCAAGCATGGGTCGAAAATCGGTACTACTATCAAAAACAGATTCCCGTGAAGGACGCCGCGATTCTCGGCAACTTACCTTCGGCGGAACATCGAAGGCAATGGATATCGCGGATCGTCGACCACGACGGCGCAGAAACCGGTCCGCTTGGGGGAACGGCATCGTGGCTCGAGCTCGCGCGTGCCGTCGGACTCGACGAAGGGCAGGTGCGATCCGAGCGCGGCGTCGCGCCGGGAACCCGTTTTGCCGTAGACGCGTACGTTACGTTCGCGCGCACGCGCCCATGGATTGAGGCGGTGGCATCCTCCCTGACCGAGCTCTTCGGACCGCCCGTAATGGAGCGGCGCGTCGCGGCAATCGTCGAAAAGTACCCGTGGATCGATCCCGCCGGACTCGCCTATTTCGAAAAGCGTATTACGCTGGCGGAACGCGACGCCGGATCGGCGCTGGAATGGGTACTGCAAGAAGCAACGACGCCGGAAATCGAACAGCGTTGCGTCGACGCGCTGCGCTTCAAATGCGACGTTCTCTGGTCGATGCTCGACGCCACCGCACTGGCCTGCGGCGTCTTCAAATGAACGCCGCCTCGCGACCCAAATAATGAACGCCGACTCGCGACCCAAATTCGGTAAAGGCGTCAAGCTTCGTCGCGAGGGCGATGGGAGCGTTATGCTTCTGATTCCCGAAGGCGCTCTCGTTTTGAATCGTCCGGCAGCGGTGGCGCTTGGACTCGTGGACGGCAAAAGGACGTTAGGAGAGATCGTGGAGGCCGTCGTCGACCGATTCGAGGTGACGCCGGAACGCGCGCGAGACGATCTCAACAGCCTCTTCGAGCGGCTGGCGCAGCGAGGATTCGTTCGATGACGGCGCGCCCGCTCTCGCTTCTTTGCGAGTTGACGTACCGCTGCAATTTGCAGTGCCCATACTGTTACAATCCGCTTGGCGCTGCGGGAGTATCGAGACGAGCTTTCGACCCAAGAGTGGTGCGGCGTGTTGAGCGATGCGGCGGACTTGGGTGTCGTTCAAGCGCACTTTTCCGGCGGCGAACCAACACTGCGTCGCGACCTTGCGGCGCTCGTAGCCG
Source organism: Vulcanimicrobiota bacterium (assembly GCA_963767725.1). GTDB lineage: Bacteria > Vulcanimicrobiota > Vulcanimicrobiia > Vulcanimicrobiales > Vulcanimicrobiaceae > Cybelea. The sequence continues at coordinate 396,995 of CAVYEN010000003.1, forward strand.
CCGCATCGCGTATGGGTCTGTACACGAACCTGATCACGCAAGGAACGTTTCTGGACGACGTGCTGCTCGACCGGTTGCTCGATAACGGGCTCGATCACATTCAAATCAGCATTCAGGCCCCACATGCCGAGCTGGCCGATCGCATTGCCGGCGCCCAAGTGCATGAAAAGAAACTCGACACTCTGCGGCGCGTGCGCGACCGCGAGGTCGCCCTGACCCTCAACTGCGTGCTGCATCGGCAAAATCACGACGCACTCGGCGACGTAATCGCGTTCGCGGAGCACATCGGCATCGAACGCCTCGAGTTGGCCAACGTACAGTTCTACGGTTGGGCCTATCGCAATCGCATCGCCCTGATGCCGACGCTCGAACAAGTGCGCCGCGGCGAAGAGGTGGTCGTCGCGGCACGCGAACGCCTGCGGGGAAGAATGGAGATCATCTACGTCCTTCCGGATTACTTCGGTGAATTTCCCAAACCGTGCATGAACGGCTGGGGCAGCGAATTCATGACGGTGACTCCCAATGGCTACGTTCTCCCATGCCCGGCAGCATCCGCGATACAAGAGCTGCAGTTTGAGAACGTTCGCAAGCGCCGGCTCGGCGAGATATGGCGGAGCTCAGACGCCTTCGTACGCTACCGCGGCACCGGCTGGATGCCCGATCCGTGCCGTTCGTGCGATCGCCGTGAGCTCGACTGGGGCGGTTGTCGCTGCCAGGCCTTTCTGCTCGCCGGCGATGCCGGCGTCACCGACCCTGCCTGTTCGCTCAGCCCGCATCATCAAATCGTAGCGGCATTGCGCGAAGGCGCCGAGGATATCGAACCCGCCGCTCGCCGAGCGTGATCGTTCGCGTCCTCGGCTCGGCCGCGGGCGGGGGCGTGCCGCAATGGAATTGCGCCTGTGCGAACTGCCAAGCCGCGCGCGACGGTCGCGCGCCACGGCGCACTCAATCGAGCGTCGCCGTCAGTGCCGACGGCGTACGCTGGCTGCTTTTGAATTGCTCGCCCGACGTCGCGGTACAAATCGAAGCCTTCCCGCCGCTGCATCCCAAGCAACGGCGCGGCACACCAATCGGCGGCATGCTCCTCACCGACGCCAACATCGATCATCTAGGCGGCTTTGCGGTGTTGCGCCAACCGGCTGCGGGCTTTTTGATTCGATCGAGTAGAGTCGTGCGCGCGATCGCAACTTCACAGCCCGCCTTCGCTCCCTTTTCGAGCCGCACCGCATCGCTGGCTCGAAGTAGCAGTCGATTCAACTTGCGATCCGGAAAGCGCCGACGACATTGTCGGAAACGATCTGACGGTGCGTGCCCTCGAAGTACCCGGAAGCACGCCCGGCTACGATCGCCGCCGCATCGTGCGCGGAGCGGTCGTTGCCTATGCAATAGAGGATCGCGCGAAAAAAAGCCGGCTGCTATTTGCGCCGGTTTTCAGCGCGCTAAATGAAATGCTCTTTCGCTCGATCGCACAAAGCGACGTTGCCTTCTTGGACGGCTCCTTTTACAGCGACGACGAGCTCATTGCGAGCGGTCTGCTCCACAAGCGTGCGCGCTCGCTCGGCCACCAACCGGTCGGCGGCTCTGACGGTACCTTAGCCCAACTGAGCTCAACACATTGTCGACTCGTTTTTACGCATGTCAACAACTCGAACCCGATGCTCGATCCGACCTCTGCGGCGTACGAAAGTGTGCGGAAAGCCGATGCGGAGATTGCGTTCGACGGGATGGAGCTTAGGCTTTAGTCGAAGGGTGCTTTCATGACCACGCTGGCCGCTTCGCTTCTCGCAACGCTCATGATGGCGTTGGTCGCTCCTGCCTGGACGCAGTTTCGCATGGGGCCGCAAAACAACGCCGTGCTTGGTGGCAAGCTCGAGACGGACTGGCGCTTTGAAACAGGCGGTCAGATCTCCGCTAGCCCGACCATCGTCGACGGTACCCTCTACATCGGGAACAACCATGGTTCACTCTATGCCATCGCGGTCGACAGCGGGCAGGTCATCTGGAAGGCTCACGTGCCAAATCCGCTGATGAGCGCGCCGCTCGTCTATGGCGACGTGGTCATCGTAGGCGAGGGCGATCCAACGAGTCGCGGCTCGTCTCCATCCGAGCCGATCATGGTTGGTCAAGGGCCAAGCGCGCTGATCGCCTTCGAACGCTCGAGCGGCAACGTACGGTGGCAGCTTCCGCTGCAGGGATCGGCGATGCCGACACCGGCGATCATCGATGGCATCCTTGTGAATCACGATGGCGCCGGCTGGATCAACGGCATCGATCCCGCGACGGGCAGCAAGCGGTACTCCCGCTGGATAGGCTCGATGGCCTCGATGACCGCCGCTCTGCCGATCGGGCACGGGGACTTCATTACCGCCGGAGTAGGCAGCAATGCCGCCTGGCGGCTTCACGCCGATGGAGGGTCGACGGTCTGGCGCAGCGCTTTCTCCAAGGGAGCGTCGGGCATCGGAGATTGTCCGCCCGTCAGCGACGGCACCGGCATCTATTGCGACTACGTTTCACCGATTTGGCCCGATCTATCGACCGTTGTCGGCAATCTCACGGTGGAGCGAGCCTATGCGCTTCGCGTTGTGGACGGCGCCTTGATGTGGGACGTTGCGCTCGATAGCGGCTCTCTGCCGGAACGCAATGAGGCGGCGATTCCGCTTCTCGCCAATGGGTTGCTCTATCTCGGCAGCGCAATCGCACCGTGGATGCACGCGCTGGATGCATCAAGCGGCACGCTGATGTGGGAGATCCCCACGCGCGGAGTGGTCAAGGGGGGCATCGTCGATGTGAACGGCATCATCTATTTCGGCGACTTCGGCGGTTACCTCTGGGCGCTCGATGCGCGCACCGGGCGCATCGTCGGCGATAAGTTCATGCATACGTCATTCAACGTCGGCTCGCCGATCGTCGACGGCAAAACGCTCATCGTCGGCAGCGACTCCGGCAGCGTCATCGCGGTTCCGCTGGAAACGATTCGCTCAAGCCACGACACGTAGCCTATGCTATCGGCGTGCACTCATTGCTTTGGAGCCAAACCGCCGCCGGACAGCGCGCTAGAGACTGCGCAAGCGTTCATCGAAGACGATCAACGCAGAAGATATCGCGGCCTTGGCGCCTTATGACGGAAGACCACACCTTTGTCGATGCGCTTGGTAACCGGTCTTTAGCGGAGCTGAGATGATGCTCGCGGGCACGAGCGTCAGTGTTCTCCGATCTTCTCCGGCGTAGCCGAATCACGATCGCGCATGCGTTATGCGAGGGCGATCGGAGCGGCTATGTTCGGCGACGGCCCAAGGGCACGCCGTCTTGTCAACGACGCGGCTCGGCGCGAAACGGCAACCCAAATGTCGCATGCCCGCTGCTTGGCTGGCGACGCGATGCCGAACGCACGACGATGCCGAGTGTCGCGATTTTGCGACACCGGCTGGAGCGAGGCTCCCTCGTATACCAGCAAAATGCAGCTACCGTCGCGCTCTGATTGCGCTGATCCTGAGCTTGGCGTGGACGCTGCTTACCCGCCACCCCCACGGAGCCGATCGTCGCGCGCGAGTCTCCGCGCTCGGTCCACCTTTTTACCGTTTCGCTCGACGATGGAACGACAACGCAATTGACTTTCGGGACGCAGAGCGTTGGCGATGCTTCGACGATCTCATGGGCCCCCGACGGCAAGACGATTGCGTTTACGCTTTGCCGAAACGCGATTTTAAACGATCAAAGTTACTCTCACGCGGCGCTCGTCGACGTAGCGAGTAAAAAAGTGCGTTTGCTGACGGGGCGGACGATGTGGGAAGACAACCCGGTCTTTTCTCCCGACGGCGCACATCTCGCATACACCTATTCAAACGGCGATCCGCAAGTCAATCTCACTCAACTCTATCTGACGACTCCGCCAGGCGGAACCGGATCGGTGATCTCCGGCTCCATCGATCGGCCGATCGGCGATTTCGTTTGGTCGCACGATTCAACGAGTTTGATCGTTGCGGCTCCGGACCGCACCACCAACGCGCTCTATCGTCTCTCGCTTCTAGGAAGAGTCGAACGCATCGATTTAGGCAATTTGACTCCCGGGACGCCGTTGAACACGACCGGGCGGTGCCGAGATTCCATCGTTGAGCGGCGCCTTGGCTCATGACGAGACGCTGCTCTTCGTCGCAACCTCGCGGCCCAGCCGCATCGAACTCTTCAAGTATTCAATGCGAGCGGAACGCAACGGCTGACCGATTTCAACGCCGCGATGAATCAGTTCGACTGGGCTACCGCGCAGCGACTGACCTTTCCCACAACGACCGGAATTCGGGGGATGGCGTCCTTTATCTGCCTCCTGCGTTCTCGAACGAACGCAAGTATCCGATGGTCGTCTTCATCCATGGCGGCCCAGACGACCCTTCGATGCTCGAGTTTGACTTCTGGTCCCAAGTCATGGCGGCGCGGGGCTGGCTCGTGCTGCGACCTAACTATCGCGGCAGCCCGAACCTCGGGCTGAAATTTCAGCGCGCGATTCTCAACGATCCGGAGGAGGGACCCGGGAAAGACATCATGGCCGCCGTCAATGCGGTTCGCCGCCGCGGCATCGTCGACGATTCGCGCATTGCCGTGTGCGGATGGTCGTACGGCGGAATCATGACGTCGTGGATGATCTCTAAATACCACATTTGGAAGGTTGCAGTCTCCGGCGCTTCGGTGAACGATTGGATCACCGATTATGGCACCGCCGACGACAGTCTGTCGGACGACGCGTTTTTTCGCGGCTCGCCATTCGTCGGCGAAAACGCCTTGCAGTGGCGCCAAGCCTCTGCGATTTGGTACGCTCGCGACGTCACGACGCCGGTGCTCATTCTCTCCGACATCGGCGACAATCGCGATCCTTTTGCCACCTCTTCCATGTATTGGCGTGCGCTGCGCGACAACGGCAAGGATGCGACACTCCGGGTGTGGCCCATCAACGGCCACTTTCCGGACGACCCCGTGCGGATCGCCGACATATTCCACTATTGGATCGATTACATCGCTCAGCACTTTGCAAAGCCCTGATTTTAGCGCGTCGCGTTGTCGCCTCACGTTCTCATTTACAGGTCGCCAAAGCGGTGAGTGCGATTGCCTCTAATGGTGTTGTTGAGGCTGCCGGATTGCGCCAGGATCGGAGCGCCTGCGTTTGGGATACTCCGATGACCGGAGCGACTCAGTCCGATCCAGTTGCCGATCACTTTCGTGTGGCTCGAGCCGGAGGCTAACGTGACGCCGTTACGGTCGTTGCCGCTGATGAGGTTCTTCTGCGGTTTGACATTCGAGTTGCCGCCGATGGTGTTGCGCGCCGCAGAGCCTCCGACGTAGACTCCGCCGCGGCGATTGGCGAGCGACTTCGAACCGAGCGTGTTCGTTCCGATAAAGCTGTTGAAGAGCTTATTGTCGTGGGCTCGCCCGAGAAATGCCACGCCGTAGCCATGATTACCCGAGAACACGTTTTGCGGGATGACGGATCGAGGTATCCGCCGATGAGATTGCCGTGCGCGGAGCTTCCGACGAGTACGCCGTCATTTCCGTTTGGCAGAAGGCCGCCCCCGGTCGTGTTCAGGCCGGCGATAATCGGGTCGACCGCGACACCCGATGCATCTCCCGCGATTTCGACGCCGTTGTTCGCGTTACCGGAAAAGACGTTGGTGCGCACCGTCTGATTGCCGCCGGTGGCCGTCACGAGCAAGCCGTCATTGCCGTTGGGAGCGGCACCCTTGAAGGCCAGCAGCCCACCGAAGGTGTTGAACGTCGTAAATCCCGAGACCGTGTCCTTTACCTCAATGCCGTTGCGAGCGTTGCCCGCCGAGACGTTACCGAGCGGAATGACCCCGCCGACGACGGTATCGAGCGAGGAGCCCTCAACGAGGATGCCGTCAGCTTTATTGGCTAGGATATTCGTATTGTCGGCGCCGATGCCGAAGAAATTTCCCTGGACGGTTACGTTGTTCGCGTCGGTGACGCGCAGCCCGTTTTCGCCATTTCCGCTCAGGACATTGTAATAGACGAAAGGATCGTTTCTAAATTTGCATCCGACTAACGAATTATCGTCCGCCTTGGTGATTCGTACGCCGTCAGCCGAATTGCCGATTCCCCCATCGCCGTTCGCGGTCGTTCCTATGAAATTCCCGTTGAGCACATTGTTCTGCGAGTCGGCATCGATAAGAATTCCATTTTCACCATTCCCCGACACTAAATTGCCGTCGGGTGGCACGACGAAAACCGGCGGCACCGTTCCCTTGGAGCCGGTCGGATTATTCGCTTTTCCCGTCCCGGTATCGACGAATCGAGTGCCGCCAACCTCGTTATCGCCGGAGCCCGCGGTTATCCATATCCCGTTTGCGCCATTGGGAATCGCGGATTTTCCGCTTGCGTCCGTGCCGATGCGATTAGCGACTATACTATTGCCGAAGAGCCATGGAGGCTCACGCCGTTGCCGGCGTTAGCGGAGATGACGTTCGCAACGGCGCCCGACGAGCCGGACGAGTTGCGACCGATGCGGTTGTTCGACGAGCGGCGGGAAACGTAGATGCCGTCGCCGCCGTTTCCAAACGCAGCCCCCGCAAGATTCAGGCCGACGTAATTTCGGTCCAAGCTTATCGGACCGGCATTGAGCGTTACGCCGTTGCCCCGGGCATCGTCCACTGCGAGAGCGATCAAGGCGGAGCCGCCCGAGCCCGGAGCAAAAACAAGACCACCGTGACCGTTTGCATCGACTTCCACGGCCGGTCCCTTCCCTGAATAATGCGGCGCGGTCGTCCCGTCTAAACTGACCCGAACGCCAATCGCAGGCAACGACGTAGCAAGCCGTATGGTGCCCCTTACGCTAAACGTTATCGTCGACGGGCCTGCACCAACGTGCGCTATTGACGGACTGGATCGCAGCCCTCAGGGATCCTCGGCCAGAATCGCTCAACGTCGTGACCAAAGCCGAGCGGCCGAGCGGCGACGCGTTCGGCGCCCGCGTCCCCGCGGTTAGTCCGGTCGTCGCCGGAATTCCACCCGCATTGCAGCCTGCCAAAACCAACGAGGACACGATCGCCCCGCCGGCCAGTAAGTGACGAAATCGAACCACTCGAGTCTCCATGAGAGCCTCCTTCTGAGAAGTGGGCCCTTCAAGGTTACCGACTTTGCCCCTGCTTGCTGAAGCCAGGCCCAATTCTTAAAAGAGACTCCAGAGGTATTGGTTGTAGACTTCGTGGTGGTACGTCACTTCTTGCGCTTTGACGAAGTTGCCCAAAAGGCGCGGACAGCGATCGGCACTGGCCTCTTTTAGATCGGCGTAGCGTCTCTTTACGTCTTCGCCCAGAAGACTGCTCGTCCACTCGGAAGCGCGGAACGCCGCCAGCGCATCGTAGATGTTGTCCGGAAGATAACGATCGGCTTGACGCAGGTTTTCTAGACTGCTGGCGCTGCCCTCGAGCCCGGTCTTGAAGACCGCGAGCATTACCATATACGGGTTGGCGTCGGGCGCCACGGAGCGCACCTCAGTCCGCATGCTGCGCTGATTGCCGATCGGAATGCGAATCATCGCACCCCGGTCGATCGCCGAAGCCTTGAGCTGATTCGGTGCTTCAAAATGAGGGTCGAGGCGCCGGTACGCGTTGACGCTGGAGTTGAGCATCAAGCAAATGTCGTTCCCGTAGGTGAGGATGCGGTCGACGAATTCCCATCCGAAAGCGCTGAGCTGCTCCTGTCCCTTGGGATCCCAAAATAGGTTACTTCCGTTTTTGCTCACCGAAACGTTGGTATGCATGCCGCTTCCGTTCACACCGATGACCGGCTTGGGCAAAAAGCTGGCCGTCATGCCAAGCTTGGTGGCGACCTGGCGACAGATCAGCTTGTAGAGCTGGATCTGATCGGCGGCAGCGACGACTTCGCCATAGCTATAATTGATTTCGAACTGCGATGGCGCCACTTCAGGGTGGTCCTTCTCGTTCTGGAATCCCATCGCTCGCTGAACCTCTGCGACGGTATCGATAAAGTTGCGCAACGGATCGCCGGGCAACGAGTGATAGTACCCGCCCGTGTTGACGTATTCGAACTTTCCGGTTTCGTGATAGCGCCGTTCCGCGTCGAGACCTTTGAAAGAGAAAGCCTTCGATCTCGTTGGCAGCATTGAGCGCGTAGCCTTTCTTCGCGTAGGAATCGTTGGCGAGTTTCTTGAGCGCGCCCCGAACGTCGCCGGGAAACGGCTCGCTTTCGCGGTCCAAGACATCGCCGAAGACGAGCACTTTTCCGGGCCCGAAGATATCGGCGGGAGCCCAATAGAAGGCGCTCCAGTCGAGCGATAAGCGCAAGTCGCTCTCCCGCTGCGGCGTGAAGCCGCGTATCGAAGAGCCGTCGAAGGTAAGGTTGTCGTGGGAACGCAGCAAGAATTTTTTGTCGTAATCGAGCATGTGCAGGCGTCCTTCGAGGTCGCTGAAGAGCACGGTCAGCGCCTTGATCCCGGGCTCGTCGGCGAGATAGCGCAAACGCTCTTCTTGCAGTGCACCAAGCGGAACGCGCTCTTGGCGCTGCGCCTTGGCGCGCAGGTTCAAATCCTCGAGCTCGGAGTACGGGAGCAGGAGAAAGTTGCGCAGTGCGGCTCCGGTTTGCATGTCGGTCAATTCATCGTCGCTGTGCTCCTAAGTTTCGGCGAGTTCCATTGCCTGCAGATGTTTCACGCCCGGGGGTTGCCGCCTTTAGCCAAGTGGTTAAAGCGCTTGGGACAAACGCGCGCCGTCGGGACTTCCGAGTCCCGTGCATGCATCCCAGCCTCGGGCGGCGGCGTAAACACCGTTATTGCCGCTTGTGATGTCGTGGAGCGGACCGGGATTGTCTGGGTAACCCGGCAGCGCGTAGAGACTCGCGTTGAAAAAGCCGAGATTTTTGCCGCGCCGTTGATTCATCAAGGCGGTGAGCGCCGCCCAAAGCGGCGCAACCGCGCTCGTTCCACCGGCGACCAGGTTCGAGCCGTCAACGCGAATTTGATATCCGCTGTTTGGATCCGCGTCTCCGGCAACGTCGGGAACGCCGCGTCCGCCCGTGGAGCCGGCGGCTGGTGGCGGAACGTTTGCTTTCGCTTGCCATGACGGAAGCGCAAAGGAATTGCTGACGCCGCCGCCCGAATCGCTCCAGGCTGTCTCCGAGGAAATTTTTCGCCCGAAGCCGCGATCGTCGTCCCGCCGCAGCCGAGCGCATACGGGCTCGAGGCCGGAAAATCTACATGCGGCGCGCCATCGCTTACGCCGTCGCTCGAGCCGCCGTCGCCCGAAGCGACGCAAACCGTGACCGCGACCGCCGAGGCCGCAGCGATCGCGTCGTTGAGCGCGTCGAGAGCCTGCCGCGTCCAGTTTGACTCGGACGAGCCCCAACTAATCGAAATGACCGACGGCTTATGAATCTGATCGTGCACTGCGGTCGTAACGGCATCGAGAAAACCTTGGTCGGTGTTCGGCGCAAAATAGATAACGATGCCGGATGCCGGTGCAATGGCTCCGACCATTTCGGCGTCGAGCATCACTTCGACATCGGCGTTGGAGTCCTGGCCCGGAACATTCGTTGCGCCGTCCACCGAAACGACGGTCACGGTTTGCGCCTTGAGCCCCGACCGGAAAGATATGCGTTAAAGTCCGTTTGGCTAAAACCGCCGCCCAGCTCGACGATGCCGACACACTGGCCCGTTCCGTCCACGCCTGCTGGAAAATCGTAGAGCTTCGCCACTGTACGGGTGTGAACGACGTGGCGGCGTGCTCGGCGATGCGTACGCGCGTTTCCGCCTGAGGCCGGTTATCTAAACCGAGCACGGCTTGAACGATCTCGGCGAGATCGTTCGGTACGCTGAGGCTGCCCTGGCGTCCCCGATAGCTGGTGGCGCCGGCGCGGCAGCGCTGCAGCTTGACGCCGAACGCGTCGTTCATCTGCGCAACACTTCCGCGCAGCACCACGCTGCGGCGCGCAGCGCTTCGCTCGACGACGGCCAATCCGTGCGCCCGTGCAAACGTCTCGACTTTCTCCAAGTCCGACGCATCGGCCCCGTAGGCGTGCGCGAAGTCCGCGCGCGACATCGCGCCCGGCGGCGGAATCCCGGGGCGTTTCGAGCGCACGACCAGAGTGACCGTTACTTCCTGCGCCGGATCCGCGTCGCCGAGCACCTCGCTCCCCGGCAGCTGCCGGCCCTCGCTTCCCGGAATCTCCCATCGATCGCTCATTCCGCTCTCCTTCGCCAACATTTTGCCCTTTCAGCGCATCTATTATGGTATGAGCGATCGAGAGAACGTCACGAGATGCCGCTGACGATCGAGCCCCGGATCGTCGAAAGCGCCCGGGCGGCGTCCGAAGCGCTCGAGCCGCTCATCGCAGCCGTTTGGCCTGAAGCCTATCGGGTCGCGCTGGTCATTCTGCACGATCGCGGCCTGGCGGAAGACGCGGCACAGGAGGCGTGCGCTGCAATCGTCCGTTCGCTGAGCTCGCTCAAAAGCTCGAATGCCTTCGCGGCGTGGAGCTATAAGATCACCGTCAGCCATGCGCTCGCAGCGGCGCGCCGTCGCCGGCGTACCGAGAGTCTCGATGCTCTCGGCGACCGCGGCGTCACCTTCGATCGAAGCGAAACGCTCGACCTCTACGATGCGCTCGCGTCGCTGACGCCGCTGCAACGCGCGGCCATCCTCCTGCATTACTACGCCGGCTTGAGCAGCGTAGAAATTTCCGCCGCGACCGGGGTGCCGTCGCCAACCGTTCGTTTTCACTTGATGCGCGCGCGTAAAGCCTTGCGAACGGCACTCTCCGGCGGACCAAACCGGCTTTCGTATGATGAGGCACTCACCGATGTACACTGACGCACGCATAGCGGCCGCGCTGGATTCGATGCTTGGCGAGATCGAAGTGCCGCCGGTTCCATTCGCACGAATTCGGCGAAAAACTGCGCAATCGCAGGCTACGATGCGATCTCCATCGCGCTTGTATCTGCCGGCTATGGCCACCGCCGCAGCGGCGATTCTCGCATTAGGACTGCCGGGGATCGCGCCGGGGCTTACGCAAAGCATCAAGGGCGAAATCGAAGCGATCGTACGTTGGAAACCGCCGCCGCCCGCGCCAACGTCGATCGAGTCTGCGATGCGCTCGCAAATCGGCACACTCGCGGCAGCGCAGTCCCGGGTCTCGTTCAAAATACTCCCGCCGGCGGGACTGCCCAGGGACGTGGTTTCAGAGAAGATCGCCACGACGCCGACCGCCATCTACTCAAAGGTCACCCGTTCGTGGAGCGTCGGCAGCCCCGCAGTTACGTTCATCTACCGTCGCGCCGACGGCCGCTCGTTTCAGTTAAGGGCGGATCGCTTCGATCCGCGTGAGGGTCCACCGTCAAAGTACATGTTCGAAGAGATGGATCGAGTTCAAGCCGGACGCGAGGTAATCGTGCGGCGCGACAACTTCACCTGGCGCAACGGCGATCAATCGATGAACGCGGTCGCCGGCGAGGGCATTACCGCATCCGATATCGCGAGAATCCGCGACGCGATGCACGGGAGTGCGGTGCCGGGAACCTGGCCGCCCCGCGACGGCACGATCGTAAAGCAGTATCGTATTCCATAGCGGACGTTCATGGTTTGAGCGACTGCGCGGCGATCGGCGCCGTCGCCCGAAAGCTCAGCTCGTCGGAAGCGGAGCCGATCGCCGCCTCGTAGAGCCCCTCGCGAATGGTCCAAACGTTCTGCGACGGGTCGAAATCCGCGAGAAGACGCGGATCGGCGGCCACGCGAACGCGGCGCGTCTCTCCCGGAGCAAGCCTCACTTGGCTCCATCCGAGCAGCCGCATCTCGGGGACACCAAAATTCCCGCGTAAGATAGAGCTGCGAAGTGTCGGTTCCGGCACGCGAACCGACGTTGGTTATCTTGAAATTCGCCGTCAACGTTTGACCGCCCGTGACGCTGAAGTCGCTATAACGGAAGGTGGTGTACGAGAGCCCGTGACCGAACGCGAAGAGCGTCGGCCAGCCTTGTTTTACAAACCGGCGATAACCGACGTCGCTTCCATCGGGATAGCTCACTGAAAACGGCAGTAAAGCGAGTGCCAATTGATATCCATGAAATCCGGCGGCCCTCGCAGAGATCAGCTCATCGAGTCCCGGCAGATCGGGATGGACGAGCTGCTTTTGCGCGATCGGAAACGTGATGGGCAGGCGTCCCGTTGCGTCAACGTTTCCAAAAAGCACGTTGGCGATCGCGGCGCCGCCGCGCTGACCGGGATACCAGGCCTCCATGACCGCGCCGACGCGGTCGAGCCAAGGCATCGTAACAGGGTTGCCGGTCTCTAATACGACGATGGTGTGTCGATTCGCCGCTGCAACCGCGGAGATCAACTCATCCTGTCGGTACGGTAGGCTCAAGCTCGGAGCGTCGATCCCTTCGGAGATCCACTCCGTCGCCAAAACGACCGCAACGTCGACACGTTTGGCGATCGCGGCCGCCTCGCCTGGATAACGCCCGTCGACAAAGCTCACTGCCGCCCGAGGCGCAACTGCCCGAATCGCGGCGAGCGGCGGCGATCGATCGTAGAATGCAATTGGCGCGTCCTCGCCGCCGAGTGGCACCGCGAGCGCGTGTCCGACCGGCATCACCTGTGAAGATCCGCCGCCGGAAAGGACGCCGGCATCGGCGTAGCCACCGATGACGGCGATGCGTTGGATCGATTTGGCCAAAGGAAGAATCCCATCGTTTTTGAGCAAGACGATGCCGCGTTCGCCGGCGTCCAATGCGACGGCGGCGTGAGCGCCGTAGTCGATCGGCGACTGTTTTGGCGGGTTATCGAAGAGACCGACGGCAAGCATCGACCGAAAGATACGCCGGTCCATGTCGGTGAGTCGCGATTGCGGGATCGTACCCGAGGCGACGGCCGCTTCCAGCGGCTGCGCGAAGGGCGAAACACCGCGTATCGCCTTGTCAATTTCCGCGTCTGATTCTTGATCGAGCCCGTGCAGTGCGGCTTGGACACCGTGAACCGCTCCCCAATCCGACATGACCCAGCCAGAGAACCCCCAAGCGCCCTTGAGGATGTCATTCAAAAGATGCTCGTTCTCGCAGGCGTAGACGCCGTTGACGCGGTTGTACGCACACATCACCGCGCCCGGATGACCGCGCTCGAGTGCAAGCTCGAACGCCAGCAGATCGCTCTCGCGCATTGCCGCTTCCCCGATATCTGCGGAGTACAAGAATCGCCCGGTTTCTTGATCGTTCAATGCGAAGTGCTTCATCGTCGCGATGACGTGCTGGTCTTGAATGCCGCAGATCATAGCGCCGGCCAACGTTCCCGCCAAGAGCGGATCCTCGCCCAGATATTCGAAATTTCGGCCGTTACGCGGGTCGCGCGCCAGGTTCAAGCCTGGTCCTAAAAGGACGTTGAAGCCCTTGCGCCAGGCTTCGTCACCGATCACCGAGCCGTCCTGATAGGCGAGTTGCGAATTCCAGGTCGACGCAAGCGAAAGCCCGGAAGGCAACGCCGTCGCGACGCCCCGCCGCCGAACGTTGTTCGGATTTGCTATGCCGAGACTCGCATCGGTCTCCTGTAGAGCCGGGACGCCCAGACGCGATATTGCAGGGATGTAGCCGGCGGATCCGATCGCGCCGGTGGAGGCACCGTTCCGAACCGGCACGCCCGATTCCCCGCGCACAAGTTGAAAGCGCTCGGACGGCGTGAGGACAGACATGATCTGGGCAACCTTGGCTTCGACTGAGGCGGAGGCAAACAGCGATCCGCAAAGCGCCAAGACGAATATCATCTTATCGCGCTTGCGCTACGACCGGACTAGCTAGAACGGGATTTCGTCTTCGAGTTCGTCGCTGAAGGCCTCGCCCGCAATCGGCGCGCGCGCCGGTCCATCAGAGCCACCGCCATTGTAGCCGGCGCTCCCATCGTCACTCCCTGCCGGGGCGCGGTCGCGCGGTGATCCAAGCATCTGCATGTTGTCGATGACGACTTCAGTGGCTTTTCGCTTGTTTCCATCCTTGTCGTCATAACTGCGGATCACCAGGCGCCCCTCGACCAAGCAGTTTGAACCCTTCTTCAGGTAGGTGTTGCACGTTTCGCCAAGCCGATCCCACGCAACGATGTCGACGAAGGTCGTCTCTTCTTTGTTGCGCGGATTGTTCACGGCGAGCGTAAACTTCGTGACACCCTTACCTGACTGCGTATATCGGATCTCCGGGTCGCGCGTTAGATTGCCCACCAGGATGATGCGATTATATGAACCTGCCATCGCTCACTCTCTTTCGCCGTAATGCACTCACTGGAACGATGCTATCGCCTCGCGGTGTCACCAGTATGGCACAGAAGTTACCGAAACGCTGCCCATTTAGGGTTGGCTTTGGGGCGCGGGCGGCGCTGCTGCTGCGAGTGAGGCCATGTGGGTCAGCATCTTCGCGTCGAGCCGGACGATCAATGCGCGCAGAACGTCTTCTTGCAGCTTGAGCTGTCGCTCCAGTTCCTTAGAGACTGCTGCCTCGCTCTTGAACTGCATGACGACGTAGTTACCTTCGCGCGCGTCATTGATTTCATAGGCCAGACGCTTCTTGCCGAGCCGCTCTACGCCGCTTACTTCACCGCCCTGACTCTTGACGATTTCGGCTATCGCGTTGACGCGCTGATCGACTTCGCTCTCTTCGAGCGACGGGCGCAAAATATAGGTTGCCTCGTACTCAGTCATTCCTCTCCCGTACTCCATTGACGTCCGCGGCCGCGGACGGCCCACGCTGGAATGCGGTGGGCAGCCGATGGTTATTCGCGCCCTACGCGCAAATCCCATCGCGCGCGGGCCGTTGGCCCGCTCAACAGAGAAGGCGTCGACCTCGCTACCGATGAATAGCGGGCGCATCGCGTAACGATATAAAACCTTTGCTAGCAGGAGGAAAGATGGTTTCCAAGCCGCTGGTTTTGCTTACGATCTTCGGCATGATTCTCAGTGTCGGATGTTCTTCCAGCGGGAACGCGTCGACGGGCGCGCCGGCTGCGTTGCCGCCCGTGCAGCCCGCGGGCTTGGCCAGCAAATATATATCTCACGTCATCGTCATCATTCAGGAGAACCGCAGCTTCGAAAACTTCTTTGCCGGCTGGCCCGGCGCCAACGCACCGATGATGGGTTGCGCGTCTCCTCCGCCAAGCGACAGCGCACGCTCGGTATCAGAAACCCCCGAGCAGCGGCCGAGCCATCGCTCTCGTTGTCCGCGAGGTGATACGCTCGTAAGGCTGCACCAAGTAACGTTCGAAAACAATCGGGATCTCGCCCACGATTGGGGCTCGTCGATGGTCGACTGGAACAAAGGGCAAATGGACGGCTTCTCGGCCTACGGAACGAGCCATGGCCCCGATCAAGCGTACGCGTATCTCGAGCACTCGCAGATCGAACCGTACCGAACGATGGCCCAGCAATACGTGCTCGCCGACGAAATGTTTCCAACCGAGTTCGGCGGAAGCTTCACCGCGCATCTGACGCTCGTCGCCGGTACCGACGATATCAAGCTGCCCTCCGAAGCCGAGGTCAACTTTGCAAGTCACACGCCAGACGACTGCGACTCACCACCGGCCACGAAGACCTCATATCTGACTTCGGACCGGGTCGTGCACTTCTTCCAAGGGCCCTTTCCGTGCTTCGATCAGTTCAACACGTCCGCGCAGGTGCTCGATAACGCGAAAGTCTCGTGGAAGATCTATGCGACCAAAGTGCTGGATGCGGGCTTCTGGGAGCCCTTTGAAGCGATCAAGTACGTGCGCTACGGCCCGGACTGGAAGACGAACATCATTGCTCCGCAGACGCGGGTCTTGAACGACGCGAAGGATGGGAAGCTCGCATCGGTGAGCTGGGTGACGCCGAGCAAGGAAGACTCAGACCACCCCGCCGCCTTTAGCGATAAAGGACCCTCGTGGGTTGCTTCCATCGTGAACGCGGTCGGAAAGAGTCGGTACTGGCCGAAGACCGCGATCATCGTCGTTTGGGATGACTGGGGCGGATTTTACGACAACGCTCCACCGCCTCAGCTCGATTATCGCGGCCTTGGTATTCGCGTCCCATGCCTCATCATCTCGCCATACGCCAAGCACGGCTACGTTTCGCACGTACAATACGAGTACGGCAGCATCTTGAGGTTCATCGAAGAAGTCTACGGTATTCTGCCGGGAAGCATCGGGTCCGTTCCTGACGGCTATACCGATAAGCGCGCGAGGAGCCTCAACG
Source organism: Vulcanimicrobiota bacterium (assembly GCA_963767725.1). Classification (GTDB taxonomy): domain Bacteria; phylum Vulcanimicrobiota; class Vulcanimicrobiia; order Vulcanimicrobiales; family Vulcanimicrobiaceae; genus Cybelea. The sequence goes on from CAVYEN010000003.1 coordinate 413,209, forward strand.
ACGCGTTCGACTTTCATCATAAGCCGCGGAAATTCTCGCCGATTCCTTCCAAGTATCCGCTCTCGCAATTCTTGAACGAGCCGCCGTCGAACGAACCCGTCGATACGGAATAGGCGCTCACGAGCACGCTTGAAAAGAGGCGACCGTTGAGGATTTCCGCCCTCTGGTGGACGATAAGCCTCTGTTCGGTCGCTTTGACGCTCGCAGACTGCAACGGCACTACGACGTCGCTCGCGCGCCCTCCACTGCGCTCTCGCGGGGAGTCTGCCGTCCGCCACTCTGGCTCGAGGAGCCCCATAAAACACGTCGTGCTGGTGATTCAAGAAAATCGCACCTTCAACGATTTCTTCGCGACGTTTCCCGGGGCCGACGGAACGACGACGGGACAAGTGGTGCCCAACCCAAGCTGCAGCCCGCCGATCGTCTATCGTCAAACCATTCCTTTGGCAAAAGCGTCTCTCGTCGTTCCACACGATTTAGACCACGGATACTTCGCCTACCGCACCGCTTACGACCACGGCAAAATGGACGCTTTCGACAAGGCGCTTTTCAGAAACGGACCACCGGAATGCAGGTATCCATACCAGTACACGGATCCCGAGCAGATACAACCGTATTGGAGTCTCGCGCAACAGTATACTCTTGCCGAGCATATGTTTACGACCCAGGGCAGCGGCAGCTTTTCGGCGCATCAGGACCTCATAAGAGGCGGCACGATCGTCGAACCGGGGAGGGCGATGATAGATCTTCCGACCTGCTCGGGTCCGAATTGCCGCTGGGGTTGCGACGCGCCGATCAATACATTCACGCATCTCATCACGGAACACAATAAGTTTCTGACTAAGTTGGGACCGCCGCCCTGTTCGAATCGGTTCACGTCGAGTTATCCCACGCTAAGAGATCTACTCGACGCAAAAGCACTGTCGTGGAGGTACTACGTGCCGCCGGCTGACAAGACGATCGGTAAATTGATGAGCGCATTCGACGTCATTTATCCGGTCCGATACGGTCCCGAATGGAGCACGAACGTCATAACGCCTCAAACGCGCATCTTCTACGACATCTCGCACGGATCGCTTCCGGCGGTCTCCTGGTTGATTCCCGAGGCGGACGACTCCGATCATCCAGGCGAGCAGGAAGATAATGGACCAGCGTGGGTCGCAAGCGTCGTGAACGCAATCGGAGAGAGCCGGTACTGGAAATCCACCGCGATCGTCATCGTCTGGGACGATTGGGGCGGCCTCTACGATAACCTGGGCAGCCTCGCGCCAAAGAAGTACGGGTACGGCGGACTAGGTCCACGCGTACCCGCGATCATCGTTTCCCCGTACGCAAAGGCGGGCTACATCTCGCAGACAGATTACGAATTCGGAAGCATCGTCAAGTATGTCGAGGAGAACTGGAACTTGGGATCGCTCGGGACGACCGACCAGCGCGCAACGAGCATCATCGACTGCTTCGACTACTCACGCAAGCCTATCGCTTTCAAGCCGATTCAATCGAGCCGCGAAGAGGCGTACTTCTTACACCGAAGACCGTCGTATCTGCCGGTGGATACCGACCTGTAGCGGGAAGTCACGCGCGCTTTCTGCTACTCGAGCTCGTGGAGGGTATTGGAGTTCCTGTCCGTGTAGAAGAGCACGGTGTCGCTGTCGGTTTTGCCGGTGGCAGCTAGGCCGAAGATGCCGCTCGCTTTGCTCTTGTCGACGACCTTCTTGTCGAGCACCTTTCCGGCGGCCGATACCTCGACGAGCGTGTTGCCGCCTTTCGTGTTGGCGACGATCAGGTTGCCATTCGGCAGTACCGTCATTGCCACCGGAGCGTCGAGCGGGGCGCCGCTGTAGACGAGCTTGGCGCAATATTTCGGGTATTTGCATTTGAACTTCTTGCCGCCGGGCAAAACGACGATCTCGTTCTTTTCGAGCAGGTCGCCGGGATGCTTAAAGGCTACGATCGTATCGTCTACTCCGTCGGCGATGTAAAGCGTGTCGCTCTTCTGTACTGTACGAGAGGCCGGACGGCCCAAGCCTGTTCCAGTTCGTCTTCTTGTCTGCCGCAAAGCCGGTCGCAACTTGGGTCACCAGCGGCGAGCCGCTGGAGCTGGCTTCCATAGCAAGGCTAATGATCGACCCCGTTTTGACGTCGCTTCCAAAAATATACTCTGTCGCATACAATCCATGGTTATAAACGTCGACATCCGAAAACGGTTTCTCGTACGGCTTGCCGTAGGTCTTTATGAGCTTGCCCTTCTGGGTAAACGCGGCAAGGACACCGCTAGCGAGTCCCGCGCCGTACACCTCATTTGCCGAAGTGGGCGCATCGCCGTCGCAACCTTCGATGTCGTTGCTTTGCGTGAAAGTTGCCGGGCTAGAGCCAGGCTTGGGATCGAAGACGTCGATCGTCGTTCCTTTCCCGGCGGCACCGGACGAATTTTCGAAATCACAGACGAGCAGCTGCCCCTTGTTGAGGACGCCGTAGGTGACTTTCACGACCGACACTGCGCGCGGACCCTTATCGCCATTTTTCGGATCGATCGTCGAGCCGATGATGACGTTTTTCTTGAGCTTCTTGAGAACCGACGTAGTGTCAGCCGGCGTCTCATCGGCCGGTAGCGCGGCATTCGCATCCGCGTTGAGGATCTGTGATGCGGAATTGCCGGCAGCCGACGGATTCCCAGGAACCGTGCCGGCAGCCGACGGATTCGCGGGAACCGTGCCGTTGCCGCCGCAGGCCGAAGCGGCCAGCACGATTGCGACTAATGCAAGGGCCGCGCGATTGGTATAAGACATCGTAACCTCTCTGCTTAGCTATTGAAGTTGTGCAATTGGACAGTTGCGTCTTTCTGATCGCCTTTTTGCTCAACCTGCAAGAACAAGCAACCAACGTCAACCTTTCACAGATGCATTCGCACAAAAAATACTATAGTCATCGCAGTGCCGATTGCGACGACGACCGCGCGCGAAAACGATTGTGGCACGCGCCGAAAGAAGCGCGCACCGAAGTATCCTCCAAGCAAAGCAGTCAAGGCCATTGGGAGTGCGAAATGCCAATCGACGATGCGCGCTAACAGGAACGGAACGAGTGCGACGCCGTTGATTGAAACGGAAAGCACGTTCTTAACCGCATTTTGGGCGTTAAAGCTCGGCAGACCAGAAAAAGCGAGGACCGCCAGCATCAAGATGCCCATGCCGGCTCCGAAATATCCGCCATAGATTGCCACCGCAAACTGCAGTGCGATCTGCCACGGCTTGTGGCGCGGTGCTGCGCTCGTGCGGCGCACGAGCCGTGGGCTTATTGCAAAGACGAGCGTCGCAAATAGCAGCAGCCACGGAATCAAGCGTTGGAAGAGCGCCTGGGGCGTCACGAGCAGCAGACACGCGCCGATGAGCGAGCCGCCGATGCTGGCGCAAACGACCGGCAGCAAGAGGGTCCGATGCTCAACGATCTCTTCCTGATAGCCGCGTGAGCTGCCGATAGTCCCGACCCACATCGCCGCATTGTTCGTCGCGTTGGCCGAAATCGCGGGAACGCCCGCGAAGAGCAGCGCCGGAAACGAAAGAAAACTTCCGCCGCCGGCAACGCTGTTCATCGCACCTGCCGCAAATGCGGCTATTGCAGGGACGACGAGATGTGCGGTCGACACGCCTCCTAAAGCGCCGTGCGCTCGCGCTTGGTGACGCGATAGACGCGACGAACGTTCTTGAGCATTTCAAGCTTCGTGAGCAGCTTGTGGAGATGATCGAGGTCGCGAATCTGCACCGTCAGGCTCGCGAAGGCTACGCCGTCTCTACGCAGCCGCGCGTTGACCGAGCTGACTTGCGTCTTGAGCTCCGCAAAGACGGCCATGATGTCCTGAAGCAGCTGCGAGCGATCGTCGGCTTCAACTTCGACGTCGACGCAGTGGGTGAGGCCGGCATCGCCGACCCACTGCGTCTGCAGAATTCGCTCGGGCGTCGCGTTCATGTGTGCAACGTTGGGACAATCCGCGCGGTGAACGCTTACGCCGCGGCCGATCGTGACGTAACCGATGATCGGATCCCCCGGTACCGGAGAGCAACACTTCGAAAGGCGCACCAGAACATCGTCGACGCCGGCGATGCGCACGCCGCTCGCCCGGCGAAGACTCTTGCGCAGCGCCGGTTTGCGACCGATCTTCGTTAAGTCGACGACGTTATCGTGCTTGGATTCCTCGCGAACCCGGTTAGCGACGGCCTGCGCCGAGGCATCGCCGAATCCAATGGCCGCATAAAGATCGGTCGGCGTCGCATAATTCAATCGCGAGGCGATGCGCTCGAGCAGCGCACCGCGGGCGGCATCGGTGCGCAGCCCCGAACGCGCTAACTCTTCTTCGAGCGCCTCCTGCCCCGCGAGCACGTTTTCCTCGCGGCGTTCCTTACGGAACCACTGCTTGATCTTATGCTTCGCGCTCGAAGTTTTGACGACGGATAACCAATCGAGTGATGGCCGTCCGCTCGACTTGTTGACTAAAATCTCGCAAATGTCGCCATTTTGCATTGCATAATCGAGCGGAACGATGCGCCCGTTTACCTTGGCGCCGACGCAATGATTGCCGACGTCGGTATGGACTTGATAGGCAAAATCGAGCGGGGTACCCCCGGCGGGAATCGAGTAGACGTCGCCGCGCGGCGAAAAGATGAAAACTTGCGAGTCGAAAAGATCGAGTTTGAGATTTTCCATGAAGACTCGCGAGTCGCGCATGTCCTTTTGCCACTCCAACAGAGCACGCAACCACGAAAGCTTGTTCTCGTATTGGTCGGCCTTTCCGCCTTCTTTATAGCGCCAGTGCGCGGCGATGCCATACTCACTGGTACGGTGCATCTCCCACGTCCGTATTTGTATCTCGAGCGGATCTCCGCTCGGGCCGACGACGGTCGTATGGAGCGACTGGTACATATTTGGCTTGGGCATCGCGATGTAGTCTTTGAAACGGCCGGGAAGCGGCGTCCACATCGCGTGAACGGCGCCCAGCGCCGCATAACAGTCTTTGACCGTATCGACGATGATGCGGATCGCCGTGAGATCGTAGATAGTCGAAAAATCGCGGCCTTTGCTGATCTTGGAATAAATCGAGTAGAAGTGCTTCGGACGCCCCTGAATCTGGGCGTTGACGTTCATTTCTCGAAACTCGTCGCGAAGACGGGCGATGGCCTTTTCGACGTCGGCCTCCCGTTCGCGGCGAGTTTTGGCTACTCGGTCGACGATGTCGTGAAACGACGAGGGATCGAGGTATCGCAGGCACTCGTCCTCGATCTCCCATTTGATCTTCCAAATCCCTAACCGGTGCGCGATCGGGGCGTAGATATCGAGCGTCTCGCGGGCGATCGCCTGTTGCTTCGGCGCCGAAAGACTGCCGAGCGTCCGCATGTTGTGCAGGCGATCGGCCAGCTTGATGATGATGACGCGAATGTCTTTGGCCATTGCCAAGAACATCTTGCGCAGATTTTCCACCTGCGCGTCTTCCTTTGACTGGTACGGAATTCGCGTCAGCTTGGTGACGCCTTCGACCAGGCGCGCGACCTCCTCGCCGAACTGTTCGGTAACCTGTTCGCTCGTGACCGACGTGTCCTCAACGACGTCGTGCAGCAAAGCGGCGGCGATGGTCTGGTGGTCGACCTCGAGTTCCGCCAGTATCCCTGCGACCGCCAGCGGATGTTCGACGAACGACTCGCCGGAGGCTCTGCGCTGGCCTTGGTGCGCGGCGACGGCGAGCTCGTAGACGCGCCTCAGCCGCTGAGCATCGGCGGAGGGCTCGTAGCGTTGGACTCGTTCGATCAACTCGGCGATAGTCATAGGCGTTCCGCTATTATAACCCACGAGGAGCCCGTCGGATTATGGCCGATTTCCGTCTTCGAGCCGCCTTTTCCGAATGCGGAAATGGCCCTACAGGCTGCTGGGCGGCGCAGAGGGAGCCGGGGTGACCGTCTCGACATCGAGCCGATTCTTAAAAAAGATCGTGGCGATCTTGCCGTCGGGATCCAGGCCTAGCCACAGATAGACGTTTCCGGAAACGCAGCGCATCTGGTAAATGTAGCCGTGGCGGTCGGGGAAGTTTGGATTGAACCACGGCCCGACGTAGACCATATCGGTCAATGCGCCGAGCTGCGCCAACGGTTTGGAGGTTCCGGCAATTTTTTCGTCGGTAAGCTGCGGCAGCGTTTGCGGCGCGTACAGGCTTTTGTTGACCAGCCCCGCTTGCCATTGCACGAACTGCTGCCGAGCAATCTTCGTGATTGCGGGATCCGCGATAGGCGGCGATGGAGACGGCGTAGGGGTAGCGCGGGGCCGGGCCGCGCCAGGATAGAGTGTGGAGAGCAACGCCGCTGCGAGCGCGACGGCGGCTAGGATGAATGCGCGTAACCGATCAGTACGCGACGAACGCAATGACATCGGCGTCACCCAACTTCTCGCGCCCTCGAAGCTGCGTCAGCTCGACCAAGAAGGCAAAAGCCTCGACCCGGACCCCTAGGCGCTCGAGAAGACGGCCCGTCGCGGCGGCGGTGCCGCCGGTCGCGAGAAGATCGTCGACTACGATGACGCGCTCGCCTCGCCGGAGGGCGTCGGCGTGAATCTCCAACGAGTTGGTACCATATTCGAGCGCGTACTCTTCGCGAAACTTCTCATACGGCAGTTTGCCGGGCTTGCGCACCGGTATGAAGCCGGCCCCGATCGCATACGCAATTGGAGCGGCGAAAATGTAGCCCCGCGACTCGATGCCGACGACGTGCTCGATGCCCCGACCGCTGAACCGCTCGACAAAAAGGTCGATCGCGCGCCGAAAGCCTTGCTTATCTTTTAGCAAGGGGGTAATGTCACGGAAAAGGATCCCAGGAATCGGAAAATCAGGGATCGCTCGAATCAAGGCTTCGATCTCCACGAAGGCCCGGTTGGAGCCGGGGGGTCGAATCGCCTGCAGAAAGGACTGCACATGAACAAACCGCAAGCCCTCGCCGCCGCGTTCGCAGCATCGCTCGCCGCAAGTCTTGCAGCTCCCGCGCTTGCCGACGGTGGAGGAAGCACGAACACGATCATCCTCGTAAGCGCCGCCGCGGCAGCCTCTGTTCCGCTGGTCGTCAACTACAACCACAAAGTCCGCGCAAAACGCGCGGAAGAACAAGAAGTTACGCGCCGGCAAGACGCCTACCGCGACTGGTTCTACCACAAATACGGCTACTATCCGACCGAGGAGCAGTTCAAGCAATGGTACGTCCAAACGTACAACGCCAACCCTGAGTAGGAGCCGCCTCGTCGACGCCGAGCCCGTCTCAAACGACCGGCTCGGCGTTTTCTTTGGATGCACGAACGGTCGTCGGCTGGCGGTTGCCTTCGCCGTTTCCATCGCGTTGCACGAGATCGCAGCGGCAGTCGTTCCGCGAAATGCAGGGCACGACCAGCCTCACGAAGTCGTAGCGCGCGCGCACATTCTCGTCGTGACGGTGCGCGCTACCTCGCCGCCGACGCCGAAGCCGGCGCCATCGCCAGGGAGCGGCATCGCATCACTCGCAGGATGGCGCGCGTCCCCGCACGTGCGGTCGAGGGACGGTCGGCCGTGCGCATGCCGAGCCTCGCCAAGAACTCCGCCGCACCGCAAACGAGTCGCTCGTCACATTCAAGACCAATCTGGGATGTCGTCAACGGCCAGGCGGTTTCCGCTGCGTCGTTGCGAGGGTCAGGTAAAGCGGCGGCGGGCACCGGCAGCGGCTTGAGCGGACGAGGAAGCGAGAGCGAGGCGGCCAGCGGCGATCAACCGTGCGGTTTCGTGACGTTCTCCGATCCACATGGGTCGCAGTTCGATACCCGCACCCATGGCTTTTGGGTTGACATTCGCATGTCGGTCCACTTTGCGGGCGGAACGTCGCAATCGATCGTCCTCGACTATCCGTGGTACTATGCGAGTGAAACCGCCAACCCGTGGTCCGATCAGAATCTGAAAGACCCCTACTTCGCGACGCGCTTTCAGCGGCCGCCGCCGGACAAGATCGCAGGCGAGCCGGCGCTGGTGAAATACGTGATGGACCGCAGCACGGCGGACGGCATGACGCTGTTGCGCGACTGCCCGACGCCCATGCCGTCGGCCGGCGAAAAATCGGAATGACCCAATACATGAAAGGATGCGATCGTATGAAAACGCTGCTCGCCGGAACCGCTCTCGTCCTTGGCGGCGCGGCCGGCGGCATTGCGCTTTCTTTCCAACGAGCGCCGGCAGAATCACCGCCGGGTCTGATGAGCGCGTATGAAACGATTCATGCCCGTCGCTTTATCGACCTTACGCACGCATTCGAACCGGGAATTCCGCACTGGCATGGTTTTCCGAACGAGACCGTACGTACGCTCTACACCTATAAAACCGACGGCTTTTTTGCCCAGATGCTCTGCCACGTGGGTCAATGGGGAACTCACGTCGATGCACCCGCGCACTTCGCCCCCGGCATGGCGACCGTTGATGAGATCGATCCCGAAGCAGATGTTTGCACCCCTAGCGGTTATCGACGTTCATGACAAAGTCGCGCGCGACCCCGACTATGCGCTTTCGATGGGGGACGTCCGGGGTTGGGAAGCGGCGCACGGTCCGATTCCGCAAGGCGCGTTCGTGGCAATGCGTACGGATTGGTCCAAGCGATGGCCCAGCCAGGCGGCGATGGAGAACAAAGATGCCAAAGGCATCTCCCATTATCCGGGGTGGAGCATGCCCGTACTCAAGTATTTGTACCTCATTCGCCATGCCGTCGCGACCGGGCATGAAACGACCGACACGGATCCTGGAGTCGCGGCCTCGCACGGTGACTATTCGCTGGAATCTTGGCTTCTGCACCAAGGACACTACCAAATCGAGATGCTGACGAACCTCGATCGGGTACCGCAAGCCGGGGCGCTGGTCATCGTGAGCTTCGCAAAGCCGCGCGGCGGCTCGGGCTTCCCGGCGAGGGTCGTCGCTATCGTTCCATAGCGGGACGCGCGATTAGATCAGACTTTTAGCTCGACTTTCTCCAGCGCGCCCTTGGTCGGTACGACGTGGTGGTCAAGGCGCAGCTCCGACGGCTCGTATCCGAAGGCCAAACCCAAGAGCTGCGGCAGATGGAAGATCGGAACGCCGATGTCTTTCTTCAAGATCCGGGCGGCGTCGGGCTGCTGTCCGTCCAGGTTAAGGTGACAGAGTGGGCACGGAGTTACGAGCAGATCGGCGCCTTTTTCCTTGGCTTCGATGATGTGATTGCCGCCCATCGCAAGCGCCTTCTCGCGGTTGAACGTCACCATCGGAAAGCCGCAGCACTTCGTCGCCCCGCGGTATTCGACGGGCTCGGCGCCGAGCAGCGCGATCAGTTTCTCGAGGTAGGTTTTGCGTTCGGGCCGTTCGCGTAGACCGAGCGACTCAACCGGACGCAGAATGTAACAGCCGTAGAACGGCGCGACCTTCAAACCGGTGAGCTTGCGCTTGATGGCCGCGGCGACCCGATCGATGCCGATATCTTCAAAGAGCATCCAAAGAAGATGTTTGACTTTCGTCGTGCCGCCGTAACGGAAGCCTTGATCGGCAATCGTTGCGTTGGCGCGATCCATGCGCTCTCTGTCTTCGTTCAAATGGTAGTTATGGTTGGAGAGCACTCCCTGACACGTGCTGCAGATCGTCATCAAATCCGCGCCTTCCGATTCCGCCATGGCGAGCGTCAAGCCGTTGAGCGCATCGGCGAGCTCTGGATTCTGCTCGCTGAGCACGCCGGCACCGGTGCACGGCGCTTGCGTTAGCTCCTCAAGCTGCAGCCCGAGCGGCTCGGCAATTAGCTTGGCCGAAACGTAGAGTTCCGGGCAGGCGCCTTTTGAAACGCAGCCCGGGTAAAACGCAACCTTCACTTAAACCGTCCTCCAACACGCTCGAAAATCGCCTTGATCCGATTGACGCCCGGTATTTTCTTGTGTATGAGCGGCGGAAGCTTGCCGGCGCGCACGAGATTGAAGGCACTTGGCAGCGTCTTGATCTGTTCGAAGATATTGAAGTATCCGATCGACTTGGGCATGAGCGTGAGCTCGTTGAGCCGCCCGCTATCCCTAACCGACTCGGCGAAAGCGTCGGCGTGGCGCGTGCCGGGATTGTTGGTGAAGCCGGCGTCAACGGCCATTCGTGCGCAACTTCAAAATCTGCTCGAGCGGCGCGACGCCCTTCGGACATTGCGTCACGCACTCATAACAGTGCGTGCAATCCCATACGCCGCCAGATTTGCTATAGTCGCCTAGGCGCTCCTTGGTTTGCGCATCGCGCGGATCGGCGGCATAGCGGTACGCTTGCGCAAGCGCTTGAGGACCTAAGAAATTCGAGTTAACGGCAAACGACTCGCAGTCCATAAGGCAAGCGCCGCAACTGATGCAGCCCACTTCCTGGATCAGCTCTTCCATGGATGCGTTGGGGACGCGGTACTCCCGATCTGCCGGCGGGACCGGCTGCTTGTTCTGCAGCCACGGCTTCACCGCCAAATGCTTCTCCCAAAACGGGCTCATGTCGCAGACCAAGTCACGAATGATCGGCATCGAGGGCGGCGATTCGACCGTCGTTTTTCCATCCTGCGTATACTCGGCCAGCTTGCTCTTGCAGGCCAGACGGGCGTGCCCGTTGATCCACATCGCGCAGGATCCGCAAATCGCGCTGCGGCAGGCGCACCGCACGGCAAGCGACTGATCTTGATATTCGCGAATGGCGATCAGAGCGTCGAGCACGACCGCGTGCTCGGGGAGCTCGACCGTGAACGCTTGGTAGCGGCGAACCGGAGAGCGGTCCCAGGGAGCCGGAAATGGCTTGCCCACAACGGCATTGGCGGCGTACGTGCCTTCGGGATTATATCGCCCGACCTCGATCGTGAACTGCATCAGTAGGTGCGTACCTCGGGCTTCCATTGAGTGATGACGACGGGAAGATACGAAGGTTCCGGGTCTCCTTCTTCGCGGCGCGTCAGCAAGATGTGCTTGAGCCACTCCTCATCGTTGCGCGCGGGGAAATCGGTCCGCGTATGGGCGCCGCGACTCTCGGTGCGTATGAGCGCGCTGCGAATGATCGTCTCGCCGCAATCGAGCAAATACCCGAGCTCGAGAGCGAAGGTCAGCGCTTGGTTGAAGACGCGCCCCTTGTCACCGACTGCGATGGTCTCGTAGCGCTTCTTGAAGCCTCCAAGCTTATCGAGAGCCTCGCGCAACCCGGCCTCGTCGCGATAGAGACCTACCAGCTCGTCCATCATCGTCGCCAGCTCCAGACGCAATCCGGCATTCGTCTCGCCGGTGTACGGGCGCGCCAGCAATTCGCGTAGGCGCTCTTGCTCGCTTTGCACGAGCCTTTCACCGCCGGTGCTCGCCGGCGTGCTTTTTGCGTATGCGGCGGCCGCCTTGCCCGAACGTCGACCGAAGACGATTGTGTCGAGCAGCGAGTTGGCACCCAGGCGGTTGCCGCCGTGAACGCTCACGCATGCGACTTCCCCCGCCGCGTAGAGGCCGGGAACCGGCGTCTGGCCCTCGACGTCGGTTTTGATTCCGCCCATTTGATAATGCATGCCGGGGCGAACCGGTACCGGCTGGTCGATCATGTCGATGCCGAGATAGTCCAGCGCCATCTCGTGAATCTGCGGAAGCTTGCGCAGGATGACATCGCGGCCGAGATGGCGCAAATCGAGCAAGACGTTCCCATCGACGCCGCGGCCTTGCGCGATCTCCGTCGCTTCGGCGCGCGAGGTGACGTCGCGCGCGGCAAGCTCCATCTTGTTGGGCGCATAACGCTTCATGAAGCGCTCGCCCTCGGCGTTGAGCAGATAGGCGCCTTCGCCGCGCGCCGCTTCGGTCATCAAGAAACCGCTGCCCGCCAACGTCGTCGGATGATACTGCACCATCTCCATATGCATCAGTGGCGCGCCGGCACGATAGGCCAATGCGTATCCGTCGCCGGTGCAGATGAGCGCGTTGGTGCTGGGTTCGTAGAGCCTGCCGAGGCCGCCGGCCGCCACGATGACTGCTTTGGATTGCAAGAGATGCAGCTCACCGGTCACCATTTCTAGCGCGACGACGCCGCGGCACGCGCCATTTTCCACGTACAGCGCGGTCGCAAACCACTCTTCGTACACCCTGACGCCGGCTTTGAGAATCTGATCGTACAGCGTCACGAGCAGCGCCTGACCGGTGATGTCCCCCACGAAGTAGGTGCGCGCCTGCGAGGCGCCGCCGAAGGCGCGGGTTCCGAGTCTGCCGTCTGGGCCACGGTAAAAAATGACGCCCATGTGCTCGAACTCGATGATGTCGCCGGGCGCCTCCTGACACATGACTTCGACGGCGTCTTGATCGGCGAGATAGTCGCTGCCCTTGACGGTGTCGAAGGCATGTGACTCCCACGTGTCGCTCTCGGCGATGGCGGCGTTGATGCCGCCTTGGGCCGCGCTCGAATGGCTACGAATAGGATGTACTTTTGTGACGATTGCAACGTCGGCACCCTCGCGCGCCGCTTCGAGGGCCGCGCGCATTCCCGCTAATCCGGCGCCGAGGACGACGACGTCGTGGTCCTGCGTCACGAGCCGGTAGTTTTCCTTAAAGGGACGGCGCCATTCCGAACGCTTGTTCGATGCATCATCATGGTCGTTGACTTTCGCAGGTTATGCTATCAAGCGCATATGGCGCCCGATATGCGTTTCGTAGCCGGCCGTCGCACAACGCAGTTACGCCGGACCTCGGAGCCGGAACCATCTTAGGACGATTAGGCGCCTGCGGCGCGGCACCAAGCCGGCGACCCGCGACGCAGGCCAATAGCCGTTATGCAGAAAGGCCTGCTCGGCGAGCCGGCACACGCTCGTGAGGACGCAAGCACGGAAAACGGCACGTATCCGCGGACAGCGCGGAGCCGCAACATGTGACCCCGCGTCCGCGCCCGACGCGGCCGCCGCAAATATCACAGACCGGTTCCGAGTGCAACCGCTACGAGCCTAGTCACCGAGAGTTCTCGTCGCAGTAGGGTTACCGACTTTACTATGCCAGGAGGCCTCATGCTGCAACCGATTCAGACCACGCCGTCGCGCCGCTCGCTCGAATTCGGCATCTACCGCGATGGAGATAACAATCTCGACGCGATCCAGGAGTCGACCCTTTCCCAAGCACTGCGCACGAGCGCGCGCGATTCGCGCGTCGAGTTCACCGTCGAGGATACGACCGCGCTGCGAGCCGACCGCGTGCTTCAAAAAACTCAGGATGAGACCGGCGGACTTCGCACCTACCGTTATACCATCGCCGACGGCGATGTTGCCGGCGTACGGGTCGGTAAGGCAGATGACATGAGCGACGAGGCGAACCTGGCCCGTTTCGTGGCCCGCACGCTCGACAATGCAGAAGCGAGCGGCGCGAAGAAGACGTGGGTCGATCTCGTCGATCACGGCGGGGGCGACGGCGGTGGCCTCGAGACGGGCGACGGGAGCGTCATGGCAATGCCGGATATCGCTAAAGCAATCGCGCACGGCGTCGCGCTTCACGCGCAGCAGCACCCCGAAGATGCCGGCCGTCGCGTCGACGGTGTCGTCGCAAATCAATGCCTGATGGATACGATGGGTTTCGCCGACGCCTTGTCGCACGCCGGAGTGCGATATCTCGCCGCGAGTCCCGAAACGATGCTTGCGCCCGGCGTTCCCAGCGACGTCGCCCACGCGATCGCAAGTCACGAAAACGACCCGACCGCAATGGCCGCGGCGGTTACAAACGACGTCATGCGCACGAAGTATGATGTCGGTGATTTCGGCCGCTTCGGCCCGGCGGCCGCCTTCGACGTTCTCGACCTCGATCCGTCAAAGATTCGGCAGGCCGAAGCATCGATCAAACGTCTCAACGACGTCGTTGCGGCCGAAGCGACCAAACCCGGCGTTCGCGCCTCCGTTCGCGAAGATGCTCGCGCCATCGACGGTATGGTGCGCTTCCCCGAATCCACCAAGGACATGCCGTGGCGAGCCGATCGGCCTGCGATCGCCTTTTACGACACGCTTGCGAGCGACGGACGATTGAGCGGCATTTTGCGCAGCGATGCGCGCGCAGCGAGCGACGCCGTTGCCGACCTGGTCTTAGCGCATCGCGAAAGCGAGGATTTTGAGCCGTTTGGCGGCGCGGATTACTCCGACGCCGTTGGTCCCACGGTCCATCTTCCGACGACGCGCCGACAGATCGATCCGTGGGCTCGCGCCGGCGTCACGGAAACCGACAACGACTTCTATCGCAACGTTGACGAAGGCGCGATGACGCGCGTTATTGCCTAGGAGCTGTTAGCGCCGTAGTTCGACACGAGACGGATAGATGGGGCGATTGATGATTCGCTGGAGCGTTGCGGCCTGCGCGCTGAGAGCGAACTCCGAAAAACGGGCGAATGCCTCGCGCGTTGCTTCGCCTTCGGCATAGCGCTCGTTGCGGTCCATTTCAACTCGGCCGCTGCGCGGCAAGAATCGAACATACCGGCCCTCATCGTCCTCGCCCGCTTCAACGAGGTTTGAATCCGAAAAGATTCGCAGCGCTGCCGCAATGGTGCGATCGCGTACTCGCTCGTTCCCAAGCGTGCCAGCAATCTCCGAGTCGCCGCCGTGCAGCACGCCGTCGCGAGCCAGGTATTTTAAACCGCGGTAGATTTCGCGCAGCAACCCGAGAGGTGGCGCGTCGAGGTCAATGAGAAATTCGTTCAACGATCGATCCTTCTTCCCGTACAGCAGATGGATGCTCGCCGGCGCGCCGTCGCGCCCCGCTCGGCCCGCTTGCTGATTGAAGTCGCCAAAATCAAAGTTGAGATGGTAGAGCACAACGTTGGCGACGTCGGGCAGATCAATGCCTTCGCCAAAGGCTGAAGTGGCGACGACGACGCATAGACGCCCCTCCCGAAAAAGGCGTTCGACTTCGAGCCGCTCGGCATTAGGCATCTTGGCGTGATAAAACGCAACTTCGTTGCCAAGCTCGGAGCCGTAATCGACGCGCGACCCTGGTGACTTCCTTGCGCGAGTTGCAGTAAATGATTCCCTTCTCACGCGCCACGTCGGACCGGGAGCCGAAGACACCAACCAAGTAGGCATGTTTGTCGCGGGTCTCGCGCGCGTCGATGACTTGTAGGTTTTCGCGGACCGTAGGATCGATCACCCAGGCCGTAATGCGTAAGTCGTCGACGATCCGCGCAAAGGCCTCGTCGCCGGCGGTTGCCGTCAGCGCCAGGATTTGCGGATTGCCCAGTGCGGAGATAGTCGCGGCCAAGCGCGCGTAGGCCGGACGGTGGCGCGATTCGTGGAGATGGTGCGCCTCGTCCACGACGGCGAATGCGGGCGCGCTGGGTCCGGCCAATGCGTCGCGATGAAACTCGAGGAACTCCGGCGTCGCGAGCACGATGTCCCATGCCCCTTCGCGCAGCGCCTGGAAGAGCTCGTCACGCTCCTGGTTGTCGATCGAACCGTTCGCGCGAAAGCAGCGTAGTCCGAGCGGATCGATCGTACGCCGCAGCGCCTCGTATTGATCGTTGGCCAGCGCGCGCAGCGGATAGACGACCAGCGTTTTGCCTGCGCCGGCGAAGGCCCGCAGCGCCGCCGAATACTGAAAGCAAAACGACTTGCCGCGCCCCGTGCCCAGCACCGCCAGCGTGTTTTTTCCGGCCTCTAGGCGCTCGAGCACAGCCCGCTGCGCATCGTGAAGCGACGATCTGCCGATAAGCGCCGAGCGCACGAGTTCCGCGATCGCCTCCGGGTCGGTGTTCGTCCCGAGCATAGTGCCGGAATGCTCTCCCAATGCGACGTCCTTACGGCGCCGCACGATCTCCGTGCTTGCATCCCGCTCGACCAGCACGTTGACGCCACGATGTTTGGAAGACTCCGCAGAGCCGCTCTGGGGTCCACCAGTAAGCGACGCTACTCGCGCGCGATAGCGCGCGCCGGCATCGATGAGCGGCGCGAGGTGCGCCGCGAGGCGTTTGTTGAAGAAACCGAGTTGCAAGTTTCCGTAGTGAACGGCGATGGCATTACGGTCGTGCGGATTGTCAGGCTGCCGATGCAGCTCGAGCGGCGCGCCGCCGCGCAAACCAGCGATGAAGTCTTGGCGTCCTTCAAACGAAACGCCGGCGATCTTGGTGTGAAAGTGCGGCCAATCGGCGATCGTCGCATAAGGATCGTCCAAATACTCTTGGCTCTTTGCGAAGACGCGGTCGAGGAATTCCTCCGCGGCGGCGTTGGCCGGCAATGCTTTCGAGCTGCCTTCTACCGGCTCGTCGAAGGCCGCAAACGCCGCGTCAAAGGCGGCTTCCGAGGCCGTGGGCGGCGGCAGCCCGCTAGCGGCCTTCTTCGGGACCCTCCTCGAGATCGTCGAGGTTGAGCGCGATTTCCTCGTGGCCTTGTTCCAGGGCGGCATCGTGTAAGCCGGCTTGCTGCGCGTCGAGCGGATCGATCACCTCTTCGCGCCCCAAGGGCTCCTCGACCGCGACGCCGCTTCCCGCATCGCTGCGTTTCTTGCGGTAGCGCGCCGGGGCCGCCGGGTTGACGGCCCGCGCCGCCTTCGCCTTCTGGCGCCGCTCGCGCCGCGCCGCCACGATGTCCTCGCGCGGAATCCCGCTACGGCTTTGCAGGGCCGTCGATTCGGACCGAGCGCGCGCGGTCGCCGTGCGGTCCTGCGCGAGCCCGGTCCGGCGGCGTTTCGCTGCGGCGTCGAGCTGTCGCTTGCGAAAGCCAAGGACGAGCGGCGCCGAGTAGAAGATCGAGTGGTAACCGCCAGAGCAGATGCCGACGAGCAGCGCGAATGCAAAGTTTTTGAGGCTCGCGCCCCCGAGCGCAAGCAGCGCCACGAGCGTGATGACGACCGTCGCCAAGGTGTTGAACGATCGCGTCATCGTCTGTTTGATCGACTCGTTGACGATCCGATCGTATGGAGCTCCTGCCATGAGCTTGGTGTTCTCACGTATTCGGTCGAGGATGACGATGGTATCCATGACGGAGTAGCCGATGACCGTCAAGACTGCTGCGAGGAAGGCGTCGTCGGCGCGCTTGTCGGCGAGCGCGTAGATGCCGATCATCATCGCCGCGTCGCGCACCAGCGCGATGACCGTTACCAAACCGAAGATATAGTTCCAGCCGAAGCGGAAGGCAATGTAAAGGAACTGTATGCCCAGCGCAATGACGAGCGCCCAAATCGCCTTGGTCAGGTATTCGCGGCCCAGCGACGGGCCGACCGAGGTAATTTGCGAGGCGGCGCGGTCAATGGGAGCGACGGCGCCCAGCGCGTTCCAAACCGGCGCCGAATTATTGGCATACGCAGTTTGCGTCTGAATGATGAACCCTTTACCGTCGGAACCAGCGGTGGTCACCGACTCTTCGGTCATGCCGAGGCCCGCGAGGGCCTGCTTCACTTTCTCGGTCGTCGTCGGTTGCATGAACTGCACCGTGATGTCGGTGCCGCCGGTGAACGAGAGCCCGAGGCGCAGCATCCGATTTGCGTGGAAGCCGCCGCCGCCCGCAAAGCCGTGGTAGATCATCGAGCCGACACCGAGCGCGATGATCAAATATGAGATCGTCTGGATGATGCGAAACCATCCGACGATATTCCAGTTTAGGCGCCTAAAAAACACGTTCTACGTCTCCACCGCCGCTCGCGCGAAGACGCCGACTTCCTCGCGCTTGACCCCGTAGAACTCGGGCGTCGTCAATATCTCGTTGTCGACGAGTGTGTCGACGAAAAAGCGCGTGATGAAAACCGCCGTAAAGAGGGAGACCACGGTTCCCCAAAAGAGCGTGAAGGCAAAACCTTTCACCGTCCCCGTGCCGAGCATATAGAGCACACCGGCGCCGACGATCGTGGTGAAGTGACTGTCGAAGACGGCCGAGAAGGCACGCTGAAATCCGACGCGCACCGCTGCGCGCATCGTCTTGCCGTTCCAGAGCTCTTCTTTGATGCGCTCGAAGATCAGCACGTTGGCGTCGACCGCCATGCCGATCGAAAGCACGAAGCCTGCGATGCCGGGAAGCGTCAAGCTCGCTTGCGAGACCGCGAGAATCGCCATCATCACCAAAACGTAGATAGCAAGCGCGAGATCTGCGAGCAGTCCAGGGAGGCGGTAGACGGCGATCATGAAGATCAAGACCAAGGCAAGTCCGAGCGCCGCGGCGCGCATCGACTGAGTCAGATCGATCTTTCCGAGCGTCGGGCCGATCGTCTCTTTCTCAACGATCTTCACGCTCACGGGCAACGCACCCGCGTTGAGCTCGTTGGCGATCGTAATGGTCTCTTCTTGGCTGAAAGTGCCGGTGACTTCGCCGCTGTCGTAGATCGCGGTATTGATGATCGGCGCCTGGAGATAGCGATGGTCGAGGAAGACGCCGAGCGGCTTCTGCAAATTCGAGGAGGTCAGCTTGCCGAACTTTGCCGGATCCTTAGTCTGAAACGTGATGTCGGGCCGACCGGCCTGGTCGTAACTCGCTTGCGCGCCCTTGAGGTCTTTCCCCGAGTAGACGACCGGGCCGCTGCGATCGTAGGCGGTTTTCGACACGTAGAGCTCGTCTGCGGCCTTTTGCTTCGGTGAAAGGTTCGGTGACAAAAGCTCGGTGTTGGCGGCGTCGGCCTTCTGCATCACGTCGAACGGCACGATCTTATATTCGAGGACCGCCACCTGCTTGAGCACTTTTTCCGCCTGGTCGGGGTCCTTTACGGCGGGGAGCTCTACCAAGATGCGATTGGTCCCGACGTTACTGATAGAAGGCTCGGCAACGCCCAGTCCGTTGATGCGGCGGTCGATCACCTCGCGTGTTTGCGCCTGAATTTGCGACGTTATCTGAGGTACTTCGGCGGTCGGATAGAGCTGCAGCAAGAGCCGCGCTCCCCCCTGAAGGTCGAGGCCGAGATGAATCTTTGTCTGCACCGGCAACGCTTGCCAGAGCGACACAGCACAGATTGCGAGAATGACGAGCGCCTTGAACGGCGCCTTGAGATTTTTCCAGTTCATGGAACCGGTGGGCCTTAGCCTTCGGCGGGCGCCAGGCCTGCCCTCGGTCTCCACAGGCGGCGCCCAACTGCGAGCAGACCGCCAACCGCGATCGCGGCTATGATCGCCCAAAAAATACCTTGAGTTGGACGACCGTAAAGGAATGCGCCGGCCGCGAAGAGCGCGCCGTAAATCGACGCCACACCTAATACCCACCCCGCGAGCGCGAGCGAAATCGAATCCGGCGAGGGCGGCAGAGCGCACTCCCTGCGAATCCGGGCCCAACCCGGACCGGCGGGACGAACTTTGGCATAGAAAGCGGCGAGCACGCTCGCGGTCACCGGTGGCGTGAGATAGGTGACGCTAAGCCAAACGATCGTCGTGATGCCGATGGTCGTCAAGAGCACGGTGATGGTGTCGACCGAGTGTCCCAGCTTCGCCGCGGCGAAGAACGCCAGCGAGACGACGAACGACGAAAACATCGCGCTTACCTCGCTCCAAGCGTTGATGCGCCACCAGAACCAGCGCAACAAGTAGATCAAACCGGTCCCGGCTCCGATCGAAAGCAAGAGGTTGAAAGCGTTCTTCGCATTGTCGAGCGCAAGGGTGAGAAGCACGCCAAGACCCATCAGCAGCGCCGTCACCAGCCTTCCCGCCAAAACCAGCTCTCGCTGACTCGAGGCCGGACGAATGAAACGCTGGTAGAAATCGTGCACGAGATACGACGTTCCCCAAATTGAGATGCGTTTCGATCGTGGAGCGATAGGCAGCGAAGATGCCGGCGACCATGAATCCCGCAAAACCGGACGGCAAAAAGACCAGCATCGCCGGATAGGCGATGTCGTTGCCGATGAGGCTCGGCGCAACCGATCGGAAAGCGGTGATGGATGTCGTGCAAGGTCGGATAGACGATCGTGGAAGCGAGCGCAACAACGATCCACGGCCACGGTCGCAGCGCGTAATGCATCGCTTGAAACGCAAAGGTGCCAAAGAGCGCGTCAGACTCCGTTCGCGCAGCCAGCATCCGCTGCGCGACATAGCTTCCGCCTCCGGGCTCAGCGCCGGGATACCAGACGGACCACCACAAGACGGTGATAGGGATCACGAAGATTCCCAACGCCGTGTGCCAATCCGCGAAGCTCGGCAGAATGGAGAGCGCGCCCGGATGCGCATGCGTGAAATGTGCGATGAGGCCGTGCAATCCGCCGACGCCCGGCGCGTGGATCGCGAAGTAGGCGGCCGCGAATGCCGAGCTCATCGTAATGCAGAACTGAATCATATCGGTGACCATCACACCCCACAGGCCAGCTGTAGCGGCGAAGATGATCGGTACGGCGACGGATATTGCGAGCGTCTCGGCACGCGGCCAGCCGAAGAGCACGCCGGCAATCTTCACCAGCGCGAGGTTGACCGTCGCGATGATCCAGCAGTTAAAGAATAAGCCTAGATAGATCGCGCGGAAGCCGCGCACGAAGGACGCCGCGCGACCGGCATAACGAAGCTCGTAAAATTCGAGATCGGTCAGGACGCGCGAGCGTCGCCAAAGACGTGCGTAAAAAAAGACTGTCGCCATGCCGGTGAGCAAGAACGACCACCAGACCCAGTTCTCGGCCACTCCACCGTCGCGCACCAAGTTGGTGACGAGATTCGGCGTATCGGTGGAAAAGGTGGTCGCGACCAGCGATATCCCGATCAACCACCACGGCGCCTGCCGGCCGGCGGCGAAAAACTCGGTGATATTGCGCCCCGCCCGGCGTGCCAGCACGATCGCCGGCACGAAGCTCACGCCTAAGGAAACGACGACGATGACCCAATCGAGCGTCCTCAAGTGCATGAGACGAGCGCGTTCGGTCCCACTTCCGAGATGACCTCGGCGGGTGCGAGTGTGAGCTCGTTGGGCAGCTCGCCGTAGGCGTAAACGCTTACTCGAATCTCCGAACGCAACAAGAAGTCGGCGAGTGCCGGACGGAGCGCCGCGGTGCAAATGACCGCCGCGCGATCGCGCGGCATGGCGGCGGCGTACTTTTCGATGCGGCCGCGTAAGGCGAGCGCCGTTGCGGGATCCAGGCCTTCGTTTCCATACCGGCACCATGCGGCGACGAGCCGTTCTTCGAAGTCGGTATCGAAGATTATCGGCTCCAAGTGCGCGACTCCCCTGCGACGCAAGAGATCCGGCACGATCGCGCGCCTCACTGCTTCTGCGAGTTCCCGGGGATCGTGCGTGTTCGCTTCGAGCATTGCCTCGAGTACCGCGATCGGATCGCGCGGCCACGCGGCCTCGCGCAGCAGCAGCGTGAACGCGCGATGGAGCGCGCCAAACGGCAACGCATCGCCGCCCACCTCCTTGACCAAGGCCGGCACCGTCGAGCGCAAATGCTCGAGCAGCGACGCAAGCTCTTGCCGGCCCACCAGTTCTGCTGCGTGAGCTCGTGCGATTTCCGCCAGATGCGAGCCCAGCACCGAAATCGGATCGAAGACGAGAGCACCCGCATTGACTGCGCGCTCTCGGGCTTCCGGTTCGATCCACGCGGCGGGTAATCCGTACACGGGCTCGCGTTCCGCCGCAACGGGCAAGCGCGCAAGCACCGCTTCGTCAGCGACGGCGAGGACGCGCTCGAGCTCGAGTCGCCCGGTTCCCGCCAAACGATCGCGTACGCGGATGCCGTAGGTGCACGGATCCCGCGCTAGCTCATCGCGTAGGCGCACTCCGGGCAGAACGACACCGATGTCCGCAGCAAGCGCGCGACGGACCTCACCGATTCTGTCCAGCAATGCGTCGGCGAGTGGTTGAGCAAGCAGTTGTGCGAGATCCGCGCCGATTTCAATGGCAATTGCGTCGACGCCTACGAGACCCAGTGCAAGCTCCGGGCGGCGCATCGCGCTGCGTTTGGTTCGCTCGCGCGCGTCGATGGCGTCGGCCGCCCGGCGTTGACGCGCGCGCTGCGCGGCGTGGGCGACTGCGAACGCGCTCGCACCCAGACAGATGAAAAGCGGCCGCGGCAAGGCTGGAACGAGCGCGAGCGCCAGCAGCAACCCTCCGGCGCTGCGCAGTGCGTCAGGCCGCGCAAAGAGCTGCGCGGCGAGGTCGGAACCCAGGGCGCCCTCGGAGGCAACGCGCGTCACCATCATTCCCATTGCCGTCGAGATAAGAAAGGCGGGAAGCGTGGTTACGAGCGCGTTGCCGATCGAAAGCAGAGCAAAAGTATTGAGTGCCTCCAAAGGCGCAAGCCCGTGATACGCGACTCCAACGACGACGCCGCCGGTCAAGTTCAAGGCCACGATGACGAGCGCCGCAATCGCGTCGCCTTTGACGAATTTGCCTGCGCCGTCCATCGCGCCGTAAAAATCCGCTTCGCGTTGCACGGTTTCGCGCTTGCGCGCGGCCCCCTCGCCATCGAGGACGCCGGCGTGCACGTCGGCATCGATTGCCATCTGTTTTCCGGGCATGGCGTCAAGCGTAAAGCGGGCTGCTACTTCGGCTACCCGTTGCGATCCGCTGGCAATAACGACGAACTGAATCGTGATCAAAATCGAAAAGACGATCAGCCCAACGACAAGGTTTCCGTGGACGACGAACTCGCCGAACGCCGGAATGATCGCTCCGACGGCGCCCGGCGTCGCGCCTGCGGTGAGATTAGGCGCGTCGCCGAAACGTCGAGCGAGAGCCGAAAGAGGGTGGCGACCAGCAGCGCCGGTGCGAAGGCCGAAAACTCGAGCGGGTCCTCGACGGTGACCGAGAGCAGCAAGACGAGCGCAGAGCCAAAGACGTTGATGCCGAGAAGCACGTCGAGCAGCCACGCCGGGAGTGGAACGATGAGGATCGCGACGACCGCCAACAAGAGCGCGGCAAACGAATAGACGGCGCGGTTGCGCGAGGTCACCGATCGACGATCTCTCTGGAACGCAGCAACGCCACGACGACTTGCGCAACGGCCAGGTAATGCGCGTGGGGAATCGGCTCGCCTGCACGAGCATCGCGATAGAGCGCACGGGCCAGCGACGCGTTTTCAACGATCGGAATGCGATAGCTCGATGCCACCGCACGGACGCGGATCGCGGCCGCATCGGCAGCGCGCAGGAGGACGCGCGGAACCGGGACGCGCACGGGCCGGTACTCCAGCGCTACCGCGACGTGCGTTGGGTTTGTCACCACGAATGCCGCATCTTTGAGCCGTCGCATTCCGCCGCGCAACAACGCCCGATGCAAAGCGCGCCGCCGTGTGCGCGCCCCAGGGTCGCCCTCTTCGTCTTTCGTCTCACGTCTGCGTTCGTCGAAGCTCATGCGTAACTTTCGCAACCACTGCCGGCGGGCGGCGCCGAACTCGGCTATCGAGAAGCAGATTCCAACCGCGCACGCGGCGACCGCAATTTCTCGCGTCGTGGTCCATGCCGCCGCCACGACCCGGTCAAGCGTTGACGCATGTAAAAACGCGGAGGCACTCAACGCAACCAACGGCACCATCGCTGCGCCCGCGCAACCAAAGGCGAGGATGGCTCGCAGCGAATGAGCGAGCGTTTCGCGCGACAGCATGCGTTTGACGCCCTCGAACGGGTTGAGCCGCTCAGGTTTTGCCGTAATCGCGAGCGAAACGAATCTGCCGTTTTGGAAAACGTTTCCAACCACGGCGCCCAAGGCAGCGGCGCTGACGGCGAGGAGTGCGACGCCGGGAATAAGCGCGACTGCTGCCGGCCCATTGTGCGGCGACGTTCGAAGCGCGACGCAGACAACGGCTCCGAACGTCGGGGCGATTGCGACGAGAGCGGCCGCGCCTGCCGCGAACGAAAAGTTTGCAGCGAGCTCGCTTGAGCGGGCAACGTTGCCTTCACGTTTCGCCTTAGCGATGCGATGCGCAGTCGCCTCAAACGGCTTTTCGGAAAGGTCGCTCAAGGCAGGCTACCAGGAATCGCCAACAGTGGCGTGGGCGCGTGCTGCGCGATGATTGGAACCCCGATCGCTGTTGCGACGAGCGCCGCCGCAAACGCTAACGGAAAGGCGAGCGTAAAACTGCCGAAGCGCGGAATGACTCGCGAAAGCGTTCCAAGCGCGATCTGGACGACAAAAGCGAGCGCCACAGCCGGTGCCGCTACTTGCAACGCAACGAGAAAGATCGTTGCAGCCAAGGCGCCGGCAAACGCGCTCCAGCCATTGGGGTGCAAGCCCGCGCCAAGCGGAATGCGATCAAAGCTTTGCGCGAAGCCGAGCAACGCCAGGCGATAGGCTCCGGAGAGAAAGAAAGCTCCGGTAAATGCAAGCGACCAGACGCGTCCGAACCCGCTTGGTGCGACGAGTTGAAGGCTCGGCGCGATCGCTTTGACGCCGACGTAATCGTCAACAACCCGTCCACCGGCGTACGCGCCGTCGTAAAGCAGAGAGGCGGCCATGCCGATCGCACTGCCGAGGAAGAATTCCGTAACGAGCGCAACGACGAGCGCCGCGACATCGATGTTGCGCGGCTCACGCGCAGGCGCGCGAGCGATTGCCATCGACAACGCCATTGCCAACCCGGCGCGGAGTGGAGACGGCACACTCGGATGCGAAAACCCCGGAGCACGAAAGAGGAAGCCGACGCAGCGCGCAAAGGCGAGCAGGCCGGTCACCATCCGGTATCGATCGCCGGAATCGCCGTCAGAGCGTGATGGAATAGGTCAGCGAGTAAATGCATCGCGGGCCTACCGAAGAGCGCGATCGTCAATCCGACCGCCAGGACCTTGGGCAGCAGTGTCAGGGTCTGTTCCTGAACCTGCGTCGCCGCTTGCACGACGGCAACCGCAGTGCCCACAAGAGCGGCGACGGCGAGCATCGGTAACGCGATGGTTGCAGTCGTAACTAACGCGTCGTGCAGCAATCCGCCGAGGACGTCCACGCCTCAACGGTACCAGCGCCCCGTTGCCGTCGCGTTACCGAGTTGTTATGACACTGGGTGTTCGAAAGGCGGGGCGCCACGCACTCGCGGCCAAGAGCGACGAGACGATCGCGCGCGTCGCGGGTGAGCGGTTCAGCGTGTAAAAATGAATCCCCGGAACACCTGCTTGGAGCAGGCCGAGAGCCTGCATGGAGGCGTACGCAACGCCCAGATCTTCGACTGCCTTGTCGTCGCCCTTACGCGCCTCCAGTTCGACGCGCAGCTTGGGCGGAATGCTCGCGCCGCACATGGCAACGAACCGCTTGATCTGCGTAAAGTTCGTAATCGGCATGAGTCCCGGGAGAATTGGGAGCTCGACGCCGGCGGTTCGCGCACGGCGTTCGAATTCGAAGAAGTGGGCGTTGTCCAAAAAGAGCTGCGAGACAAGGAAATCCGCGCCGGCTTGCGCTTTTAGTTTGAGATGGAGAAGATCGTCTTCTAAGCTCGCCGCTTCGGGATGTTTTTCGGGATAACAAGCCGCTCCGATGCAAAAGTCGTAGTTTCGCCGCAACATGGCGATCAGCTCGCTCGCGTGCGCGAAGCCTCCGGGCGTCGGAGAGAACGGCGCCGCCGCCGGGGCGTCGCCTCGTAACGCGAGTACGTTTTCAATCCCAGCTCGGGCCAGGTCGTCGAAGAGGTCGCGCAGCTCTGCTCGATCCGCACCGACGCACGTTACGTGCGCAACCACCGTTAGACCGATCTGATCCTGAATTTCTTTCGCAAGCGCGACTGTGCGAGCGCGCGTCGAGCCGCCGGCGCCGTACGTGATGGAAACAAAGGACGGCCGCAACGGTTGCAGCGCTTCGATTGCGGCAAACAGGCGGCGCGAACCCTCGTCGTCCTTGGGCGGAAAGAATTCGAACGAGAAAAAGGGCCGCTGAGTCGCGATGGCGTCTCGAATGCGCATCGACTTGGAGGTTATCGGAAGCTCGTCGCAACGCCTCCGCAAAGCATCGCCCAGCCATCTACCATCACGAAGAGCAGCAGCTTGACCGGCAACGAAACGACTGGGGGGCTGAGCATCATCATGCCGAGTCCCATCAGCATGGCGGCCACCGCCAAGTCAATCGCGACAAACGGGAGATACAGCGCAAATCCGATGGCGAAGCCCCTGCGCAGCTCACCGACGACGAAGGCCGGAATCACTACGGTGAGCGGGGCGCGTTGCAACGACTCGGGAGCGCGCCTTGCTACTCGCTCGAAAAGCGCCACGTCGGCGGCGCGCGTTTGGCGCAGCATGAAGGAGCGAAGCGGCGCAATTGCCCGCGTCACCGCCCGCGAGGGAGAGATCGCGCCGTGCGAATAGGGGACGATCGCGTCGTGTCGTATTCGCTGCGCCGTGGGCGCCATTACCACCAACGTCAGTACGAGTGCGAGCCCCGTGAGCACGGCGTTGGGCGGGAGCGCGGAGGCGCCGATTGCCGAGCGTACGAGCGACAGAACCACGATTATTCGTACAAATGACGTGCACATGACCAAAAGCATCGGCACGATCGAGAGCGTCGTAAGCGTGATCAGGAGGTCGAGCGGCACCGTCGCGTGACGACCGGCCGCGCCGACCAAGAAATCGGTGGGCATCAGAGCGACGAGCCTTCTAGAAGACGAGCAGCTCGGTTATCCGCAACGCGAAGTTCTCCGAGAGCGCGACGATCTCGCCGCGGGCTATCGGTGTGTCGTTGACCAGCAGGTCCACCGGACGATCGATGTCACGATCGAGCTCTACGATCGACCCCGTCCCCAGCTTCAACACCTCGGCCACCGATAACTTACAGCTTCCAAGCTCGACCGTAAGATGAAGCGGTACCTGCATGAGCAAACCGATATTTTGAAACTCCGCGGGTTGTTTCGCACTGGTCGCCATCTCGACCGTCAAGTCGATTGGCGGACGTCGGCACAGAAGGCGTACCGTCCATGCTTAACGCCGCAGCTGCCGCGAGCGAGCCGGCATCCGTGCGCCGTAAGGCTACAGCGATGGAGCCGTGCCGGTTCTATCGGAATCATCGCACCGACGACGAGTCGTGCAACGGCCGCGGCTTCTGTCTTGCCTAGATCGAGAGAGGCGCACGCCGTGAGTCTTACTCCCGCGAGGTGTCCGATTTCGAGAGCGCTGCGGGCTTCGGTTAAGGGTTCGCGCGAGACGGCGATACCGATTCGCGATGCAACCGGCTTTTCAATCAGAAGGTCGAAGTAGCTCGTAAAACCGTCGAGTGCGACGACGCGCTCGACGGTATGCCCTTCGCAGGCGCCGCACACCGCACCGAGGTTCGCCGCGATTGCGCTGATCATGCGGTCGAGGACGTCGCATTCTATCGGCGAGAGCACACGTTGCAGGACGGCTGCGCGCGGCGATTCGCCGAAGAGAGCGGCGGCAAGCGGTACGGCCTCCGGCGCTCGGAGGACGACCGCCGCGTCTGCAACGCTTCCTCGCACGCGATAGATACGAGCATCGCGCAGAATGGCAGACCACACTTCTGGAGTGGGAATCGTTGGCTCGAAGAGCCGTAGGCTAACCGATTCGCCGAGCAACGAGCTCAATGTCTCGCGTATGCCGTTCGCCACGACGCAGGCGGCGCTGACAGGCAAAGAGGAGCGCGCTTCAAAGCGAGCTCGCCGAACGCGACTTGCTGCGCCGCCGTCGGCGCGGCGCTCGAGCGCGACGCCGAAACCGAGTTTCTTCATTTGAGGAGATCCATCGCGGTCTTTCCCAGGTGTGCTCGAGCGGCCTGGGCCGCCTGCAACGCGTCGAACGCAAGATACGCTTCTTTAAGCCGTACGAGACTTTCGTCGACGTCGATTTGGCTGCGCTCGCGTTGCATCGACATCAGCGGTCCAAAGCCGCGCTCGGTTGCAAATCCGTTCTCCGCGACGATGCCCGAGGGTGCGATGCGATGAGCTCCATCGCTCGTCTCTAGTCTCGTTCCGGCAGGAAAGCGCGCTAGAGCAATGCGCCCAATGACGACGCGCTGCGATTCTCGTCTCGCGCTGCGTGGATCGACGACGTCGCGAAGGTAAGCGAAGCTGCCGTCGCCTTCGATACTCGGGCGGCGGATTCGGCCGAGGGCCTCGTCGACCGGATCGACGGCAAGCTCACCGAGCACCGCCCCCGGCATGCGTTCCCCTAATACAGCATGCCCGTCGCCATCGACCAGCTTTCCGCCGCGAATCTGAAAGGAGCCGTCGCGCGTATATGCCACTGCTCCTTTATCATCGTGCGTGATGAAATAGACGCCGTCCGGCGCGGTCACGGAAAGCGGATCGAGGGTGAAGTCGGAGACCGTTGCCGGCATTGCGACGTCGTCGTGCTGCGGAACGGCACCAGGCGTATATGCCCGTCGCACATCGGCGGCTCGTTCGGCAATGCGATCGAGTGCCGCGCTCAGGTTCGAATTTAGGAACATCGCAAGACGTTCGACGCGCGCAGCTCGAAGTCGATGCCGCGCGAACCCAGCGCGAAGCGAGCCTCCGTCAGAGCGCGTGCCACGACGGCACGCATTTCCGGGCGGCAGATTGCGAGCAACGTCGTGCGTTCCCCTTTCGTCTGAAGAACGATATGCACGCGCGCGTTGCCACGTCCCATCGAAAACGTCGCGCGCTTCGGATGCGGGTTTGGACGCGCGAATGCGTGCTCGATCCGTTCGGCGAGTGCGCGGCGCCGGCGTTGTGCGTTGCCTTTAACTTCGTAACGGCGCGTCGTAGTCGGTTTGTCGGCCCCGACGTGGCGGCGGAGTATCGCTACGTGCGCGTCTCGGGTACTATGCTGGACGTGTTGCGCATGCGCGCGAACGCGCACCGAGGCGGGCAAGCGCAACGGCGCACCCTTTGCCGAGGACGGCGCAGTTTGGCGCACCAGCCGCAATGCCGAATACCATGCCTCCGAAAGTACGCCCCGGTCGATCGCTGCTAAGGGCGCCGCGAGAATGCTGACCTCGAGCTGCTGCGTCATCATCGCACGATCGTCGCAGAAGCGTGTGATCGGTCGCTCATCGCGAGTTTGCCGCCTTGAGAACGGCACTCTCATGGGAACGCAGCTCTCGGTAACGCGTCAAGACGTTCCGCACGTAATTGCGCGTCTCGGCGAAGGGAGGAATCCCTTCGTAGCGTTGCACTGCCCCCGGGCCAGCGTTATACGCAGCCACCGCCATCTCGACGTTGCCGAACCGATTGAGCAGACTGCGAAGGTATCGCGTACCGCCACGGATGTTTTGCGCGGCATCGTAGGGATCGGTAACGCCGAGGCCTGCAGCGGTCTCCGGCATCAGTTGCATGAGACCGCGTGCACCGGCGCGCGAGGTCGCGTTGGGATCGAATCCGGATTCATTTGCAATGATCGCCTCGATGAGAGCGGGATCTATGCCAACGGCCTGCGCATTCGTCGCGACGTAGCGATCGATTGCCGAGCGCGAGGCGACGCTCGCGGTCCTTACGACGGCGTCAAACTCCGCACCGTCGAGTCGCGGGGCTTCCGCGATTTCTTCGATCCGCCTCATGACGGCGCCCAGCCCGCTAACGATCTCCACCATCGCCGTCCAATAGAATGGCAAGCTGCTCCAACTCCCCCAACGTGACGTCGTACCCGCAAGGTCGGCGCCCTTGGCGCAGAAAAACTTCGAGACGGCTCTCGGCAGCGATAGCCGTACGCGCGCGGCGATCGGCGGGCTCTATGCCGAGCGCGCGCCCATCGTCGATGCGGTCGAGTAGCGCTAGAGCGCGCCGCACCATGCGTGCGGCGCGCAGGTGCGCTTCGTCCACCACCGCTTCCATCGTTCGGCTCGCGCTCGCAGGTACGTCCACGGCCGGAAATCGTCCGGCTTCCGCCAGGCGAGTCGAGAGCGCGATGTGTCCGTCCAAAATCGAGCGCGCTGCCTCGCTCACCGGATCACGATCGTCCCCGTCGTTGATTACGGTCGCGATCAATGTGATAGACCCGTGCGCGAGCGCCCCGGCAACTTCGACGAGCCCTGCCATCTGCGCGAAGACGCTCGGTGGGTATCCGCCGCGCCCAGCGCTCTCGCCTGCGCTTACAGCGATCTCGCGCGACGCGGCAGCAAAGCGCGCCAAGCTATCGATAACAAGAAGCACGTGCAATCCACGTTCGCGCAGCGCGCCGGCCTGCACGACGCCGATCTTTGCGGCCAGCAGACGCTCGTGTGGAGGACGATCGCTCGTCGCGCAAATGACCGTCCTCCGATCGTCGCGCCGCTCGATCCAGCCCTGCGCTTCGCGCCCGCGTTCGCCGACGAGTGCGACCACGATTGCATCGGCGGCGCAGCCCGCGACGATCGACTCGATCAGTGTGGTCTTGCCCGCTCCCGGTGCGCCGAAGATCCCGATGCGGGCGCCACGACCGATTGCCAGCAATCCGTCTATGACGCGGATTCCGGTCCACAGCGGCGTTGCGATCGGCACGCGATCGTTGGGTCGGGGCACGGCGAGCTCCAGCGGTACGTTGCGGCCTCGCAGCAGCGGTCCACCGTCGAGCGGGGATCCCTGCGCATCAATCGCACGGCCCAGCGCGCATGCCCCAAGTGGAAGGCGCTGCGAAGCGATCACGCCGAACAGGCCGCGAGCGCGGCATCGAGGCGCGCGGCCAGCGTTAGATCGATCGTGCCGCTGCGAAGCTCCATACGGATATCGCCCGGCTGCAGCGCCTCGTCCGCAATAGGCTTGGGCTCAAGGCCGGCGAGCGCATCGCAGTCTTGAGGATGCGCGCGAAGACAAAGCACGGTTTCGCCCGAAAACCGATCGAGAGCGGTCCTGACAATCGTCGCTACGTCCGCGGCACCGAGTTGCAGTTCGCGTGCGAGTACCTCGTTTGCAATCGCTCGCAAGAGTTGCGCGACGGCGACCTCGAGCGCGTCAGCGAGCCCGGCGCGAAAACGCCGTGCAGCGCGAAGCGTTTCCACATAGTCGTCGGCCACCGGCGCAATCTGCGTCTCGACTGCCCGAAGCGGCTCGGCCACCGCTTCCCGTACGACGGGACGCAAGAACACCGCGAGCGGAACGAAGTCGTCAGACATGACGACGCAACAACTCGTGTGCGTCCGAGAGCAGAGGTGCGTGACGCTGTTGCATGCGGCGAACGATCGCCTCCCGCTCGTGCGGCGGATAGAGCTCGAGAACTGCAGTAGCGGTTGCCGCTGGGAGTGCGCTGATGATTGCCGCCGCAGCATGCGGCGGTTCTTGTTCGAGCATGCTGCGTACCCGCGCCGGTGGAAAACCAGCGGCGGCTTTCGATGTGCGCTCGACGACGACACGCTCGACGAACGATTGCACGAGGGCAGCGAGCGAGGGTACCGCGATGCGCACGCAAGTGATGAGTCCGATCGCCAAAATGAGGACCGGCGCCAGCGGCACAATCGCTCCATAGAGCAGCCACCACACGTCCTTGCGTGCCGGCAGCTCACGATGAAAGCTTACTGCCTCAACGGCCAGCGCATCACCGCGGCGGGGATCGTAGCCCAGCATTGCGCCGGCGAGCTCGCGCACCTTCGCTGTATCGAGCGCGCGGCTCTGATCGACGAAGACGGCCGTTGACAGGCGCTTGAGAGCCCCAGGCGGGGTTTGCGAGAGCAACTCGTGCGTTTCACTGCCGCGATCCTCGCCTTCTTCGAGTTTGCGATAACGCTTGCCGCCGCCGTCGTAACTCTCGCTGCGCCGCATGCGCGCGATCGCCGCCAATAGCAACGGGCGCACGCCGCACCTTGCGTTCGGAAGTTCGGGCGACCTCGTATTCCGCACGTACGCGCACGATCGTCGCTCCTTCACCGAAAGCGGAATCGAGTGCGGACTGCAGCGAGCGCTGTAAATCGGCGGCTTCGTCAGCGCGACCGCTGTCGTCGCCCAGCGCGACGCCGCGGTCGTCGAGAATCGTTACGCGTGCCGGTTGTAGTTGCGGAACGCTCGCCGCCACAAAGGCACGGATGCCGGCAATCGATTGGCGCGGCAGCCGCGCACCGCCGCGAAGCTGGAGCCGCACGGCAGCCGACGCATCCCGCGCCGATTCATCGGCGAATTCCTGCGCCTTGGCGGGCGCAACGATAACCCGTGCGTCGTCCACGCCGTCGATGCCGCGCAGTCCCGCTTCGATGTCGCCCGAGAGTCCTGCTCGTGTCTGAGCTTCGATAACCGCTTGCGGCGTGAGGACGCCGATGTTTGCCAAAGCTTCGCCGCTACTTAAGAGATGCGGATGAGGAACGCCGGCGAGCGAGAGCCGCAGCAAGAGGTCGTTGCGGCGCCGTGCATCCACAACGACATTTTCCGAAGTGGGAGTGAAGGGAACGTTCCATGCGGCCAGACGCTCTTCGACTTCGGCAAGCTGTTCGGGATGCAGCGATGCAGCAAAGAGCGGCGCACGGGCCGGATGCGCGAGCATCACGGCCGCTGCTGCGATGGTGAGCATGGCCAGCGCTGCTCCGGCGGCGACGAGCCGGATTGCCTTTGGTAAGGCGTTCCATCGAGTCAGCAGTTGCGCGACGCCATTCATGGGTTACACTTGCATGTTTAGCACCGACTGCGCAGCCTGGGCGATGCGCTGCGCCGTTGCGGCTGCGACGGAAAGTGCTACGTCGGCTTGCGCGCGTTCGTAGATGGCGTTTTGAAGCGTGCCCGTGCCATACGCGAAACTATCTTCGGCTCGCGTTGCGCCCCTGAGTACGTTGCCGAGCGCATCGAGCGCGCGCGCGAACGCTGCCGCGTCACCGTCGGATTGCGCGACGGCCGGCGCATCGGGAGTAAGCGGCTCGATTCTCATAGCCGCTCCAAATCGATTGTTTTTTCGGCTAGCCGCTTGCCGACGTCAAAGATCGCGGCGTCCGACTCGTACGCCCGCGAGGCATTCATCACGGCAATCATCTCGGTGAGAATGTCGACATTCGTCCCGCGCTCGGTGCGCGTACCGTTGAATTCCACGTGCAGATCTCCGTCGGCGTCGTCAATACGAAAGACCGGAATCAGCCGCGCATAATCGCCGTTCGGACCTGCAGCTTCTGCTGCGGCGACGTTACGCGCCGCGATGTCAAGAGCCGCACGCTGCGCGTCCATCCCGCTCGCGGCCGCATCCAGCAGTTCGATCTTCATTTGGTCACCGCTTTGATTTCCTCGAAGCGCGCGCGCTCGGCGCCGAGCAGGACTTCGGTGAAGATTGCCGCCTGCGCGGTCTGTGCCATTGCCGCGTCGGCAGAGCGGCCGGCTTCGTTTCGCGAACTCGCTAGCGCCACCGACGCCTGTGCATCGTGCAAACGCGCGCGAGCCGAGGCAAGAGCATCACGCAGAGAATCGCCGACATCGAACATGCAGCGATCGTACCGGGGCTAGGTGGACGCAAGACGTACCGAAGATGGACGATATGTGAGTGAGAGCGCGATGAGGATCGAATTGGAGGGGACTCACGAATGGGTAAGAATCCCGTGAAACCGCCGGCTCGCGCCCCGCTCGAGCTCGGTTTAGGCTATAATTCGAACCATAATACTCTCCAACAAGGAGGAGTCGTGCGAATCACAAGATCGCTCTCCGCAATTATCGTTACCATTCTCATCGCAGCCATCCCGTTGGCGGCGCCCGCTCAGCTTAGCGTGGGCGTTGGCTTCACCGTCGGATCCCCGCCGCCGCCGATTCCGGTCTACTCCATGCCTGTGGCGCCGGCCCCGAACTATCAGTGGACGCCGGGCTATTGGGGCTGGGGATCCGCCGGTTACTATTGGGTACCCGGCACCTGGGTGCCCGCGCCTTCCGTAGGCCTTTACTGGACGCCGGGTTACTGGGGCGCCAGAGGCGCCGGCTACGGCTGGAACGCCGGATACTGGGGTCCCAGCGTCGGCTTCTACGGTGGCATCAACTACGGCTTCGGCTACTACGGCAGCGGCTTCGCCGGCGGCTATTGGGCCGGCGGCGCCTTCCGCTACAATACCGCGGTCTTGAACGTCAACCGCAACGTCACGCGGAACGTCTACGTCAACAAGACCGTCGTCAACAGAAACGTCACTTGCGGCAACAACTGTCACGTCAGTTACAACGGCGGCCGCGGCGGGGTAACCGCGAGACCGACGTCGGGACAAATCGCGGCGCGGCAGCATGGCGTTGCACCGACCACGTACCAAAAGAACCAAGCCAGGATCGCCGGCCAGGATCGGAACCTCTACGCGAGCGTCAATAAGGGTAAGCCGCCGGTTACGGCTTCTCAGAAGCCGTTTAGCGACACCAATAAGCCTGCGCGCTTCGCGCCCGTAACGGCTGCCGACAAGCAGGCCGCCCAGAAGACCTACAAAACTTCGAGCGCGAATCAGGCTGCGGTCACGCAAGCCAAACCGCAGACGAAACCTGCGACGCAGACCAAACCCGCCTCACAGCCCAAGTCGGCTACGCAATCCAAGTACAACCAGTCTCCGGCTACGCAGCCTCATCACAACGCTCCGGTAAGCCATCCGCAGCACAAATCGCCGCCGCCAAGCCAAATGCATCCTCAGGCGATGCACGCGCAGTCCTCGACGCACGGACAATACGGCGGACATCCGCAAGGTGCCCAAGCCGGCTCACAATCGAAATCGAAGCCTCAGAGCGCCGCCCCGAAAGCGCCGGACAACGGCGGCAATAAGGGCGGTAAACCGCCGCAGCGGTAGACGCGCCTCGCAAACGGGGACCCGGGATCGGGTCCCCGTTCCTTATCGCGCGACGGGAAGGGACTGCGCGTCGAGCGGTACGCCGAGCATCAATCTCGTCACCTCATCGTAGTTGGCGATTCCGGATTTGATCCGGTTGCTCTTCAAGTAAAGATTGTAGGTACGCCACGACCAGTGCGCCAGCAGCACGTTGATGTGGCGCGCGTCGCGCTTTCGTATGGCGGCGAAATCTTGCCAGACGAGCGGAGCGAATTCGCGGTGTGCGTAGTGCCTCTGCGGCAAATAAAGAAAGAGCTCGAACCACCCGGAGTACCGCACCGCGGGATCGACCGAACGCAGACAGGTCAAAATTGCAAGATAGTTCGCTTCGTCTTCACGCGCGTAGGCGGCGTCGTGGCTCCACTCGTGCGCCAGGTCGAACGGCCGCTCGAACCAGAACAGGTCCGACGCTAGGGCGACGTTGAGCGTGAGCGGATTGATGAACCCGCTCGTTCCGGTCGAGAGCATGAATGGATCGGCGACGGTGGGCTTCGCTGTCCCGACGAGAGGAGTCCAATCGTCGCCGGCGCGCCGCACGGTCGGCAGCCACGCCGCTTGCAGCGGGGCGGGGTCGAGCGCGACGGCGGCTCGAGCATGGGCCGATGCCGCAAGTGCATTTATCTCCGCCATCGCGCGCCGCCGAAGCGCCGCGGCGCGCAGTGGCGTTACGCGCGCCTGATCGAAGACGACGCGCGTTTCGAGCGGGGCGCGCGCGTAGCTCCAGCCCCAGCTCAACTCGAACCATAGCGAGTAGATTCCCGCAATTGCGGCGCAGGTTACGAGCAGTGCCGTGAGATCCGTAGATCGCCGCCTGCGCCGTCGCGCAAAAAGGACGATTTGCCGCACGATCGCGGCCACGCCCACCAGCACGGCCAGATCGCCGAGCGACCACGGTAATGGATGAGTGATGGTGAACGCGACGTGCTCCCAATGCGGATAGGCCCCGTTGACGTACGAGCGCTCGATCCACGCGGAAGGCGGCCGCACGAGCAACGCGATCGCTCCCAGCGCAATCGCGGTAAGCTTGAGTACCGTCCTTAGCGTTTGCTGTACTGGAACCGCTTACGGGCGCGCTTGCGGCCGTACTTCTTCGATTCCTTTTCGCGCGGGTCGCGCGTGAGGAAGCCGTTCTTACGTAGCGTCTCTTTCAGCGACTCGTCGATCGCGAGCAACGCCCGCGCGATGCCGTGTCGAATTGCACCGGCCTGTCCGGTAATGCCGCCGCCTTCCGCTTTGACCCGCACGTCGAAGCGCGATACGCTCTGCGTCGCTTCGAGAGGCTGGCGCACGATCTGAAGCAATTGAGGACGCGGAAAATACTCTTCGGCCGGCTTTCCGTTTACCGTTATGACGCCTTGGCCCAGGGAGAGCTTCACCCTCGCTACCGCTCGCTTTCTGCGGCCGGTCGATTGAATGACGTCGATCGTCTCGTCCAAATCGACCTATTGCAAGGATGAGAGGGGCGCAGGCTTCTGCGCCTCGTGCGGGTGGTTTGCGCCGCAATAGACGCTCAATCGGCGAAGCTGCGCGTCGCGCATCCGGTTTGTCGGAAGCATTCCGCGTACGGCTTTCTCTATCAATCGCTCGGGTTGTTTGTCGGCCGATTTCCTTGGCGGTTTGCACCTTCAGGCCGCCGGGATAGTTGCTATGACGATAGTAAAGCTTCTGCGTCCATTTCTGTCCGCCGAGTTCGATTTTTTCGGCATTCACCACGATTACGTGATCGCCGTCGTCAATATGCGCCGTCCAAGTGGGCTTGTGCTTGCCCGACAGCGCGCGGGCAATGCGTACCGCAAGCTTACCAAGACGCTCTCCGGAAGCATCGACGACGTACCAACGGTGAGAGGTCTGTGCCGTCGTTTGCTGATAGGTGCGCACAACCAAGGTATCCTACGGGAAAGCCCGGTCGGCGTCAAGGATTCGAATCGCGCCAAGCTGCGATCTTACCGGCGAGGGTACCGCCTCCAAATTCAGACCTACCCCAGGCCCAAGGGCTTGGCCAACGAGCTCCTGTGGAAGCAAAGGCTTGCCGGAAGTACGGGAAAAGAGATGCGGCGGCGCCCGCGGCCCGAGCGCTGAATACGTGGACCTCAAACCCGGCCCGGTAAGACCTAATGCGGCGCGATAATATCGGTCCGGTAAGGAAGATTTATGGTTCGTGAGGGGATTGCCTCGATTTAAGCCTCGCAGGACCCGGGATTCGGCAAACGAGTCGTAGCCGTCGGCATACCGGACTCCCGTCAAGTAGAGTCCCCGAGCGGGGGCCGTATCGCCGGCAGCCGATCGATCCCGGGCGGACAGAATCGCCGGCATCTCCCCGGGGTCTCGCCGGCCGGCCCCGCACTCAACGAGCGTCCCCACGATCGTGCGGACCATACGGTTGAGGAAAGCGTCCGCCGAGATGGCGATACAAATCAGCTCGTCGCGCCGTTCGACTTCCAGCCGCCCAACGTTGCGGATCGTCGTGGCCTCGGGCAACATTCGTGCAAACGAATGGAAGTCGTGCTCTCCAATGAGATAGGCCGCTGCCGCACGCATCGCTGCGACGTCGAGCGAGTGGCGCACATGCCAGGCGTACCGCGCGAGCAAGGCGCTGCGCTGCGGCTGGTTTATAACGACGTACATGTAGGTCCGTTCTCGCGATGAAAAGCGGGCGGAGAAATCGCTTTCGACGAGCGCGCTTTCGCGAACGGCGCAGTCGGGCGGCAAGACTCCGTTGAGTGCAATCGTGAGCTTTTCGAACGGAAACGACTTGGCTGTCGAAAACGAGACGACCTGACCGGTGGCATGAACGCCGCTGTCGGTGCGTCCTGCGCCGGTGATCCTGATGGGCTCCCCGAAAAGCTTTGCGAGCGCGCTCTCGAGAACGCCGGCCACGGTGCGCTCTTCAGGCTGCCATTGAAAGCCGCGGAAATCCGTTCCATCGTACGAAACGGTCAGGCGAAGCTTGGTCAAAGGTTCGCTCGGCGAAGCTCGGCCTTCACCGCGGCAAAGTCGCGCTGGAACGCGGGGTTGCGCAGCATAACGTAAACGGCGAGCGTGCCGGCGGTCCACCCCGACGCGACGTCGCTTGGATAGTGGAGCCCCAAAAGAATTCGGTTTTCGGCGAAGACCCGCGCCTGCACGAAGATGGGGTCGCGCTTGGGCGGAATCAGCAGCGAGAGCAGAATCGCGCTTGAAGCGGCAAACGCCGCGTGTCCGCTCGGGTACGAGCCCCGGCTTTTCTCAACGCCGTCTGGGCGCGGGCGGTCCCAGTACGCCTTCGCGCCGTCGATGAGGGTGGAAACGTCCGATTGCACCCGCGAAAAGAAACGTGCCGTCAACGGAAGCCGCGTCTTTACAAAGCCCGGCCCCACCGACGCAGCGAAGAAAAAGACGCTGCGCTTCGATTCTTCTTGCGCCTCGAAGAGCTGCGTTGGGCTGCGCGCAGCCACGGCAGCCGCGACCTGCTGCTCCTCGGAGCGCTCTTGCGCAGACGCCGCGTCCGGCGGTGGAGGCAGCAAAAGCGTGAGGTCGAGCTGATTTGGATCGAGATAGTAATACCGCTGATCGCCCCCGCGCAGCCGCCGGCGAGAGCAACGCGATGAGGACGACGAGAAGAGCGGAAATTCGGCGCGCCATCAACCGTGCTGTCGTTGCAGCGGAAAGAGCATCACGTCGCGGATGGATCGCTGTCCCGTCAGAAGCATGATGAGGCGGTCGACGCCGATGCCGATTCCGGCCGTCGGCGGCATGCCGTATTCGAGCGCGCGCACGAAATCCCAATCGGGTACCGGAATCTCTTCGTTTCCGCCAGCTCGTTCGGCGAGCTGCGCCGCAAAACGCTCGCGCTGATCGTCGGGATCGTTGACCTCCGTGAACGCGTTCGATATTTCCATGCCGGCGCAGAAAAGCTCGTAACGATCGGCCAACGCCGGATCGCCGGCACGGCGCTTCGCGAGCGGCGAGATGAGGACGGGGTAACCCGTGACGAACGTGGGCGCAATGAGATGCGGCTCCAGAACTCGCTCGAAGATCTTGTCGAGCGCGTGTCCGTGCGACGCGCAGGGCGGTACTTCGAGTTCTCGCAAAATCTCTGCGGCGCCGCCGGGATCGAGCAAACGCTCGCGGGTATATTTGCCGTCGCTGTGGCCCGCGATCGCCTCCAAGTACTCGACGCGTGCAAAGGGGCGTTCGAACGAGATGCTCAAATCGCCATACTGCAGCCGCGTGCCGCCGTCGGTTGCCACAGAGACGAGATGCGCAGATCAGGTGCTCGTTGAACTCCATCATGTCCGAGACATCCCAATAAGCCGCATACAGTTCGAGCATCGTGAACTCAGGAGCGTGCGTCGTGTCGATGCCCTCGTTGCGAAAAATCCGCCCGATTTCATAGACGCGCTCGAGCCCCGCAACGATTAGCCGTTTCAAGTTCAGCTCCGTCGCTATCCGTAGCTGCATCGCCTGGTCGAGAGCGTTGCAGTGCGTGATAAACGGCCGCGCTGCCGCCCCGCCCGCGACGTGCAGAAGCGTCGGCGTTTCGACTTCGTAAAAACCGCGTCCGTCGATGAAGCGGCGCATCTCGGCCGTGAGGCGGCTGCGCATGATCATCGTGTCGCGCGCGTCGGGATTGACGATCAAATCGACGTAGCGCTGGCGGTAGCGTTTCTCGACGTCCTGCAACCCGTGCCATTTGTCCGGCAACGGCATCAGCGCCTTACCGAGCGCAGAAAAGGAAGTGACGTGAAGCGTCAGCTCGCCCATTTTCGAGCGAAACATGTAACCTCGCACGCCCAGAAGATCGCCCCGGTCGAGATCGGCCCAATCGCTGAAGGCGCGCTCTCCCACCTCCTCCTTGCGCACGTAGAGCTGCAGTTTGCCGGTGCGATCGGCAAGGTCGGCGAAGCTCGTCTTTCCCATCGTTCGCTTCGAGAGCATGCGGCCGGCAATACTCCAGCCTTCGGCGCTTGCGTCTTGGCCCGGGACGAGAAACCCGTAACGCTCGAGCAGTTCGGCGGTCGTGGCCTCCACCTCGAAACGGCGCTCCGCGAACGGATCGTTCCCCCGCGAACGCAAAGCGGCCAGATTCTCACGTCTGGCCGCCACGAGCGCCGCTTCGGTCCTTCCGAGTTCGTCCAATAGTTAGGAAGCCTTTTTTGCAGCCTTTTTCGGCGCGCTGCTCTTGATCGATTCGATCTTATACTTCACGACGCCCCGCGGCGTCGCGACGTCGACGGTCGTACCTTTCTTGTGTCCCATGAGGGCGCTGCCCAGCGGCGATTCGTTGGAGATACGACGATTCGGGGGATCGGCTTCGGCGGATCCCACGATTGAAAACTCATAGTTCTCGTTGTTTTTGAGGTCCTTTACCTTGACGACCGCTCCGAGATGGACCTCGTCCGAAGCGTACTCCGATTCGTCGATGATGCGGGCGTTGCGGATCATCGCCTCCAGTTTGAGGATGCGGCCTTCGATAAAAGCCTGTTCCTGCTTGGCATCTTCGTACTCCGCGTTTTCGCTCAAGTCACCGTACTCTTTGGCCTGACGAATTCGATCGTTGACCTCGCGTCGATGGACGCTCTTGAGCTCGTCTAGCTCCAGCTCCAACTTCGTCAGACCTTCCGCAGTTAGTACGATCTCTTTGTCGTTCACCTATTAGACCCTTACGGGGCGCTCATGGCGAGAGCCCCAGCACTTGATGACGTTCTCCAACGCTGGTCGCGGCTGTTCGCAGAGAGCCGCTCCGAGGCCTTCTCGGACGCCGCGGTCGTAAGGTAATACCCAGGCTCCTCGCCTCCCAACCCTTGGTCCTTCGAATGGTCAAGATGACAACGTGAGTACGCGTGGTTTGAGTGCAAGCTCTTTCAAGAGCCGCTCGTAATCGGCCGGGACGACGTCGCTCCACGACTTGCCGAGCAGTGCCAGGAGCGCGGCCTCGAGGACGTTGGTTCCGAAAGACCGACCCGCGAGTTCCGGCGTCGTCGTAATCAAGGTCCTCACGCCGCGCGCCGAGAGCTCTTCCACGTTCGAGTGCGTAACCGTATTGGTTAAGACGATCTTGCCGTCGAGGCGCTCGGGCATAAACTGGCGCATGAAGTGAAAATCGCCCGCGACGATTTCGGCCTGCTCGTAGTACTGCGGGTACTTGGGCTCGGGCGGCTTCTCTTGTTTCCTGCCAGTCGGATAGAAGAACTGAAACGGCAGCTTGCACGCGTCCGGAAGATATTTTTCGGCCATCCGTTCGAACTCGTGGAGGTCTCGAACCGGCATGTCCTTGTCGAGCGCGAAGATGAAATCGCCGAAGAGCACGTCGGCGCCCGCGTCGACGAGCGCCTGCGCCATGCCGAACCGATCCAAAGCACTCACCATCAGAACGCGCCGTCCGCGTAAATCGATCGCAAGCTCTTCCTCCATGAAGCGAACCGCTTTCCGCTCGAGGGTGTTCTTCAACCCGCTCCCGTCGACGACGGGCGTGATCTTGGCCGCTTCGAGCAAACGCAAGCCGTCGCGCAGCGCATAGCGATGGCTGCCCGCGTACAGATAGACGTCGATTCCTCCTAGGCCGATCGCATCGACGTCGCCGTCGAGCGCGCGCACCGATTCGATCGCCGCATCGAGCTTGCCGTCCGTTCCGACACGCGAGATGTCGAATTCTTCGCCCATGAACGTCACGCGCGCGCGGTGGTCGCGGCTGCTCGAGCCGAGTGAGACAGAAACGACCCGTTTCACGACGACAGGGCTCAGGGCGAGACGGGCGGCCGCCGCTGCGCGCGTCGCGGTGATTTTCTGCGGAGTAATCGCCGCGTCAAAGGCACGCATGTCCGCAAGAGTGAAGCCGCAGCGCGCGGCCAGCGACTGAATTTCGATGACTCTTTCGAGCCGAATTCCTCGGCCGAGCGTGAATGGCTCAAAGCGTCCCTCCAGGGCGAGAATCATCGTCTCGGCCATGCAAGCCAGCGCCGTGCGCGCAGGCAGGTTCAAATCAAAATCCGTGCCGGGTTCGCGCACGCGCTCGAAGCGCGGGTTTCCGGGAACGACCATGTTGCCACCTTCGATCACTAAAACGTCGGGCCGTTCGCGCGCGACGCGCCGGCCGACGTCGTGAGGCAGTGAGAGCTCGCAGACGACTGCGCCGGTTCGAAGGTCCGCCGGCTCGATCACGTCCTGCGTCGACGTCGTGGCGGTAAGGATGAGCTGCGCGCGACGCACGGCGCTCGAAATGTCGGTCGTGTACTCGCTCGCGCACGCCAGCTCGCCGGCAACTTCGTGATGGAACTTGCGCAGGCGCGTTTCGTTGCGCGCCACCAGCACCAGACGTTCCACGCCCGGCGCAATCATTCGCGCGCAGGCGCTTCCAATCGAGCCCGTCGCGCCGATCACGACCGCCGTCGAGCACGCCGGGTCGATTCCCATTTCGCCGGCACCGCGGAAGAGGCTTTGGACACCGGCCGCGATCGTCAGTGAGTTTCCGGTCGTCACGGGTATCGGCGAACGGGCATTGATCGTTACGCCTGCATCACCCACGACGGCGGTAAAAGCGCCCAAGCCCGCCACCCCCGCGCCCAGTTCGGCGCCGATCTCGATGGCACGGACGACGCGACGATAGACTTCCTCGCGTGGGAATTCGACGAGCTGTTGCGGCAAGAGCGGTGCCGCGACGAACCATCCTTCCGTCTCGCGCCCGTCGGGGGTCCGAACGCCGGTGACGTGCACCGCCGCATACGAGGGCATCCATTCCATGATCTTGCGCATGATCGCGTCGCCCTTGCCCTTGGCGCCGGGCTCGTAGCGCGCGATGTCTTCAAACGAGAGAGGGTGAATGACGAAACAAAACTTATTCACGTTCGCTCGGCCTCGCGCTTGAGCGCCGCGAGCATCATCTCGCTGTTCTCACGAACCTTCTTCTGCAGCGTGGGCCCAATCAATTCGGCGAGCGTCGGGACGCCGAAATCGTAGTCGACGCCCAAGACCACATGCGTAAGGCCGTCGCGATGTTCGAAGGTCCAAGCACCTTCAAACTTTTCAAGGTCACCTTCGAGCAGCTTGTAATCGATTCGCAGCGCGGCATCGTCGAAACGATCCTCTTCGGTCCACTCGATCGGCGCTTCTTCGACGAGCGTCTTCCATCGCGAAATCGCGCCCTGGGAATTGCGTTCCAAGATCGTCACCGTTTCGACGTCAGGCATGAACGCAGGAAACCGCTCCTGGTCTTTGGCAAGCTCGTAGACGCGGCGTGCGGGGGCAGCGATCGCGATCCTACTCTCGACATACGGCATCGCGGAACGTTTAGAGCCGCCCTAACTTTTCGTAGGCGGTTGCGACGCCGGCACGCAATGCCTCGAGCGCGCGCTCGACCTCCTGCGCCGATACGATCAACGGCGGCTCCAGCCGAATGACGCGCTGCGCGTTGAGCGTCCATGCAGCGGTCACCCCAAGCTTGAGCATCTCCGGAATGATCCAGCCGCCATATCCTTCATTCGTCAGCTCGATTCCAACCAAAAGCCCTAGGCCGCGCGCTTCGCGCACGACCGCCGGATAGGCGATCGAGATGTCGCGTGCTCCGCGCAGCAGCTGCTCGCCGCGAACGCGAGCCTGCTCTGCCAAGCTCTCTTCTTCCAAGACGTCCATTGCCGCGATGGCGGCGGCACAGGCCAGCTCGTTTCCACCGAACGTCGATGTGTGCAGAAGCGGAGCTTTACCGAACGCGCGATTCCATGCCTCGGGCCGCGCGACGAACGCTCCGACGGGAACGACGCCGCCGGAGAGTCCCTTGGCCAGAGTCATCACGTCGGGAACGACGTCGTCGCGATTACAAGCGAACCGATATCCGCAACGGCCCAATCCGGTTTGTATCTCGTCGGCGACGAAAAGCGCTCCCGTTCGATCGCAAATTGCACGCACCTCGCGCAGGTAGCCGGCGGGTGGAACGTGGACGCCGCCTTCGCCCTGCACCGGCTCGACGAGGAACGCAGCGGCATCGCCCAGCGCTTCCTCGAGGCCGTCCGTTCGCGCGTACGGCACGCACACCGAATCGGCAAGCAGCGGGCGGAAGGGGGTTTGAAAGGTTTCGCGTCCGCTCACCGAGAGCGCACCAAGCGTCTTGCCGTGAAATGCTTCGTACGTCCCGACGATCTTGGCGCGCCCGGTCGCTGCGCGAGCGAGCTTGATCGCTCCTT
Organism: Vulcanimicrobiota bacterium; assembly: GCA_963767725.1. GTDB lineage: Bacteria > Vulcanimicrobiota > Vulcanimicrobiia > Vulcanimicrobiales > Vulcanimicrobiaceae > Cybelea. The sequence goes on from CAVYEN010000003.1 coordinate 456,866, forward strand.
CGATCGCCTCGGTGCCGCTGTTGCACCAAAACGATATCCGCAAATCTCCAGGCGTTAGCTCTGCGAGCCTGCGCGCGGCGCGTCCGAGCAGAACGTTGAACATTGTCTTGCCGGAGAGCGCGATCAGCTCGAGCTGCGAGCGCACCGCCTTGACGACACGCGGATGGCAATACCCGAGCGTAAAGACCCCGTAGCCGCCGGCGAAATCGAGATAGGCTTTGCCCGTATGATCCCAAATCGTGGATCCCCGCGCCCGCACCTCGACCGGCGAACCCGAAAGCTTCATCACGCGCGCGAGCGGCGGATTGACGAACTCTTTATAGTTTTCGTACGTCTCGGCAGCCAGCTCTTGCGGCGTCGCGGCGCCGTAGAGATCCGCGCGCTCTTCTATCATCGCAGCCGCCCCGACGCGGACCAGTCACCTTGTTGCTTTTTCATTACGCCGCGAGCGGCGCGGCGTCGAGTCGCGCAATAGTCTCTTCGATAACGTCGATGGCGTCGTCGCAGCGATCGACGTGCATGAAGCGTTCGCGCAGGGCCGCCGCGCCCGGGATGCCTTTGAGATACAGCGCGATGTGTTTACGCATCTGCGGGACGGCGCGTGTCTCACCCAGTTCCTCAACCATCGCCCGATAATGCACGACGGCAAAGCGAAGGCGCTCGGCCGGCTCGGGCATCGGACGTGCCGTGCGTCCCTCCATGAGGTCGCGGATTTGCGCGATGAGCCATGGATTGCCGAGCGTGGCCCGCCCGAGCATGATGGCGTCGACGCCGCTTTCACGCATCCGCTCCATCGCGCGGTGCGGCTCGTCGAGATCGCCGTTGCCGATCACCGGGATATCGACGCCGCATTTTAGGCGCGCAATGTGGTCCCAATCGGCGTCGCCTTTGTAAAACTGTTTCGCGGTCCGGGCGTGCAGCGTCACCGCCTGCACGCCGACGTGTTGCGCGCGCCGTGCCACGTCGAGATAGACGAGCGCATCGCCGCTCCAGCCTAAGCGCATCTTCATCGTGACGGGACAATCGACGGCGGTCACAACTGCGCGCATGATCGCCTCGCAGCGATCGGGATCGCGCAGGCACGCCGAGCCGCCGTTCGTCTTCGTCACCTTCGGCGCGGGACATCCGAAGTTGATGTCCACAATGTCGGCCCCGCACTCGCGCACCACCTTCGCCGCCAGCGCCATCGTCGATGGATCGTCGCCCCACAACTGCGTGGCGACGGGTCTTTCCAAGCCGTGTTGATCGATCATCTCCATCGTGCGGCGGCTCCCGTACTTCAGCGCGTTCGACGAAACAAACTCGGTGACCGTGAGTCCCAGGCCAAACGGACGGTACAGCGCGCGCATCGTGCGATTCGTCACGCCCGACATCGGCGCCAAAACCAGCGGCGGCCAGACTTCGATCGGACCAATCCTCAGCGGTGCGGGGCGCATGACGCTAACCTTTCCGGTGGAAGAGCTCTAATCCCACCAAACTCAGGTGCGCGTCGACCTCCTCGATGACGGGCGTCTGCTTGGCCACGATTTCGGCGAGGCCGCCGGTTGCGACGACCTTCACATCGCTTCCCATCTCGCCACGCATTCGAGAGACAATCGCTTCCGTTTGCCCGGCAAAGCCGTAAACGATGCCGCTTTGCAGCGCTTGCGTCGTGTCGCGACCGATCGCGCAGCCCGGTGCCTCCAGCGCAATTTGCGGCAGCTTAGCGGTACGTCCGATCAGCGCGTCGATCGAGATCGCAATGCCGGGTGCAATGGCAACGCCGAGATACTCCCCTTGCGCTGAGATGGCGATGAAAACGGTGGCGGTACCGAAGCTCACGACGATGAGCGGCGCGCCGAACCGCGCGCGTCCGCCGATCGCCGCGGCGATGAGATCCGCGCCGACTTCCGACGGGTTCTCGGTAGCCACCTTCATCAGGTTCTGCGTCTGAGGTCTCAAAAAACGAGGTGCCGCTGAGAAAAAGCGCTCGCAGGCGTTTTCGAGCACCGGATCGAGTTGCGGAACGACGCTGGCAATCGCAACTGCGCTGATCGCGCTTACTTCGAGGTCACTCGTCGCGAAGAGTTGCGTGAAGAATACGCCGTACTCGTCGGGGGTACGCCGCAGCTCGGTCGTGACGCGCCACGTCTGCTTCAGCGCCTGCTTTGAAAAACAGCCGAGTTTCGTTTCGGTATTGCCGACGTCGATCGTTAGGAGCATTGCATCAACTCCTCGATGCTGTCGAGCAGGCGCGCCGCAAGCGCCTCCTTTCGTCCGACGCCGAGGTCACGCCGGCCGTCTTTACCCCAGAGCAGCACGAGAGCGTTCTCGCCGATGCCGAACCCGCGCTCGCCGCGCACGTCGTTGACGGCGATCGCATCGAGGTGCTTGCGGCGCAACTTCTCGCGCGCGTGGGCTTCGTGATCTTCGGTCTCCGCGGCGAACCCAACCAAGAAGCTCGAGCCCTTACGTTCGCCGATCGCCGCGAGAACGTCGGCATTGGGAGAGAGCTGCACGCTCAAATCCTTGCCGCTCTTGCGCAGCTTCGTGACGGAAGATTCCGATGGACGCCAGTCCGCGACCGCAGCCGCAGCGATGACGAGATCGGCTCCGACCGCGCGAGCAAGCGCCGCATCGTAGAGCTGCGCGGCCGTCGTGATCCGCACGACCTCGACGCCGGCGGGCGGTTCGAGCAGCGTCGGACCGAGCAGCAGCGTCACTTGCGCGCCGCGCAGCGCCGCTTCACGCGCCAGCGCAATCGCGGTTGCACCGGTCGAAGCGTTGCTCAAGAAGCGAACCGGATCGAAGGCTTCGCGCGTGGGTCCGCCGGTGATTGCAACGCGCTTGCCCCGCAGCGAGCCACTGCGCGCGAGAGCCCGATCGAGTGCATCGAGAATGCGCTCTTCTGAGGCTAAACGCCCCATACCGCTTTCGCGCTCCGCGAGAAAGCCGCGTTCTGGGTCCACGACTTCGTAGCCGCGCCCGCGCAGCGTCGATAAATTCGCGGTTGTCGCCGGATCTTCGTACATCGCTTCGTTCATCGACGGCGCCAAGAGGCGCGGGATGCGCGCCGCTAGCAGCGCCGTAGTCAGCAGATCGTCGGCGATTCCGGCCGCGAGTTTCGCGATGAGATTCGCCGTCGCAGGCGCCACGAGTGCGACGTCCGCTTCGCGCACGAGCCGAATGTGCGGAATTCGCTCCGGAGAATCCCAAAGCGAAGTGTAGACCGGGCGCGCGGTAAGCGACGAAAATGTGAGTGCGGTTACGAATTTCTCGGCCTCGGCCGTCATCACGACGTCGACGCTCGCGCCGCGCTGTACGAGCGTGCTCGTCAATGCCGCAGCTTTGTACGCCGCAATACCGCCGCTCGACGCCAAGGAATATGCGCGAAATCTTTCACGGCGTCACCCACAAGATTATCGATCAAGCGCGTCGTCCCAAAACGCGCGGCTCCCACGATAAAGGCCGGCGGACGCAAGCGCTCGAGCGGCACAAAGTCTTGCGCGTCGACCAACTCGAGGTACTCGAGATTTGCGGATTTGCTCAGCATCGCCGCTCCGGCAAGGATTGCTTCCCGCTTGCTGGTCCCGCCCTCCAGGGCCTCGCGTACGGCGAGCAGCGCGCGATAAAGCTTGGGCGCCTCCTCGCGCTGTGCCGCATCCAAATAGCGGTTGCGGCTGGACATCGCCAATCCGTCGCGTTCCCGCACCGTCGGCACAATTTCGACCTCGATCGGGAAATCGAGTTCGCCGATCATCTTCTGCAGCACTACCGCTTGCTGTGCGTCTTTTTGGCCGAGAAAGAGCATCTCCGGCCGCACGATGTTCAGCAGCTTCGCAATCACCGTCGCAACACCGCGAAAATGGCCCGGCCGCATGGCCCCTTCCAAGGTTGTGCCGAGCGGCCCAACGTCGACAAACGTCGTGAAACCCGGCGGGTACATCGCGGCCGTTTCGGGCGCGAAAAGTACGTCGACACCGGCCGCGGCAAGTTTTTTTCGATCCGCAGCCGGATCGCGCGGATAGTTCGCCAGGTCCTCGTTCGCACCGAATTGCAGCGGATTGACGAAAATCGAGACGGCAACGCTCGCCGATCGTTCCCGAGCTCGCGTTATGAGCCCGAGGTGGCCTTCGTGCAGCGCTCCCATCGTGGGGACGAATCCCACGGGGCGCGGCGATGCGCGCAAGAGCGTGCGCGCCCGCGCGACGGTCGTTACTTGCTCCATTGGATCGGGAGCTTGTGAACTACGCGCGCGTCACGCGTAGGATCGTGCGTCCTACGACGAACGGAACTCCGACCGGAAGCGGGACCGCACCGACGACGGGTTGCCCGCCCAGCCGCGTTCCGTTACGGCTGCGCAGATCGACCAAACGTATGGCATCCGATTCGATCTTCAGGCGAGCGTGCTGGCGGGAGACGTACCGATCGAGCGCCAAGCAGGCGTCCGCGAGGCCGTCGTCGCGTCCGATCGTGATCTCTTGCTCGAAGGGCCAGGTCTTTCCGTCGAGCGGGCCGCTCAGCACTTCGAGCAGGTACATGCGAGCCAGCCCTTCTCTAAGCAATCGGGGCGCCTCCTGGCACGCCGCGACGCATCGGGCTGGGCTAAGAAATCGGGCGACCGCGCCGATACTATGATTAACGATGAAAGACCGCATTGACGAGCTCCTGCATCTCATCGAGGCCGAACCCGACGGCCTGCGAACGGCAGAGTTTCTTCAAACGCAAGGCCTGCTCGAGAGCGTTGTCGGCAAGACCATCACGGGGGCGGTGGTGGAAGAAACGCGCGTCTCGATCACCACCTCAGACGGCTGCCGGTACTACTTTTACGGCTATCTCGGCTCGGAAAAGCCGAGCTAATCGTACTCTTCACAAGCTCGCGCGGCAAAGAGCGCGCCGAGATAGGCGTGAGCGGCGCTGACGCCGCCCTGCAGGTAAACTTCGTGAGGCGGCCGCAACGGCGCATCGCACGAGAGCTCGATCGTCGCGCCGCTCACGAACGCGCCGGAAGACATGATGACGGGTTGCGCATAGCCGGGCACGCTGCCGGGTTCGGGCCGAAAGCGGGCGTTTACCGGCATCGCTGCCTGCAATCCGGCAGCAAACCGCATTAACGACGCGGTCGAGCCGAGGCGAATCGCTTGGACGATGTCGGTGCGCCGCTCGCCGGGCTTCGGATCGACGACGTAACCGAGCGCATCGAAGAGCGCCGCGGTAAAATCGAGTCCCCGCAACGATTGTTCGACGACCAGCGGAGCCAGAAAGAGTCCTTGCAACAGCGCGCGCCCAAAGCCGAGCGACGGCCCCACCGCAGTACCCAAGCCGGGCGCATACAATCGCGCCGCGACGCGTTCGACGAGCTGCGCGCGTCCCGCAACGTATGCGCCGGCCGGCGCGACCGATCCGCCGAGGTTCTTGATGAGCGATCCCATGACGAGGTCGGCGCCCGCATGCGACGGTTCTCGCTCCTCGACGAGCTCGCCGTAACAGTTATCGACGAGCACGTCCGCACTCGGTGCGATGCGTTTGACGGCACGAATCGCCCGCTCGCACTCCTGCACACAAAGCGAACGTCGCGGTGCGTATCCGCGCGAACGTTGAATGAAAATCGTCGCGTCGCCGATCTCGAAAAGCGTTGCCTCTACCGCGCGCAGATCGATCGCACCGGCGCCATCCAATGCGATCTCGCGGTATGGGATCCCCTGGCGGGCCAGGGCGTCCGGCGCGTCGCAGATTGCATTACGCAGCGTATCGTACGGCGGTTCCAGAAATCGATAGCAGCACTCTTCCCGGCGGCGTGCACGCCGCAAGCGCGGCGACGATGGCGTGCGTGCCGCTAACGATTGAAAGCCGCGCGATCGCGCGCTCTGCGCCGAGCACACGGGCAAGCAGCGATTCGTAGCGCGTCCGCGCCGGATCGTCGTAACCGTAGCCGGTCGAGCCGGCGAGATCGCTTTCGACCAGCCCTTCGTCGATGAAGGCCTGCAGCACGTTGACCTGGACGCGTCGCCTGGGGCTCGTACGCGAGCTCTGCGGTGCGCTCATAGGCTGCGAGTGCGGCAGCTCGAACGCGCCCGCTCACGCCGAATCGATCGCATAGCTGCGCAATCATCGGTCATCCTGACCCTTCGTCCTTCGGCTCCGCCGCTCTGCGGGCGCCGGCGCGAAAGACAGATGGCGCTCGTATGCGCGCACGAAGGGATACCAGATCAACGTCGCGATGGCGAGGTTGAGCGTGACGAGCGCAATCGCGCGCAAGTCCTGCGTTGCGAGATACGTGGAGACAAGCGTCGGCACGGAGGATGGCACGTAGAATGCCGCGCGCGATACGATTCCCAATGCGACCGCCAGGTACGTCACCGTTGCCAAGACGAGCGGCGCGCCGACGAACGGCAGAACCAAGTGCGGGTTGAAGACGACGGGAGCGGCAAAGAGCAGCGGCTCGTTGAGATTAAAGAGCGCGGGCAGAATCGTCGCCCTCCCAACGCGCCGCAGACGCGGAACGCGCGAGAGCGCTAGGAGGACGGCGAGCGGCAGCGTTGCACCGGCGCCGCCCGGGAAGACGAAGAGAAAGAGCGAGACGACCACGATGTACGGAAGCGGCGCATGCACCGTGAAGGCGTGGGTGTTCTGCATCTGCATCGTCAAGTAGACCGGCGTCACGATCGCGGCGAGCATCGCGGGGCCATGAACGCCCGCGGTCCAGAGCAGCGTCTCGATCGCAACGATGGCTATCAGCGCGACGTACGTGTCCCCCAATCGCGCAATCGGGTGCATCGCTGCAGCGATCGCTGCGGGCAGTGAAATATGGAGCAATGCCAGTGCGGCAAAGGTAGCGATTCCGAGCGATGCCCCGACGTACTCACCCAGCGGCGGCCGCATGCGCCGGCGTGTGAACGCGATCCACGCCGCGGCGACGCCGCAGGCAAGAATCGCGACGAAGAGTCCCGAGGCGCCGAGCACCCGCAGATATTCGATCGCGTTGGGGCCGAACGGACGCGGAAGGGCGAGCACGAAACCACCGACACTTCCAAGCAAGAGCGGCACGAGGCCGTAGCCCGCCGCTCGGGCGAGGCGCAGTGGCAGAACGACGACCAGCGCCATAGCCATAACCCCGAAGGCGGGAAGCAGCGCCGATGCCAGACGCAGGCCGAGCGAGAGAGTGTGGGGCGTGCCGGCGCGGACTTGAGCGGTAACGATAACGGTGAAGGCGGCAGCGAGACCAATGAAGCTCCATGGTAGCGCCTCGCGCACGGCCGTCACGAACGGCAACTCGCCGACGCGGCGCATCATCGGCACCGCGCGCGCTTCGAAGGAGCGAAAGAGCTTCGATACTCTAGAGGCGGCGAACGACGGCTTCGACGCGACCGACGATCTCGACATCGCTCGCGTAGATTGGCGCCATCGTGTGATTCTCCGGCTGCAACCGAATGCGACCCGCTTCACGGTAGAAGCGTTTGACGGTCGCTTCGCCCTCGAGCATCGCTACGACGATTTCGCCGTTTTCCGCCGTCTGCTGCGGGCGAACGAGGATGAGATCGCCGTCGAGGATTGCAGCCTCGACCATCGAGTCGCCCTGCACCCTGAGCATGAACGCATCGGAGGCACGCGGTACGAAACCGGTCGGCAACACGAACTCGCCTTCAATGTCTTCTTGTGCGGTGATCGGTACGCCGGCTGCGACTCGGCCGAGGACCGGGACGACGAGCGCGTCGGCGGCGGGCCGCATGCCGGAGCGCAACGCGCGCGGCTTGGTGGGATCTCGCGAGATCATACCGCGCCGTTCGAGGGCCACCAGATGGGCGTGAATCGTCGAGGATGAAGAGAGTCCGACACGCTCTCCGATCTCGCGTACGGAGGGCGGATAGCCTTGCTCGGCGGTAAAAGTGCGAATGACCTCAAGAATGCGCCTTTGCCGTTCCGTGGCGGGCTTCTCAGTCGTTTCTTTGCGCATATACCTCCGGGCTAAATGCCAAGCGTATGGCATTCATGGCCGGGTACAAACTCTAGCACAAATCTTTACAAAAGGCAAACATACGTTCGAGAAGCCTTGACAGCGGGCGAACCGATCATGCTAAAATATAGGGGACGAACAGGCGTTTGGCACAAGATATGGGGGAGTGAAGGAAGTGGCTAAACGGAAGCGATTCACGCTGATGCCGGCCATTTCGCTGGCCGTCCTCGCGCTCACGGTGGCCCTGCCGACGCTCTCGAGCGTCCGCCTTTACGCAGCTTCGACGCAACGGTACGTCACCGTCACCGTGCGTCCGGGCGACACCCTCTGGTCGATAGCTGCTGCGCACGCACGGCAGAGCGCCGACGTTCAAGAGGTCGTCGATCGCATTGCCGATGCAAACCGCCTTCAGGCCGGCGCGCTGCAGCCTGGGCAGCATCTCCGCATCCCCGAATAGCAAAGAAAGCTCTGATTTAGCGCAGCTCGTCGTCGCCTTGGGCCTCCGATAAGCTCAGTAAATTTCGGCCCGCGGCTCCTAGAGCTGCATCTAAATCAGAGCTTTCTTTCTCTTAGCGGCGGCGGGAAACAAGGACGATACTGTGCCCCTGATGATCGTCGAGGAACGCGAGTCCCTCCATCATCCATGAGTCGAGGCCCGTGTTCGAGTGCCGTCCAACCTCGCGTACGACGTGCAGCCTATTGCGGAGCCACTGAAGTTCGCTGCGGGTCGTGCTCGGAAAGATCGCGACTTCGCAATCCTCGCACTGATAGCCGTGTTGCGCTATGTCTTGGCTCTGCTCATTTGCCGCACTGATTCAGCGCGGTTAGAATCGTTGCGCCGGCGCTATTTTCTCGTTTTGCGGTCTCCGTTTGGAGCCACTGCAAACCGTCCATGATTCGCGAGAGCGGATTGAAGCCGACCGACAAACCCGGGATGGTGCTGGGGTCAAAGGCGTAGGGGTTGGGCTGCAGCCCCGGGGTGTTGGGATCTTGCCACGGATTGGGCGTCTGCCGAACCATCGGTGTGGTCGTATCGCTGCCTTGAATCGCTCCAATGTACTCTTCACCGGCGTGCTGCAGCTCGCCCATCTGCTGGGTCTGCACGAATCCGTTGATCAGGTCGAGCGAGGCGCTCTGAAAGGCGATCGTGTCGAGCAGCTGCTGCTTGATCTTCGCAAGCGTGGCGTCGTCGGCCGCATTACCGGTTGGTTCCACCAGCTTGGCGTCGTCGACCAGGGTCTGCGCGGCGATCAGATTGCGCGCAATTGGAATCACGAGGTACGACATCTGCTGGAGCGCCATGCTCGTTTCAGGCGATTGGTTGTAGATGGAATCGCCGTTCTGTGGCGTGTTCGGCGAACCCGCGGCCTGCAGCGCCGTCAGCGTTCCACGCTGGTACTTTTTGAATAGCGGCGGGCTCTTGGCGATCTTCTGATCGTTTTGCATGATCATCGCGACGGCCGGCCGCACGTGGTCGTGGATACGCACGCAGAGCGCCGTGGTAATGACGCGGTAGATTTGCGGCGGAGGCGTAGCATTCGCAGCAGTTCCATCGGAGCGCGCAGAGATCGGAAGGAGGCCGGCACACGCTAGCGCGCACGCCGAGGATAGAACTATGCGTAGCCGCATTTGGTGGAAATTTCTCGGAGATCGCGTTTGCGCCTCCAAACTAAGCGGGACCCCGGAGGGTCCCGCTTTTGGGTTGCAGGTTTACGCGAAAGGCGAATCGTTAGATTCGCACTTGTGCGTTGAAGTAGACATTGATCGGCTGCGGAGCTGCGCCGACTTGCCCGTTGGTCAAGGTATTCGGTATGTAGCTCTGGGTCCAGGGCGTGCGCGCACCGTTGGCTTTGACGTCGTTGATGCCGGTGCCGTTGTAGTAGGTGCCCGGATAGAGCGTGCTGTTGAGTGGGCCGCCGTCCGCGAGGTACCCGCAAACCGCGTTGCCAGGTGGATTGACAGCCGTCCACGGCTCGGCCGTGCCGCCGAAGCAGGTGTGGAAGAGATTCACGCCGATTACCGTCAGCCGAATTCGCGGACTGAGGTCGTAGGCGAGCTGGAGGTTACCCACGACGGAGTTGGGATTCAGGTACTGCTGGAAGCCCATTTGGCCATTCTGAGGATTTGGGATGTAGAAGTAGCCGAACTGCCCGAAGCCCGGCGCGGTCGCACTCAGGTAGTTACACTGCAAGGGATTGGTCTTAGGCGAGAGTTTCGTGATACCGGAAACGGCCGAGTTCGTCACGCAGGCGCGCGGATCTAACCCGGTCGTGTCGAGCGGAGTGCCGTACCAGCTGCCGCTCAGGAACGAGATGCTCGGCGTGATCGCCAGTTTGTTTTGACGCCAGTTGAGGATGATCGAGCCGACATAGGGCGAGACCACGCCGTTGGCGTCATCGTTCAAGCTCGGGGCGACTTGGATCGTATACGGATGATACCAACCTCCTGGGTCGAGCAGCCCCTGCTCCGGCTGGTTATAGTATGGGTTGAGGATCGTGTCGAAGCCTGCCGCAATCTTGCCGTTTGGCGTCTTGCATGAGACAGGCAATTTGTCCTGATAGCACGCGCTGCCGCCGCCGGCCTTGGTCAGCGTGTTGTACTGGGCAATCACTTGGTTGATCGTCGTTAGCTGGTTGATAACGACACCGCCACTGCTCAACGGATAGTTTTCGAACCTCACCTGCGCGTTGGTATACGTGAAGCTCAACTGACCCGATAAGCCGTTGCGACTGAAGTCGCCCTTGTTGAACTGAAACTCCACGCCTTCGTTGCGGGCAACGCCCACTGGGATTTGCGTCACGAAATTCGAGCCGATCAACGATTGCTGTTGCCAGCCCGAGACCCACGTGTAGAACGGCGTGAGCTTAAAGCTCATGTCGGTTCCCTTGAAGCGCTGTTCCCAAGAGATATCGTACTGTGCCGACGAGATTCCCGGAATGGGGTGGAAGGGCGAGTAGAAGCCCAGGTTCTCAAACGTGGGCCAGTACGCGCGCGTATCGCCCGAGGCGCTGAGGTAGTCGACTGAAGCCGAGATCGGCGGCTGCGTGTAGCGGCCTGCCGACGCTCGGATGACCGAGTCCGGGTTGACCGTGTAGGTTGCCGAGACGCGCGGCTGCCAGTAATTGAGCGTGTACGAGCCCGGAGTCGCGGCGGTGAAGCTGGGGGCCGCGACGCCGTTCTGAACGGTGCCGTTGGGATGGACCCAGCCGGTGTGCGGTCCGGTCGGAAAGAGCGCGGCCGCGGCGGTGTCGCAGTTGCCCACGACCCACTGCGTCGGTGCCGGCGGCGGGGCGCCCGGCGGTAGCGGCTCTGTCATCAGCGCGTTGGTCGGCGCGTAGACGCAGGTGTAATTCGCAACTTGCTTGGCGTAGAAGTTGTAGGCGGGAGTGTCGGAGTCTGTCAAGCCATACGTGAAGTTGTCGAACCGAATGCCGGCGTTGATCAGGAACTTGTCGTTGGGCCGGAACTGATCGGTCAGCGAGGCGTTATAAAATCGCGGCCGCACCGTATTGTAAAGGCCCGTGACGTTGCCTTGCCACAAGCTATCCCAGGTTGCCCCGGCCTTGACTGCCGCGGAACCCGCCGGTGCGAAACCGTCGGGCCCCGATTGCGCAGTCGCATACCACGTCGGGCTCACCACAGCCTTCGTGGCAACGTTATAGTAGGAGCCTGCATTGATGCAGAGTTGGGGCGTGCCGGTCGTCGGATCATAACACGTGAAGCCGCCCGGGCCGCCTTTGGACATATAGCCGATCGGCGAGGTGTTGCCGGCCAACGCACTGCTGTTGTTGAAGCGAATCACGCCGGCGGTCACATAGTTCCCGTCGAGCGTAACGAGGTTTTGATCGTTAAGCTGGTCTTGGAAATCGAGCGCGCCGCCCGAGGTATGAGTGATCAGGTCGTACTGCGGGCTGGGAACGCTCGGTGTGTTCTCGTCCGTAGCTCCAAAGCTCGCGCCGGTCTGGAGCCAGTCTGAGTAGAGCGTGTAGCCATAGAGGCGCAAATACGCCGATTGAGTCAGCGCGAAGGTATACTGCAGCTTGGTGATGCCCGTGTCGTTTGACATCGGGTTGACCGAGTTGTCGGTGAGCGGAATCGGGCCGTCGAAGGGATGCGGCGGAGTATCCGGCGCAAAGTACGCGGACGGCGACTTGATTGAACCCGCGTTCTTGGCGATCGGCGTGCCGAACGGCAGATTATAGGAAACGCTGTCGGCATACGCGAGATAGGTGGGCGCACAGCCTACCGCTGAAGCTGCGCTCCGGAACGCGCACACGAACGTGAGGCGAGCGGAACGATCTGACCGATACCCGTGCAGCCATTGACCGTCAGGCCGGGGCCGACCGTTTCGGGACCACAGGTCGGCGCCTTGTAGTGCGTGCCGTAGTACGAATAGATGAACTGGTTGTTTCCGGGCCCCATGTCGCTCGGACTCTGGTAGAAGTAGTTGTTGAGAGCCGAGGCGCTCCACAGCAGCTGCACGTCGTCGCGCAGGCCGTTGGCTTTGGGAATGGCCATGTGCAGGTTAATCACGTCTTCACGATCGGAGACTTGCTGTGGGAAAGACGACAGGCCGCTGTAGTACTGCCAGCAGCCTTGCGGCGGCGCCGACCACTTCGTCCCGACGAGCGGGCACATTGGTTTGACGCCCTGGCACGTGCCGAAGGTTATACAAGTGGGACTGGTGGCGAGGATTTCATTGCTCCCGAAACCGTAGCCGATCCCCGAGCCAATCGTGTTGCCCGAAAAGATACCGCCAGGGACGCTGTAACCGGCGCCGTTGCTGTTGTCGATGAAGCGGTAATCCTGGTTATAGCCCAGCAGGCCGACATAGTAGCTAAAGGTCCGGTCGGGGGTGGATCCGCCGATTTCAACGCTGGCTTGATGGTAATAGATCGGCGTTGCGATTCCAAGATTCGCCGTGGCGAACCCGGGGAAGGTACCGGTCTTGATGACCTGGTTGATGAACCCGGCCGTGCCCGACGTCGAGATTGAGGCCGGGCCACCTCCCGTATAGACCTGGAGCTCTTGCAAGCCCAAGATCGAGTTCGTCGAGGATGGGTAGTTGTCAAACGCGCGGTTGACGGGTACGCCGTCGTATTCGAAGCCGCTGTTATAGTACGGCGCGCCTCGAACCTGAGCCTGATTGAAATCCCAACCGAGGCCGCCTTGCGACGTCTGAACGCCCGGCACGGTGGACATCGCCGAGAAGGCGTTGTTCATGTTGCCGCCGCCACTTAGGCCCGTCGACGCGGAAATGTGCGACGCATTGACGCTATAGAGGTCGCCGCCGACGCCCGGCTTGACTAGCGAGGACGCGGCTTGCGACGTCACGTGCGCAATCGTCCGCAGCGCCTTCTGCAGCGTGTAGGCGACCTGTTGTGTCTGATCTGCGAACACAACGATGCCCGGGAAAGAGACGCTTTGATACCCTGGCTTGCTCACGTTGAGCGTATAGGTATCGGGATTAAGCGAGAGGATTATGAAGTGACCTCCCGCGTCCGTCGTGGCGGTCTTGCTCTGCGAGGCGGCTACTGCCTGTACCGCAGCGCCGGCTACCGGCGCGCCGCTCGCGTCCTTGAGCGTACCTGCGATGTTACCGGTGACCCCTGCCAGTGCCCATGTTCCCTGGCTGAGGAACGCTCCGATAAGCGTCGCGAGTATGACCGCGTGACGGAGGGTTCGATGTGAACTCATGTTCGTTAACCCTCTTTGGTCTTTAAGTTGTCAAAGGCGAGTCGCCCTACTGCCCGCGGCAATGGCCAACAGGAAAGCACAGGCTGACCCGTGCGCTCATGGTTTGCTCAGGATTGGATTATCCCCTTTACGCACCCTGAGAGGAGCGGCGCCAAAATTTCGTGCCGTTAGGCTCGGACGGCGAAGCGCTCCGCGAGCAAGCCCGGTATCTCCGAGGCCCGCTCTGCGACCGGCACGCCCGCGGCCTCGAAAGCGGCGATTTTACTCTGGGCGGTGCCGAAGCCGCCGGAAATGATGGCTCCCGCGTGGCCCAGCGACTTTCCGGGCGCGGCGTTACGGCCCCCAATGAAAGCGACGACCGGCCTTTCGGGCATATGCTCGGCCACGAAGGCGGCGGCCTCTTCCTCGTCGGACCCGCCGATCTCGCCGCAGATCACGATCGCCTGCGTCTGACGATCGTTCTTGAACTCGCGGAGGCATTCGACGAAGGTGGTCCCGATGATCGGATCGCCGCCAACGCCGATGCAGGTCGATTGGCCCAGGCCCGCACGCGTCAGCAAGTCGACGACCTCGTAGGTGAGCGTGCCCGAGCGGGAGATCACGCCGACGCTGCCTTCCTTGAAGACGTGGCCGGGCATGATGCCGACGAGGGCCTTTCCGGGGGAAGCTAGGCCAGGGCAGTTCGGTCCGATGATGCGCATGCCGGGGGTCGCTCCGACAACTTTGAGCGTATCGTGGACCGGCACGCCTTCGGTAATGCAGACGGCAAGCGCGATGCCCGCATCGTTGGCTTCGTAGAGGGCGTCGGCGGCGAACGGCGGCGGAACAAAGAGGCAGCTGTGCGTTGCACCGGTTGCGTCGACCGCTTCTCGGACGGTATCGAATATCGGAAGTCCCTGGGGTGTCGTTTGGCCGCCCTTTCCGGGCGTAACCCCGCCGACGAGATTCGTTCCGTACCTGTGCATGCGGTCCGTGTGGTACGAGCCTTCCGCGCCGGTGATTCCCTGGACGATGACCTTGCTGTTTTTGTCGAGGAAGATCGACATCAGTTATGCGCCCGTGAGAGGCGCACCGCTTCGCGTGCGCCTTCGTCCATCGTCTCGACCGGCGTCATTCCGGCGTCCTTAAGAATTCGGCGTCCTTCTTCTTCGTTGGTGCCGGTCAAGCGGATCACGAGCGGAATCTTGCGCGAGGACGTCTCCTCGAACGCTGCGACGATCCCGCGTGCGACTTCGTCGCCGCGCGTGATCCCGCCGAAGATGTTGACGAAGAAAACGGTCGCACCGGTGTTGTTTACGACCAGCTCGTAACAGTTGCGGACGCGCTGGGCGTTTGCGCCGCCGCCCACGTCGAGAAAATCGGCGACCTCGCCTCCGGCGTTCGCGACGGCGTCCATCGTCGCCATTGCAAGCCCTGCGCCGTTCGCCATCGTTCCGACCTTACCGGGAAAACGCCGGAAGTTGCGAATGCCGACGCCGGCTTGCGCCGCAAGCTGTTCGTCTTCGTCGAGCGGCAGCACCGCGCGCCATTCTTCGAACTCCGGGTGACGGAAGAGCGCGTCGTCGTCGAGCTCGACCTTTGCGTCGGAAGCAACGACGTGCCCGTCGTCGGTTAGCGCGAGCGGATTGATCTCGACCAGCTTCGCACCGTAACGGAAGAAAAGATCGTAGAGACCGCCGACGATCGAGGGAAATTGCTTGCGATAACCGTGGTCGAGCTGGGCGCAAAATGCCAGCTCGCGCCCGATGAAGGGCGAATATCCGATCGTCGTGTCGACGTAGAACTTCGCGATCGATTCCGGATGGCGCTCTGCAACTTCTTCGATCTCCATGCCGCCGAAACGGCTAACGACGACGACGGGTTTGCGCGCGGCCCGGTCGATGGTGATCGCGCAATAGGCTTCCTTCGCGATCGCAAGCCGCTCCTCGACGAGAAGAGATCTCACCGGCTCCCCACTCGGGTTCTGACGGTTCGGCGGCATCGGCGTCGCTATGATCTCTTCGGCGACGCTGCGGCCTTGCGCGGCACCGGTCGCCATCTTTATTTTGCCGGCCTTGCCCCGGCCGCCCATCAAGACTTGCGCCTTAACGACCCACTCCCCGGGCGTCGCACCCAGAAACTCGGCGACGGCTTGCGGCGTGAGCGCGTGACGATTGCGCGGCACAGGGATGCCCGCCCGCTTGAAAAGCTCCTTGCCTTGGTACTCCATCAAGTTCATGGCGGGCCAGGACGTTCGCTTACTCTAAAGCTTGCACCCTCCGAGCAATTCGCTTCGTGTCACAAGCAGTGCTCCCGTATCGTTTTGCAATTCGATCCCGGAAGCTTCTGGATTTTGCTGCTTTTCCGAGGTTAGAATAGCTACAAAGCTAGCCCCTTGCGTCTTTGATTGGGAGCGGTCGCGTGAAGACGATTTCGGAGTGGACGCGGTGGAGCATAGGAACGGGCGCGGTTGCTTCCCTGCTTGCAGGTTGCGGCCCGGCAGCACAGCGTGCGGTGCCCCTCACGAGCGCGCAGAATGCAACAACCGTCGCTCCTGAGGGATGGGGCGGCGGTCACAAAGGTTCTTGGATGGATCCCCGAGGCCAAGCACGATACTCTCATCTACGTCTCCGACACCGTCGGTAACGATGTCTCGGTCTATGCTTGGAGATCGCACAAGCTCGTGGGAATGCTCGCCGGCATCAAACCAGCCCGTACGGACTCTGCGCGGACAAGAGCGGGAACGTTTGGGTCGTAGCGCGGGGAAAGAATCAGATCTTGGAGTACGCGCATGCGGCGACGAAACCGCTGCAGACTCTTAAAGTTTGGGATTGGCAGGCGCATCTCTACAACTGCTCGGTCGACCCAACGACCGGAAATCTGGCCGTCACGAACTGGGGAAACGGCTGGGACAAAGGCGACGTCCTCATCTACACGCATGGATGGGGCAGTGGATGGAGCAAGCCAAAAGCCTATTCCGGTTACGGACTCTGGTTTTACTATGGCTGCACCTATGACGATAAGGGCGCCCTCTTCGCCGACGGCTGGGACGCGTACCTAAACGACGTGTTCTCTCTGGCCGAGCTGCCAAAAGGCGGCCGTGAGTTCACGCGGCTCTCACTATTGCCGAGTATAAAGCCCGCAACTGCTCGAGGGTGTCCAATGGGACGGCGAGCACATTGCAATTGGGGACGCCGGCTATCTCTACCAATACAAAATACGAGGGAAATACGCGTTCGGAACCGGGCTCACTTTTCTCACGTTTCGCTGGCCGCTCGGTATGTTCTGGATCACGAGCCTCGGTGGAAAGCGAATGGTGGTTGCGCCCGACTTCGCCGGCAATCCCCATGCGATTCAATACTGGAACTATCCGGCAGGCGGCCAACCTTCCGCAACGACGAGCGTGCCTCTCGACGGGCCGTTCGGCGTGACCGTCAGCAAGGCGAATCCGTAGCTAATCGAGTCTGCCCAACAGCGAGCGCGCGATGATGAGCTGCTGGATTTCTGAGGTTCCTTCGTATATTTCCGTGATCTTGGCGTCACGATAGTGGCGCTCGACCGGAAATTCCGTCGTATATCCATAACCGCCGTGAATTTGTAACGCTTCGGCCGCGTGTTTGCGCGCCGCGGTGGATGCGAAGAGCTTTGCTTTGCTCGCCGCGATGGCAAAGTCCGCACCGGCGTCGGCCATGGCAGCCGCGCGATAGTTGAGCAGGCGCGCTGCGTCGAGATCCATCGCCATCTGCGCGATCTTAAACGAAACGCCCTCGAACGCGCCAATCGGCTTACCGAAGGCGAAGCGCTCCTTTGCAAACCTCACCGATTCGTCGAGACAGGCGGCGAGTATGCCGATGGCCTGCGCTGCAATGCCGATGCGTCCCGCGGTTAGAGCGGTCATCGCGTTGCCGAAGCCCGAGCCCTCCTCTCCGAGCAACGCATCTTCGCCGACCTCGACGCGGTCGAACGCGACATCGCAGGTGTTGCTGGTCTGGATGCCCAGCTTCTCGGTCACGCTCTCGATCCGGACGCCGGGCAGCTTCATTTCGATCAGAAAAGCGCTCACGCCGCGCGCTCCGGCGCCGCCGGTGCGAAACATTCCCATGATGACGCCGGCGTAACTTCCCGTGCTGCACCATTGCTTTCGGCCGTCGAGAACGTATCCGCCCGCAGCGCGCTTCGCCGTCGCGCGAATGGCGGCCGCATCCGATCCCGCATCCGACTCGGTGAGCGCGAAGCCGGCGATGACGTCGCCTGCCGCGAGCTCAGGAAGCCATCGCTCTCGCTGCCGTTGCGTGCCGAGCTTTCGGATCGCCGAGCAGATCATCGAATGCACCGAAAGGGTCACAGCCGTGCCTGCGTCGACTCGTGCGAGCTCCTCGATCGCCAGCGCGTAGGAAACGTAGTCGGCGCCCGCGCCGCCGTACTCGTCGGGAACGAGAATCCCCATGATGCCCGCGTCGGTAAGCTTGCGGTAGAGCTCGCGCGGAAAAACGTGAGCCCGATCCCATTGCGCGACGTACGGCGCAATTTCGCGCTGTGCGATCTCCGCGGCGAGCGCCGCGATCGCGCGCTGCTCGTCGGTTAGTTCAAACTGCGCGCGCGCTTGCGAAATCATGGCGTAACGTTCGATCGCGACAACGACGTGGACAAAATCAGACCGATATGAGAAGGGCGTCGCCTTGACCGCCGCCAGAGCAAATCGCCGCGATGCCCAGACCGCCGCCGCGTTTGCGCAGCTGGTTGATCACGGTGCCGGCGATTCGCGTTCCCGAGGCTCCGATCGGATGTCCCATTGCAACCGCACCGCCCCACGCGTTGATCGAGCCGTCCTCGAGACCGATTCGCCGCGCCGCCGTGATCGCGACGGCGGAGAAAGCCTCGTTTATCTCCCACACTGCGATGTCGCCGTGCTGCAATCCCGTACGGTCGAGCAACTTGCGCGCGGCCATCGCCGGCGTCAGGCTGATGTACGGGGAATCCCACGCGACCGTTGCGTGCTCGACGATCGTGGCAAGGGCCTCGTATCCGTGTTGCGCGGCATATTGCGCATCGGCGAGAATCATCGCCGCCGCGCCGTCGTTGACGCCCGGCGCGTTGGCCGCCGTCACCGTTCCGTTGCGCTCGAGCGGGCGCATCTTCGCCATCGCTTCGAGGCTCGCGTCGGCGCGCACCGCTTCGTCGCGATCGACGACGACGTGAGGCTGATCGCCGGTCACGAAGGGCGCGTAAGCCGCATAGTCGAGCGTGAACTCGTTCGACGGTTCGTGCTCCCAAACGGAATTCGGAGCGCCGACCGATGCCGGAACGCGCACACGCCCTTGGCGCGGCAGAGCGTCGACGACAACTTTATCCTTCGCCTTGCTTGCAACTTTCACCGCAAGAATCTCGTCGGCGAAATGCCCTGACGCGTGTGCGGCGCCGGCGCGCCGATGGCTTTCGAAGGCAAAGCGATCCTGCTCTTCGCGCGTTAGGCCCAGCTCGGTTGCGACCTTGCTGCCCTGCGTCGCCATCGTCATCGGAAAATATTGGTCCCACAGGCCGTCGTAAATCATCGCATCGACGAGCGCGCCGTCGCCGAAGCGATACCCCCACCGTGCATCGCGCAGCAGATAGGGCGCGTTCGACATCGACTCCATTCCGCCGGCCGCGATGACCGCATTAGCTCCGGCGTTAATAGAACGCATGCCGTTGACGATCGCCAGTAAGCCGGAAGCGCAAACTTTATTGACGGTATCCGCGGTAACGGTCTTGGCTAGCCCCGCCTTGAAAAGCACCTGCCTGGCCGGATTCTGACCGACGCCGGCTTGCAGCACTTCGCCGAACGAAACGTGCTCGATCTCCGAGGGATCGATTTTCGAACGCTCGATAGCGCCCGTCAGGGCGACCGCGCCAAGCGTCGTGGCGGAGAGTGGAGCAAGCGCTCCCCCGAGCTTGCCGAACGGTGTCCGGGCCATCCCTAATACAACGGTCTTGGAATTCATGTCGTTCATGATGCTGCAATTTCTCCTAAAATTTGCAAACGCCTCGGAGTTTTTAGGCGGCGATATAACGCCCCAGCGGGTCGCTCGTCGCTCCACATCCACGTTCCGCTCCTGCTACACCGCGCTCGCGCCACCTATTAAGGGGAGTCGTCGCATCCTGTGAATGGCGCTCGCGTCGGAGTCCCCGTTGGAGCGTTATATCGCCGCCTAAGACTCCTCGGACGCCTAAAAACTACTAATGCTGCACTGGAATGGGACAACTCTCGCATTCGAACTGAATCGTAAGATGCGTGATGCCGAAGTGGGCCTTCACGCACTCTTCGATGTCGCGAAGCACGTCGGCGGCTTCGCTCAAACGCCGATCGTCGAGCAGAACGTGCGCCGAGAGCGCGTGGGAGCCGCTCGCAATGGACCAAACGTGCAGATCGTGCACGCCGATGACGCCGCCGGATTCTTGCAATATGCTTTTCGAGGTCACCAGGATTGACGTCGCCGGGAACGCTTTCGAGCAGCACGTTGGTGGCGTCGCGTAACACCCGCACGACGCCGAGAACGATGATCCCGGCAACGAAAAGGGAAAGCATCGGATCGATCCACGCACGATGGGTCAATCCAATGGCGATGCCGCCCAGGATCACCGCGGCTGCGCCGAGCGCATCGCCGAACACGTGAAAGAGCGCGGCGCGTACGTTGAGGTCGCGCTTGCTGCTCGAACGCAGCAGCAAGCCAACTGCGCCGTTGACGGCAAGTCCAGCCGCGGCGACGGCTGCCATCAGCGCGCTTGGGGTTCGAGCGGCATCGCGAAGCGACGTGCGGCCTCGTAGACGATCGCAATCGTCGCCACGAGCAGCAGCGTGCCGTTCACCAGCGCCCCGAGCACCTCGATGCGTCCGTATCCGAAGGTACGGCGACGATCGGGCGGCCGCGCCGCGCCTATCGTCGCGACCAACGCGAGCGCGAGGGCGAGGACGTCGGTGCACACGTGAACCGCATCGCTTGTCAATGCCAAGCTGCGCGATGCGGCTCCGCCCGCGAATTCGAGCAGCGCCACGAACACGGTCGCGACCAGCGCGACGGTCAAGCGCCGGCGGACCGCCACTGGCTAGCTGCGGCGTGCTCGCAGCGCGAGCACGATCGACATAGCACCGAAGAGAGCGAACGTTTTACTCTCTGCGGATATCAGCGGATCGGCGTGCCATTCGCCGTGGCCGTCGGCAAGCGGCGCAAGCTTTGGCACGATGCGAGGAACGCGCTCGCAATATCGTTCGAACTCTTCGCCGAACCTCGACCTCAGAAACGCTTCTTCGTGCGGCACGATTGCAGCGTAGAGGGCGGCCATCGCCGCGAGGGAGGCGATAACGAGCGTCGCACGGGCAGGCGCCGTATTTTTTCCGGTAAACCCGATCGCAAAGCCGGCAGCCGTCACGAAGTTCCCGAGATAAAGCGGGTTTCTTACGTAGCCGTACGGGCCGGCGGTCACGAGCTTAGGCGCGACGACCGTATCGTGGCGAGTCGTAACGCCGGCGTAGCCGACCGCCCAGCAGCGAAGCATCTCACCGGCAATCGCGAGCGGCAAGCCGATCGCAATGCTCGATGCGCTCGGCCGTCCGCACAACGCGAGGACGCCGGCGGGAAGGCTCAACAACACGCCCCGATTCTTGAAGACGAACGCTTGCAACGTCACGCTTCGACGTAGCCTGTCCTAAAGCGAAGTCGAACGGCGCAGCGCAAGTTGTGATGCCTCAAAGGTATCGCGCAGCGAACGGGGGAGCGGAATTTGACGCGTCCAGCCGGTTGCTGCTCGTAGCTTTTCATAGCTGCCGACCGAAAGCGGTATCTCGCCGGACCGTACGCGATTCGGGTCCTCGCGGACTTCGACCGGCACGCGCGCGATCGCAATGAGCTCGCGCAACAGGTCGCGGATCGTCACCGCGCCGCCGCTGCAGACGTTGTACACTTCCCCTCGCTCGCCCTCACGCGCGAGAGTAGCGTAGGCCGCAACGACGTCGCGGACGTCGAGAAAGTCCCGGGCGGTGTTGAGATTTCCGACTAAGAGCTGCGGCGGACCACCGGCCGCGATGCGCGCGAGTTGAGCTGCCAGCGACGCGACGACAAAACGTTCGTTCTGACCCGGGCCAATGTGATTGAACGCACGCGCGATCACGACGTCGGTTCCAAAGCTTGCGCACTCGCCGAGGAGCATCGCCTCAGCAGCGGCTTTGCTTGCGCCATAGGGATTTGCGGGGCGCAGATCGATGGTTTCCGACAACGGATAATCGCTCTCGTTGCGGGCACCGTAGACTTCGGCCGAACTCGCGAAGACGATGCGGGGAGCGCGATCGCACGCGCGCACCGCCTGAGCCAGGCGAGCGGTCCCGATCGCGTTGATTTCATAGGTCGCCATTGGGGATGCGAGTGATTCCGGCACGAACGCCTGCGCGGCCAGATGGAAGATGACGGTAGGACGCGCCGCATCGAGCGCCGCGGTAAGCGTTGCCGAGTCGGTCAAATCGATCGGGAAGTACTCCTCGCTCGCGTCGTGCGGTCCGCCGCAGGCAAAGACCTCGATGCCGTCCCGCCGCAACGCCTCGATGAGATAGCGGCCGACGAAGCCGCTCGCACCCGTTACGAGCGCTCGCATCGCTTGAGGTCTGATTCAACCATCATCTCCACGAGGCGCTCGAAGCCCACTTCGGGCTCCCACCCAAGCGCGCGCTTCGCCTTGCTCGCATCGCCGATGAGCCGGTCGACCTCCGCAGGCCGAACGAAGCGCGGATCGACGACGACGTACGGCTCGAACGAACCCAAGCCGGCCACCTCAAAGGCGACACGGACGAAGTCACGCACGCTGTGCGTTGCACCGGTCGCGATCACGTAATCGTCAGGCTCGCTTTGCTGAAGCATCATCCACATCGCGCGCACGTAATCCCCAGCGTATCCCCAGTCGCGATGCGCGTCGAGATTTCCCAACCGCAGTTCGTTCGCCAGTCCAAGTTTGATGCGCGCCACGCCGTCGGAGATCTTGCGGGTCACGAACTCCTTCCCGCGCCGCGCGCTTTCGTGATTGAAGCAGATTCCACTGCAGGTAAAGAGCCCGTAGGACTCGCGATAGTTCACTGCGATCCAGTGCGCGTATACTTTGGCAACGCCGTAGGGGCTGCGCGGATGGAACGCGGTCTTCTCGTTCTGCGGCGACTCGACCGCGTTGCCAAACATTTCGGAGCTAGAGGCTTGGTAAAGACGAATCTCTGGATTCACTTGCCGAATCGCCTCGAGCACGCGCGTGACGCCCAGCGCCGTGAATTCGCCGGTGAGCACGGGCTGGCTCCAGGACGCAGGCACGAACGATTGCGCCGCGAGATTATAAATCTCGTCTGGCCGAACCTCACTGACGATCGAAGTGATCGAGCTTTGATCGAGCAAATCGCCGGAGAGTATCTCCAGGTCGTCGACCACGTGCTCGATGCGCTCGTGGACTTCGGTGCTCGTGCGCCGCGTCATCCCAACGACGCGATAGCCTTTCTTCAGCAGCAGCTCGGCGAGATACGAGCCGTCTTGGCCGGTTATTCCGGTGATGAGTGCGGTCTTCTGCACGAGTACGTGCTATGCGCAGACGTCGCGAAGACGCTGCGCGAGCGTCACCGCTATAAAAGCCGCGACTTCGCTCGGAAGCGTTCCGCGGCCAAAGCCTGCATCGTAGCCCAGCTCACTCGCTAAACGGTTCGTCACCCGCGGGCCGCCGCAGATCAAAACCACCCGATCGCGCAGCCCTTCGGCCTCGAGCAGCTCGCTCAATGCGGTGAAATTCCTGATGTCGCTTCCTTTTTGAGTGACGACCTGCGAGGCAAGAAGTGCGTCGAGCCGTTGATCCTGCGTAAAGCGGACGAGCTCCTCGACGGCGACTTGACTGCCCAGATTGAACGTCTCGAACATATGGTAACGCTCGAGGCCGTAGTCGCCCTTATATCCTTTCATGTTGAGAATCGCGTCGATCCCCACGGTGTGAGCGTCGGTCCCGATGCAGGCGCCCGCGACTCGAATCTTTCGTCCGATACGCTCGGCGACGAAGGCGTCGACCTCATCCATCGACATCACCGTAACGCCCGCGGGAGCCTGGATGCCGTCCACGTCGACGGTCTGCGACGTGCTGCCGTAGAGCACGAAAAAGGAGAACCCGGAAGCGATCCCGCGCCCGTCGACGACCTGCACGTCACGCAAACCCATCTTGGACGCGAGCTGACGCGCCGCTTCGTCGGCGGCCTCGCTCCATTCGACCGGCAAGGTGAACGAAAGCTGCACTTTGCCGTCGTCTTGGGTATCGCCGTACGGCTTAACGAGTTTGGTCACGACACCGACGGCGCTCCGCTTAGACTGACGCCTCCGAGCGCTTCTTCGAACGGGTTGTAGTAATCGTTCGCGCGCGTGAAGACGCCTTCGAACCCCCGTCCACCCTCGGGCGCACGCGACACGTCGGCAAACGAGGCGCACTCGATCGCCTTCATCAAACCCATCGCTGCAACGCGCTCGAGCAGTTCCTCGCATGCTGTCAGCACCGTTTGCGCGCGACGCTCGATTGCGCCGCCGGGCCGCAGCACGATCTCGTCCCCGAAATGGCGCGCGGTGTTCATGATGTAGCGCGCATTTTCGAGCGAGAGCGCTCGATCTCCCAAGTACGGAGTGTGAATCGCTTCGGTGAGCATCCCGCAGAGATGGATGCTCTGTCCCGTCATCACCGAAGTCAGATTAAAGAGTGCGTCGATGAGATGGCCTTTGAAGACGTCACCGGTCATGTGTTTTGTGGGAGGCATGTACTTTAGCGCCGCATCCGGGAAGATCTCGCGCGCCAGCTGCGCCTGGGCGACCTGATAGAGAAAGCTGTCTTGAAGGTCGGGATCGATTTCGTAGGCGTCCCCTAATCCGATCTGGCGATCGGGCAGCCCCGCGCGATGTGCGAACTCCTCGTTAATGAACTGCGATGCCAAGACGGCCGGCGCCTGATCTACGGCATCGGCGGTCGTAAGATAGTTGTCTTCCCCGGTGTTGATGATGATGCCCGAGTAAGCATTGAGCATGCGGCTGAAGTGCTGATCGACGAACGTCCGCTTCATGTTGATGTTTCGAAAGAGGATGCCGTACATCGAATCGTTGAGCAGCATGTCGAGGCGTTCGAGTGCCGCCATCACCGCAATTTCCGGCATGCAAAGTCCGCTCGCATAATTGGTCAGCATGACGTAGCGGCCGAGCTTCTCGCCGATTTCGTCGAGCGCGGCACGCATGATTGCGAAGTTCGCTTGCGTCGCGTAGGTGCCGCCGAAGCCTTCGGTGGTAGGACCGAAGGGAACGAAATCGAGCAGCGATTGTCCGGTCGAGCGAATGACCGCGACAACCTGCGCGCCGGCCTCGGCTGCGGCGACGGCCGCCGTCCGATCTTCGTAGATGTTACCGCTGGCGACGATGACGTACAGCAGCGGCGGCGGCAGCTGCGCAAGCCGCGTAAGGCGTGCGGCGCGCTCCTCGCGCTGGGCCCGAATCCGTACGAGGGCCGACTCGACGTACGGACGCAGCGCGCCGCGCGCCGCGCTTTCAGGCGTTTCATCGAACTGCTCGAGTGAGTAACGGCCGGCCGTTATAGCCTCCGCGAGGCCCAACGGATCGAGCCCGGTCTCGGCCAGAGCGCTGCCGAATGCCGTCGCAATCCCATCCGAGAGCCGATCGGGCGTAAGAGAGTCGACGACGGCGTTGGGCAGCGGAACTTCTTGCAGCGTTACGCCGTCGACGCCGAGCAGACGCAGCACCGCGCGCTCTACAGAGACGGTCGAATGCCCCATAATGAATTCCTCGACCGGGTCGGCAATTTTGCCGGCGAGCTTCCGGCAACGATCGACGCAGCTCCGATCGATTCGCAGTTCCATAATGCAATCTTACCGAAGCCGGAGATAGGCGGCAATTCCGGCCCGCCAGGAAGGCATCGTGATGCCTAACTTGCCGAGCTTGGCGTTTTCGAGGGCCGAGAATCGCGGACGGGCCGCCGGCGATTGCCGCTGCGCCGCCGAAATCGGCTCAATCGTCACCCCAATGCCTGCTTGCCGTACCGCCTCACAGGCAAAGTCGTACCAGCTCACTTCCCCCGAGTCGACGGCATGATAGAGTCCATACGATTTCGTCTCGATCAAACGCGCCAGTGCGTCGGCGAGGTTGCCGGTAAACGTCGGCGATGCAATCACGTCGCACACGACGCGCAGCGGCGTGCCGTTGGCACCCTGTGACAGGACACGCTCCACGAACGGCTGCCGGCTCCGATTCGCCGTAGCCGGCCCGTAGAGTCCGCAAGTGCGAACGACGAAAGCCCGCGTTCCAAGGCATTCGACCAAATACTCACCGGCGAGCTTCGACATGCCATAAACCGAAAGCGGGTGCGGCGCGCAGGCTTCCGCGTACGGAACCGTCGCCGCACCGTCAAAAACGTAATCGGTGCTGATCGTAACGAAAACTGCGCCACAATCGCGGGCATGCGCCGCGGCTGCGCCAACCGCAAGCGCGTTGATCGCGAAGGCGCGCTCCGGTTCCTCTTCGCAACGGTCGACGTCATGGAAAGCCGCCGCGTTGATCAGAATGTCCGGCCGAACTCGTTCTAAGGCGTCGCGCACCCGGGCGCTTTGCTCGATATCCAGCTGCGCGCGCGCGGGCGCGACGATCTCGCAATTTTTCCACCGCTGGCGAATCGCCGTTCCGAGCTGACCTGAGCCGCCAATTAAAAGGATTCGCTTCAAACGGTCGACCGCCGGCTGTTCGTATTTCGCTGAAGAATCAGCGAACCGGCAACCGCCAGCGCGGCCACGCAATTGCCGACGACTAAGATCTCCACGACGATTGCGAGCGTCGAGTGGATGGCTACGATTGCGCCCAGCGTGCCTAACGTGCTGAGCAGGAGCGGCACCGTGAAGGCGAGCCGATGGGTGGCGATGCCGTATGAGGTAAGCGCGTTCGTGAGCGCCAGCAGCACCATCGCGGTGCCGTACGTCACCAACAACGGCGCGGCGGCGTCGAAGGCGTGTCCGACGAGCGCATGCAGAACGTCGATCCCAAAGTATCGAAAGACGAAAAGACCGCAAAGCGCGACGACGGCAAACATCACCAAGCTGAGCGTTAGCACTTCCCGAGTACGTGCGCCGCGAGCGTGGCGGTCGGCCGCCTGCGGGCAGCAGCACCGTGGAAACGAAACCCACCAAGTAGAGCAAGATCTTTCCGCCAAGCGAAGCGGCTGCGTAAAGTCCGGCGGCGTGCGGATCGAAGAAGTGTTTCACCAGGACCACGTCGGCGGACCCCATGAGCGCGAGCGCGATGGTGGCGGCCGCGGCGCCCGCCCCCGCGTTGACGATCCGGCGCCAGTCGTAGCGGATGCCGTGCGCCTGCGCGCCGGAATAGCGCCGCCGCAATCGCACTCCCAGGTAGATCAGCGCGCCGAGCGGTCCTAAGAAAAACCCGACGATGCCGCCGCCGAGCCTTAATCCCACGGCGATCAGGAACGCGATGCCGCAGACTTTTGCGATTCCCTCAATCGAGTTGGAAAGCGCATACCCGATGAAGTCTTGCGTGCCTTGCGCGACGGCGCGCAGCGCGCTCACAAAGAGCACCACGCCGGCGAGTAAACCGACGATGGGGAGCGACCAGAATGGCACGTGAAGAAAACGCGCGAACGGGATTGCGCCGCAAACCGCGATCACGACGTAGACGACACCGAGCTTCGCAAATCCGGCAGCAACTCCGTCGGTCAAGCCGCGAAGATGGGCGTCGTCGTGAAGGGCGCGAAACTCGGCCGCGAGCTGCGCGACGACGGGCGCTACGAAAGCGGCCGGAAGCGCGGCGATGAGCGCCGCGTTGATCAGCGCGTAGAGGCCTCCATAGACGGTAACGCCGAGTTGACGGCTGGCGACGGCGTGCGCGACGAAACCGCAAATATTCAGCACCATGCTCGCGGCGAAAACGAGCAGGCTCTGCTTCAACATTGCGCTCGCGCGCAGACGGTCGAGCCCGCGTCGCAGCACGAACGTGCCGGGCGGACTCACACTGCCGTTCACAGGGAACCTCCGATCAATCCGCTGCACCGATCGCGGCGAGCAGTTTCGCCGCAGATCGAGGCGTGCCCGAAAAAGCGTAGCGGAGCCCTGCGCGACTCAGGACGAAACAAAGAGATGCGGCGAAACCGCCGCTGCCCGAAGCGTTTGACGTAAACGATGGGTGCATGGGATTGATCAGACGTTTCCTAGTACCTTCGTTCTCATGGAGATCGAGCAATTACCTCTCGCTGGGGCGTTGATCCTCACGCCGGCTAGCTTCACCGACGAGCGAGGTTTTTTCAAGGAAACGTACTCGCTCGATCGCTATCGCGGTTGCGGCGTCGAGGAAACATTCGTTCAGGATAATCTCTCGCTCTCGCACCGCGACGTCTTGCGGGGTCTTCACGGTGATCCGCGCATGGCAAAACTCGTTTGGGTGCTCGCCGGCAGCGCGTTCGACGTGATCGTCGATCTGCGCCGGGAGAGCGCTACCTATTGCCGCTGGTGCGCGCGAACGCTCACGGCGGCCGCAGGACAACAGATTTACGTGCCTCGCGGTTTTCTGCACGGTTTCCTCGCCTTGGAAGATCAGACGCTCGTTGCATACAAGCAGAGCGCGCCCTACGATCCCGCCGCCGAGTTCTCGGTGGCCTGGGACGACCCGGACATCGGTATCGAGTGGCCGGTCGCCGGGCGCCCAATCCTTTCCCGCCGCGACACATCAAACCCGACGCTTGCATCGTCGAGAAGGGCGTAACAAAGGCGCGCGGGCTAGGTAGGAGCCGCCAGAGGAACCGAATCGAGGAGGGATGGCATTCCATGATCAGAGCGACGAAGCTCTGGTGCATCGGGTGCGCTCCGGGGAAAGGGAGGTCTTCGGCGTGCTCGTGGATCGTTACAAGCGCGGGATCGCGAACTTCATCGGAGCAACCGTGAGAAATTCGTCGGAAACGGCGGATCTATCGCAGGAAACATTCCTGCGCGCGTACGCACATCTCGGAACGTTCAATCCGCAACTCGGAAAGTTCTCGACCTGGATCTATCAGATTGCCCGTAACGTTATTCGAACGCATCTCTCTAAATCGCAGCGCGCTCCACAAGTGCAAGAACTCGGGCAGGATCAAACGCTCGAGAGCGCCATTCCCGACCTTTCGCCGCAGGCCGATCCTGCCGGTGGAGTGCTTCGAGAAGAGGCCGAGCGCGAGCTGCGCGCCGCGCTCGCCGAGCTTCCGGATCGTACGCGAACCGTCTTGGCTCTACGCTATTTCGACAACATGGAGTACCAGACGATCGCGAGCACCCTAGGCCTTTCGCTGGGCAATGTGAAGACGCTCATCCATCGCGGAAAGATCGCGCTCACGAAGAAAATGCGGGAGCGCGAGCGGCACGCCGTCGACGAACTCCGCGCCGTCCCACGCAAGGGAGGCTCCAATGCGCTGCTACTCGTGTGAGCCGTTGCTGGATGCTTACCTGGAGACGACGCTGCGTCCCCACGAGGCACGGGCCGTAGCGGCGCACTTGCGCGCTTGCCACGGCTGCGCGGCGTTGCTGCGCGAACTCCGCGTCATCGACGCCCTGCTGACGACGGCGCGCCCACCGAAAGTAGCGGCGGATTTCACCGCCACCGTGGTTTGCGCAGTGGGCGGCACGACCCCGCGAATGCCGCGACGCAGGCCGCTGGTCGCTCGCACTTCTTCTTTATTTAGGTGTAGCGTGGGGTATCGCGGCACTTGCCGCATCGCGGCCGCACGAGCTCAGTCGTCTCACCGGCGTCTTCGTCACGCTCGCGCAACGGGATATGGCCGCTATAGGTGCGGCCGGGCATGCACTTGCGCCGGCCACGCCGGTCGCCGCAGCCGTCATGACCGGCGTCTTACTGCTCGATCTTCTATTGCTCGTTGCGGTCTTTTACGGGTACCGGCGGGTGGCGCCGCTGATTGCGCTCCATTTGGCCCGAGGACCACGCCCGTGAAGCTTCGTGTGGCCGTCATCGTCGGATTCGTCCTAGCCGCGATGGCGCTCGCGCCGATCGCTGTGCGAGCCGCTACTCAAGCGGTCTATCATGGTGGAACCTACTTCGGCTCGGTCGTCGTCGAGCCGGGACAGGTCGTTGACGGCGATCTGACCGTTATTTTCGGCGACGCGACGATCGCCGGAATCGTCGAGGGCGACGTCAATGTCGTCGGCGGCACCTACGATCCGCGCCCCGGCGGAATGGTAACCGGACAGATCCATCAACTCGGAGGGGCAGTGGCGCAGGCGGTCGTTCCGTGGGCGCCGAGCGAGCCGACCTACAACCCGTTCTTCCCCGATCATCGCTTGCTGTGGCGCCTCTCATGGAATCTGCTCGCGCTCTTGATCTTCTTGATCTTTCCATTGCGCACCCGAATGGTGCTCGACCGGTTGGAAGGTCATCCGGGGCTCAGCGTCACGGCGGGGGTGCTAGGCTGCATTGCGATCGTTCCGCTGGCGGTGCTCATGGCGATCACCATTCTGCTCATTCCGCTCATCCTTCTCGAAATGGTCTTTGTGCTGGCTGGAATCTTTCTCGGCACAGCGGCGCTCGGGCTCTTGATTGGACGCCGTCTCTGCGAGCTGGTCAGTCCTTCGACGACTCCGTCGCCGTTGCTCGCGCTCCTGGTTGGCGTCGGATTGATCACGGCAGCCGAGCTAGTTCCGATCGTGGGCACGCTTGTGTTGATCTTCGTTGGAGTCATCGGATTTGGGGCTACGATGCTTTCCTTTGCCGGCGACTCGTTCGCGAGCCCGCTTCCGCCCGCTTCCTCCCGTGCTCCGACAAGCGGACCTCCCATGGCTACCGAGTAAACAAGCCTTCATGGCCACCATCTCGCGAGCCGCCGAGTTTGCGCAACGCACGGCGCACATGCGGACTTCGACGATTCGCGAGATGCTCAAAGTGACGCAGCAGCCCGACATAATCTCTTTCGGCGGCGGTCTGCCGGCGCCGGAGCTCTTTCCAACAGACGGCGATCGCGCTAGCGACACACAACGTCATGCAGAACGTCGGTCCCGCGGCGCTCCAGTACAGCGTTACGGAAGGCATCCCTGAAATGCGCATGTGGGTCGCGGAACGCCTCACGCGCCGCTTCGGCCGCATCTTCGAGGCCCAAAGCGTCATCATCGTCAATGGTTCCCAGCAAGGACTCGATTTGGTGGGGCGGATCTTTCTGGACCCCGGCGATCACGTCGTGCTCGAAGACCCGTCGTATCTCGGCGCGATTCAGGCTTTTGACGCCTACCAAACCCGTTATCTGACCGTCGATACGGATGAAGAGGGCTTGCTCCCCGACTCGCTCGAGCGCGTGCTCGAGCGCGCCGAGCCCTTCCCTAAGTTCCTCTACCTCGTTCCGAACTTTCAGAACCCGACCGGACGGACGCTCTCCGAGCACCGGCGCGCAAGCGTCGTGCGCATCTGTGAACACTTTGGTCTGCCGATCGTCGAGGACGATCCCTACGGTGAGCTACGCTTCGAAGGCGACGATTTGCGGCCGCTCGTGGCGCATGAGTCCGCGGCGCCGATCATCTACTCCGGGACAGGAAGCAAAGTCGTGGCGCCCGGCATGCGGATCGCTTGGCTCGTCATTGCCGACGGCGCCGTCCGCGAAAAAATCGTGCTCGCGAAACAAGGCGCCGATCTTCATAGCGGAACGTTCGCGCAGTACGTTTTCCACGAGTACGCTAGCGACGGCGAAGCTTTTGACGCGCATGTGCGCAAGATCGCGCAAACGTACCAGCGCCGACGCGGGGTCATGGCCGAAGCGCTCGCGGAGTTCTTACCGGAGGGAGCGCGGTTCACGCGGCCTGCCGGCGGCATGTTTCTGTGGGTAACTGTTCCGGAGGTCGATACGACCGAGCTGCTGCGAATTTCGGCCGATTCCAACGTAGTGTTCGTGCCGGGAGTGAACTTCTATCCGGCTCGAAACGTACACGACGGCATGCGCCTCAACTTTTCGAATGCGTCCGAAAAGAATATCCGCGTGGGCGTCGAACGGCTTGGCCACGCCATAAGGGTCTATAAGGGCGGCATCGGTTAGGAAAGAGGAGTTCGCGTGGCAACTCACTTGGTCGTCGGCATCTTCCCCAAATCGGACCCCGAAACGCTCGAGAGCGCGCTCTCGGCGCAGCAGATCGACTTTAGTAAGGTCAAGGTCGTCAGTTCAAGTGTGCCCGATACCGAATCTTCACAGCTCGAGTTCGTCGACGTAATGTCCGACATGGAATCGAATTCGCTCTCCGACGATATGACAAGAGGCACCGGTGTCTTTGACGACTCGAGCGGAACCGGCGTCCCGGGAATCGGGGGCCGCCAAGCCACCTTGGGCTCATTCACGCATCGGGACAACCCCTCGAAGCGATACTTCGCGTCCTTTGCGATTCCGGACGATGAGCTCGACAACTTTTCCGACGCCGTGATCGACGGTCGCGCGGTCGTGCTTTACGCCGATACAGCAGATTCGGATGCGCAAACGGTCGCTTCGGCGTTTAGAGCAGCCGGCTTGCGAAACGTCCGCACGTATTAACGCGAGACGATTTCTCTGCAGCACGTTTTTTGTGCTCGCGAGCTGCAGCCCGGCGACGGATTACGATTACAATCATCTGCCCACAGGCTACCACTGGCGTGCCGTGTACGATCGAGCGACCAACGCAATCGTATTCTACGGACACGATCCGCTGACGCTCGAAACCGTCTACGTCGGGCCGGATAACCGGTTTTTCATCTTCGACCATCCCGGACCCATCGGTCCGAACGATTTAAAAAGACATTGGGATCCCCACGATGCGCGGTAGGACGGCGCCCGTGCGACGCGTCATGGTTACCGCTGCGGGAACGGTAACGGCACAATCGTTTATTAAGGCGTTGCGCGAAGACGGCCGCATTGGATTCATCGCTGCGGGCGACATGAATCCACTTTCCGCCACGCGAGCCTTCGTCGACGTGTTCGTCACCCTGCCGCCGGCGGGCGACGCCGATTTTGCGCGCACGTGCTTCGAGGCGGTGAGGCGCCTCGAGATCGATCTGCTCGTGCCTCTCATCGTGGAGAGCGAATTTCTCCCGCTCGACGACGCCCGCGCGCTCTTCGAATCGATTGACTGCCGGCTGGTCTTGCCTCCTCGCGAGATTACGATACGCACCGGCGACAAGCTCGAGTTCGCAAAGTTCTTGCGCGAGATCGGCATACCGGGGCCTGCAACGCGGGACTACTTTGAAGGAATAGAAATCGAGCGCTTTCCGGTCTACCTCAAGCCGCGCCGCGGTTCGGGCTCCGTGGGCACGTCCCGTATCGAGAGCCTGCACTCACTCGATGAGGCCGCGCGCGGACGCAGTGGTCTGATCGTTCAAGAGGCCGTCGAAGGCACGGAGTTTACCGTCGACTGCTTCGCGGCGGCACCCGGCCGAGTCGTTGCGGCCGTTCCGCGGGAGCGAATCTTGATTAAGGCCGGCGTTTCGGTCAAAGGGCGCACGTATCGTCATCCTTTGATCGAGCGCGTCGCGACCGGCGTCGTCGCCAAGAGTGGGCTTCGCGGACCGGCCAACGTTCAAGGAATGTTGCGCGCGGACGGAACTTTTTCGATCATCGAGATGAACCCGCGTTTCTCCGGAACGCTGGCATTGACGACGGCTGCGGGCATCAACTTTGCATCGCTGCTGATCGATACGATCGAAGGCAAGCCGGTACCCGATCTGACCGGCCGCCACGAAGACGGCTTGACGATGATGCGCTACTGGAGTGAGGTGTTCGAGGATCGAAGCGGCGTCATCCGTTTAGGGAGCACGCTTCACGCGGCCGGCCGCGACGATGCTCGCTTGTCTCCAAAATTCGAAACCGAACGCAGCGCTGACGAAGGGGTGATAGAGCCATTCCAAACGCCGGTCTCGCACCAACCCTCCAACCGCCGCGACCGCGGGCAAGATAAAGCTGACGGCGTAGAACGGCCAAAAATAGGCTCGTAGTCGCTGCGGCCGGCGCGAAGCGCGCAGCCTGCCCCACATCGGCTGTCCGGCGATCGGTTAGGCGAGCGCGAAAGCGCGGGCCGAATTTACGCAATGCATCGCCGATGTCTCGCACCGTGTGATGCTCGAGCGCCGCGCTTTGCACAAAAGCGATCTCGTGGCCGTCGGCGAGCAGCACCTCAACAGGCGCGACGTCGTACTCATCGGTTCCAACCGGCTTATGGTAGGGAAGACGAATGGTAAAGGCCTGAGCTAAAGCAATCAGCGGTTGCGGTCCGGAACCGAAGTCGTAGACGACGTACTCGTTGGTCCGGCGTTTGACCCGATAGGTTCGATGGTAGGAAATCGGCGACGTGCCGCCACCGTAAATGAAATGATTGAACGGATCGGTGAAGGCGTTGAAGTAGCGAGCGGTCCCACCGTCTTGGGCGGTGCTTACGAGGCTTGGGAAGGCCCCGACTATCCTCTCATCACCAAACGGAGCAGCCATCTTTTCGAGGAAACGGTCACCGGCAAAGACGTTGTCGGCGGCGAGCCACATCGCAACGTCGCCGGTCGCTTTCTCCAAAAGCATTCCCGCACCGGGCTCCGCACGCCGGGCCGGATTGTGAAAGATGCGCGCGCCGAATGCGCTCGCTATGTCGATGGTTTCGTCAGTCGATCCTCCGTCGGCGATCAGAAGCTCGATCGATTCGCTCGGGTAGCGTTGACGGCGAATCGAATCGAGCAGCACCGGCAGACGAGCCGCTTCGTTCAACGTCGGCAGAATCAACGAAAAGCGAACCGGGCGGCGAGCCGTCGTCACACTCCGACCTTAGCCCCATCCAACTCGGCCGAACGCATTGCGGCTTCGATCGCGCGCACGACGCCGGCGCCGAACGCACCGTCAGAGCGGGTCGGCGATCCGTACTTGATCGCCGCGGCGAAATCAGCGACCAGCTTTCCGAGAGCCTCGCGGTTATCGACGAGCGGAACGTGAAGATCGCCCAAACGATACGATACCATTTGCTGTTCCAGCGTGGAGCTCGAGGGATCCAGCACCACTCCCTTATCGTAGATGTAGATTTTTTCGGTCGGCTCCACGTCGTCCCAAACCGCCATCTTGTTACTGCCCGCGATCGTCGTTCGCCGAACCTTCACCGGCGAGAGCCAGCTCAAATGCACGTGCGCTAGGCAACCGCTGGGATACCACATCGTTAGAAAGGCGACGTCGGGAACTCGTGCGTGGACACAGGCATTGAGCTGGAGCGCGACGGACATCGGCATTTCATTCAAAACGTAGTTGATGATCGAGACGTCGTGCGGCGCCAGATCCCAGACGACATTGCTCTCTTGAAAAAGCCCGAGGTTGACACGAACCGAGTCAATATAATAAATCTTGCCGAGCTCCCCCGTTTCACGCAATGCGCGGAGCTTCTCGACGGAGCCGGTGTAAAGGAAGGTATGGTCCGTCATCAGCGTAACGCCTGCGAGCCGCGCGCGCGCGCAAAGATCCTCGGCGTCCGCGCCGCGCTCAGCCAGCGGCTTCTCGACGAGCACGTGCTTTCCGGCGGAAATCGCGCGCAGCGCGAGCCCGTGATGCGTTCGTGGCGGCGTTGCCAGCGCCACCGCCGCAATGTCGGAATCGGCGAGAGCCGGCCCAACGTCGGCGTATCCCTGCACGGTCGGATAGAGGCGCAGCAGCCGCTCGCGCTTATGTGCGTCGGGCTCGACGACGCAGCGAAGAGACCATTCTTCGGATGCATGGAGGTTGCGCGCCAAGTTGGGTCCCCAGTAACCCGCTCCAACTACCGCCACCCCGAGCGGGCTGCGCGCCATAACGTCGCTAACGGATATTGTGGCTACGCGACGGCCAGTGCGCGAAAGCTCGCAAGCGCATCTGCAACCAACTCGATCTGCTCGTCGCTAAGCTCCGGAAACATCGGCAATGAGAGCACGCGCTGCGCGCAACGTTCGGTCCGCGCAAACGCGCCACGGCCAAGGCTCAGGTCCGAATAAGCGGGCTGCAGATGGATCGGAATCGGATAGTGAATGCCGGTGGCAATGCCTCGTTGATTCAGCGCGGCGATAACCTGCTGCCGATGCTCGACCTCGATGACGTAGAGATGGTAGACGTGGCCCTGCTCGTGAAGTCGTCGGGGCGGCGCGATCCCGATTTCCGCGAGGCGCGCATCGTACGCGGCGGCATGGCGACGACGCGCATTATTCCACGCATCGAGATGGCGCAGCTTCACGTCGAGGACGGCAGCTTGAATGGAATCCAGCCGGCAGTTTCCCGCCTTGAGGATGTGCTCGTACTTCTTACGCTGTCCGAAGTCGCGCAGCAGCCTTACCCGATCGAAAATTTCTGCGTTCCCCGTAACGACCGCGCCGCCGTCGCCGTAGGCGCCGAGGTTCTTGCCGGGATAGAAACTGAAAGCGCCGGCATCTCCGAAGCTGCCGGCCCGTCGACCGTTCCAGCACGCGCCGTGCGCCTGACTCGCGTCTTCGATGACGTACAGTCCATGACGACGGGCAAAATCCAGGATGGCGTCCATCGGAACTGCTTGACCGTAGAGATGCACCGGCATGATCGCTTTGCTTCGCGCCGTCAAGGCATCTTGGAGCAAGCTGGCGTCGATCAGATAGTTTTCGTCGGCGTCGACGAGCACCGGTCGGGCACCGACCGCCGAAACGGCGAGCGCCGACGCGACGTACGTGTTCGCCGGAACGATCACGTCGTCACCGTCGCCGACGCCTAACGCCTCGAGAGCGAGCTGCAGCGCCGCCGTCCCGGATTCGACGCCGACGCAATGCGGAACGCCGATATAAGAGGCGAAGTTTTCCTCAAAGCGAGCGACGTCGGGCCCGAGAATGAAGGTAGCTTCCTCCATCACTTTGAGGATGCGAGGAACGATCTCGGTGCGAATTGCGCCGAACTGCGCCTTCAAATCCACGAACGGTACGAGCGTCGTCATCGTCGAGTAATGCGCTTCGTCGGAGCCTGCACGAGCGCCTTCAGCAGCCAGATCACGCAGAGTGCGCCAACGATTTCGGCAATCAATTGCAACAGCGCCGTAACCTGTATGAGCACGACTCGCCCCGGCGATGCTCCGAGAAACCAGCCGTTCACGGACATATCGATTCGCACGTGCCGCAACCGCGCCCCCCCGACAACGCGATCCACGCCGGATCGTACCGCTCGTTGAAGCGCAGCAGTTCGTTCGGATCCAAATCGGATTTTGCGTCGACCAAGTATAGCCAGGGCGCGAGCGGGCGAAAATCCGTCGCGCGCGTGCGCGCGGGTCTCGAGCGAAGCGGCGCGTTCGGAATGCGCGACGCTTGGGCGACGAGCTCGCACAAACCCGCACACGTTACCGATGCGACGCCGCCGGGGACCCGTAGCCACGCGAATGCGCCATCGCTTGTATCGAGCGTCCGCCCGTCCGAGGCACGTAATGCGCCGCGAACGTAGGCGAGCAGCCAGGAGTTGGGCTCGATCCGTTGCGGAAGACCCGATTGTGTAAGCGCGCCGCCGATTGCCTGTGCGAGCGCCGGCGATTCCGCGAACGCGAGGCGCGCGTCGATCCAGGCCGTTTGCGGGTTTATCGAATCGCTCGGTGCCTGTACCGGAAAGACCGGTGCCTGCTCGGAAGCATCGCCGAAGAAGACGTCGCACGCGCCGACTCCATTCGTAAAGCGCACGATGCGCCACCCTTCGCACAACGACATCAACGGCGTTGCGCCGTCAAAATAACGCAGCGGCGACGGCGCCGAGCGCTGTATCTTTGGTTGGAGCGAAGTAGCTGCCATTCCCACTCTGCCTTGCGTTAATGAAACGAGCCAGGGCCGCGACACGATCTCGGCGACGCCTAATGCGCGCAAGGGTTGCGTCTCCGACGACTGCTCGTATCGCGCGAGAGCCATATCGACAGGATAGGAAGGGAAGTACTCGTTGAGCGCCGCGATTCCACCCGGATAGACGTACGCATCGGGATCCGCTCCAGCTCCGCCGCCGGCGCGCAACCCCAACGGCTGAAAGGCCGGAAGAAGCGCGACCCTCGTGAACGGCGGCGCGTTGACGATCGGGTGCGCATAGGAGTTCGATGCGATCCAAAGATCGCTCGGCGGACGGACGAGCCATGTTATCGGTAAAACGATTCCCGCCGCGAGCGCGACGTAGCTCAACGCGCGAAAGCGAGCGGTGGCAGCGCATGAAAGCAGCGCCAACAACGCCGCAAAGATTCCGGCTAGATCGTAAAGCTCGCGGAAGACGCCGCTCTCGCGAATGTTCCGAACGATCCACTCGTAGGGAACGCCGAGCGGCCCGTGCACTCCTAAGATGACGCCGTAGAGGATGGCGGCTGCACCGATGGCCCAGCTCGCCGCTCGCAGCCGGCGCGCTGCAACCGCACCGGCAATGGCGAGAGCGAGCACGATCCACACGCAAACCGCCGCGGCGATGCCAAGCCGGTCTGCATAGCCTGGAAAGTATCCACCGAGGCTCAGCAGCGCAAGCGGCGTGACCGACTGATTCGTCTGCCACTCCACTTCGTACGGTATCCGCAGCAACGCGCTCCGCTCGGCGAATAGCCCGATGATCGACGGCATGGCTACGATGGCGCCCAACGCGGGCGGCATCCATTTTCGCGTTGCGAACGCGAAGACGACCAGCGCCAGCATTGCCAGAATGAAGAATTGCAGCTGCGCCTCGATCAGTGCAATCCATAGCGCAAGACGTACGGCCGAAGCGCTGCGGCCACGTGTC
This sequence comes from Vulcanimicrobiota bacterium, assembly GCA_963767725.1. Lineage (GTDB taxonomy): Bacteria > Vulcanimicrobiota > Vulcanimicrobiia > Vulcanimicrobiales > Vulcanimicrobiaceae > Cybelea. The sequence continues at coordinate 495,234 of CAVYEN010000003.1, forward strand.
ATCTCGGCCAACATGCCGATCACACCGCCGTATGCTAGGACCATCACGAGGTGGCCTGCGACCACTTCGTTGTACACCCACGGATTAAAGAGAGCGAAGAGCCCGATCCCCAACGCGCCAGGCGCGGCATCGTTCCAGCGCGCCGAAGCTTGCGCAACGCAGTGCATGCAGAGATATCCGATGATTGCGGCCAGCAGCGCCAAAGCGGCGAGCGGGCCGAAGAGCCACATCGCAGCTCCGATCGGCAGCGCGACCAAATACGTCGTCGGGTGCGCATTGGGCTGTCCCAATCCGTTCGAGACCCAGCCGTCGATCGACTCGTGTAGGAACGATGGAATCGCACCCCGATCGATCGGCCAAGCCCAATCGTGACGAAGCGTTGGAATGCCCTTGCCGCCAACGAAGACCGCGAAAGCAATCGCGGCCGCCAGCGCGACCAACGATTTTCGCGCGAAGAGCTCGTTTATGCGCGCAATCGCCAAAACTCCAAAACGATTGCGAACGTCGAGCAGACGGCGGCGGCGTATGCAGTAATCGCAAATGGTTCGGCAAAGGGGTGCAAGAGGCTCGCCGCGGCCATTGCGGCGACCGCGATGAAGGCCGCCCGTGCGACAATCGTCGGCGGCGCCGCAATCGTTCGCATGCGCACGAGCACGGCGACGAAGATCGACCCAAAGCCGGCGACGAACGCGAGCGCTGCGCCGCCCGGTTGCGAAACGAGCGCCGCGATGACCGTTAATGAAACCACGACACCTATCGCGTAATTCACGACCGACGAAAAAGTGGTCGCAAAACGTGAGTCAAGATCGAAAGCCAACGGTGGTATCAAGGATGAAATCGCCAAAACTTGCGGCCGCGAAGATCGCGGCGAGATACGCCGTCGTCGCGAAGCGCTCCGCAGCGTCTGCCGAGAGCGTCATCGCTAAGACGAGCGCCAGCGACGCACGTGCCGACGGCAAGTCGAAGGGCGCCGCGGAGCGCCCACGCGAAAGCTGCGCTCAACGGTCCGACGGGCGAATCGACCACAGCGCCGGCGCCCATGCCAGCACGATCATTAGAAGCAGCGCGATCGCCGAAATTGCCACGGCGATCACGTAATACTGCTGTCCCGCAAAGGTCAAAAGAATTCTTCCGCCGCGCGGAAGGCTCGGCACGATCCAGCCGTTCGCGACACCATTGACGACGAGGTGTGGAAGGGCTTCACCGCCTAGCGTTGCTCTCCACTCCGGATGGTACGACTCACCAAAAACGAGTAGGAATGGGCTTGAAGTTCTGCCTGCCGATACGTCGATCGTCGTCGCAGACGGACGCTGCCAGCGCAGCTTAAAAGACCGAGTTCGCGGAAGGTTCGCCGGTTCGAGCCTCAGCAAGCCGATTTTCATTTGCCGATAGGCGCTCGCTACGAGATGGCGTCCGCGAGCGAGAAAGATGGGGGCGACGCCAATGCGCTTGCCATCGATGCGAACGGGAAGCGCCGAGATCGACCCAGGGCTGGACAAAGATCGAGCGGGCAGCGCGTGCGCATTGTACGCGAGGCCGGTGAACTTTGGTTGACTGCCGCGATCGAGCAGCCAGATGCCGGCAATTCTTTGCGATGCGTCGCTCCAGTCGTTTGGAAACGCGTGCATGAAGCTGATATGGAACGAATTGTCAGCGGCGATGGGAAAGAGCCGGTAGACGACCCGTCCGCCATGAACGAGCGCGACTGCCAGCGACGCGCCTCCATTACCCGTGTTGACGACACTCCCGACGAGTTCGGGGTCGGAGTTCAGCACAGCTGCAGAAGGCTGTGCGAGTGCCAGCGCCGTGAACGATCGATCGGTCAACGGCCGGAGTGAGGGCCGCGTCGCGCCGATTCGAGCAAACGCAAGATCCGGTGCCACGGCCGCTGAGATCACCTCTGAATCAAGGTCGCCACCCTCGCCGCCGATCAAATGAAACCGGAAAGAAACATTGTTCCAGCCCGGATGCAAATCCATCGTAAAATGTACCGGAACCGGAGCCGGACCGTCGAGGCGATTGAGAGTATCGTACTGCTGATCGTTCGCAGGGGGGCCAGGGATCGTGAGGTTGCGCGTTTTTTCGCCCGCGACCGTGACCGTCAGCCAATCGGAGACCTGCAAACGGCTGATCCGCATCGAAACGAGCACGCGAACGGCACTCTTGCCGGGCACGAAGACGCGTACCTGCGAGTCACGCGCAAAGAGAAACCACGACATTGGATCCCCGCGCTGCCATTGGTAGACTGTCGGATCGTCGCGGTACCATTGCGGCGGCATGAGGATGGCCGCCGTAGGGACGACGCCATTGCCGAAGACGTATGGCAGAGTCCCTGAAAAATTTGCCGGAAATGCGCCCGCGGATGAGCGGCCGCGCAGCACGTGAGTGCCCAGCGAACCGTCGGGACCAAACGGCCCGATGCCGGTGGCGTGCACGCGGTACACGCCCGAAGACGGCAGCACAACATTCGTTTTGCTGGCATAGGCCAATTTCGTCGTCTCGATGTTTCGCGGCAGCGCGCGCCCCAAAGCGGCGATTCTATCCTGCCACGCGTGCAGGTCGTCGAGGTACACGAACGCGACGACCAGATCGGGGTCGATAGTGCCGCTGGAGACCCAATGGGTACCCTGCGTAAGCGTGACGTTGCCGTACGCCGTCCAGGCACCCCCCGACCGTTGTGACGAGAAGGGTTCGTCGTCGAGCTCGAGCGTCGTGGGGCGGAGCTCGATAGTAGAGCAACGATTGCTCACGAGCGAAGACGGCGTAAACTCCGGCGTTCCTGACGCGCAAGCTCGTCAACAGCGCCGCATCGGCCGACGGGGGCCGAACCAAGATGCCGCCGTAAAGCGCTTCGTTTACCGCCAGGTCGCGGATCTGATCGCGGGATCCCGGAAGAATCGGCGAAAGCGATTGCATAGCGGCAGTAAATTCGTCAGCCGAACGGCTCGGCGGATCAAATTGCGCGCGTCCTTTCGCCATTGCATCAACGTCGCCGAGGTAGGCGTCGGAGAACGCGGGCACGGTACTTATGACGGGATGCGCTACACCGTAAAAAAGCGGCAGAGCGCCGCTGAGATGGTAGACGCGCAGCGGGCCCTCCAAGCTCTGGGGCGCCGCGCCGATCACGCGGTGGAGCAAATCGTGCGTAAGGGTTGTGCTGTTGAAGCGCGACTCTTCCGGCGAGCTAAAATCGATCGCGGGAATGAAGTCATCGCGCTCGAGGATCGTATCCACGCCCATCACTCGGAACATATCGGCGGCAAACGGCAGTCCTTCGCGGCTCGCGCGGTAGGCTCGGCGGACCCACATATCCGTTCCTTCCGACGATTCGCTCCCGAGTAATCCGTAGATCATCGGACGGTCGACCAAAGAGTTCTCGATGTAGAACTGCGGATTGCCCCAATCGAACTGCTCGAGGTACTGGGTCGGAAAGAGCGCCACTCGCTGATTTTGATCGCTACCAACGAGCGCGCTCTCGCGGTACTCCCATGCCGGGAGCGGCGCAGCTGGGTAGTTCATCTTGTTGACGAGCACGGGAATGAAGATGAGAATCGGAAGCACGATAGCGAGGGTCCTGGCAGCGGAAACCGTCCAGTTCCAATTCCGGCGCTCCAACGTGCGCAACTTCTCGACTTCGTCGCGCAGCGCGGTGACCATGGCGTAGACGCCAAACGCGTAGAGGCCGCTCATTCCGAACTCGACGCCGGCGACCCACTTATATGAGAAGCGGAACATCTGGAATCCGGGAAAGTTGCGGTAAAATTGATCGTAAATGGGCGTCGTTACCGCGTCACCGAGCGCGTCATGATAGTATCCGACGACGATCGGAATCGAGACAATCGTGACGAGCAAAAAGAAAAGCGTTACGGGGCGCTGGTTACGCGCAAAGGCAATGCCTCCGAAGGCAACGATCGGGACGAACCAAAGGAGCGCCCCGAATAGCCCGGCTGCGTAAGCGGCCGCCCACGGGAAGTACGCGCGTCCGGCGAACGAGACGAACGTCGCCCAATGCCCGAGCCCGCGAAGCACGTTGGCAAATGAGGTTGCCGCGTTGTGCATCGAGGGCGCTTCCGTCAGCACCCCATTGAGCCAGACGGTGCGAAAATAGTCGACGAATGGGACGACCCAATACAGGTTGATCGCGATTGCAGCAATCGAGGCCGCTACGATGAGAGGCGCGATGCGGCTTGCCGCGACCTGAGGCTTTGGATCGAGCGCGATCGTTACGACAACGAAGATTGCGAGGATGATGACGTTGATGGCGACCAGCGGCGGATTGACGCCGCCGCCGACCAAAACCAACAACGCGATCCCGAGCGCTGCCCGCCAGAGATATATCTCGCCGCGCATCGCTTTCGCGGTGACGCCCACCATAGCCGGTAGCGTTGCGTAGGTGAGCAGCCACACGATCTGCGCCTGAGAGTTCAGCGCAACGTACATGTTGAAAAGGTAGGCGCAGGCGCCCGCGATTCGCGCGATTTCATCCAACCATGGCGCTACGCTGCGCAAACAGTAGTACATCGACCAGAGACAGCCAAGGTAGACCAAGAAGACCGCGGCGTGCTGGGCGAGATCCTGAGAAACACCCAATAATTGCGCGAGGCCGTACGTCCACGAGTACGGCATTTGATACGGTATCCAGAATCCGGTATGGAACCCCATTCCCAGTGCCGGATTCCAGGCGTGCAGCAACTGACCCAAGAATTGCAGCGGATTGATATGGAGGGAGGGCAGGCCGTCGTTGAGCTGAACGCCGCTGCCGTAACCGGTCGTTACCAGCAGGGCAAGCGCGACGAAGAGCGCCGGCAAGACCACTTTCTGCAACGCCGCCGGCAGCGGCAGGTCGAGGGCCGGCGCACGAAGGTCTGCAGCCTGCTCCTTCACGAGTAAGCCTTTCCGTACAGCTTGAATGGACCTTCCAGAACGAGGCGCTGTTCGACCGAGGGCATCTCGAAGAGAGTCCTCAACCTGTCTACGCACGGCATCGAACTCCATGTCGCGCAGGATGCATCGATATCCGATGTGGCGCACGCACTCGAAACGGTGCGAGCCTTCGTCATGACAGGCTGGACAGAGCGACGGACGTAACGCCACCGCCGGTCCGATTGGCGCGCCTCGTACTTCGCTGGTCATCCCGTAAAGCCCGAGCGTCTTAACGCCCAGACCGGAGGCGAGATGAGTAAACCCTGCATCGTTGCCGACGAAGACCTCGCACTCGGAGAGCTGCCGCGCCGCTTCGGCGAGCGTTTCTCGAACGATGCTGATCGCCTCGTTAGAGCCAAAGTCTCGTTCGGCGCGACGCGCTTCATCGGCTTCGTGCGGTCCCAGAAAAAAGCGGACTTTTCTTCCACTCGCTGCTTGCGAGCGCGCCAGTGCGACGAACCGTTCGTAGGGCCACCGCTTGGTCTCGTTTCCCTTATACGCCATGGAACCCGGATGGATGCCGAGCGTGCCGAGCAGTCGTTGCGCGCGCCACGATGACGGCAGCAAATAGGCAAGATCGTCCTGCCCGCCCTGAAAACCGATGGCGCGCGCGAGGCGAAGGTTCTCGGCTAATCGGTGGCCGCCGCGCAGCGCAACGCGCTCGTTGGGCCCGGTCCGCGCGATGGCGCTCGATGCGCCCCCATACTCGTGCATCCACAGCTTTTTTGCGCCGACTCCACGGGCAACGAGCGAATACTGCCAGCGCGTCGCCGGAAACGGCAAAATGGAGAGGTCGTACCGGCGCGAGCGCAGTTCGGAGATCGCATGCAGCAGGTGCGCCGCCCCGGGCTGCAACGGCAGCTCCATAACGTCTCTTGCAGCGCCGAGATCGCGAGCGTACTCACTCACCGGCGCCTGCCACGTCATCGCGTCGAAGATCCAATCGTCCCGGCGTAAACCTCGCAGGATCGGGCTTGCGGCCAGCGCGTCGCCGAGCCCTGGTAGCAGCAGCACCAGTGCGGTACCCGAGCCCATTTGCCGGCTACTCTCCGATAGTGAGGGGGACGACGATTTCGTGGGAGCCGGCGCACCGGCCAGCGTCGATCGCAAGGCGCTCGGACCGATCGTAGTAGTGAAGAATCCGCATCCGATAAAAGATCGCCAGAGTGTCGAGAAAGACGTTGTAAACGGCGCCCAATCGCAGCCGGCTGCAGACCCGCTTGAAGTTGAGCGTCACCGGGGCTTCGGCAATTCGGTAGCCGAAGTGATGAGCGTTTGCGAGCAGCTCCAAGTCGAAAGCAAATCTTTTTACCAAAATGCGGGGCAGGACGCGTTCGAGCACGGCTCGTTTGAAAAGCTTGATGCCCGTTTGGGTATCGCGCACGGGTAGTCCGAAAAGCGCGCGCACCAGCAGGTAGTAAAAGAAGCTGTAGACTCGCCTGCGCACCGGATACTCCACCCTCGAGTGGGGATGGAATTTCGAGCCGATGACCACGTCGGCGTTGCGAGCATTCATAATCGCAAAGAAATCTGCCAGCTGCTCCGGGTGCAGATCCATGTCTGCGTCGAGAAACGCCACGTAATCGCCTTTTGCGTACGAAGCGCCACAGATCAGCGCGTTGCCTTTCCCCTCGTTACGATTGCAGCGGACGATGCGAACGTGATCGGGCCAGGCTCGAAGCGCGCTGCTTGCCGCTGCGTCCGTTCCATCCATGCTGCCGTCGTCGATGACGACGATTTCGAAGTCGATGCCGAGCCCGCGCATGGTCTCCGCCGTCTCGCATACGTTTTCGGCAATCGAATGCGCCTCGTTGTAAGCGGGCATTAGTACCGAGAGCATGGCGTTGGATTTTTTGCTCTCAGGAAAAATCGAGCCTGCTCGGGAAAAGTTGATTGTAGTCATCGCGTTACGCGATCGGGGCATCGCGGTTCTCCGGTGGACTAACGAGGTTGCGCTCGAACTTGGCAACGATCGTGCGCCATGCGAGGTCGAGCTCTTCGACGCCGAGCATGCGCGCGACTGCGATGAAGACGGTGCCGCCGATCGTCATCTGTCCGAAAAGAAACCATGCTCGCGATGAGAGCGTGGCCTCCGGCGTGACGCCGAGCCCTCCGATCCACCCCAGCGTCGCAAGCATAGCCAGCGAACTCAGCGCCACCTTTCCGGCGGAGAGCAATAGCGCGCCCCAGTCGATGCCGGAAACGAGCCGCGCAATGACCACGAGCAGGAGCACTGCTTGCATCGTTTGGCTCAATGAGTTCGCGAGCAGCAGACCGCGAGCGCCCAAGGTAGGCAGCCATACCAATGATAGCAACACGTTGACGATCACAGTCACGACGGAGATGGCGACCGGCCAAACCATTTCATGACAGGCAAAGCAACAGCGCGTCAACACGACGTTGGCAGCCAGCGCCACTAATCCAATCGCGGCATAGGGCAGCAGCGCCGCCGTCAAGTCGGTTGCACCGGCCTGAAACGTCCCACGCTCGAAGAGCGCCTGGACCATTGGATGGGCGAGCACGATCAGCGCGCACACCGAGGGAATCGTAATAAAGTTGACGAGCCGCAGGCCGGTCACGACGCTGCGCGCGACGCCGCGGCGGTTCTCGCGGGCGAACTGGGCGGCGAGCAACGGAAAGATCACCGTTGCGATCGCGGCCGCAAAAATCTGCTGCGGAAAGTTTACGAGCTTCGTGGCGTAGTTCATGCCGGCGATATAACCGGGCGCAAGCGTGGATGCGAAGAATCGATCGAAGAAAAGCGCCAGTTGACCGGCGGCGGATCCAACGATGATCGGGCCTAGCAACATCCAAATCTTTTTCAGACCGGGGTGATGCAGGTCGATGATCGGCCGGTACCTTCCGATGGAGAGGAACGAGGGAAGCTGTACCAGCATCTGCGCGGTCAATCCTAAGACCGTTCCCAAGACGAGCGCATAGATTCCTATGTCGTGCGCCAACAGCACGACGCATGCGATCGTAACGCAGTTTACCGCAACCCCAACGAGCGCCGCGGCGCGAAAACGGTGGTAGGCGTTGAGCATCGCCGAGAGCACGCCGCTCAGGCTAACTGCGACGATGCTCGGCATCAGCCAGCGCGTCATCCGAATGGCCACGTCCATCTGCGGTGCCGGGAAACCGTGCGCGATGATCGGCACGTACCAGCGGGCGGTAAAGAATCCCAGAAGAGCGCAGGTCGTTAACACGATCGCAAGTAGGTTTAGCACCGAGCTGGCTAAGCGCCATGCCTCTTCTTCCTTGCGATGAGCAAGGTACTCCGAGAACGTCGGAACGAGCGCGCTGACCAAAGCGCCGTTGAAGACGCCGAACAATATCGTCGGAATGGTCGCCGCCGCCAGGAAGGTGTCCATTTCCCAACGCGTGCCGTAATAGCGCGCGCTGACGACCTCGCGCGCGAAACCGAGGAGCGTCGACGCAAACGTCGCTCCCATGACGAAGAAGGTAGAGCTCGCGATCGAGATGCGGCGGCGAAACCGGCGGTGTTCCGGAACGACCCGCAGGTGCGGCGTGGGCCTAATGTGCTCCGTTCCTCCGTAGCACCACGGGAATCGTTTTCGCCACGATGAGGAGATCGGCCAGCGGCGTCCACTCGTCGACGTACCGGTTGTCGAGCTCCATCCAGTGCTCGAACGACACCTCGCTGCGGCCATTGATCTGCCAAAGGCACGTCACGCCCTGTGGAACGGTCAGCCGCCGAAGCGCGCGCGGATCGTAATGCTCGACCTCGCTGGGCAACGCGGGACGCGGTCCCACGAGCGACATATCACCCCAGATCACATTGAGGAGATTCGGGAGCTCGTCGACGCTCGCCCGCCGCAGAAAGCGTCCGAGTGGATGAAGACGCGGATCGTTGCGAATCTTGAAGACCGGCCCATCGACTTCGTTGAGGTGCATCACGCTCTGCCGCATCGCGTGCGCTCCTTTGACCATCGTGCGCAGCTTGAACATGTTGAAACGGCGCCCGTACATGCCGACGCGCTCTTGGGCGAAGAAAGGGTTCCCACGGGTTACGCATGCGATAGCGAGCGCCGCGGCCGCTACGATCGGTGAGGTGACGACCAGGAGCAAGCTGCCCAGACTGACGTCGATCCCACGCTTTAGCGGCTTCCAGAACACGGGCACTTCGCGTTGCATAGGAGCGCTGACCGCAATGCTCACGGCGTTGGATACTCTCAAGCTAACAACGCCTGCTTGACGGTCCGGCCGACGACATCGAGGCCTTCGACATCGCCGATTGCACCGCCGGCGGCCGGTCCAAGATGGATGAATGGAACGTACTCGCGCGTGTGGTCGGAACCGGGTGCCGTTGGATCGCAGCCATGATCGGCGGTGAGTATGATCTCGTCTCCCGGGCGTAGGCGTGACTCGACGCCTGGGAGCATTCGATCGAGCTCTTCAAGCGCGCTGCCGTATCCGCGGACGTCGCGGCGATGACCGTACTTGGAGTCGAAGTCGTTGAGATTCGTGAAAATGAAGCCGCGCTCGACGTTTTCCAGCAGCTCGAACGTTCTCTCCATCGCGTCCCGGTTGTCGGCGGCGCGGGCCGACGACGTTACTCCGCGCCCACAGTAGATGTCGCAAATCTTTCCTACTGCATGCACCTCGATCAACTCGGCGCGGAGCTCGTCGAGTAGATTCGGCGGCGGCTCGATCGCATAGTCCCGTCGATTCGGCGTCCGCCGAAAAGCCCCCGGTTTTCCGACGAACGGCCGGGCGATGACCCGATTGACGTTATGGGGAGGGCGGAGCATCTCGCGAGCTTCCTCGCTCCAGCCGTAAAGCGTCGGCAGCGGCACGATTTCTTCGTGCGCGGCGATCTGGAAGACCGAGTCGGCCGAAGTATAGAGAATCGGGCGTCCGGTCTGCATGTGCGCTGCTCCAAGCTCGTCGATGATTTCCGTTCCGGAGGCCGTCTTGTTGCCAAGCGGTATTTTACCGGTGATGCGCGCGAACTCTTCAACAACCTCGGGCGGAAATCCGTCGGGATACGTTGGAAACGGCACGGTTGTTAAAGCACCCATCATTTCCCAATGACCGGTAATCGTGTCTTTGCCGCGGCTGCGCTCCCGCAGACGCGCGACCCGCGCGCGCGGCTGCTTCGTCGCCGCAACGCCGGGAATATCGGTGAGCCAGCCAAGTCCCAGCAGCTCCAAATTGGGAAGCCTCAACATTCCAAGGCGCCGCGCGACGTTGGCGATCGTGTTGGCTCCCGGAGCATCGCCGTACCGGTCGGCATCCGACATCGCGCCGACGCCGCCTGAATCGATCACGATCGCAACCACGCGCGTCACGAGCTCCGTTTCGGTCTCTTGCAAGGCGCGCCTTCCCGTGGGGAAGAAGCGTTGCGACCGTGCCACGATACGCGCTCTTGGCAGCGCTAACAACGCTCATCGTGATCCTCACGCGCACTTCAGGTCGCGCTCAGGTGCCCGCGCAGAGTCCCGCGCCGACCGCTTCTCCCACCCCGCAGAGCACCACAGCACCGCCGACGACACTCCTTTATGTAAGCGCCAGGCGGCTCGATTTTTTTTATAATCGCTTCCTAATCGAAGGCGACGGAACAGTGAGCTTGCGCACGAGCGACGGCTTCACGGTAACGGGCGACGCGTTCACCATGGATTTGAAGCTCAATCGCTTCATGGTGGCAGGCCACGTTACGCTGCACGACTCGACGGGGACGGTCAGCGGGGCCGCGATTTCGGATTTTCTCGACTTTAGGAGAATCTATTTCGTTCCCATTACGAGCGAGCCGGACCGTTGGACTTTTCTCGACGGCGATCTCGCCCATCCGGCAAAAGGCCGCGTGATGCCGGGCGATGCCTTTTATTTTCCGGTCGTCGGGGAGCATCCGAGCATCACGGCAACCGCTGCGGTCATCGGCACGAAGACCTACGCGCGATTCATCAACGCACATACCTATTTTGTCGGCGCGGGCGTGCCGCTGGGCTCATACGTCGTCAACTTCTCGCCGAATCAATATTTCGCGCAGAATACGCTCTCGGGCGCGAGCGTCGACCTGACCTGGAATTTGGCCGGGAATACGAATTCCCTGACCGCCGTGCATTTGCGCTACGATCCTACGTACAAGACCTATCTCTCCGTAGAACAGCACTTAGTCGGCGAACACGAGTATGCGATTTTCTCGGTTAATCCGGCCACGCGCGCCGAGAAGTGGTGGAATCTAGCGCTTTATGAAAAGCTAGGAAGCCGGTTTCAAATTCAAAGTTTTACCCAGTACTACTCGCAGCAGTACTGGCTGCAGATACCTCGCGCCGCGCAGCAGACGACGTATATCGGCGCGACGTACGCCTTGCCGCATTCATACATCACGGCCACCTCGCAGCTGACCAACTACAACGTCCTCGGTCCGGGATCGCTTGAGCTGCCCAACGCGATCGGCGGGAGCCTGGCGCATCCGTCGCAGCTCCAAGTGACGGCGACGAGCTTCCAGAATAAGATCCCCGGTTTACCGCTCGTCGAGCAGATTTATGAAGGATACGGCTTCAATCACGATAGCGTCGGCAATCAGTATCTCAACGGCTTCCCAGGTTATTGGCCGCAGGGCGGCAAGTCGTTCGCACCGATTCCGATTCCGGGCCTGCAGGCCTACGGCGCCCCCTGCGCTACACCGCCCTCGAGAGCCTTTACCTATTACTGCCCCGTCTATACGACGATCTGGAATACGGTTTTGGGCTTTAACTTGTTCACGCCGGCGCTCAAACTAAACAATCCACCGAGTCCGTACGAAACGTACTACTTCAATGCAAGCTTCAACAAACAATACCAGTGGAACTCGCTGCCGCATTGGATCAGCACGGCGTCGGAGAACTTCAGCATCAACCGGCAGTTCTCGCGAGCGGTCAACACCTACGTCGCCTATCAAATCCTCAACGTGGGCGACCATTACATCAACGGCGGCTACGTGCCGTGCGTGCCGGTCGGCTCGACGTACTGCCCCTCGAGCTTTACATCGTTTCGCGGCGTCTCGACGCAGCGCACGACGAGCCTGGGGATCAATCTGATGCCGACGCCCGAGTTTAATTTCTCGCTGCTTCTGCGGCATCACGATGACTATCCGATTCCGGTGCCCGGCGTCTTTGGGCTGCCGCCAAACAACATCATCGGTCAGCCGCTCTATACTTCCTATTTGGGTCAGCCGCCCTACGATGTCACGGGTGACGTGCGCTTCAAGGTGTGGGCCCACGCGCTGCTCGACGTTTCGCGGACCTTCTATTGGTACGGCAATCCGTACCGCACGTCGTTCTGGCAGCCTTCCTTCGTCGTGCAGCTGCTGCCGATATGACGCGCCGCCTCTGCTCGCTCGTGGTTCTGGCACTCGCCTTGGTGCTTACCGCCGCCGGCTCGACGGTCGTCGTGAGCGGCCAGCTCCTTGCCTTCGAGAGCGGCTACGTCTTCTTCACGACCGGCGACGGATTCCGCGTCGCTCGCGGCGTTGTGATTCGCGATGCCAAGACCGGCGCCGCCACGACGATCAAACCGGCGCCGCGGGTTTGGGCGCGTGCGACGTTCGATTCGAGCGGCACCGTCACCGAGCTCGATCTGTCGCGCGATCCTTTGCCTGCGCAGGGCAGCTTCGATGACGTCGCGCACTTCGCCGTCGCGGCGTCGTCGCCGGTTCCCAATCCGGAACTCAGTGCGTACGCACCTACGCCCGCACCCGGCGCTTCGGTCGCATCGACCGAGCAATTCACCGGAAAACCGGTACTTGTTACATTTATCGTGCAGGTGCCGCCATATACGCCGTTCACGGCGTCCGTTTACGTGAGCACCGATCAGAGCGGCTGGAATGCGCAGGCTATTCCGATGGATCGTGTCGACGCGCTGCATTACCAGATCACGCGCCGTTTCAATTCCGGCACGATCTTCCGTTATCTCTACGACCGAGGTTCGCTGCAATCGCAGGAGCTCGCGCAGAACGGCTTGGCGCGTGTGCCGCGCAATCTCGTCGTGACCAATGCCGACGTTCGTGTCATTCGGGATACCGTCTATGCGTGGCAAGACTCCGCTCCGGGCGGCCTCAGCCAGCCGCAGCCGCAAATCATGCCGACGCCCTACAATCCCGCCCCGTTTCCTAATCTGCCGCCGCGCCTGCCTCCGCCGCAGCCTCCGCCCGGAAAACCGCCGCGCTAGCAAGCCGTAAGCCGGACCGCCTCTCGCTTGCGGCGGTGCGCAGTTGCAATGCGCTGGTATGGTTGCTTTTTCTCACCTTGGCGTCGGCGCTCTGCACGATCTCCCTATGGCGTTACACCATCTTCCGCGACGATGTCGATCTCGGCATCTTCACTCAGGTTGTCGCGAGCGTCGGTCACGGGTTTGCGAGCACCGCTGAGGGCGGCGTCAACCATCTCCTCGTTCACTGGTCTCCGATCATCGCTACGTCCTGGCCCTTCGTACGTGCCTTTGGTCCTGTGGGTCTTGCGTACTTTCAAGCTATCCTCGCTGCAGCGGTCGTGTTCCCGATTTGGGGCTTCGCGCGAGCCAGGTTCGGGCCCGCGCCGGCGCTCGCATTAGTCGCCGTCGCGGCACTCTATCCAATCCTGTGGGCAAACGGCGTCGGGGACTTTCACGAAATGGCCTTCGTGCCGCTTCTCTCTGCCGTTCTGGTCTACGCTCTGGATAGGCGCCGCTGGTCGATGGGCATCGTGACCGCCTTACTCCTGCTTTGCACGAAGGAAGATCAGTTTGTCGTGCTGGCGGCAAACGGCTTGCTCTTCGCTGCGACGGCGCGCAACGACACTCGAGCTAAGCGCATCGGATGTTTCCTCTCCGCCTTGGCGATTGCATTTGCCTTTGTGTATTTTGCAGTTGTCCGTCAAACGCTGAACCCGCATGTCCCGTACGGCTCATTGCGATTCTTCAACTGGGGCTGGGCGCAAGACCGAGGCCACGATTTGGTTTGGGCCGTGCTTGCACGCATCCGGTACGCATCGATAATTCTCGCCCCTCTTGCCTTCCTTCCGTGCATCTCGCGGTACGGACTGTTCTTGATTCCCGGATTCGTCGAGGTCCTAGCCGCCCACCAACCGGTCACGATCGTAGCCGGCGCGCACTATAGCGCGTTGCTGACGGGTTATGCGTTGGCGGGGTTTGTAGACGGCGTTTCACGATTACAGGCGAGCAAACCGCGGCTCGCCAAGGGATTTGTCGCGGTAGCCGCTACTGCTTCGATATGCGGTCGGAATTTTCGCAAGCCCGATGGAGTACTGGTACTATCTTTACCGGCGCCCAAACGCGCACGACGCGCTGCTCGAAGAGACTTTGCGGCGACTCCCCGATCAGGCGGACGTTGGGGCCGAAGATGAAATCTTTGCACATTTAGGGCTCGATCGCAATGCCTCGGTCAACTTTAACGGCCAGCAATGGTTCGTTTACGACCGGACGCATTATTCGCAGCACTGGCACGAAGTAGACGAGCCCGTCGTGCGACGAGCACTCATCGGTCACCGGTACGTGATGGCGACCGATCGCGACGGAATCGTCGTACTCAAACGATCGGCCCGGTAATTCTATCGAACCATCAACGGGATCGCGCGCGCAACGGCATCACCGCGAGTGTTGCGCGCGATGACTTGCATCGTGAAGTTACCGCGCACGAACCAGGGCAGCGCACCGACGGTGTAAGTCAGCGTAAATCGGCCCACGCCAACCTTTGAAAGCGTCCTGCCGTATCCGCCGACGCGCGCTTCGACGCTGGCGACGTTTGAACTAGTGAGCACGTTTGCCAAAACGCGATCGCCGGGGCGAACGGTCGTCTCGCTCAGGGCAATGGCGAGAATTTGCGGCGCCGCATTGGGCCGAAGGCGCGGCACTCGGTTGACGATCCGCGGAGCGGTTGGAGTGGCAGAGACCGCTGCTCCCGGCGTTGGCGTAGTGACCGGCGGCGTGGCCGGCACAGGCGTCGCGGTTGGACTCGTCGAGCTTTGCGGCGACGCCAAGTGGCCGACGTTGAGCGCCGGTTTTGTCGCTCGGCTACCTTGACTGCAGGCCGTGAGCAGAAGCAACGCTGCGACGAGCGGAGCGGTCCAGCGAGCGTTGCGCATGCGTGCTTGCTTCTGGAACAGGCGGTTCATTCCGCCTGAGGCAAGCAGCGCGTAATCGCCCAACTGCACTCGGCACGCAGCGCGCCACGCTAGCTATTTGCCTATGATCTTGCTTAACATCGCCGAGCGGCTATGAGCGCCCGTCTTTTTGCGCAAGTTTTTGAAATGATCGTTAACGGTAACCAGACATATGCCCAGCGTCTCAGCGATTTCGTTGCCGCTCTTTCCACTCATGATGAGCGAGAGGACTTCAGCTTCGCGCTTTGTAAGCCCGTAACGTTTGGCGGCTTTTTCCAGCTCCTCCGTTTCGAGCTGGGGTTCGACGAAGATCGCATAGTAGGGACCATCCGCCCCACCCAACCATACCAGATGCAGAATCGACGACCCCATCCTCATGACTTTGCGGCGGTCGTGGGGCGGCCTCACCGCAAGTTTTTCAAACGCCTTTCTCAGCGCTTCAAGACGAGAACCTTCGATCCGGAGATCGTCGGCAAAGACTTTAAGGGCGCCCTGCTCGGCGGCAATCACGGTGAAACGCCGATCGAGGATGACGAGATTGAGGCAGGGGGACTGCAGATTATAATAGAGATCAGATTCGGCCCTGGGCGCTAGTTCGGCGATCATGATTACCTCACCAGATTAGTTGTACCAACCCGGAGGCGCCCAATGTACTATACAGCCGCACTGTGTCAGAAAACTGTGTAAGTCGCCCCGGCGGCCCCCGATCAGACCGATGCTTATCCAGTCCCATTGCGCTCAGCGGGCAAGCTCCGCGCGTGCAGAAAAGGGGCGCCGCCCATGCGTGGAAAGCCTGCACAAATGCCCGATTCGCCGTCTCCCAGCTTCAGCATCGTCGTCCCCCTCTATAATGAAGCGGCCAACGTAGCGCCGCTGCTCGCACGTATCGCTGCCGCCGTCGACGGGGTGGATGACCAGTACGAGTGCGAAATCGTGCTCGTCAACGACGGCAGCACGGACGGAACGCTGGCGGCGATCCGTGCCGAGATGCGGCAGCGCCGCAAAATCGTGCTCGTCAATCTCTCGCGCAACTTCGGTCACCAGCTTGCCGCTACGGCCGGCATCGAGATGGCCTCGGGTGATGCGATCATTTTGATGGACGGCGACTTGCAAGACCCACCGGAGCTCATCGGGGCCTTCTTGGGCAGGTGGCGGGAGGGATACGACGTGGTGTATGCCGTTCGGCGTTCGCGTAAAGGCGAGAGCCGCTTCAAGTTGTTCACCGCGCGCGTATTTTACCGGCTCATCAAGCGGCTTACGAAGATCGCAATACCACTGGATACCGGGGATTTTCGGCTGATGAGCCGGCGTGCCGTTGAGGCCGTACGCCGTCTTCCCGAACGACATCGCTTTCTTCGCGGAATGGTAAGCTGGGTGGGCTTCAATCAAACGGCGATCGAGTACGATCGCGACGTTCGTCACGCTGGCGCGACGAAGTATCCGCTCGCAAAAATGATGCGCTTTGCGATGGACGGCATTACGTCGTTTTCAGACGTCCCGTTGCGTTTTGCATCTTACTTTGGCTTCACGGTTAGTGCTATTGCCTTCGTCTACGCGCTTATCGTCATCGCCTTCAAACTTTTCAGCCTGAGTCCGCCGGCGTATACGCCGGGTTGGGCCTCGACCATCGTGGCGGTGCTCTTCCTGGGCGGTGTCCAGCTCATGAGCTTAGGCATCCTCGGGGAGTATCTCGGCCGCGTTTACGACGAAGTGAAAGGCCGTCCGCTCTACCTCATCAGCGACATCGAACGATCTTGAGCGGCCACTAATGCTGCCGCTGACGTACCGTCCGGTCGTCGATCGGTTCGCGATTCCCGTTGCGCTCGATCCGCCGTCGGCCGCGCTCTTCGTAGGTGCGCTGATTGCCGTCGCCGCGCTCACGGCGCGTCGTCCGGTCCTCGGGTTGGCCGCGCTCATTGTGAGCACGCCGGTTGCATTCGCGCACGATGCCCTCGGCACGACGATCACGCTTCCAAAGGCCGTGCTGCTGGGCGTTCTGCTGGGACTTTCGACCTACCGTGGATGCGCCAAGTCCTTGCAAAAGCGACCGGCGCCGTTGTTCATTGGCGCGCTTGCGATGCTCTGCGTGGTCACCGCGCTCACGCTGCTGGATGCCGCTTATCGAGGGCCCGTCGTCCGTGAAACGCTCAAGATCGTCGAGTATGCAGCGCTTTTTGTGGCGGCCTTCCTTTGCTACGCACTCGATGGGGAGGACGCGCCGCTGATCGGCGCAGCGGCCATTGCCGCAATCGCCGTTTCTGTCTCCGCGCTGGCCCAAGAGATCGTCGGAGCGCCGTCAGGACTCTACATCGGAGAAGCGATCGTTCCGCGCGTCGCCGGTCTGCTCGAGGGGCCAAATCAGCTCTCGGGCTATTGTGAAATCGCGGTCGCGACGCTGGGCGCGTGGGCACTCGTGCGACCCTCGACGCTGATCGGCGCCGCCTTGGGGCTCACGATTTGCGCCGACGTCCTTACCTTCTCACGGGCCGGCTGGGTTGGGTTGGCGCTCGTGGCGGCGCTCTTGACGCTGCTCGGCGGCAAGCAGAGGCGCCAGGCCCTGCGGCCGGCTCTGCTCGGACTCTTTGCGGGCCTAGCCGGCGCCGGGTGGTGGGCGGTCTATGCGCACACGCCGGGTGTGCTGCGGGCATCGCTCGAGCCAAGCCTCTACGCCGGCGGCGTCGGTAACCGCAGCGAGCTTTGGCACGCGGCCTGGAAGATGTGGCTCGCACGGCCGCTCCTCGGCGTCGGCGCCGGCAACTTCGAGCTCGCGCTGCCCGCTTACGGCGTTTTGGGAGTGCGCACTCACGCCAACAGTTGGTATCTTCAAGCCTTGGCCGAAGGCGGAATCTTGCTCTTCGGCGCGACGATCGCACTGCTCGTCGCCGTAATCGCTGCGCTTACGGGCCGCCGTCCACTGCAACGCCTAGGCTCGGCATCGCCGTGGGTCGTCGCCGCACTTGCGGCAACGCTCGCACTGGCCGTGCATCAAGTCGTCGATTACCTCGTCTTCTATCCGAAGGTCGGCAGCGCTTGGTGGCTGCTGCTCGGCGTTGCCGCCGCAGCACTTACTCGCGCGTGACGGCTGCCGGGCCGCAGCCGTTGCTGGTCGCGACGGATTGGGGCGTGGCGGCCGCGGCGCCGCTCGGCGCGCTGCTTGCCGCCGTTGCGATCGCCGGCTTTTTTTATTGGCGCGCGATGCAGCGCGCAGATCCCTTACCTCTGGGCGTGGTGCTCGCAGCGAGTGCGGCAGGACTCGCAATTGCATGGTGCGCGCCATTGCTCTTCTCGAGCGACGTCTATGCGTACGCTGCGTACGGCGAGATGGAACGCATCGGGCTCAATCCCTATGCCGCAGCGCCCGTTCCAGCTTCCGACGTTGTCGTGCGTGCCGCGCAGCTGCAATGGGAAAGCGCCTTCCCGATCTGTGTCTACGGTCCGGCCTTTGTTGGTTTGGCGCGTGCCATCGTCACGCTGCTCGCCCCTTTGGGCCTGCTCGCGCAGCTCGAGGCTTTCCGCGTAACCGCATCCGTCGCGTTCTTTCTGTGCATAGTGCTTGTCGTTGCGACGTATCCAGGCGACCGAGCGTCGCGATTGCGAGCGGCCGCAACGATTGGTTTGAATCCGGTCGCAATTTGGAGCGCCGCGGAAGGGCATAACGATACCATCGCGATGATCGCAGTTCTTAGCGGATTCGTTCTGTATCGGCGCAAATTTTTCAACGCCGGCGCCGCGGTGGTCGCGCTCTCCGCCCTCATCAAACCGCCGGGCATGGTGGCGGCGATCGTCCTGGCTGCCGTCGAGCGCCGCGCACGGCTTGGAGCGATTCTCGGGATCGCGATTGCGCTGGGCTTTTCGCTTCCATTGATTTCCGGCGTGGCAACACGGCTTGCGCCACATGGAAAGTACGCGCCCCAGGCCTCTTTGCAAGCGATCGTCGCTCCGTTCTCGCGCCTTGGCGCATGGGGCCTCGCGGTGGCGGTTAGCGTGGTGCTTGCGATGCGAGCTGCTGCACTCTTGCGCCTCGGCAAGACGGAAGGATGGGTTTGGCTGGGACTGGCAGCTTGGGTTCTCCTGCCCAATCCGTATCCGTGGTACGCGCTCTGGCTCATCGCACTCGCGGCACTCGCGCCGGGAACGCTCCCAGGGTTCGTTGCAATATCGCTCTCGTTCACTTCGCTGCTGCGATACATTCCCGATGCCATCGGCACGCCGAGCCCAGCGGTTGGCGCACTTCTGGGTATCGTTGCAACGCTGCCCTTCCTGCGGCTTCTCTTTCGCTCCGCTCGTGGCGAGACGATTAGAATTGTGCGAAGCGCAGTCCGCACCGAGCGTGCGTGACAATGAGTCGAAGGGTCAGGGTGACGCAAGCTGATATAATGAGCGATTCGCATGACCGTTGAGACTGCAAAGACTCTGTTACCTTTCGACGCCGCGGGTGACAGAGAGCTGCTCGCGAGGCTTATTGAGTCGAGCCGCCCGTGGCAGAGCACGGTCGAACGATTGAGTGCGTTGCGCCGCTTGCCCGGACGAAAGCCCGGCGCCTATGCGCTGCACGAAACGATTGCGGCCGCACGTCCGGCGCTCCTGGCTTCGTTGCATCGCATGCTGGGCGGTACGCTGCTCGTCGTGATGCCGACACCGGACGCGGCGGAACGCGCTTTTGCCGATTTGCTCTACTACCTCGAGGAACGAACCGACCAGGTCGCGCTTCTCCGTTCGCGCGACGAAGCGGTTGGTGCAATCGAGAGCCCCTCCGAACGCAGCGCGCGCATCGTGCTCCATGCCGATCTGGCCGACGGCGCCGCCCGCATCGTTTTAGCGCCGATCGTTGCGCTGCGGCAACACGCGATGACTCGCGCGCGATTCGGCGAGCTGCGCTTCGTTTTGCGTACCGGTGACGACGCAGGCTGGGAGCGTCTAGGAGAGCAGCTTTTTCGGCTCGGTTACACGCGCCGGGACGTCGTCAGCGCGGTCGGCGAGTACGCGGTTCGCGGTGGAATAGTAGATCTTTTTGCTGCCACGGCCGATACTCCGGTCCGCATTGAGTTCTTCGGCGATCGCATTGAGTCGATGCGCGTCTTTGCGATCGAATCGCAGCGCAGCAGCGCAGCGGTCGACTCACTGGTCATTGCACCATGGAACGAAGAGGTCGACCAGCGCGCTACGCTGTTCGACTATCTCCCCCCAACGCTACGGTCGCGCTGACCGAGCCTGGGACGATCGCGGCAGTCGCCGACGCGCTCGACGAGGAGCGCGCTCGCGAACGTCACACGCTGCTTGCCGGCGATCCGGGCGGCGACGCGCTCCTCGCCGATTCGTGCGCGCGGCCCGCTTCACTCGCCGATCTTGGCGAACGGATGGCGCAACTTGCGACGCTCGTCCTACCCGGTGCAATTGAAGGCGGAGCTCCCTCACTCGACTGGATGCCGGCGGTGTTAGACTCCTTCGTCTTCGAATGCCGCCCGGTCGAGCATTTCAATCGTCAGATCTCGCTCTTCGCGCAAGCGATGCGTGAGTGGAGCGCAAACGGCGAAACCGTTTACATCGTCAGCGCAGCCGTTTCCCGCACCGTCGATCTTTTGCGAGCCGCGAACATCGAAATAGGACGCCGCGCGCGCGGCGGCGTGCTCGTCGACCATGGGTCGATCGAATCCGGCTTTCGGATTCCCGGGCTTCGGCTGCGCGTACTGGGCGATCGCGAAATTTTCGGAGCGCCGCCCAAGCGCGTCAAGATTCGCGCGGTCAAAGAAGGCGTTCCAGTCACCCTGGCCGATCTGCGAGTCGGCGATTACGTCGTTCACGCCGTGCACGGAATCGGCCAATATCTCGGTTTGCGTGCCGAAACGATTCTCGGCGCCACACAGGATTATTTGGATCTGCGGTACGCCGGGAGCGACCGGATGCTCGTCCCCGTCACGCAGATGCATCAAATCGCCAAATACTCGGCAGGCGAGGGTCACTCTCCGCGCCTCTCCAAGATGGGGGGCGCTGACTGGGCGCGCACCAAAGCGCGCGTTTCCGAAGCGCTGGGCAAGATCGCCGACGAGCTCGTCGCGTTGTACGCCGAGCGCGAGATGTCGCGCGGCTTCGCGTTCGGTCCCGATACGACGTGGCAGGCCGAGATGGAAGAAGCGTTCCCCTACGAGCCGACGCCCGACCAGCAGAAAGCCTTCGACGCGGCCAAGGCCGATATGGAATCGGCGCGTCCGATGGACCGCCTCATCTGCGGCGATGTCGGGTACGGTAAAACCGAAGTCGCCATGCGAGCCGCGTTCAAGGCAATCGCCGACAAAAAGCAGGTCGCCGTCCTCGTGCCGACGACGCTACTTGCCGACCAGCACTATCGCACGTTCAGCGCGCGCTTCGGTGCCTTTCCCGTGCGGCGTTGAAGAGCTCTCTCGCTTCACCCCGAAAGCCGATCAGAGGCGCATTCTGCGCGATCTGGCCGAAGGGAAGGTCGACGTCGCGATCGGGACACACCGCCTCTTGCAAAAAGACGTGGCCTTCGCCGACCTTGGGTTGATCGTCGTCGACGAGGAGCAGCGCTTCGGCGTCATGCACAAGGAGCGTCTGAAAGAATACCGAGCCAGCGTCGACGTTCTGACGCTTTCCGCCACGCCGATTCCGCGCACGCTGCACATGTCGTTGATGGGCGTTCGCGATCTTTCCCTGATTCAGACCGCGCCGAAGAACAGGATGTCGATCAAGACTCTCGTCGTTCCAGCCAGCGATGCCGTCGTGCAGCGCGCCATCGGCGCCGAGCTCGATCGCGGGGGGCAAGTTTACTACCTGCACAATCGCATCGAGTCGATCTATTCCGTTCGTAACGCGCTGCAGCAACTCGTGCCACGCGCTCGGATCGACGTGGGCCACGGGCAGATGCGCGAAGCAGAGATCGAGCCGGTCATGCAGCGTTTCATCGACGGCGAGCTGGACGTTCTCGTCGCGACGACGATCATCGAGAACGGGATCGACATACCCAACGTCAACACGATGATCGTCAACGATGCGGATCATTTTGGCCTCGCGCAGCTCTATCAACTGCGCGGGCGCGTCGGGCGGTCGAATCATCAAGCCTATTGCTACTTGCTCTATCAAGGACACAAGGCGCTGACGGAGGAGGCCAAGGCGCGGCTCGAAGCGATTCGTGAGTTCGCGCACCTTGGGGCCGGATTGCAGATCGCCATGCGCGATCTCGAGATCCGCGGCGCCGGCAATCTCCTCGGCTCGGCTCAGTCGGGATTCATCGCCTCAGTCGGCTTCGATGCCTACTGCGAGCTGTTGGCCGAAGCAATCGCGCAGCGCCGCGGTGCACCGGAGGCGCTCGAGGACCGCCGGGAAGCCGTCATCGACGTCAAAATCGATGCCTTCATTCCTAACGATTACATTTCACAAGTCTCGCAGAAGATTGCGGTTTATCAGCAACTTGCAAAAGCTCGCACGGAGGCTGAGGTCGAGGAGGTCGCCGCCGGAGTTCGCGATCGCTTCGGCGTCTTTCCCAAGCCGCTGGCGAATTTGGTCGATCTCACGAAGCTGCGCGCGATCGCGCTGCGAAAGCACGTGACGCGCGTCGTGGTCGATGAGCGCCGTCTGACCCTGGGCGTCGGCTCCGGCTTCGAGCTTGATCCGGCGGCCCTTCCGAAGTTCCGGTCGCTTACGAAGAATCGTTTCCGGTTCGGTGAGGGACGGATTCTCGTCGAGCTTCCCACGACGCAAGCCTGGATGCCGCTTCTGCGCAAGCTCCTCGAAGCGATCTAGCCTCTTCAAGCTCTCCCCTCCGCAAGAGGAGCTGTGCTATTGCGCGCGAACCACGGCGCCGTAATGCGGGGCCTCGGGCCCCGCTTACTATGCACTCCAAACCTTCCTAACGGAGCAATGATGTCGAAAGCCCTACGCATCACCGCGGGCCTCGCTGCCCTTCTGATGGGCGCGTCCATGACGGCCTGCTCGGGCAGCGGCGCCGTCGCGACGGTGAATGGCCAACCGATCGGCCGATCGACCTTCGATAATCGCCTCGAAGCGAGCCCTATGGGGCGTACGGTCCTGCAGCAGCTCGTCCAAGAAACGCTGATCGAACAGTACGCCAAGAACAATAAAATCACCGTCAGCAATGCCGAGATCGACGCGCGCGAAAACCAGATCAAGGCGAATTTTCCCAGCGGTTCCTGGGACGAGATGCTGAAGTCGCGCGGCCTGACGGAAGCCGACGTACGCTCCGCGCTGCGCGAGCAGCTCATCCTCGACAAGGCGCTGGCCAAGGACGTGACCATATCGCCGGCTGAGATCCGGGATTATTTCAACAAGAACCACGCGTCGTTCGACAAAGCGGAACAGGTGACCGCGCGTCACATCCTCGTACCGAATTTGGCGCTCGCCAATACCGTTGAAGCGGACCTAAAGGGTGGCCAGAGCTTTTCGGCGCTCGCGAAGAAGTACTCGACTGATCCAGGCAGCAAGGACAAGGGCGGCGAGCTCGGCACCTTCCGGCGCGGACAAATGGTTCCCGCCTTCGACAAGTACGCGTTCTCCGCGCCGATCGGCACGATAAGCCCGCCGATCAAATCGCCCTTCGGCTATCACATCATTCAAGTCGAGTCGCGTACGCCGGGACAGAAAGCGACCATCGCCAGCGCAACGCCGCAGATCGTTCAAACGCTGCGTCAGCAGCAGGAGGCACCGCTGATTCAACCCTTCCTGCAGGGGCTCCAGCAGAAGGCAACGATCGTCGTGAACGACCCGCAGTTTGCGGGGCTTTTCGCAACGTCGGCGGCCCCGGGGGCCGCATCTCCGGCGGCCAGCGCGGCTTCTCCCGCAGCCACCTCGGCGGTTTCGCCCGCACCGGCAACGACGAAGTAAGGCAGCGCCGCTGCCACGGGGCAAGCATGAAAGCTCCCCGAACGTCGTAGCGTGTTGGTTCGCATCGCGGGTTTGGGTCCGGGTGATCCCGGACTCTTGACCATCGGCAGCCTCGATGCGTTGCGCGCGATTGGAAGGGCCGTCGTCTTGCTCGCGCCGCCTGGCCTAACAACCTATCTCGAGCGAAACGACATTCAAATCGTGCGCGGGTTGGTGGACGATCCCGCATTGCTCGTGCGTGGAAGCGCTGATGAGATCGAGCGTTTCGCGCACCGTCTTGCAGAGCTGCCTGATGGATCGCTCGGACTGGGGGTTCTGGGAAATCCGCTTTCGGATTTCCCCGGACTCCCTTCACTGTTGCGGATGCTGGAGACACGGGGCATCGTCGCGGAGATCGTTCCGGGCATGCCGCGTGCAACGCTCTCGGCCTCCATTGCAATGCCGCTCGTCCCGCTTCCCGCGCAGTCTGCGCACTACTCATGGGACGATTTGGTGGAAATAATGGCTCGCCTGCGGATGGGTTGCCCGTGGGATCGCGAGCAGACGCATCGCACCCTCGTTCCTTATCTCATCGAAGAGACGTATGAAGTGGTCGAAGCGATCGAAATCTCGCAGCTCGACGGGCTCTGCGAAGAGCTTGGGGACTTGCTGCTGCAGGTGCTCTTCCACGCGCAGCTCGCCACCGAGGTTGGAAAGTTCGGGATCGCAGACGTCGTCGACGCTCTCTCGAACAAGATGGTTCGGCGCCATCCCCACGTCTTCGGCGATGCGGTGATCGAAGACGTCGATGCGCAATGGCGTAATTGGGAGCGCCTCAAAGCGTTGGAAAAAACCGGGCGTCAACGGCATAGTCGGCTCGACGGCATTCCTGCGCATCTCGGCGCCCTGCAACGGGGTCAGCGGATGCAGGAAAAGGCCGCTCGAGTCGGCTTCGATTGGCCCGACGTCTCCGGCGTTCTCGACAAGCTTTCGGAAGAGCTGCGCGAGCTCGCGCAAGCGCGTCGCCGCCGGCAGGACGATCCACAAGTGCGTGAAGAGCTCGGTGACGTCTTCTTCACGCTCGTCAATCTCTCGCGGGCGCTCGGGATCGACGCCGAGACCGCGATGCGTGAGGCGAACGAGAAGTTCTACCGGCGATTTACTTTCATGGAAGAGCGCGTAGCGGCAGGAGGAAAGAGTCTCTCAGATCTCTCACTCGCCGAGCTCGAGGAACTATGGCAACTGGCGAAGGCCTGAGTGCGGTCCTGCGCGTGCGCATGAGCTCGCTCGACGCGCACTATGGCGGCGGGCTAGTCGATGGAGCGCGCGTGCTGGCCTTTTTGGCGACGTCGCGACCGAGCTGCTCATCCAAATGGACGGCGACGAAGGACTCTTCGCCGCCTACGAAGAGGTTCGATTCCTGGCGCCCGATCTATGCCGGCGATTACATCGAAGCCCAAGGCCGAATCGTGCAAGTCGGCCAAGACGTCGAGCCGGATGGAGTTCGAGGCCCGCAAAGTCATCGCAGCGCGCCCCCATATCGGCGAGAGCGCGGCCGACGCCCTCGACCGCCGGTCGCTGGTCTGCCGCGCCACCGGCACCTGCGTCACGCCAACGTCAAAGAAGAGAAAGTGACCGCTCAAATCACCTTGAGCGGAGTCGAACGGTTACCTAACGGTGTACGTGTGCGTGCCAGCGCCATAATCGGGAGCCTGCCGGCATAGGCCATTTGGCTCTCATGCCGAGCATGAGAAGCATTAAGTCGCTCTGAGCGGAGTTGAGGGTTGACCTAGCTGTGCGCGCGCGTGCCAGCGCCGCAATCGCTGAACTCATAAGCTATTTTTAGTTCACTGGCATGACTCAGAGGAGCGGAAAGATGAGCCGCACTAAGTTTTCGGTCCTTGCCGCCGTAGCAGCGCTCGTGGGGCGGCGCTCGTGGGATGCGCGCAAAGCTCGGTGCCAACATCTCCTCGGTGACGAGCACGTCTGCGATGCGGACGACCGGCCTCGAACGGACGCTTTCGCGCCCCTTATCACCATCGGCGAAAATCCAGTACGTCGTCATTATCGTACAAGGAAACCGGAGCACGAACGCTCTCTTCAACAATCTACCCAGCGCCCAAACCGTGTGCGTCGGGGAAAACTCGAGCGGCAAGTTGGCGACGCTGAGGCCGGTGCCGCTGACGGCACCGTACGATATCTCTCACGCGCATACCGCCTTCGAAACCGAGTATGCGAACGGTCAAATGAACGGCTTCAATACCGTCTGCTCTAAGTGCAAGACGCACGGGGCGTGTCCACCCCCGACGTTCGCGCGTGTGGTTATGTACCCGAAAAGGGGTCGAGCCGTATTACGTCATGGCGAGACGTTATGCGTTTGCTAACCAGATGTTCCACACCAACGAGGGGCCGCGCTTCCCGGCTCACCAGTATCCTTTGAGCGGCACGTCGACGATGGCCAACGGATCACCGCTGCGCGCGGCAGAGAACCCCGTGCCTCCCGGAGGGGGAAACACCACCGGCGGCTGCGACTCGCCGCCGGGATCGCTAATACTGCTTATCAATCCGCAGGGCCAAGAAAACCACAGACCTACCCCTGTTTCGATCGCAACTCGCTCTCGCGCTCATCGAAGCACAGTCGTAAGCTGGCACTGCTATCAGGCTCACCTCGGTCCAGGCGTTTTGGGAAGCTCCGGCCGCGATTTTGCCGGTGCACAACAGCTCTGAACTTTCCACCGACGTCGTTGCCGCGTCCTCGCAAGTCCTCAACGACATCGCTGCGGGCAACTTGGCAAACGTCGCGTGGGTAACGCCGGCCGAGTCCGACCATGCCGGCATTACCGACGGCTCCGGTCCATCCTGCGTCGCGTCGGACGTCAACGCGACCGGCGAAGAGTCAGTACTGGGATAATACGGCGATCTTCGTCACGTGGGCGACCGGGGAGGCTGGTACGACCTCGTCACGCCCCGGATTTATAACTCGTACGAGCTTGGCTTTCGCGTCCCATTGATCGTGATTCCTGCATACTCGAAACAACACTACCTATCGGCCAAGCAACACGAATTCGGCAGCATTCCGAAGTTCACGGAGGAAACGGTTGGACTCGGCTCGTTGGGCACGACTGACGTCTGCTCGGACGACCTCGCGGATTGTTTCGATTTTTCTCAAGGGCCGATCAAGTTCACGCCGATTCCCGCGCTACTTCACGCCGCTTACTTTTTGAGGCAACCAATATCGAACCAAGATCCCGACGACGACCATTGATGTAGGCGACTTGATCTGAGCGCACGGCCTAGGGAACCTAGGCTAGTCGTGCGTAAAGTCTTGCGTTCCCAGACAAGTTCGTAGTAGCAGAACTACAGCGCGAGACCGACGCAGTAGGCGATCGGGTAGCCGAGCGAGACGCCGTCGAGGCCGATGCAGTGCCTCAACAAATACGCCGCCGGCACTTCGACGCCCCAGATCGCGAAGATGCTGATCGCGGTCGGCCAGAGCACCGGGCTCCACTGCTTGGCCCGGGAGGCGGCAATCTGCCGTCGAAAATCTTGGTCATACAGGGAATGTCGGTTGAAAGGGGCGATTAGGCTCAAGGGCTTGTATGCACGATCAAAAGAGCGACCAACAGAGCTACTGGGACAAAAAGATCCTCGAATGGGAAGGCACGATGTATGCTGGTGGCGCCCGCGTGTCGCTCATCGAACGCCTGGCGGTGCCCTTTAGAACCCAGTTGAAGAAGCGCCTCCTCGTAGCCGAGGAGCTCGTAAAGAACTACGTAGTCAACAGGACCCTGTGCGACCTTGGCTGCGGCTCCGGCATATTTATCATTAGATTGTTGAAGTATAATCCAAGGAACCTCGTCGGCGTCGATATCGCACCCTCGGGCATCGAAGCAGCAAACCGGCATGTCAGCGATCTTGGCCTTACGGGAAACGAGATTTCATTTCTATGCAAGGACGCGCGCGTTGATAGCAGCTTCCTGCGAGAAGTTGATATCGTAACCGGGACCGGGCTATTGGACTACTTCCAGAAACACGAGATCGCATCTCTATTTCGCGCCGTCAAAGAAAAAAAGTTCCTATTCTCCCTGCCCACGGAAGGGAAACTCGGGGCACGTGAGATCCTTCGAGGGATATACCTAAAGATCGCATCCTGTCCGGGATCGTACAGTTGCTCCAGGGGCGAACTCGACGGGATGCTGACGGAGGCGGGGATAAATAACTACTGGTATTACGATCGCGAAAGCATTCGCTTTGTTACAAACCTGCCGAAGGTATGAAGTGGCTCACCGATGAGCAAAGCGGCACGGCCGACCGCAGTGAAAGGGAAGCTGGTCCTGACGATTGACGTCGAGTGGTTTTACAACGGAGACGCAAGTGGCAGCCTGTCAGGGTTCTCCAATATGCGGCTCGAGGAGCGATTTCGCTATGACGGCGGTCAGATAAGGACATCGGTTAACCGGATCCTAGATATTTTAGATCGCACGCGGCAGCGCATCACCTTTTTCACTGTTGCCGAGCTCGATGCGGTGTATCCCGAGGTCCTGCAAGACATCTACGATCGCGGGCATGAAATCGGTTTGCACTCGTTTCGCCATGAGGATCTAAGCGAGATCGAGGATTTTGATGCCGAACTTCTTCACTGCCGCCCCTTCAGCGTTAAGTACGATGTCGTGAGCTTTCGGGCCCCGTCCATCAAGACCGAGGTGCGACACTACTCAGCTCTTAAGCGGCATGGATATCGGTTCGATTCATCCGTTTACGGGACCAAACCTTTCGAGCACTCTGGCATCGGCATCTACCCCGTCTCTGTGCTGCCTTGGGCAAGGAAAGAGCTTAACTCAATACCATGCGCGATGAACGGCGCACTGTTAAAAAAAGGCATCCCGTTTGGATCGGGGCTCTTCGTCGGTATTTTGCACCCATGCCTTGCGTGGTTCGTGAATAGATTCAGCGCCTGCCACCACCATGCCCCTTGCCTCTTCATCCATTCCTGGCAGGTCTGCCAACCGCATTATCCACTCAAGGCAAAAGTGAGGAACCCGTGGATGCTCGGGTATTCGATCGAGCTCGGGGGCGCGTTTGAATCGCTGTGCCAACGATACCAACTAGTTAGACTGCGAGACTGCTTCAGCCAGGTCTCGACGTAGGCGACCGTCGGAGGCGAGCCGCAAATGCCTCACCGACCTCTGCGCCGCATCCAGAGGCAAACGGGGTTCATCAGTGAGCGGCAAGTCGGCCTGGAAACCACGATACCATGAAGCAGCGGCCTTTTCTTGTGTCGGCCGCCGCCGTAGCGATAAGCGGGTTGTGGATTTAGCTTCGGCTTGACCGAGCAATCGCCGAACTTATAAGCTATTTTTACTTCACGTTCGCATGATTCGGAGGAGCGCAAAGATGAGCGGCACTCGGTTTTCGGTTTCTGAGGCAACCGATCTCCAACCAAGATCCCGACGACGATCGTTGATGTAGGCCGACTCGATCTGAGCGCACGGCCTAGGGAACGTAGGCCAAACGTTCGTGGGTTTTGCGTTTCCAGACAAACTCGTAGTAGCCGAACTGCAACGTCACAACGACGCAGTATGCGATCGGATAGCCGAGCCAGACCCCTTTGAGACCAAGATAATGCATCAAAATGTATGCGGCCGGAACTTCGACTCCCCAAATGGCGAAGATGCCGTTAATCGTCGGCCAGAGCACCGTCCCGCTTCCGCGCATGACGCCGCTGAGAACAGCCGAATTGCCAAAGAGCAGGTAGCTCCAGAGCGTGATCATGAGCAATTCGTGGGCGATCTGCAATGTATGCGGATCGGTGATAAACCACCCGAGGATGATCCAGGCGAAGATATAGCAGATTCCGATGAGGACGGCGCCGATCGCATAGTTCAGTCCGACTGCCGAGCGAATGACGCTGCCAAGCTTGTCCTCACGCCGAGCACCGATGCATTGCGCGCCGAAGATCGAGGCTGCGATCCCGATCGAGATCGCGGGAAACTGCACGTAGCCGACGACCTGATTGACCGCACCATAGGCGGCGGTCGCGCTCGATCCGAAGCGGTTTACGAAGGAGATCACGGCGATCTCGGCCAGCGAGACCATCATGACCTGAAGACCCGTGGGAACGCCGATACGCAGGACGGCGCCGAGTATCTTCCAGTCGATCAGCAGATCGCCGAGCATCTCGCGATCGAATTTCAACGGATGATCCCGGCGATTTAGGTAAAAGAGCAGCCACGCAAGCGCCGCGGCGTTGGCGATCAGCCCTGCGACGGCCGCGCTGACGACGCCGAGCTTCGGTAATCCGAAGACGCCGACAATAAAGAGCGGCGTGATCACGATTGCAAGCAGGCTCGATACGATGAGCGCGTAAAACGGGGTCGTGGAATCGCCCGTTCCGCGCAGGATCGTCGCGTAGACGAAATAGACGAAGAAAACGGGCATCGTCAAGAAGATGACTCTTGCATAGGCGTCCGATTGCACGATGATGTCGCGCGGCGTCGCAAGCCAGCCCAGCACCGTCGTCGATCCAAGCGCTCCGACGATCGCCACGATGATGCCTAGATAGAGCGCCGCTCCGAGCACGGTTCCGCCGACCCTCTTCACCTTGTGATGGTCGCGCGCGCCGAATGCCTGACCGATCAACACGCTGCTTCCGCTCGAGACGCCAAACACGAACGAGAACAAGAGGAATACGATCGGAAAGACGGCCGAGACGGCGCCGAGCGCCGTGGTCGAAATCAAGCGCCCGATCCAGATGCTCGCCATGGTCTGGGACGCCGATTGCAAGACGTTGCTCAGCATCAAGGGCACGAGAAAGACGAGGAGGATCTGCCACATCGGCTTACCCTCCTCGAAAACATTGACTCCATGGCGGCGCGCCGCCTGAGCTTGCGCCATCGCGGCGATGCTACTCCTCGGCTAACAGTTGATAGATCTCTTTGCGAGCTTTATCGAGCAAGTTACGTACGCCTTCGATCGTCTGCGGTTTCGACGATGGCCCGAGCTGGGAAACGGACTGCATCAATCTGGCCGCCGACTCCCGAAGTTGCGGGACGCTGCCGCCGGCTGCCTCTTCTTCCTCATCGTTCTCTTCGTCGTCGTTAAGCAAACGCTCAAGCTCGGCGGCATGCTCCCCGAGCAACCGGCGACCTTGTTCGGTAATCTCGTAAACGCGACGGTCGCCCTCCTGGCGTCCGGCTATCAGGCCGGCCGCCTCAAGTGCGCCGAGCAACGGGTAGACCGATCCCGCACCGCCGCCCCAACCCTTCTCCCGAACTTCCCGCATCAGGTCGTAGCCATGCCGTGGCACCTCGGCAAGTAACTTCAGCAGGGCAAATTTAAGAATTCCCCGCCGCAGGCGCCGCATGCCGTGCCTTCGATGATAGCCGTTCGTGACGCCCGGATCGCACTGAACCGGGATCATTCCAAAAGCCCATATCCATCACTCGTCAACTCCCGTCAAACGCTATACTATTCGATATATCGCAATATTGTCAATAATGCCTTGGCGCTGGGGCTCGTTGCAGGCGCGAACCATGCTGCGTTTGCGAGGATGACGAAGTTACGAGCGTGCGGCTCGACAAGTTCATGAAGGTTTCGCGCCTAGCGAAGCGGCGGAGCGAGGCGCATGAAGCGCTCGAGCACGGTCGTATCACCAAAAGCGGCAAGCCGCTCAAGCCTGGATATCAAGTCAAGCCGGGCGACGAACTCGAGATTCACTATGCGACGAAGTTGGTCACGGTACGCGTGCGCGAGGTACCGCTGCGCGTCACGCCGGGCGTCAAAGCGGCCGATCTCTACGAAATACTGGCCTCGCGCAAGGACGATGCTCAATGGCTTTGATCTCCGCCGACACCAAAGACGCACTCGCGCGCGACGTACCGGCGGCAATCCATTGCCGGGAAGCTCTGCTGGCCGGCCTTGCGCTCTACGGAAATCTGCGCGGCGAGTTCGTCACTCATCGCAACGCCGTCGCTCGTCTCTTTTGGTCGCTGCTCGACGAGCGCAAATCACACCCGATCGAAAGCCGCGCCCCGACGCGCCTGCAACGCTTACCCACGTTCGCAATCACGCTGCCACCGCGATTGCGCGCAACGCCGGCAAAGCCCGTCCGCAAATGCGATCGTCTCATCGAGGTTCGCGCGGCCTTTCTTGCATGCGGCTCGCTGGCCGCCGGGGCGCGTGGATATCACCTCGAGTGCGTCGCGCGCAGCGAGGATGTCGCAACGCGCTTGAAGTGGATGCTGCGCAGCGCGGGCGTTCCGCCCAAGCAAACTGAGCGCAAGGGACGCGTGGTTCTTTATTATAAGGACTTCGATGCAATCGTCGAGCTGCTCTCGCAGATTGGTGCGTTCGCCGCAGTGCTTGCGCTCGAAGACGTTCGGGCATTGCGCGAGACGAAGAATCGCATTCATCGTCTGGTCAACACGGAAGCCGCTAACCTCGAGCGCGCGGCGGCGGCGGCGGCGGCGCAGCGCCGCGTCATCGACTATCTGCGCAACGCCTACGGTCTGGCGCGCCTTACCCCCGCCTTACGCGAAGTCGCCGAGCTTCGTATCAAGCATCCCGACGAGTCGCTCGCAGACCTGGGACGCCGCTGTAATCCGCCCATCGCGAAACCCACCGTGAGCAGCCGGCTCGGGGCGCTCAGCAGGCTGGCCGACCATCTTCGCGGCGTGCAGGTGAGCCCGAAAGCCGCCCGGTAAACGCGCTCATGCGTATTGGCATCAACGGCTTTGGCCGCATCGGACGAAATTTCACCAAAGCGATCGCGGAGCGCCATCCGGAGATCGAGATCGCGGCGATCAACGATTTGATCGACGCTCGTCAATGCGCCCATCTCTTCAAGTTCGATAGCAACTACGGCACGTACGAGGGCAACGTTGCTGCCGACGACTCAACGCTGACGATCGACCGGCATGCGATTCGCGTCTTCGCCGAGCGCGATCCCGCCAAGCTGCCGTGGAAAGATGTCGGCGTCGACGTCGTGGTCGAGTCGACCGGCCTCTTCACCGACGCCGCCAAGGCTCGCGCTCACATTGACAGCGGCGGCGCGAAAAAAGTCATTATTTCCGCGCCCGCAAAGGGCGAAGACCTTACGATCGTGCTGGGCGTCAACGACCGCCATTACGATCCCGCGAAGCACCATGTGATTTCGAATGCCTCGTGCACGACCAATTGTCTGGCTACAGCCGTGAAGCCGGTCATCGATGCGCTCGGCTGGGTCAAAGGTTTCATGACGACGATCCACTCCTACACCAACGATCAAAACGTGCTCGACGGCCCTCACAAAGATCAGCGCCGCGCGCGTAACGCGGCCACCAACATCGTGCCGACCTCGACCGGAGCGGCCAAAGCCCTGTATCTGACCATTCCCGAGGTCGAGGGTACGTTCGACGGTTTTGCGCTGCGCGTTCCCACGCCGACGGTCTCGATGATCTACCTCGTCGCCCAGACGCGCAAGCCGACGACGCGTACCGAACTCAACGAGATTCTGCGAAGCGCCGCACAAGGCGAGCTGCGCGACTACGTCTCGTACATCGAGGACGAGCTGGTTTCGAGCGACTTCAAGAAAGATCCGCACAGCTCGATCATCGACTCCAAATTGAACAACGCCAACGGCGATCTCGTGCAGATTGCCGCTTGGTACGATAACGAATGGGGTTATTCGTGCCGCCTCGCCGAGCTCACCGCAATGGTCCTGACGGCGATCCCAGCAAAAGTCTAAGGGCCGCGTGGCGTTTCGGCGATTGGCCGAGCTCGACGTTGGAGGGAAACGCGTCTTGGTGCGCGAGGATCTCAACGTCCCGATCGCCGACGGAAGGATCCTCGATTATGCGCGCGTCGATGCGGCGATTCCGACACTGCGCTGGCTGCACGAACACGATGCGCGCACGATCGTTCTCTCGCATCTCGGGCGCCCGGACGGCAAGCCGGATGCCCGCTTTTCGCTTCGCCCGGTCGCGCAGGCGCTCTCCGATCGGCTCGGCATCGCCGTACACTTCGCGGACGATTCGGTCGGAGAGCCGGCCCGAGGCGCCGTCGCACAGTTGCGAGACGGTGATGTGCTGCTGCTCGAAAACGTCCGCTTCCACCCCGAAGAAGAGCGCAACGACGCAGATTTCTCTAAACGCCTGGCGAGGCTCGGCGACCTCTACGTCGACGACGCTTTCGCAACCGCTCACCGCGCGCACGCCTCGACCGAAGGCGTCGCGCACCTGCTCCCCAGCGCCGCCGGCTTCCTGATGGAAGCCGAGCTTCAGACGCTCGCTCGGCTCATCGATCGACCCGCGAAGCCGTTCGTGTGCGCGATCGGCGGCGCCAAAATCAAAGACAAGATCGCGCTCCTGGAGCGTCTCTGCCAGCTCGTCGATGCCTTGTGCGTCGGCGGGGGAATGGCCAACACGCTCCTTGCCGCCTCCGGCGTCGGCGTCGGGACGTCGTTGCGGGACGACGATCTCGTGCCGGCACGGCGAATCTTGGCGCTCGCGAAAGAGCGAAACGTACGTCTCGAGCTTCCATCGGACGCCGTCGTCGCGCCCAGCCCTGACGCGGAGGTGGAGGCGCACGTCGTGGCAATCGACGATGTGCGCAGCGAAATGATACTCGATATCGGTCCAAAGACGGCGCAGGAGTACGCGCGCGAGATCGAAGGAGCGAAGACGATCGTCTTCAACGGGCCGATGGGGGTGTACGAGCGCGAGGCGTATCGGCGTGGGACACAGGTCGTCGGGGAGGCGATCGCGCGCGCGACCGCGGCGGGCGCCGTCAGCGTCGTCGGCGGCGGCGACGCGGCCGCGGCGGCGAACATGCTTGGCTTTGGCGCGCGGACCACTTTCGTTTCAACCGGCGGCGGCGCGACGCTCGAATATTTGGAGGGCAAGCCCCTTCCCGGAGTTGCCGCGCTTGAGTCCTAGGAGCCTCTCGAGGACGATCGTCGCAGCCAATTGGAAGATGCACAAGACGGCGGCGCAGACCGACGCCTTTTTTGATGCATTTCTAGCGGAAACCCCGACGCTGCCGGCGGCGGTCGAAATCATCGTCGCCCCGCCCTTTACCTCCATTCCTGCGGCCGCGATACGATTGCGCGGCACGACGGTGCACTTGGGCGCTCAGACGATGCACTGGGCATTGGAGGGGGCGTTCACCGGCGAGGTGAGCGCGCCGATGCTGCGCGAGTTTGGTGTTACCCACGTCATCGTCGGGCATTCGGAGCGGCGAGCGCTCTTTGGCGAAACGGATCGCACCGTCAATTTGAAAGTTCACACCGCGCTCGAGCAGGGGCTGACGCCGATCGTCGCCGTCGGAGAAACGCTTGGAGAACGCAAGGCCGGCAGCACGGATGACCGCGTGGTCGCGCAGACGCGCGCTGCATTCGACGGTATTCCGCGCGACTCGCTTGAAAGCGTGCTCGTCGCCTACGAGCCGATTTGGGCGATCGGCACTGGCGAAAACTGCAATCCGATCGAGGCCGATCGCGTCATGGGAGCGATTCGATCGTGTCTGCCGGGGCTGGACGTTACGCCGATACTTTATGGCGGAAGCATGACGGCTGCCAACGTCGCATCATACCTCGAGCGGCCGAACGTCAATGGCGGTCTCGTCGGCGGCGCATCGCTCGATCCCGCGGGCTTCGCAGAGCTGATCGCGAACGCCGGCGTCTGCGCCTGACGCGTGTCATCCTGAACCCTTCGACTTCGCTAAGGGCAGGCTTCGTCGAAGGATGAAATATCGGCCGATCGTCCTTGCGGTACTCGACGGCTGGGGGTGCAGAGATGCCACGCACGGCAACGCGATCGTGGCTGCAAAGCTTCCACACTGGCGAGCCTTGCTGCAGCGTTATCCGCACACGACGCTGCAGGCTTCCGGCGAAGCGGTCGGCCTTCCTCACGGCGTGATGGGCAACAGCGAGGTCGGGCACATGAATCTCGGGAGCGGACGAGTTGTTCCCCAGGGCGTTACGATCATCGACGCCGCCGTTGCAGACGGCGACTTCGCAGAGAACGAGACGCTGCGGCGCGCTTTCCTACACGTGCAGCACAGCGGCGGAAGGCTTCACCTCATGGGCCTTCTCTCGGATGGTTGCGTCCACAGCTCGATGGTCCATTGTTTCGCCTTGATCGATGCGGCCGTCGCCGCGAATTTACCGATCGCCGTTCATTGCTTTCTGGACGGACGCGACACGCCGCCGCGCTCCGCATCGCGCTACGTCGAGCAACTCGAGTCGAAACTTGCGGCGGCTGGGCGTGCCGGCTCGATTGCGAGCGTTGCCGGCCGTTATTATGCAATGGACCGCGACCGCCGCTGGGAGCGCACGTACCTGGCCTACGACCTGCTTGCCAACGGGCGCGGCCAGCGTCGCGCCGGCGACGCGCAAAGCGCCGTCCGCGACGCCTACGCGCGGGGCGAGTCGGACGAGTTCGTGCTGCCGACGGTCATCGGGCAGGCGCGCCCGATCGAGGACGGCGACGCCTTCGTCTTCTTCAACTTTCGACCCGATCGCGCGCGCCAACTCACGACGGCCTTTAATGCCGGCACGACGATCTACTTCGACGATGGCTTCGGTGTCTTCGAGTCCAAACGCTATTCAAATCCGCTTTTCGCTACGATGACCAAGTACGACGAAACGTACACCAATCCGGTGTTGTTCGGTCCTCGCCCGCAGTACGATACCTTCGGCGAAATCCTCGCTAAGGAAGGCTTGCGCCAGCTCCGCCTCGCCGAGACGGAGAAGTACGCGCACGTTACCTACTTCTTTAACGGCGGGCGTGAAGACCAGTTCGAGGGCGAGGAACGCATCCTGATTCCTTCAGACCGCTCGGTGCCGACCTACGATCTTGCACCGGCGATGCGCGCCCGAGAAATCACCGATGCGGCCGTGAAGGCGATCGCGAGCGCGCACTACGACGCGATTATCATGAACTACGCAAACGCCGACATGGTGGGGCATACAGGGGCGTGGCAGCCCACGATCGCGGGCGTCGAAACGATTGACGAATGCCTCGAGCGTCTCGTCAAGGCGACGTTGGACGCGAGCGGACTGCTTGCGATTACGGCCGACCACGGCAATGCCGAAGAAGAGCTGGACGCACAGAACAACCCCGTCACGGCACATACCACCAATCCGGTGCCGCTCGTGTTGGTCGCCGACGCCCTGCACGGCGCGTTCGCGAGCGGTGGCAAACTCGGCGACGTGGCTCCCACCCTTCTCTCGATTATGGGACTGCCCATCCCCGAGCGCATGTCAGGCCGCAATCTCTTCACGTCCGCGTAGTGTCGCGTCACGAGCGGATACGCGCAAAAAAACCTCAGAGGAATCACAGCTAACTCTGGGTTTTTTACCAGACTGTGGTGAGAGAGTATCAAACATGGACGCGTACGACGTGCTGTTGGTAACAAAAGCGTTGATCTGCTTCGTCTTTGTGGGAACGGCGACCGTAGCAATCGCGGTTCTCGCACACTTGTTGCCGTTGCATGGTTAGCAGCCTGTCCGGTAACAGCCGCTGGCATCCACCACAACGCGCCGGCCTGCAACGACGATCGCGCGGATGCGGTGATCCCAGAAGCAGAGAACGCGCACCGCCGCCGGCCGAAGCTTGGCGATGATCTCGCGCGCCCGCTGTGAGACGGCAACGGCATCCTTGACCCAGCGCGGCTGATCGTGCGGTAGGAGAGCGGTTTCGAGCTGTGCATCGGGAACGACCGGTACGACGGCTCCGGAGCGACTCTCGCCGACCTCCAACGGAACGGTCGCGGCACTCTCTTCGAGTTCAATACGTCGCAGCACGAGCGTCGCGTTTGAGACGGGCAATCGCGCTTGTATGAAGCTGCGACGCGCGTTGCGGCGAGATCGCTAACCGCCTGCCCACCGCGCGCAACGACGTTTCGTTGAAATAGTGGAGCAGCAGCACCTGACGTTGGCGCGGCGGCAGACCCCCAAGGAGCGCCGCCAGTTCCGCGCACTGCGAGCGTCGCTCGACGATACGGGCCGGATCGTCGCTCCAATCGTATGCCAGCGCTTCACCCTTGGGCAACGGAGCGTCGAGCGAGAGAGGTTGCCCTCGATACGCCGCAGCCAGGGCTCGGCGATATCCAGGACAACGCACTTCCATCTCCGCGCAAGTCGGAACGGCGCCGCGCTGGGCCGCCAACGTATAGCGGTCGTTCTCGCCGTCGCGAACGATTCGCCGCACCCGCTCGGAAACCGGGTCCATTCGCCGTACGCCGTTGAGCATCGCCCCCGCGACGAGGCGGCGCGCGTATTCCTCGAGTTGCGGACCGCGCAAGGGATCGAAGGAATCGACCGCGCGGATCAGTCCGAGGCATCCATCGCCCACAAGGTCGTCGAGATCGAGGCTTGGGACGACTCGTTTCAAGCGGCGCGCCAGCTTGCGTACCAGGGGCAGCAGCGTTCGCACGGCAGCGTCGCGAGCCGCCGACTCGATCAAGGCGCGTTCTCTAAGCGCGAGGCAACGAGCGCCGCGAACCCACGGGCGTCATGATGAGCGATCTCCCGCGCGAGGATGTCAAGCTCGTAGTCGCCGAGCATTCCGACCCCTGCGATCATCGGCCGCAGGATGGGCGCAAGCAGCATCGCCTCGATCATCTCGCCGGTACGCCTCGCGGTAAGGTTATCCACGCTGAAGGTTGTTGGCGATGCGCAGCATCTCGTCGGCCGCTTGGACTCCCTTCGCATTCGCTTCATAGGCTCGCTGCGCGGTAAGGATTTGCATCATCGCATCGATGATCGTGACGTTCGATTCCTCGAGCATGCCGAAGCGCAGCTTCGGAGCATCGTCGCCGCCGGGCACGATCTCGCGCGCCTTTCCCGAAGCCCGGGTCGCTTCAAAGAGCGCTCCGTCGATCGCGCGCAGCTCTTCAGGCGCGGGAAACTCGGCGAGCCGGACGTGGCCGATGACGCGCGCCCCGCCTGCAAATTTCGCGCGAACGTTGCCATTTGCTTCGACCGTCGCCGAGAGCGCATCGGTGGGGATTCGCACGCCGCACAGACGCAGGTCGTGGGCGTTGCGCAGCGTTCCGTCGGCCGAGCGCGAGAACTGCCCGTCGCGCGTGTAATACCGTCGTCCATGCGCGTCAACGAGCGTAAAGAAACCGGGACCGTCGATCGCGAGATCGAACGGCCCTGGACTGCGCGCGAGCTTCCCTTGGGCGAAGTACACGCGCGCGCCCAATGCCACGGTTCCCAATCCCGGCCGGCCCGCCGCAATAAGCTCGGCAAAGCTCTGCGCCGAACCCTTGAACCCGACGACGCCCGCGTTGGCTAGGTTGTCGGCAATCGTGTCGAGGTTTTGCTGCTGAGCTGCCATGCCGCTGGCGGCGGCGAAGAGCGCGCGATTCATTGCTGTGATCTCCCTCGGAGCTGTTCTA
Organism: Vulcanimicrobiota bacterium; assembly: GCA_963767725.1. GTDB lineage: Bacteria > Vulcanimicrobiota > Vulcanimicrobiia > Vulcanimicrobiales > Vulcanimicrobiaceae > Cybelea. The sequence continues at coordinate 534,476 of CAVYEN010000003.1, forward strand.
AGCGATGCGAGCCGCTTCGGCCGCTTTTTGACGTGAGAGATCGATTGCGGTGACGGCCTTTTGCGCGCTCTCGAAGGAACGCTCGGCCGCGAGCACGTCGATCATTTCTGCAATCGCGTTGACGCCGTTCGAGAGCCGCGGTCCGATGACCCGACGCCCAGAGGGGCTTCGCAACATCCCGTCCCGTCCTCCGCGAAGCGCACCGGCGCGCGTCTCGAACGCCCCGTTGCCGGTGCGTTCGCGCGCGATCGCCACTCCGAGCGTCGTTAGAAAACCTCGGGCCGAGATGCGTGCAAAGCCATCGGTCGAGACGTTCGCCAGATTCTCGGTGGCGATTTCGAGTCTCGTGCGCGCCGCGATCATCGCGCTTGCAGCCCAAGCAATACCGTCCACAAACGCATGGTAGCCGACGCGCGTGGCCGAATGTTTTCCGCACGATGGCCGATCTGCGGGTCGGGGCCTACGCCGCGCTGGCGGGTCTCCTTATGGCATGCAGCGCGCGTTCACCGCAGCAGCGCATCGACGACGCCGAGCTGGCCGCCGTTGCGCCGCTCAAGCAGAAGTACTCCGGCGTGCTAATGGGTTTCGACGTTCGGCCGCAGAGCACGCTCGTCGTCAGCGTCGAACTTCAGCGCTACATCGAAACCGACGACGACGTCATCGAGGCAATGAAGCGTGACGTGCTCGCGCGATGGCGTGCCGCATGGACGGCAGCGCACCCGGGCACGCATGCCCCGCTGTACGTGCGCTTCATCGACTTCATAGGGCGCACCGTCGCTCGTGAATCTACGAACGCTTAGAGCCGCGCGAGGACGGCTTCCGTGAAGGCCTGCGTCGAGAGCGCCGCGCGCGTACCCGCAAGTTCTGCGGTGCGTAAGCCGTCGGCATAGGTCCGTTCGACGGCCCGTTCGATGCGTGCCGCGTTCGCCTCGTCGTCGAGCGAATGCCGAAGCAACATTGCGGTCGAGAGAATCGCCGCCGTTGGATTCGCTAGGTTCGCGCCGGCGAGATTGGGTGCGGTACCGCCAATCGGCTCGTAAAGCCCGAACTGTCTTCCCGGCGATCCCCGCACTCCCAGGCTCGCACTGGGAAGCGTTCCGATCGATCCGGTGAGTATCGCCGCCTCGTCTGAAAGGATGTCGCCGAACATGTTCTCGGTAACGATGACGTCAAACTCGCCGGGCCGCTGCACGAGCTGCATCGCTGCGGTATCGACCAACAGGTGCTCGAGCGCAACGTCCGCATACTCGCGCGCGACGCTGCTGACGACCTGCCGCCAAAGCCTCGACGTCTCCAAAATGTTCTGCTTATCGACCGACGTGAGGCGTTTACGGCGAGCGCGAGCCAGCTCGAAGCCGAGACGCGCGATCCGCTCGATCTCCGGGGCACGGTAGACCATCGTGTCGATCGCTTCTTCGACTCCGTCGACGCAGCGCCGCTCCTTCGGCCGGCCGTAGTATATGCCGCCGGTCAGTTCGCGCACCACGAGCAGATCGAGACCGCGCACGATGTCGGCGCGAAGCGGCGATGCTTCTTCCAAGCCGGAGAAGACGCGCACGGGGCGAAGGTTGGCGTACAACTCGTAATCGCGGCGCAATACGAAGAGCGCGTACTCCGGACGCTCCAGCAACGGTTTGTTCTCGTATTCGGGAAGGCCGACGCTGCCAAAAAGGATGGCGTCACTACGATCGCAGAGCTCGCGCGTCTTCGACGGCAATGCTTCGAGGCCGCGCGCGAGTGCCGCGCCTCCGACGACGCCTTCGACGCACTCGACGTCGGAACGCACGCGGCGCAAGATTGCAACGGCGGCATACGTAACCTCTGGCCCGATGCCGTCGCCGGGTAAAACCGCGACCGTCAGTAAACGGTTATTCGCGTCGTCTCTTCTTTGCGCGGCGTTTCTTTCGCCGCCTCGGGCTGTACCTGCGCGGCGCTCTGCGGTTCGCCGTTGACGGGAGCGCTATCGGTTCTTTCGAGCAATGCCAATTGCGTCATCAGCACGCTCCGAAGCTCGCTGCGCGTCTTTTCCGCGGCCTCGACGGCGCGCTGGTGCTCCCGCCGCACTTCAGCGATCGCATCATTGTAGCCGGCAATCTCGCGATCGCCGGCGATACGCGCCTTCTCACGAATCAAATCTGCTTCCTTATGCGCGGAAGCTTTCACTTCGTCCGCGGTGCGCTGCGCGAGCACCAGCGTGTTTTGCAGCGATTCCTCCATCGCCTTGAAATGGCTGACCCGCTCCTTCAGATCCGCAATCTCGGCCTCGAGTGCGGCCCGATGTTGCGCTTCATCCTCGAGCGTCTCGATGATCTCGTCGAGAAATCCGTCGACGTCGGAGCGGTCGTACCCCTGCAGCGCCTTTTTGAAGCTCTTGTGCTGGATATCGACGGGTGTGATCTTCTGCATACTCGTATCCTACGCTCTGTTTGTCATGAAATCGAAACTGCCGTCGGCAATCATCGAATCCCGCAGCCCGGTGGCATTGACGACGATTCCGGCCGGCACCACCAGATAGATCGATTCCGCAAGTTTTTGAATCTTGCCGTCGATCGTGTACGCGACCCCGGAAGTGAAGTCGACGACCCGCTGCAACAGCGTTCGGTCCGCGTTCTGCAGGTTGACGATGACCACTTGGCGATTGCGCAGCGAGTCGGCGATCTCGACGACGTCTTGATAGCCGCGCGGTGAATAAACGCTCACTTGAGTGCCGCCCCGCCGTGCGGCAGACGAAAGGGGTACGACGCGCGGCGACGGCGTCTCCTCGCCGTAGAATTCTTCGTCGTCGTCGCGGATCGCGAAAAACGACCCAATTTTACTTAACATGCTCATTGTCGATCCTCCTTTGTTGGTCGCAAACCAAAGAGAGCTTCGCCGATGCGCAGCATTGTCGACCCCGCTCTCACTGCTTCGCGCCAATCGTCCGACATGCCAATTGAGAGTGTACTTCCACCAACGCGGGCCAACGTCATGGCGGCCAGCTCAAATGCGCGCAAGATTTCGTCGCGCGTCGCGGTATGCGGTCCGATCGCCATTACGCCCTCGAGCCGCAAGGCGGGCTGCTCGCGAAGCGTCTGGGCGAGCCGATCGGCTTCGGCCGGCGGACAGCCGAATCGCTCGACCGGCGAAACGTTGAGCTGCATCAGCACGGGAAGCTGCTTCCCAACCTCGAGTGCCGCTCTCGACAGCGCCATTGCGGCCGGCGCGCGGTCGACGCTCTGCACGATATCGAAAGAAGCCGCAACTGCCTTAGCTTTGTTCGTTTGCAGATGACCGACGAAGTGTTTGCGCACCGCGGGAAGCGCCGGAAGCTTCCGGCGCGCCTCCTGAAGGTAACTCTCCCCGAGGTCGGTGAGACCGGCTTCAATTGCCGCAGCGATCGTCTCGCTCGAATGGCCCTTGCCGATCCCAACGAGCGTGAGACTGCGCTGGACTGCGGCCGCAGCTGCGCAGCTCGTCGTCGATTTCTCGCCGCAGCGTTCCCAGTCGTTGCGCGACGCCGATCACGACCGCGCGGTAGCCGACTCGAGCCTCCGTGCGCGGACCCCGGCGCATCGCGCAGTAGGCGATGCCGGCGCCGCCCACGACGATCATGGGGAGCGCGTAAAGCTGGCCACCCGTGAGTCCCATCGCGGTGAAGTCGGCTTGGCGCCACAGCTCGGCAGTCGTCCGCGTGATGCCGTAGAGGGCGAACCAGGTCCAGGCAACGACTCCGTCTTTTGGCTTGAGCCGATAGACGATCAACAGGATCGGCAGCGTGAGGATGTCGAGAATGGCTTCGTAGATCTGTGAAGGATGGCGATAGACCGCAACGCCGTTAACGCCTGGCGCGGTGGGAAAAATCATACACCAGGGCCGGTCTGGCCGGCAGACGTCGCCCCAGAGCTCGTCGTTGATGAAGTTGACGATCCGCACGAGGGCTATCCCGATCGGCAGCATCATCACGACCTCGTCGCCCATGACCGTGTATTTCAGACCGGGGTGCTTGCGAACGAAGAGCCAAATCGCCACGAGCACGCCGATCAGACCACCGTGAAAAGCCATGCCGCCGTTCCAGACCGCGATGAAATTAATAGGATTGGAAAAATAGAACGACGCATCATGCTTGCTAATAATGTCGTTGATCACGAAGAAGGTCCGTCCGCCGACGAGCACGCCGATCAGCGCATAAAAGAGAAAATCTTGAATTTGGTCCCTGGTGAGGCCGAGCCGCCGCCGGCCTGCCGGACGACTCATCCAAAGATAGACGCAAGGAACGCCACGAGATAGGCGATGCCGTACCAGTGGATGCTCAGCGGCCCGAGATGGATCGCGACGGGGTCGATGTTTGTCGGATAGGTAAACCAGTGCTGCATTCCTAACCCTGTTGGGCGCATGCCCGCGACGACACATATCACCGCCGGGATCGCCTTCCTTGCGGGGCTCGTTTCCTTCGTATCGCCGTGCGTCCTCCCACTCGTGCCGGCGTACCTTTCGCTGCTTACCGGCGAGAGCGTCGAAGATCTGAAAGCCGAAACGACCGCGCAGGCGCGCATCCAAACGCTCGCACATGCCGTCGCTTTCGTGCTCGGCTTTAGCCTAATCTTCGTTGCGCTCGGTTTGAGCGCCAGCGCCATCGGCGGTGCGCTCGATGCCAATCGCAGCTTGATCGCTCAGATCGGAGGAGTGATCGTCGTCGTGCTGGGGCTGCACATGATGGGTATGCTGCGCATTCCCTGGCTCATGATGGATGCGCGTATGCACCTGCGTCACGACCGAGCGACGTTTTGGACGTCCGGCCTCGTCGGGATGGCGTTTGCCGGCGGATGGTCGCCCTGTATCGGTCCGATTCTCGCCGGCATCCTAGCAATCGCCGCGCAGCAGCACAGTGCTCAAGCCGCGTTGCTGCTTTCCTTTTATTGCCTCGGGCTCGCGGTCCCATTTATCGCGACCGCCGGCGCGATCGGCGTCGTCCTGCCACTGCTTCGCCGCATCCGGCCGTCGCTGCGGGCGATCGAGTTCGGTTCCGGCGCGTTCCTGATCGCGGTCGGATTGGTCCTGGTCAACGATGCGTTCCTCAACGTCGCCGGGTGGTTCTACCAGTTTGTACCGCAACCAAAGCTCTAACGTAAGCAATACGCTCGTCATCGCGGGCGTCGCGGTCTTCGTCCTTTGGGCCGATCAGCGCACCAAACGGCTGATCGTGAACCTGTGCGTTCCCGATTTTCCGTCGTGCCGAACGGTCATTCCGCATCTACTGCGGATCACGTACGAGCGCAACGTTCACGGTGCGTTCGGTCTTTTCGGAAACAACGCCGTCTTGTTGATCGCGATGGCGATCGTCGTGCTGGTTCTTTTTTGGTTCAGCTTCCGCGAGCCGGCCGCGCGCTCGCTGACGGTACGAGTGGCTTTCGGGATGATCGTCGGAGGTGCGATCGGAAACATCGTCGACCGCGTCCACTACGGCTACGTGATCGACTTCATCGACTTCTATCGGATTTGGCCGAATATCTTCAACGTCGGAGATTCGTGCATCACGGTCGGCGTCGGATTACTTTTGCTTTCGAGTCTTGTTACACGTCGTCACCGCTGATCAAGCGGGAAAGCGCACGGACCTGATCGTCGCCTCGCTCGCCGGCGCCTCGCGATCGCAAGTGGCGCGAAGCGCCAGAAACGGCGCGGTCCTGCTCAACGGCGCGCCGGCGAAGCCAAGCGCGATCCTCGAAGAGGGCGACCTGCTCGAATTCGACGTTCCGCGGCCGCCGCCGCTCGTCGCACGGCCCGAGGCAATCGAGCTGGAGATCATTTACGAAGACGAAGATCTTCTGGTCATCGACAAGCCTGCCGGAATGGTGACGCATCCCGCGCACGGCGCGCCGCGCGGGACGGTCGTAAACGCCGTGCTCGGGCACGTCGACGGCCCGCTGCCCGGCGACTCGCTGCGAGCGGGTCTCATCCATCGCTTGGACCGCGATACCTCCGGCCTGCTCGTCGTCGCAAAGCGCGACGAAAGCCTGCGCGAGCTGCGCGCCGAAATGAAAGCCCGGCGCATCGTGCGCGAGTACCTCGGGCTCGTCTGCGGCGTGCCGCAACATCCGCAGGGCACGATCGAAGGGCCGATCGGGCGCGACCCTCGCCACCGCCTCAAGTTTGCCATCGTCACGGACGGAAGGCCGGCGATCACTCACTACGCCGTGCGCGAGCGCTTTCCAAAACATGCCGAGCTGGTTTTTCGCCTCGAGACCGGACGCACGCACCAGATTCGCGTGCATTCTGCCGCCGCCGGCCATCCAATTCTCAACGATCCGATCTACGGAAAGAAGGAAGCCGCTTCGATTCCCCTGCGAACCGGCGGTTCGATCTTCCCGGACAGGCACTGCACGCGTGGCGGCTTGCTTTCCGACATCCGCGTACCGGCAAGCCGATGGAGCTCGAAGCCCAACCTCCTCCGGCATATCCAGCGCGCACGTGAAACGCTCCGTCTGCGGATGACACCGCTATAGAACCCGCGCAATGAGTCGCGTATTCACGCTTTTGGCACACGATGGCGTCGCGCGACGCGGCCGTCTACGGTTGGCGCACGGCGACGTCGAGACGCCCTGCTTCATGCCGGTCGGAACGGCAGCTGCAGTCAAGGGCGTCACGCCGGCGGAGCTACGCGAAGCGAAGACGCAGATCGTGCTTTCCAACACCTATCATCTCTGGCTTCGCCCTGGAATCTCAACGCTCGAAGCGGCCGGCGGCCTGCACCGCTTCATGGCCTGGGATCGGCCCATACTCACCGATTCGGGCGGTTTTCAAGTCTTCAGCCTCGAGGGCCGGCGCAGGCTCGACGACGACGGCGTCACCTTCGCGTCGCATCTCGACGGCAGCGAGCACCGCTTCACGCCCGAGAACGTCGTTGCGTTCGCGCAGCGAGTCGGAAGCGACGTCGCAATGGTTCTGGACGTCTGCGTGAAGCTGCCCGCACAGCGCGAGCAGCTCGAAGCGTCGGTGCGCTTGACGACCGCGTGGGCGCAACGCTCGGCGGCGGTACCGGCGCGCGCCGGAACGCTGCTCTTTGCAATCGTGCAGGGAGGTCTCGATCCCGAGCTGCGCGAGCGCAGCGCGCGCGAAATCGTGGAGCTCGACTTCCCCGGCTACGCGATCGGCGGCCTTTCGGTCGGCGAAACGCGTCGAGAGATGCAGGAATGCGCGCGCTCGACCGCCGCGCTTCTTCCGGCCGAGAAGCCACGCTATCTCATGGGCGTCGGGACGGTGCGCGACCTGATCGCGGCGATCGGCGACGGCATCGATCTCTTCGATTCGGTCTACCCGACGCGCTGCGGCCGCAACGGTCGCGCGATGACGCACGGCGGCGAGCTCAACGTTTTCAACGCCGCATTCCTGCGCGATGCCTCACCACTCGATCCGCAATGCGAATGTTCGACCTGCACGACCTATACACGCGCCTATCTGGCGCATTGCTTTCGCGCGCGCGAGATGCTGGGCCCGAGGCTGCTCTCATACCACAACGTCTATCTCGTAAACCGTTTGATGCGCGACGCCCGCGAGGCGATCGAGGCCGGCGAATGGACGAGCTTCTCGGATGGGGAGTGGGGAGCTCAGGCCGTCTCTTGAAGCGCCCGCACGACCTGCGCGCACTCGGCGCAGATCGACGGGCGCGCGGCGTCGGTCCCGAGCTCGCGGTACTTCCAGCACCGAACGCATTTCGCGCCGTGCGCCGGCAACATCACAAACTCGGCGACGCCGTCGGCGCTCTGGCCGTTGTCTCGCTCTGATGCAACAATCGAAGCTGCGAAACGACCAGCGCTTCTCGGAGGTTGTCGCCCAGCGGCTGGAGCCGCTTATAGGCGTCGGGCGTCATCTCCAAGAGCAGCTGGGCTTCGAAATCGCGCGGGCTTACCGAGGCAGCAACACGGGCGCGCAGCGCTCGCAGCTGCTGCCAGAGCCGCAAATCGTTCTCAAACGCGGCCCCCCGTTGACGCGCGGTATCAAAGGACGTATCGAATATGCTCTCCGCATCGCCCCGAAGCCCAGCCGGGACGGCCTGCCAAGCCTCTTCGGCGGTAAACGACAGCACCGGCGCGAGCACGGTGAGAAAGCGCGTCAGCACGTAGAGCAGCGCGGATTGCGCGCTGCGCCGCCGTCGGTCGTTCGCCGCCCGCGAGTAGAGCGGATCCTTCAGCGCGTCGAAGTACAGGCTCGACATTCCGGTTTCGAAATCGACGATGCTCAAATAGGCGTCGTGAACCTCGCATCGATCGTATGCAGCCTTGACGTTTGCGACGAAGGCGTCGGTCACGTTGCAGGCGAGACGGTCGATCGGCTCCATCACGTCGCGGGCTACGATGTGGGCCGCCGCAAAGTCGTCGAGATTCGAGATCATGAAGCGCATGCGGTTGCGCAGGTTGCGGTAAACGCGCCCTACTTGCTCGATCACGTTGGGTCCGAAGCGCACGTCGTCGATCGGTTCCACCGATGCGGCCCAAAGCCGTAGCACGTCGGCGCCCCATCGCGCGATCGCATCGATCACCTCGACGCCGGTGCCGCGCGACTTCGACATCGGGCGTCCTTGTTCGTCGTTCACCCAACCGTTCTTCATGACGCGGCGATACGGGGCGCGCCCCTTGATCGCGGCACCGGTGATCAGCGAGCTGCGAAACCAACCGCGAAACTGATCGCCGCCTTCGAGCACGAGATCGGCCGGCCACGGCATGCCGTCTCGCCCGAGCACGGCCAGGTGAGTCACTCCCGATTCAAACCAGATGTCGACGATGTTCTTCTCTTTTTCGAACCGCGTGCCGTTGCAGTTTGGACAAGCGAAGCCGGGCGGCAGATAAACTTCCACGGGGTCGCTCCACCATACGCTCGCACTCGCCGCACCGAAACGCTTTGCCGCAAGACGAGCCACGCGCGCGTCCAGCACCGCCTCACCGCATTCTCGACAGACCAGCGACGGAATCGGCGTTCCCCAGGTGCGCTGCCGGGAAAGGCACCATTCCGGATGCGTCTCGATCATCTGGCGCTGGCGCGAGCGCCCCCATTCCGGCGTGTATTCAACGGCGTCGGTCGCATCGATCGCGCGCTGCCGCAGCAGATTTTGATCCATCGCGAGAAACCATTGCGCCGTCGCTCGAAAGATCACCGGATTGTGGCAACGCCAGCAGTGCGGATACGAATGCTCGTACTCCCCCACGCTCCAGAGCGCTCCGCTCGCTTTGAGATCGTCGACGATCCTGCGCGTTTGCCTCGAATATTTGCATTCCGGCATAGCGGCCCGCTTCGGCCGTGAAGCGGCCCGCCGCATCGACCGGATTGAGAATCGGCAACCCGTACTTCATTCCGGTGTCGAAGTCGTCGGCGCCGTGGCCCGGCGCGGTATGCACCGCCCCGGTACCGGTTTGGAGATCGACGTACTCGGCGAGCACGATGACGGAATCGCGTTGCAAGAACGGATGACGCACGGCGAGGTCGTCGAGCTCGGCGCCGGACGCGCGGCCGAGAAGCGTCGCCCGATCGAAGCGGTCGCCAAGAGTCTGACGCGCGAGCGCTTCGGCGACGATCACCCCTTCGTCACCAACGCGGTAGAGGGCGTAAGTCGCATCCGGTCGCAACGCGATGGCCACGTTTGCCGGTAACGTCCACGGCGTCGTGGTCCAAATGAGAAAGGAAAGCGGCAGCGTCGCGCTATCACATTGAAAAACCTCGAGAATTCTTTCTCGCTGTTCCGGCGTCGCCCTAAACCGAACGTAAAGCGAGGGTGAAATCCTCGTTTCGTATTCGATTTCGGCTTCCGCAAGCGCCGTTTCATCGTGGATGCACCAGAGCGTCGAGCGCAGCCCCTTGTAAATCTGCTGCCGCTCGGCAAGATCGGCAAGCGCGTTGACGATCGTTGCTTCGAACGAAGGATCGATCGTGCGGTACGGACGATCGAAATATCCAAAGTTTCCCATGCGGACGCGTTGCTCGCGTTGCCGATCGAGCCAGAAGACGGCGCGTTCCTTGCAGCGTTCGCGCAGCTCGAGCGGATCGATGTCGTGGAAGTCTTGCACGCCCAAGTACTTGAGCGTCTCGTACTCGATCGGCAGCCCGTGCATGTCCCACCCGGGAACGAACTTCGCGTACTTGCCGTCGAGCAAGGCGATCTTCACGAAGACGTCTTTGAGCACCATGTTGAGAAAGTGGCCCATGTGCAGATCGCCGTTGGCGTAGGGAGGCCCGTCGTGCAGGACCCATGCGCCGTTGGGCGCGTTGCATTCCAAACGTCGTTCGTAGGTCCTGTGATCTCGCCACCAGGCAAGCCGCTGTGGCTCGCGCTTGGAAAGCTCGGCCCTCATTGGAAAGTCCGTTTTGGGCAGATTTAGGGTCGCGCGATAATCCATAGTGCCGCTAAATCAATAGGTCGCCGAGCACATCGAAGTTTCGCTCCGCCGCCACTTGCAAGCCTTTTCGGCGTTGCGTCAGCTGCACGGAGATCGCGTCGCGCTCCAGCACGAGCCGATCGACGAGAGCGTCGGCCGCACCGTCGCTCGGGCGCGGTTCCCCGCGCGCCAAAGCGGCTCGAGCGGATACTTGAGATCGTCGCAGAGCGCGCTAACCTTGGGATCGTACGCGATCCCGAGAAAAGGCACCGCATAGCGCGCGGCCAGAACGAGCGAGTGCAAACGCATGCCAACGACGACGTATGAGCCACGAAGAATCGACGCAGCTTTCGCCAGCGTACATTCAGGCAAGAGGACCGGATTCGATGTGCACCTGCGAATGACGTCGGTCGACATCGCTGCATCCGGGGCGCCGCCTAGCGGCAGGAATGCGGCGCGAATCCCGTGGTGCAGCGCCAGCCGATCCGCGATGCGTCCAAGAAGTGCCGGCCCGTCCCGAAAGGCGGCCGCCTTGCGCACGCTGATCACCGCATACGGGCCGCTCTCGGCGCCTAGGCCCTCGCCTGAGAGATCGCCGCCGCCTTGCGGCGCTTCGTATAAGAAGACGGGATCCGCGGTGTGCTCGATCGGAGTCCGTGGAACGAGTTCGTGCAAGAGCCGGCCCGAGCGATCGTCGCGGACGGTCGCGCGGTCCAGTCCCTTGGCAAAATTCCGCACGACCAGACGGCCCCAGAAATCGAGCGGTCCAATCGATTGGGCAAAGACCATCGTCTTGCGCCGCGCGCGAATTGCCTCGCGAAGAATGCCGGCGTAGTAGAGCAGGCTGCGCAGGCTCGTGGCGTTCTGCAGCAAGCCGCCGCCGCCGGAGAGGACGACGTCGGCTCGTGCGATTGCGGCACGGATCGCCCGCCAGTCCCAACGCGGCGTCGATTCCACGTCATGGCTCGCCGCGGTCATTTGCGGCGTGGCGGAGAGCACCTCGAGTTGCGCCGATGGAAACCGCCGCCGTATGCGCTCGACGATCACCTCGAGCAGCGCCTCGTCACCCAGATTCCCGAAGCCATAATAACCCGAAAGCAGCACACGAGCCATCACGGCGACGTCGCGGGAAGGCGGCGATACATCCAAATCGCGATAGCTCCGATAACCGCCCCGATGACCAATCCATTGACGATGCGTAGGATCGAAATCTCGATCGGTGTGTGAAGGTGCGAAAACGTGTCGATGACGTCACCGATTCCGACGCCGATGCCGAGGGCAAGCAGCCATCCGACTACGCGCCGGTGCGCTGGGAGCAGTGCGGGCAGCAGCATCATGCAGGGAAAGCCGATCAGAAACTCCTTGAAGCGCGGGCGCACGCTGAGCACGTGGGTGAGCGCGTGGCGCAGTGAGAGCTCGAACGGCGACGGTGAAATGTCGCTATCGTTGCCGCTTCGCACGAGCATGAGGGCCCCGAGCACGACGATGGCGATCCCTGCGACAAGCTGATACGTCAGTACGGGCGAGAGAAAGAGGTCGCGCGGACGCTGCACGCGCGCACCGAATCGCCGGTCGAAGAGATAGAGCGCGAGCGCGATCAGCGGCGGCAGCGCAAGCATGAGCCGCACGCCGCGGAACCGCTCGATCTCTTCCATCGCGAGGGGCGAACTCATTATCCCGACCACGACGAGCGCGCCAAGCAGTGCGACGCCGGTAGCCGCCAGCGTCCAGCCGAGGCTGCGCAGCAGTTGCGTTGCAGGATTCGCCCGGGAATCTCATTCCACGCCGGGATCAGCGTCACCAGCGCTGCCGTGCCAAAGAGCAGCGCGCCGGCGAACGCGATAGTGGAGCGCGCGAGCGCGTCGTGATGCGAGAGGACGCCCGCGAGCATAGACGAGGAGCGTCAGCGCGTAAGCGGCAACGGCGAGCTCGCGCCGATAACATCCGAAGAATCCGAGCAACAGCACGAAGATCGACGGTACGGCGAGCGTAGCGAGACCGACGAGCACGCGATTGTTGCCGTGATACTGGGGAATCGGCGTCGCCCGCCCAAGGCGGAAACCGTCGGCGCGCAGCTGGCCTGCGATCTCCTTGACCATCTCGACGTTGGTCGCCTCGATCGAAAGATTGCCGTCTTGATGCGTCCATGGCCGGAGATAGACGACGCGGACGTTGCGCTCGCGAACGCCGAGCACGTAACGCGCGACGACGTCATCGAGCTTCAACTTGTCGAGCTCGGTCTTCGCGATCGCTTGAACGCGCACCGTGCGCCCGGGAATAAGCCGCGCGAGCGTGTCGTTTCCCTTTTGAACCTGACTCGCGTCGTACGTTTCGATCGAGCCGAAGCTAAAGATGTGCCGCTTGAACGCGTCCGCCGTATCCGGCAGATGATCGGGATAGCCCAAAACCTGATTGCTCAGCCCGAAGAAAATGATGGTCGAAACCTTCGGATCGTAGCTGCAGCACGTCGTCGAACGTGGCATCGATTTGCGCCGCGCCGTAGCGTTCATCGTTTTGAAAGCGCGGCACGACCAGCAGCGCGAGGCGGCGGGCGAGCTCGATCTGATCGGTCGGTATGCCGAGCGCGGTGGCGTTGAAATAGTCGATTTGAGTGCGAACCTCGATCAGCCACGGGTGGCTCGCTCGCAAGACTCGCATGCTCGTGGCATAGAAGTGGAGCGCGAGCTGCGTCCGATAGCGCCGGTAAGTCGAAGCGATCCGAAACCAAAAGATAGACGGCACCGCTCGCGATACGGTGCTTGCGCGACGAGCTGCGCAAGCAGCGGATCGCGGATCGGCGTGATTCCGGCTTGGTTGGCGATTGCGGCGCCCGTCGTCGCGTACGCCTTTCCATCGTAGCCGACGTTCGCGCCAAGCTCTTCGGTCAAGGCAAGCGACGTTAGTCCCGCGCGCCGCAACGCGATCAAGAAACGCCGCGGGGTTGTAATCGTACGAACGCGCCAGGGCGTCGAAATCCGTGATAGTCCATCGCGAGCTCAACGCGATCGAGCGCGCGACTCAGTGCGCGACCCGAAAAAACGCGACGGCCAGTGCAAGCGCAGAGCGCAACGAGCAAGACGACAGCGCGTAGCGCTACCGCAGCTAGGGTCACGAAGCGCGCTCCAGTCACGCACACGTTTCGATCCACACAGAAGGGCTCGCCATAGGCGAGCCCTCCTGCCGTCGCGTATGCGCGGTTCCCTTTTTGTCGGGCCGCGCATACCGGGTGTGGGCGACGCTTTTCGTTACATCGCGGTGCTCGCTGCCCATGCGCAAGCGACGCGGTGCGTCCCGCTTCCACGGTACCCAACTATCCCCTCCCCGAGCCTTCCCAGTTCGGGGAGCGCCGCTCGAGAAAGGACGCGATGCCTTCGCGCGCGTGGGTTTCGAGCGCGTTAGACGTCATCACCGCTTTGGCGTACTCGTACGCATGCGCTTGATCCAAATCGATTTGCGCGTAGAACGCCGCCTTCCCGAGCCCGACGATGTGGCGGCTCGCGGAGGCAATTTTGAGCGCAAGCGCGAGCGTTTCTTCCTGCAAGACGTTCCGGCGGCACGACGCGATTGACGAGTCCCCATGCCAGCGCCGTCGGTGCGTCGATCGCATCGCCCGTAAGCAGCATCTCCATCGCGCGCTTGCGCCCGATTGCGCGCGTGAGCGCGACCATCGGCGTGCTGCAGAAGAGGCCGATGCGCACGCCAGGCGTTGCGAACGTCGCTTCGGTCGACGCGACCGCGAGATCGCAAGCCGCCACGAGCTGACAACCGGCCGCGGTCGCGATCTTCGCAACTTCGGCGATGACCGGCTGTGGAATCGCTGCGATTCGCGCCATCAGATCGACGCAAGCATCGAAAATCAGCGCGGTAAGCGTCCTCGTCGCGATCTTGCAGCTCCGAAGATCGTGGCCGGCACAAAATGCGGGGCCTTGCGCCCGCAGCACGATCGCCCGGACGTCGCCGTCATGCGCCACCGCCGCCAACGCCGCGTCTAGCTCGCGCATCATGGCGAGCGAAAGCGCGTTGCGCTTCTCCGGCCGGTTCATCGTGATGACCGCGATCTCGCCCTCGCGCTCGACTTTGATTCCCGCGTGCGATTGCAGCATGTTCATACTAGAATCCTCACCCGCTAGTTTTTGAACGGACGCATCCACAGGCCCTACGCCGCCCAAGCGGTTCTGCGCAAAGCCGCGGATTCACGAACGAGTCATGCGCGGCCCCGCCGAGCTCGTCGTCAGCACGACACAACGGAATGACATGGGCGATGCAGGGCTCGAACCTGCGACTTCCTCCTTGTAAGGAAAAACACGAAGAAGCCGCATTTTGTGCTTAAAATTTTAGAAACGCCGTTAAAATAAGCACTTTGGGCCTTAGTCATATCCATCATGTCAGCCATATCAGCATCAAAACCGGGTACTTTGCCCAACCAGTTACCCAACCAGTGGTACTGGAAGAGAAGGTCCAGTCGAGCCGATAACTCGCCGGAGCCATGTTACCGGGAAGAAAGGACCTCCATTGACCACTCCATCATATCTCGGACATGCAAGGATTTCGGCGGGCAAGCAGACGTTAGATGCACAAAAAGACGCTTTGCGGGCCGCTGGATGCGTCCAAATCTTCTCCGATGTCGCCATCAGGTGCCAAGGCTGATCGGACGGGGCTCGAGGCCGTTCTGGGGCTTTGCAGCGCGTTGACACGCACGTGGTCGCGCGGCTCAATCGCCTCGGCCGGTCTATGCCGCATTTGGTCGCGACGGTTCACGAGCTAGCAACTCGCGGCATCGGATTCCGCAATCTCGAGGAATCGATCGACACGACGGCGGCGGCCGGCCGGCTCGTCTTGCATATCTTCACTTCGCTCGCCGACTTCGAACGCGAACTCATTCGCGAACGAACGCGTGAGGCACTCGCAGCCAAGAAGCGCCGCGGCGAGCCTGTCGGCCGGTGCCGAGCCCTGTCGCCCTCTCGCCTGGGAGGCGGAGAGAGCCCCCGTCGGTACGGGTCCCGGTCTCCGCCATTCGGTCGGCCGGAGTCTCCCTTGCGGGTTAACGTACCCGCGCGCCAGATCGTTTTCGGCCGCACAAAAACCCGAAGCGACGCCTTAAAGATGGCGGAAATCTCATGGGGTACGTTTGGCCGGCGCAAGCGTTCGACGACGTTGCCTTTACTACAATGATCGCCTAACTACCGAAACCGCAAACAACACGCCGCCTTCGAGCGCTTAAATGGAGTTACCTCATGTCTCACATCGTCACCAAGCGAAGTCGCAATGCCCTCGCGACTCTCGCGTTCTGCACCATCGAATACGAAGATGATTTCACGGATCATCCAGTAAACCCGAGTGTAACCTCGACGATGGCGCCGACACCGCGCTTTACGACTTGCTAGGGAAACAAGGTCGCGTAAATTTCGACAACGAGGAACAACGAGACTTGGCCGATGCGTACGCGCAAGGATTCTTGTTTGGCCTTGACGTTGCTGCCGCGATCGTTACGAATGCGCTCAACAACAACGCCACCACAGAAGCGGTGAAAGCCGAGCTGAACAGTCCTCATCGCTTCTCGGCGGTAGTCCAGTGGGGAGCGAAGCAATCCGGTTTCGTTTTTCTGACGACGGTCAAATCGTCATCACCCACGTTACGCCGATGGCCGAGCGTCCTTGTGGCGCTTGTCGATCGAGCGACCGCAAAAGAGACGGCGAAGGAAACCACGGATTGACGCCTCGCCTCCCGGCGCCTACGATCAAGGGAGCTTAGCAGGCTGGGGACGTTTTTAAGAGGAGCCGCGGAAGGGGGGATCGGTGAAAGCCGGTCCTCTTTTCGCGCCGTATCGTTTGGCTAGGAACGGGCGTTGGGACGGCACCCCAAAACTTAACCGACTTGCTCGACGGGCGTCAGCCGCGGCGCCGCGTTCCCGTCTTCACGCCCGGTGATGCGGGTTGATTTTTGTTGACGCATTAACGCTTCTCTGGCATAATCGGGAGAGGGCCTGCCAGGTTCGCTGGGTCTCTCTTTTGAGCCCAGGGAGGAAAATATGGCTACACAGACCGGCCGTCCACCAATAATGGAGCGCCTTCGTTTAAACGGATTAGCAATGACCGCGTTTAACGGCGCCTGTCAAGCGGTGGTCCAAGTATGTCAGTAGTCCACGCGACGCTGCACGCTATCGCCGCAGTCAACCCATTCTTGTTGATGGCGTTCACCTACTTGCTGCTGGTGGGTGCGTTTCTATTTTGGAAGCGAAAGGCGTACTCGCAAGAAGCGGCGCAACGGCTGACGCTTATCACCTGGGCGGTCGTTGCGGTCAACGTCACGCTCAGCTTCTTCTGGCACCCGCGATGACGCCGTTCCTCGCGTTTATCAGCCGCTAACGCGTATGGATTCTCCCCCCTTGTCTTCATCGTGGTGGTCATGATAAGCGTGTTAACGGGCACGCGTTCATGCTGCCGCATCCCCGATGACCACGCGTTTGGATACGCGAGGTCATCGTCGTCACCGTCGCGGTGATCGCGTGTCCTAGCACCGTAGATCCATGGCCCGGAACATGAGGGTCGCCAAACTCTTGTGCCGCAAATCTTTCGCCTGCAATGAGCGACATCAGCAAGCAAAAGCGCGGTGCCACTTAACTTAGACTTAAGCGGAAGCTTGCTGTCGAAGGCCCCAGATCGGGATCGAGCTCTCACGCGCCAGCATCTGCACGAGCGGAATGCGTGACGCCGAAACCTCTGCAATGACTCGTGCGGCTTCCAGTCCCGCCAGCACTCAATGGCCAGCGGGATGAGATCGGGGAACTCGACGGGACGCTCCTTCGTTCCAGCGTGTTTGGATCACCACGACCCAACCTTCAGGCTCTAACCGCGTCTTCAACACGCTTTGAAACCAAAGAAAATCGCTCGCGCGCATTAACCTCACTGCCAGCGTCGGGCTGCAAATCGTCAACGACGACGCCCTCTGCCCGGAAGCCCGCGATCACACCACCCTTGCCGATCGCTCGAACCTCACCGCCTTCACTCGTACTCCACTCGAGCACCGATTCGGTCGAGAGCGTAACGCCAGGTCACGGCCACGCATCGCCACGCACGAGTGCCTGAACGTCGCGACTATTTCGCTTCACCAAGCTTTCCGAGGCCGAGATCTGCAGAATCCGCCGCTTTGGCTTGCGTCCGAGAAACCACGCGACGAAGGTCTGTAATAGGACGCTCTTTCCGTGGCCGGGCGGAGCAGAGATCGCGAGGCGCCTGATATCGCCGCATTCTACCCTTTCAAGCAGGCCCGCAAGCTGCGCAAAGTCGAGCAGTCGACGTTGCGCTAGCATATCGCGCGGCACGGTCGAGAGCGCTGCGCGTACGTCAACGGCGCTCATGGGTTACCTTCCATTTGAAATTTCGTTCGAAAAACAGGGAAGCGCAATGCCGGAGCATCACGCCTCTTTGGCCGCCGAATGGGAGAACGGCGCGGGGGACTTTTAAGGGTCAGTTACAGCGATGTCGTGGATCGTTATCGTGGAGAGCGCTCCGTTCGCCTTGGATGCCTATACACTGCGAGCGGCGCGTTCTCTAATCGTCGGTCCGCGATGCCTCGGTGAGCGCTTGTCCTTCGCTCCTAGCGCGCGGGGTACTCGTCCTTGATCGTATGCTCGTCGCCAGCCGGCGCCTCGTTCTCGGATACTTTCCCGCTAAGCTCCGCGGAGATTGCACGCTGTTGCGGCACCGTGAGGTGACTGAGAGCGCGTTTAAGATCCTTGAGATGGCGATGGTCTTCTGCTTCGTAAAGCACCTGCTTCGCGGAAGGCGCCGGATAGTTTGAGTCCGGCTTACGCTCAGGGAAGTGTTTAAACCACATGTGTGCTCTTTTTCCGCGTCTTCTGCGCTGTGTTTCGTAATATACCCACCGCTGGGAGCGTCAAAGGATGCAGTGAATCGAAATGTGATGAGACTGCGGGAGTAACGCGCCCTTTCAGCGTTGCCTCTATGGTCACTCGCCTTACGTTCGGCCGGGCGTACGACGGCTTGCTAGAGCGCTTTGGCATGCTACAATAGAAGCGGACATACACGAGTCAAACTCGTAGGTTCGTTTCGATACGATCGGCCCTGAACGAGAGTCAATTCTCCGGGCCAGGGCCTCCACGAAAAAGCCACGCTTAGCTACGCGGCTTTTTTGATTTGCGCGCCTTCTGCGCTATATTGCCGGAGCTGTGGTATGCTGGATACCTCAACCCAATATGTTTTGACCGCATTTCCAGCGACCGGCCAATCCGCATCTCCGCGAGAGAAAGGACCGAAAAAAAAAAAAAAAAAAAAAAAAAAAAAAAAAAAAAGGAAGTGGGTCGGCCGTGGAGTCTCTCGATTCCCGAAAACGCCTCATTAAGCTTGATGGCGAGTACGACCTCACACGCAAGGATGAGATTGCCGGGCTCTTTGGCAGCATCGACGGAGAGAGTTCGGTGGTCATCGACATGACGGCCGTCACATATGTGGACGCGACCTTCTTGTGCGAATTAAGGCTGTTTAGGCTCCGAGATGAAGCCAGATCAATAACGCTGGCCGGTGCCAATACGCACATTCGGCGCGTCCTGAAGATCGTAAACTTCGACGAGATGTTCGATGTAACCGCTTAGCCAAAGTCCACCCGTCGTAGAGGTCGAGCGTAGCGTCTCGGAACCGCTCGTTTTCGGGACGATTCCGCGATCACGCTGGATTCAGCGCTTTTTGGTTCGAAACGGCGTCCCGATTTGGGTTGCATCGTTCGGCTCTGTCGCCGCTAGAACGGAATCGATGGCCGCCTGGTCACCGCAACTCATCCGACGAATAAAATCTTCCGGTATTCGCCCAAGCCTTTCGAATGCAAGCTTGCGCTGATCGATATTCACCGTGATCGAGCCGTCGCCGCCGATTAATCCGGTTGCCTTCATCATCGTTTCCTGCGACGAGCGAGCGCGATCGACAGCTTGAAGCGCCAATCTTGCGTCCTTCTCCCTCTGCGCTTGCGCTGCAATGGTCTCTGCGAGCCGCAGGAGCCGTTCTGCGTATCGAAGCAATTCTCTGCATCAGTTGCGGCCATCGAAAGCCCACACGCCCCGCAACGGCCCGAAATGGTGCGTCCCGCGTGGGCCGATTTTTGATTGCGAGAGTGCGGAGCTCGGTCCAGTCCGAACCGGTCACCGGATGCCGCTTTCGCTGAGGCCCGTGTGCTCCCCCGAGCCGAAAAGAACTGTAGGATAAGGCTAAATGGTGGTGGGCGATGCAGGGCTCGAACCTGCGACTTCCTCCTTGTAAGGGAGGCGCTCTCCCAGCTGAGCTAATCGCCCCGATCGGCCGACGCGGGCGCCGGGCCCGCGGGAACGTTCAATACAGGCTGCGAACCGGAGGGTCGGCAGAGCAACTTAAGTTGAACAAAGAGTATCGTGCCGCCTATACAAACGACATCCGAAACGTCGCGTTGGCGCGACGGGGCATCTCCGCCTTCGCAGTGGAGTGCGGGTTTTCGGCGGAAGAGGTTTCCGATATTCGGCTCGCCGCCGGCGAAGCTTTAAGCAACGCGTTCGAGCACGCAAGCGCCCAAGTCCGACGGAAGGTCAGCATCAACTGTACCTTCGACGGACGCCAGCTCACGATAGAAGTCCACGATCGCGGGCCGGGCTTCCCCGAACCGTTGGTTCAATCGAGCGTGGAACCCGACGACCGCGGCCGCGGCTTCGGCATCTTTCTCATGCGTCGCTTGATGGACGAGGTTTCGTTCGAGAACAACGGAACCGTCGTGCGGCTCGTCCGCCGCCGGCCCTAACTCTTCGCCTCTGCGATCTTCTTTTGGAGCAGAGAGATCGCGGCACGCAGCTGCGCGTCCTTAGCGATTTCCCCGAAATGGGCGTCGCGGTTTTCGTCAACCCGAACGTCGGGATCGATGCCGCGAAGATTGATATCGCGGCGACTGGGCGTCAAATAATGCGCGGTCGTGATCTTGATGGCGGCGCCGTCGGGGAGCGGAGTTAGCGTCTGCATCACGCCCTTGCCGAACGTCTTGGCCCCCACCAGCATGCCAATCCCGTCGTCCTGTAACGCGCCGGCGGTGATCTCCGAGGCCGATGCCGTGAATTGATTCACGAGCACGGTGACCGGCAGCGAAATCGAAGGATTGGCGTCGGCGTCAATCGTCGTAGCGTGCTTTCCGCGCTCTTCGACCGTCACGAGCGCCTTGTTGGCAATGAAGCGCGAGCTGATGTCCAGCGCCGAGTTGACGTATCCGCCGCCGTCGTTGCGCAGATCGAGAACGAGCGCTTTTGCACCGAGCTCCGTCAAACGCGCGATCGCCGTGTCGAACTCGCTCGGAGTCGCTCTCCCAAACTCCATCACCCAGACGTATCCGATGCCGTCAGGCAGCATTTTGAAGACAACGGTCGGAGGCTGGACATCCTCGCGCGTGATCGTAAAGATGGCGCCGGGCCCGTCGGAACGCTTCACCGTAACCGCTACGACGGTGCCGGCCTTCCCGCGCAGTCGTCCGCTCACGGCATCGATGGCGAGTCCCTTCGTCGAGGTTCCGTCCACCGCGGTCACGACGTCGCCGACGCGAACTCCGGCTCGTTCCGCGGGCGTGCGGGGCAATACGTACGTGACTCGGACATATCCCGACGCGGCGTCCGGCTCGATCATGACGCCGATACCGCCGATGCGTCTAGGGTCGAGCGCATCGTTGAACGCTTTGAACTGCGCCGGAGTGAAAAACTGGGTGTAGCGGTCGTTCGTAGCTTTGGCCATCCCAGTGATTGCTGCATAGGCAAAGTCACTTGGTTCTGCATGAGCGGCGCCGGCGGCCGCAGCTATGGCGGCGTCGAGCTGCAGCCAGCGTTGCATCGCGATCGCCTGCGACGCGAAGCGCCGGCGGAGCAATCGTGACGCCGTGCTTGCGAGCCGCGTCGACAAGGGCGTCGCTCGCGGCGGTAAGCAGCACCTGAGGATCCACGGCGTCGTAATACGTCGTCGTTAACAGCGCAAAGCTCTGGCCGACGTCGCCGGCAACCTGATAGGGCAGCACCGCAGGCGTCGCGCCCAAACAGCATAACGCGAGCAGCGCAGATATCGCCGCAATGCGTCCGAGGAACTCAGAACTCGCCATCACGATCCCTTCTTCGAGTCTCACGAGCATAACGCATGGCAAGCGTCAAGCGTTTCGGCTCGCGGCCGCGCGTCGAAGCCGATCCATAATCGCCAAGCCCAGGCCGCTCTCGGAGAGCGGCTGGGCGTCGATCCGCTCGAGCTCGAGGTCATCCAGCTCGTGGAGCGCCTCGAAGAATCCGGCTGCCGCCTCTCGCAAATCGCCGCTGCGTGAGAGGCTCCGCGTGGCGGCATACCCCTCAAACGCGCAGCGCAATGCAAGCGCTCCAGCTCTCCGGCGTTCCACGGATGGCACGTTTGCAGGATCGATCAACCGCAGCGGAGTGCGCGGCGCGTAGTGCTTGGGGAGTTGGCCGGGTGCCCGAACCGCGTCGCCGCCGGCGCGCACGAGCGGTCCGCTTACTTCCTCTATAGCTTCCGCCGGGATTGCGCCCGGGCGTAAGAGCGCCGGCTGCGGATCGAGTGCGACGATCGTTGACTCCAAACCGTGCTCCGTCGCACCTCCGTCGAGAATCAGGTCGACGCGCTCGCCGAGCGCCGCGACGACATGCTCGGCACGAGTGGGACTCAGTGCGCCGAAAGGGTTGGCGCTCGGCGCCGCGACCGGCACGCCGACCGCTCTGGAGCAGCAAGCGTGCGACTGGGTGCGACGGCATACGCACCGCGACCGTCGGCAAGCCCGCGGTCACGAGTCGCGGTACGGGCGTGCCCTTCGGCAGTACCAGCGTGAGCGGGCCGGGCCAAAAGCGTTCCATGAGTGCTTGCGCGCGGTCCGAAACGTACGAGACGATTAGCGCCAGCATGCCGCGGTCGAGCACGTGAACGATCAACGGGTCGAAGTGCGGCCGCCGCTTGATTTCGAAAATCCGCGCGACCGCCGCTGGGTCAAGAGCGACGGCTCCCAAGCCATAGACTGTTTCGGTCGGGAAGGCAACCACGCCGCCGTCTCTCAGCACTTCGGACGCGCGCACCACGTTTTCCGGTTCGGCATGGAGCAACGGCACTTGGAAGGGATGGCGCCCGGCCTCGGCCGATACCTTTAAGAGATGCCGGGTATCAGTCGCTGCTCGCGGGTTTTGCCGCTCGCCATGCTCCTTTTAGCCGGAGTCATTTCGACGCTGCTTGACGGCTGCGGCGGGGGCTCCGGTTCCAGTGGCGCGGCCCCGTTTCTGCCGCCGGCACCCGCCAAGAAGGGGCGGCATTTCACGCACATCGTCATCCTCGTGCAAGAGAACCGCACTTTCGATAATTTTTTTGCGACGTTTCCCGGCGCGGACGGAGCGACGCGTGGAAAGACGCACGGCGGCGAAAACATACTGCTGCGAAAGGCAAACCTCGAAAGCGTCGTCTCGCCGAACAACGGCTATCCTTATTGGTTACGAGATTGGAACCACGGCAAAATGAACGGCTTCGATACCGTTCCAATTCGGAAGGGTTTCGGGGACGTACGTGTATCAGTACGTCGATCCGGTCCAGATTCGGCCGTATTGGGACCTTGCCGGCCAGTACGTGCTCTCAGACCATACGTTTCAGACCGAGGGCAGCGGCAGCTTTACGGCACATCAAGACCTGATCAGAGGCGACACCCGAATCAATGCCTCGCAAAGCCTCATCGATTTTCCCAACGGCCGACCGTGGGGATGCGACGCGCCTGCCGGCACGGTCACCTCGCTAATTTCGACGACGAATCAATATCTGCATTACCAGGGACCGTTCCCGTGCATGACGTACCGGACGCTTCGCGACTTACTCGACGCGGACTCCGTCTCGTGGCGTTACTACGCACCGGCCGTCGGACAAAGTTTCGGCGGCGATTTGTGGAACGCGTTTGACGCCATCGGACCCGTTCGCAACGGCCCGGAATGGTCGACGAACGAGGCCTCCCCGGAAACGAAGATTTTCACCGACATCGATCGCGATACGCTTCCCGCCGTTTCCTGGGTCATTCCCGATTACGAAAACTCCGATCATCCCGGCGACAACTCCGACAGCGGTCCGTCTTGGGTCGCGCAAGTCGTCAACGCGATCGGCAAAAGCCCCGCATGGAATCATACGGCGATCGTGATCGTGTGGGACGATTGGGGCGGCTGGTACGATCACGTTGCGCCACCGGGGCCGCATCGAAGCGGAGGCTTAGGATTCCGCGTTCCGATGATCGTCGTTTCGCCGTACGCGAAGAGGGGCTACGTGTCGCACAACCAGTACGAGTTCGGCAGCATCATTCGCTTCGTCGAGGACAACTGGAATTTGGGGAGGCTCGGAACCACGGACGTTCACTCGGCCGATTTCGGCGACGATTTCTTCGATTTCACGCAGCAGCCGCGCAAGTTCGTTCCGATCCAAACGGAATATTCGAAATCGCACTTTCTGCGCCAGATTCCCTCGAACAAGCCCGTTGACGACGAGTAAAAATAACCAGGATTACTGATGTTTATCAATGATTTGCGCGCGGCTGCCGACTCGAATGGAAACGGGGAGCTTTCGGCGAACGATTGTAAGGATTCAAGATGCGCACTTTAGCGAGCTCTTTAGGAACGATTTCGGTTGTACCGCCACGGCAGGCGGTGCCGGTGGTGTTGTCGGACTTCGAAACGATCGAGGTGACGGCGCCCGTCGAGCAAAACGAGCTCAAGAAATTTCAAGCACATTTCATGACCCTCGCGCAGTGTGCCGCGCGCCGTGTCGACCAGCGCGACGAACGCGAACGGGTTGCTCAGACGCTGCAAGAACGCATGGCGCGCTACGGCACTTCCGCCGAATACATCGCGCGACGGCAAGTAAGCGTCCTCACGTCGCGCTTCGTGAAGCACGACCCGAATAACGAAATCGAGTCGATTCGTCGCTATGGAAACCTTCGAAATCCGACCGGCGAAACACTCGACGAGCGCATGAACCTTTTCGAAGAGGTGGCGTGCGACGTTTTCGAGCGCATTTATCGTGATCCCGAGCTGCAGCCTCCCGACGACATCGTGCACGTGAGCTGCTCCGGCTACGTCTCACCCAGCCCGGTTCAAAGCTTTCTCTCCCGGCGTAATTGGCTTGGAGTCGGCGTCACGCACTCGTACCACATGGGATGTTACGGCGCGTTTCCGGCAATCCGCACCGCGGTTGGCCTCGTGGGATCGTCCTACGTTTCACTTCCCAAGGGCAAGCGCCGCGTCGATCTGGTGCATACGGAGTTTCTTTCGCTCCACTTCGATTTACTCGGCGACGAGCCCGATAATTTCGTCACCTCGACGCTCTTCGCGGACGGGTTCATCAAATACGCGGCCTATCCGGAGTCCGAGTTCTCGAAAGATGGCCGCGGCGGTTTGAAAGTACTTGCGATCGACGAGCACATACTGCCCGATTCGCTGCCCGAAATGACGTTGCGGCCGGGACCGCTGCAGTTCGACATGTCGCTCTCTAAGCGCGTGCCGTTCATGATTCGAGATTCGATTAGCGATTTCGTCCGTTCGATCTGCGCGCAGGTCGACCTCGATTTCGAGCGCGAGAAGGGTTCGATGATCTTCGCGATACATCCGGGCGGCCCGGCGATCCTCAATCAAATCCGCGGGAAGCTCGGAATCGAAGAGTCGGCGGTCGCGCAGAGCCGGCGCGTGCTCTACGAGCACGGGAACATGGCTTCCGCGACGGCGCCGCACATCTGGAAGCTCGTCGTGGAGTCGCCCACGGTCCCGCGGGGATCGAAGGTCTTGAGCATGGCGTTCGGACCGGGTTTAACGGTTATAGGCGCACTCTTCGAGAAAGTATAGCCCTCGATGGCAACGACCGATGGTAAGACACCGCAGAGATTCTCCGTGCCGGGCGCCTTCTATTGGAGCGTTCGAGGGGTGCACGCGGCTGCGCCGCTCTTCGTCGGCCTTGGGAATCTCGAGTCACGCATGTTGGCCGGCCGCTTGGCGACGCAGCGGGTCGATCGGCCCGTCTACATTTGCGGGCTGCCGCGAGCAGGCACGACGATTACGCTGCAGATGCTCAGCGAGCATCCGGATGTCGTAACGCACAAATACGCGGACTTTTTGATGCCCTACATGCCGTGGGTCTGGAATAAGGTCTTTCCGCGGATCCCGGTAGCCGCGATGCGCAAACCGGTTCCACGCATTCACCGCGATCGGATCGAGGTGACGCGCGACAGCGCCGAAATGGGCGAAGAGATTCTCTGGGAACACTTCTTTCCGCAAATTCACGACGAGTCTACCGATAGCGTCCTCGACGCGACGACGTCGAACCCGTCCTTTGAGCGCTTCTATCGCGAGCATCTCTGCAAGTTGGCTTTAGTGCGAGGACGCAGCCGTTACATCAGCAAGGCGATCATGTGCGTCGTACGCATGCAGTATCTGCGCCGGCTCTTTCCCGACGCGCTCTTTCTGCTCTACGTGCGAAACCCCATCGATCACGTCGCCTCGCTGATCAAGCAAGACCGGATTTGGGCCGAGCTCGAGCGCGACGACCCTCGGCAGATCGAGATCATCGAGCTGACCGGACATCACGAGTTTGGTCCGCACCAGGTGATGGCGAACGTTGGAAACCAGCAGGTGCTGCGCGAGATTCGGCGTCTTTTCGACGAGGGGCGATGGGCGCAGTCCCGAGCGCGCTACTGGGCCTACGTCTACGGCTTCGTTGCGCAGCAGCTCGACAACGATCCCGAGCTGGCGCGTCACGTGTGCATCGTGCGGTACGAGGATCTCTGCGGCGACTCGCTGGCGACGATCGATCGAATACTCGCTCACGCTCAGCTCGAGCCGGCGAAGTTTGCGACGACGCGAGCAGCATACGGTCAGAAGCTTTCTTTTCCCGATTATTATAAACCGGCGTTCGGCGCCGACGTCCTGGCCGAGATCGTTACTACGACCGCCGAAGTCGGGAAGCGCTTCGATTACGACGTCGCCGCAATCGCGCAGCGAGTCGCTCCCGCGACGCATTAAAAGGAGCAGCATGAACCGAACATTCCGCCTTGGCCTGTGTGCCGGCGCCGCGAGCGCTTTGTTAACCGCCTGCGGCGGCGGCGCAGGAGGTGGCGTCTCGTCGTTGCCGACGAGTCCTGCGGCCGAGCATCCTCCCGGCTCGGGCGTCAGGGTCATCAAGCACATCGTTCTGATGGTACAGGAGAACCGAACGTTCAACGACATGTTTGCCGGCTTTCCGGGTGCCGTCAGCAGCAAGACCGGCATGATGCTGGTGAAAAGCGGCAATAGCTACAGTGCGAAATCGATCGATCTCCGTGAGGCCAATCTCGGTACACAGAATCTAAACCATCTCTATGCGTCGTATAAAACGGCATATAACAACGGCCACATGGATGGCTTCAACATGATCCGGCGCAGCAGCAACGGAACGCTGGAAGGAGACGCTCCGTACCAGTACGTCAATCCGAGCCAAGTCCAACCCTACTGGGACATCGCGTCGCGGTGGGGCTTAGGCGACGAAATGTTTCAGACGCAAGGCAGCGGCAGTTTCACGGGCCATCAGGCGCTGATCCGCGGCGGCACATTCATCAACCAGACGCAGAGTCTGATCGACAATCCGACTAGTGGTGAGTCGTGGGGGTGCCTGTCGCCCGCCGGAACGCGAACTTCGCTCATCGACACCAATCTCGACTACTACCGAGATCAGGGGCCATTCCCATGCACGAGCGATTTTCCGGCCGGAAGCAATTATCCAACCCTCGCCGATTTGCTAAACGCGAGAAAATCGCCGGTTTCGTGGAAGTACTACACGCCGGCGCCGGCCAAAGGTCTGCAGGTCGGCGCGCTTTGGAACGCGTTCCTGGTAATCGCATCGGTCTGCAACGCCAACGGTAGTTGTAGCCCGAATATATCTTCTCCCCCAACGAACATCTTTTCCGATATCGCGAACGGCACGCTTCCGGCAATGTCGTGGGTGATACCGGACGCTCAGAACTCAGACCATCCCGGATTTTCCGCCCAAGATACGGGACCGTCGTGGGTCGCCAGCGTCGTCAATGCGATCGGCGAAAGCAAATACTGGGATTCGGCGACGATCATCGTCGTTTGGGACGACTGGGGTGGATTTTACGACCCCGTGAAACCACCTTTTGTGGACAATCAAGGTGGCGCCGGTTTCCGG
Organism: Vulcanimicrobiota bacterium; assembly: GCA_963767725.1. Classification (GTDB taxonomy): domain Bacteria; phylum Vulcanimicrobiota; class Vulcanimicrobiia; order Vulcanimicrobiales; family Vulcanimicrobiaceae; genus Cybelea. The sequence continues at coordinate 562,011 of CAVYEN010000003.1, forward strand.
GTACCTATGCTGGTCATCTCGCCCTACGTAAAGATCGGCAACGGTAGCCGAGGCGGCTACGTTTCCAATACCGTATACGGGTTCGGCAGCATCATCAGATTCATCGAAGGGACCTTCAAGCTGGGGCGGCTCGGGACCACCGACGTAACGACGAAGAGCATCTCCGACATGTTCGACTTCACGCAGAAGCCACGCCGGTTCAAGGAAGTCCCCTCAGCCTATCACAAGGACTTTTTCCTTCACCAGAAGCCCTCGGGCGCGGCGGTCGACACCGAGTAGAGCGCGGCTCCTTATTGATCGTCGGGAATTCGGTTGTCGCCGGGCTGATTGCGAAAATATGCTTCGTCCTTGGGCGCCTTGATCGGTACGAACTTGCGGGGCGGCGCGAAAAAATCGAAACAATCTGCCGCCGGTGAGGCCGCTCGCGTGTCGGCTGCCGAGAGCTGAGCGAGGCCGAAAAGGTCTTCGGCAAAGCGAAGAACGCTTGCCGTCTCGTACTGCACGTGCGAGACGTAGCTCTTCTTCGCGTATGGACTTATCACGATCAACGGAACGCGGAAGCCCAAACCGTCGTAACCCCTATGTGGCGGAGGCACGTGATCGTAGAGGCCTCCCCAGTCGTCCCACTGCACGAAGATGACCGTCGATTTCCAGAACTTGCTCTCTCCGACGGCGTTGACCACCGAGCTAACCCACGATGGACCCAATCCGCCGCCACAAAACGGATGGTCGGAATTACGACAGAGCGGCGTGATCCACGTGAAGTTCGCGAGCTTGCCGGCGCGAACGTCGGTCAGGAATCTTTTCTGAGGCGTCACGACGTTGGTCTTCCAAACATTGCTGTAAAAGATGTGCTTGACGGCCTGGTAGCCCGACCAATAACCGCTCGTCGGTGACGTGTAACGGCTGGTGTAGAAGCGCCAGCTTAGACCCCCCTTGCTCAATTCGTCGCCGAGTGTTTCGTAATCAAAACACGGACGCTGCGCGTTGCCGTACGTTCGCCGGTGGGTGATCGTCGCAACGGCGTTACTCTCTCCACCGCCGCAGCCCCAATAGAAGCCGGGCACGTCGACGCTCGATTTCGCTTGCGCGGCGATGATGTACTGATGGGCAACGAAACTTTCGTCGAGCTGCGAGGCGAACATTCGGTCGGACAAAACCCATTCGTGAGCCATGTCGAAGTACGGCTTGGTCTCGTCGTGCGGCACGTAGGCGTATTGCGCGCGCGGCGGCCCTCCGTACTGGCCCTCGCGGTCGAAGCCGTCCATCCGGCACCTCGTGCCCGGAAGCTTGCCGGTTCCGTCGCAAGCAGCGAACATGGCGCGCGCCGAGTGGTCGATGTCATAGACCGTTTTCAGCGAAATCGGGCCTAACTTGACCTTCGTTCCTTGTGAGTTTTTGCCGCTGGAAGCGGTATCGGCGTGCGGATAGCCCTCGAAGAGATCGTCGAAGCTGCGATTTTCTTGCACGACGTAGACGACATGCGCGATCTTCGCGCCGCCTCCGAGAAGCGATTGAAACTCCCACCCGGCGGCGAATGGGACGGGAGCGCCGGGCGCGGCCGAACACGCCGTCAACAACGAAACCGCGGCCGCCACTTCCGAGAAATCCCAAAGCCGTCGGAGCATATCTTGGCAAATGCCGCACGTGTAAGGGCCTTCCTCCACCGACGGTGCGTCCGGCGCGTGGCGCGGTCGGCGCTCGTAGAAGGTGCTCGGAGCAACCAACGGTAACTCAGCTTCCCGCTACTCAATGCCTAAGGAGTTATTTGTGAACGGACCTTTTAAGCTATTGGTGCCGCTCGTTGCGGCGCTTGTACTAGCCGCTTGTAATGGCCGCTTTTCGGCCGTTCCCGGAACCGCCGGAGAATCCACGGTTCCGACGCAGAACGCCGGGCGTTTCCAGCCGGCTCGGGGCGCACACATGCGACGGGTCTGTCCCGACGACGGCACCGGCACCATGAAGTGTCTTGCTCTCCTGCGCACAGACATCGAACCGCAGATGCATCCGGCCAAGGGTTCAGAACCGGGTTTGCATCCTGCCGATTTCCAGTCGGCGTACAGCTTGCCGTCGGGCAGCAACGGTTCCGGGCAGATCGTTGCGATCGTCGACGCCTTCGACAATCCCGACGTGGCAAAGGATCTGAAGACCTATCGTGCGGAGTTCGGCCTCCCTGCCGCAAAGTTCACAAAGTACAATCAGAAAGGGCAGACCAAAAATTACCCGTCGCGAAACGCCTATTGGGGCGTGGAGATAGATCTCGACGTCCAGATGGTTTCCGCCACCTGTCCAAACTGCACCATCTACCTCGTCGAGGCGAACAGCGGCAACGACCTCTTTAAGGCCGAAGCGGAGGCGGTGAGGTTAGGAGCCCACATCATCTCCAATAGCTGGGGCGGAACGTGCAGCGGGAGCTGCGGGTCCTTAGACTCTTACTTTAACTCCACCGGCGTGCTCTATCTCGCGGCGAGCGGCGATCGTGGCTACGGCACGATCTTCCCATCGCTGCTCGGCTCCGTCGTCTCGATCGGCGGCACCACGCTTCGCGCGGACAAGAAAACAAAGCGCGGCTGGACCGAGAGCGTGTGGGGCGGCAAAAACGGTGGGCAAGGCACGGGCGGCGGCTGTTCGACGGCGAGCAAGCCGTCGTGGCAGCACGATCCGGGTTGCAGCGGCCGCACCGCCAACGACGTATCCGCCGCAGGCGATCCGTATGCGGGCGGCGCCGCAGAATACGACACGTACGGTTACGGCGGTTGGATCGTCGTCGGCGGCACGAGCGAATCGTCGCCGCTGAGTGCGGGCATCTATGGGCTTGCGGGTAATGCGCAGACGCAAACGGCCGGCAAAAAGTTCTGGGTGCTCACGAGAAAGCAAAGAGCCAAGGACCTGTGGGTGATTAGCAGCGGCGCCGACGGCCCGTGCAAGCCGACCTATCTCTGCACCGCCGGGACTCACGAGTACAAAACCTACTCCGGGCCGGCCGGATGGGGAACTCCGAACGGCATCGGTGCGTTCTAACGGCAAAACAAGCAAGCTGTCGTGCGAACTAAGGCACGGTGCCGCACGTTTCTTGGAGGTAATGACACCAACTCAACGGTAACGCAACTTTCCCCGATTCAAACAAGGAGCTTTTGTGAACGGAGCCATGAGACTAATGGTGCCGCTCGTTGCGGCGCTCGCGATAGCGGCTTGCAACGGCGGCTCTTCCAGCCTGCCGGGAACCGCCGGCCAATCGACGGTGCAAACACAGAACGCCGGAAATTTCGATCACCTCTGGGGCGCAAACGTACGACCGGTTTGCCCCGATGACGGCCCCGGGACGGCGAGGTGTCTTGCCCTCATTCGCACGGACATCACGCCGCAGATCGATCCGGCAGCCAAACCGCTAGGTTTATCCCCCGCCGACATCCAGGCGGCGTACGCGTTGCCATCGGCGAGCAAAGGATCGGGACAAACGGTCGCGATCGTCGACGCCTTCGATAACCCCAACATCGTGTCCGATCTGAAAATCTATCGCGCCCATTTCGGTCTGCCTGCCGGACACTTTACCAAGTACAACCAGGTGGGAGAGACCAAGAACTATCCCAAGGGCAAAGCAGGCTGGGGCGGAGAGGAAGACCTCGATGTCGACATGGTCTCCGCCACCTGTCCAAACTGCGACATCATCCTCATTGAGGCGAATTCCAGTTCAAGCAAGCATCTCTACGCGGCCGAAGACGAGGCCGTTAAGTTGGGCGCTCACATCATCTCGAACAGCTGGGGCGGATCTTGCAACGGGTGCCGTTCGCACTTCGAGACCCCAGGCGTCGTCTATCTCGCTTCGAGCGGCGATGGCGGCTACGGTTCGATCGCACCCTCACAACTCGCTTCCGTTGTGTCGGTTGGCGGGACGTCGCTGAGCCCGAACAAAAGCGCGAAGCGCGGCTGGAACGAGGGCGTGTGGGTCGGCGCCGGCGGCGGTTGCTCGACGGCAAAGAAGCCTTCCTGGCAGCAAGATCCGGACTGCAAGGGGCGCACCGATACGGATGTATCAGCAGCGGCCGACCCCGATGCGGGCGGCGCCGCGGTATACGACACCTACGGAGAAGGCGGCTGGATCCTGGTCGGCGGCACCAGCGAATCGTCGCCGCTCACTGCCGGCATTTACGGCCTTGCAGGCAATGCCAACAAGCAAACTGCGGGGAAAGCCTTTTGGACTCTCGGCCCGGAGCAGCGCAAGAAGGATCTGTGGCCTATCACCGTCGGCAGCGACGGCCTTTGCGGCGGAAGCTACCTCTGTACGGCTGGGACCGATCAGTTCCACGACTACTCCGGCCCTGCCGGATGGGGAAGCCCGAACGGCATCGGCGCGTTCTAGTCACAGCATGAAGCAAAGGGCAACTAGCGAGGGAGGTTCGCGCGCCATCGACGCGCGGACTCGCCTCTTTTCCTAGACCACAAAACAACAAGGAGCATCAGTGTCAGACGGACCTCTGAAGCTTGTGGCGCCGCTCGTCGCGGCGCTCGCGATTGCCGCTTGTAACGGCGTCTCTTCCAATGTGCCGGGAACGAGCGGCTTGACCCGGACATCCAGTCAACCAACGTTATCGCAACAACTCGCGATCCCGCAGTGGCTGGCGAAAGGCCTTGCGCGCCCTGCTTGCCCGCAGATTGTCGGCAAGCCGACGTGCTTAGCGCTCCTACAGAAAGGCATCCAGCCGGCTTGCGTCGGCGCGAAATGCGGTTTTGCGCCGGTCGATTTCCAAAGAGCCTACCAATTACCGATTACGCAAGGGTCCGGACACATCGTTGCGATCGTCGATGCGGGCGATAATCCCAAAATCGGGACCGACATTACGACGTACCGCACGCAGTTCGGCCTTGGAACGGCGCATTTCTCAAAGTACAATCAGCAAGGCGAACAAAAAAGCTATCCGAGGTTCACTGGGTGGTCGGTTGAAGTCGATCTCGACGTCGAGATGGTCTCAGCCGTTTGCCCGAACTGCACGATCTATCTCGTCGAGGCGAACAGCGCCAACTCGCGCGATCTCGATAAGGCCGAAAAAGAAGCGGCGACGCTGGGCGCGCATATCATTAGCAATAGCTGGATTTGCTATCGCTCGAATAACTGCGACCATTCCTCGGCATTCGATCAACCAGGCGTGCTTTATCTCGCCGCGTCGGGCGACGAAGGTTACAACCAAAACGGCAATCCCGAGTCGTTCGCGACGGTCGTCTCCGTCGGCGGCACACAGCTTGCGAAGAGCGGCTCGACGTACCGCGAAAGGGTTTGGAACGACGCCGGCGGCGGCTGTTCGTCAAACGGCCGCAGCTCTGGCGTACTCAAACCCTCCTGGCAGCACGACCCAGGCTGCACGTGGCGCACCGACTCCGACATATCGGCGGAGGCCGGCTGCTCCCCAGGCGTCGCCGAGTATGATAGCTACGACGGCGGCTGGTTCGGCGTCTGCGGCACGAGCGCCGCATCGCCGCTGATCGCCGGCGTCTTTGCACTCGCGGGCAACGCGAGCAAACGCGAAGCCGGTAGCAAGTTCTGGGAACTGCGCGCACACGCGCGAATCAGTGATCTGCACTACATCAATCGTGGGAGCAACGGCAGCTGCGGCCATAGCTATCTCTGCACCGCCGGTACCAAGCAGTTCCACACCTATGCGGGGCCAGTTGGCTGGGGCAGCCCCAAGGGCATCAAAGCTTACTAGAATGCTCGACGTTGCGCAAAAAGAGCGGCGGGCGCGTGTGTAACTACTTACTGGTTGCTACACTTTTCGTACTGAGTGCAGCTCCAAACGGTTCGCCGAGCCCGCCAAATTCGTGTAGGCGTTCGTGGGGAGCCCACCGGCCGCCTTTGGCCACCGATAGACGGCAGCGCTTTCAGAGCTACCACAGGAGTTGTAATCGCCGCCAGCGGCAAGTTTCTCGCCGTTGGCGCCGATCGTGCCTTCAATCATGTCGCACACCTGACTGCCATCGGAGGTTTAAAAAGTTACCGCTCGAGCCGGTGATCGTGCCATTCGAGCGCGAGATAAAGAGCCAGTAGGCGCACGCAGCGTGTACGTCGCCGCAATCTTGATCGAACGCAATATTGCCCGAGCATCGGAACACTCGCCCTCGGGAGCGCTCAGAGCCGTAATCTGTCCATTCACGACGAGGCCCGCATCGTGAAGATTGTCACTGTGCCCAAGGCAAGGTCGCTGATGAAGAGGAGTCTGGGCGCAAGTCCGATGTCCCGTGAGATCCGCGACCTTTGGTGGCTAGGATGGATGCTGCTGGCTAAAATGGGTTTCGTACCCAACGAGGGGATCGTGCCATCGGGAGCGTAATGCGACGAAGCGCGTCCGTTTGCGCTGAGTTAGTTCCCGCTGAGTTGACCGCCGGGGATTGTGACCCGCCGCTGCTGCAGCCGGCGAGCAAAGCTGCGGCCGCCAGTACGCTAACCACGTACGGGGCCAGCCTCGAAAGACTCATTCGAAATCTGCTCCTCGTTCGTTATCGAAGTGCCGTTGTCAGGCCGTAGGCGACCCGACGGGAAGCCGGGTTTTCTGCCGCGGAAGCTTCAAGTGCCACAAAAGTTTCTTTAACCTGCGATGAAAGGGGCTGGTACGAGTGTTGATTCGGCAGTTCGCCGCGCTCGCCGCATTATTCACCGTCGCGGCCTGCAGTGCAAATGGTTCGTTCTCAAGCGTACCGCGAACCGCGACACGCCACGCGCGCATCGGCGAGACACGAGCCGCTCGCGCTATCCGATTCAGCACGTCATCTTCATCGTGCAGGAGAACCGGTCTTTCAACAATCTGTTCGTCGGATATCCCGGCGCAACGACGCGCGCGTACGGCTACGATACGAACGGCAAGAAGATCGTTCTGCGCGCACAAAATCTTGCGCAGCCGTGGGACATCAGCCACTTTTCGACTTCGTTCTTCCAAGCGTGCGACGCTCGTAAAGGAAATCTTCCGGGCACGCACTGCAAGATGGATGGCTGGAACGAGGAGCTCACCGGTTTTGAGGCGCCTAAGAACGCTCCCTACGCCTACGTTCCCAAAGCTCAGGTCGAGCCATATTGGAAGATCGCGGAGCAGTACGTCTTAGCCGACAATATGTTTGCATCAAACCTCGACGGGAGCTTCATCGCGCATCAATACCTGGTCGCTGCGTATGCGAGCCACGCGGTCAACACGCCCAGCGGTCCTTGGGGCTGCTGGGGAGAACCGGGCGACAGCGTTCCGACGCTCACAAAGCATCGCAGGTACGGTCCGAGCATCTTTCCCTGTTTTGAAAATCCGACGATTGGCAGTGAAGCGGACGCTGCCGGCCTCACTTGGCGGTTCTACACCGGCCCAATCGACGGCGACGGCGGCCTCTGGTCGTCGTACCAAGCCGACGCCAAGATTTACGGTCACTCAGATTGGACCACCGACGTGATCACTCCGCCGTCGCAGTTCCTCCTCGATATTGCCGCCGGAAAACTGGCAAACGTTACCTGGATCACGCCGACCTTTGAAAACTCCGACCATGCCGGCGCCGACTCGGAGCAGTGGCCCGGCATGGGTCGCGTCGCTGGTTGATGCGGTTGGAAAGAGCCGGTTCTGGAACTCGTCGGCGATCTTCATCATCTGGGACGACTGGGGCGGGTGGTTCGACCCGGTAAAGCCCGTCTACGAAGATTACGACGGTCTCGGCTTTCGTGTCCCGCTCCTGATAATCTCACCGTATGCCAAGCGAGGTTACGTCACCCACGTCCAGTACGAAACCTCCAGCGTGCTGCGCTACATCGAAGACAACTTTGGGCTGGCGCAGATGGCGCCCAGCGACGAACGCGCAAACGATCCGGCGAAGGACGCTTTCGATTACCGACTACGACCGCGCAAATTCGAGAAGTTTCGCGGCGATAAACCGGATGCGTATTGGACGCTACGCGATCGAGCGTCGCGCCCGCAAGGAAAACCCGGCAGCTTCATCGGCGACGACTAACGGCCTATATGCCTTTGGATCCCGGCAGATACGTCGCCGTTGAGCAAATGTTGGTCGCGCATGAGGTTAGGCCGTTGTTGAAACCGTACATATATGTCAGCCCGGTTCCATGTCCGCTGTAATTGTAGACTTCGACGACTGACTTCGACATATCAAAGGTAGCCCAGCGTTCGTTCTGGCGTCCGAGGTGGCCGAATGCCGACTCGCCCTGGAGGTTGAATGGGCCGCCTTTGACCACGCACGTACCCGTGTCGCAGCCCGAGTAGACGGTCACGGTACTGGGGCGGCTCCCCGAAGAGTTTAGAGCGGAGACCACGACCAGATTGCCCTCGATTGTCGACATCGATGCCACCGTAAAATGGCTCGTTGAACCCGTTGGCGCTGGTAAGCTCGGTGCCTGTCCCCGTGCAACCGGTGTAGATCCAAAGGCCCACATTACCGTTCAAGTCCAAAGCATCGGCATAGCAGTTGCCCGCTTTGTCTATCGCGACACCGGCGAGCGTAGCCATGCTCGGGCTGTCGAGTGCGGTGCATGCGAGGCTCTGCAGGGTGCAGGTGACGACGCCGGTGCCGGTGCCGCCGCCGATGTTGCCCACGACGATCGTTCCTTTGACGGCGTTTCTGGCCGCGGCACTGGTGGCTTGCCCAAACGGATCCGGGATCGTTCCCAGCAGTTTTCCGCAGGACTTCCTCCTGAAGGGCGGTTTGTAAACGAGAACACCTGAGAATGCGTTGGGGACGAGAAGGTCGCCTTTCGTATCCGAGCCGACGTCGTTGACGCCCATCGGCACCGCTGCTCACACTGCACTTCGGCGACCCGTCGCCGCTGTTATTCTTCGGGTAAACGGGCACGTTGCTGGTCGTAAGGTTGAAGACGTTGACGGCGATGCCGCGCGTGTACTTTGCTGGAACCTTGACGAGCCGAAACTTCGCTCTTTTTATAAAGGGTTGAGGAATCGTGCTGACTGCGACCTTGCCATGCGCGAAGTTCGCCAATTGTGACACGAGAGCGTTGCGTGGCACGACGTACTCGGCGGCGATCCGCTGCCGCTCGAGCATCCCGCGACGACTGCCCCAGCCATCGCGGTACAGAGTGCTGCCGACAACGCGCGCAAGGGCTGTTTAAAGTCCTTTGGAGGCGGGCACGTATGCGGCCGATTCGCAGAGGTTGACCGCGCATGAGATGCCGTTGTTGAAGCTGTAGAGATAGTTCAGCCCCGGTCCTTGTGGGTTGTAGGCGTAAACTTCAACGGCTGAACTCGTAATATCAATCGTAGTCCACCGCTGGGACTCGTATCCCAGATGGCCGAATGCGGACTCGCCTTGCAGGTTGAACGGGCCGCCCTGTGCGGTGCACGTGCCCGTGCTGCAGCCGGAGTAGACCGTCACGGTGCTGGGAGTGCTGAACGACGAGTTGAGCAGCGACACGACGACGAGGTTCCCTTGAGAGTCGACGTCGATGCCGCCGTAGTATCCCTCCTTGAATCCGTTGGAGCTGGTGAGCTCGGTTCCCGTTCCCGAGCAACCGTTGTAGACCCAAAGACCGACGTTACCGCTGAGGTCGAAGGCGTCGGCGTAGCAGTTGCCGGCATTGTCCATCGCGACGCCGGCGAGCTGTCCCATCGCGGGGCTTACCAGCGGGTTACAATAGCCGCTCGTAAGCGTGCAGGTCACGACGCCGCTGTTCCTGCCGCCGCCGATGTTGCCGACGACGATCTTTGACCATTGCGCGTTACGAGAGGAGGCGCTCGTCGCCTGGCCATACGGATCGTTGATCGTTCCAAGCAACGTTCCGCACGAGCCCGCCTGGAAGGGCGGTGCGTAAACGAGGACGCCCGAGAAGCCGTTTGGGACGATGAGATTGCCCTGCGGATCTGCGTCGACGTCGTTGACGTTGTCACCGGTGCTCTCATTGCATGTCAGCGGCCCGTTGCCGGCGTTGTAGTGCGGGTAGAGTACGATGTTGTTATTGAGCAAGTTCTGCTCGGACACGACGATATTGTGCGTGTCGCCGTCGGACGCCTTGATGTAACGCGCAGGCTCGGCTTTTCTGACGAGGTTCTTGGGAACCGTCGCGAGCCTGGTCCTACGCACGGACTTCGTGCTTTGTGGGGCGACGCCGACACCCGTCACCGGGGCACTCGGCGAGGATCCGTTGCCGCCGGAGCAGCCTGCGAGCAGTGCCGCCACCGCCGTAATCCAAAGTCCGACTGATAATAAACGCATAGGGGACTTCTCCTTACTATGTAGTCGAGGAAATTGACAGCGACTCTGTGGGCCTGCGAGGTGCTACCGTGGCTACGTCGTGATGATCCCAATGAATATCGGCGCTAGGCAATGCTTCGACGCATTGCAACTCTTCAACGAAGCCTCGTAGGCAACTTTGCCGTTGCTGGAACCGAGGGCATTCTTTTCGGCAATCGTCAGCTCGGTCGGATTACCAGGATTCGGTTTAAAGTGCGTAACGATGCTCGTGAACTTCTTGCCCTTGACCGTCGTGACCGGCGCACTCCACGACCAAGTGCCGGGCGACAGATGCTTGCAGCCCGTTGTACCCTTCTTTACCGATACACCATTCTTGTCTGAACGGCTTGGCTTTCGATATGCGCACGCACTCATAATACTTGCTGGAGCACGCCGCCAGCGGCGCAGCACCGATTCCGGTCATTGCTGCACCCGAAGAACGATCCGTCAACACCTGCGAGCCGCCTGGTACCGTTGCGGGCGCGCCGTCGGGACCGCCGCTGGAGCATGCCGATAACAACAGAGCCGCCGCGAGCATGCCGCTCGCAGAGCGAAGTATAAAGCGCACGCTTGCACTCCTAAATAGCTTGCAGGGTTAGCTTGGGTGAATGCGTCGAAGGGCGTCGGCTTCCTGCAGGTCGCGCGATGCTCTACCGATTTAATTCAAAGCGTAGGAGAGAAGCAGGCAGCCTCTACGTGATAGCTTTCGTTCAGTCCCTTGCTAAAGCTGTAATTGTAGCGAAGCGCTTTCTCACCATAGCGATAGACATCGACCTGTCCGTACTGGCTATCGCCGAGCGCTAGCTCGTCGCCTTTTGCGTTGAGGCTCCCGTAGAACGAACTACCTTGAAGGGCAAACGGCCCCGCAATGACATGGCACGTAGGGTCGCAACCTTTGTAGACCCATAGCGCCGGCGTGTTGAAATCGATCGAGATCAAGTTCCCCTTTTTATCGATGATCAGGCCGCCGTAGTACGCGTTCTTCCAGCCGCGTGCGGCCTTGCCGGATCCTTTGCACCGCTTGAAATAGGTCAGAGCCGCCGCACTGAGCGCTGGATTATTCTCCGATGCCATCCAGCAATCGCCGTTTTTTGCAAGCGCGACGCCGCCGCCAAAGTACTTGATGTTGGAGCTTTTCAGTTCTCTCGTGCAGCCCTTCGAAAGCGTGCAGATCGCGATGTTGCCGACGAGGTGCGTCTTGTTCTTCTCGATGTTCGCGACGACGATCGTTCCACTCTCCGCATTGGCGCTCGCTGCGTCGCTCGGCTGACCGTACGGGTCGTTGACCGTTCCGAGCAGCTTTCCGCAGGGCCCAGGGCCTTGATAGACGCTGACTTGAGTGGGAAAACCGTTTGGCACGATGAGATTGCCGACGCCGTCAACGCCCAAGCCGTTCACGAACTCGGCGGCGATTTTGCAGACCGGTTTTCGGTCCTTGCGATCGGGATTACGATACGCGAAGAGATCGGGGCTATAGAACTCGGCGGCGTAGATGCCGGCCTTGGGTCTGGCGTCGAAAACCATGCGTTGCGTCGAAAGCGCCCCTATAACGGGCGGCTCGATCCAATCCGGAATGACGCTTACCGGTTGTGCCGGTAACGCCGGCGGTGAAACGTGACCGGCGGCGCAGCCGGCGAGCAATGCGAGAAGGAACGCTATTAAAAGCGTCGTTGTAACGGGCCGCATGAGGTGAACTCCTTAGCATGTTGTATTTCTCGATATGGAGTGCTGTTGATAGCAATGCGCCGCCCGCCGCGCCGATCCTTCAGGGCGCGCCGTAGCGGGAGGGCCCGCCGAAGCGGGCCCCCTTCTTTATCTTGGACCGTCGTGGCTAATCTGGGGAGACTTTTGTGCTGATTGCCGCTCCGACCGGGCTGGAGACGTTCGTCGTGAAGTTCGTCGGAGCACCGCCGTATGGATAGAGCCAGCGGCCCTCGTAACTGCGGCCTCTGCCGCAGCCCTTACTCTGATAATCGGCGCCGGCGGTGTATTTCTTGCCGTACGCTGCAACCACACCTTGAATCAAGTCGCAGACCGCCCCGCCTTTGTAATGGCCGTAGTTCGTTGCTTGGCCGAGGACGCCACCGTTGGCTACCCAGTAACTGCACGCGGCACGCTTGTTGCCGCAAAGCTGGTCGAAGATGACCCAACTATAGACCTTTTGATCCGTATTGCACGGCGCCCGGAAAGTAGATTTTTCCGCCGCTGAGATTGATCGTGCGGCACCTCGTCGCATTACAGCCCGATACTATGAACGCTTTTCGCGCATCTTTTCCATCAACCCACAAATGACCGTAGATGTCGTAGCCGTCGAAGTAATAGGAGTACTGCTTGCGGTTGGTCAGGACGGTTGGCGTTGCCGAGGGGCTCGTGTAGACCAAAACTTGACCGTGGGCGTGGTGGAACCCATGGATGTTCGTAACGGCAAGATTGCCGTTGACCGGATTGACCGCGCATCCAACCGGATAACCATATTTGTCGGTGTACGTGTTGAGTAACGTTCCAGTGCGGGAGTATTCCAGCACTTGCGTCGCGCGCGTGTTCGCGACGTAGATGTTGCCGTGCGTGTCCGAACACTCGCCTTGCGGCTGGTTGAAACCGGTGATCGTGCCTTTAAGGCTCATATCAGGCATCGTGAAGATGTAGACGTCGTCCGTTTCGACGTCCGACGCGAAAAGAAGTCGTGGCGCTCGCTGCACGTCGGGCGAGACCCAGGATCGGTTCCGATCCGGATGCACGTCGCCCCCGCTCCACGTCACGCCGGCGAAGGTGTCGCTCAAGGTACTGGCATCGACCACCTGGGGATTGGGGTCGTGTGAAAAGGTGGCGGCGTTCGCTCCTGAACTCGGCGTAAGTCCGGACGCTTGTGATCCGCCGTTGCTGTTACAGCCGGCGAGCAATGCCGCGGCCGCCAGGACGCTTAATGCATACGAGCGCGACCTAGAGATTCTCATTGAAGGGCTCCTTTTGCTTGATTGATTGCTTGGTATCAGGGATTGGGGCCGCTCCTCTTTACGGCCCAAGGGCTAAGGAATGCGGCAGCGACCTAGGACTCACCTGCCTGCGGCCGCCGGCCGCTTCTTCGCGACGTTTGCCGGCCAGAAATGCAAAGGGCCCGCAAAGCGGGCCCTTTCTTCTTGTAGGAGTACGACTATTTCTTGACGTAGCTGACCGCCGCTCCGACCGGGGTAGTAACGTATTTTGTGGTGTAGTCGGTCGGCATCGCGTTGAGTTCGGCCGTGTACGGCCAACGATCCGTGGTGGTGCTGACGTTGCCGCAGGCCGACTCGTTATCTCCGCCGGCGACAAACTGAGTCGGATGGCCCACGTTACGAATCTCGACTTGGATCAGATCGCAGGCGGGGCCGCCGTTGTAGGTCTCGTAGTTGTTCGGCTCACTGAGTTTGTACCTCAGACGCGCGTACACCCAATAGCTGCACGGGCCGCCGCTCGCGCAAGGACCCTGATCGAACAGCACCCACGCCTGCTCGAACCGATCGAATTGCACGCTTCCCGGAGAGTGTATTTTCCCCGAGCGAAGCTTGATCGTGCCGCAGACCGGGTTCGAGAAGCCGCAGTTGGAGACCATGTACGCTCCTTTGGCGTTTTTGCCGTCAACCCAGAGCTCACCGTGCGGAGCGTACCCTGCGAAGTAATAGTAGTACTGCTTGGGGTTCGCCAGAATCTTCGGAGTCGACGTGGGACCGGCGTAGATCAAAACCTGGCCGGCAGCACCGTGGAGGCCGTGGATGTTCGTGACGGCAAGATTGCCGTTGACCGGATTGACGGCGCACCCGACCGGATTCCCGTACGTATCGGAATACGTGTTGAGTAACTGTCCGGTGTGCGAGTACTCACGCACTTGGTATGCCTTAGTGTTCGCGATGTAGACGTTGCCGTGCTTGTCCGAACACTCACCTTGCGGCTTGTTAAAGCCGGTGAGAGTGCCCTCCAGCTTCAGATCCGGCAATCTAAAGATGTAAACGTCGTTCGTGCTGACATCCGACTCAAAGAAGACTCGCGACGTCTTGGCCAGCTCCGGCGAGACCCACGACTTCTGGTGGTCGGGGTGGACGTTCCCCGTCCACTTCAAGCCTACGAACGTGTCGTCGCTCGCTTGATCGGCAGAATTCGTTCCGGAGATCGGCGTGAGTCCCGATGACTGGGGCCCACCGCTGCTGCTACAGCCACCGAGTAATGCAATGGCCGCGAGCACGCCAAAGAAGTACGTAGCCGGCCTAAAGATTCTCATTACCAAAGATGCTCCTTTTAGAAATGCCTTCAACTCAGCCACCACAGGTCTCCGGCGAAGCGGAGGCGATGTAATGCTACCGCCTTCTACGTGTTACCTTCAACGAAATTGCCGGACATTCACAAGCGACCGGACGCTTTTTCTGCCGTGTAGTACTTCCTATTCAGTATCGACCGGTTCGTACGACGGCGCTTGATGCAAAAAGTAGCGCTTCGAGTACTTGGCTGGGATGACGCTGAACTTACGCGGCGGCTGCGTAAAATCGAAGCAATCGCCGATACTGCGCGCGCGCCTGTCCGTCGTTCCCAGACGTCCCAGTTTCCAGACGTTCTCGATAAATCTCAAAATGCTGCCGAACTCATATTGGGAGTGGGAGATGTAGCCGGGCTGACCGGAGATAGCTTCGCGCGCATAAGGTGAGATCACAAGCATCGGAACACGGAATCCCAGGCCGCCCCATCGATCGAGCAGCGGCGGCTTTACGTGATCGTAGAAACCGCCCCAGTCGTCCCACACGACGACGATCGCCGTCTTGTTCCAGTACGAACTCTGACCGACCGCGTTCACGACGGCCGCGACCCACGATGGACCCGCGTCGTGTTCGCCTCCGGGGTGGTCGGAGTTCGACTGATCCGGCACGATCCATGAAACGGCCGGGAGTGTGCCGTTGGCGACGTCGCTGAAGAAGACGTTCGTTTCCGCGATGTTCGTCGACCACTCGGGACCGTTGCGCACGGCTGCGATTGCGTCGAAGGCGTTCCATAGCGCACCGACGTTGTTGGGCTCAGGCGGCGAGTAATATTTCCACGAGACGGACTTCGCATCGAGCAGATCGCGCATCGTCGGGTAATCAAGGCACGGATACGGTCCCTTGTCGTATTCGTCTCTAAGCGTTGAACCGTCTGCGACTAACAGAGTCGTCCTGGTTAGCGGTTGCTTCGGCGCATCGCATCCCCACGGCATAGCAGAAGGAAAATCAATGAGGCTCTCGCTGTTCTTCGGGCGATTGATGATCGTGCCGCCCGCGATGAGGTCTTGATGCGCCGTGAAGCTGCCGCTGCCTTGGGTCTGAAACATGTGATCGGCGAGCACGTACTGCTTGGCGATCGTCCAGTCCGGCGCAAGCTGCGACGGGTCGACGTACTGGTAGACGGCCTTCCCCTGTGGGCCCGGGCACAATTTTTCGCCGCCGGGCTCGGATCCGAATCCGTCCATCCTGCCGCCGTTGTAGTCTTTGACGAAGTTGCTATAAGAATGACCGAAATCGCATCTTTCGGACAGACCGACTTTGCGCAGACGGATCCGCACGTGACCGCCCGACGGCAATCTATACGGCCATGCGTCGTGCCGTCGGCGCCCGGAAACGTCGCGAAAAAATCGTCAAAACTGCGATTCTCCTGGATGACGACGACGACGTGCTTGATGTACGAAGAGCTGCCCGCGTTCTCAGCGGCGGGCGGGAACTGCTGCACCAGTCGTACTGCATCGTCCGTACTGCACTCGTCGGCGGCGTCGATTCTCCAGCGCACGCCGCAACGCCGAAGGCAGCAGTCAGCGCGGCGCAACCGAGACGAATGAAAACGTGCATAGCGCGAATTCCCTTTCCTTCAAGATAGCAACGTCTCACGCATCTACGCCACGTGGAGCACCGCCGTACCGCGAAGCTCGTCGTGCTTGAGCATCCTCAGCGCGCGGTTCGCCTCATCCAACCGCATCCCCACCGTGTAGCTTTTGATCGGGATCTCACCCGCTATCGCTAAAAACTCCTCGCCATCGGCGCGCGTATTGGCCGTGACGCTTCGGATTTCTTTTTCGTAGAAGAGATCCCGCTCGTACCGGAGAGGCGTCATCGTCGTTAGATAGATTCCGGCGATGGCGAGGATTCCGCCGCGGTCGAGCGATTGCATGATGGGCGAGATTAGGTCGCCCGCCGGCGCGAAAAGAATGGCGGCGTCGAGCGGCGCGGGCGGCGGCTCCGTCGCATCTCCAATCCAATCGGCGCCCAACTCCGCGGCCAACTGGCGGTGGACTCCACCGCGGCTCATGACGAAGACGCGGCATCTCCAGTATTTGAGCACTTGGATCGCGAGGTGAGCCGAGCCGCCGAAACCATAAAGTCCGACGGTCACGCCAGGCACGACCTCCGCGCGGCGGATGGCTCGAAATCCGATGATGCCCGCGCAGAGTAACGGCGCTGCCTGTTCGTCGTCAATAGCGTCGGGCAACCGATAGGCGAAATCTTCCCGAACCACCGTGTACTCGGCGTAACCGCCGTCTCGATCCCAGCCGGTGAAGAGCGCGTTGGGGCACAGATTCTCTCTTCCTTTACGGCAATATTTGCACACGCCGCAGGTTTCTCTCAACCACGCTACGCCGACGCGATCGCCGACGCTAAAGCGCCTCGTTGCAGGACCGAGGCGCGCAACGACACCGACGATCTCATGACCCGGAACGATGCCGGCGTGCTTTGGAGCAAGGTCGCCTTCGCTGACATGCAGGTCAGTCCGACAGACGCCGCACGTGGCGATCCGTATCAAAATCTCTCCCTTCTCGGGAACGGGTGCGGGCTTATCCGTCAAGCGCAAGGGGTTGGTTTCGATCGGACCGGGATGCTCCAAAATAATCGCACGCACGGATCAGGGAAGTTCCGCAGTGCGTCGGTTCTTCCCAGGATCGAATGTTCGCCGGTCTGGGGCGGATCGACCAGCCCGAGCGCGCCTTCAGTACGTCGTACGCCAATGCGGGCGTTATGCTAGCAAGCGATTCTTAAGCAGCTGCCTGCCATTCGTGTCGGGCGAGGACCGGACGGGTAGTACAACATCGAGGAGATCTTAAAATGGCACAGATGACTGCAAGCAGCTTTTTACTGACGCGTTTGACCGAATGGGGCGTTAAGCGCATTTACGGCTATCCCGGCGACGGCATCAACGGCCTCCTGGGAGCGCTCGAGGAATTCAAGGATCGGATCGAGTTCATCCAAGTGCGTCACGAAGAGATGGCCGCCTTCATGGCCTGCGCGCACGCAAAGTTTACGGGCGAGGTCGGCGTCTGCATGGCGACCTCTGGCCCGGGCGCGATTCATTTGCTCAACGGGCTCTACGACGCCAAGATGGATCACACTCCCGTGGTGGCGATCGTCGGCCAGGCCGCTACGACGGCGCTGGGAGGCTCGTACCAGCAAGAAGTCGATCTACAAACGCTCTTCGCCGACGTCTGCGAATACCACGCGACGATTTCGAGCACCACGGCGACGCGCCACGTCGTCGACCGTGCGTTTCGGACAGCGGAGGGAACGCGCAGCGTAGCGGCGATCATCTTTCCAAAAGATCTGCAGGAAGAGTCGTATTCGCCGCCGCCCGAAAAACACAATACGATACATAGCGGTGTCGGTTATGCGCGACCGGTCGTCGTTCCGCAGGACCAAGATCTGCGCCGCGCAGCCGAAGTGCTCAACGGCGCAACGAAGGTAGCGATGCTGATCGGCGCCGGCGCAAAGAATGCTTCCACTGAAGTCATCACCATCGCCGACAGACTCCAAGCCTGCTGCGCGAAAGCGTTGCTCGGCAAGGACGTCTTGCCCGACGATTTGCCGTGGGTCACCGGCACCATCGGATTACTCGGCACCCGCCCCAGTTCCGACATCATGACGCAATGCGACGCGCTGCTCATGGTCGGCACCAGCTTTCCGTACGCCGAATTCCTTCCCAAAGAGGGACGCGCGCGCGGCGTTCAAATCGACATCGACCCGCGTTACCTCGGGCTGCGCTATCCCGCAGAAGTGAACCTCGTCGGCGACGCGGCGCCGACGCTCAAAGCGCTTCTGCCGCATCTCAATCAAAAAGAAGACGGCTCTTGGCGCGAAGAGATCAAGGCGAACAAGGAAGATTGGTACGCAATCGAAGAGCGCCGGGCCCACATCGCGGCCGATCCGATCAACCCGGAGTTGCTTTTCTTCTCACTCAACGAACGAATCCCGTCCAACGCGATAGTAACCGGCGATGCCGGCACGCCGACCAACTGGATGGCGCGTTTCGTGATGATACGCCGCGGGATGAAGATGTCGCTTTCGGGCAGTCTGGCCACGATGGGTTCGGCGGTGCCCTACGCCATCGCAGCGAAATTTGCGTTTCCCGATCGACCGGTCATCTCGCTTTCGGGCGACGGCGCGATGCAGATGAACGGAATCAACGAGTTGATTACGGTCTACCACTACTGGAAGCAGTGGAGCGATCCTCGCATCATCTTCTTCGTTCTCAACAACACCGATCTCAACCAAGTGACCTGGGAGCAGCGGATTCTTTCGGGATCGCCGCGCAACATGCAGACCCAGCCGCTTCCGGATTTTCCGTACGCCGCCTTCGGCGAGTCGCTGGGCTTTATCGGAATTCGCGTGAGGAGACCGGACCAAGTCGACGACGCGTGGGAACGGGCATTGAAGGCCGATCGCCCCGTCGTTTTCGAGGCGTTTGCCAATGAAGACGTCGCGACCCTTCCGCCGCACATCACGCGCGAGCAGGCATTGCATTTCTTCAAAGCGTTGCCTAAAGATCCGGACGTCGGAGGCGTCCTTCGCGAGTCGATCAAGCAGGTTCTTAGCGGCGTGCTGCCGGGAAAAACGCCGTCTTCGGACTAGTCGCGTGAACGTACGATGATCGCAGAGGCTACAGGGCGCGCGAACGCTCGGATCGATGCCGTGCGCGCGCGCGCCTATAAGGTTCCCACGGAGCAGGAATCGGAGTCGGACGGAACTCTCGAGTGGGATTCCACTACGATGATCTACGTCGAGATCGGAGCCGCCGGCGAAACGGGCATCGGTTACACCTATGCCGATGCCGGCACGGCGACGCTGATCAACGGCATGCTCGCGCAGAGCATCGTTGGCGCCGACGCGCTGCAAACTGCCGCCTGTACCGCGAAATTGTGGGCGAAAATTCGCAACAACGGCCGCGAGGGAATGACGGCGATGGCCGTCTCGGCTCTCGACGTCGCCCTTTGGGATCTCAAGGCCAAGCTGCTCCAGGCGCCCGTTTGCGCGATCCTCGGCGCGGCGCGAAGCGACGTGCCGGTCTACGGCAGCGGCGGCTTCACGTCGTATGACATCAAGCAGCTCACCAGTCATATGGTGAAGTGGGTCGACGACTTTCAAATACCGCGCGTAAAGATGAAGGTCGGCCGCGAGCCTCGTCGGGACTCCGAACGCGTCACGGCGGTTCGTAAGGCAATCGGCGAGAAGCCGGAGCTTTTCGTCGACGCAAACGGCGCCTACGTTGTGAAGCAGGCGCTCGAGATGTCAAGCAACTTTGCCGAGCGCGGCGTTCGCTGGTTCGAAGAGCCGGTCTACCATCGCGACCTCGCCGGCAATGCGGCGGTGCGGGCCGCCGCGCCGTTCTCGATGGAGATCAGCAACGGCGAGTACGGGTACGCCCCGGAAAACTTCGAGCGGATCATTGCGGCGGGCGCCGCCGACGTTTTGCAGGCCGACGTCACGCGCTGCGGCGGATTCAGCGGCTTCATGGCGGTCGATGCAATCTGCGACGCGCACGACGTGCCGCTTTCCAGCCATTGCGCTCCCTACGCGACGCTCCACGTTGCTTTAGCCGCTAAACGTATTCGCCACGTGGAGTATTTCTACGACCACGTGCGCATCGAGCGGCTTTTCTTCGACGGCACGGCGGTTCCCGTGAACGGATGCCTCGCGCCTGACCTCACCCGCCCCGGCATCGGCCTGCAGCTCAGGCCGGATGCCTCGGAGTACGCCCTGTGATCAAGATTCTCGACGCCTTCCACGAGCGCGCGCGAGAACGGCCGCGTCGCTCAACCGAAGAAGCTAGAGGCCGACCTGCGCGAGACGGTTCGCGGCGAGGTTCACTTTAGCGACGGCATATCGAGCGATGTACTCCACCGATGCGGCGAACTATCGGCAGGTACCGATCGCCGTCGTGTTGCCGAAAGACGCTGACGACGCGCAGCGTGCGATGGCCGTCTGTCATCGGCACGGTGTTCCCGTTACACCGCGCGGCGGCGGGACGAGTCTCAGCGGCGCCAGCTGTAACGTTGCCGTGATCTTCGATTACAGCAAGTACATGAACCGAATTCTCGAGTTCGACGCCCATGCAAAAATCGCTCGCGTCGAACCGGGCGTCGTGCTTGACGACCTGCGATCGCTCGCGGAAAAACACGGGTTAACGTTTGGCCCCGCGCCCTCGACGCATAACCGTTGCGCGATCGGCGGGATGTTCGGCAATAATTCCTGCGGCATGCCTGCGCAGTTCGCCGGACGCATGGAAGAAAACGTCTATGACGTCGAGATCCTGCTACACGATGGAACCAGGATGCGCGTCGGCAGCACGTCGCCGGAGGAGCTCGACGCGATCGTCCGCGCGGGCGGACGCCGCGGCGAAATCTACGCGAAGCTCAAGAGCATAGCCGATCGGTACGGCGAGCTGGTCCGTCGCCGCTTCCCGCAGATTCCGCGTCGCGTTTCAGGCTACAACCTCAATCAGCTTCTGCCCGAGAATGGCTTCAACGTTGCGCGTGCGCTGACCGGAAGCGAAGGGACGATCGTTCACGCTCTCGAGCTCACGTTGCGTCTCGTACCAAAGCCGAAGGAGACGGCACTAGCAATCGCCGGTTTTGACGACATCGCTGCGGCCGCCGATCACGTGCCGCTTTGCAACGAACACGTCCCGCATGTACTCGAAGGCATGGATGAAACGCTCTTCCAAAACATGATCGACAAGGGAAAGAATCCACACCAGCAGCGCGACCTCTTTGGGGGAGGCCATGCCTGGCTGGTGGTACAGTTTGGCGGCGACACGCGCGACGAGGCCCTTTCAAAGGCGCAGCAACTCGTCGACGACCTGGGCAAGCGTGGTTCCAACGTCCGAGACGTCAAGACGACGGGTGATCCGCACACGATGCGAGAGATCTTCGAGATTCGCGAAGCCGGCTTGGGCGTGACCTCAAAAGTTCCAAACCAGCCCGATTATTATCCGGGATGGGAAGACGCTGCGGTGGCGCCGGAGCATTTGGGTCGCTACCTGCGCGAATTCCAGCAGAAGATGGTCGAGTACGGGTACTATGCGTCGATTTACGGCCATTTCGGGCAAGCCTGCGTTCACTGCAGCATCGATTTCGATCTTTTCACCAAAGAGGGGATCGAAAAGTATCGCAGGTTCGTTCAGGAGATGGCGCACATCGTGGTCAAGTACGAGGGCTCGATTTCGGGCGAGCACGGCGACGGCCAAAGCCGCGGCGAGCTCCTGCAGATCATGTACGGCGAGGAGCTCGTGCAGGCGTTCTGGGAGTTTAAGACCGCATTCGACCCCGATAACAAGATGAATCCCGGCAAGGTCGTCAAGCCTCACCGCCTCGACGAGGATTTGCGTTGGGGTGTCGATTACGAACCGTGGGACCCGCAGACGAAGTTCACGTTCAAGGAGGATAAGCATAGCTTTGCCTATGCGGCGAATCGCTGCGTGGGCTCGGGCGTCTGCCGCAAGCACGACCAGGGGACGATGTGTCCCAGCTACATGGTGTCGAAGGAAGAGCGCTACTCGACGCGCGGCCGAGCCCGGCTGCTCTTCGAAATGCTGCAAGGCAATCCGATTCGGCACGGGTGGAAGAGCGAAGCCTTGAAGGAATCGTTGGATTACTGCCTGGCGTGCAAGGGCTGCAAGCACGAGTGTCCGGTCAACGTCGACATGGCGACCTATAAGGCGGAGTTCCTCCACCACTATTTCAAAGGAAAGATGCGGCCGCTGCACATGTGGCTCTTCGGCTATATGTTCCTTTGGGCAAAGGTCGCGTCGCTCGCGCCGGGAGTTGCGAACTTCTTCAGCCAGGCGCCACCGTTCAGCACGCTGCTCAAGCGTCTTGCCGCGATCGCGCCGCAGCGGCATATCCCGATGTTTGCCGACCATACGTTCCGGAGGTGGTTTGCGAGACGCGCTCCACGCAACGTCGGCAACGAGCGCGTGGTCCTGTGGCCGGATACCTGGAACAACCACTTCCATCCGCAGACCGCGCAAGCTGCCGTCGAGGTGCTCGAAGACGCGGGCTATCACGTCATCGTGCCAGGTCGTCAGATTTGCTGCGGGCGCCCGCTCTACGACTTCGGCCTTCTCGATCAAGCCAAACGTCAGCTCAGGGTCATCCTTGACGAACTGCGTCCGCTCGTGCGGGAAGGCGTATCGCTCGTCGCACTGGAGCCGAGCTGCCTCTCCGTTTTTAAAGATGAGATGCAGAACATGCTCGGCCAGGATCTCGACGCGATGCGTCTCGCCGATCAGAGCTATATGTTCGAAACCTTCATGAACAAGAAAGCGAAGGAATACAAACCGCCGGCGCTCGCTCGGACGGCGCTCGTGCACGAGCATTGTCACAAGAAGTCGGTGCTCGATCCGCTCGCCGAGACCCATGAGTTCGACGATATGGGCATGAGCTTCGAAAAGCTCGAGAGCGGATGCTGCGGAATGGCCGGCGCGTTCGGGTTCGAGGAGAGTCATTACGAAATGTCGATCGCGTGCGGCGAGCGCGTGCTGCTGCCCAAAGTTCGGGAGGCGATGCCCGAAACGATCGTCGTTGCCGATGGATTCTCTTGCCGCGAGCAGATCATGCAAACGACGAAGCGGCAAGCGCTCCATCCTGCCGAGGTCATGCGAATGGCGATCGCGGATCGCGGCTACCAGCGCGACGACGCCGTATCCGGAACGCAGATTCATCGAAGACTCGGGCACGCGCCGGCGGCAGGTCGTGCGGCGCGGCTATGCCGGAATCGCCGCCCTTGCGGCCCTCTGCGCGCTCACCGCCGGGGGTCTGCTGGCGCTGCGACGCAAAGGGTGATCGCGCGCGCTCGGCGAGCCGGCCAGCGAGTCGAGCCGTACACGCTCGCCGATCACCAGGTAGCGGTCGGAAGCACACTCGGATCGCCGAAAGCCGTGCTCGTGGCGAAGGCGACCGGCGCGCTTGAGAAAGTCTACTCTTGCGAGGCGGGCGTCAATGTCTTCGGCACGCTGCTCGTGCGCCATTGGGACGCGCAGTCGGGCGTTTCACTGCGCCGCCGCAGCGGACGCGTCATCATTTCGCCGGAGCGCGAGGAGCATCAGCATCGAGTTTTCCGAGGGAATCGCGGCTCGCGAGTGCATTTTCGCGCTGAACGCGCAGCCGCGCGGCCCTAACCGGCACGAGGTCGATCCGCCCGCCGCGTACTATGACATCGAGCTGCGCAACGAAGGCGACCGTACCGTCGAGACTCGCGTCGTATGCGGCCATTCGCCTGCGCGGCGGGTTCGGAAAGCACACGAGCGCCGAATACGACGAGTCGAACGCGGCCTTCATCGCGAGCAGTGCGGATCGTCCCCAGATCGTGCGCGTGGCGGCATTCGTCGGTCGCACCGGCCAGCTATGAGGTTACCACCGACATCGCGAAGGTCAGCGCGGCGGAGTTTCCCGGAGCGCTCGACAACCGGACGATCGGCGCGGCGGAAGATCCGATCGCGATCTTCCATCTCGAGCATACCCTCGAGCCTGGCGAGCGCATCAGCTTCTATTTCGTTCTCACGTTCTCGCTCGAGGGTGAGGCCGCAGCGAGGCCGGCGCTAGCGTCGTTACCGCCATGCGATGACGCACTGGAACGGACTCAAGCGCATTACTGCGGCGATACTGGAGCGCGCACTGGTCATGACGCCCGAAGAGCATATCAACCGTGGCGTACTGTGGGCCAAGGTCAATATGGTGCGCTCGCTTCAACTCACGAATCAGGGCTGGTGCTTGGTCAACGACCCGACTCAAACGACGAAGAGCGTCGCGCGCGACACGTGCTGGTTTGCGATAGGGGCCGACTACGTCGCGCCATGGTTCGCACGCGAGTCGCTGCTCTGGTTTGCAAATCATCTGACCGACGAGGGAATGGTCGTCGAGTGGTACGATAATCGGAGCGGTGAGACCGAAACGTACGGACTCGACACTAACGACAACACCCCGTTGCTGATCATTGCTCTTCGCCATCACCTCGAGGTGACCGGCGATCGCGAGTTCCTGGAAAGCGTCTATCCGAAGGCGCTTCGAGCCGCCCGCCATATTCTCTCGAAGCGGGGCGCGCGCGGACTCGATCTGGTGCCGACGCGCCGGGCGACGGGCAGCCGCGGCATCGTCGGGTTGGCGCAACGCAATTCAGGACCATCGCCTCGGCGGGCGCGACCACCGAGCTCAATTCGGAATGTTACGCCGCCTTACGCGCCATTTCAACGATGGCGCGGGAACTCGGCGATGCGGCGAGCATCCGAAGAGTTCCAGCGTCACGCCCGCGAGCTTCGATCCGCAATCAACGAGCATCTGCTCGATGCGTCGCGCAAACTCTACTATTTGACGATCGACGATGACGGCTGTCCGCATACCGACGTCACCTGCGATTTCGTATTTCCCGGTGCTCTTCGGCGTCGCAGACGACGACGTCGCGACCAACGTTATCGCGGCCTTGAGCCGTCCTGAGTTTTGGACCGACGCGGGACTTCATACCGTTCCGCGCGACGCGATTACCTACGGTCCAAAGCACGCTTCGGGGCTTCTCGGCGGAGTTTGGGCCGCCCCGACGTTCTGGTTCGCCGCCGCCGCCGCGCGGTTCAACGCCGGTTTCATGGCCCATGCGCTCGCGGCGACGTTTGCTCATTATGCGCAGGATCCGCTGCGGTACAACACCGTGCCGGGCCAGTTCTGCGAGTGGCTCGACGGAGAGACGCTCACCAATCAAGGCATGACTGCTCTCGCCATGGTTCGCTCCAAAGTATCTGTGGGCCGCAATGGAGGGCGCGGCCGGCTTGAGTGCAGGTAATGAGTGACGCTGCCGACGGTGCGACGCGCGGCTCGCCGACGAATGGCAGTGGCTGGGCGTCCAAAAGGTCAAGTTGCTCGGTGAAGAGGCGTCATGGTTCACGGTCCGCATGGGCAAGCCGATCACGTACGCCACGGCCGTTATCGCATCGCTCGATAAGCGCCACCGATACGACACCGATGTCTCGGATCAGGTCCGGGTGAGCGGCGAGGACATCGCGTGGATTGCGTTGCAGCGCGCGATGCGCTGGCGATATTGCTGGGGAACACTACACAGCACACGATGCCGGCGGCCGCTATCCTCGAGAACGTGCGACTGCCGCAGCAGGTGGGGTTGCGCGCGTACAACAGCCTCTCCCGCGAGTGGAACGACGAAGGAACGATCGAGAGCAGCCGTTTACGCCAAGGGTTCCCGGTTCAGCTCGATCGCCACGGTTTCTGCGTTCTCGAAGTGTCGTTCCCTGCCTCATCCTGACCTCGTGTCAGCCTTTTCCAGCCGCGGACCGTGGGGCAGCTGGCTAACGCGAACTCCACGCCGTTGTCATCCTCCGACGTGAATTCCGCTGCCCACGGCTCGAAGCCATTATGCATGCGGCGCATGAAGTCAAAACCGTTCGCCTCGGCGGTCTTGCGGGGATGACCGCGATCTTGGCTCACCAAGTGGGCATCGCCGATGCGCTCGGGTTTCGTGTGGACGTAGTCGCCCCAAACGTGCCAGACGATCATGTTAGTGGCGTCCGTTTCGAGCGAGATATGCACCGGCGGCGACGCCCGCGAGTGCTAAACCGCCCGCCAGCCACTCACGTTTCATGACGAACTGCGTCTCCCAGCTCCAGGGCTTTGCTTGCGCGTCAAACTCGCCGTGCGCGCCAAAATCCTTGCTGCGATCCGCCGGCTCGTAGAGATTGTCGGGTCGATCCGCCGAGATCGGCTCGGGCGTCTGCTGCGAGGCATAACCGGTTTTGCCAAGATAGATGTCGCCAAACCCGGGAATGAGCTTTTGCACGAGGACCGCGAGAACGGTCGAGAATCCTACGAACATTTCGCGCGGCGTGCGGTGCGCGGCCCAATAGATGGCGCGCCCGGCGACTTCGGGTTGAAAGATCGGGGGAACCGGCTGTGGATGGCGCAGCCCGCTTTTCACGCGATTCCAAGTAAACTGCGGCGTGTTGACCGCGGGCATCTGTACGATCGTCAAACGAACCTTGCTCGCGTGGTGCGCCAGTTCGCAGCGAATCGAGTCGGTGAATCCGCGTATCGCGCTCTTCGCGCCGCAGTATGCCGACTGCAGAGGAATGCTGCGGTAACAGAGCGCCGAGCCTACTTGCACGATCGTGCCGCGGTTACGTGGCCGCATACGCGCGAGTGCCGCCTTCGTCCCCCATACGTATCCTAAATACGTAACGTCGGTCGCGCGGCGCCATTCCTGCGGAGTAATGTCCCAGAATTCGCCGAAAACGTTGGTAAACGCGACATTCACCCAGATGTCGATGGGACCGAGCTCTTCCTCGGCGCGCGCGGCGGCGCGTTCCACTTGATCGTAATCGGAGACATCGGTTGGAATTCCGATCGCCGTTGCGCCGAGGCGCTGCGCCTGCGCCGTCGCTGCGGCGAGGCCCTCCTCGCCACGCGCGAGCAGTGCGAGCTTCGCACCGCTCTTTGCGAACTCGCAAACCGCGGCGCGTCCGATCCCGCCGGACGCGCCGGTAATGACTACGACTTCAGATTTTTTCGATGATCCCATGGGTATTGAATACCCACGTTAGCTGGAGCGTAACTTGACCGGTAGGTCGGCGTCGCACTTGGCGACGTAGTTGGCGGCGGTGTCGCTTGCTGTCCCGGAAGCGAGTGCTCGCCGACGACGAGGACGTCGCGCATTCCCAAACTGTAGTGGAAGGCGCAGCCGATCAGATAGGTGCCCTTTTTGACGAGCGTTACCGTCACCGATTTGCCCGGTTTGATTGGACCGCTCGCATAGCCGGTTTCGAGTTTTCCGTGACCTCTTGCCTTTATGGACAAGTTCGGGTTTTTCGGAAAGTGCGCCGGTGGTCCCGAGATCTCTTTCACGACGTCGAAGGTGTGCGTGATTTGCTTAGAGAGGTTGCGGATCGTGATCTTCGTACCGGGCGGAAAGCCGAGCTTCTGCGAGTACCGCTGTTGGGTGAATCCGCCCACAGTCGCCTTCCACTTCGGCGACTTGATTTTCCCGAGACCCTCCTCGGGAAGCTCTTCTCCGATCGTATCCTTCGGGAGCTTTGCAAACGTGACCAGGTCGTTATCGAGCCGCGGAAGCATGACGGTGTCGCCGCCCATTGGGATGACGTTGCCATTGGTCGCGTGGCCGCCGCACGCACTGACGGCGAGGCCTGCAAGCGCCGAGCGCCACCGCAATCGATTGTCTTAACATGCACTCGAGCCTAACGGCGGCATGTGAAAAAACTCTGAAGCTCGTGGGTAAGACCCTAACGTGGGAGCTGATAAGGTAAACCCGACCAACTACGATGCGATTCCGGCGTACGTCCCGGATTCGCCCGAAAATCTCGTTCACGCGGTCATCGAGACGCCCGCGCAGATACGGCACAAGTACGCCTTTGTGCCAAAATACGGAGCCATGACGCTCAAATTGACTCTCGCCGAGGGGCTGACGTGGCCATACGACTACGGCTTTATCCCCGAAACGCTCGCCGACGACGGCGATCCGACCGACGTCCTCGTGATCAATGACACACCGACTTTTTCGGGCTGTCTTCTCGAAGTGCGCGTCCTCGGAGCAATTCTCGCTGAAGAAGAACGGCGTCATCAACAATCGTATCGTAGCCTGCCCCCCGAGGAAGCCAGGGGTAACGTTGAAGACCGATGGTTTTGAGAAGCTATCCGACATCCCAAAGGATATGATGGACGGTATCGAGCGATTTCTCGTCGAGTACTCGGAAGTCGAAGGCAACAAGATCGAGTTCGAAGGAACCTGCTCGCGCAAAAAAGCCTTCGCGATGATCGAAGAGGATCGCAAACGGCGTAAGAAACAGAATCGAAAGTAGGGCCACGCGTGTTTCGCTTCAACGTCAACCGCGGCATTGTTGCGTTTGCCGCCATCGTGGTTGTAGGATTCGCGGGCTGTTCTGGAGGCCGCTCGGTTCTACCGGGAATGGGATTACAAACCGTCGACGCTTTACGTTCGAGTCATGCCGGCCGATTTACGCCGCTTTCGAATCAGCCTCCGGTCGCAATGCAAGTGGCGTGGTTATTGACCGACGGTTCTATTCTCACCGAGAGCGGCGCGAAGCCGAGCAACTTTTACCGTTATGTCCCCAATGCGAAAGGCAATTACAAATACGGGGAATGGAGGCAGGTCGGCTCGCTTCAAACAGGGTACGGCCCCTACGCCTCTGCCTCGGATGTGCTGAGCGACGGCCGGCTCGTCATTTCCGGCGGCGAATATAACACACCAGGGAACGGCTACGAACTTCAGCTGACGAATCTTGGTGCCATTTACGATCCCGTAAAGATGTCGTGGACTCCGCTCGGGCACCCGGCAGGCTGGGGACACATCGGCGATTCTCCATCGAGCGTGCTCCCGGACGGACGGCTTCTGATGGGTCAAAAACTCACGAAGCGCGACGCTTACCTCGATCCCAAGACCTTGCACTGGCGGAGGGTCGGCGATGCGGGCAAAGCCGATTTCAATGCCGAGGAGGGCTGGACGCTTCTTCCCGACGGTACGATTTTCACCGTCGATGTGGCAAGATGCTCACAACTCTGAGATCTACGATCCATCGACCGGTCGGTGGAAGAGCGCCGGTTCTACGATTGTCGATCTGCACTCGCCGTCGCCGTACGGATGCCTAAAGTACGCGCCGGGGAAGTGCTACTACCCGCCCGGAGAGATCGGCCCGGCGATCCTTCGCCCCGATGGAACCGTTTTCTGTACCGGATCTTACTCTGCCGGCGGTCCGGGACATACGGCGATCTACGACAGCAAGACCCGTAAGTGGACCGCCGGGCCCGACTTCCCAAACGGCGACAACGCCGGCGATTCTTACGCTGCGCTCGAGCCGAGCGGCAACGTCCTGGTCTTCGGCGTGAACGGCCCACTCTACGAATGGAATGGCAAGAGCTTCACCACCGTCAACGGCGTAAACGCGCATTACGCCGGGCCGCCGATTCTTTTGCCGACCGGACAAGTCATGATGTTCGCGAATTCAAGCGTCGTTCTCTATCAACCGCCCGGAGCACCTCAAGCGCGCTGGGCACCCACCATCAGGAAGTACCCATCGGCGATCGCGGCCGGTAACACTTACAAGATTACGGGCACCCAGTTCAATGGTCTGGGACAGGCGATGTCATTTGGCGACGAGTTCCAAAACGCAACGAACTACCCGCTGGTGCGCATCACGAACAACGCTAGCGGTCGCGTCTTTTACGCCCGCACGCACGACCACAGCACGATGGGCGTCGCCACCGGTTCGAAGCGAGTGTGGACTTACTTCGATGTTCCAAAAGGCATCACGTCGGGCGCCAGCACTCTCGAAGTCGTCGCCAACGGCATCGCCTCGAAACGGGTTCACGTAACCGTCTCCAGCAGGCGCTCCCGCTAAAGCGCAGTAGGCGCTCGGCAGAATAAATCGTCGGCCTGGTCTTTTGCGCCGCGGCGAAGAACCGGTGCGTTGATGCGAAAGGTGCTGACGGACACGCTGCAATTGTGGCGGCAGCACCGAGTTCCGCGCGTGGCTGCGGCCCTCTCCTTCTATGCGATCTTCACGCTGCCGCCTCTGGTCTTGGTCCTCATGTTTTTGGCTCGCTCGATACTGAGACGTTCGGATACGCTCTCCACGATCGATGCCGAGCTTAAGCCGCTTGTGGGAGCGATGGGAGCGCGCGGAGTCGATACGCTCGTCGCGGGCTCGCAGCACAACGTAACCTCGATACCACTCTTCATCGGCGTGGCGCTCGTGCTCTTCGCGATCGTTGCGATCTTCATGCAAGTTCAAGAAGCACTCGACGATGTGTGGGAAATCCCCGAACACAGGCGTGGCGGAGTTTGGGAAATCGTCGCGCTGCGGCTGCACGTCCTCCTGGTCATTCTCGCTCTCGCCTTGCTCGCACTGGGGACCCTGGTCAGCGCGTTCGCCTGGGGACGAGTAGCGGCCATTGTCGCGAGCGCGATTGCGATCGTCGCCTTTCTCACCGTTGCGTACCGCGTCTTGCCGCGGGCGCCGGTCGGCTGGAAAAGCAGCGCCCTGGGTGCGCTAATTACCGCAATCATTCTGATCGCCGGGGAGGCGCTGCTATCGCTCTACTTTACGCACTTCCACCCCGAGCGCGGCTACGGAGACGCAGGCTCCGTCATCGTTCTCTTGCTGTGGATCTACTATTCCGCGCTGCTCTTTCTCTTTGGTGCAACGCTCACGCGATCGCTCGAGGACGCGACGAAAAAGGGAATGGCGCATAACTGAAGGAGCACTGAAAAAAGCACGAGCGCCACAATCGATCGGTCCAGAAGAATGCCGCAGATCACGCTGCCGGCAAACCAGGCCACGCCGAAAACGAGATCGTATAGGCCGAAGCTCGTGGCTCTTCTTCGCCGCGCGAGCACGCCGGCGACCAGCGCGAGCAGCAGCGCGTCTTGGACGGCAATCCCCACGCCCCACAGGGCCGCGCCGGCTTGCGCCGCGGCACCTCGTCCCAAGAAGGCGAGCGGCGTGGCCGCCGCCGTTAGCGCGATCGCTATGCATATGACGATATTGCCGATTCGATCGTAGAGCCGGCCCAGGATAGGCGCCGCAATCGCGCCGACGGCCATCGCGACGGCAAACCAGATCGAGATTGCGGCGGCGCCGACGACGTGGTCGCGCGCAAATCGAAATGCAATCAACGCGAAGTCGACGTAACCCGCCGCCACGAGCGCACCACCGATCGCATATCGGCGAAAGGCCGGCCAATCGCGAACGGCCGGCTCGGCTTCCGTTCTCGCGACCCGGCACGATGCTTCGTCCCGCCCGCGCCGCTATCGCTAGAAACGCCAACGTGAGCAACGCCGGAACGATCAGAACGCCGAAGCCGGCGTGAAATCCTCCCCGCGCAATTGCAAAGGCGACGACGAGCGGTCCGACCGTAGCCCCGGTTTGATCGAGCGCCTCGTTCAGTCCGAAAACGCGGCCGCTTCCCAACGACCGACCCGCCTCCGAGAGCATCGCCGACGTCACCGGCTTGCGTACTCCGCGCCCGACGCGCTCGCCGATCAACAGACCGGCGGCCGCGGGCCAACTTCCGGCCAGCGCAAGGGCCGGCACGCAGAGCACGTTGATCGCGTATCCGATCCATACATCGAGCCAATAGAGTCCCGTGCGGTCGGCGATCGAGCCGGAAATGGAACGGATCGCGAACCCGGCCAACTCGCCGCCTCCCGCAACGGCGCCGACTGCGGCGCCGCTCGCTCCAAGATGGCCCAGAAATGCGCCGACGACGCCCCGTCCTCCCTCGTAGGTGAGGTCGGCAAAGCAATTCACGATGCCCATAAGGACGACGAAGCGCAGCGCGCGCTCTTTCACGTCGCCGCTATTCCTGGCGTCGCAATGAGTTACTTCCCCGCAGCAGCGAATACGGCGGCCATGGCGACAAAGTATCGTTACGGCGAGATGACGTGGCCCGAAGTCAAGGCGGCCGCAGCGCGCCCGTGCGTCGCGATCCTGCCGATTGCAACGCTGGAAGATCACGGGCTCCATCTCCCCATCGATACCGACGTGCTGCTCTGCTCGAGCGTATGCGAGCGCGCGGCCTCGCGCGCGGCAGACCGTGTGGTGCTCGTTCCGCCGATCAATCACGGGTACAGCCCCCATCACATGGATTTCCCCGGCGCGATCACGATCGGTCCGCATACGCTCATCGAGTACGGCCTCGACGTCTGCAAGAGCCTTGCACATCACGGATTCAAGCGCATCCTAATCGTGAACGGGCACGGCAGCAATGCGCCGTTCGTCGACATCATCGCTCGGCTCTGCGTTGTGCAGACGGGCGCATTGGCTGCGGCCGTGAGCTATTGGGCCGCGCCCGGGGTGCGAGAAGTAGCGAACTCCTTCCGAGAATCAGAGCCGGTCGGCGGAATGAATCACGCATGCGAGTTCGAGACCTCGCTCTATCTCGCGCTGCGCCCCGATCTCGTCGACATGGATCAAGCCGTCCACGAGCTCTCGCACCGCCCGTCGAAGAGTTACTGGACGGATCTGGTTGCGGGCGAGGGTCCGCTCATGATGATGGAACACTGGAGCCGGCTAAGCGAAAGCGGCGTGATGGGCGACCCGACCAAGGCAACCGCCGAGAAGGGCCGCGCGCTTCTCGATGCGGCCGCTAACGGAATCGTCGAGCTCGTCGACGAGCTGCTCGCGCGCGAGAGCCCTCCACGCACCGATCATCATTAGAAGCCTCGATGCGACGCTTTCTGGCGCTGATTCTACTCGCAGCGAGCGCGCTTTGCGGCTGCACGCGCGTACACTCAAATGCCGGCAGCGGACGCAATCCGTGGACGATTCCCGGAGTGATGCGAATCGCCCAGCGGCAAGATCCCGACAACCTCAACCTCTTGCTCGGAACGGAAACGGTCGACATCGACGTATCCGCCTTTTGGGGGGCGTACCTCTTTCGGTGGAGCGACCGCAACGAGCTCGTCCCCGAGCTTGCAACCGTCGAGCCGACGCACGGCAACGGCGGCATCAGCCGCGATGGTCTGCGCGTCACCTATCGTTTGCGACGCAACGTCAAGTGGCAGGACGGCGCGCCGTTTACCGCCGATGACGTGATCTACACGTGGCAGCAGATGCTCAATCCGCGCAACATGATCGTCAGCCGAGTCGGTTACGACGTGATCTCGAGCATCGGGCGCATCGACGCGCACACGATCGTCGTGCACCTCAAGCGGCCGTTCGCGCCCTTTGTCAACACCTTCTTTGGCCCTGCCAATCATCCCGACGTCATCTTGCCAAAACATCTGCTGGCAGGGTATTCCGATATCAACCACGTGTCCTATAACGGGCTGCCGATTGGAACCGGCCCCTTTCGCATCGTCGCCTACGACCGCAGCGCGCGTATCGAAATGGTCGCCAACGATGCGTATTGGCGGGGGCCGCCGCGTCTTGCGCGAATCGACTTTAGGGTCGGGGGAAACGACGAAACGATGCTTGCGCAGCTCAGCTCGCACGACATCGACTTCTTCTACCGAGCACCCGAATCGCTCGCACCCGAGCTGCGCGGGATTCCGGGTACGCGCGTTGTCATGACGCCGATCGATCGCTTTACGGACGTCGGACTCAACGCGTCGGTTCCTGGCCTCAACGACGTGCGCGTGCGCCGCGCGCTCGCCTACGCGATCGACAGCCGGAGCTTGATCGAGAAAGTGATGCACGGCGTTGCGGTGCCCGCAGGATCGCTGCACCCGCCGTTTTCGTGGAGCTACAATCCACACGTGCAACGGTATTCGTTCGATCCGGCCCGTGCGGCGAAGCTGCTCGCACAAGCCGGCTGGCCTCCGGGGAGGCTGCATCTGACGCTCGTGAGCTTCACCGGCTCGAGCACGATGAGCGCCGCCGAAGAGCTGCTGCAGCAGCAGTGGGGCCGCGTCGGGGTCGTCGTTTCGATCAAAAACTTTCCATCGGGAAAGCTCTATGCGACGGTCGGCGCGGGCGGCATCGAGCAGTCCGGCAAGTTCGATGCCGCGCTCGAAAACTGGGCGAACGGCACGGACCCGGACGACTCGATTCTCGTGATGTGCTCGATGGCGCCGCCCGCCGGCTGGAACGTATACCACTTCTGCAATCCGCGACTCGACGCAGCCGAACGCACGGCATTGAGCACCTACGATCGCGCGGTGCGTACAGCCGCCTACCGGCGAATTCAGCAAATCGTCTCGCAAGAGCTGCCCTTCATCGTTCTGTGGTATCAGATGCAGCTCGACGCGATCAACACCGACTTTCGCGGCTATCGCCCCGCGCACGCCGTGACGCCGTTCTGGAACGTGTGGGATTGGTCGATCTAAGCAACGCGAGGTCTTTTTTCGCGCGCTGCGTCGCACTTGCGTTGGTGCTCGACTTCGCGCTGTACCCCACGCCCGCACGCGCGTCCGTGGCCGAAAGCTTCACGTTTACCGTCGCGCGCGCGCCGCATCCGCTCGTTCTCGATCCGATGCTCGCAGATGCAGCTTGGGCTGCGGGCCGCGTGCCCAACGGAATCGGACCGTGGGAGAATGTGACGACGCGATCGCCGGCGCGCTTTTCGACAACGGCGTATCTGCTCTACGACGACGACAATTTATATGTCGCCTTTAAGGCGGATCAAGCCGGTGCGCCGATCGTAGCGACCCAGACGACCAACGACGTGGGGTTTGGAACGGACGATTTCGTAGGGATAGGCATCGTTAACGGGGGCGGTGGGAGTCAAGCCTACTACTTTGAGACGACGCCCCGCGGCGTGCGCTACGAGCAAGCCAATGAGAACGTGCGCTTTCGTCCTCGCTGGAGCGCCGCCGGAAAAATCGCCGATGGATCCTGGAGCGCGGTCCTCATCATCCCACTCGACGTCCTGCGGGTGCCGCGCGGCGGCACGCAAACGTGGCGGCTGCAGTTCGTGCGCCAAATCGCGGCTACCGGCGAGCATCTCGCCTGGGCCTGGAACCCGATCATGAGCGACGCGCCCAGCGGCACCTGGCCGACCTTTCAAAACGATACGCGCTTTTGGGCCGGGGGAGAGTTCGAGATCGCAGCCAAAGCCGCCGCTCGCCCCAAGCCGCGCGCCGACATTTACGGCCTCGCGAGCCTCGGCGAAGATCGCAATCTCTTCCAGCAAGCCAACGGCACGTTTTTGCCGATGAAGGTACGCTGGTATGGCGGGGACGTCAGCTATCCGCTGACGCCAACCATCCGTTTCGTCGGCACGCTCAATCCGGATTTCTCCAACGTCGAGATCGATCAGCAAACGATCGTTCCGCAAGAGTTTGCGCGTCAGCTCATCGAGTATCGCCCGTTTTTCGCACAAGGTGCCGCGTTCATCAATGCAAGTTCAGGACCCCGTTCGCCAACGGGCGCTTACTCGACGGCTTCCGATCTCGTCTTCTACTCTCCCTCGGTCGGTCCGTTCGATAGCGGCGCTAAAGTCGAGGGAACGTTCGGCAATCAAAGCTTTGGGGCGCTAACTTTCCACGGGTACGATGAAACGACGAACAATACGTTTTCCGATCAGGCTTATGGTTACCAGCACGCCTTGCCGAACGGCTCGTTCATCTACTGGAGCGATGGCGTTTTCGCCAACCACAGCATCGCCGGCACCGACGACACGATAGAGGCCGGCGCCGAAGCACGCGATTACCAAAGCGGCATGATCTACTTCTTCGATCATTCCTTCGAAAGCGGCTCGTGGGTGCCACAGGGCAACTCAGACTTTACAGAACTCTTTGTGGATCGCCACAAGGACAATTTCGAGCTCAACGCCGGCTACCTCGACATCTCGCCAAACTATAATCCGATTGATGGTTATACCGCGAACTCCGACATTCGCGGACCGCAGTTCTTCACCGACTATGTGGGAGCCGCTCCGGGTATCAAGAACTATACGATCTACCTCGGCATGGATCGCTTTCTCGACGACTCGGGGGCGGTGCACCAAGCCGATACGCAAGTAGTTATCAACGCCACGTTCAAAAATCTGTTTTCACTCAACGGCGTGGGGGAGGCCGTGGGTCAGCTTCGATCGTACGACATTCCGGCCGGCCCGGGCTGCAGCGGGTCGATTCTCTATCAGTCGAGCTTTACCGGCTATCCATGCTATCTCGACGGCTTCACCCAGCCGTTTAATTTGTATCAGATTCCGATCGGCTACGGCGACGGAACGCCATCGCCCATCGATACGAACTATGCCTGGGGGCCGTTCGGCGACAACTACGTACATTTGTTTACGATCGTTACGAGCCGCCCTCTCACGCGACGCCTGAGCGTGGGCCTGGAATATGACGGGACCTACGAGCGCGCGTTCTCCGACGGCGTCCTCGATTCGCAATGGCTGCGGCGCATCTCGCTCGGCTACAACCTCAGCAGCGAGAGCACGTTCAGCGTCGAGCTGCGCGACATCAACGGCTACGGAGGCTTCGCGACGCAAATCGGTAACAACCTCGCCGTCGCGTTCCACCAGCGGTTCGCGACCGGCGATGAGCTCTACGTCAACTATGGAAGCCCCGCCGCCGGGAGCGACGCTCAACCGTTTGATCGTCAAGTTTGTCTTCCACGCCGGCGCTGACACCGGCACCTAGCGCTTTAGTCGAGGAGCCCGATCTTGCCGCTGCCGAGCTGATAGACGGCGCCGACGACGAGCACACGGCCCGACTTCACGCCGGCTCCCAAAGACGGCGACGGCGTCCGAAACATGGCGACGGCTGCACGAACGTTGGCCTCGACCGCCGCCATTTCGGTGCCGTGCGCTTGCACGACGCTTTGGATGCCGGGACTCATGAGGCGTTCGATCGCCGAAAGGCTGCGCGGGAAGCGGCTTTTTCGTTTCGATTGCGGTGTAGACCGCCTTGACCGCGCCGCAGTTTTGATGTCCAAGCACCATGACGAGCCTCGTTCCTAGGTGCTCGACGGCATATTCGATCGACGCGATCACGAGGTCATCCGGATAGTTTCCGGCGACCCGCGCAACGAACAAATCGCCCAAGCCTTGAGCGAAGACCAGATTTGGGATGACGCGCGAATCCGAGCAGGCGAGAATAGCGGCAAATGGAGCCTGGCTCTCCTCGAGCAGCGCGCGCTTTTCGGCCATCGCGTTGGTTGGCGGCAAGTCGTTGTTGACGAAACGCTCGTTTCCGGCCATCAGCCTGGCCAGGCCCTCTTTGGGATCGACGCCCGGCTCTACCGGCGCCGCGCTGCGAGCCTGCGCGGGAAGCCCAGCGCCGATAGTCGCGAGCGAACCGGCTAAGAAGGCGGCCCGATTGAACTCTATACGGTCTGCTGACATGTTAGTTCTTGTTCGGCGTCATGAACATCCGCCCATGCGGATAATCGAAGACGTAATCGAAATGCTTGAGGAAATCGTAGCCGAGCAGCACGTCGTTTGATGGAAAGCTCCATTCGCAGGCCGCCTGATCCGCATAGGTAATCGGCCCGATCTGCAGGCTCTCGACCGTTCCGCACCCCCAGATCTTGACGTTGTATTTCTTGATGATGTCGCGGCTGATAATGACGATTCCGGGGTTCCCCGTATCGAGCATCGCATTTACGGCGATGCTCTTGTTCAGCGTCATCGGTATCGCGGGAACGCCCTGCGATAGATCGAGCAGCAGGCTTATCGCACGTGGGTCTTCGATCTCCGTAGACGGATCGAGGATCGTCAATTTGGAGCCGTAGACATCGAGTTTGACGATCGCCCCCGCGAAAAGATCGTAGCCGATCAGCCCGTCGTAACCTTTCCAGTCGAGGCCGCGGTAGTCGTGCGCGCGAAAGTCTTGGGAATAAACCAGCACGTTGTGAAGCGTCGCTCCGCCAAGGGCAATACTGTTAACGCGTCGGACGCGCGTCGGCACCGCACCCCTCAAGGTTTCGGCCTCGGTGCTGCCGTGGAGTGCCGGCGCTTTCGCTCGGTCGGCGAATTCGTCGTCGAAGACGATTCCGTCCGCGCCCGTATCGAGGATGAAGCGACCCGCGATGCCGTTGACCGTTGCATCGAGTAAAATCCGTTCGTGGGTCAAGGTGATCGGCCATGAAGCGCCTTTGCCGAAGGTCCACGAAGCCGCGGGTACGGGCGGATGAAACTCTTGTGCGCTTATTGGGACGTTGGGCTGGAAGGCCTGATATGCGAGCAGCGATTTATCGTTATCCAGCCGATACGCCGAGATCATCTTCTTGCCCGGTAGAGCGTCACGATAGGCCGCGATGTGGATGGTCGTCTCGTACGAGCCGCCGGGATCGATCGTCGCTTGGACGTAAGCGCCGGTTTGCGGATCGACGTAACAATCGATTGGATCGCCGTTTGAAAGGGTCACCCGCACGACGCCGACGGATTTACGGTCGACGATTTTATCGCCCACGAAGGTCGCCGGCAGCTCCGTCGTCCCCTCCTGCTGCAGGACGGTAAACGAGGCCAGGTACTTCGCGTAGTCGCCATAGACGGGGGTCGTGAAGCCGTTGATGCCCGAACGCCAGAAGAGATTACCGGTGAAGCCCTCATGCTCGGTGACGTTGTCGCGCTGCAGCATCGTGACGGTCGTGTGGTAGACGAGTCCGTCGAAGAGCGTGACGACCTTCTCCGTCTTCTTCCCGTTCTCGTCGGTCAAGCTGCCCGTAAGACGCATCGTCGAGAAGGTGCCGTCGCCGAACTGCCAGCCGACGTAGGCGCGGTGCTTGGCAAGCAATGCGGCGGCCTTGGGCTCTTGCTCCGCCGCTGCGCGCGCCGCCCCGAGCGTCGTTGCCGCAACGACGAGGACTGCGAGCGATCCGACCAGCCGCCGCATTAATGCAGGTAGGCCACGTATCCGTTCACGTTGCCGCCGTCGACATAGATTCCGATCACCTTCGTCAGGCCGGCGACGGTAAAGACCGAGTTCCCGGATGTCAGCGTGGCGTTCGGAAACTTGATCTCAATCCAACGCGCCGGCTTCCAGCCTCGTACGGTCAGAAAGAACGCGTGCGGTTCGCCGCCCAGGCTCACCCAATCGCCGGTAAGGTCGTAGTTGCCGCGCTTTCCCGATGCGCTTATTCCGTCGAAGTGCGTGAGGATGGCGCCCGCATGATCGTACGTATGCCAAGTGCCGCGGGACATTTCGTAGATATAGCCGTGGACGACGTGAATGCCGTCGGGCTTGGTGTAGCCGCCGGCGATCGCGTCGCCGATTATGGCGTAGCACGTCGTGCTCAACGCGCCTGGAGCGTCGAAGCTGCTGAATTTATTGCTGGTTAGGTCGTAAACGAAGCCGTGCCCGCTCGCCGGATATTTTTCGAAGTCATTGTTGCCCGCCCTGAGCCGATTCCAATTGCCGACGACGAGCCTGCGCAGAGTGCTGTGCGCGATCGTATTCGTCGCACCCGGATAATCGAGCGCGAGGTACTGATATTTCGGCCACTGCGCAGCATCGTAGAAGAATCCGTGATTCGTCTTCTGGCCCGGAAGCTTGTAACTTCCGACGACTCGGACGGCGTCGGCGAAGGATGGGCCGTAGGGCACGGTGTCGGCCGAGCCCGGAAAATGGAGGCGCCAGAAGCGTCCGGTCATGATGAGAAAGCCACGGTCGTTCCCGCGCTTGTTCACATACATGCCGACGATCTCGTCGCCTCGTATTCCGGTGAGAAAAGTCGTGAACATTTCTCCATTGGAGTTCCGGTAATTCAACGGCGCGTAGAGGACCTTTGCCAACGGGTCGTTTGAGCGAGCTTGCGGAATTGCGCTCGAGCCCGATCCGGAGTTCGCGGGAGCGCCGCACCCTGCCATCGCCACGGCAAGGGCCGATGAAACCAACGCGTACTTCACGGAATTACCACTTTCGAACGGCGAAAGGCGAAGCCTGTCGGCACGTTCGATTTTGACGAAGGCTTACGGGCAACTAGCGGCTAGAGCGTCTAATCGTCGCGATAAGCTTGTGGGCGCGCGATCCAACCGATTTTGCGAGGACGTCGCCGGCGATCGTTAGGGCGATCTGCTTGCGGTTGGGAGTGCCTTGCGATAGCGCTTGATAGAGATGCGCCGCCGGTTCGCGCACCACTTTTGGGTAGTGGTTGACGCCGTTCTCCGAAGTTTACGCCGAGCCGCCTTGCGACTCGATCGTAAACTTCGGATCCTCGGCGGAAATGCGTCCGGCGTGATAGACGGCGAACCGTTCGGCTAAGCCGGCCGCAAGCAATATCGCACCGGCGAACTTTGCGACGCGCGCGTTTCTCCCCGCAAAAAGCGTGCAGACCGAGCCGGTCACGTTGAGCAGACGCGCGAGGTGCGAAAGGCGCCCCGCTTCTCCGATTTCGTACGCTTCGTGTTGGAAGCTGCCCAGTTCTTCACGGAGGCGCCGGAGCGCCATGACGACGCCAATGCCGCCAAGCAGCGCGAGACGCCGCGCGGCTTTCGCATCCGCAACCGGCGTGAAGATCATCGCAAGACCGCCCGCGGTCGAAGCCGACGTCGCGGCAAAGACGCGCGGGCATCGAGGTGCGTGCATGGTGCCACGCGGGCATGACGGTATCGCCGATAAGCACCGAGGTGTAGACCGACATCAAAGGCCCGGCAACGCCGGCAACCGTTTCGCCAAGGCGCCCGAGCGGGCGCGCGATGCCGGTGAGCTCGGATGCGGCAGCCGTCATCGCGCCGCCGCTGAAAACGGCGAAGAGATAGACGCCGACGCTCATCGGCGAGCTAGGCTTAAAGACGCGCAGCATGTTGAGAAAGCGCTTGGGCTTCTTGAGATCGGCGATCAGGCAGAAGGCGCTGATCGCGCGAGCCGGAGGCGGCGGCAAAGATTAGCGTGCGCGAGAGTTGCTCGTTTTTGGTCAACCGCGCGCCG
Source organism: Vulcanimicrobiota bacterium (assembly GCA_963767725.1). GTDB lineage: Bacteria > Vulcanimicrobiota > Vulcanimicrobiia > Vulcanimicrobiales > Vulcanimicrobiaceae > Cybelea. The sequence goes on from CAVYEN010000003.1 coordinate 602,825, forward strand.
AGCGCCAAAGTCGCCGACGCGCCCGCCCAGCCGCCGGCCCAAAAATAGATGGGGATCAGCGCCGGTCCATTCGGGCGGCTTGACGATCGGACGCCCGTAGTAGCCGGCCTGCGTCTCAATCATCGGCTCGACGGTCACGCGCGCAGACTCGCAACCAGAACGGCACCGGCTAATCCGCGCCGCGGCAACGAACGCGGCGCGCCACATTTGCGGCAGATGTTTGGTCGGGACGACCGGATTGGGCGGAAGCCCATACACTTCGGGACGGTCGAGAAGCAAGAAGATCGAGCCGCCTCCGCCGATGCCGTCGTTTTCGTTCTCTAAATAGAGCTGCGCGCCCTCGAACGAGCCGCGCACGCGCTCGAGACGCCGCTGCGCGCGTTCGCGCAGTTCGTCGACGTTTCCGTATTGTATCGATTCCGTCGGGCAGGCTTTCGCGCACGCAGGCTCGTCGCCGGCTTTGAGCCGATCGTAGCAGAGCGTGCACTTGCCCATCGTGCCGCTGGGATGCGTGCGATGTTCCTCGCGGTTTGGCTTCGACGCGTTCGCTGATGACGCCGAAGGGACAGGCGACGACGCAGTACCCGCAACCGTTGCAGACGTCGTCTTGAATGACGACCGTTCCGAACTCCGTTCGGACGATCGCACCGGTCGGGCAAACGTCGAGGCATCCCGCATGCGTGCAGTGCTTGCAAACGTCGGACTCCATGAGCCAACGGCCTTCGCGCCGTCGAACTGCTCGACGAAGGCGACGTGGCGCCACGTCGAGCCGCTCAGCTCGCCGGTGTTGTCGTACGACATGCCGGTGAACGTGTAGCCGTCCTGCGGCAAATCGTTCCATTCTTTGCACGCGACCTCGCAGGCTTTGCAGCCGATGCAGAGCGTCGTATCGGTGAAGAAGCCGCGCCGATCGCGCACGTTGCCCTCATAGGTCGCGGCCTGTTCGGCCGCGGACGTCGCGGCCGTCAGATCGATCGTCAGCGTCATGACGGCACCTCGCTTGCCGCGCGCGTTCCCGTAGCTTGCGCAGGAAGCGCTGCATCGCCGGACCGCGCGGACGCCGCCCGGGCCGGATGTCGCAGGTGAGACCCTTCGTCTCTTGGATGTGCACGTTCGGGTCGAGCGCGATGTGCAGCAGATCGTTTGCCGAATCGCCGGTGACCAAGCCTTTGCGTCCCCAATGATACGGCAAGCCGACGCAATGCACGACGCGGCCGTCGACGGTGCAGCGCGGGCGCCCGCTTCGTCACCATGAACGCGCGCTTCGATGACGGCGCGCATCGTAAAGATCGTCGCCCCACTCTCCGTGCTGCAATCCCGCGCAGCGCCGCAAGCTCGGGCGTCACCTCGCAAAACAGCTCCGGCTGCAGCTCGGAGAGATGCGCCACCGTACGCGACATTCCGCCTGCCGTGTGATGCTCCGTCAAGCGATACGTGTACAGCACGAAGGGAAAGAGGTCGCCGTGCTCGTCGCTCGGCGAGGGATTGTACTCGTTGTACGGGCGAGGAAACTCCTGACGGCATGGGTTCGCTTGTTGCCCGTAGAGCAGATTGCGCACCGGCGATTCCTGCGGCTCGAAATAGGTTGGCAGCGGACCATCGACGACGCCGTTCGGCGCGAAGAGCCAGCCGAGTCCGTCGTCTTGCATGATGAACGGATGCCACCCCGCAAGCGCGTTCTCGCGCTGCGCGCCATCGGGCGGGGCGTAATCGGGGCGTTTGGTTTTTTCGAAATCCGGCGTGTCGTGGCCGGTCCATTGCGCCTTTCTCTTCATCCCACCAGACGTATTGCTTTGCGCTCGCTCCACGGCTTGCCGTCGGGATCGGCCGATGCGCGGTTATAGAGCATGCGCCGATTGGCCGGCCACGCCCATCCCCACTCCGGCGCGACCCAGCTTTGTTCGCGGCCCGGCTTGCGGTTTGCCGTTTGATTCTGTCTCGTCTTTGAAGCAGCCGCAGTAGATCCAGCATCCGCACGCGGTCGAGCCGTCGGCTTCGAGCTCCGTGTACGAGGAGAGCGCTTTGCCCTGCGCGTCCCAGCCGTTGATCTCGCGCAGAACGGCGTGCGCGTCGGGTTCGTGCAGCGCGCCCTTTTCGGGATAGTTCCACGTGAGCGCGCGCATCAGCTCCGCATTGGGCTCCTCGCGCTCGTCTAGCATCGCTTTGATGCGCTTGCCGAGATGGTAGTAGAACCAGAGCTCCGAGCGTGCGTCGTCTTGCGGCTCGACGGCCTTGTGATGCCACTGGAGCAGGCGTTGCGTGTTGGTGAACGAGCCGTCTTTTTCGGTGTGCGCGGCGGCCGGCATCCAAAAGACTTCCGTTCCGATCGTTCTGGCTTCGAGCTCGCCGCTTTCGATTTCCGGCGAATCGTACCAGAATGCGGCGCTTTCGTTTTCGCTGAAGTCGCGCACGACGAGCCACTCGAGATTCGCCAGCGCGCGCCGATGTAGCCCGGAGTTCGCCGATCCGACCGCCGGATTTTCACCGCAGATGAAAAAGCCTTTGACCTTGCCGTCGACCATCGCCATGGTGGTGCGATAGGTCGAGTGGTCGCCGCTGATCCGCGGCAGCGAGATCGAATAAGATATTCGTTCTCTGCCCTTGCGCTATCGCCGAACCACGCCTTGAGCAGACTGACCATGTACTTGTCGAGATTGCCCCAGAAGCCGGTCTTCGCTCCCTCCGAATCAACGAAGTGCGCCAAGTTGCTGTGAGCCTTCGCGTGGGGCATCGGGATGTAGCCGGGCAGCAGCTCGAAGAGCGTCGGGATGTCGGTCGAGCCTTGAATCGACGCATGGCCGCGCAGCGCGAGGATGCCGCCGCCCGGCCGGCCGATGTTGCCGAGCAATAACTGCACGATCGCGGCGGCGCGAATCGTCTGCACGCCAAACGTGTGCTGCGTCCATGCGACGGAGTACGCAATCGCCGAAGTGCGTTCGCGCCCGCTGTTGGCGCAAAGCGCTTCTGCGACGTCGATGACCTGTCCGGGGGCGATCCCGCAGATGCGCGCGACCATCTCGGGCGTGTAGCGCTGGTAGTGGCGCTTGAGCACCTGGTAAACGCAGCGAGGATGCTGCGAGCGTCCGGTCCATTGCGGGCGGCTCGCCGCCTCGCAGCTTGTCCATCGTATCGGCTTGCGTGCTCTCTTGTTTCTCGAGACCTTCTTCACTTTCGCGCTGCCCCGACGCGCCGTGCAGATCCATCCCCTCGTACATCCAGCTATGGAAGACGTATCCGTCGGTTCTCTTCCTTCCAGCCGGAAAAGAAGCCGTCGAAATCTTCGGTGTCGCGGAACTCGTCGCGTAGAATGACCGGCGCGTTGGTGTAGTTGACGACGTACTCGGTGAACGCGCGGTCGTGCTCGAGAATGTAATGGATGATGCCGCCGAGGAAGGCGATGTCGGTGCCGGGGCGGATCGGGACGTGCATCGTCGCGACGGCGCTCGTGCGCGTGAAACGCGGATCGACGTGGATCACGGTTCGCGCCGCGCTCGCGCGCCTCCATCACCCATTGAAAGCCGACCGGATGATTCTCGGCCATGTTCGAGCCCATGATCAAGATGCAGTCGGAGTTCTGCAGATCTTGTTGAAACGTGGTCGCGCCGCCGCGTCCGAACGAGGTCCCCAAACTGGGGACCGTCGAGCTATGTCATATTCGAGCTTGATTCTCTACCTGCACGACGCCAAGCGCAGTGTAGAGCTTCTTCATGAGATAATTCTCTTCGTTGTCGAGCGTTGCGCCGCCCAAGCTTGCGATCCCGTAGCAGCGATTGATCGTCTTGCCTTCTTCGTCTTTGGCTTCCCACGTCTCGCGCCGCGTGCGCAGAACTCGTTCGCGCGATCATCTCCATCGCACGCTCGAGCGGCAGCTCCTCCCATTGCGTGCCGTACGGCCGGCGGTATTTCACCTTGTATTCTCGCAGCGGGCTCTGCACGAGCGAACGCGTTGCCGAGCCCTTCGGGCAGAGGCGCCCGCGCGAAATAGGACTGTCGGGATCGCCTTCGATCTGAATCAGCTCGCCGTTCTTGACGAAAAGCTTCTGTCCGCAACCGACCGCACAGTATGGACAGACGCTTTTGACGACTTTCGCATCCTCCGTGCGCGCGGTCCACTCGCGCGTTCGCTCAGATTGCGCCGCCGGACCGAATGCGAGTTTATCGCGTCCCCAGAGCTGCCGCAATAATGGCCAGACCGAAGCATCGTCGCTCATACTGCGATCATTCCTCGAACCGGTCGTATTGTAACGTGCGATCCGAAACGACTCGGACGCCCGCTGTCGGGCGATGCGGCTGGAGAGCGCCCGCGTGCATGATGTGGCCTACTTCGACGCCGTGGAGCAAGACGAGCGCATCGGCAATGAGACGCCGGTGGCAGCGCCACCAAAGGCTTTCGGAACACATGATGGCCGTCGGGTTTCCAGCCGCTTCCTTAATGAGGGCTCCGAGCGCGGTGTGGAAGGCCGCCGTCTGCATGTAGTCAGCGTAGCCTCGAAAAGCGGGATGGCGAAGCGCCACGTTCGGGCTGTCCGGACGGCTTTTGCGAAAGCCGCCAAGCTCGCCGCACCACGAATAGCTCGCGCCCGAGAGATCCGGCACCCACTGCGACATCCGCTCGGCCCAAACGTGCGGATGCGCGCGGCTCTTCGGAACGCTGCGCACGTCTACGACCGCTCGAACGCCGGCGCCGCGAATGAGTGCGGCAAGGGCAACCTCATCGGCGGTGCCATGTCCAAAGGTGAAAATTGTCATCATTAGCTACGGCATATGCGGTACTTGATGTCTCGATGTGGCAAGGTAGCGCCGGATTGGTCGATGGCCGCCACGAATAAATGCTGGTGAGACGATCGTGAACGGATCTCGCGCGTGGAACCTCTGCTTAGCCGATGCCCGAGCCGCGATCGGCGCGCGGTCGCAGTTCGTCCAATTCCTACAAGGCGTCGAAAGCGATGACGACTTCATCGTCACGGCCGAACTCATCTTCGGGGAGCTGTTGGGCAACGTCGTTCGCCATGCCCCCGGTCCCATCGAGATCTCTATCGATCTGAGCGACGATTTCATGGTCTTACACGTCATCGATTCCGGTCCGCTCCTGCGCGCTTCCGGAGAGCTCCGGCTTCCCGACGACGAGCTGAGCGAACGAGGCCGAGGACTCTACATCGTCGAGCAGCTCGCCGCAGAGCTACGGTTTGAGCGCAACGCCGGCTGCGGCAACCACGTCAGCGTCACGATGTTGCGTCCGCTTTAACGCGCACCGGGGCAAGCTGTGAAGTTGCAACGGTTCGCGCTGGAGCGATACTTCGCAAGGTATGAGTTCAGTGCGCGCTTTCTTCTGTGCGCGAGCGATCCGGAATCGATGCCGGTCCACGACTTGCTGGCATTGGAACCGGGCTCAAATGAGCAGCTTGGTAAGCTGAGGCTTGGGTATACGGAAACGCGGGGTGGCATTGGCCTGCGGCGCTCGATTGGGCGACTCTACGAGCGCGACGATGCCGAGGCCGTACTGGTGCATAGCGGCTCCGAAGAGGCGATTTTTACGTTTATGAACGCCGTTCTGCAACCCGGAGACCATGTCGTCGTTCAGTTTCCCGCTTATCAGTCGCATTATTCGATTCCGCAAAGCCTCGGCGCGAGCGTTACGCGCTGGCACTCCGATCTGGAAGCCGATGGTTCGCCCGACGTGGGCGAACTTGAGCGCCTCATCTCCCCCGCGACGCGCGCGATCGTTCTGACGACGCCAAATAATCCGACCGGCTACTCGTTCGATCGCCGCCAGATCGAGGCCGTCGTTGGAATTGCGCGTCGACACGAGCTTTGGCTCTTCGGAGACGAGGTCTATCGCGGCCTCGAACGCGAGGCCGAACAGATTCCGGCGGTTTACGATATTTACGAGCGAGGCGTTTCGCTTGGCGGCCTCTCCAAGGCCTACGGCCTCGCCGGATTGCGCATCGGATGGCTTGCAACGCGCGACCGCGGGCTTTACGAGATGATGACGGCGTTCAAGGACTACCTTACGATCTGCGTCAGCGCGCCAAGCGAGCTTCTCGCAGAGCTGGCGTTGAATCATGGTGACGAACTTATCGAGCGCGTGCGCCGGATCGTCGAGCCTAACTTGGATTACCTCGACGACTTCTTCTCACGCCGCACTGAGCTTTTCGCGTGGAAGAGACCGCCCGCTGGAACGACCGGCTTCCCGCGTTATCTCGGGGGCAGCAGCGAGGAGTTCTGTTCGCAAGCTGCAGAACAGGCCGGCGTGCTCCTTTTGCCAAGCACCGTCTTTGATGCCGGCGACGCTCACGTGCGTTTCGGCTACGGCCGCTTGAATCTCCCCAAGGCGCTCGGTGCGCTTGACGCATGGATCGACCAGAGGCAGCCATCGTGAAGATACTCATCGTGGGCGCGAGCGGCACTCTCGGTGCGGTCGCGGCGGCGGTGCTGCTGCTCGGGGTGGTCGTGCCGGTTACGACCACGCCGCAGCCCGATAATGCCGGGCGGCTCGCCGATCGGCAGTTCTTCGTCCGCACGCCGCTGGGCGGCGGGTACGCGCGCTATTTCGGAACCGGCTCGCTCGACGGCGATTCCACCGCGACGCGCGCGATCGTCATCGTGCACGGCGTGCTGCGCGATGCCGATTACTACTACGACACCGGCGTCATCGCCGCCGACGCGGCGCATGCGCTGACGCAAACGCTCGTCGTCGCACCGCAGTTCGTGGAACGCAGCGAACTGGCCGGACAGAACGTTTCGCCCCAGACGCTCTATTGGAATGGCCGGTGGCCCGGCGGTTCCGATGCGATTTCACCGGCGCCGATCAGCACGTACGACGTCTTCGATGCGATTATCGCGCGGCTTTCGGACCAGCAACGGTTTCCAAAGATGGGCGAGATCGTCGTCGTCGGGCATTCGGCCGGCGGCCAGATCGTGCAGCGCTACGCCGTTGTGGGCAAAGCCCCACAGCTCGATCCGGGCGCCCGCGTGCCCGTGCATCTGGTCGTATCGAACCCGTCGTCGTATCTGTATTTCACCGATTGGCGCCCCGTTGCGCAGTCAAACTGCCCGGATTTCAATCAGTGGCGATACGGACTTAAGCGGCGCGCCGCGGTACGTCGTGGGAACACCTGCGGCCATGGAAGCGAGATACGTCGCTCGGCGCGTGACCTATTTGATGGGTACCGCCGATACGAATCCAAAGGAGGACGACCTCGATCGGAGTTGCGGGGGCGAAGCGCAGGGGCCGTATCGCTTCGCGCGCGCGAAGTATTACATCGCGTACATCGGCGGCCGCCATCGCAGTGGAACGAATCAGGATTACGCGTTCGTACGCGGCGTGCCGCACGACAACCGGCGCATGTTCACGTCGCCCTGCGGGCTCGCCGTGATCTTCGGTGGGAGCCGATCGAGCTGCGCGGCCACCGGGCCGATTCCGTGAGCCGTTAAGGATTCCCCGCGAAGTCGAGGCTAAAACCAATCAGCGGCATCCTGCCCCAATACGCGAATCCGAGATAGAGGCTCGGCGCGACGTTACGGATTTCGTCGCGGATCCAGCGGGCGAGGGTCGAGGTCCGTGAATAGTCCAGGACGACGCACTCCTTGTTGTCGAGTAAGCTCGGCGCCGCATAAACCTTGGCGGCAATCGCGTTGATGGCAAACGGCGTTACGCGATTGACCAACATGCCACGCGTGGCATCGAACGTCTTGCCCTGCCACGCGACCAAGCCGATCGCCTCGGCGATGACGCTATTGAACGGCGTCCCCGGAGCGACGAGTGCGACGCCGCGCGCGCGACCGTCCGGAATTCGCCCCGCGGGACTAGCACGGAAGAGATCGACGAGCTCTTGCCGGCTCATCGCAAGCAACCTTTGGCGGCTTACGGTTGCCGCGCCATACATGCTTTGCAGCCCTCCTACGGTGGGCTGCCCTCTTTCACGGCGGAGCGCAAGGTCGAGCGCAGCTCGGGTGAATCGGCGTGTTGGTGAATGGCCGTGGCGTGCTGACTCGCGGCCTCGACGAGCTCGTCCTCGCTATCGGCGGAAATCGCTACGGTGCACTTGGTCTCGCTGGGATAGTCGCGGCAATCGATGAATTTACGAGCCATGGTCTCCTCCTTATCGTTATTTGCAGGCAATTACCGTAAGGGCGGTGCATGATCGGAGGTGGTGGTGAATTGGTTGCTTCGTGAACGTTTGGCGCAACCTTTTCAGACTTTAAGTAGTCGGAAGGTGTTATGACGGTTTCTAGTCCTCCCGTTGCCGTACTCGCGATCAGCGCCGTTGCCACTGGCCGGGACGTTTCCGAATCCTCCGAACCCGTCTATGGCGGCTACACCAACGTGCGTGGAGACGTCGTGCTCTTCGGAAAAGATCTCGCCTATCGCGTCAACTTCAAGAAGCAAACGCTACAAGAGCGTCCGCAACTGAATCCGGGCGCTCAAGCACGCTACGATGCGACGGATGCCGGCGAGGAGTTCGAGTACGGCCGGAAGACCTTCCGCCGGCTGAGCAACGAGCAGATCGTTGAGATTTGCGCGTCCGGCCTATTCAAGCTTACCTCGAAATATTACGGCTCGTACTAACTGACCCGGCGCTCTTCCCCCGCGCGATAGCGATAAACGATCCGGCCCTTCGTTAAGTCGTAGGGCGATATTTCCACTTCGACGCGGTCGCCAGGAAGAATTTTGATTCGGTGCCGGCGCAGACGCCCGGCGATATGCGCTAGGACGACATGCCCGTTATCGAGCTCGACGGAAAAGGTCGTGCTCGGAAAAACTTGTTTGATACTGCCGAACACCTCGAGCGGTGCTTCCTTGGGGTTCTGCGTAATCTTGGCCTTCGGCGGTCGGGAATCGGTTCTGCGTTTTCGATTGCGAATAGCGATGGATCGTACTCCTTTTTAGCGAGCTGAGCTAACGAAAGTGCGGCCTCGCGGCCGCGTCAAAAAATAAAACCTCTCGATGAGGACGGTTCTAAACGAGAGTTGATGTTGCGGCGAAAGATCGCGCGCTTGGAGTGGGTTACGGCTTACTATCTCATAAATCGGCCCTGAGCGCAACGTCGCGTCGGTGAGCCGAGGCCAGCAAGCGGCGCTCCGACCGCGCAGGTTGTTCGCAGCTGCCGCCGCGAAGCGGGTCGAGCACTCTTCGAACGGGAGACTGACGTCGTGCCCCTGCATCGGCAACAACACCCGCGCGATACCGCCGAAACCGACGTTTACGCGACGCGCGCCATGGATGCGACGATATCGAAACATCGCGTACCCCCCAACGGCTTGCGCCCCGACGTTGCGCTGCAGCTCGTGGTCGACGAGCTGATGCTAGATGGCAATGCTCGGCAAAATCTCGCCACCTTCTGCCAGACGTGGTTCGACGACGGGATTCATAAACTGATGGATCTCAGCATCGATAAGAACATGATCGACAAGGACGAGTATCCGGCAACGGCCGAGATCGAGAGCCGCTGCGTGCATCTGCTCGCGCATCTCTGGAACTCGCCGGCCTCCGGCACGACGATCGGATGCTCGACGACCGGATCGAGCGAAGCGGCGATGCTCGGAGGGCTCGCGCTCAAGTGGAAATGGCGCGAGCGGCGCGCGGCACTCGGTAAGCCCAGCGACAAGCCGAACATCGTTACCGGCCCGGTGCAGGTCTGCTGGCACAAATTCGCGCGTTACTTCGACGTCGAGCTCCGCGAGATTCCGCTCGAGCGCGACCGGTTGGTCATGACGCCCCAGGACGTCATCGAGCGAGTCGACGAGAACACGATCGGCGTCGTGCCGACGTTCGGCGTCACGTTCACCTGCCAGTACGAACCCGTCGCGCAAATCGCCGGCGCGCTCGATAGGTTGCAACAGCAAACCGGGCTCGACGTTCCTATCCACGTCGACGCGGCGAGCGGCGGATTCATCGCGCCGTTCGTGCGGCCCGAAATCGTCTGGGATTTTCGCCTGCCGCGCGTACGTTCGATCAACACGTCGGGACATAAGTTTGGATTGGCGCCGCTGGGCGTCGGGTGGGTGATCTGGCGCGAAGCAGAGGATCTGCCCGAGGGACTGGTCTTCCATGTCAACTATCTCGGCGGCGACATGCCGACGTTCGCGCTGAACTTCTCTCGGCCCGGCGGTCAGGTCGTCTGCCAATACTACCTGATGCTGCGACTGGGCATGGACGGCTACCGTCGCATTCATCAAAATTGTTACGACGTCGCCGCGCATACCGCGCGCCGAATTGCGGCGATGGGACCGTTTGAGGTGCTCTTCGACGGCGACAGCCGTAACGGCATTCCGGCGGTGTCATGGACGATGCGCGAAAGTGCTCGGGCCGGATATTCGCTCTTCGATCTTTCGGAGCGCCTGCGCGCGCGCGGGTGGCAGGTCGCGGCCTACACGATGGTTCCCAACATCACCGACATGACCGTCATGCGCGTGCTGGTGCGGCACGGCTCGAGCCTCGACTTTGCCGACGGATTGCTCGAAGACATCCGCCGCTCTCTCGATTATTTCAAGGCGCATCCGCTCTCGAAGCCGATGACCGCGGCCGAAGGCGCCACGCAGAATCACGACGCCCGCCCAAAGCATGTCCTCAAGAGTTAGCCCGATCTCGCACGAAGGCGCCGGGCCTCACTGAGTCAACGGCAGACGCTATCCGGAGGAAGTGCTTTCACTGCGTTCTCACGACCACCATGCTCCACGGCGGTAGCGCCACAACAAATGAGCCATTCCATGCTCTGCTCGTACTGTCGGTTATGGGGCCGTCCCATATATTGACACGGCTCCGATCATAGATTGCCTTATCGTAGGTCACAATGGGCGTTTCGACGTCCGGCGACCTTGCCGTCAATCGTGATCGTCACCGCAGCCTGTCTTGAGCCGTCAAGGTTAAAGAGCATTATCGCGTAGCCGCCGTTGTAGGTGGAGGCGTACGCACGCAGTTTTGGGTCGCCGGTAAGAGTATAGGAGAGCGCGTGTTCGCCGTTACGGATAAAGTTCGACGCAACGACGAACGCGTTGCCGCTCGCCTGAATCGTGCCGCGAGCCGGCTGGCCCGAACAATTGGCGTTCTTATACGAAAAAATGCCCGCATCGCCGTAATCTTGCCAGCCATAGAGCGAGTCGCTAAAGTTACCCGTCGTGTGGTTGCAACTGCCGTAGGCGATGTGCCACGTCATCGCTGCCACGCCGTCGTTCGCCGCCTCTCCGATGATCATGCCGGCATAGAGCGCGTTAACGATAGATTCGGTCTGTTTTCCCGGCTTCGTCGCGACCGAGCCGGCTTCGCCCACAAAAATCGGTGTGTTGCTTTTTCCAGCAGTCGCTAGGCGCGCTTTCTCGGTGTCGATCAAACGCGTGAACTGTGCAGGGCCAGAGTAGAGCAAGAAGCTATCGCTCTCCCTGCCGGGGCGTTGAGCGTACAAATGCACCTCGACGCAATCGTAGCTCGCTTCCCTCAGTACATTTGCGTCCCAGGCCGCACCTTCTGGTAATGCGTTTTGCGGGTTGCCGTCCACGCACACATCAATCGGATAGGCGGCAGCAGCGTGCATATCGGTGTAAAAGCTCCGTTCGTTCGCGGCATAGCACAGGGACGTTCCCGGGCAGTTCGTACCCGTGTGCATATCAATCGAGTTATGTGCGTTCTCATAGTATTGCTCGTTCCCGACCGTCCAGAACTGCGAACGAATATACCCTGGCGTCGTCGTCGCGGCAAGCACCCACGACGCCGCCAACTTCGGATCGCCGCCGCCGGTGCACGCGCTGTTCGTGCCATAGTTTACCTGAACGTTTGAAACCGCCGGCGAGCTAAGATGCGCCGCAAAATCGGTCATGTAGTTGGCGAACGTCGAACTTGGTGCAGGCGTCCCCGAGGGTGATGCGCACGCGCCGGGGCCGTCCGTGTTGGTACGCCAATTATAGTAGTCGGCAGTTTCGCCGCCCGGAAAGCGGGACATGGTAATCCCGGCAATCGAGAGCGCCGCCGTCAGATTAGACCGCGTCAGATCGAGCCGATTCGTTATCGCCGCCCCCATGATGTTCGAGCTAACCGGCGAGCCGGTTGGGATCGGGTGCACGTCGAGTTGCGCCGTTTGCAATACGCTGGACGGTGCCTGAGCCGTGAAGGCGACGATCGCGAAGCCTCCCACGACAAGCGTCCACGCGAAGCGTTTCATGCTAGAAGTCGCGGCGCTTCGGTTGCGACTCGCCAGGCCCCTTCTGCCAAGCTGAGGGTTCACTTCGTTGCAAGAAAGGTTACAGCGCAACTGCATTATAGCAGTTAGAGCGTTCACCGGTATTCGAAATCGTCATCGCTCCACAAGACGTATCGATGCGAGGCAACGCCGGGACATCGGATTGGCCGCTAGCAAGCGAAACGTACGAGAAGGAGGAGATTGTCGCCGAAACTAAAAGTCATGGGCTTTTCTCATGGTAGACTTTTTGTGTGAGCAACGAGGAAACGGGCATCAAGCTCAGCCGAAGAACCGTTATTGCCGCTATGCTGGCAGCGGGCGCGGCTCCAATGCTTGGCGCTAAAGCCAGCGCGGAGAACATAAGCCTGGCGGCAGCTGCGTCACGTAGCGGCCGCTTTTTTGGGTCGGCTGTCAGGATCGACCAGCTCAACGCGGAGGAGGATTTGCGGGAGGCGGTTCTGCGCGAATGTTCCTATCTCGTGCCGGAAATCGAAATGAACTGGAACCAAATAGAACCCGCCTATGGACAGCTTTCGTTTGAAAAAATGGACGACTTGGCCGCTTTTGCCACTAGGTACGACAAGAAGCTACGCGGCCATACGCTCCTATGGCATCTGGCTGTGCCGGAATGGGCCGAAGCGATGCTTCGCGAGCGTCAAGACTGGAATCTGATCGCCAGGTATTTTGGTTCCGTGATCCCCAGATATGGTGACGTGATCCAGCAGTGGGAAGTCGTCAATGAGCCAATTGATCCCGGGCTGCGGACGGATGGACTGCGAGAAAGCATTTTCCTAACGGCATTCGGTCCCCATTATATAAATCGTGCGCTAACTCAAGCGCGCATCTTTGCGCCGCGAGCACTGCTGCTTATCAACGACTACGGTCTCGAGTACGATCTTCCTGAAGAGCGAGCTCGACGGTATTTTCTGCTGAAGCTTCTCGAGCGGCTGAAGGAACAAGAGGCCCCGCTCAATGGGCTTGGCGTACAGGGGCATCTCGATCTGCGAAAAGGACACGTCTCCGAGCCGGCTGTCGCAAACTTCCTCCGGGAAGTCGCAGACATGGGATTATCGATCGTCGTGACGGAGCTGGACGTCAAAGAGGGGGACTATGTCGCACCCGCACAGCAACGCGATCGCCTGGTAGGGGACGAAGTCCGCCGCTATCTCGATGTCGTCCTAAGCCAGGGCGGCGTCTTGGGAGTAACGACTTGGGGCTTAAGCGATCGGCACTCCTGGCTTGAGATCACCCCGGCGGACTATGCGCGTTTTCCCGGTGCGTGGACCGACGGCAGCGGACCGGGGCTGAATCGCGGCCTTCCGCTAGACGCTGCGATGAAGCCTAAACCTATGTACTTCGCGATTCGAGACGCCTTCTTGTCCACTCGACCGAAGCGTTACAGGCGTTGATAGATAAGCGCCTTGAGGTAGACACGCGGAGTAAATCCCGACTCCCACGCCTCGCCCGCCGAAAACTGCAGTTCGGCATTCTTCGCAAAGGTGAGGCCGGCGTAGGGACCGACCTGATAGAGACGGTACGTTGGATTGCCCTCGCCGTATACTTCTACGCCAAGACGCCACACCGAAGAAAGCGAATGCGTGACGCCTAGCAGCGCCTCGTAATCCTGTAAGCGAGTTCCGTAATAGCCAAACCAATCTGCGCGCCACGGTCCAGCGACCTTTCCGCCATCCAGACTCACTCGCAGTTCAACCTGCTGGCCGCGCAGCGGGTTGTTGGGGTCGTAGGGCGTAAGGCCCGTGTACGTGTCGTTAACTCCCAACGCCAGATCGCTCCAAAAGGTCTTGTGCGAGAGTTGATAGACGGCATCGAGCTCTCCGCCGCCGAAGTTCGCTTTGATTTGACCAGACTGGCTGCTGATGTAGTTATAGCCGCCGGTATCTACCAATCCACGTACGGCAAAACCGTTCCCGATGGTGGAAGGCGGAAAGGCGACGGTAGCGCCGACAAAGACGTAATTCGAAAAGTCGAATTGCCCTCCAGCGAAAACCTGGACGTTGTTAGCTGCCCGCGCCGCGGCAGGCCAGGCGACGATGGAGCTGCCGATTATTACGGCACAGAGGGCGCGCGCGCTAAACAAGTAGCTTCTGCTTTTCAAGCTCCGTTACGGTAGCCTGACTACGGTCGATCGGCGCCTTAGTTGCTGCCACCCAGGAGATGAGCTCTTGCATGCCTTCCTCGAACGTCCGCCGCGGCCTAAAGCCAAATACCTTTTCGATCTTCGAAATGTCCGCGAAGCAATGCCGAACGTCACCCACGCGATACTTGCCGATCAACTCGGCACCGATGTCTTTTTTAAGCGTTTGCGCCAAGGTGCTCGCCATTTCGGCAATGGTAATCGGCGAGCCGCTGCCGACATTGAAAACATCCCAGATTGGAAAATCGCTCTCCAAAGCGGTCAAAAAAGCATTCGCGACATCCTGCACGTGCACGAAGTCCCGTTTTTGCCGACCGTCTTCGAATATTAGGGGCGGCTGATCGTTGAGAAGCCGAGAGATGAATATCGCGGCAACGCCGGTGTATGGATTGCTGAGCGCCTGGCGCGAACCGTAGGCATTGAACAAGCGCAGCGCCACGGTCGGAATTCGTAGCGCGTGGCCAACGGCGAGAAACATTTCCTCGTGATCTCGTTTATTAATCGCGTAAATCGAGGCCGGTTTGAGCGGCTTCTCCTCCGAAGTTGCGACCGGGGTCAATTCCTCTCCATTGCTCAAAAGCTCCCAATGACGCGCTGAAAGCTGCTCGTGGCTGCGCATCGGAGGCGCTACGACGGCCCCGCTGGATGGCACTCGATACGCACCTTCGCCGTAGATCGACATGGACGACGCCACCGCAATTCGCTCTACCGTATGCGGCCGCCGAGACAGAACGTCGAGCATTGTGGCTGCCGTCAGCACGTTGTTGCGAGTGTAATCGAGGACGTTTGTCATACTCTGGCCGACGCCGACCGACGCTGCCAAATGGACCAAGTGCGTTACGCCGCGAAGGCTGGCTTCAAAAACGCCATCAGCGGCCACGTCGCCCTTGATCCGCGTTGCCCTCCGATCGAGATAAACCGGCCAGCCAGCCTCATCGCGCTCTGCGTCGCCGTGCACTTGAGTCAACAGACTATCAAGTACCGTTACCTCATAGCCTCGCGCTAAGAGGAGATCAACAAGATGAGATCCGATGAACCCGGCTCCGCCGGTGACAAGGACGTGTCTAATCACGATTCGACTCCTCGCTTTGACTTACCAGAGTGGCGCGCCCGAAACTTCGCGCGAATGAGCAATTTGTTTGCGTCGATCTTTTCCGTCCGCTGCCAAGCTAGCCCCTCGTCTCGAAGGTACATCCAAAAACCGATCGAGAGCGGTATGAGCCACAGAAACCACCAAACGATGGCGAACAGCGGATTAACCCGAAGCATGTACCAAACGCGATCGCGCCAGCGGGCTCAATACGAGGCGCGTTCTCCGCCACGTGCTGGCGTAGAGGCGCACCATCGTTACGGTAAAAAAGGTAACGTTTAAAAGTAGCGAGCCAGATCGTCCATGCCGGTACCACGTGATACTGCGCGAAGTACTCCCAAAGCGCCCAGGCTCCGAGCGGCAGCCCTACAGCATTGACCCACAGCGATAAGCACGGAAAGAAAATGAGCCAGCATTTGAAGCGCTGCCAGGGCGTGAAGCCCAGATAGTGCAGAGGCCGGCCGAGCGATTGAAAGAAGCCGCATACCCACCGCTTGCGCTGCGTTATGCCCTGAAACCAAGTTTTAGGCACCTCTTCAATCAGAGAACTGGCCAGTATGCCGAGCCTCTTGCCGTTTGCCCAATAACGCAAGCCAACTTCCGGATCCTCAATCGTGATCCATGGATGAAAGCCGCCCAACGCAACCAGGTCGGATACTCTGTAGAAGAGGCCTTTCCCCAATACCCAATACGGCTGCCGCCCATGTGCGGACAGATGTGCGTACTTGTAGCCGTCCCACGCCATGTGATCGAAAGAATGCCATGAAGTCGCCATTGTAGCGTTAAGGTTTCCGGCAACGTTCAACGCTTGCAAGACATCGTAATGCTTGAGCCCGATAACGGCACCTTTGAAATGATCGGGCGGCGGGCAGCTATCCGCATCGATATAGTTTATGACGAGATTTGGTTCATGTTTTAAAGCTTCCGCCATCCGATACAGCGCATAGATGAGTTGGCGCGTTTTCTTCGGCGGAAGCGCCCTGACACCGGCGCGCTTCCCATGGTGCCACCAATATGCTTTTGGATTGCGGTCCCAAGCATCCCAAACAAGCTGCCAAGAAGGATCGCTTGTTGGCGGGACCTCCAAAATTTCAAGAAAGGGAAACTCTTTAGTGAGACGGCGAAGGCTAGCGACCGTTTCGGTATCGTAGGTGTTTGGGATTGCAACGACGCGACAGCGCTCCGCGGGATAGTCCAGCTTCGACAACGACAGGAACGTGGTGCGCATTGTCGCTTCCAACTCTCGCAAGACCGGATAAAAGAGAACGATATACGGCCATTCGCTTTCGGGCTCACTGATGGGCTCTTCCATATCGACCCAATCGATCGGAAGGCTTAAGAAATACACATCCAGCAACAGCGTCAGCGTGTAAAGCACCTGTGAGGTTACGAATAGCGCGACCAAGCATACGAGGAGTGGATGCTCGGCTAAAGGGGTCACCGAACTTACGACTCTTTCAGTTTACCCTGACGATCTCACGTGAGTCTGCTGAGGCTCGGAAATGGTCGAGCGTCGCCGTCAGACCTTCGCGAAGCGCTACCTTTGGTTTCCATCCCAAAAGTGTGCGTGCGACCTCAATCGCCGGCTTGCGACGCGTCGGATCGTCGGGAGGCAAGTCGCGAGAAACAACACTGAGCGGCACGCCCGCTATCTCCGAGACTATTCGAGCCAGTTCGGCTATGGTGAATTCGTCCGGGTTGCCGATGTTGACGACTTTGCCGCTAAGCCCTTCTTGCTTCGCGAGCCGGACGACGCCGTCGATAAGGTCGGACACATAGCAGAAGCTTCGAGTTTGCCGACCGTCGCCATACACGGGGAGCGGTTCGCCGAGGAGAGCCGCCAAGCAAAAGTTAGGAATGACTCGGCCATCTCCGGGCTGCATTCGCGGGCCATAGGTGTTAAAGATGCGCACGATTCTGCCGTCGATGCCGAGTTTTCGAATCGCTGAGGTCAGGTAGGCCTCACCGTAGCGTTTGGATTCGTCGTAGCAGGCGCGAACGCCGACGGGGTTGACGTTGCCCCAATAGGTTTCGCGCTGAGGGTGTTCGAGCGGCTCGCCATACGTTTCGGAGGTCGAGGCGAAGAGCACTCGCGCGCCTGTTGCATGAGCGAGTTCGACGCCATGCATCACTCCCAGCGCGTTCGCAGCCATCGTAGCGAGGGGCTCCCGGCCGTAATCAACCGGGCTCGCCGGCGAAGCGAAGTGTATGATCACATCGGGCGTGCAGGCAACTTTTGCCCAAGTCCACGGCAACGAGACGTCGGCTTCGATGAATGTGAACGCGCGATTCCCGGCAATGTGCTCAAGATTCGCGTGCGATCCCGTCGCAAAATTATCGATGCCAAGGACGCGGTCTCCGTCTGCAAGCAGCCGGTCAACGAGATGGGAGCCAAGAAAACCCGCGGCTCCGGTGACGATGATGTTCAAAGGCGTATCATTCGCTCGGCGCTCCGGCGTGGCCGAGATTGCGCAGGGTCTTTTTCGCGCCCGACTCCAAAGTACCGCAGCCCTTCGCGAATTACTTTGTCGGGATCAAAGATATTGCGTCCGTCGAATACAATATCTCCCCGCATCAACTTTCGCACCGTCCGGAAGTTGATGCGCTTGTATTGTTCCCATTCGGTTGCTAAGAGGAGAACGTCGCACCCGTTAATTGCTTCATAAATCTGCGAGCAGTACCTGACCTGAGCGCCCGTTCTTTCACGAGCGCTTTCTATGGCGATTGGATCATGTGCCGTGACCATTGCGCCGCAACAAAGCAAGAGATCGATAAGGTGGAGCGCGGGCGCTTCCCGGACATCGGACGTATTAGGCTTAAAGGACAGCCCGAGCACGCAGACCGTCTTTCCCTCGATAGAACTTCCGAGAGCTCTTTCAATCTTTGCGATAGTTCGCGGAATCTGAGCCCGGTTGATATCTTCGACCGCACGAAGCAGGGCCGCGTCGTAGCTCCTGCCGTGCGCTGTTCTTTCCAGTGCGCGAACATCTTTTGGAAAGCAGGAACCGCCGTAGCCGAGCCCCGCACTCATAAAGTGCGGTCCCAATGCGGTGGTCCAGCCCAATGCCGCCGGCCACTGCCTTTATGTCGACACCGAACAACTCGCATATGTTCGCCATCTCGTTCACAAACGAAACCTTCGTCGCCAAGAACGCATTAGCGGCATACTTGACCATTTCGCTGGTCCGGACGTCGGTGATAACTAGCAGCGCATCGAGCGGGGCATATAAATCCCGCATAATTCTTTCAGCTTGTGGGCTGTTTGTGCCGATAACGATGCGATCGGGCTTCATGAAGTCTGCAACCGCGGAGCCTTCACGAAGAAACTCTGGATTGCTTACTACGTCGACATGGTGCGGGGTTACCGCATTGAGAGCAATTATTGCTTCAACTGCCTCGCATGTCTCAACCGGTGCTGTTGACTTTAGAACGACGAGTTTCGGCTCGTTCAGTGCTCGGCCTATCGTTACCGCCACATCCCACACAGCGGAGAGGTCGGCCTTATCGTCGTGACCCATCGGCGTACCAACAGCGATGAACACGATCTCAGAATCGCGCACGGCGCACTCGACATCTTCGGAGAAAGAGAGTCGGCCGGCGTGACGATTACCTACGGTCATCTCGAGCAACTGTGGCTCGAAGAAGGGTATGTCGCCACGCCGGAGTGACTCTATCTTGGACGCATCATTATCGACGCAAATGACCGAATTTCCAAGTTCGGCTAGACACGTACCTGTGACTAATCCTACGTAACCTGTCCCGATAACCGCGATACGTCTAAGGACGTCGAGCTGTTGGAGGGGTGCGGGCTCAGCGGCAGTAAGCCGATGCCCATTCGTGGTAACAAACGTCGACGACGGCGGCAATGGATGTAGCATTTCCATCCGCGTCTCCAATCTTCGCGTTGAGTTGTACTTTCCTCAGCGCGGGCTCCAATGTTTGCAAGATCTAAGCACTCTAACGTTTGTGTGACCTGCCGGGCGGCTATTTAAACTTACATTACAGCCGCGCAATCGCCGTTCTACGCGCTTTTTACCGTCCCCTCTCTTCGTGTCACGTGCATTCGGGGCTACGCTTGCCTCCTAATCGAGCGGGCGCGCGTGGTCAGTCGAGCCCTTTTTCGCTAAAGAGCTCCAGTGCTTATTCTGTGTCGGGAAGCCGCCGATCAATGGGCTGCTGAACGAAGTAGTTTTCGTCGTATGGGGCTTTAATCGGCACGAACTTGCGTGGTGGCCTCGAGAAGTCGAAGCAATCGCGCTCCGGCGACTTTGCGCGCGTGTCGCTGGCGGCTAACCGCCCGAGGCCAAACTGGTCTTCAACGAATTTTAAGATGCTGCCGTGCTCGTAGTGGACGTGCGAAACCAATCCTTGTTTTGCGTACGGTGAAATAATCAGAAGCGGAAGGCGGAAACCAAGGCCATCGTTGTCGACGTAAGCCGGAGGTTCGGGGTCGTACCAGCCCCCGGGATCGTCCCAAAAGATGAAGATTGCCGATGACTTCCAGTACTTCGATTTGCCGACCGCATTGACGAGCGATGCCACCCATGACGGGCCGGTTTTCGAGCCAGAACCGCCGTGATCGGAGTTTGCGTACGTCGGCGTGACCCAGGTCACGGCCCGAAGATCGCCGTTTTTTACATCGGTGAGGAATTGAGCCGGCGGCGAGATTACATCTTTGCTCCAGTCTGGACCATGGTAAACGTGTTTAATCGCTTGATAGGCACTCCAAATGCCGTGGCCGTTCCCGGGCTGACTGCATAGAAGGCCCAGGGCAGAGCCGCCGCGTCCAGCTCGTCGCCGAGCGTCGTCGGGTTCCAGCAAGGGACGGTTTCGCCGACGGAAATCTACGCTTTGCTCCAAGGAGAAATATCTTGTCGGCGCGGCCGCCGGGACATCCCCAAGGTCCTATAGGGATAGTTCACCGCAGACTCGTTTCGCCCTGAGATGATGTACTGGTGGGAAATAAAGCTGCTCG
This sequence comes from Vulcanimicrobiota bacterium, assembly GCA_963767725.1. Classification (GTDB taxonomy): domain Bacteria; phylum Vulcanimicrobiota; class Vulcanimicrobiia; order Vulcanimicrobiales; family Vulcanimicrobiaceae; genus Cybelea. Next base: position 623,218 of record CAVYEN010000003.1, read on the forward strand.
AATCGAAGTTCGAAGCGAACATTTCGTCGGCCAATACATACTGTTTCGCCATATCGAAATAAGGCTTAGTCTCGCTGTGTGGAACGTAGCTGTAGGCTGGATATTTGCTCGGACAGCGCGGCCCTCCGCGGCCACAGGTCCGTCTTTCCTTATTGAAGCCGTTCATCCGGCAATCAGTGCCCGGAATTTTCCCCGTACCATTACAGGCTACTTCGACCGCCTCGGCTTGATGCTCGAGGTCCCACGTCGTTGCCAGCGTGACCGGCTCCAGCCGGATTTTCTCGCCCTTCGAATCATAGCCATACTTTGCCGTCTTAGCGCCCGGGTATCCGTAAAACAGGTTGTTGAAGCTACGATTCTCTTGAATGATGATGACGACATGACGGATCTTGCCGTGATGGTGAGCTAGCTGGATTGACGCTCTTGGCCGCTCTGCAGCGCGACTGGAATCCCTGGAGAATGAAGCTAATCCGTCGTTGCCTCTGCATGCGGACACAAAAAGCGCCACCGCCGCAATTGCTAGCGGCGCGCGCAAAAGAGGATGTGAAGCAAGCGGTTCTTCCTTTACTCGGTATCGGGCGGCCGATGATCGGGTGGCTGGTGCAAGAAATAGTTCTGGTCGTACGGGGCTTTGATCGGCACGAACTGTGCGCGGCGGCTTCGAGAAGTCGAAGCAATCCGGTCTCGGGTGACTTCGCGCGCGTGTCGCTCGCAGACAACCGAGCCAGACCAAACTGTCTTCGACGAACCTCAGAATGCTGCCATGCTCGTAGTGCACGTGTGAGACGTGGCCCTTTTTTGCATAGGCTGAAATGATCAGCATCGGGACCCGCCTCCCAATCCGTCGTAATCGACGTATGCCGGAGGCTCCGGATCGTACCAGCCGCCGTAATCGTCCCAAAAAATGAAGATCGCGGTGGACTTCCAATACTTCGATTCGCCGATCGCATTGACGACGCGATGCGACCCAAGACGGCCCGGTATTCGAGTCGCATCCCGCGTGGTCGGAGTTTGCACAGGTCGGCGTGATCCAACTAACGTTCGTAGCTCGCCGTCCTTGACGTCGGTAAAGAATTGCGTCTGGCGGCGTGATGACGTCTTTGACCCAGTCGTGCGCCGTAGCAAATGTGCTTGATGGCCTGGTACGCGCTCCAAATGCCATTGCTCTTCGTGGTAGTCGCTTCGGATACCGTTGTTCTCTCGGTGAAGAATCTGCAGTCCATGCCGCCGCCGCACGGCGTGACGCCCCCAAGCACCGGGGATGAGTAAAACGCCCATGGCAGCGCCTGCCTTGTCGAGCTCGTCGCCCAGCGTCTTGTTGTTAAAGCAGGCTGGGATCCGCGGTCCATAACCGCGGACGTGCGTGACCGTGTACATCTTGTCGCCCTTACCTCCGGGGCAGCCCCACCAAGTCTCGGGGTAGTTCGATCGCCGAGCTCGCTTGACCGGCGATGATGTACTGGTGCGAGACGAAGCTGCTGGCATCAAAATTCGATGCGTACATTTCGTCGGCCAAAACGTACTGATGTGCCATGTCAAAATACGGCTTCGTCTCATTATGTGGAACGTAGCTGTACGGTGGATATTTCACGGGACAACGCGGTCCACCGGCACCACAGGTCCAGGTCTCTTTATTAAATCCATTCATCCTGCAATCGGTGCCAGGAATTTTTCCAGTCCCATTACACGCCGCTTAGAACCCCGTCAACATTGTGCTCGACGTCCCACGTAGTTGCTAGCCCGACTGGCTTGAGTTCTATCTTTTGTTTGTGCGTATCGTAACCGTACTTTACTGTTTTGGCGCCCGGGAAGCCGTAAAAAAGATTGTTGAGACTGCGGTTCTCCTGAATGACAATAACAATATGCCGGATCTTGCTCTGGTGGTGTGCCACCCGTATCGACGCTTGGCCTGGTTGCTGGCCCGAAAATGGCAGCTCGGGCGATGGCGAGAATCCGCTCGCGCCTTTGCAACCCGAAAGGAAGAGCGCACAAGCCATCGCCCCCAGCGGCCAATTCATGAGCAAGATACCTCGCATTTGGATTCTCCTTTGAAGTATGCAACTAAAGCGAAAATGTGAACGAGCGCGAACGGGGTTGCCGAGTGGCGAGATAGAGGTTGAAGACCGTAGCGAACCGCTACTTTGTCCGCACGACCACCATGCTCCACGGCGGAAGCGTTACCTTAAAGCTGTTCCGCCAGCTCGATAGCGTCGACGACGAAGGGCCTTTCCATTTGTTTTTTTTCGATGCGTCATAAAGAGCCTTATCATAGGTCATCATCGGACCGCCGGAGCCCGACGTTTTTCCCTCGATCGTCACCGGTACGATCTGACTTGTCCACTTGTTGAGATTGAACAGCATCAGCGCGTATCCGCGGCCGTAGGTCGTAGCATAGGCACGAACGTCCGGCATCCCCACTACCGACGCGCCGAGCATATGCTCACCGTTGCGGACGAAATGCGATGCCATCTCGAATATGGTCGCCGTGGGAAACAAAGTCCCAAGCGGTACATTCTTGCCATGGCAATGCTGGATTCGCACCGTCCGAAAAAATCCCATCTTCGCCGTAGTTCTGCCAGCCGTACAGGGAAGGACTGAAGTCGCCACCCTCGCTCGGTGAAGCGCAGGCGCTGTAGCCAACGTGCCACGTCGCACGCGCGATACCGTCGTTGAGCATTTCGCCGATTACTTGACCCGCATAGAGCGCCTGCGTGATCGACATCGTCTGTTTGCCGCCAGGGCCGATGGCTGAGCCGATCTCGCCAATATAGATCGGCGTCCCACCGCGCCCTGCGGCCGCAAGCTCTCCTTGGAGGGTATGGACAAGTCCCGTGAACCCCGGAGCCCCATCAGTAATCAAGAATTTCATCGTTGTCTCCTGTCTGTTGCTCCGGATAATAGTGCAGCTCCACACAATCAAACGAGGCTTGTGCTAAGACGGCCGCATCCCATCCTTTGACCCTGGGACTGACGTCAACACAGACGTTGATGGGAACCGACGACGCAGCTTTCATCTGCCGATAGTAATCCCGCCTAACGACCCGGGCGTACTGGGTAGGATCGTGCGGTTTCGAACGCAAGTCGAGTGCGTCCGGCTCTATATTGCTCGTTGCCGACTGTCCACCAGGTCAAGTTGTAACCTTTTCTCACGTTCGCATATGCGACCCAATCGGCAGCCTCGTCGGGATCAGCACCACCGGTGCATTTCCTGTTCGATCCGTAGTTCACGGTGATCGCGACATCGAGATGTGCGGGGATAGCGACGTCCCTCATAAAGTTATCGAACGTCGAGTTTGCATTAGGAGAATTGCCGAGCGACGAGCCGCAGATGCCCTTGCTATAATGATTCCTCTTCCAATGATAACGATCGGCTGCCTTTCCTCCTGGCCATCGCGTCGTCGTTAATCCCGCTCTCTCAAACGACGATGCAATCCCGTGCTGCGCAATATCGAACCACACGCTCATATCTGCGCCGAGCACCGAGGTCGAAACCGCCGCGCCGACCTCCCTCGGATGAACCTGTACCCCCGAGCTCGTGAGCGGATCGTCTAGCCTTCTGACTGTATTGAAGGCCGGTGTCTGGGCCCACATGAGCGGGAATCGATGAGCTCGAGCTAGCGCATCCGGAAAAGAATGCGAGGACAGCCGACGCCGGTGAATGGGAGAAGCGATCGAGCGATCGCTAGGCGCCAAGTTGACACTAGGAACTCCTTGCGAGGTCGAAGCTAATCTATTAGAGACCTTCTTTTGCGGGGTTCTAGTATGTGGAGTCCTGTCATGAAGAAAGCCTGGCGAGCAGCCAATGCACATAGGCGCTAGCGCGGCGGCTAGCCACGGCCCGAACGCTGGCGCGACAATGCCGAAGTATCCGAGCGTTCGGGCAGGTCGGCCCTCGATTATCGGGCTATCGCCCCATGATCAAAGGTAACGCTGATGAGATACCTCGATGAGGAGCAGATTCGACCTCGGCTGCAGTGGGAGCAGCTGATCGCGGCGATGGAGAGCGCGCTTGCGGACTTTTCACGCGGCAGCATCGTGCAGCCGGTGCGCAGCGTCATCACGATCGAGGAAGGACGGCGCTATCTCGGCATAATGCCGGCGGTCGCCAAAGACGTGATGGGTCTCAAAGCGGTCAGTTTCTATCCCGCTAACGAAGGAAGCGCCGTTCCGACACACGATGCGACGATACTGCTTTTGCGCACCGACAACGGACAGCCGCTCGCGGCGATGGATGGACGTCTGATCACCGAGATGCGAACCGCCGCAGTCTCGGCGGCGATAACCAAATACCTCATGCCGGCAGAATAGCAAAGTGCTCGCGCTGCTCGGCAGCGGCGTGCAAGCGCGATCGCACTTCGCCGCACTCTCGCATGTCCGGAAGTTCGAAGAAGTGCGAGTCTGGAGCCGCACGCGCGCGCACGCGGCAGAGTTCGCAGCAGAATACGGCGCCGTCGCCATGGAGGCAGAGGAGGCCGTGCGTGGGGCCGACGTCGTCGTGGTCGCGACCAGCTCGCAGCAGCCCGTGCTGCGAGGCGCGTGGCTGAAGCCGGGCGCACATGTAAACGCGGTCGGCGCGAACCGGCCGACGTGGCGCGAGCTCGACGACGAGGCGATGCAAAACGTTCTCGTTGTCGATTCACGCGAAGCGGTCCTCAAAGAATCTGGCGACGTGATTCTGTCGGGCGCGAGTATCTACGCCGAGATCGGCGAGATCTTCGCCGGGACGAAAGCTCCCTTGCCGCTGGAGACGACCATTTTTAAGTCGGTCGGGATTGCGGCCGAAGACATCGCGGCGGCGAGACTCGTTTACCTCGCCGCCGCGTCGTCTCTTTAGAGGGCGTTGGCCAAAGCCCAGCCCTTCGGCGCTCCAATGCCGGCGGCTTGATTGTACTGCGAAGCGTTACACGAGTACGCCCCGTTACTGCCGGAAGTGCACGGCGTGTAGTAGTCGCTGTAGCCCGTCGACTTGAACAGGCTGTACAACGTCGGATCGATCCAGCCGAGCTTGGAGCCGTGAAGTTCGTTGGCTTCGAGGATCAATGCCACCGATGCGGGCGAAGACCACGAGGTCCCCAAGTACTGACCCCAGCTTCCGCCCGTATAAACCGCGACGGGATAGAACGGAAGCGAGATATCGGGTTGGTTGCGACCCGAGGTGATGACGCCCGTGATCCCACTCTGATAGCTGGGAAGAGCGAAGACCGTCGAGACGCCGCCGCCGCCTGAGTATCCGCTGACACTACCCATGACGACGGTTTCGAGCACGCCCTGACTCGTGTCGGTGAAATCGATTCCACCGATTGACGAGAAGTAGGGGCCGCCCGCCGGCGCGCTGACGCCTTTGGAGCCACTGCACTCATTGCTTCCCGAGTCGCCGCTGGATGCCGAGAACTCAACGCCTTCCGACGCTCCTTGCTCGGCAATCGAGTTGGTCGAATCGGCGAACGAGACGTCGCTCGATTCACAACCGCCAAACGACGAGTTCACTGCGGTGGCCTTACCGTCGCTGAGCACTTGGTTGTATGCGTCTTCGATCTGTTGATCGCCGAGCGAACCGATGTCGTAGACGATGACGTTCGCGCCCGGCGCAAGTCCGGAGATCGTTTGCACGTCGAGGTCAGTCTCGGGATCATCGCCGCTGCCGCCGCCGTCAACGGCTTCGTTGGTCACCGTTCCGGTTTGCGTGACCTGCGCGGCCGACAGATATGTGGTGAGATAGCTCTTGTTCACCGGGTCGTCGATCACAATGGCCGCGGTATAGCCGGCGCCGTTGCACCCGTGTTGAACCGGAAAATCAAAGGGCTTGGCGACGCCCGTTGCGAGCGTTCCCGACGAGTTGGTGAGCGGTCCATTATCGGCCGCCGCCCCATTGCATCCGCCGCTCGGCGTGGACGTCGGCGCCGTCGTTGGAGTCGACGTCGGCTTTGCAGTTGGCGTCGATGTCGGATTCGCAGTTGGCGTCGCTGTCGGCTTCGCGGTTGGCGTCGCTGTCGGCGCCGGCGTCGGCGTCGCACTGCCTACCCATGCGACGTCGTCGACATATTGATAGACGTACGTTTGACTGTAGCCGTCGCCGTAGCAGCCGAAGTAGATGTAGTCGGTCTGACCGGCGTACGCGCTGAGGTTGACCGTGTAGTTGACCCAGCCGTTCGTGTTGTTGACGGTCTTGTAGAAAGTCTTGAGGATGCTTCCGCTCTGATTCAGGAGGTAACCCGCCTGCCACGCGTACTGGGTGCCGTAGCTGCCTTCGTTGGAACCCTGATAGACCCAGAAGCTGAGAACGCCGTTGGCCGGCACGGTTACTAATTGCGCGATCGACGACCACCCGTTGATCTCGGGCGGCTGGAGGGTGCCCATGAAAGCAGAGTACGAGCCTGAATGGGCCCGTGCCGTCGTTACCTGCACGTAGTTCGTGCCGGTGCTGCTCTCGTTGACCCACGGACTGAGCGAGCCGGTCTCGAAACCGCCGTTACCGATTCCTGAAGCCATTGGCCGGATTCCGCCGACCGCCGGAATCGGGATTTGGACCCGCCCCATCGCGTCGTGGCGGAACTGCGGCGTGGTGCGCTGGTTTGCAACGCCGTCTTGGTCTACCGCGGTGCGGACGACGATCAAATTGTTGAGGGACAGGTCGCGCACGTACGAGGCAATCGAGTGCGGCACGGTCGCGGGCTTGAGGTTAGTGTACCGTTCGCCGTGTTTGCCCTGGTGCACGTTGTGGATTTCCGTGCCGAAGAACCGCTCGACGTCAGAACTGCGAGCCTTCGCATCGACGATCGTGCGATTGGCGTAGCGTTTGGTGATCGTGAAGCCGGCGCGGCGCAGCGCGCGAACGACGCTTTCTTCTTGCTGCGCAGTCGGCGCATAGTAGGCGTTGAACTCTTTCGCGGAGAGAAAGTGGCGATGCCCACGGGAACGTGGATCGTTGAGCGTCGCAACCAACCGATCGAGCTCGGCTTGATGGTTGTAACGCAGGGTGATCGAAACGCGCACCGGCGCGTTAGCGGGGCGCCGTGCGACGTCGGCATAGGCGAGATCGCCGGAGAGCTTGGGGATTGAAATCAATGGCGTATCGGAAAGGCCCGAGCGCGTCGCCGACGGGGCAGTTCCAGCGCCGTTGCTCGGGAGCTCCGGAAGCGACGAGACGTGCCCGCCGCATGCAGTAAGAACGAGCGTCAAGCCAAGGGCCGACGCAATCGCGCGTGTTGAATGTTGCATGTGCCTCCTGAGGTAAGCAGCAATCAGATTTTGGTCCCGGGCCTTTCGCCGGGGTTGCCCCCCTGTCCGCCATGCGGCCGCTCCGCGGCGGCCAATGACAGGCCGCTGGAGGATGCGAACGATCAGCCGTCTTAGGGAGGCTTCACAATGAGCGACGAAGCGGCCGCTAAAATCTCAGAACTCTTTCGGCAGGTCAGCGAGGTTCACCACATGGTCTTCGCCGACACCGACGGAGCCGACGACGACTGGGCGACATTTTATTCCGATTGGCTTCTCACTCACTCCCAGCTTCCTCGGCTGCTTGGGCGACGGCCGGTGCGCAGTCACCTTACCCGCGACCTGGTGGATTTCGATGAGCAGTACGCGCGCGAGGCTCCGCCGGAAGCGTGGCCGGCGTGGTACACCGCACGGCTCATGGCAAAGTACAGCTAAGCTGCTTGGCACAACGGGGTCCGGGTATACTTCCTTCAACAATCTCGCACTCGGAGGTATGCTCGTGAACCGTCTTTTCTCCTCAATTGCCGCGATCGCGTTAGTCGCTTCGCTTCATACGGTGGCGGTCGCCGCCACGTCGGCGTCGGCGCCGGCGCTCGTAGCAGTGTCGACAACATGTCCGGCGGGCGAAACCTACGTCAAGGCGTATACGAAGTCCGACGGCACGGTCGTCCACGGATATTGCCGCAAATCGACCGCCGTGTCTTGTCCAAAAGGCGAAACGTGGGTTATGCCCTACACGAAGTCAAACGGCACCATGATCAAGGGCCATTGCCGCAAGTCGCCGGCCTAAGCGCTATTACTGCGGATAGGTAAGGGGATCGACATCGAGTAGGTTCGGGCTCGATCGACCGGGCGGACGACGCTGAGGATGCGCGCCGCGCGCTTACTGCCGACGACGGGTAGTCGTTCGGCACTTCGACGACCTTCGATGGATCCAGCGCTTCCAGACGCTCGTCCTCCTCGGCACGGCGTCGCGCCGAACGTTCCATGGGCGTCTGCATGTTTTGCAGGCCGCTTACGACCGTGATCGGCACTCCGTTATAAAACCGCATTTTTGCTGCTCGCTCCTTCCAAATCGTTGGACACGAGATTTACGTTTGAAAGTTGCGAAAGTTTCGTTTACGTCGATAAAGCCGCATCACCTTACGACTTTCGTCGCCAGTAGAGCAGTTTACTGCTTCTGCTGCGCTGGATCCAGGCTAGGATGGCGCCGTCTTCAACGAGCACGGTGCCATCTGCTAGCTTCATCGTGGGGAGCTTCGTCGTTCCGGTCTCCCTTTGCAGCTTCTCACGCGAGCCTTTGCGTAAAAACGGAATCGGGCTGCCGTGACCTGCGATTTCCTTCTCGTACGCGATGTTCGCCGCCCGGAGCGCCTCCTGCACGCGGCGGCATGGATGAAAGCGCGGTCCGCCGTCATCGCCGTCGCAAACGTAAAGCTTGTGAATCACCTGACGCATATTTAGAGCTTCGCCGAAGTTCGCGCTAGGTCTGACTCTCGCCTTGAGGGTTATCAGCCAACGGCTTCGCGAATATGGGTAACGAAGCACGCGAATACGACAAGGATAAATGGAAATGACCGTCACTGATGTCGCCTACAGAAATTTGCTGAGCAAAGAGCTCCCGCGTGCGGTTCGCAACGAAAGGGAACATCGCAAGTGTCTTCTGCGAATCGAAAAGCTGCTGGATCAGAAAAAGCGATCCGCGGCCGAGGAGCGCTACCTCGAACTGCTAACCGTCTTGGTCGAGCGCTATGAAGACGAGCACGATGCCATCGCAGCGCCAGACCCGATATCCGCGCTCAAAGAACTCATGCTGGCGAGCCGGATGTCTCAGACGGCGTTGAGCGCATTGCTGGGTTCAAGCGGAATAGCATCGGAGGTCTTGTCGGGTAAGCGCGCTCTAAGTAAAGCCCATATCAAGAAGCTTTCCGAGGCCTTCAATGTGTCGGCCGACTTATTTGTTTAACGATCGCTAAGTACAAGACACGAGCTTGATGCCTGTCGATTGCGTTCTGGCCACGTGCGAAATCGTGCCGGCACTCGATCCCGACGATCGGATCCTCTTGCACGAACTTCGCAAGCGCGGGCTGACGGTCTCCACCGCCGTCTGGAACGACCCGCTCGTCGACTGGGCTGCAGCGCGCCTGTGCATGGTGCGGTCTACCTGGGACTACCATCATCGCTACGATGAGTTCCTCGAATGGATCGAACGGGTCGCATCGCTTACGGTCGATGAAAAACGACCCAAGCCTGCTGGTCTGGAACGCTCACAAATCCTACCTAAGCGCGCTCGAGCGGCTCGGCGTGCCGGTAGTGCCGACGTTTTGGGTGCGGCGCGGCGAGCGCCGTACGCTTGCGGAAGTGAGCGAGGCGCGAGGCTGGCGCAACGTCGTCCTCAAGCCGGCGCGAGGCGTCGCATCGCATAACGTCACGCTCGTGCGCGGAAATCTCGCGGCACAAGAGGCCGGTCAAGTGCGGCTCGACTCGATGCTTCAAACGGAGGACGTGTTAGTCCAACCGTATCTCGATGCGGTCGCGAGTTACGGCGAACGAGCGTTGATCTTTCTTGGCGGCCGCTATTCGCATGCGGTCGTCAAGAAGCCATTCGATCGCGTTCTTGCGATCACCGAGGAACCGTCGTCGGTCGAGGCGACACAGTGAAGAAGTCGACGCCGCGAGCCGAGCCATCGCCGCCGTGCCCGGAGAGCCGCTCTACGCACGAGTCGACCTGCTAAACGACGACGCCGGCCAACCTCTCGTAAGCGAAGTAGAGCTCATCGAGCCCGGCCTGTATTTGGGCGCTCACGAGCCGGCGCGGCGAGCGTTCGCCGATGCCATCGAGCGCGAACTCCAAGCTCATCACTTCGACACCGAGTAACCGATCGGGCGGCAATCGCCTCCGTTCGTGAACTCCGAAGAACAGGCGGTCAAGCCCACGATCAAATCCATCTGCGCTTCGAAAACGATGCGATCCCCGGCTTTGGAGAGCGGTGGCTTGATGACGATGGCGCCGTCCGGCGCGACCGTGACGTTCATAAAAACGTTGAAGGTCGCGAGAACGTCGTCGGAATCGATGCCATGAGGCGCGAGGGCACGTGACAAGTTCTCGTGGCAACTGCGATGACCGCGCTGACCTTGCAGAATTTCAAACATTCGCTCGCTGCAGGGGCTGAGCAGGCAGTCATGCCGTCCCACGTCATCTCTCACGATGACCGCCATCGGATTACTCCGATTAGAGTACAAGGTCGCGCCCGCCGTCAGCGACGTGCTGCCTTCGTAGTCGATCGTCCGTCCGGGCGAAAATTGTTCGCGATTGTCGCTGCGCCCATAGAGCGCCAAGTCGGCCACCTGCGAGCCGTATGAATCGACGATCGTGAGCCTCTTGCCGCGTCGAAGCTGCAACGCTACCCCGCTTTGCGGCGGTATCGTCAATAAGGGAATTGCTAGCGGTGAAACGGACATGTCCAGTCGGCCTCGGCGACTCTGCCGGAATATTGCCGAGCTTCCGACTCGACGCCGAAATCCGACAGGTTCGGGTTCAGAGAACCCTGCAGCGCAAGCTCAGACGCCCGCACGACCTCCTGAAAGCGCTCGAAACGTCCCGCGCGGCGCAGCGCTTCGAACTGGTCGTGCGGATTGAACACCAGAAGCGGATACGGGAAGCGCCGGGAAAGGCGGCTCGCTCGCGGATGCATACCCACGACGAAGAACGCCGTTTGCGCAAAGCTAAAGGCGTAGTTCCGATCGCTTGGATCGGAGCTGACGTCGCTGCAATGAGCATAGAACGCGGCGTCGAGCTTGCGCAGCAATCTTAGCGTCGTCCACAGCGCCGACTCGAACTCACCCTCGTCGCGCGGCAACTGCCCAAACGCGGCGAGAAACGAGCAGAAGGTCCCCTCGAATTCGCTGCGTTCGGCAACGAAGGCGCAGAGGTCCCGAGCCAAACCGCTGACGGAGTCGGGCGACGTGAGATCGTCGTAATAGCCGAAACGATAGGTGCCACGATTGAAGACCGAGCGCGCCGCGACGCACGGATAGCCGTCGGACCGCAAAAATCTTCGAAGCGCTTCGTGCGCGAGACGCGCGCCGTCTGATGGCGGCTTAAAATCCAAGACGCGCACCAACTCGCCACCCACAAGCGCGGAATAATTGCTGTGACGAAGGGCCGCCTCGGAGCAAAATGGATTGATCGCGACGCTCTTGGCGCGCGGTGCGCGACGTTCGATCATGTCGAGCGCTCCAACCGGCGCTCGGGCGTTGCTGCATCGCGCAGGACGACCGTTCCGTAACGGACGCCTCCCCGCAGTCTGAGAGCGACTGCGATCCATGCGCATACGCCGCGCTCCAAAAGCCACAGCGGCGCAAGCAACGACGATACGAACGGAAAGACTGTCGAGCCCCCGGCTTTGCGTCGCCCGATTTCGGCCAGCCCTATTGTGAAGAACGCTGCAGCGGCAAGTATCCGCCAATTTCGCTGCGCTATGCAAAAGAGCGCGAACGGCACCGTCGCTAACGCGATTGCGAGGCGCGCCGGCCGAGCCCACTCGTCGTATGCCTGACGTACTCGCTGCGAAAGATACTTGGCGGCCGTCGGCGGGAGGCGCCGGACGTAAAGATCCATCGCGACCGACTCCTTGCCGCCACGCGCTCTCACCGTCCGCACCAACTCGAGATTTTCGAACAAGACGTCGCAACGATATCCGTCGGGCAAGGCCGATCGCCGAAACGCCAACGTACCGGGCCAATCGCCTCCGCTTGCGCGGTTGAGCAGCGTACGGCTCGTGTCGAGCACGGCATGCCAGGGCATCGGATCGAAATAGTTCTGCGGACGTACGACGTCGAAGCTGCTCAAAAGGCCGGCGACGCGTATCAAGTCGTCACCCGCGTAACGAACGTCGTCATCTGCAACGACAATATACTCGCAACGGGCCGCGCGAAGGCCCGTCAGCACGCCCGCCACTTTTCCATTCGCGCCGGAAATAAGTTCGGGCACGATGTGGGTCACCATGCCGCGCCACGCTCGGGCGTGCGCCGCGAAGATTTCCGGCGACGAGCCGTCGACGACGATTTTCTGTGCGACGGAGAGCGACCGAAGATACTCGGTGAGCTCCTCGAGGCCGTCGAGCGACGTTGCGCGTAATGGGAGCAGATAGGTGGCGTCGATCATGGAAAATGCCGCGGCTGACGTCCGCCGGCGAAACCGAACGCCATACTCGAATCGTAAGCTCCGACGTCGGCGATGACGAGGACGTCGCCCTCAGCTATATTCTCGGGCAGCGCGACATCCGAGTGCACGACGTCGTCCTCCATGCAGATATTTCCGAGAATCCGATCGTTTCCCGAAGCGAGCTTCAGCCACCGGTTCTGGCGATTGACGAAGACGCGATGCGGTCGGTCGACGATATGGGGCATCGCAGGCAGGCCGCTGTCGACGACAATATCGGTGCCGCGCGGCCGCCTTCGCACCTCGAGAACGCGAACGATGAGGACTTCCAGGGCCGTTGCGAGTTCTTGACCCGGCTCGATAAAGACATCTCGAAGCTTCGGAAGCGCCGCCGCGGCGAGCTTCGCAATTTTAGGATAGTCTTCGCTCACGCGATCGTCGAACTCGCGCGGGGAGCAACCGCCGCCGAGGTCGACCGCAACGATCGGTTTCCCGGTCCGAGTCTGCAGCGCAGCGGCTCGCTGGATAATCTCTTGCGCGACGGCGCTCCACGTTCGGCGGCCAAGGTCTTGCGACCGAACAAAAAACGAGACCGCGAGCGCCGCGATCTTCGAAGAATTACCGATGAGCTCGACCAAACGTTCCGATTCACCAGACGGGACTCCGAAGCGCGACGTAACTCCGTCCGGACGCAGTCGAACCCCATGTGCGGTGGGAAACGATCGTTCGCAGTTGCGTGCAAAGGCTTCGATGGAATCGGCAAACGCGATGGCGACATCGAGCTCGCCGACCGGCCAGGGACCGTTATACAAAATGGCGTTCGGCTCGAATCCGCGCCGGCGCACGTGTTCGAACTCGTGAGGGCTGATTACCTCGACGTGCAGCCCAAGACTATGGGCAAGCTCGAGGATTTCGTTGCGCGGATTGGTTTTTACGCTGTACGCGATGCGAAAGCGCTCGAAGTTCGCCAAGAGTGTGGTCAGCTGCTCGAACGATGCTCGCGCAACGGCCGGCAGAAACTTGCGCTCCGGAGTCGCCCTGACGCCGGCGCATTCACTCGAGAGCACGCTTCCGAGCCGCTCATCGCTGACGCAAAAGTCGCCCGTCATCGCGCCGGCGACCCCCGTTTCGAGCAGCATGTCGCTCTTAGATACCCCAAGTTGGGACAATCGTCACTTGCCTAGGGGATTATCAGCTTGGCGTAGGCTTAAGCTATCGAACGAACGGCGCTTAGCGCCTAGGCGCGCACGCGAGGCGCGTACTTCCACGCCGCCGCGGTATTGAAGAGCACGATGGGCGGCGCAAGTTTGGTTCTCCGCGACAGCAGCATGCGCAGCGCGGCCAACGTCGCGCCGGCTTCTTCGGTCGCATCGATACCCTCGAGGCGGTGAAGATCGTGCATCGCTCGCTCGGCATCGTCGTCGGAGACGGCGACGGCCGATCCGTGCGACTCTCGCAGCGCGCGCAAGGTCAATCGATCGCCGATGCCACTGGGAACGCGCAGGCCCCAGATTCGCGTCGATGCGTTGTCGACGCGCGCCGCGCTTTCTTCGCCGCGCTCGAAGGCACGCGCGATAGGGGCGCAGCCTTCGGCTTGAACGGCGACCATCACCGGCCGCTCTGCGCCGATCCAGCCGAGCCGCTGCAGCTCGTCGAACGCCTTCCACATCCCAACGAGCCCGGTCCCGCCGCCGGTTGGATAGACGATCGTGCCCGGAACGCAGCCGAGCTGTTCGACAAGCTCGTATCCCAAGGTCTTCTTTCCTTCGACTCGATACGGCTCGCGGAAGGTCGCGACGTTGAAAGCTCCGGTTTCGCGCGCGTATTGTGCCGCGATGCGTCCTGCATCGTCGATCAAGCCGTCGATGAGCACGACCTGGGCTCCATAGCCTCGCATCTCTTCGATCAACAGCGCCGGCGTATCGCGCGGAACGTAGACATGTACCGGCAGACCGGCGCGCGCGCCGTATGCGGCAAGCGCACCACCGGCGTTGCCGGCGCTCGGCGCAACCAGCGATCTTGCACCTAATCTTTTTGCCACCGTAACGGCAACCGACATACCGCGCGCCTTGAAAGAACCGGTGGGATTCTGCGATTCATCCTTAACGTAAAGCTCCTCGAGCTTGAGCTCTCGTTGCAACGCGGGCAGCGTGAGCAGCGGGGTTGCGCCCTCGCCGAGCGAGATTGGCGCCTCGTCGTCGTCGACCGGTAACATTTCTCGGTAACGCCACATCGTCCAAGGGCGGCTCGTGAGCGTTTCACGCGAGAGCCGCTCGACGCGATAACGCACGAGCAGAGGCGCTCCGTCATCGGTACATACCGTCGCCAACTCCCCAGCGGAGCGGCGATGATTCGCATCGCGCGAACACTCCAAATACGCCGGCAGCACGTTATGCTTGCACTTTTTGCGCGGGGCCGGCGCGCGTCCAAATGAGATAGACGGGAACGGCGCTCAAAACGATCGCGAGACCCATGAGCCCGTCGATCGGATAAGCGATGCAGGTAGCAATGGCAACGCCCCACGATGCAAGCATGTAAATGGCCGTCGAGCCGGGATGCCAAGGTACGCGGAAGCCGTCGCCAGGGTGCACGGGAGCAGCACGATCGCGAGCCCGAATGACGAAGAGCGCGAGCGCGAGCAAGCCATTAAACGCATAGACGACCGAAACGACGTAGTTGAGGATGTGCCCGTAGCCCGCCGTGAGCGCGATGACGATAGCGAGCACGGCTTGCAGGGCCACGGCAACAACGGGTACGTGAGTGCGCGGATTTATCCACGCGACGACTCGAAAGAAGAGGCGGTCCGCAGCCATCGCGTGATAGAGGCGCGGCACGGTAAGCATCCGATTGCTCATGTAACCGAGCGTCGTAATCGCGATTGCGATCGACGCCAGACGAATTCCGGTTGAGCCGACCGCATTCGAAAGAACGGCAACTGCCGGTACGTCGGTACGAGCCAAGCCACCAACGCCGAGCATTCGAACGCAGGCTGCATTCAGGAGGACGTATGCGATCGCAACCCCGATCATTCCCAACGTGAGGCCTACCGGCAGCGCGCGCGCCGCATTCTTCGTTTCGGCTGCCATAAAGTTCGCGACGTACGCTCCTGCGTACGAGAAGAGCACCGGAATCATCGCAACGCTGAACGGACCAATCGTCCCCAGCGTCGGGGCGACGAGGAGCTCAGATTGCGGTTGTGCTTTGGCATGAGCGGTCAGGCCGACAACGACAAGACCGAGCAGCGCGGCAAACTTCAAGAGCGTCAATCCGTTCTGAACTGTCGCGCCTTGCCGTACGCCCAACGCATTGACGAGCGCGAGCGCGCCAAGCGCGACAGCCGCGACGACCGTGGGCGCCATTGCGAGTCCGGTCACCGAGAGGAAGTATCCCGAGAATAAAATAGCCGCGGCGGCCAAACCGCCCGTGAACGATGCCAATAAGGAGGCCCAACCATATGCGAAGCCCACCATCGGATGGAATGCTTCGCGCAGATAGGCGTAGGCGCCGCAGTCGTCGGGTCGGCGCGCGCCCAGCTCGCCGAGCACGAAGGCACCAAAAAGCGAGACGATTCCGCCTGCGACCCACGCCGCAAGGATGAGCGCCGGCACGGGAACGCGCTGCGCTACGACGGCCGGCGTGCGAAAGATGCCGGAACCGATGACGCTGCCAACCACGATGAGCGCAAGGTCGAAGACGCCGAGCCGACGAGCCAGACGCGGATTTTGCGCCACGGCGTTTCCTTCGCCGCGGCAACCTCTGCCGCTGCTGCAAAGAAGGAACTAGAAAAGACCGCTGAAGGGGAAATCGTTGACGAAACGCACCTAGCGGCTATTGTGGCGGTTATCATGGTTGCGCAGACGGCTGCGGCGCTTTCGCCGGCCCAGATATTTGCGCGAGCGCAGCAAGCTTGGCAAGAACGCCTCGTTCCGCCGTATGAATCGTTTCGCGCTCCCTGCGATCAGACGTTCCTTGCGTCGCGCTGCGCGGGCGAAATGGTCGAGTTCACCGTGCGCATGAGCGATGGTCGTACTTTCGCCCAGGCATTCTCTCCGACGACCGGCGCGGTCAAGGTATTGATGAAGGGCGGGTTTATTACGGGGCCGTTGAGCACGCCCCTTGGATTTTATCGCGCGCTTCCAAACGAGGGACGGCCGCCGTTGACGTCGTCGCCGAACCTCGCGCCGGACCCGCTACAAACGATCGCGACGGTAACCGCGAACGGTCACGTCTACGACGTCACGCTTTCCGGTACCCAGAGCATTGAAGGGCGCCTCTGCTACCATCTCACGCTGCGCCCGCAGATCGATCCGGATCGTTATCCGTTGCGCGAGCTGTGGGTTGACGAAGAGAGGTTTCAAGTCGTTCAACTCATCTACGAGCGCCCGTACGACGAGTGGCATGCGCGCGCGCTGGTTCTGTATCGGTTCGCTCCCGTAGGACCCGAGCATGTGTGGACGATCGTTCATATTGAAGCGCAGGCCACGCTGCACGAATTGCTTTCGGCGAAGACCGAGCGCGTTTCCAACGATCTGAGCTGACTTGAGATTTCCCGCGGCTGCGCCGGACTGGTACTTTCGCGCCGTAGATGGCACAATACGAAATCGTGCTGCCGGAGACGAAGCCGGAAACGGAATGGGTGCGCGGGCGGCCTCTGCAAAAGGTGAGTCCGCAGCGAACGCACGCGCGCCTGCAAGGCGCGCTGATGATGCAGCTCGATCGTTGGGCGGCGGGTCGCGGCGAGGTTGGCCCTGAGTGGCGGTTTCGTGTCGCACCGCCGGGCGAAGTTCGTCGCCCGCTCGTCCCCGACGTCGCATACGTATCGAACGAACGTCTTCGACCGCTCAGCGACCAAGAGTTGGAGAGTCCGCCGCTCGCTCCCGACGTCGCCGTAGAGATTCTTTCGCCGGACGACCGCCGCACCGACGTCGACGACAAGGTCGACGTTTACTTGCGCGCCGGTTCGTCGCTGGTGATCGTTGTCGACTCTGCGCGGCGCGCGGTCGAATTGCATGACGGCGCTCGAACGGTGCGCCTCGACGAATTCGGTACGATCGAGCATGCGGCGTTGCCCGGCTTTTTATATCCCGTTCGAGAGCTGTTTGCCGTGCTTCGGCGCTCTTAAAGCCTCTTTACCTGGCCCGCGGAGGCAGCTGAGGCGGTCGCGGTGAAGACGCTAACAGAATAGCAGGTTGGCCGGTGCCTTTGAGGCACCGCCTTAGGAGCTTTTACCATGAGACGAGATCCAATCGTTCGCGCCGGCGCGTTTGCGCTCGTCGTCACCTTGTGCGCGTGTGGCGCAAACATGACGTCTTTATCCACGAGCGGCGCCGGTTCGTACGGTGCGGCAGCTTCCCCAACGGCCGGACGCTTTCTGTACCTCGCATCTCGCAACGACAACAGCGTCCTGATCTTCCCTACGATGGTTCATGGCAACAAGGCGCCAGCGCGGCGGATCGCAGGTTCGAATACGCGGCTGAGGTACCCGATGGGACTCGCGGTCGATGCCGACGGAACGATTTACGTTGCAAACGACAATGGTGCAAAGCAGGTTGAAATATTCTCTGCCGACGCGAACGGAAACGTGAAGCCTAAAATACTCGGCGGTCCGAGCACCGGATTGGTCTACGTCCAGGGTCTGGCGGTCGATCGTTCTGGGCAGCTCTACGTCGCCGATTATGACGCCGACGCCGTCTTCGTCTTTGCCAAAGGCGCAAGAGGGAGCGTCGCCCCGATTCGAACGATCAGCGGCTCCGCGACGACGCTGACCGAACCGTCCGGGGTTACCTTCGATTCCGCGGGCAACCTGTACGTCGCAAACGGCGGCTCGGTCCTGAAATTCGCCAAAAACGCCAACGGCAACGTTGTGCCGCTCGCGACGCTTGCCGGCAACCACACCGGCATTGGATACATCGTGAGCGTCTGCATCGATCCGACCGGACGAATCGTTGTGGCCAACAAGGGAGGCGCTTCGGTGAGTATTTTCGCTGCAGGCGCAAGGGGCAACACCGCTCCCGTTGCGACGATTTCAGGCCCGCAAACACACCTCGCGAGCGTCACGACCGTCGGCGTTGACTGGGAGGGCAGAATGTACGTGACGGATTTCGTTCATGCTAAGAAGAGCTACGTTCGCATTTTTGCCAACAACGCAAAAGGCGACAGCGCTCCTGATTCGCACGTTGGCCGGATCGAACACCTACGTCAGCGACGTCTTCTTCCCAACGTTTCACTAGCGCTGCGGGTTGCGCAGCCCGCGCTACGGGCCGAGGGCTAGACCGATCGGGTCTGCGAGGTAGGCGCCGGTGGCGACCTGCACGGGCCGCTGCAAACCTTTGGCGGCGTCGAGTACGAAAACCGACGGCGGCCCCGTTGCGCTGTTGCCGCTCGTCGAATAGAGCGTCGATCGGTTTACCGCGACGGCGATCGGCCTGATGAGCGCTGGATTGTGCGGCGAAATCGTGCGGTTGGGCGCGCTCGCGCCGTTCGCGCTCGCAGAGTAGGCGAGAATGTTGTTGTCGCCGGCGTTTGCGACATAGAGTTCGCCGCTGCGGTTGTTGACCGTCATGCCCGTGGGCGTGTTTTGCTGGCCGGATCCGATAATGGCGCGTTTGAGCGTCGGATTTGTCGTGGGCGTGGAGAACTCGCTCACTTCGTTAGAGTCGGACACGTAGAGATTGCCCGATGCGTGACGGCAACGCCGTTGATATCGGCGTGCCGGTCGGGAAGCGCAATGCGCTGGATCGTATGCGCGGATCCGCTGGCCCGCGGTGCGTAAACGGCCACGTAGCCGTTGGTGAGTCCGCCGACGAACTCGTTGCCGGCACGATCGACTGTTACGGAGCTCGGAACGAACGGCAGCAGCAGCGTGCGCATGGGCTGGTCGTAGGCCCTGGCGCCTTTTCGGTAGACCTCAACCGATACGTTCTGTTGATCAGTCACATAGAGGTTGCCGCTGCGTCCAATGGCGATGGGGCCTGGATTGTACGACAGAACGAGGATAGAGCCGGCCGGGGTGACGAGCGTGCCGTCGGCATTGCGCACGAAGCGAAAGACGGACTTTCCTTGGTAGTCGCTGACGTAGAAGGCGGTTGAGTTGCGCCCAAAGTGACTCGCGCCGGACGATCTGGTCGCAGTTTGCATTGCTTGTTGCGCCGGCGTCGAAGCGACGGGCGGCGCGCCTGCGCTGCCACTGCAGCTCGAAGAGCGCAAGCGAGGAAAGGGCCAGTGCGGCCACACCTCTGTCGACAAATGGAGATTCGAACATCGTTACACTCCGATTAGCTCCAGACGCAGCGTCTTCGAGAGCGTCGCTCGAGCCCCCCTTGGAGCCGGTGCACGGTTAGCTGGCTTCTCTAGCTAGCGTTCCGCAATAAGAGCAGCGTAGGTGCGGCTCGAGTCGGTGGGCTTTCGCTGCAGCGTAGGGTCGTTGTCGAGATCGATGTGATACAGACCGAAATCGCTGCCGTCATCGAAACGGCAGACCCCATTCGCGGTTCGACGTGATGCTCCAGCAGATGTACGCTTCGACCGGCGCGCCGCGATCGACTGCCTTGCGCACTTGCTTGATATGCTCCGTTAAGTAGTCGGCGCGGCTGACGCCCGCAGCTTGCACGACGCAGCCATTCTCGATAACGACGATCGGCTTGCCGGGAAACTCTCGCGCCGCTTCGAGCAGAATCATGCTGAGCGCGTCTGGCCAGACGGGCGCGTTCGCATACTGAAAATCCGCAGCGGCGCTGAGGCGATGCAGCTCGCGCGGCCAAAACGACGGCACGCCCCAATAGTAGTCCAGGCCGACGTAGTCGAGCGTGCCGGCGCATTCGCGCGGGCAGAGAAACTCCGGCAGCTTGCCGGCCATGCCGAGATTCCACCAGTTCGTGCCGAGCAGCGTCGAGAAGATCGCGAAGCTCTTGCGCAACGCGAAGAATTGCGTGCAGCCACGACGAGCGCGTCGCGCTCAAACGCCGCTCGCCGCGCACGGGAATGAATTCAACGCAGTTCGGATCGCCGAAGATGAGCTGCGCGACGCGCCGCGCGATATCCGGCTCGAGCCCTTCGTACACTCGCCCTTGTCGATCGACGATCGCACAAGCCCCGGCACGCCCGGATGAATCCCGACGCGCAACCTGCCGCGCTGGCGAATGCGCGCGATCGAGCGGTCCATCTCCGGAACGGCGCGCTGCGAGTCGGCTTGCGCCTCTTCTTCGCGGCCGATATGCGCGACGGTCTTGCGATTGAACGCGTCCGGAATCTCGGGATGCTCTCGTCGCAAATCGCGAATCGCGCGGTCGACGATGTTGAGCAGCGTGCGGCTGCCCAGCGCCATCGCGACGGCGAAAGTATTGCTCCGGAGTCGGGAAGCTGCGTGAGCGCGAGCGCGTCGCCGGCGTACTGGCGCAGCGTCACGTCGTCGTCGAAGACGGCGTCGACCTCGCCGCGCCGCAGCGCCTCCACCGCGTCGGGCATCGCTTTCACGTAGCGAATCGTCGCGGCAGGAAACCAGCCGCCGACGATGCTCGCCGGAAGCGTGTCGGCGACGACCGCGACGCGCCCGCGCCAGCTTGCAGGTCTGCCGGAAGCGCGAACGGTCGATGCAGCGCCGCAAGATGCGCGCAATAGTACGGCTCGGAGAAGAACGCGTGCTGCCGCGCTCCGGCGTGATCGTGAGCTGCGCGATCGAGCAGTCGACGCGCCCGCCTTCGTTGATCGCCGACTGCGCGATGCGCGCCGGCCTGACGCTTCGCGTCCTCCGGCGACTGCAAGCGCGTCGCGTTGCGGTCGATCCAGTGCTGCAGCCATCGCGGCAGGCCCAAGACCAGCGGGTTCGTTCCGACGCGCGCGCCCGGCCGGATGCTCCGAATCGCTTCGCGCGCTTTGGCATGCGCGCGAAAGAGATTGGGGATCAGCGTGAGCACGTCGTCCATCTGCTCGTCGCCGCTTTCGTACGGCGGCTGGCCCGGCGGCATCGCATAGGCGCGCATCCAAAAGCCTTTGATCCAGCCGTAGACGAGCTGGTTGGGCTCGTTGAGCGTCACGTAGTCGTCGATGAGATCGCCGAGCCGCTGCGCGACCTCAGTTGCGAAACGCGCGACGCGATCGGGAAAGCCCGGATCGAGCGGTCCTGCGCCGCTGCCGGCAGCCTGCACGTGCAGCGGCCACGTGTTGTGCACGAGCGTCACGACCGTCGACATTCCGGCGTCGCGCATCGCTTGCAAAACGTCGCGATAGTGCGCGAAGGCTTCGTCGCTCCACGCGCCCGGCTCCGGCTCGAGGCGCGCCCATGAGAGCGAGAGCCGAAAGACGCGTGCATCCCAAGCCGCGCGCAAGCTCGACGTCTTCGCGATAGCGATTCCAAAAGTCGGTGGCCTTGCCGCGCGCGACGAGTCCGCGCACGCGCTCCCAGACGTCGCGAATGTCGTCGTGTCCGTCGTAGGCTTCGCATTGATGGTCGGCCGTTGCGACGCCAAACCGAAGGGTGCGCGCCATGTGCGGCAGATGCGCGCCGTCTCGCGAGCGTACCTGTCTCCTAAGCTTGCTTGACGATTTCCCAACGATCGCGCGATACTGTCTGGTTCGTGCAACAGCTTCGCCATTTCGCGTGCGGGTGACCGCGGAGCAGGCCGGCACGCCATGCCCTGAGGAAACGTTCCCCGCGTCGATAAGGAGAAAGTCATTCAAGAAGCCGACATCAGTCAACTCAAGGCTCAACTCCGAGGCGAACTCATCGCGCCAGGCGATCCAGGCTACGAAGAAGCTCGCAAAGTCTATAACGGGATGATTAGCCGCAAACCGCGCTTGATCGTGAAGTGCGCCGATGTGGCCGACGTGATTGCCGCCTTGCACTTTGCGCGCGAGCACGGCCTGACCGTTGCAATTCGCGGTGGCGGGCACAACGCCGGCGGCTTAGGAGTTTGCGACGACGGTCTTGTCGTCGATCTCTCCCTTATGAAGTACGTCCGCGTCGATCCGCCGGCAAAAACCGTGCGCGTTGGTGCCGGTTGCTCGTGGGGTGACGTCGATCACGCAACGCACGCGTTCGGGCTCGCGGTGCCGTCGGGTTTTATCTCGACCACGGGCGTTGCCGGCCTGACGCTGGGCGGCGGCGTCGGATACCTCACGCGAAGATACGGCTTGACCATCGATAATCTGCTGGCCGCCGACGTCGTGCTTGCCGATGGCAAGTTCGTCATCGCGAGCGCGGACGAGAACAGCGACCTGTTTTGGGCGATTCGCGGAGGCGGCGGGAACTTCGGTGTCGTGACGTCGTTTCTCTATCAGGCGCATCCCGTCGACATGGTAGTCGCCGGCCCAATGTTGTGGGAGCTCGAGGACGCGAACGATATTATGAAGTGGTTTCGTGATTTCATCGCGCACGCGCCCCAAGAGATCGGCGGATTTTTCGCGTTTCTCACCGTGCCGCCGATACCACTCTTCCCGCAAGAGCTTCACCTGAAGAAGATGTGCGCCATCGTGTGGTGCTCCACCGGCACCCTCGAGCGAGACGAACGAAATCCTCGCGCCCCCGCGGGCTTTTCGCAAGCCGGCCTTCGAGTTCGTCGGCCCGATGCCGTTCCCGACGCTGCAGAGTTTTTCGACGCACTCTATCCGTCGGGATTGCAATGGTACTGGAAAGCCGATTTCATGAAGGAGCTCAACGACGAGGCCATCGCCTTGCACCTCGAGCACGGCTCCAAACTGCCCACGATGCACTCGACGATGCATCTGTATCCCATCAACGGTGCCGCAAGCCGGCCTAAAAACGACGACACGCCATGGGCTTATCGCGACGCGCTGTTTGCCGAAGTGATCGTCGGCGTCGATCCCGATTCGGCGAATAAGGATCGCCTAACCACTTGGGCCAGGGAGTACTTTGACGCACTGCATCCCTACGGCGCCGGCGGCGCGTACGTGAATTTCATGATGGACGATGAGGGCGCGGAGCGGATTCGGGCGACTTATCGCGACAACTACGACCGCTTAGCCAAGATCAAAAGCAAATATGACCCCGAGAACTTCTTTCACGTCAATCAAAACATCCGGCCGGGGTAGGACGCATAATTTCTACTCAGTGTCCGGTGGAATACCAGAGGGCTTTTCGTCGGTAAAATGAGAGGCCGGATACTTCGCCGGAATCTTTACAAAAGCGCGCGGCGTCTGCGTGAAGTCAAAGCTGTCGAGTAAGCTATTGGCGCGACCATCGGTGTATCCGTAGCCGTAGCTCGATAACACGAGCGATGGCAAACGGAATGTCTCCTCGATGAACTTTAGGATGCTGCCGTCCTCATACACTGTATGCGACACGTAGCTCTTGCGGGCGTACGGCGAGATAACGATGCACGGGACCCGGATGCCGAGCCCTCGGTAGTCACGATGCGGTGGCTTTAGGCCGTCGTAGTATCCGCCCCAGTCATCCCAGAGTACGACGATCGCGGTCGAGCGCCATTGAGGACCCTCTCCGACGGCGTTCACGACCGCTGCCACCCACGACGGTCCGGTGTCCGATGCATAGGGACCCGGGTGGTCGGAATCGACGCCGTCGGGAACGACCCACGTTACCGACTGCAACTTGCCGCGCTTGGCCGACGCGAGCACCTTCGTCTGAGGCGTGATGATGTTGGTTTCCCAGTCGGGACCGTAGCGCACCGAGCGAATCGCGGCGAATGGATTCCAGAGATACGTGCCCTTGGGGTAACCACTCTGGCTTGGCGTGTAGTACCGCCACGAAAGGTGGCGCGCGTCGAGCGTATCCGCAAGCGTTCGGTACTGCGTGAAGCACGGGAACGGGCCGGCACCCTCGGAGATGACACCCTGCGGATTGAGTGTAGAAGTTCTAATATCCGGCGAAGAATCGCAGCTCCACGGCCCTGCTTGAAATTTCATAGCGCCGATGCGACTTAGCGTTCCCGGATAGTTCACGACCAACTGCTGCTTGGCGACTTCGACCGTGCCCGCGACCAAGTTCTGATGCGCGGTGAAACTCGGCCCAAAATCCGTCGGAAAGAAGTGGTCAGCCAAGACGTACTGCCGTGCCATATTCCAGTACGGACCGGCCTCGTCAACGTATTTTGGCGAACCATTTGGAACGTAGGTGTACGGCGAATCGGGACCGGTTCCAAGCGGAGGGCGAAGGCTCGGGCATTGGGCTATCGTCAGTCTTTCCCGCGGCTCCTGGTAGAAGCCGTCCATCCGCCCGTGGTCGTAGGCGGCGATCGCATCCTGCCAGCAGTGTGAGATGTCTTTCCTGGACGCCTCGAACTTGTGCGCTTGGAGCCGCACCGAAGCGCCGCCGACCATGCCCGTCGTTCTGGTGTTCGCTTCCGGGAAACCCATGAAGAGATCGTTGAAGCTGCGGTTTTCCTGAATAATGACAACCACGTGCTTGATGCACGTGGCATTGGCTTCCGGACAGCGCGTCGGCCTAACGAAAGGCGTTTTGATGCGATCCCCGCCCTGGTCGGCCGAGCCAGGAAGCACGGAGTCTTGAAGCGCCGGACCGCCGCGAGCCGAGCAGCCGGCAACAGCTGCGCACGCAAGCACAAGCACAAATAATCCGCGACCTTTAACGTACATGCCATTTGCTCCAAATCCAGCGCCCGGCCCGCTGATGGCATCGGAATTCGACAGAAAGAAGCCGTTCCCTCGGCCGCTCGGCTTCATTCGAGTGCGCTCGTCCGCGGTCGCGCCGCAATCGCTGCGATCGTCATGTTAATGCGCATTGGCGACCATAGCGCATCCGGAGCGCAAGCGAAGCGTCGGCGATTTACGGCCGAGGAGTATCTTCGCAGTCTTCGGAAGCTCGTGGCGTCATGTTCCTGCGGTGGATGCTGCCGGCGCTCCGCGCAGCGTTGTTGATCGCCGTCGCGGGTCTAACGGCGGCAGTGCCGCCGGCTCCGCAACCGTCACTCGAGCAGCTCATCGGCGAACGCGTCCGTTACGTCTTCGTCATCTATCAAGAGAATCGGTCGTTCGATCACTATTTCGGAACGTTTCCCGGGGCCAACGGCATTTATAGCTCGGCCGCGCGCACGCACGGCTTCTCGCAGTACAACCCCGTCGCGCAGCGTCAGACGCCGCGTTCCGCATCGTCGAACCCGATCTCGGGCTCGTGAACAACGCGCGCCGCTGATGGATGCGGGGATTCACGGCGGCGCCATGGATGGTTTCGTCGCGCGCGGAAGCGCAGTGGGCGCAAAGACTTTCTCCTCCGCGCAAGATACGTTGGGAATGCGTGCCGACGCGCAAGCGGCGTCGGTGGGCGACGAAGCGATGGCGCACGTCGACTGCGACACGATTCCCTACCTTTGGATGTACGCGAGCCGATTCGCACTCTTTGACGCGTTCTTTCAAGGCGCGCGGGCGCCGTCGGCGCCAAGCAACGTCGAGATCATCGCGGCCCAGAACGGCGAGACGGAATACATGCATTACGGCGCCGCCGGGCCGCCATACACCCGCAGCCGACCGGCGCCGCCGGACGGGGCGTGCCGATGTTCGTCGATCTCGATCCGCTTGGGGGCCGTACAACAGCGCCGAGTTCAGCAAGGAGCGCCAAGTCGACCAGACCTACGCTACCGTGCTGCTGAACCTCGAAGGCCGCGATGCCGGGCGCTTGACGAACTACACGCATGACATCGGCAACGACATCGCGTTCTTGCGCGCGCAAGGCGACGCGCCGATCAGCTGGACCTGGTATCAACAAGGCTATGCCAACCCCGCCGATCCCGGGCGCGTGACGCTCGTGACGCATCATCTGGCGCCGCATTACTTCGGATACATCGCCAACAATGCATCGATGGACCAACACGTTGCCGACATCACGCGATTTACATCCGACGTCGAGAGCGGCAAACTGGGCGAGGGCGGGCTGTTCTATCTCAAAGGCGGGTTCGCGAGCAACCAGGGCCTAAAGCCCGCGCACGCCGAGCCGTTTACGTTTTTAGGCGACGACGACCATCCAGGCGAATCCGATTTGCAGGTCGCGCAAGCCGACGTCGCAGCGATGATCAACGTGATTGCGCGCAGCCAATATTGGAGACAATCGGCGATCGTCGTTACGTGGGACGATCCCGGCGGCTACTGGGATCATGTGCCGCCGCCGCAGTGGCTCGTTTGCCCCGACGGCAATCCTTGCGGGAACGGAGAACGCGTGCCGTTGCTGCTGATTTCGCCGTTTGCGCGCACCGGTGTGGTGGGCGAGCTCGACGATCAAGCGTCGGTTATCAAGTTCGTCGAGCATCTCTTCAATCGCACGCCGCTCGCGCAGCTTCCCGACGAGGCGCGCTACGCGCCGTTCGGACCGCGCGACGCGAGCCCGCAGAGCGGCGACTTATCGGGCGGTTTCGACATCGCGCGATTGCTCGGCATTACACCGCCAATCGGCGCGACTTCAGCCGAGATTCCGGATGAGGTTGTGCGCAGCATTCCGAGCCCCTGGTCGTGCAGCTCGATCGGCGTTCGCCCGGTTTCGCGGCCGCCGGGAACGTCGGACGCGCCGCCGCCTGGCTTCGATCCGCACGTGCTGGTCGTTCCGATGCGCAGGGCCGTCGCCAAAATCGCTGACGTGCGCCGACGAGCGGCGTCTACTCTTCTAACAGGGCCTCAACATCGCGCAAATCTTGTGAGCGTCCGCTCGCGCGCTTATTGGTGATATAGTCGGATTTTCCGATAAGGTAGACCGGCACGTCGCCGTACTTCGAGCTCTCGCGCCGATCCCAAGCTTCGGCAAACTGTACCCCTGAAATATCGGTGAGAACGTCGACTCGTAACGGCTCGATTCCCACCTGGAAAACTACATCCGGCTCAGTAAAGTCGCGGTGGCTTAGGTTATGAAGAGGCGCTCCGAATCGCGCCAACGCCTGGTAGACCCTACGTGCATTCTCGTCGCTGCGGTCGACCCAGAGGTCGAGGTCTTTCGTGTAGCGTGGGCGGCCGTAATGCGCGAGCGCAAAACCGCCGACGATAAGGTACCTAACGCCTTCGGTGTTGAAGAGCGACAACAGTTCTCTGAAGTCGCCGCTGCTCCGCAGGGATTCCATGCGTATCCATCCAGACGACCGTTAAGTCCCACAGCATAGAAAGTTTTTGAGCTGAAGAGAGCGCACGCCATTCGTTACGATCGAGGCGCTCGGCTTCATCACGCTTGAGCTTACGCAGAGTTATCGCCGATGCGCGCGCCGGATTTGCCATGGACTGTATTACTTCTCGTGGAACGCCGTTATTCCATTCTAGGAAATCCGCGGCGGCGCTCAGGCCGCTCGCGCCGATATTACATTGCAGTGCCGTCGCGCGTCTCTGCGTTAAGCAAATCGAGAAAGGTGCGGCAGCTCCGCCGATCGCTGATTTCCCAGCTGCCGCGCCGTACGGGTGATCAAGCGCGGCGGAATCGAAGCTCGGGTGCCCGGGGTGTGCCGGCTCCGTAGGTCTGGTTGCTGCAGTAGCGGTGCTCACGCGTTCGCTCTGTATAACAGCGGTGTCAATCAAGCGTGATGCTTAACGGTCCGGCAGGCCGAAGTTGGCCAACGCATTGGGCGAGCTCCTCAAATCGATCCTCCCTCCCATCCCGTCGGGAATCGAGATTTGGTGTCCTCGGTTAGTCGGGAGCCCCTTAACGGCTTTCTTGCGTAGTTTTTGAGCGGACGGCAGCGGCGCCCAGGCGGTGATCGTGCCGTCCGACGAGCTGACATAGACCATGCCGTTGGCAATCACCGTACCCTGTCTTCCGTAGTACGGCAGTGGAAGCGTCCACAACTGCGCGCCGGTTGCATCGTTAAATGCGTACTCGGTGTCGCCGGTGTAGTTGCTGATGTACACGACGCCGTTTGCAATTGAGATTGGCGAACGCGGCGCCGGCGCCTGGGCGGTTCCCGCCGGTCCAAACTGGGCGCTCCAAACGGGCGTCGTATTCAACGTGCAATTCGACGCCATGCTAAAAGCTGCAATCCCCGGCTGGTAGATCCCTTCAGATGACGGCAGCCCCACATACACATAGCCGGTGTTGGGATCGTAGGCGGGTACGCCAACAAAGTTTGCATAGCCAGATGGGATCGACATCGCAATATATTGAATCGGGCCGCTGCTGATCGTTGCGCTGTCGTATAGCTCGAACATGCCAGACTTATTAATCGCGGCGAGCAGCGGTGGGCAACCCAGGGGCTGAAAGAGCATCGGCGTCGCGCCAAAATCGAAGTTAGTCATGCCATTATTCGGAATATTCGTGGGATAATTATTTTCGAGAAGGGTCAGCGTCGGAGACAACTCGAGCACTTCCTCCGCATAGGAAGCGTTCTGCGCCTGCTGTGCAGTCGTTTTTGTATCAGCATTGCCTGTCGCGATGAATACGTTGTTCGTCAGCGGGTCGATGGATGCGCCGCCGGGTCCCCATATGCCGCCGCCGCTCGCTCCTTTCGTGTTGGTGCCGCTCATCGTATAGAAAGTGTTCGCAACCGCTGGTCCGTTCGTATTGATGGCAACGATGCGTCCATACCAAGGCGAAACGTCGCCGCACATCGAGCTCGTGACCCCATATAACAAACCATTGGCCGGATTATAGGTGAACCCGCCGTGCATCTGATCGTGGGGCGACCAGCCGAGCTGGAGGGGCCAGCCCTTCGCCCCCTTGCCCGTCGCTAAATTGAGCGCTCGGACGGCATTATATCCCGTGGAAAAATAAATCAAATTCTTTCCTCGGTCGATCGCGGGCGTTTCCCCAATGCCAAACTGTTGGGGGTGGCCTTGGCAACTGGCGGAGCGTTGCGCAACTTTAAATTCCCAGATGAGCGCGCCGGTCTGCGCGTTAAGCGCGTACATCGTCGCTCCTTGGTTCGAACCTGCATACAGGATGTTGGTGAGCGTGCTTCCGACTTGGACACCAGAGGCGTAAACCGGCTCGTGAACCATCAGGCCCCCTACGTTGAAACTCCAGACCTCCTGTAATGAGCCGACGTTATTAATGCCAACGGTCGCCTCGTTCGGATTGTAGCCGGTGCGCTGCAAGTCGAAACCGAACGAGTCCCAATCCGTAGTCGTTGATTGGCTGCTTTTTACCCGCCCAGATCTCGGAGTGGAAACGTGGTTGCTCGCTGCGGGCAACGCTTGCAGCTGAGACGTGGGGGAAGCCGCGTTGCTCAGCCCGCCGCAGCTCGCCAGAACGAGGATAGCGGCAACGCGAAGGAACGCGCCGAGAATCGTACGACTGCAGGCAAGACAAGCCTCGACACAAGTTTTTTGCAACATCATACACACTCCAAGTATCAGACGCATGGTAAACAGCTGCCATACTCCGTAACTCCTTGGTTGCGATCTGGCGAGGGACTCTGTTTTTCGGTCTCGCCGAATCGAAGCCTCTGCGCGAGTCGCCTTGCGTGGCCACGTTTGGACACGGCGCCTCAATGCCGTCGGCGCGCCGGTGCTTGCAACAACGTATTCCAAAAGCACGAAACCGAATGCTACACGTATCGGAGCTACGGAGAGCGTCGAAGCTCCTAGCCCCATAAAAAGCTCCCCTCAAACGCTACCCGTGGAAATTGAATGCGGTTGCGGGACGAGGCCTTCGTGATGGCGGAGGTCCCGGAATAAGGCTCGAGACAAGTTGCGACGGCGGCCCGGGTTCGAGCCAAGATAAGCAGAAGGGCGCACTCTCCCTTTCGCGGAAAAGACGCGTGAATGGAGGGTCCTGATGAGTTTTCCGTCTACCTCCGCGTACGCGCGGGCCTCAATCGTAGCGCTCTCGATCGCGCTGCTAGGCGGATGCGCCGGTGCCGGCGGAAGTCGCTCCGCCAACTTCGGTGCCGTGCCTGCAATGTCGTCGCGGACGAGCCTCGTGCGCTTCGGCGTCAACGCGCCGGTGTTGCAAACACTCGACGTTCCGCTCAGCCAGTTTCCGAAGGCGGTCGGGACGCTTCTCACCGGCATCCGCGGCAACCTGATCACGGGCTTCATTGACAAGATCAACGGATCGAATCTGGGCCTCGTTTACGATCGAAGAACGGGCGCCTGGACGCCGATCAAGTATCCTGGATCCGCGAAGACCAGCGTCTACGGGCCGGCCATCACGCAGGTAGGCTATCGCGTCGTCGGCAGCTACGAGAAAAAGGGTCAGGCGAACGCTAACGGTTTCGTCTACGACTCGACGAGCAAAAAGTATCTCACGCTCAACGCTCCAAAAAAGCTATGCGCACCTAAATCGTGCAACTACACGATCGTTCACAGCAACTACGGCGATGCAACCTACAAGGCGGTCGGGAATTACGATGCGGTGAAGTCGGGCTCGACCTCAAGCCCTTCGGATACATATCCGGCTTCCGGACATGCATTCATCTACGATTCCGCGACCAAAAAGTTCTCGACGCTCGAATTCGCCGGGGCCGTCAGCTCGACGGCCTACGGCATTTGGATGGACGGCAAGACCGTTGCCGTCGCCGGCGGCTACACGGACAAGAAAGGAACGCATGCGTACGTGCGCAATCTCGCCGGAACCAAAAATTGGTCTACAACTGGCCGAAGTCAATCCTCACTCACTTCGAAGGGATCACCGGAGCGGGCGGATCCGGCAACTACAACGTGATCGGCGACTACTTCGATCTCAAGAACAAAACCCTCGAGTATGGTTTCTTCCTGCCGATTCGCAAGTGGACCGCCGGTACTGCTACCGTCATCGGTCCCGTCAGCGCCAACTCGGTCTACGGACGCACCGTCATCGGCGTCTACGTCGGGGCCGGCCTAGCCAACGGTTATATTACCACGATTCCATAAAACCTCGAGAGTGCTCGAACGCAGAACGTAGGGCCCCGCCCCGCCCTTTCGAACTGTTGAGTTGTGGCCGACTCGAAAGGAAAAGATCGCGGCGTTCGCATTCCGCTCGCGATCCGAATAATTTGGATAGTATTTGGCTTGTGCGGTGCCCTTTTTCACGTCATGGCGACGTGGAATCAAAAATGGCCCGACGCCGACCTGGTAACATTAGCGTGGCTAGGTTTCTCCGCATTGGGCCTTTTGCTGCCGGATATCAGGTCGATAGATTTTCCCGGGGGCGGCGGCGTCAAGTTTCAAGAAGCAGTCCAGGCCGGCAACGAAGGAATCCTCGAACTTCAGGAGACCTTGCGTGACGCCACGGATCAAATTCAGAAATTGGCTAACGAGCGTGTCGTGGCTCAATATCTACCTTCAACGATCGGATGTCGACGACGACGCTGCGATCAGCGCGGTATTCCGCTACTGCCTGGAGCGAATGGAAGAAGCAAAAGAATGGATGGGCGACGAGGACGAAGCGATTCGAATATCGCTCTGGTGGTACGATTCTGCGGAGAACGAGCTTTACTTTGTGTTGAGCAATGACATCCGAGATGAACTGACCAAAAACGCTAGATTCAAGCCAAACAGCGGCTTGATGGGCCAAGCTTTCGCAGAGAATCGGCTATACAACATTGCGGACGCACCTACGTCCGCATTTTACACGCCGATACGAGATAGCACGCCTAGCTACCACGGACTGCTGTTGGCACCAGTCAGGATAATGGACGAGCCCATGGGCATGCTGTCAATCGATCGGCAGCAGACGGCAACTTTCAGCGAGGCTGCAGAGAATATCGCTGAGGGTTTAACCGCGCAAGTCGCTTATGCTTTTACGCACCCGCGGGCGCGGACGATTCTGAGCTCTACGCCAGATCGCGTAGACGCTCTTTTGCTTTCATGGCACGCTGAAAAGACGCCCCCGGAGCCTGGCTCGACACCTTCTCAGTCCTCTGGAGGTTAGGCGCGACCCGTGGCGCGTATTTCCTGGCGGCCTGTTGGATCGTCAAGGTTGTGGAGGGGCTGTCCTTCATACGCCTCGTATTTCCGCGTTGCCGGTATCTGTTCATGCCGTAGCATAAGACCCATCCGGTGCCAGACGGGTGGCAGAGAGCACGTGCCGCCTTACGAGCGCGCCAAGCCCTATGCCGTGACCGTCACCAAATCCTGAAATTTCGTGAAGATGCGGTCTTCGGTAAACGGAAGCGAAGTGAACCGAATTCCCGTCGCGTCCCGCAAAGCGTTGCCGATCGCCGGGGCGACGGGATTGTTGGTATTCTCCGCGACCGATTTCGAGCCAAGCGGCCCGATCTTATCGTACGTGTCGGCGAAAAAGACGTCGGTTTCCGGTGCATCGGCAATGGCTGGGATGCGATAGTTTCGCAGCGTCGGATTGATCACGGCGCCGGCGTCGTTATAGACCATCTTCTCTTGAAGCGCGTAGCCGACGCCCATGACGACCCCGCCGACGACCTGCCCTCGCAGCTGGTGCGGGTTCACGACGACTCCGGCATCGACCGCTTCGGCGCTGTAAAGAATGACGATCTCGCCGGTGATCCGATGCACGGCCAAGCGAACGCCGTAGGCCATGAACGACACCGTGCGCGGCGAACCGTACGCTTTGCGGAACGCCGTAAACTCCACGCCCTCTCTTATGGCGGCGGCACGAAGTTCGATCAAGGAAACCGTGTGGCGACCGCAGACGACGCGATCGTTTTCGAGGCGGCAGTGCTCGAGCGTCTCGCCGCTACGGCGACTAGCGTATCCGAGGATCTTCTCGCGTAAGGCGACCGCGGCGTTCTCGACTGCCTTGGCCGGCACCATCATTCCGACGCTCGCGAACGTGCCGCTATCGTACGGCGTCTTATCCGTATCGGCGTTGAGGAACGTCACGCGCGAGGTTGGGCAGCTCATGATTTGCGCGACGATCTGCTGCTGTGCGGTGACAAGCCCGTTGCCGATCTCGGTCGAACCGACGGTGAAGTGGTAGGATCCGTCCTCGAGCAGTGCGACTTGGGAGCCCGAGCGCTGCTCGGTCGGCGGCACGCAATCGAGCATCGAGAGCGCCACGCCGCTGCCTTCGACCCAGTGCTCGCCGGCTGGTTTGGCGAGTCCAGGTTTTCGGTGCAGCGCTTTTTCGACCGCATCGATGCATTGATCCAAACCGTAACTGCCCATCGTGAGATCGGTCGCCTCTTTCCACACGGACTCCATATTGTCGTTGGGACCGACGACGTTCTTACGGCGAAACTCGAGCGGATCTATCCCCAATACGCGCGCCAACTCGTCGACCGCCGATTCGATTGCGAAAGTCGTCTGCGAGGTGCCGTAACCACGAAAGCCTCCGCCACATTGCAGGTTCGTATAGACCGCATAGCCGTCGCCCTTTTTGTTGGGGCATTTGTAGATCGCCCAGGGTCCCGACATGCCGTTGGCAAGCGTCTCGCCGCCGTGGTTGCCGTACGCGCCGGTGTTCGATACGACTCTGTACTGGATTGCGGTAATCGTCCCGTCTTTAGTGGCGCCAATCTTGACCTGCGTCTTCATCGGATGTTTGGTCGTCGCACCGGTGAACTGCTCTTCGCGAGTGAACTCCCACTTCACCGGACGCCCCGTCTTGAGCGTCGCGAGCAGAGGCAGGTCTTCGCTCATCATGTCTTGCTTGCCGCCGAATCCTCCGCCCACGCGCTCGGCAAAAACGTGCACGTCGGAAAGGTTGAGCCCAAAGATGAAGCAGAGCTTGGACTTGACGATGAACGGCCCTTGGACGCTCGTGCGAATATGATAGCGGCCGTCTTCTCCCCGCCAGCTGATCGACTGCATCGTTTCGAGATGCACGTGCTGCTGACGCGGCGCATGATAGGTGTCCTCGTAAATCGCGTCGGCGGCGGCGAAACCTCGCTCGACGCTGCCGATCTCGCCATGAAGTTCGAGGAAGATGTTTTGGTCGGGATGCATGGCGCGCGAGAACTCACCCTTATCGTGAAGCTGCGGCGCTCCCGGCCGCATCGCTTCGTCGGGATCGAAGACCGCGGGAAGAATCTCGTACTCCACTTCGAGTTTACGGCAGCCTTCTTCAGCCGCCGCCTCGGTATCGGCAACCACGGCGGCGATGCGCTGGCCGACGAAGCGCGCGACGTTGTCGAGCACGTACGTATCGTCGGGATCGACGCGGTTGTCTTCATGGATCGCCGTCGTGTAGAGCTTGCGAGGAACGTCTTCCCACGTGAAAACGTCCACGACGCCCGGCGTCGCGAGCGCCTTCGATCGATCGACCGACGCGATCCGCGCGTGTGCGTGCGGCGAGCGAAGTACCTTGAGATGGAGCATGCCGTCGAGCGGCGGCACGTCGCTCGTATACCGCGCGCGACCGGTGACGATGTCGCGAGCGAACGGATTGGGTACGCTCTCGCCGTTGGACTTTCCGGCCAGATCGCGTTCGACATTTTTCCGACCTGCAAACGCATCGCGAATCGATCCGTAACCGGTGCACCGGCAGAGATTGCCTTTGAGCGATTGCGGAAGATCCTTCTTCTGCTCGTCGGTCAATGCAGCGCCGGTCATGATCATGCCGGCCGCGCAGTAACCGCACTGGAAGGCCTGCGCATCGAGAAAGGCTTGCTGCATCGGATGAAGCGTACCGTCCGGTTTCGCGAGTCCCTCGATCGTGGTGACGCTGCGCCCTTCAGCACGAAAAGCGGGATAGAGGCAACTGTGCACCGGTTTCTCGTCGACCCACACCGTGCACGCGCCGCAATCGCCGCCGTCGCAGCCCTTCTTGACGCCGTACCATCCGAGATCGCGTACAAACGTGCGCAAGCATTGTCCCGGCTGGGGCGTCGCAGAATACGTCTTTCCGTTGACCTTTAGGTTCATGACTAGAAGAGCTCCCGGCATATCTCGTGGGCGAAGTGATAGGTGAGGTGGCGGCGATGCTTCGGAGATCCGTGGACGTCGTTTAGATAGAGCTCCTCGGGAATTGCGGCATCGATCGCAGCGCGCAATCCGTGCTCGGTGAGATTGTCGCGCAAGCACAGCTGCACGGGGCGCACCGTCGCCGCGGTGATCGTCAGCAGCACCTCATCCGCACCTCGCGTGCCGATTAAGAGCACCGAGGACCGCCCCAAATGGGTGAGCGACGCTCGCCGAAATGCGTGTCGCTTCTCCAACGCGCTCGCCGGCAAGTGAATGCTGCGCAGCAGTTCCCCGTCCTCGAGGACGTTCGCGTGGTTACCGGTAACGAAGTGGACGGACGCAACGTGGTCGGGACCGTTCTCGCGCGGCCACAGCTCGTACACACCTTCGAGCGCGACCGTAAGCGAGATCATCGGACCGGCCGGTAGCGACATGACGATGTTGCCGCCGACCGTCGCTTCATTCCAAATCTTGAACGACGAGAGGAACGACCGGCAGCACTCCTGGATGAGCGGTGCCGCCCTCCATTTCTTCGGCGCTTCGAACGCATAGAGCTCGGCGATCCGGCAAGTCGCAGCTATCTCGAGTCCGGACCCATTCGGCATGAGCGGCGGCCAGCCAAGCGTTTCGAGATCGATCAACGTATCGACGTGCACTTGCGGTTCCGAAAAGAGCCACGTTCCGCCGCCCAGCCAGGCGTTTCCGGCACGCCAGCCGTGGATTTCTTCGAGCGTTCGCGGACGTTTGACATCGATGACGGTGTTCAAGTTCATGTCGAATCCTTCGTGCGTTTAAAGCAACAACCGCCAGAGCAGCGCGATCTCGGCCACGTAACAGGCGATTAAGAGCGCGGGACTCGCGAGCACGAGCCAGCGAGGTTGATTCTCAGGGAAGAGCCAGGCGTGAAACGCCTTGATCGCCAGCGGCATGAGCGGCCACGTGGTGAGCGCGACGCTGACCGCATTGCCGACGAACGTGCCCAACGCCGGGGGGAGCGCGTGAAGACGCGGCGTAAGAAACTTCAGCTCGAGCATGACGACCGGAAAGAGCGTCAGCAAGACCAACGATGCGGTCTTCCAAATGCTTGGGGACTTTCCAGTTACCGGATCTCGCGGCACCCAACCGGGGAACGACGTATCGACGCGGTGCACGAGCACGCGGTCGACCAAACCTTCGGATTCTTTGAGCAGGGCGGCGCGAGCCGCCGAGTTTAGCCACCCGTTGAGCTTTTCGATCGTGTCGAAGCGCAGCAGCGTCGTCCAAGCGGTCTCTCCGGCAGTGGGCGGCTGCATGTACGATCCGCGAAACCCCGGAAACGTACTTTCGAGTTTGTCAATGCTATTGGCCCAGTCGCGGTATTCCGTCTCTTTGCCGGCCTTGACTTCGGTGACGATCACTTCGGTCGCACTGTTTTGCACGTAGAACTCGGTAGCCGCGCCGCCGGTAAGCTCGGTTATGCGACCGCCTTCAACGAGCGGCTGCGCCTCTGCAACGAGGTCTCGATAGAGTTGTGACACGCGCCAGCTGCGCAAAGCGTCGAGCGTTTCGAATCGCATGACCGCCACCCACTCTTCCTGATCCGGCGGCGTCGGCGGCCAATACTCGCAGCTCAAGCTCCCGGAATGTGCGAGCACAGCCTTTTGCAAGCGCGGCGTCCATTGGGCAAACTCACTTTCAGATCCGGCGCGCGGTCGCGCGCAGATCAAAAAACGAACGTTGGCGCCATTCACGGCACTGGGATCATCGGGCGCATCATGTCATTGTCCTCGTGGTCGATGAGGTGACAATGCCAGACGTATCCAGGGCCCCCGGGGTATCCGCCCTTTCCGGCGTGCGTCGGATCGGAGTCAGCCGGATCGAAGCCGAACTCATTTCGTCCGGTGTAATCGATGGCGACGCCATTGCGAAGGGCCGGTAAGTCTTGCGGCGTGAAACGGACGACGACTCTGGTTACGTGACCGCAGGAAGCGATCACCGTGTCCTTCCAACCGCGTTCTTCCGGACGCGCCGGACCATCCGTGCCGTCTTCTCTGCCATCGTCCATGCAATAGGGCTGCGTTCGCTCCAAGAAAAACCGGCTCACATCCGGATTTCCGCCGAGGGCGCCGGCGCCGTTCGCAACGTCGGACGGTTTGGGCGGCCCATAACCCGGTATGCACTTGCCTCCCGGAAACTGCGCGTAATAAGCCGCGCCGAATCGCGCTAAGTCGAACGGGATGCGCGCGATGACCTGAAATTGCACGAGATGAATGTGAATCGGATGATCGTCGTTGCTGAGATCGATAAGGTCCCAAACCTCGGTGCTGCCGATGCGAGGCATCTCGGTCATCCGCATACCGCCAACCTGAGTCGAGCCGGGGATTCCGACTTTCGTTCCCGCGCGCAGACCGTCGAAATTCGTGTTGTTGAGGAGCATCTCGTCGATCATGTCGCCGCTTCCCGAACCGGGCCAGTGACAGCCGCCCGACTTGAAGATGGGGTTGAGCGTGAGCTGGCGATAGACTTGAACCGCCTTGCCGTCAGCAATCGGTTTGTGCAGCGGAATCCCGCCCGGCGTGCCGGGAAGCTGTGAGATAGGCGCCAATCCCGGAGCGACCGTACTGCCCGAGCCGCGAAGAGCGGCGCCCGTCGAGGGATCGTAGCTCGTATCGGCAGCGCGCGTGCGCGAAACGTTGATACGCATGACCCGGCCTTCCAGCGAGGGCGTGAACTTCGCAAATGCGCTGGGATAGGGCGTCACGGCGTCGTTGCGGACGGTGATCGTCTTTCCCCGATAACGCGCGAAATCGACGACGACGTCGTAACGCTCCCCGGGCGAAAACAGCAAGTGTTGCACCTTTACCGGTTTATCGAGCAACCCGCCGTCGTCGCCGATTACATAAAAGGGCACGACGTTCTCGTTCTTGCCGCAAAAGCCGTGCATCGACCCGACGATTGCGCCTTGCGAGCCGGCACAGAATTGCAGGTTGAAAAAGCGCACCGATGCTCCGTCGAGCAGCCGCAAGCGATAACGGTTCGGCGCTGCCGTAAACTTCGGCCAACTCTTTCCGTTAACCGTAATAACGTCGCCGAAAAACTCGGGCATCCAGTACGGATGGAGCTTGGGATCTTGCAACGGGCCGTCTAAGCCGGGTGGGTATCCATCAGGAAACAAGAGCTGCCCGTTGGTATCGAACTCACGGTCTTGGAAGACGAGCTCGACTTCTTGGCGCCCGGCGGGGAGCTTGCCCCGCCCGGCAATCCCGTCGTCGCCGTCTCCACGAATGAGGTAAAATGCGGCCAAACCGGCATTGACGTTCGTGCGCGTCGCGCCCAGCGTGTGGTCGTGAAACCATAACGTCGTCGGCTCCTGGGCATTCGGGTAGCGATAGGTGCTGGAAACGAAGCCGGGGCCGCGCATGCCTTTTTGGTTTCCGTCGCCAAGCTTGCCTTCAGCGCCGGGCGTAAACCATTCGCTCGGCCCGCCATCGAACGCCGAGGGATCCTCGGCGCCATGAAGATGCGTCACTTGCGGAATTGCGCCGAGATATGGTTTTGCATTTCCATCGTCGCCGACGGTCATCGGATCGTGCAAGGGGTTGGCCCAGTGGAGGCTCTGGTCGATCGTGAACGTCTTTTCGAGGCTCGGGCCGAGCGCGTTTTTAAAACTACCTGGCCGGTTCGGTTGGGGAATCAGATCGTTGCGATAGCTGACGACGGTCTCTCGGTCGCGCGTCACGACAACCGTAAAGCCAGGATAGAGACCCTTGGCCGGCAGCGCGGGGTAATGATTTCTACCTTGATCGATTCCGTAGCCGAACACCATCGTGCCCGCGGAGTACGGAGCTGCAAGCTTGCGATAGACTTGCGCAGGCAAAATTTTCTGCTGAAACTCTTCCGATCGAACCACGTACGGCACATCACCGTTGACGCGTCCCGCAACCGAGAAATCGGGAAGGTTGTCGACGAACTGCGGAATCGTCGTGGGGTCGAGTACAGTTTGATGCAAGAGCTTGCTGGCCGATGCCGCGGATCCCGCAAGGGTCGCGATCATAATGGCGGCCGCGCATGTCGTTAACCGGCGGCATACGGTGTCAACCGAGCAGGGTCTCATACTCACTCTCCCGAAGCTGGCATTCGCTGGCTTCCTAAGAGCTCCCTGGGATGCCGCATGCACTGTGGGAGCATCGCGCATGCCACCGCTTTCAAGGCGGTTTGAGGCGCCGCTCGGTCATGGGGCCGCTGCGGTGGAACGAAATGGAGCGAAACGCCTTACATCAGAGGTTGACGGCCGCCGTGTCTGGGGCGCTGCTCGTTGTCACCGGCTGCAGTGCCTCGACGGCTTCCTCGACGGCAAACTCCGAACCCCCTGTGGGTGCCACGTTCTCGCGCATGTTCGACGGACAGTGCCAGCCCAACGGAATATTCGTATTGGAGCCGCCCTTTGTTTCCGAACAGCACCCCGCGGCGGTCGTCGCGCAACCCTGCGGCAACGGCATCGCCTTCAATCCAAACGACGCGCGCATGGCGGTCGATTCCGGCGCGGTCTTCGGAGCGCTCTCGCTGCGCGTTTACGATCCGCCCTTCACGAGCGCTTCCGCGCCGGCGGTGACGATGTTGCCTCGCGGATTCAAGCATCCCCGCCAGCTCACGTGGAACGACGAAGACATTTGGGTGGCCGACGACGAGGCCGGACGCATCTGGAAGTTTTCGCCGCCTTTTCACGACGACAGCCAAGCGGCCGCGTCGAATGCAACGGTTCTGCAGCCGGCCGCACTAGCGATCGACGCTCGAAGCGGCACGATGTATGTCGGCGACATCGGCGGAGAGGGCACCTGCTCGACGGCACCGTGCCACGTTTACGCGATCGCGCCGCCATACACGGGAACGGCGGTTGCGACACTGAGCTTTCGCGACAGCGCGCCGGTAGCGCTGGCGCTTGACGAGCGCGGCTATCTCTACGCGGGTTTCATCGGCGGTCAGTACAATGGAAAAATCTTGATCTTCTCAACCCCTCTGACCGGCAATGCGACGCCGAAGTATACGCTCGACGCGCGCGACTCGGTCGAAACCGTCGCCCTCGACGCCAAGCAAAACGTCTACGCTCAGGTCATACACACTGGCGCGGTCGTCGTCTTCGACGGCCCGATCGACGCATCGGCCTCGAAGCCGTCGCGCAACTTGGGGTGTCCGGTCGGATCTACCTGCAGTCTCAAGAACTGGGCCGGTCTCGCATTCGGCCCCTAAATGCACACTTTGAGAAGGTTTTCCGCGTCAGACGCTTGCCAGAAAAGCGTCGATCGCTGCGAATAGCTTCGCCGGCTGATCCAGCATGATGAAATGGCGTGAATCGTCGATCATGACCACCTTGGCCGTGGGATCGCCGGCAAGCAAACTCTGATAGTACGCCTGTTTTTGCTGCAGCGTTTGCATGGGCTTATAAGGATTGCCCGGATCGATGCTCGCGTCGAACGGCGCGATCTCGAGAAGCGGAACGCCGATCTTTGACAAATCCGGCCTGAGGTCTGCGGACATCACCTCTTGCATGTACGTTGCCGTTGCCGCAACGCTCGCGCCTTGCGAAAAGGCCATCGCGGTCTGAACGTTCGACGGCTTCGTCATATAGCCAAGTTGTTGTTCGTTGCCGCGTTCGAACTGGGACGGCGATAGTTGCGCGAGCTTGCTGCCGAGAACGGCCGCCAGCGCGGCGCGATCCTTTGGAGCCATCTTGTCGAGACCCGCGAATATCGGCAGCCCGTCGATGGAAATTGCGCCCCGAATTAAATCGCTGTGCTCCTCGGCGAGGCGAATTGTTAAGAAGCCGCCCATGCTGTGACCGATGAGCACCGGCTTGTGCGCCTGCGGCAGAAAGGCGGCGATGTCGCGATCGACGGTGTCGAGCATCGGCGCGGCGACCGGCGGACGGGCGCCGAATCCGGGGAGCGTCAGCACGTAGATGGTGTGCGAAGCCTGGTAGCGCGCAACGGTCGTAGTCCATACTGCGCCCGAGTCCGTTAGGCCCGGAATGAGGACGAGCGCGGGAGAGCCGCTTCCGTATCGATCGGCGTGCACCGAGCCGGCCTCGAATGAAGTGGTCGGCACGGCTCCCAGCGCCGCGAGCGGAAACATCATAAGCGCAACGGTAACGACCGTTTTCTCAATCATCTACGCTCCGAAGAAATTCTGTCTGCTAGCTCACGAGCATGCCGGCGCTATGAGGACGCATCGGAGCCGGCTCGATGTGTTTGCTCGCCTGGCTCGCAAACCACATGCAGAGCAAGATCAATAACGTCGCATCGTCGAGTGCGCCCAGCACCGGGATGTCGCCGAAGACGTCGATCGGAGAGATCACCAGCAGACCGATCGCCGCAACGGTCAGCTTGAGCGCCAAGGGAACGCGCGCGTCGCGCATGAGCGGTACCGCTCGAAAGATCGCCGTTTTCGCGGCAAAGAACAACCGCATCAGTCTCATGCGAGGTTTGTACCCCGGGCGCAGCATTGTGTTTCACCCTTCGCTCTCGACCGCGGCGCTACGCGGCTTCGCTCAGCATGACAGGTTTGCGCCGGACCCTGTCTGAGCAAGCGAGGTGAATCTTGGCCAAGATTTGCCATTTTCATATGACGACGATAGAATCCGACAGACGGGAGGCGATTTGCCCAAGCCATAGTGGATGCACTCAAAAAGGAATCGGCACGTCAAGTCGCTGCCGTCCTTGTCACCGGCGGATCCGGCGCCATCGCTCGCTGGTGCATCGTCGAACTCCTTCGTCGCGGCTACCAGGTACGCACGACCCTTCGCGATTCGGCACGCGAAGGTGAGGTGCGTGCTTCGATCGCAAGGGAAGTGGATCCGCAGGACCGGCTGACGTTTTACTTTGCCGACTTGATGCGTGACGACGGTTGGGCACGCGCCGTCGATGGCGCGCAGTACGTGCAGCACGTCGCATCGCCATTTCCACCCGGGCCGCCGAAGCATGAAGACGATCTCATCGTGCCGGCGCGCGAAGGCACGCTACGCGTGCTGCGGGCGAGCGTCGCCGCCGGCGTGGAGCGCGTCGTGGTCACGTCGTCGGCGGCGGCGATCGGATACGGTCCTGCGCCGAGTGACGGCACGTATACGGAAGACGTATGGACCGATCCGACGAGCCCGCAAACCCCACCGTACGCGCGCTCCAAGACGATTGCCGAACGCGCCGCCTGGGACTTCATGAAGACGAGCGGAGGGATGACGACGCTCGGGGTGGTGAACCCGACCCTCGTCGTCGGCCCGGTGCTCGGCGCAGATCCCTCGTACTCATTTCACAGTATCAGCCGGCTGCTCGCAGGCGACATGCCCGCGATCCCACGGCTCGGTTTCAATTTCGTCGACGTCCGCGACATCGCCGACCTTCACATTCGGGTTATGACCGGCCCCAATGCGGCCGGCCAACGCTTTGTCGGCACCGGAACGTTTGCGTGGCTGTCCGACGTCGCGCGCATCTTGCGCGAACGGCTCGGTTCCGACGGGCGCAAGGTTCCCAAGCTTTTGGCGCCCGACGTATTGGTTCGCTTCCTCGCGCTCTTCGATCCCTCGCTGCGCGGCGTCGTCTCCGATCTCGGGGAACGCACGCGGTTTTCCAACGCCAAAGCCGCGACCGAACTCGGCTGGCAGCCGCGGCCGCTCGACGAGACGGTCGTAGACTGCGCTCGCAGCCTGCTTGCCCAAGGCCTCGTTAAAGTCTGATCACTGGGTCACGAGACGCCGCCTTGGGCCGTTACCGATTCGCGATGTTCCGGGACCTAGGGCGTCACGTGTACGGCACGGCGGCCGTTCTTTTTGGAGCGGCGACCATATTCTGGCACGATTTCAACATCTGGCAGGGAATCGCCGTGTTTGGCAAAGCGCCCGATCTTCAGTCTTTGGTTTATGTCGCCGCTGTGGCTGCACTCGTGGGAGGCTTAGCGATTCAATGGCGCGGGATCGCACAGATCGGAGCCCTCGTGCTGGGAGCTCTCTATCTTTTGGTTGCGCTCGGTTGGATACCACGCATCGGCCACGCCCCGCTCGTCTACGATAGCTGGGGAAACTTCTTCGAGCAGTTCTCCATTTTTTCTGGCGCGCTCATCATCTATGCGTCGTTGGCGCCGGTCGATTCAGCAAGGGCTCCGCGGCTGGCCTCGATTGGCCGCATATGTTTTGGCGTCTGCGTTATTTCATTCATGCTCGAGCAGGCGTTCTATTTGCGAGCCACGGCTGACTTAGTTCCGAAGTGGCTTCCGCCCGGGCAAATGTTCTGGGCGATAGCGACGACCGTTGCCTTCGCACTTGCCGCCATAGCGATATGGTCGGGGCGTCAAGCCCTGCTTGCATCTCGGCTTCTCACGGCGATGATCGTGATCTTCGGATTGCTCGTATGGATTCCGGCTATTATCGCCAGCCCGCATAGCCACTTCAACTGGTCGGAGAACGCTCAGAACTTCGCGATTCTCGCTTCGGCGTGGGTTCTCGCCGACTATCTAGCCCGAAACCAAGCATCGAGTCCGCCGCTGAGGTTCAAGGCCCGATCGTAGCCAAGCGCGACGAGTTTCTTTGCGATATA
The DNA here is from genome assembly GCA_963767725.1 of Vulcanimicrobiota bacterium. Lineage (GTDB taxonomy): Bacteria > Vulcanimicrobiota > Vulcanimicrobiia > Vulcanimicrobiales > Vulcanimicrobiaceae > Cybelea. The sequence goes on from CAVYEN010000003.1 coordinate 666,850, forward strand.
TGCGCTGCGAACGCCGAGATGGCAAATCACGACGATGTCGCGATCGGCTGGCAGTTCGCTAAGACGATGCTCGACGTCGTCCATTGGGATGTTGACCGAACCCGCGATGACGCCGTCTGCCATCTCCTGCGGCTCGCGTACGTCAAGCAAGAACGGCGCCTCACCGTCATCGAGACGCCGCTCCAGCTCGTCGGCCGATATTGACTTCATCAACAGCGCTTCATGACCCCGACGATCATGTAGTTCAGTGACCTTAGAATCTTATCGTAGCACCGCCCTTGTACATTGAGCGCCTTGTACTGCTGACTGCTCTTGCCGTTCGACGGCGTAAGCGCTGATGGGGTGATCGTCAGCGTGTCTGACGATTGAACGGTGTTGAGAAGCGACCATGAGTTTACGCCCGCGGTCCCCTGCACTAGGCCATTCTCGTTTTTGGTCTGCGAAACGAGCGCCGTCTGCTTCGCGCTGCTGCTTCCGGTGGCAACGTAATTGTAATTGACGGTCAACGGCCAGATGAACGTCTCTTGGGACTTCACCGCATGTCCCTTGGTCGTGGTTACAGTCCGCGACGTAATCGTCGACTGCTGTGCGACGTGCTGGAGAAATTGGCTCGAAGTAACGTTGATTTTTTGGAGGTTAGAGAATCGAACGCTCTGCACAACTTGCGTGTAGATGCGACCCTTCGACGTGATCACGTAACCGTTAAGGCTAACCGGATGCGTGCCGGTAACCGTGATGGTCCCCGCCGTGCCGGACTTGGTCGACTTGACATTTTCGCTCACGCTCTGTGCCGGGGCGCTCGAGGTGCCGTTGCTGACCAGCCTCCCGGAGACGACCGATGAGCCGTGGTCTTGGTAGACGACGAGAGCTGCGTTGGCGGCGAAATAGTTATCGGCATTAAAGACCGACACGGCAATCGTATGCGGCTTCCCGTCGTCCAACTGCGCAGCAAACGGCGTCAGATTGATGCGATACGGCCTGAAGTTCAGTGTTTCGACGCCCGGAATCGGGATCCAAAGATACGGGTCGATGCCGCCCGTGTAGATCCACGGGAAGATCGGCACGGCTCCCGCCGGCTGACCGTCGAGCGCGACTTCACCCTCGCGAAAGGCGGTATTCCCGCAGTTGACGAGCTTCGTTGCCAGATCGTTGGGGAAGCATGTGTACCAAAACTCGTCATTGCTCTGCGATTCCAAGAACACGTCGAGATACGCAGCCTCGACGTTGGTGGGGAAGGTGAAGGTACCGGTCATCTGATCGCTCGGCGTGTCGAGATAGACGTAGCCTCCGTCAGGACCACCCGAGAGCGGATAGACGGCGTCGGCCACGCGCGGCGCCTTGTACTTGCTGGTAGCGGGATAGAAGTCGAGCTCCGCCCGTCCTAAAATGATGCTGGTGTATTGCGAATTGACGATGTTATACACGGAGGCCTGACCAATCGACGGCTGAGCGAAGATGGGAGCGTAATCCGTCACGTCGCGCTCGACCGTCCACTGCGGACTAGCGTTTGGGCTGGGCTCGGCGGTCGTGCCGAAGAAAATGTTGGTGGCGCCTACCCAGATTGCTCCGGTGCGGTCGAATTGGATTCCGGCAGTGACTCGGAACTTGACGCGAAGCACGATTTTGGCGTATGGACCCGGACAGTTTGCCGGCGGCGTGTAGTGAAACGGGTGATCCGCGTAATCGGCAAATTTGCCGACGGGCAAGGCGCCTTTCGTCAGCGGCGGCGTATGCGGAGTAAAGAGTAGGTCGACGCACGGCGCCTCATTGGGCACGCTTACCGGAGGCACGGCGGTCACCGGATATCCGGCACTTCCAAGCGCTTTCGATGCTTTCGACATTGCGCCGGTTCGAATCAACGCGCGAATCCGCTGCGTCGAACGCTCCAGCGAGAGCGCCCCGCTTGCGAGCGATGACGGCGCCGCGCCGTTTGTCCCCGGAAGCGAAGGCCCCAACCCGCCGCGTTCTCCGCAAGCACTTAAAAGCGCGGTAAAGGACGCCGCAAGCACGATCGGCAGGAAGCGAGCTCCAATACGCATCACGCACCTCCGTAGCAATGGATTTCGCAGTGCGTTCAGTGGCCGGCCGGGTAATTCCCCAGCGGCCGGTTGCTGCCCCGACTAACTTTCGCGATAACCACGCCAGAGAGGCACGCCAATGAAAGTTCGCAAGCTCAATCACGCGGTGCTGCGCGTGCGCGATCTTGACCGCAGCCTCGCTTTTTATGCCGACGTCCTGGGCCTCGAGCCGATCGCGAGGATGGGAAACGCGATGGCGTTCATGCGGGCGCCCGGATCGGAGAATCACCATGATTTGGGATTAGCGCGCGTCGGTCCGGACGCGCCGCCGCCCGACGAGCGCGGCGTCGGACTCTACCATCTTGCCTGGGAGGTCGATGAGATCGAGGCGTTGCGCGAGGCGCGCGACGCGCTCGAGCGACACGGCGCCCTGAGCGGCGCGAGCGATCATGGGGCGACGAAATCGATCTACGGCTACGACCCCGACGGCAACGAGTTCGAAGTGATGTGGATGGTCCCGCGCGAGCATTGGGGCGAGTACGAGCACGCGGCGCCGACGCGCCGGCTCGACCTCGAGGGAGAAATCGCGCGCTGGAGCACGCGTTCGACGAGCTCGGCCTGACGGCGCTGTCGCTCGGGCGGCGGTCAAGCTGGGTTAGCCTTCGCGGCGCCCGGAGATAACCGGCGTATGGATACGAATGTTTCTTCCGGCAATGGTTCGTCTGGCAATGGTTCGTCTGGCGATGGCATCGATGGCCGCCGGCTGGCGGTCGTAACCGGTGCATCGAGCGGGATCGGCCTTTCGCTCGCGCGGCAGTTCGCCGAGAACGGCTTTGATCTGATCGTCGCCGCTGAAGACGAGGGCATCCGTTCGGCGGGAGAGACGCTCCAATCGCTGGGCGCACGCGTCGAAACGGTCCAAACCGATTTGGCGACCGAAGAAGGCGTGGAGGAGCTCGCGCGCACGCTGGAGGGACGCGACATCGATGCAGTCGCCATCAACGCCGGTGTCGGCGTTGGCGGCGATTTCCGCGAGACCGATCTTCAAGCCGAGCTGCGGCTGATCGATCTCAACTGCCGCTCCACCGTCCATTTGGCCAAGCGCATCATTCCGCAGCTGACCGAGCGCGGGGAAGGCCGGATCCTCTTCACCGCGTCGGTTGCGTCGGTGATGCCCGCTCCGTTCGAAGCGGTCTACGGTGCTTCAAAGGCGTTCGTCTACTCTTTTGCCGAAGCGCTGCGCAACGAACTCAAAGACACCGGCATCACGATCACGGCGCTCATGCCCGGCCCGACGGAGACCAACTTCTTCCATCGCGCCGGAATGGACGACACCAAGGTCGGCGTTCAAGAGAAAGACGATCCGGATCAAGTCGCCCGCGACGGGTTCGAGGCGTTGATGGCCGGAAAGGACCACGTCGTCGCCGGCTCGCTCAAGAACAAAATGCAAGCCGCAGCCACGAAAGTCATGCCCGAGCAAATGAAAGCAGAGATGCACCGCGGGATGGCCGAGCCCGGCTCTGCGGAGAACGTTCAACAACACTAAACAGCGAGCGGGGCGCCGAAAGGCGCCCCGCTCACTCTATTGCCGCTTCTCATCACTACGGCGTCATGACGACCTTGAGGCAGTCGTCCGCTTTTTCGCGGAACATCTTATAGGCTTGCGGCGCCTGATCGAGCGGCACGCGGTGCGTGATGATCTCGGTCGGATTGATCTCGCCGCGTTCGATGCGATCCAAGAGCATCAGCATGTATTTTTGCACGTGCGTTTGGCCGGTGCGCATCTTGAGCGCGCGATTCATGAACGAGCCCATCGGCATTTTGTCGGTATAACCGCCGTAGACGCCCGGTACCGAGACCGTGCCGCCGTTGCGCACGCAGAGAACGCACTGTCGCAGCGTGTTCCCGCGATCGGTCTCCATTCGCAGCTGCTGCTTGACGTAGTCGTAGGCGCCCCCGAGGCCCGGTTCGTGAGATTCAAGGCCGACCGCGTCGATACAGGAGTCCGGTCCACGACCGCCCGTCATGTCCTTGAGCACGTCGTTCACGTCGTCGACCGCTTCGAAGTCGATCGTCTCGGCGCCGGCGCGCCGTGCAACTTCCAAGCGATAGGGGAAGCGATCGATGCCGATCACGCGCGAGGCACCGAGCAAGAACGCGCTCCGAATCGCGAACTGGCCGACGGGCCCGCAGCCGAAGACGGCGACGGTGTCGCCCGGCTCGATATCGCAGTTCTCGGCCGCCATGTATCCCGTCGGCAAGATATCCGAAAGGAAGAGCACCTGCTCGTCGCTGAGGTGGTCCGGCACGACGATCGTGCCGACGTCGGCGAACGGAACGCGCACGTATTGGGCCTGCCCGCCCGCGTACCCTCCCGTGAGGTGTGAGTAACCGAAAATGCCGCACGGCGCGTGTCCCCACATCTTTTCCGCCATGCCGGCGTTCGGGTTCGTGTTTTCGCAAAGCGAGAAAAGCTCTTTCTTGCAAAAATAGCACTTGCCGCACGAAATCGGGAACGCGACGACGACACGATCGCCGACCTTGCGCTCGCGCACGCCCGGACCTACCTCCACGATCTCGCCCATGAACTCGTGGCCCATGATGTCGCCCTTCATCATGCTCGGCACGAGGCCGTTGTACAGATGCAGGTCGGAGCCGCAAATAGCGGTGGACGTAATCTTTACGATTGCGTCGCCGCCGTTGACGATCCAAGGATCGGGAACGTCGTCGACTGAGACATTTGCGACGCCCCACCAGCATAAGGCCTTCATGCGCGCACCTTTTTTCCGTTACGTCCCGACGGGCCGTCGTTAGAAACGACTTCGCCAACCTCCACGACGTTCTTGAGCCGGTGGAGTCCAACCGAAAGCGCGTCGCCGGGAATCTCTGCGAGCGCGCGCACCAAGCGTCCGCTCACGCGGCCGCCCGGCGAAAGTACTTCGGCGCGCAGCCTCGTGCCACGGTCGGAGCCTAAATCCGAGAGCGTGATGCGGAGGGATCCACGCAACGGGCCGACGCCGCTAATGCTATAATTGACTTGGTCCTTCGACTGCTCCCCTTCGATAAGCTCGGGATCGCGCTCAGGTGGAGAGGCGAGTGCGACGTTCGCTTTCGCAAGTCCAGGAACGTAGCGTTGCATCCACGACGGGTCGTTGAGCACGCGGAGGAGCTCTTGGGTTGATGCCATGAAGGCGACGCTCTTTGAAACGGCGGGGCGCTTTTGCGCTTGTGTTCGGCCCGCCGCGAGCGCGGCGTAGAGGTCGACCAGGGTCACCGCGCTGACTGCTGCCATCGCAATGCGAAGCCGCGAGCGGTCGTTTCGCTCGTCAGCCATGGCGCGCGCGAGCCCGGCGAGATCGAGCGCATCGCCCGCGACGCGCATCCACAGACCCGGCGCCGGCTTGCGGCGGGAAAGCACGGCGAACCCCGCGCCGATCTCTCGCGCACCAAAAGCGCGCAGGACCGCCGAACCGTTCTCGGTCCCAATCGCTCGCGCGATGGTCTTGGGTGTTGCCATTTCAAGGGCACCGAGCGCGATCCCAAACCATCCCAGCGCCGGCGCGAGCGTACGTTCTGCATTCATCATCTCACCATGCTACCCCGGCAATGGCGCTGCAAAGCGTCTTACATCGGAACGTCAAGGCAAAGCTTGGCAAGCGCGTCCGCTGGAATGCCGAGCGTCGAGGTGACCGAGCGTGCGTTGCGCTTCAATACGATAAACAGCCCACGTCGCCAGGCATTCCAGAGTCCGCGCTGCCCGGGCACGATTTGGGGATCGGCGGCGTAGTAGGTGGTGTCGTCGCCGCCGATGTGAAGGCCCTCCGTGGCGCAGCTGTGAATGACCCGCGCGATATCGAGCTTCTCCATGAACCCAAAGCACGCCGTTACCCGCACGAGGCTTTCCGACAGCCACTCCACGTTGACTCGGCGACCGGTTGTAACGTAAGGGTCCGTCGTCGGAATGATCGTCAGCAGAACGATTTTTTCGTCGCTGCTATGCGTGCGTCCCCAATGGTGACAGAGCACAAACGGAACTCCTTCGGGATCTCCCGTTAGGAAGACCGCGGTGCCGTGTTGCGGAACTCCCAGACGCCCTCGCATCTTGCGGAGAAACTCATCGACGGGCTGCGATTCTTCGACTTGCACCTCCGCGATGCGACGGCGGCCCGCGCGCCAGACGCTGGCAATCATAAACACAATGGCGCTGATAAGCAGCGGAATCCATCCGCCTTCGAGGATCTTCGGCAAGGCGCCGAGCACGAAGAGTATCTCCAGCCCCAGAAATGGTATCGTCGCAAGGAGCGCAACGGGCAAACTCCAGCCTAGCTTCGTCCGCACGACCTCAAAATAGGCAATGGAGGTCACGACCATCGTTCCGGCCACCGCCAGGCCGTAGGCGTTGGCAAGACGCGTCGAGCTGTGAAATCCGATCACGAGCGCGATGCATACGACCGCTAAAAGTCGATTGACGAACGGGACGTAGACTTGCCCGCGATGGGCGACCGACGTATAGATTACTCGCATCCGCGGAATGAAGCCGAGGCTGATACCTTGCTTGGTGAGCGTGAAAACGCCCGAGATCAATGCCTGCGACGCGATGATGGTTGCGATCGTCGCGATCGCAACCATCGGATAGAGCGCCACACGCGGCACCAAAAGATAAAACGGATTCTGCAGCGCCCCAGGATCGGAAAGGACCAGTGCACCTTGGCCGAGATAATTGAGCGCCAGCGCGGGAAAGACCACGACCGACCACGCAAGCGCAATCGGAGCCCGACCGAAATGCGACATGTCCGCATAAAGTGCTTCGACACCCGAGACACAGAGCACGACCGCTCCGAAGATCAGCAGTGCGGCAACGCCGTGATGGATGAAAAAGCGGACGATATGAGTCGGATCGAAGGCCCAGAGTGCGCCCGGATATCGAATGATGCCGAGAACGCCGGCGACGGCAATCGCCACGAACCACGCCAACATGATCGGACCGAAAATCGAGCCGATGCGCTGCGTTCCGCGGCTTTGTACGAGGAACAGCACGCCCAGAATGCCCACGGCCAACGGGACGACAAAGGCGTTGGCGTCGGGAGTCGCCACGCTGAGCCCTTCAACCGAGGATAATACCGAGACTGCGGGGGTGATGATGCCGTCGCCGAATAGCATGCCCGCTCCCAGGATCACAAGCAGCGTCAACCAGGTAGCCTGCGGCAATACGCCGCGTTTGACGGGCGGCAACACCAACGCGAGCAGTGCCAGTATCCCACCTTCGCCATCGTGCGCGACGCGCATAACCATGCCGATGTAGCGGACGAAGACGATCAGAATTAGCGACCAGAGAATTAAGCTGACGATGCCGAGCACATTTTCCGGCGTGGGCGCGACTTTGAGCAGGCTGACGAAGCACTGCCGAAAGGCATAAAGCGGGCTGGTGCCGATGTCACCGAAGACGATGCCAAGCGCCGCTAGAGCGAGCGACGCACGAATCGCCCGATGCTGTTCCTCCCGAGGTTTACGGCTCTCAAGCACTCCGGCGGCTTGCTCCGACATGGAACGTCCTTACCCTTAAATCTTTCGGCTGTCGTACGCCCAATGCAGGATCGCCTGACGCTGGCGTCTGCGACAGTTCCAGTCGCCACGCCGGCAGTGCTTGCGAACCTGAGCGATATGGCGCGCGATCGCTCGCCAGCGTCGAATCTGGCGTTGGTCGTCGGCGCTTCGCCGGCCCATGTAGTACCGGCAGTACCATTGAAACCAGCCGCGCGGATCTTGCGGATGAATCCAGCCTTTGCGTTGCCACTCGCGCAGCGGCTGGGACGCGTTGACGCCGAAGTAGTTGAGCGTCGGGATCGTGCCGCTGCGGGCAGAGTTTTGCGCGTGCGAACCACGAGGGAGGAAATTCGTCGCGGCAATCCGTCATGTACCTGCCGCCGAACACGCCGAGCTGCAACATCTCCTTCGGCGTCAGCTCCGGGAGCGAAGTCGGGCGAAAAATTTCGTCCGGGCGGCTGCGTTCGACAATATTCATATCCACGTTGCATCGCATCGTTGACGATCACTCGGATTTTCATCGGGAAGGTTTATTCGGCGGACACGATCGTATCGGTGAACACTTCGAGCGTCGGAACGACACGCAATCGTTTGCGCGACGGCCGGCGGGCCACTACCTCGATGCTCGCACGGGCCCCCGACCCATATCTCGATATCCGCCGGGAAGGCCGCGGTCGAGTTCATCAAAGTAGCCATCGAGCCCCAAAGCAGCGTCGCCTGCGCCCGTGATGCCGATGACGACACAACGCGCGTCCAGACTCTTTGCCGCTGCAACCAGCTCCTCGGCGGGAACGCTCGGGCCCAGATTATGCGCGCGCACCCCTCGCGACGACGCAAGCATCGCCGCAAAAGCGATGCCGAAGGCGTGTCGTTCGTGAGGCGGCGTGGCAAAGAGAAATCCGCCGTTGGATGACGGCGTCTCCGAGATCCGCGTGAAGATGCCGGTGGTGGAACCAACGAGCTCCGAGAGCAAATGCTCCTGCCAGATCAAAACCCTGCCCTCGTACCATAGCTTTCCCACTTCGTGCAGCAGCGGAATCAAAATTTGCAAGATGAGATCGTCGGGTTCGACGAGCATGGCCGCGGAAACGATGGTGCGCTTGAGACGCTGCGGATCATTGGCGCGCAACGCATCGAGCAACGCGGTGACGACGGTTCCCGGCATCCCGAGATCGCCGGCCGAAGAGGCCGGCAACGGTTCGAGCAACGCCGCGATCGCGTCGTCGCTCAGCGCCGCAACTTTTCGAATCGGATGTCCAAGCTCCGTCGCTTGCCGTGCCAGCTTCAGCCGAGCGATCTCCGCACCGCTGTATAGGCGCAGACCCGCGGCGTCGCGCTGGGGGCGAATTCGACCGTACCGACGCTCCCACGAGCGGATTGTGTCGGCGGAAAGACCGGTCGTACGGGAGACCGCAGCAATGTAATACCCCTCGGGCTTCTCACTCATGTTGGCTCGGCGCGAGTTGCACCGGCCTACTCTACGATAAGGTTCCCTTCTTTGTCAAACATTTGTCCTAGACAATAGCTGGGTTACCAGGCAGAATGGGTTCATGAATCGTGTGGTAGCGGTGACCGGAGCGTCTGGCTTTGTCGGTCGAGAGGTGGTTCGGGCGCTGCAAGAACGCGGCGCGAAAGTGGTGGCGATGGGCCGCAGTGCGCCGGTTGGTTTCCCCGCCGAAGTGGAAACGCGATGCTTCGATCCCAACGGCGCGGCGAACCCCGCGGCGTTCGAAGGTGCCGATGCCGTGGTTCATCTCGCAGGCGAATCCGTTTCAGGGCGCTGGACGCCCGAAAAGAAGCGCCGTATCGCGGAGTCGCGCATCGACGGGACGCGCACGCTCGTTGAAAGTCTGGCGCAGCTCGCTCACCGTCCGTCCGTCGTCGTCAGCTCCTCCGCCGTCGGTTACTACGGCGATCGTGGCGACGAGCCGCTCAGCGAACGCTCGGTACGCGGAAATGGTTTTCTCGCCGACGTCTGCGCCGGGTGGGAGGGAGCTGCGCGTGGGTGCGAAGCGCTTGACATCCGCACGGTTCGTATGCGCACCGGCATCGTGCTGGGCAACGGCGGAGCGCTGGCGCAAATGCAGGTGCCGTTCGAATTCTTTGCCGGCGGCCCGCTCGGCTCCGGGCGCCAATTTGTGCCGTGGATCCACGTACGCGATCTGGCCGCGCTCTATTGTTTTGCAATCGAGAACTCCTCGCTAAACGGCGCAGTCAACGCCGTTACGCCGGATTACGCAACGAACGCGCGGCTTTCCCAAGCGATCGGCGAAGCGATGTGGAGGCCCTCGCTGCTCCCTGCGCCGAGATTTGCCCTCAGAGCGGTGTTGGGCGAATTTGCAGGGAGCCTGCTGGCCAGTCAGCTGATCATGCCGGTGGTCGCGGAAGACGCCGGATTTTCGTGGGGTTATCCGCAATTGGAAGCGGCTCTCGCAGGGATCGTGCGCGGATCGACGGGCGGTACGCGCTGCGTGCGCCAGCTCAGCACACGTCAGTTCGTGCCGCGTCCACTTAACGAGGTCTTCGCATTCTTCTCCGATGCGCGCAATCTCGAAGCGATCACGCCGCCTTCGCTTTCGTTTTCGATTCGCAATGCGCCGCCGAAGATCGAACGCGGCTCGCTTATCGAGTACGATCTGCGGCTTCACGGCTTTCCCATCCGCTGGAAATCGATGATTGCGCTCTACGAGCCGATGCGACGCTTCGTCGACGTGCAGCTACGCGGACCGTATCAGCTCTGGCGACATCTGCACGAGTTCAAGCCGGTCGCCGGCGGCACGGAGGTCTCCGATACCGTGGATTACGTTCTCCCGTATGCCCCCTTTGGCGACTTAGCCGGATCGCTGGTCGCCCGCGACGTCGCCAACATCTTCCGCTTTCGCCATGAAAGCATCGCCCGGCGCTTCCAAGAACCGTCGCATCGCCGCAACCATCCGGCTTCGGCCATCGCGCAATCCTTCATGTGCTCGCACTAGCCGCCTCGGCCTCATGAACGATACGCTTGGCCATCGCTCCGAAGACCAATGCGTGAAACGGCGTCACCGCATACCAGTAGAGGTAACCCCAAACGCCGCGCGGCTCGAAAAAAGCCGTTTGGATCAGCGTGCTCGTCGCGCTGCTACGCGGCTGCACTTCGAACTGTAGCCAGGCGCGACCCGGTAGACGCATCTCGGCGCGTAACCGCAGCAAACGATCCGGTTCGCTCGCCTCAACGCGCCAAAAATCAACCGCGTCGCCCACCCGCAAGTCGTTGGGCGATCGTCGTCCGCGCCGCAAGCCCGCTGCCCCCAACCCAGCGATCCATCCATCCGCGAACTCGCCACAAGTTATCCGCGGCAAGCCATCCGCGCTCGCCCCCAAGCGAGGAAAAGATCGCGGCCACGCGCGTAGCCGGCGCGGCTGCTTCGCGCGAGCGCCGGTCGACCAGCATTCCTTCGCTTCAGCCCGGCGAAATCGCCGGGCGGCGTTTGCGCGGCGAACGCGTCGAACCAGGTAGATTCTCGGCCGGCGCTTTTCGAGCGGTCGAGCGCGCTGCGCACCGCTTCGTCGAACCCATCGGTCGAATAAGCGGGAAGTCGCGCGCCGCCGCGTCGTCGCGCACGATCACCTCGTTGTGCAGGCCCTTGATCAACGGTTGCGCGAGCTTCGCAGGAATCGGGCGTGATCAGATGCACCCAATACGATGAAAGCTTGGGCGTGAAGAGTGGGACGACAATGATGGAGCGCTTCAGTCCGCGGATCGCCGCATAGCGAAGCATCATCTCGCGGTACGTCAAAACATCGCGGCCGCCGATTTCGTAGATGCGGCTCTCGCTGGGGCAACGAAAGCGCCGCGATCAGATAGGCGAGCACGTCGCGGATGCCGATCGGCTGGCAGCGCGTCGTGACCCAGCGAGGAGCGATCATCACGGGTAAGCGGTCGGTGAGATAGCGCGTCATCTCGAAGCTGATCGAACCGCTGCCGATGATTTGTGCGGCGCGAAACTCGATGACGGGCACCCCCGTTTCGCGCAGAACCTTTCCCACCTCCTGCCGGCTACGCAGATGCGGCGAAAGATCATCACGATCGTCGCCCAAACCGCCAAGGTAGACGATTACTTTACCTTAGCCGTCCGGGCGGCTTGCGCAAAACGACGAGCCGTTTGCCGATCCACTTCGGCAAAACTCGCGGTCGATGCCATCGAGTGCACGAGATAGTACGCAGCTTCACATCCGGTCAAGGCCGCGACGAGCGCCGAGGTATCGTCGAGATTGCCCTCAACGATCTCGACGTTTTCACCAAAGCGGCCTCGTAAACGCGCGGAGCCGCGCGCGAGGCAACGCACGGTGTGGCCGGCGTCGCGCAAACGGGGGACTAAGCGGCCACCAATGTAGCCGGTCGCCCCGGTGACCAGAACTCGCACGCTACGTCTTCACGGGCATGACGTAACAGGCTTCTTGATGCTCGCCCACCACACCCATGCAATCAGAACGACCTGCAGCGGCAGGCGGATGTAGAATAACCACCGGTTGCCGAGGTCGGAATAGAGTTCGGGGTGTTGAACCATTTGCACGTTTGCTGGAAAGACTGCCAACAGAAGTGCGATGAGGCCGATGCCGGCGAATCTTTGCAGACGCGGAACGAGCACGCCGACTCCCCCGAGAATTTCGCAGCAGCCGCTGATTTGGACGAGCAGTGCATGCGCCGGAAGCCACGGCGGGACGATCCGTACGTAGAATGCCGGGTGCGCAAAGTGGTTGCTGCCGGCGGCAATAAAGAATAGCCCGAGCAAGATCGACGCGACGCGACGCCAGACGTTCATCGGTTTCGCCGATGATACTACATGCCCGAGGGTTAGGCCGCTAGCAGCAGGGCCAACCGATCGCGCATGGATATCGCGATGAGAAACCAACACACCGTCAGGATGAGCCCTGGGAAGATTCCCACGGGCATCATCGTGAGATGGAACGCGAGGATGTTGTAGAGGATCGCCGCGGACACGACGAGCGCGAGCGGAACGAAGCGGTTGGCGAGCAACGCGAGGCCCGTCACCAGCTGTACTGCGTCGACGAAGAGCACGAAGTGCGATTGGAAGATCACGCTTTGAAATTGACCCGCGACTCCCGGCATGGATGGTGGGCCCGCCCCGAACGTGAGGACGAACCCAAACACCCCTGCGACCGTAAACGCAAGCCCGAGGAGGATGCGGGAGACGAGTGCGGCGATTCGCATAGCTTCTTCCTTACGGCGCCGCGACGTACCACTCGTTGCCGAAGCGGTCGTGCAGCGCACCAAACTTGCCGCCCCACTGCGCGTCGCCGAACGGCGTGGCGACTTCGCCCCCGTCCGAGAGCGCCGCGAAGACTTCCGCGGCGCGCGTCGCGTCGGGAACGGTCAGCGCTAAGGTGACGTTGCCTTCATTAGGATCGATTCGTCGCGTGGACATTCCGTCGGAAGCCTTGAACGATATGCCGCTACCGGTGAACGTGGCGTACTGAATCTTGCCGCCGTCGCGCCTGACGATCTCGTAGCTTCCGCCAAGTGCGTTCTTGTAGAACTCGAGCGCTTCATCGCAGCGTCCGTAGAAGTAAATGAACGGCACGAGCTCCAGCGGCGCATCGCGCATGTCGTCGCCGGGGTCGACCAAGCCGATCGTATGTCCTTCGGGATCGCGGAAGAGCCCGATGACGGGGCCGTTGGGCACTTTGTCGGGGCCCATCATGCGCGAGCCGCCGTGTGCTTCGATTTCGACAAACGCATTTTCGACGTCGTCGACCACGACGTAGAACGTAACGTGCCCGTCGTAACCCTCGGGTGCTCTGCCAATACCGCCGCTGATGCCACGCTGGAAGCCCGGAACCGGTTCGACGATACTATACTGAACCTCGTAGTCGGGAATCGGGGGCGCGACCTTCCAACCGAAGACGTCGGCATAGAAGTTACGCAACTTAGGCGCGTCTTGCCCCATAATTTCGAAATGCATGACCGGGTGCTTCACTTTCAAATCCTTTCTCGTCACGCGTTATAGACTCGGCGAAGCTCGTCGATGTCGAGTTTGCCCATTTGGAGCATCGCGCGCAGGGCGCGCTGCGACCGCTCGTCGTCGTCGCCGCCGAGCACGTCCCGCAAGCCCTCCGGTACGAGGTTCCAGGCGAAGCCGTAGCGGTCGGCGACCCATCCGCACGGCAGTTGTTTGCCGCCTTCTGAGAGTTTGTCCCAGAGCTCATCGAGCTCGGCTTGCGTTTTACAACTCACGAAAAGCGCGACCTTACCTTGGGAAAAATTATCGCTCGGCACTTCAGGGTCGTGCGACGGCGCGTTGATCGCCATGAGCGGCTGGCCGTCGAGCTCGAACTCGACCGTCATGACGGATCCAACAGGGCCGGGACCGGCCTCGCCGTAGCGCGTGATGTCCGTGATTTTTGAGTTCTCGAAGGTGGAAACGTAGAATTGGGCCGCTTCTTCGGCCTGACCGGTGAACCAGAGGAACGGAGTAATGCTCGGCACTGGGATCTCCTTTCGTCGGTGTCGCGTCGCCTTTCGGGCGGAGCCTTTCTCGAGCGACGCTGAGGTTGTCGAAGGCTCACGGTGACATACGGATAGTAGCAAACTAACTTTTTAAATGCAAGCGCCATTGCAAATAAAAATATTACTTGCTACAATGAGCTCGTGGCCATGGTCAAGCGGAGTTACGGGCAGTACTGCGGCTTTGCGCGTGCGTTGGAGTTAGTAGGCGAGCGTTGGGCGCTGCTGATCGTCCGCGACCTGTTGGTCGGGCCGAAGCGCTTTGGCGAGATTCAGCGTGGGCTGCCGGGAATTCCGACCAACATTTTGAGCGCCCGCTTGAGCGAGCTGGAGGATAGCGGTCTTGTGCGCCGGCGCGCGGTGGCGCGGCCGGCCAAGGGCCTCGCCTACGAATTAACTGAAGCCGGTGCGGCGCTTGAGGAGCCGGTGCTTGCGCTTGGCCGTTGGGGTGCCCGGCATTTGGGCGAGCCACGTCCTGACGAGACGATTACCGAAGATTCCATCGCAATGGCGCTACGCACCACGTTCCGGCCCGAGGCCGCCGGGAAGGCGAAGGTAACGTACCTGCTGCGCCTCGGTGAGATCGAGGTGCACGCACGCATTCGCGACGGCACGATCGTTGTCGGGCGCGGGCCGGTAAGCAAACCGGATCTCGTCATCGAAAGCGGCCCGGCGCTTCGCGCGCTGATGGCCGGTGAAATCTCACCCGCCGAGGCGATTAAAAAACGTCTCGTGCGCGTTACGGGCGACTCAAAGCTGCTCGACCGTTTCGTGCGGATCTTCCGCATTTAGCCGGCACCGCCCAACGCGGTACCGATTCGTCACTCATTCTCGACATCCGTATGGCCCGTCGTACTGAGAATTTGAGCCTCGATGCTCGTGAAATCCAGTAGGCGCTGGATTCGTCGTAAAACCGTATTGTCAATCTCTCGCTCATCCCGCAGTTGGGTGAGTCTTTTTCGCTGCGCGTCAACAAGCTCAGATTGAGCTTGTCGAAAGAGCGCCGTCATCCGTGCGATGGACGAACCTCCGACACCGAATTCCTGCCATCTCGCCTGGAGCCGCTCTCTAAGCAGTTCCAAAATTTCAGCTGGATATTTCCGCTCGCGCTCGAGTTCGTCGAGCCGGTCGAGCGCCGCGCGCGCGGTCTTGGCAAGCGCAACGCGTTCCTCTGCCGCTTCGGTTCCGTCGTCCTTGACAGCAAGTCTCTCGATCAGAAACGGCAGCGAGCCACCTTGCCCCACGAGCGTGCCCAGAATGACGCCGAACGTGATGAAGATCAGCAAGTCCCGAAATGGAAACGGTCCGGCCGCGGTTTCCAGCGGAATTGCGAGGGCAGCGGCCAGCGAAACCCCACCGCGCATTCCGGTCCATCCCAGCACCGCGACGTGCGACCAGTCGGCCTTCCCCTCGACGTGCTCGGGCTCGTTGGTCACCGGCAGCAAGCCCTGCGCGAACACCCAAGCCAACCGCGTGAAGATGCACGTGGCGGCCACCGCGAGAGCCCACCAGACCAGCTCGAGCGCGGGATATTCGTGTAGCCGCAAAACGATCTGACGAAAGTCGATTCCTACCTCGACAAAAATGAACGCATTGAGCAAAAAGACGATCGTCACCCAAAAGCCGTTCATCACTTCGCGCGTCCGCGGCAGCAGAACGATCGGCGTAAAGCGGCTAACGAAAATTCCAGCCGTCACCGTTGCAAGAACGCCCGACGCGCCGATGTAGTAAGCCGGAAGGTAGGCGATGAATGGAACGGTCACCGAGACGAGGCCTTGCAACGTTTCGTCCGGCATGAGGCGCCACGCCATAACGGCCAACCCGCCCGCCGCCAACCCGATGACGACGGCTTCGACGATCGAGAGTACCAGCGCCCCGGCGGCATGGGCGAGCGAAAAGGACGCACCGACGACAGCCGCAACGCCCGCGGCGTACAGGATCAGCGACGTCGCGTCGTTGATCAGACTCTCCCCTTCGATCGTTCCGATGACGTGGCGCGGGACGTTGAGCCGATCGGCGATGGCAACGAATGCGACTTCGTCGGTCGAAGCGACAACCGCGCCCAGCACGAACGCAACGGCCCAGCTCATGCCGGGCACGATCGCGTGCGCGACCAGCGCGACGGCTACGGTCGTCAAAACGACGAGTCCGAACGCCAGCTGAAAAATCCAGAATGCGCTGGAACGAAACTCGCTCGTCGGCGCCGTGACGCTCTCCCAGTAGAGAAGCGGCGGCAGGAAGACGAGCAGCACCAGATTCGGCGGCAACGCAACCGTCGGCACGTGCGGAATGAAGCCGAGAGCCATCCCCCCGACGACTAATACGATCGGATAGGCCACGTTGATCCGGTTTGCAATCGCGATCAAAACGATGATCGCGACGAAGGCGACGATGAATGCAATCATGCGCCGGTTCGAACGGCTTGCCGGCTAAGGCGACTTCGGGGGGCAGCTCCCGGAGCTGAGCTTGATCGTTGTAAGGCGCGCAGCAACGGACGCCGAGAAGGGCTGACCGCCGGCGGCAGCCTTCACGCAATCGTATGCGAGAATGTAGGCCATGACCGCCGCATAGTCGTTCTGCGAAAGCGATCCCGGCGCAGTGAGCGGCATCTGCTGCACGACGATGCCGTAGAGCTGCGAAATGCTAAGGTTTGAGTGCGCGAATGCCGTACCGGTGAGAGCCGGCCCCGAGACGCCTTGTAGGGTCGCGCCGTGGCACGACAGACAATGCTGCGAATAGACGCTCGAGCCGGCCGATACTTGCGCCGCCGTATATGGAGCGGTCAACGCTGGAGGCGCCATGCCGCTCTCTTTATTGGCGGCTCCCGCAACGCTTGCGCCGGGCTGTCCGGTCGCGTCGTTCATTACCGTTTGCGTCGCATTCAAGCTGTAAGCGACGACGCGCGCGCCCTGCGCTTTCGGCAGGTTAGGCGTTTGCTGATTTCCGGCTTCACCGGCTTCCACCACCAAATACTCGTGACCGTCGTCAGCACGGTAGGCTGAAATTGGCGCGACGATAGCGGAGCCCACGTCGTCGTGCCACAGCTCGTTGCCGGTCTTCGGATCGAAGGCGTAAACGCGACCGCTCGCGTCACTCGTAAAGATCAGACCGTTACGCGTGACGAGCACGCCGCCTTGCCCCGGGTACGGCAGCCGTTTCGTCCATGCCGGCTTACCCGTGCCAACGTCTACGGCCGTCAGCAGACCGGTTGCAACCTGACGCTTCGGCAGCGGGCCGGCCGTGTACGGCTGGCCGGGGACGTATGGAACGGCAGCCGGATAGACGATCTTCCAAACGGCACACTCTTGCGTGCTCGGGATGAAAAAGTAGTTGGTGGCGTCATCGTACGAGCCGCCGTTCCATTCGATACCGCCGCCGTGGTTCGGGCAGGCGAACGTTCCCGCCACGGTGGGAACTGTCGTGAAGATGCCTTTCTGATTGCTCACCGCCATCCGGCTCACGAGCGCCCCATTCGTCCGATCGAGAATCACGAAGTTACCGGCTTTGTCTCCGACCGCCAACAACTGCCGCTCCGCGCCGGCGACCTTGCCGGTGAACAGCACCGGAGGCATCGACGGGTCGTTGTCGTGCACGTCATTTGGAGAGACCTTGTAATACCACTGAAGACGCGGCGAGTCACCCGAAATGTCCAGTGCCACGACCGTATCAGCGTAAAGATTTTCGCCTTTCCGTCCGTACTCGGTAAGGTTCGGACCGGGATTACCCGGCGCCGCGTAAAGCGTGTCGGTGGCTTGATCGATTGACAGTCCAGCCCACACGGCAGCGCCGCCGTGGATCCACGAGTCGCCGGGCCAAGTGTTGTGTCCCGGCTCGCCCGGCTGCGCAACGGTGTGCCAATCCCATAAGCGCGAGCCGTCCCGCACACTAAAGGCGCTTACCAAGCCGCTGCCGCCGAGATCCCCACCGGACGTGCCGACGATGACTTTGTCTTTGTAGACGTATGCGGCCGTTGAGTACCACGTATTGCTCGTGTCGTGACACGCAGGCACGTTGAACGACTGTTTTCCGCTCGCCGCATCGATGGCGATCAGCCGGCAATCTTGCGTGACGATGTACAGCTGGCCGTTCGCCAAGCCGACGCCGCGATTCACGGGATATTGCAGTTCGTACGCGGGATCGTAGCCGAAAGCCCATCGCAGCGCGCCCGTTTTTCCGTCCAATGCAAGCACGTTGTCGTGAGCGGTCGAGACGTACACCGTGCTGCCCCAAACGATCGGCGAGGCTTCTTCTTCACCGTTGTCTCTAACGGTCGTGACCCACGCCTTCTTGAGCTGCCCGACGTTCGACGGTGAGATCTCGACGAGGCCGGTCATGCGGTTCCCGTCGTACGTTTTGCCGGGGACCATCCAATTGGCGTCGTCGGAGCTCGCCCGAAGCAGGGTCGCCGAATCCGGCGATGCCTTGCCGCCGTTGCCCCCGCCCGAACACGCCGCCAGCACCAATACGATGGCGTTGATGGTCGAGCTGCACCATGCCGTTTTCATGAGCGCTCCTCTCGAGGCGTTGAGCTGGTCGCTAAGAGTACGAGCAGCGATGCGCTGCGGGCCTGTCCGCAGCGGCGCCGGCCAATCTGGAACGCGATTAGGCGGGACCTTTACTCGCTGCTACTTCTTTGCGTAATTGCTCGCTCCATACCAGTCAACCACGACAACGGGTTCGTCACCGACGACCCACGCATCGTGGCCCTTTGGAAGCGACGTCACGTCGCCGGGCATCGCGACGAACTCGGTGCCGTCGTCCATTCGAATGGCGAGTTTACCGGAGATGTGGTATTGAAAGTGCGGCGCTTCACAGCTCGACGTCTGCGCGATCGGTTTGACGTCAGTCGACCATCGCCACCCGGGCTGAAGGATCAATCGCCCAATGTGAGACTCGCCCACGGCCAGAATTTCCGCCTTGCCGTTCGGGAAATCGCGTACCTCATCAGGGTGCGTAAAGCTCTTGTGCTCGGTCTTATGCTCGATCGTTTGCACGTGCGTTCCCTCCCCAGTAACAACCTCAAGATCGCAGGTATGCGGATCGGATTTGACGCCCGAGCCGGCAGACCTTGGCGCTACGAAGTGCCCGCGGGCGCCGGCGAGGGCGGCGGATTGGCTACGGCGGGATCGGGCTTTCTTAATAGAGCGACGAGCGGCAAGTTGAGGAGCGAGACGAGGGCAACAACTTTAGAGTTGTCCATGTAGGCAAGAATCGCTGCTTGCTGCTGGACGAGGAACGATACCGTCGGGGCCGGCGGCACCATGCCGATCGGCACTAAATGGCTCAACGTGACCTCGCCCGCGAGCAATGTTTGGTACCAGGCCAAGCTATGGTCATAGATGACGGCAAGGGCGGTAGCGGCATCGACCCGCCGAGTAACAACACGATCTTAAAAATCGCAATGCCCTCACCGCGTACTTCGGTTGGAAGGGAGCGGACCAGCACATTTGCGATCGGCGAGAAGAGACACGCAAACCCGCGCCCGAAATAACGACGGCGAGCGCGAACGTTGTGAAATCTGCTCCCGAGACGGTGTGCGTGACGAGCAACGCGTAAGAAAGCGGCACGAGCACGAAACCAATGAGGACCGGGATTCTCACGTCGATCCTATCGGAGTTCACCAGCAACACCACAATCGGCGCTACGAGCACGATGGCCGGGATTCGCAGCAGCAGGAGCGCACCGGCCGTCGACGGCGGAAAGGCGAGGCTCGTTTGCGCGTACTGCAAGAAAAGATTCGCACCGAAAAGCGGCACGCCTAGCCCAAAGCCAAGCACGCTTCCGACTGCGAGATTTCGAATATTGAACAACCTCAACTGGATGAAGCCGCACCGGTCCTGGCACAATTCGCCGCCAAATAAACCCCGCAAATCCGACCGCCGAAAGGAAGCAACACCATGCGATGCCCGGGCTCGATAGCCAATCGCGGCGTTCGCCGAACGACGAGGCATATTCGAAGCAGAAAAACGCAAGCAACGCAAACGCGACTCCCGAGCACGTCGAAGCGTCCGGTCGGCCTGGGGCCTGGAGCCTCGAGCAGCGCAAAGATGACCGCGCCCGCAAACGCGGGCAGTACCGCATACAAGACAAATGCGTCGCGCCAATACGCATGGTCGATAAACCAGCCGCCGATGAACGGGCCGGCCGCCGCCCCTGAGAGCGAGGTGACCGAGAAGACCGAAAACGCTATCCCGCGCAGTCTTTGCGGAAAGAGCGTCAAGACGGTGGCCACGGCGCAGACGAAGAACGTTCCTTGCGCTATGCCTTCGAGGCAGCGGCCGGCGATGAAGCCGTTCAACGAAATCGATATCGCGAGGTACAGCGTAAGAACGCAGAACGTCAGATGTCCGATACCGAATACCAATCTTCGGCCGAAGCGATCGATAAGCCACGGAGTGAGCAAAATCATGACGTAGTAGAACGTATTGAATCCGATCGACGTCCAGGGCAATTCATCGGCGCTCGCACCGAGGCTTCCGCCTGCGTACTCCTGGAGCGATTGATACATGCCGCCAAAGGACTGATCCACAAAAAGTGAGATCAAGGCCGCGAACATCACCAAGAGCTTGCCGACGCTGATGTCTTCCGCAAGCTCAATTTGGAAGAATGGCCGGCTCGCCGCCGCGATCACGTCATCGCTTGAGGCGACCTTCGTGAAATCCATCGGTTTGCTCGGTAGATAGTACCACCTACGATCCAGGGGTGGCTGCAGGAGCCGACGACCGCAATGTTCGGATGGTTTTTGCCGGCCGAAGACGAGTTAATCTGAGCGTATGAAAGAAGACACACGGATTCAGTAACGGAGCGCATTCGCGAGGTTTGTCGCTACATCGAGCGGCATTTCGAAGAGCCGCTGACCATCGAACAGCTCTCGTCCATGGCATCGATGAGTCGATTTCACTTCGCTCGCTCGTTTCGATCCATCACCGGCGTTACTCCGAAGGAGTACATCAACGGGGTGCGGACCCGGGCGCTAAAGGACGGCTTGAGAGCTTCCGACGGGGTCGATTCCGCGATCTATGACGCGGGCTATGGCTCGTCGAGCCGAGTCTACGAAAACGCCGCACAACGACTTGGCATGACGCCGGGTCAGTATCGACGAGGCGGCGCGGGCGTGGAGATTTCGTGCGTGTGGGTCGATACCGTTCTGGGTTGCATGATGATCGGAGCGACGGATCGCGGAATATGTTTCCTGCAATTCGCCGAGTCGCCCGAGCCGCTTCGTGCGACAGTTGGCCGAGGAGTACCCGAACGCGAAAATCGTGGAAATGGCAAAGCCGCAGCCTCCGCTCGACGCTTGGGTAGACGCAATCGCTCGCTTTCTCAACGGCGAGCAGCCGCATCTCGACTTGCCGCTCGACATTCGCGCAACGGCATTTCAGTTGCGGGTTTGGAAATATTTACAGGGTATCCCGTACGGCGATCTGCAATCCTACACTGAAGTCGCCGCGGGTATCGGCCTGCCGAGTGCCGTGCGCGCCGTCGCACAGGCTTGCGGCAAAAACGCCGTCGCACTAGCCATTCCATGTCACAGAATTATCCGCGGCGACGGCGGCCTCGGCGGCTACCGTTGGGGACTGCACCGCAAACGGGTCTTGATCGACATGGAGCGCGCGCACCGGCCCGCAGTCCAGAACATGACGCTCGAACGGCTGATCACGGCGGAGATCGAGGATGAGCTTCTTCAAAACGGATTTTCGCTGATTCCTCGGGCGGTCGATCCAGCGCAGGCGGTATCGTTGCGATCGCTCTACCATGAAGACGGCCTCTTCC
Organism: Vulcanimicrobiota bacterium; assembly: GCA_963767725.1. Classification (GTDB taxonomy): domain Bacteria; phylum Vulcanimicrobiota; class Vulcanimicrobiia; order Vulcanimicrobiales; family Vulcanimicrobiaceae; genus Cybelea. The sequence continues at coordinate 688,690 of CAVYEN010000003.1, forward strand.
GCAGTCACATCGTCATGGAGCGCCACGCGTTTGGAAAAGGCGAGTACAAATACTTCGGCAATCCGCTCCCGCCCGGCATTCGGAAATTTGCGCGAAGGGTTATACGAGCAGCTATTGCCCGTCGCGAACGAATGGATGCGTCGTCTTGGCAGCACGCCGGCGTTTCCTCCGACGCACCAGGCGTTCTTGCATGAGTGCCTCGAGAGCGAACAAAGCCGCCCAACCGCACTGCTCTTACGATACGGCAAAAACGACTTCAATCGGCTTCATCAAGATCTGTATGGCCCCGTCGCCTTTCCGCTGCAGGCCACCGTGTATCTCAGCAAGCCGGGCGACGAGTTCGGCGGCGGCGAGGTCGTCTTAGCCGAGCAAAAGCCGCGCACTCAAACGCGCGTCCACGTCCTGCAGCCGCAGCCAAGGCGACCTGCTCGTCCTGCCGACGCACGCCGCGCCGCTCGAAAGCTTCTCATGGATACTATCGAGCGATCTTTCGTCACGGCGTTGCGACCGTTGCGATGGGGCGAGCGTTTCACCCTCGGCATCGTATTACACGACGCTCGATGATTTAAGGTCCCCGTGCGAGCTTGATTAGCGCGGCGCGAGAAAGGGCGGCCCCACGGATGGTGCCCCGCCCTTCAACGCTGCTCCAAGCTGATCCGGAATCCGATTAGTCCGACGTCTTAGCTTCGCGATGCGTATCGTCATCCACGCGCAGCTCCTCGTGCCGAACGGTGTCGCTGACGCGTTCGGTGCCTCGCACGGTGCGTTTGCCGACTTCCACTTCTTCGGTTACAACGGTACGCTTTTGCGCGTCCACTCGCTCCTCGCTGAGCGGTATGCGAATTTCCTCGTCTTCTCCAATCGCTGTCGTCGAAGCGGCTATGCCTTCGCCCGCCGGACGGCGTTGAATGAACAGCTCTTCGTGGAAGACCGGGACATCGACCGACTGTTGCTCGGCCACTACTTCTTTTCGGATGCGCGCTTCGCCGCTGCGAACGCGTTCCTTGTCGATCAACAAGCGCTCTTCGCGTAGTTGCAGCCGTCGGTTGGCATCGATGTTCTCTCGGGCGACGCCGGCGCCACCGGCCGTACTGGCCGTTCGATAAATCTCTTCGACGCTGCCGCCGTGTGCCTGCAGGATGTCGATGGCCGCTTCGGGGTCGTTCTCGCCGTCCACCGTGACGACGGCGGATCCAGCAGGTAGCGTCGATTCAAGGCGGCGCGCGCGGTCGTCGTCGACTCCCCGAGCAATGAGCGCTTGATGCAGCGCTTGTTCCTGGGGCCCTTCGCCGGTGAAGAACCGGCCCAAGGACTCTAGGAATCCGCCTCCGCCGCTCCCTTCCGAAGTAACGGTCGCGCCCGTTGCAGCGTCACCTCGTGTAACGCCGAGCCAGACATTGCAAAAACCAGCGTCATCCAAATCCATGAGGGCGTCATGGGCGCTATCGCGATCGGGAAACGTTGCGGCGATCGCGCCGCCCTCATCGCCGCGATACGTTGAGTCGGTCGTCATAAAATTCTCCTCCTCGTTTGAATTGTGAAGTGAAATTTGCAACGCTTCTCGTTGCAACACCTCGGAGACGTGCGCAATCTCCTCCACGCTGCGGACACCAATCTCCACTTCTTCGCGCGCGATCGTCTCTCTGGAAACGTTTATCTTTTCTTCAGCCAACGGAATGCGGATGGCCGCGTCCTCTCCGTGCTCGATGACCAGCTCTTCGCGGCTTACCGGCACCTCGATAGAACGCACCTCGGTCACGATCTCTTTGTGAACGCGTACGTCATCATGGCGCAGCCGGCGTTTGTTGACGACGAGTTGCTCTTCATGCAGCTGCATCCGCTCTTCGTCGGTAAGTCTTTCCGGTTCGGTGCCCTCGTCCACGATGGTTTTAGAGGGTGGAAACCTGCCTGGAGCCGGCCTTGGAGCTGCCGGTCGAGTCGCTTTGAGGCGCTTGCACGCGCTTGGCGGTAGCCTCGAGTTGGCCGGTCCACCGTTCGGTCAACCGCGCCGCCGTGTCACGGCCTCCCAGCCCAAAGGCGAGCCCGAGTGCGAGTGCGAGCGCAGCCACCAAACCAATGTAGAGCGTGTTGACGACCACCGGCGCAACGTTTAACTCGTTGAGCGCAGCGATGATCGCAAAAGCCATCACCGCGCCAAACGTTAGCCTTGAAAGCAGATTCGCGTTGCCAATTCGAGCTTCGCTTGACATGCCACGGACGATGCCCCCGAGCAGTTGGCCCAAAAAACGCTCCGACGCCCAAGATCACTATAGCGACGATGATGTTCGGAATGAACCCAAGGATCTGGTTGATGATCAACGAGACCTGCGGCATACCGAGCTGCTCGGCAGCAACCTCGATGAAGATTAGCCGAACCACCCACTTGATGATCTCGCCGATAACATTGCTCGCTCTGAGCCTCGTGCCGGCTTGCCGCAAAAAGCCGTTGACGCCCACGCGATCCGCGATCGTGTCGACATGAATCACGCGACAGAGTTTCGTCATTAAACCGCCGACGATGCCGGCGACGATCCAGCCGATGATGAGCAGGACGATCGCGCCCAAAATATTCGGGATAGCGCCGAAAAATCGTGCCATTCCAACCGTGAGGCTGGTCACCAGACCACTCGTCCAACTTGTGACAGTGGAAACGTTCACAAACTTCTCCTTGCCAGTGTCGTGATTGATGCTGACCCCAATAAGACACGGGACCGTCGCCGTTGGTCACACGGCCAAGCGAGCGCTTTGATTAGGAACGTCTTAAAGCAAGCAGTGTTTACTGTTGGGGAGATTTACCTTCTGATTCAACGGCCATGCGCGTTAGCAATCCATTTGGCAGTGTAACGCGCCGATCGTTTTCTGTACGAACGATGACACTCGTGGGACTCAAGCGCTCGATCGTGCCGGCCGTGCCATTTAACGAGATGAAATCGCCGACTTTGAATTCGCTTTCGACATAGCGCGCGGCGATCAGATTCTCTGCCAGCAATCGAGCGCCCCAACCCCCGGCGATCCCCATTGCGAGTGCGCCGCCTGCGAGCAGCACGAGTAAGACGTATAAAAAGAAGCCGGAATTGATCGTGAGCTGCTGAAGAGCCATGAGAATCGCGAGCACGATGACGATCGTTCGTAGGAACGAGCCGGCCAAACCATGATACAACACGCCGGCGCGCGACATGGCTCCCGAAGCGAGTCGTGCCAGCATGTCTCCGACGATTACGCCCGCCAACACCAGCGCCGCGGCGAGCAAGACGTGAGGCGTAAAGTTCAGTAAGTCGCGCAACGCCTGCGAGAGCGGCGCGAACTCCAGCGTGTCGAGCGCTTGGTTCAATGCGGCTAACAGCACGATGTAAAAGATGAGTCGCCCGATAAGGGCGGACGGACGCGTGCCGATGCCCACCCTAGCCAGATCGTCGGTTAAGCCGGTTCGATCGGCTAAGGCGTCCAAACCGACTCGACAAAGCAAACCTCCTGCGATAAAGCCGAGCAGCCATGCGATTGCGATGCCGATGATAAGGATGATGAACGCACCGACCAGGTGGGGAATATAGCCGACGGTTGCCGTAAAGTCTTGCACCAATACGCGGCGAGCATCATCCATGAGTCGATCCTTCATCCCGGCGAGGCGAGCAATCTATCGCGTCTGGCGGAACTCCGAGCAGCCCCGCAAGCCCGCGAAAGAGCGTGCAAAGCGCGAAAAAGACTTCATTCATTTTGCCGATCGCGTTGTGGCGTGAGCGCAGGCGGGCCACGGCAGTGCGAGCGATTTCAGACTGGACTTCGATTCGTTGCCTACCTACATCACGTAGGATCTCGCGGGTCGCTCGAAGCTGGGCAACGTAGGCGCGACAAGCGGCACACTCCTTGACGTGAGCGCGCGTTTCTATGAGCGACGAGGCTCCGTCCTCAACGAGCGCCAGAAGCTCGTCAGTGCTTGGATGGGAATCCGAGCGCTTAGCGCGCCTAGTTTGCATTTTTTGCTAAACCCTTCTCGACGAGCAACTGCCGCAAGGAGGCACGTCCGCGCATGATTCGCATCTTTGCCGCCGAGACACCGCAGCGTTGCAGCTCGGCGATTTGTGAAACATCGTAATCGTACATGTCGCGCAGCACGACGGCGACGCGGTTTGCCGGGGGAAGCTGCTCAAGGAGACCCTCGACCTCGGTGCGCAGCGCATTCTTTAGCGCGGCGTCTTCGGGCGTTAGCTCGCGAGTGTCGCTGAAATCTCGGGCGGGAGATCCATCCGTGCGGCGGCCTGCGTCCAGCGATTCAAACGATAGCTGCCCCTGGCGCCGCAGGAGGTTGAGGCTTAGGTTGACCGTGATGCGGCGAAGCCATCCTGGAAAACTTGCGCCTTGCTCCAAGTCAGAGATGTGCGTGTAGGCGCGGACGAGTGCCTCTTGCGCGATATCCTCGGCATCGGCCGAATTTCCTAGCAACCGCAGGGCGACCGCATACGAGACGTCCTGATAGCGCGAGAGCAACTCGCTCGCTGCGTCGAGATCGCCGGCTCGAATTCGAGCGACCAACTCTTGGTCGTCCACCGCTCCCCCCGAAGCACAGCGAAGCTTGCCTCCTTCCCCTTGTACCCGACACGCGAGCGGGGAAAACGGTCACATCTTACGGCATTTCTTTAAAGGACTGCTTTACGCGGTACTCGCTGCCGGGATAACGGGAGCGAAGGTTGTCCCATTGGGTTAACAGCTCATCGCTGTCGGGATCGCGCCGGTATCGGGCTACGCCGAGATAGTATTGCGCCTCAGGCGCAGCGTAGGTCGTTGAGAAGCGCTTGAGGACGTCAACATAGACCGCCTCCGCTTGATCGAAGCGCTTCAATCGCAGATATGCCATGCCGTATCCGCAGAGCGTCCGTGCCATGAACTCCGGCGGGGGAAGAAAGCCGTCCCAGCGATAGAGCTCGAAGCCGTCGTGATGCAGAATCCGAATATCCGGAGTCCAGATATGGTGGATGCCGTGCAGAAACCGATTGTTTTCGGCTTTAGAATTGTCGAACTGAAGGGGAACGGCGTGGGCAACGATCGTCTCGATGACGGGCGGTTGAGGATACGTCACGGTATCCAGCGCTTGGCATCCCCCTCAACCGGGGTTGAAGATGTCGAGGAAAACGAACTTTCGCTCCGCGCGTGCGCGCTCGAGTGCTCGATCGTAATCGGATTCCCAAGGAACGCTCACGGTCAAATCCTCCATTAGCTGATTTATCTGGGCTTTCGAGGAACCGCTGAGGTTTCCCAGGACCGCAAGGAGAGAAAGTGCAGTACAAGCTCGTTAATAAAAATCCAAAGACCTACGTCGTGGTTTTTGAAACCGGAGACGAACTCTTTTCCGGGCTTACGAAAATCGCGTCCGATCTGCAGCTGGCCGATGCAAGCTTCAAAGCGATCGGCGCACTTTCTTCGGTTCGACTCGGCTGGCTGGACTGGCAGGCAAAAAAGTATCAGCCTTCCGTCGTCCTCGACGAGCAGGTGGAGCTTCTCTCACTTATCGGCGACGTTGCGCTGTACGAAGGAAAGCCGCACGTCCACGCACATCTCGTAGTCGCAAAATCGGACGGCACTGCGCATGGCGGGCACTTGTTGGAAGCGCACGTTCGGCCCACTTGCGAGGTCGTGCTGACGGAAAACCCGGAGCATCTTCACCGATCGATGGACGCTCGCGCAGGCATTCCGCTTATTACACTCGTTTGAGCGCGGGGACGCTCGGTTGGGCGCACTGCGAATAAGCTGGTTTCTCCATTCGGATTGCCGGGCAACAACTATTGATACAACCATCCGGAGGTAATGAAACTTAGTGTTTTTACATAATAAACGCATGCAATATACCGTGCGCGTCGACGAGCCCAACCCGCTGTTTGCCAAGCTCTTACTCGACCAATTCGGGGGTCCCAACGGTGAGCTTGCCGCGGCGATGCGGTACTTCACTCAAGGATGGGCAGAGAGCGACATCCCCCGCCGGGACATGCTCCTCGACATCGCGACCGAGGAGCTCTCGCACCTCGAGATGGTTGCGCAGCTTTTGACGATGCTGGTCAAAGGCTCGCCCAGCGCATTGGTCGATGAAGTCGAAGGCAACTATCTTGGCGAGCTATTAGACGGCAAACAGTCGAAGTATATGGAGTTGTCGCTGCTGAGCGGTCAAATGAACAGCGGAGGCGCCGGTCCGCGATTAACCGATTCAATGGGCGCCCCCTGGACGGCGGCATACATCGACACGATCGGACAGCCGACTGCCGATCTGCGATCCGACATCGCCGCCGAGGCGCGCGCGAAGATCACCTACGAGCGCCTGATCAAGCAGACCGATGACGCCGGCTGCAAGGACACGCTGACGTTTTTGATGACGCGTGAGATCGCGCATCAAAAGATGTTTGAGGCGGCTTTGGCTGCGATCGATCCGAACTTCCCGCCCGGCAAATTGCCCGGCAACGAAAAGGTCGCCCATGTGTACTTCAAAGACTCGACGAACGGAGCGCAGGAGGGCGACTCTCCGGGCGTGCAGCTCGTTAGCGCCTTCACCGATTGGGGCTTTGAGGTCCGATCGAAGATAGGGGGCGATGAGCCGCAGCTTCCCGATCCCAAACCTTCCGTTGAAAGCGCGCTCGACTAGCGCTAGATTAGCGAGCGGGATCCCGGTGGCTGATGATAGGCGTCGCACGAGCGACGCCTATCATCGTTAGCGCGTCAATAAGTCGCTCAAGCGTCGCTTGACCGAGGGCCATTCTGCTGTGACGATCGAGTAGCGGGCCGACTCTCGCGGCGTGAAGTCGGACGCCATGCGATGCGCTCGCAGAATGCCTTCGAAACGCGCGCCGAGCCGTTCGATCGCGGCGCGTGAGCGCGCGTTACGCGCGTCGGTGTGAAAGCAGACGCGAAGTACGTTCCACGTCTCAAAGGCGTGACCGAGCATCAAAAGCTTGGCTTCAGTGTTGATTTGCGTGCGGATGGCCGAAGACGCCAGCCACGTATAGCCGATTTCACACACGTCGGGGCTCTTTAGCCCGAAACGCGTATGGCCTCGCGGCCAAGACCAACATTCCATATCGAAAAAGCGCGTCGAGCCGACGACGCTACCGTCGACAGCACGAATCGTGACAAACGGTACGGCGGTACCTGCGTCGCGCCACGTCAGCGCGGTGCGGACATAGTCCGTCATCGCGGCTAACCCCTGCGGCACGATACTCCAGCTATAGACCGACGGGTCTGCGCCTGCCGCTGCAACGAGCCCGTCGACGTGAGCGAGCGCGAGTGGCTCAAGACGAACCCACGTGCCGCGCAATGCCAGGCCCAACCTTTTCCTCGGGTGACTATGCGGGCGTCTTACAGTTTCCTCGCGTCGTACCAGCGAGCGAGATCCGTCTTCAATTCGGCGAGGCTGCCAGGGTCGACATAAATCATGTGCCCCGATTGATAGCGCTGTATCGTGAGATTTGCGCGCAGCGCTTGCGGCAGGTGCAGGTGCGTGAAGTCGTACTCCGCCTCAAAGTATGGCGTGGACATATCGTAATAGCCGAGCGCGGCGAATACGCGCATCGCCGGGTTTTCGGCCATCGCCTCGGAAAGATCGACGATCGTATTGGGGGACTGAATCAGGACCGCCGTCCCTCCAAGATCCGTTATGTGCTTCCAGCTCCATCGGCTTTCAACGTCGTAGAGCGAACGGTACTGCAAATCGGTGTTATAGCCAAGCTGCTTGCGAACGTAGTCGTTGAAGATCGATACCACCGCGGGGGTCGCCGCGAGGTCCGAGTTGTCCCAGAGCGGTTCATCGCGGTTTCCCACCGGGTCATAGCCCGTGTAACGCGTGTCCATGTATCCCACGACTTGGCCTTGGCCGCGCAGCAACTCGCTCCTAAACCGTCCGGGCGCGATGCGAAGATTCGAGTTGCGGATAAACTCCTCTGAAAGCCCGATATACTCGTGCAGTTTGTGGACGACGTCGTCGCGCTCCGAAGCAGGCGCGCTGTCGCCTTGTGCGAGCGTGCTGAGGTATTCGGTAAGCGCAAAGCGCTCGACCGTGCCGAGAAACTGCGCAAAATTTTGTTGCCGCGGCACGCGATCGTGAAACCAGGCGGTCGCGGCTTCGGTCGGCAAAAAGAGCACGAACGGCCAATCGTTTCCTCCGACGTTCTCATCGTCCCACAGCAGGTTCGTGTTCAACACCGTCGACATCAACACCACGCCGTTAAACTGGGTGGCCTGGCCAAAACCGCCCTGCATCAAACGAACGATTGCGGCGCTTCGTACGGTGCCGTAGCTTTCTCCAAAGAGATACCGCGGCGAGTTCCAGCGACCATACTTCGAAAGATATCGCGTGATAAACTGCGCAAAGGCGGCGGCGTCCTGATCCACGCCAAAGAAATCGCTCGCCTTTCCGGCCGGTAGTAATCGGCTAAAGCCGGTTGCCGGAGCGTCTATATATACCTCATCGGTCTTGTCGAGCAGCGAATACTGATTCTCGACGACGCGGTATGGCGCCGAAAGCGACTCCCCGGGCTTGCTCGCGAGGACCCGAACGGGTCCGAACGCCGCCATGCGTTGCCAAACGCTCGAACCCCCAGGGCCGCCGTTGTAGAAGAACGTAATGGGGCGGCGTGCGGCGTCGACGCCCTCTTTCACGTACGACGTAAAGAAAATGTCGGCAGTAGGACGGCGCTTTTTATCGTAGAGCGTGATCGTTCCGGCGCGCCCGGTGTATGCGATGACGTCACCGTTCAACGTGAGCGAGTGATGAGTCACGGCGTCGGCCGGCGCGGCCGACACTCTTTCTTGCGATAGAACTGCGACAAGCGTCACGACCAGCAGATGTGCGATAGCCGACTTCACACGTTAAACATTTCGCTTTCAGGCCGTCTCGAACCTTATATTGAACTCAGTCGTCGATACAGTATGTAGTATCGGCGTATGACGCTGCAGCGGTGTTGCCCGCCGGCCGAGATACCGGACCTCGATCTCGCAACCGAGGCGACGCTCTTCAAAGCCATGGCGGATCCCCATCGGCTCCTCATCCTAGCTGCGCTCGACCACGCGGAAGGCGAAGCCTGCGTCTGTGATTTCACCGAAGGGCTGCCTCTCAATCAGCCGACCGTGTCGCACCATCTCCGTATCCTGCGGGAGGCGGGACTCGTCGCGTGCGAACGTCGCGGCACGTGGGTGTACTACCGACTCGCAAAGCGTGCGCACGAGCGGCTTCAAAATGCGCTTGCCGCCGTTTTTCGACAGAAAGATCCAGTATGAAGATACATCTTAACCTTGCGACTGCGGATCTCGCGAAGAGCGTGCACTTCTACTCGACCCTGCTTGACGCAAAGCCGGCGAAGTTATTGGAAGACTATGCACTCTTCATTACCGAGCGCGGCCTCGAGCTTGCCCTGGATGTCACCGAGAATGCATTTCACCGAAGATGCCCACTACGGTGTATGTGGAAAGCGCCGACGACGTGGCTCAGCTATAGTGGAGCGCGGCGGCGGTCACGCGCCGGCCGAGGAACCGCCACGTTGAAATCGTATCCGGTGCCGTAGGGTCTGCTTCTTTGAATGCGCTGCCTTATTCTGCGCTCGAATCGGTCAGCGGTGTCGACGTCGAAGCTCGCACCGAGATCGGAAATTTGCATTGCGTGCTGCGTAAGCTCCGGGCGGTCGCGCAGGAGCCGCACCGTATCGCCGGCGGGCAGCGTCATCGATGTAACGGCGTGCGCGCGGTGAGAACGCGACGGGATGACCGGGCACTCCGCCGTGTACCGGATAAGTAACGTCGGCATTCTGCGCGGCGACGCAAGTCGACTCGATCAAGGACCGGCTCACGAGAGGCTTATCTCCGAGCAAAACGAGCAGCATGAGATCGGCAGCCACGATACGGTTCGCTAGAGCCAGAGAGTGCGACATGCCTCGTTCGGGCTCGTCGTTACGCAACAATTCGATACCGGGACGGTTCAGGAGATACTGCTCGACTTCCGCGCTGCACACAACGAGCGGATTCCAGGCATGCGCGGCGGTGATTGGGTATTCGATCAGCGTGCGGCCGCGAAATTCCATCAAAAGCTTCTGCTTGGGCATCCGGGATGAAGTGCCGGCAGCCAGTATTACCGCCCTAGCGGAGATCATGCTGCGCCTTCGACTTCGCCTGTCCTCAGCAATTGCGGCGCGTCGAAGTGCCCAGGGTCACACATTAGTATGGATCCCTTCGCTCGTCGTTCGTAGCGACGCGCCCATCCGCCCGTGCCGGCTCGCGACGATTTCGGCCACGATCGAAATCGCGGTCTCGGCGGCGGTCGTGCCGCCGATGTCAAGGCCGGCCGGTCCATGCAAGCGCGACAGCGTGCGCTCGTCGAAGCCTTCGGCACGCAGTGAGTCGCGCCGTGCAGCTTGAGAACGCCGGCTTCCAAGCAGGCCGATATACGGCGCCTCAGAGCGCAGGGCGCAACGAAGCGCCGGCAGATCGAACTTTGGATCGTGCGACAGAATCACGACCGGCGTGCGGCCGGTGAGCGCGCGGACCAAATAATCGTCGGGCCACTCGCGCACGATCGCGTGCGCGTCGGGCACGCGCTGCGCCGTCGCGAACGCCGGCCGCGGGTCCACAACGACAACCTTGAAATCGATGCGCCGCGCAATCGCAGCCAACTCGGCCGCTAGAGCCGTGGCGCCGACCACTATCAGCGTTGCTTTGGCGGAGTACAGGTGGTCGAAGGTTTCCGGCGAGCGCTGAGCGCTTTCATATTCGAACGTTAGGCGGACGTCGCGGTCGCCTTGCGCAATTGCAAGGGCATCGTCACGAAATGCGGGATGCGGGCGCCACGTCACTACCTGCATCATCGCGCCGCAACCGGCACCTCCCAGTATCTCGTCTTCGCTCAGGTTGATGTCGAGCCGGCGGGTTTGCCCGTCAGCGGCAGTTCGCAATGCCGCTTCGACAATCTGCGCCTCGTAACAACCAGCGCCGATGCTGCCGGCAATGCGTCCTCGGTCGTCGACGGCCACCGTCGTGCCGATCGGCGCAGTTGCGGACTCACGTAACGTTACCAGCGAGGCTAATGCGAAGGTGCGCCCTTCGTCGAGCCACTCCGCTGCAGTCGCAAAGACGTGACGCATGGCGCCTAGCGCCATCTGTCGCAGGTGATGGCATACCTGACGCCCGCGATACCGCCAGGTGAAGGCAGTTCTGCTTCAAAGACCATGCCGCACTTCTCCATAACGCGTCGCGAGGAGGCATTGGTCGATTGTGCGATAGCAATGACTCGCCGCAGGCCAAGCGATTCGAACCCGATTTTTAGCGATGCCATCGTGATCTCGGTTGCCAATCCCCGTCCCCAGTACTGGGGCTTTATGACGTAGCCTACTTCGACCTCGCCGGTTTCACGCGGCGAATTGAAAAGACCGCCGTGACCCACGATGACGTGCGAGAAGTCACGAAAAACCCAGAACCCTCGGCCGTCCTTTTGCCACATACGTAGCCATCGCCCTAGACGTGCCCGTGATTGTTCTACGGTTTGCACTTGGCCGAAAAGCCATCGCTGAATTCGCGGGTCTCCGTCTACTTCCAACATGTAGTCCAGATCGTCGGCGGTGACGCGGCGCCCGACGAGCCGCCGGGTTGAAATGGTATCCGGTGCGCAATCGTCCGCCACCACCTGAGTCACAGTCAACTTCTACGGCTTATCGGAGTCGTGCGAGTGCGATTCTGTGCGGTTTTTCACGCGTTAACCTTCACAAGTGCTTGCGTTGCGGCGCGTTTTCCTTCTGCAACGGCGTGCGGCCAATTCTGACGACCGCTGAGCTCGGAGTGACCGAAGGAAATGCGCCCAAAACCGCGGCGAATGACATCGGGAGGTGCCTGCGATCCGTTCCGCCCAAAATAAAAGCCGGGCTGCGGCGCAATGTAGGCATGACCCCAACGATTGAGCACGATGGCCGCGACATCGCGCTGGTGATCGAACCCCGATGCGCCGAGCAGCGTCTGTAGCTGGTCGCGCAACTGCCGTTCGAACTGTGCGTACGACGTCGTAAAGAGCCGCATTCGGCCAAGCGTCGCTTGCTCGACGAGCGGCATTTCGGCTTGAGGAAAGCCAACGTAAAGCGTCAAGATCGCCGGTTCGTTCGGATCGAGCGGCGGGTGATACCCATCGTAGCTCATCGGCTGCCGAATATTCGCAAAAAATCCGAGACCATCGAACCATCGCAGCGCCGAGACGCCGAGCGTTGCCATCGCACGCCAGTTACGCAAACCCACGTTGGCGACCAGAATCGGGCCATGATGGAACTGCGCGTACGCCTGCACGAACTCGCTGGGCAGATCGCGCACGACGTGCTTGTTCACCCAGCCGCCGCCGGCCATGATGACGGCGCGTGCCTCGACGCGTTCGAGAATGCCGTCGCGCGCGTAAACTACGTCAACGTGCGACGCGTTCTCCGGCGTTCCGGCGTGGCGCACAGCGACAGCGGTCGCCGCAACACGAATGCGAATCTTTGAACTCGGGCGGTCAAACGCACCAAAGTTAAACGGCGCGCCGGCGATGTCGGCGAGCTTTTCAGATCCTGCGATCGCTTCGGGCAACAGTGCTTTGACGATGTAGCGCGCGATCGTCGTGTTACCCCCTGGAAAACTAAAGATCAATCGCTCGTCGTAACCGATACCTGACGTGCCGGCGGGACCCGGCAGGCCGAGCAGTTTTGCAGCGTAAGCCGAAATCGCCGTACAACTTACACCATAATCACCTACGGACACGAGCGGGTCGGCCAGCGCGAAGACACTCGTCCCCAGTTTCATAACGTTACGCACATACTCGCCGTAGGTCATACTATCGAGCCAGCCGTCGACGTCCCCACCGGCGGGCGCCTGCACCGGCGCCTTGGCGTTGTGCCACGCCAGCCAATCACGTTTCGTCGCATCGTCGAGCGGGGCGCGTGCAAGCGCATCGGCGAACGGATCGCGAACGAGCGTGCTGCCGAAGAACCAGCCGACGCTGGCCAAATCTTCATCCCAAAACATCGCTTCATAGTTGTCGCGGGCAAAACGGATGCCGGCGGCGGCAGCCGATGGCTGCACGAAATCGAACGTCGTGGGAATGTTCAGTTCGCTCCAGTAGTCGTGTGCCAAGCCAAACGCCCGCCCGGGTACGAGCGTTGCATTCGATCCCTGCGGGCCCAGGAGCCGCACGCCGTCGACTTCAATGAGGTTTTGTTTGGCCTCCCCACCCGGAACGGGATGATTGTCGAGCAGCAGCACCGTTCCGGACGGACGCGCCTTCTTGAACTCGTACGCGGCTGCCAGGCCGGCAAAGCCGCCACCGACGACGACGAGATCGTACCGCGCGTCGACCGCTCGGGCGCTGGGGATGAACCGTTCGTAGCGCCCGTCACGAATGCCGTGCGCGGCATTTACGACGGCTGCAGTATTGCCGTTCGAATCGGCGTAGTCGCCGAGCCCGCCGAAGCCGGTCCACTCTTCGCCGAGACCTTGCGCGTAGGCCGGTGCCGGCATGCCGAGCAGCGAAAGTCCGGCGCCCACGAGTGCGCCGTTGACGAAGTCGCGCCGAGTGATGTTCATCTGGCCGTCACAACTGCCTATTCTACACGCGTGGCGCTGATCCAGCAGTAGCAGTTCGTTGCGCTATTGAAACATCGTAGACGGTGCAGGCAGAAACGGTTGGCGAGCCGTCTCCGCCACCTTGTGGTGAGACGCACACGAAACTAAGCTCGTTTCACTACAAGCTCTTCGCCTACGCGAATGCGGGCGTTTTTTGCGACGGTTACATACTAAGCAGCGTGGGGCTGGCACTGACGACGCTCGGCCCGCGCTTCCACCTCGACGCATCGACCACCGGGCTTGTCGGAGCCGCTACGCTCTTCGGGATTCTCGTCGGCGCGCCGCTCTTCGGCCATCTCACCGACCGGCACGGCCGACGCATCTTGATGATCGGCGATCTAAGCGCGTTCGTCATAATAGCGATCGCACAAGCATTTGCGAGCAATCCGTGGGAGCTGATCGCTTTACGTTTCGCGCTCGGCCTTGCAATCGGAGCGGACTATCCAATTGCGACGGCACTTTTGGCCGAGTTCATGCCGGCAGGGCTGCGCGGCGCCGCACTGAGCGCCATGGAGGCAGTTTGGTTTGTCGGCGCAGCCGTCGCGTACGTTGCTGGATATCTGCTGCTGCGCACGGGGCCGGAGAGCTGGAAGTGGATTCTGGCGAGTCCGGCGATTTTTGCGGCGATCGGCCTTGCAATGCGGACGAGCGCTCCTGAATCGCCGATGTGGCTTGCGACGCGCAATTCCGGCGAGTTACGGCGAACTTCGTTCCGCACGATCTTCCAGCGCGCGTTTCGCGGTCCGTTGTTCTTTGTTTCGGCGATGTGGCTGCTGCAGGTCGTACCGCTCTTTGCAGTCTACACCTACGCGCCCGCAGTTCTGACGGCGCTCGGCATCAACAATCAATCGTCGCCTGTCGGCAGCGTCGTCATTACGTCCGCGTTTGCGCTTGGAGCGATCGCCGCCATGCCACTCGTGGAGAGCTTGGGCCGGCGCCGGCTTTGTATCATCGGTTTCGCAGTCGCTACAGTCGCCTTCGGCGTACTGCCGTTCTCCGGCGGCTTTATCGTCGTGGCGTGCTTTGTGGCCTACGCCGTAGGCATTGGAGCCGCCAGCGTGCTGGAACTCGTCTATCCAGCCGAACTTTTTCCGACTGCAATTCGTGCAACGGCGACGGGTTTCGCTGCCGCAGTTAGCCGCGTCGGCGCATTTATCGGTACGTTCGCCCTGCCGGCGGCATTAGCGCGGTACGGCGTCACCGTCGTTATACTTTCCGCGGCCGTGCTCTCTTTGGCAGGACTCACAATCTCACTACTGTGGGCGCCCGAAACGAAGGCGCAAACGTTGGCGTGAAAGCCTAATGATCGATAAAGCGAGATGCTTCGCTCATCGTCGGATCGAGTCGTAGATCTTCATGCGCATACTGACGCAGCTCGTGCCCTTGAGTCGTGCTAACGCGGACGACTACCCCGTGCGGATGGACTTCCTTCACGACTCCTTCTTCACGTGAACCGTCGATGTACACCTTATCGCCTGGTTTTAGCATTTTGTCAGATCAATGCGCCGTAACGGGGCGGGGCAGATTCGTTGCGGGCGCATTTTCATCGATCTCGTAATAGGCGTTTCGAGCCGCGCCTTCGGTGGCGGCATTTAAGAACGCCGAGAGAGCGTCTGCCGATCGAGCTTCCCAAAGGCAGAAAGCCTGTGTACCGTCGACAGCCGTTCCGCTCGAGTGGAGCGTGAATTCCGGTGGAGGCCCTTGCTTAGCAAACTCGGCTAAGCGCTGCGTCCATGCATCCTTATCGGTGATCGTGTGAACCACTTGTATAAACATGCTTTACCTCTCCGGCTACCTGAATAGCCCGGCACGACAGTATTATACACCGCGCGTTGCTTCCTCGGGCTTCGAAACTCCTCTCGGGCGCGGATCGGCGGCTGACCGAGAACTAAATTGCCGCGGAGCGAAAGTGATGAAAGTCACGCTTACACTGAAGCTCAGGCTCAGGCTCATTTGTTAGGCTGCGTCACATGATCCCCGAAGATTTCGAAGCTTCACTTCAAGCCGTTAAGCAGTGGGCCGAGGAAGAGATAGATCGACTCGTCTACGCAGGCACGCGCCCAGTTTCGACTTGCTCGACCGTAGAAGCAGCCACGCGTGAGGCGGCAATAGCGCGCGCAAATGCCATCGTCCACGCCGCGAAGATTTCCGAGATCGAGTCGGTTTTGAACCACGTGATCGCGTGCTTGACAGCCGATCTCTGCCGGAAAGATCGCCCTGCGGCGCCATCGCCACTCTGCGAAAGCACGCTGCAGCGTTTTGCAAACGCAAGGGTGGCGCGGCGCTAGCGCTCTTTGGCCGCCGCATAAACGATATGTGCGACCGCAACGGGTGCGCCCCTATCGCGTAATTCCACGAACTCGACGCGCGTCGGTTCATTGACGAACGCCGAACGGGCGGCCGTCGAGGCGGCAAGCGATGCAACCTTCGTATGCCTTCCGCCCGCGAAGACGACCACATCGAGCGGATGAGAACCGGGCGCTACTATCACGTAGAGCCACCCGCCGTCCCGCGCATAGATGACTTTTGCCGGCGGCGCACCCGGGACGCGCGCAACGAAAGGCGCATGCACGAAGTGCCCAGCTATCATTGCGCGCATTGCGAGCTGCTGCTGATGCGCGGACTCAACCGCCGCGCGCTCGCCCAACGAGGTGATGCCCCAGGGCAGCAAGCCGATGAGAAACGCCGCCGCGACCGCCGCCGCAATCGGGACGGGCGATCGCGTTGCCTGCCGCCTCGTCTCTCTTCCTTCGATCAAGTGTAGTACGGTGGCTTCGGCTTCGCCGAGACGCTTGGCGCAGAGATCGCATGCGTGCACGTGGCGCTCGACGCGGGTCCGCTCCATCTCATCGAGTGCTCCTAGGGCGTAAAGCTCCGCGTTTTCGTCGATGTGAGTATCAAACATCGGTTAGTCCTTCGATGGCGAATATCTCACGCAGACGCCGCAACGAAGAGGAGAGGCGACTCTTGATCGTTCCAATCGGTTCTCCGAGCTGGCTCGCAATCTCTTGATGCGTCATGTGGTTGAAGTACGCAAGCCCGATCGTCTGCCGCTGATTCTCGGTGAGCTCTGCAAGAGCGCGCCGCACCGATTCACTTTGAACGACGGCACCTGCAATATCCGGTTGGTTGCGCGACGCTTCGGACGATTGCTCGATGCGTTCACGGTTCCGTGCCTTTCGCAAGCGCCAGAGCGCCTCGTTGCGCACGCAAACGGCCAGAAAAGCCCGTAAGGACCCGCGAGCGGACCGGAATGCATCCCCGCGTCTCCAGAGCCTCTCGAGCACATCGTGAACGCAATCTTGGGCGTCCTGATCGTTTCGCAAGACCTGCAGCGCCGCGGCATGGAGGACGCGGCCGTAGATTTCATAGGCTGCATCATACGCCCAAGCTTGGTGCGCAACGAAGGCGCGCGCGACCT
Organism: Vulcanimicrobiota bacterium; assembly: GCA_963767725.1. GTDB lineage: Bacteria > Vulcanimicrobiota > Vulcanimicrobiia > Vulcanimicrobiales > Vulcanimicrobiaceae > Cybelea. The sequence continues at coordinate 705,710 of CAVYEN010000003.1, forward strand.
CCGGCTCCCCGTGCACTAACCCAGGGTCACGTTCCGAACTTCGGCATTGCCATCGATCACTTCGACCGTGCGGTAGCCAATCACATGCAAGAGTTGGTCGTGCGGAAGGGCCAGCGGTCCTGGCTTGGCGGCGGAGCCCGGCGCCGGCTGAGGATACGCCGTCGCATTGGCGGTGGCGAATCGGATATTGCCTTCGACGTGCTCGATCACTTGGTGAATGTGCCCGTTGAGGACCGTGACGTGATCGAACCGCGCAAGCAGGGCCAGCGCCCTGCTTCCGTCGTTGGTCGTCCAGCCCCATGCGGGGTAGAGTGCGTAGAGCGGAACGTGTGCGAACACGACGACGGGGCGCGAACGCGGAACGCCCATCAGGTCGCTTTCAAGCCAAGCGAGTTGCTCGTTGCCAAGCACGCCCATCGATTCCGCCGCAAAATCGTCCACATTGACGAGCGCGACGTAATGGACGCCTTGGGCGTCCCACGAGAACCAGCCCGCAGTCCCCGATTTGGGAGGAAACATCGATCGGAATAGCTTGGTGCCTCCACCCAGCGCATCGTGCTCGCCGGGAAGCACGACGAGCGGCGCCTTCAACGTGTTGAGAATCTGCTTGGCCGTGTCGAATTGTTCGGTCTTAGCAAGGTGGGTGACGTCGCCGGTGTGGATGACGAATTGCGGCTGTCTCGGCAGCGCGTTGATCGCGTCAACCGTCGATTGCAGCGTCCCTGCGACGTCGGGGTTCGCGGGTTGATGGAAGCCGATGTGGCTGTCACTAATGTGTACGAAGAGCGGGGCGCCGCCGGCATTCGTCGCGGCTCGCACGACGCCGCCGGCCGTCAACGCATACGCAATTCCGGCTCCCGTCCAACTGACGTGCGTAAGAAAATCTTGTCGCTTCATTCGCTCGTTCCCCCGACGCCGCGAACGACGATCGTGCCGTGCATATAGGGATGGAGCTGACAAAAGTACCGAAATTTGCCGGCAGACGCAAAGCGATAACTCCATGAGTCGCCGGTATCGAGGCCGGCCGAATCGAACGATTTGTTGGCAGCCGTCACCGTATGGGCCTCGGAATCGTCGTTGACAAAGCGCACGGTCGTCCCCGCCGCGACGGTGAGGGCGGCCGGAACGTAGGCGAAATTCTCGATGTGAACCGTCGCAGTCGGCGCCGTGAAGGGGGCAGTACCCGCGGCGAGCGCCACCGCCGCGATCAGCACAATTGTATTCATGCTGCTACTATGCGTAACCGGCCGGAGCGGTTCGCTCTTATCTTCAGACTTTTTGAGCCGCCAAGGCCCCCGTTTACTTTCGGCGGCGCTTATGGTCCAGCACGGTGACTGGAGCGACCGGCTTTGAGAGCGTTGCGACTAGTTCGGCACGGCTCTTGACGTCGAACGTCGTAAAGAGTTCGGCTAATTGATTGCGCACGGTGTGGGGGCTGCGGCCCAGCGCGCTAGCGACTTCTGAGTTTCGCATGCCGGCGCGGACTAGCTCGAGCACCTGCCGCTTCGCAGGCGCCACTCCATCGAGGCGCAGCACCGAAGTGTTTGGCGCCTGCGCGACCCGGCCCGCGATCCAGCTATTCGGCCAAGGCTCGATTTTCTGAGCGGCGCGCTCAACCCAACGCCGGTCTTGCGTCGCTTCGTAGAGTGCTAAGGCGCAGAGCGCGGCACGCCACCCATAGTTGAAATCTTCGAAGATGCCCCACGCTTCCTCGAGCGAAGTCTTCGCCTCTTCGACGTCGCCGATTCGCAGCCACGCGACGCCTTGCGTATAGGCTTTGAATCCTGTCACGCGCGGGTCTGTTCCGTATGAGAGAATCGGTGTGACCGATCCGAGCGTCCGATAACGGGCGAGATACTGGTCGGCGACGGCAGCATCGTCGTGCGCAAAAAGTTCCGCCAGCACGAGCAACGCGGACCGCTCTTCGCCGCTTACCTCGCTCCATGAGAGCCGCTGGGCGATCTCGTGAGCCTCATGAAGCTGTTCGGTCGCAAAAGCCATCTCGCCGGTGCTCTTCGCGAGTAAAGCTCGGTCGAGAAGACAGATAACGCTCCAATGTTTGCTGGGTGCGAGGGGCGCCGCTTTTTTAAAGCCAGCGAAGGCGCCGAGCACGTTGCCGTCGAGCTCGTCGATTGCCGCGAGGAATCGCGTGATCTGAAAACGCTCGAGTTGCAAAGCCGACGTCCAAGGCAGCGACTCAAAGATACTTCGAACACGATCGGACGAGATCGCGCAGGGGCAACTCGCAGCAGAGCAGCGCAAGCGTAAAGAGCGCGTTGGCTCGCAGATATTGATCCGGCACGTCAGCGATCGTCGAGATCGTCGAGCGCCGTCTGCAGCTCGTCGACTTGGCGAAGGATCTGCCCGCGGCGCAGCGCGATCCATGATAGCAATATCCGGGCGCGTGCGCGTTTGTTAGGATCTACGCAAAGCAGTTGCGTGGCAACGGCCTCCTCAGCTCGTTGATGATCCTGCTTCATCCAAGCGATGACGGCATTATAATACTGCGCCTCGTCCAACCAGGGATCGTCGGGAGACGAATCGCGGACCGCTCGTTCGATGAACCTTTGGCCGCCGGCGTAATCTCTCGTCAAGCCCAAGGCGACGCCGAGCAGGACGTCACGAGCGACGTGCATTTCAGGAGGCATTTTCGAAGCGTCCGAGAGGGAGCCGATAACATCGAGGTATCGGTTCTCGCGCAAAGCAAGACGCGCGGACGGAAGGACGGTGTCGACGTCGCCTGAGGAAACGAGCTCACGGCAGCGGTCAAAATCCGCGGCCAAGAATGCTTTTTCGAATTCCTTACTGTCGAAGCTTGGGCGAGTCAGTGTGGCGTTGTTCAACGGTTTTCCTATAGAGATAGATGCCGTTATATAATAGCGGCCGTGCTTAGCAGCCAGGAAAACCGCATGAATTCGAGGCCGCTCTATATACGGCCGCTCGATCTCCCGGCTCCCGGTCCGCTGTATCATGACACTGCCGGCGCCTGGTTGCAACAAAAGCAAGCGCCTAAGCGCGAATTCTAACCAAACGCATCGAGTCCGTTGACGGCTAAACGGCCTATCGGCGCCATGAGGAGCTCGTCCGCCCCGCTTCCCGCTTTCGGTGCAACATCGAGGATTAGACCGGCCAAGAAGTGAAGGTTTTGGCCCGCACAAGTCCTCGGCGCAGCACTCAACCAAGGCCTTGCCCCAGCGGTCGCGTTGCTCAAGGAGATCTTTTGAATAGAAGCGCGTCACTCCAGGTCGGTCGGCTTTTAGCGCTTGCAGCGATCGCCGTCCTGGCGAGCGGTTGTGCGCAAGGTTCGGCCGTGACCCCGACGCAGTCCCAGCTCGGCACCCTGCAGACGATAGCCCAGCCGGAAACCCACTTCTACGGCAACGATTTGATGTACTCGTCGCAGCCGTCCGCAACGAAGTCGTCGTCTACAGGCGCCAGAACACGGGCTCACGCTAACGCGCTTTGAGACGCTGACTTCGGGATTCTCGGCGCCGATGGGCACGGTGACGACGCCCGGCGACCTATGGTACGTCGCGAATTCCGGCGATTCAAACGTCCTCGTCTATCGCACGACGCGTAAGGGGCCCGACGGCCTCGAGGCAACGCTCAGCGATCAGCGCGAGGTGCCGGTCAACGTAGCCGTAACTCCCACCCGGCAGATCGTCGCCGTTTCGAACCGCTCGACGACCGGAAGCGGCGCCGGAAGCTTGAGCGTCTACCTGAACGGGCAAGACGAGCCTTCGCGCACGTTGACCTATGGAAGCGACCCGATCGAAGGCGAGGGCGTCGCGATCGATTCTAGCGGCAACTGTTATTGGAGCTTTAACGATCCCAAGACCTTGACCGGATCGATCGTGAAGTTCGCGGGCTGCAACGGCAGCGGCACGCTTTTCAATCCGGCAATCTTAAAGGCCGGCGGAATGGCCTTCGACAAGAGCGGCAATCTCTATTACGTCGATCAACTCGCCGGCATTTATAAGTGCAAGGGATCGTCGTCGTGCGAGATCTTTACGCCTATCGGCGGCGGCCTCGTGATTCCGACGAACATAAACTTCGATAACAACTCGCCCCAGAATCTGTGGGTCGCGGATGCCGACGGATACATCGATGCGGTGAACCTTAGCGGATTAATTGTATACACTGTCGAGGTACTCGGCGGAGCTAGCCACTCGCCAATCGGAATAGCGCCCGCCCCGGGCAGCTAGAGCCGCTCGCGACTTTGCGAGACGCGGCGACCACCGCCGAGCTGCCTGCACTTCTCAAGAAGTTTCGGGTGCAAGCCGGTCTCTCGCAGCAGATGCTTGCAGACCGAGCGCTCATCAGCGTGCAAGCCGTCAGCGCCCTAGAGCGCGGATATCGCAAGGCGCCGTACCGTGCAACGCTGGACCGCATCGCCGATGCGCTCGCGCTTTCGCAGGAAGCGCGGGAGACGCTCGAGCGTTCCGCGCGGCGTTCGCGCGGCCCGCGCCTCGTCGAGCCAGACCAGCCGCCCGCGCACAATCTGCCGCGACAGCTCACTTCGTTTTCTGGGACGCGACGAGGTCGTTCAAGAGATTGCCGATCTCGTTGAGAGGGCGCCGCTCGTCAGCATCGTCGGAACCGGAGGAGCCGGAAAAACGCGTGCCGCCGTTGAGGTTGGAATGCGGTCGCTCGACCGATTCCCGCACGGCGTTTGGTTCGTCGAGCTCGCGCCGCTCAACGATCCCGCCCTGGTGCCGAATGCGCTTGCGGGAGCGTTACGCGTTCAAGAGTCGCCCCAGCGGCCTTTGCTGGAAACGCTGTTCGCTTATCTCGCGCAGAAACGCCTGTTAATCATCCTCGACAACTGCGAACATATTATTTCGCAGGCGCGCGCGGTGGCGGGATCGCTGCTGCGCGAATGCCCGAGCATCGCTTTGCTGGCGACCAGTCGCGAGCCACTGAACATCACGGGGGAACGAACGTATCGAATCCCCTCCCTCGCCGTTCCCAAGCAAAGCCTGCCGCCGCCGGATGAGGCAGTGAAATACGGCGCCGTCGCCCTCTTTGAAGACCGCGTGCGCGCCGCCGACTCGCGTTTTGAGGTGACCGCAGAGAACGTGAAACCCGTCGTCGAGATTTGCCGGCGTCTCGACGGCTTACCCCTCGCCCTCGAGCTTGCGGCCGCACGCGCGAGCGTGCTATCACCTCAGGAAATCTGCGATCGCCTCGATCGAGTCTTTGACGTGCTGACCGGAGGCCGGCAAGCGTCAGTCCCGCGCCAAGCAACGATGCGCGCAGTGATCGATTGGAGTTACGAGCTGCTCTCCTCACAGGCGCAGCTGCTCTTCGATCGGCTCGCCATCTTTGCCGGCGGCTTTAGCCTCGACACGGCAACGACTGTTTGTGCCGACGAAAACATTCGCACGACAAGATGTATTAGAGCTGCTCTCGTCGCTGATCGCCCAATCGCTCGTCATGGTCGACTTCGCACACGGCAGCACGCGCTATCATTTGCTCGAGGCGACGAGACAATACGCCTTGGAAAAGCTGGCGAAGCGGGGCGAAGGACAGGCGCTCGCACGTCGCCACGCGCTCGCGCTTCTCCAGGTTGCCGAGCGGCTCGATCGGGATTGGTACGGCGCTCCCGAGCATTCGTGGTTCCACGAAGCCGAGGCCGAACTCGATAACTTCCGCGCCGCGCTCGGCTGGTCGCTTGGCGAGCGTTGCGATCTGCGCTCGGGACGTCTTCTGGCTGGAGCGCTTGCACGGCTGTGGTATTCGCTCTCTCCCGTAGAAGGGCGGCGCTGGGTTCGTTTGGCGATAGATTCGATTACCGAAGAAACTCGTGCTGACGAGCTCGCTCAGCTCTATATCGCCGATGCGGAGCTCTCCGGCGCGCTCGGTGAATCGGCGGCGTCACTTGCATCGGCCGAACAGGCGTTAGGGCTGCGTTCGATGCTCGACGATTTGCAGGTAGCACGCGCCGAACACGCCGCAGGAAGCGCGCTTGCGGCGATTGGGGAGGGTTCGAACGGCGAAGCACTTCTGCGCAAGGCGCTGGCGGCGGCCGAGCGCCTCGAGAACCGCCGCCTGCAGGCGTTAGCATTGAGCGATCTTGGAACCGCTCGCTCGCGTCGCGGTGACGTCGAAGGCGCGCGCCGATTCTACGCTGAAGCGCTCGCACGTTACGTTTCGCTTGGTCTTGAGAGACCGGCGGCGTCGATCGCGGGGCACCTTGCCGAAGTCGAATTTGAGGCAGGCGATCCGGCTGCCGCGTTGCAGCGGGCCGAAGAGGCTCGTGCCGGTCACGCAGCGACCCGAAATCGTCGTTCGGAAGCGGCCGATTTGAGCAACATGGCGGCCTATCTCATAGCGCTCGATTGTTTTGACGATGCCCGCGCCTATGCGTCGCAAGCGCTCGAGGCGGCGCGCGACGTCCGCGCGCCGGTGCTGACGGCATTCGTCCTCCAGCACGTCGCCGCGATAGCGGCATTGCAGGGCGGCGCCGACGAGGCAGGCCCGTCAAAAAACTGGAACGGGCGGCGATGCTTTTCGGCTTCGTCGAGGCACGGCTGAGAGCGCTTGGCGCCCGCCGGGACTACACCGAACGGCAAGAGTGCGAGCGCGCGGTCGCGGCGCTCGGCGCCGCGCTCGGAGAGCGACTCGACGAGCTCATGGCGCTCGGCTCGCAATGGAGCGAAGAGGGCGCCTCCGCGGCCGCCGCAGCGCTCTAAACCGACTCACACACTTATCTGACACAGTAGCGGCTGTAAGTTTATTCGGCGCCTGCGGGTTGGTACGCTAACCCGAGTTGCATGCTTCCACGGGCGTGCGCATTCATCGAATGAGGAGCTAGAATGAAGAAGTCTCTACTGTGCGCCGGCGTGGCCGTAGGAATTTTGGACGGCTTCGTGTACCGGGCATACGTCGTCACCATTGCTGCCGAGTGCACCGATGGCCGGCCCAACGGCGCTTCCACAGGAGTCGGTCAAACGGAAAGCGCCCCGCAAGGATGGGTCGCGACGGCGACGCAAGCCGTTCCCTTCAAATTTCTCGCGACCGGAAGATCGCAGGCGGTTAGCGGCCTCTCGGAAGCAACGAAGCTGCACGTCGTCGTCGGCCTCTATATGCGTGACCGCGCCGGCGCCGACCAGCTCGTGCGCGCGCAATATCATCCCGGCCATGCGACCTTTCATCACTGGTTGACTCCGTCGGAGTTTACCGCGAAGTTCAATCCGTCGGCCAGCTCAAGCCGCGTCGGTCGCCGCCTATCTCAGGCGCGAAGGCTTTACGAAGGTCACCATCGAGCCAAACCATTTGATCGTGAGCGGCAACGCCTCCGTTTCGAAAGCGGAATCGGCGTTTCACACGACGATCCGCGGGTACGACGGTGAATGGGAAAGCCGTGTACGGCAACATCACGCCGCGCCCTCGTGCCGGAAAAGTTTCACGGACTGGTCGCTGCCGTGCTCGGTCTGACGAACGCCTATCAGATGCACGTCCATCTCATGAAGTCGACGCATCAGATGGCGCCGATGGCCGCCGGCACGCCTCCACCTTGTCTCGGCCGTTACCCCCACCAACGTTTGCATGGTCGGTGAATACGGTCCGAAGCAGTACCAAGTCGCGTATGACGCGGTACCCGGCGACTGCGAGCCCGGCAACACTGCGCATCGAATCCAACCCACTTGGGCCTGCACCACCGGGTCGGTGACATCGATTGCGGTCATGGCCGAAGGCAACGTGAGCCAGGTCGTCAAGGACCTGCGCACCGCCGAGGCGTTCTGGGGTCTGCCGCAGGTGCCGTACTCGGTAAGGAAAGTTGGCGTTTCGAGCATCGATACGTCCGGCCTCGATGAATGGGATTTAGACACGCAGATCTCGAGCGGCTTCGCGCAGACCGTGAAGCACTTGTACGTGTACGACACGACATCGCTCACGGACTCCGACATCGCGCTCGAGTACAGTCACTGGGTCAACGATAATCTCACTCAGGCCGGCAACTCGTCCTTCGGGACACCGGAAACGTCTTGCGTATGCCGACGGATCGATGCTCGTCGACGATGAGGAACTCAATCAGGCCGCCTCTCAGGGCATGACGATGTTCGCGTCGACCGGTGACAACGGCGAAGGATGTCCGGTTATACTACTGGCCAGCACGGTGAACCTGCGCATGACTTCGGGCACCTCAGCCGCTCTGGCCCAGGGCGAGCTGCTCATCGACTCCACCACGGCGCAAAACAAGCACCTGGCGGTCGGCGACACCGAGCCGGCCAGGTTCGCCCTGACCGGGCCGGCCACGCTCCGCATCGGCGGGATCTACCAGGCCAACGCCCTGATCGGCAGCTACGTGGTCAGCTCGGTGTTCTTCCTGTCCCACTACCCGGCCCAGCCGCCGGGCGCCCTGCTGCTGCGCACCAACGGCAGTACCACGGTAGACAACGCTGTCACCCACGCCCTGGCCTCGTTCCCGAACATCCAGGTCCAGACCCGGGCCCAGTACGAGCAGGCCCAGGTGTCGGCCATCAACCAGGTGCTCGGCCTGGTCTACGCGCTGCTCGCCCTGGCCGTGCTCATCGCGCTCATCGGGATCGTGAACACCCTCATGCTCTCGGTGTTCGAGCGCACCCGTGAGATCGGCCTGCTCCGCGCGGTCGGCATGCGGCGGCGCCAGGTCCGGACCATGATCCGCTCCGAATCGGTGATCCTGGCCATCTTCGGCGCCATCATCGGGATCATCATCGGCACCGGCATGGGCATTGCGCTGGTCTCGTCGCTGAAGAACCAGGGCATCACCGACACCGTGGTGCCCTGGTCCAGCCTGGTGATCTTCCTGATCCTGGCCGCCCTGCTGGGACTGGTCGCCGCGAGCTGGCCGGCCCGCCGGGCGGCCAAGCTGGACGTGCTGGCCGCCATCGCCGCCCAGTAGGTCTGCTGGCAGCGAAATCTCAGCGTACGGGCGGGATCCCGCCCGTACGCTGAGTTATGGCCGAGAGCGCGAAGGTCTATCCGCTGCGACGAGACGCCTCGCCCCCGCAAGCGCGTCCAGAGCCCCCGCTTCAAGAACCACTGTGGCGGGAGGTGCTCGGTCAGCGTCTGCGTACGCTGCGCCTGGATCAGCAGGAAACCCTGGCCGAGACCGCGGGCCGGGCCGGGATCTCCCCCCAGTACCTGTCGGAGATCGAGCGTGGCCGCAAGGAGCCGTCGAGCGAGATGATCGCGGCCCTGGCGGGCGCGCTGGGGACCACGCTCATCGGGCTGACCGAGCAGGTGACCGACGACCTGCGCCACGAGCAGGCGGCCTGGACGTCGCGTGCGTCCGGCCCGGTCATGCTGTCGCTCGCGGCCTGACCAGCTGCCCCTCGGCCTCCGCCGACCGCTGGCCAAGCACCTGATCGACGAGCCCGTAAGCCAGTGCGGCCTGGGCGTTGAACACCCGGTCCCGGTCGGTATCCGCGCGTAGCGTGGGCCCGGACTGGCCGGTGTGCGCGGACAGGATCGCCTCGATGTCGGCCCGCATCCGCACCAGCTCGTCGGCCTGCAGGATCAGGTCCGGGATCGGTCCCTGGCCGCGCGCGGCCGGCTGGTGCAGCACCACCCTGGCGTGCGGCAGCAGCGCCCGCCGTCCCGCCGTGCCGGCCGCTAGCAGCACCGCGCCCACGCCGATGGCCTGGCCCACGCAGGTCGTGGCCACCGGCGCCTGGATGTACTGCATGGTGTCGTACACCGCGAGCATGGACGGCAGGTCCCCGCCCTCGCAGTTGACGTACAGGTTGATCTCCAGGTCCTGGCTTTCCGCCTCCAGGTGCAGTAGCTGGGCGATGAGCGTGTTGGCCACGCCGGGATCGATCGCGGTGCCGAGGTACACGATCCGCTCGGTGAGCAGATGCGAGTACACGTCCATGATCCGCTCGCCCCGCGGATGCTGGGCGATGACGTTGGGAATCGTGTAGCTGCTCATGCTTTGCTCATTTCCGGGCTCTGCAGCCCGATCCGGTGCCGGCGGGTCGGCATGACCTGGCCGAACGACCCGACGATCTCGTCGATGAAGCCGTACTCGCGGGCCTCGGCGGCGGTGTACCAGTGGTCGTGCAGCGAATCGTCGAAGATGCGCTCCACCGGCTGCCCGGTGTCCTCGGCGATCAGGCCGAGCACCGTGTCGACCGTGTGCCGCAGGTCGTCGGCCTGGACCTCGATGTCGACCGCGCTGCCGCCGATGCCCGCCGAGCCGCGGTGCATCAAGATCCGCGCGTGCGGCAGCGCGAACCGCTTGCCCTTGGCCCCCGCCGAGAGCAGGAACTGGCCGGCGCTGCAGGCCAGCCCGAGCGCCAGCGTGGAGACCTCGCACGGCACCAGCCGCATGATGTCCCGGATGGCGAGCATCGAAGGGACCGACCCGCCGGGGGAGTGGATCCACAGCGCGATGTCGGCGGCCGGGTCCTCCACCGCGAGGGTCAGCAGCTGGGTCGCGAGCAGTGTGCCGTTGTCGTCGTCAAGCACCCCGTCCAGCACCAGGATCCGCTGAGCCAGCAGCTGCTCCCGGACCCGCTCGCTGAACATGGGGTTCTTCTCGTCATTAGCCATGCCTCCAGCGTGCGCCATGGCCGCCCGGGAAATCCTCGCCCGCTGCCGCAGGCAGATCTGCTCACAGCAGCGCGGCCACGCGGCCCGGGAAAGGTCCTGATCAGCGATGGTACTCGATCAAGTAAACGGCACCGACTGCGATAAACCCGCTGGCCTGGGCCTGTCTCCCGGAGTTGAACCGGGAGACAGGCCCAGGCCTCGGTAGGACCCGCCCGGCCAGGAGCCATGTGCTCCAGGAACGGGGGAAAATAGTGGTCATGGGTAGCGTGCCTGACGACCCCGCGACCGATGGGCCGCGGGAATGGCTGGCGATGCCCGGCGGCCGGATCCGGCCGGTCGTCTCCGTCCCGGGGCCGGGTGGCATCGCCGAGCTGCTGGCCTACAGCGCCTGGCTGGCCCGCTTGCGGCCCGCCTGCCGGTGCGGCAGGCCCCGCCTGGGTTCGGGCCGGACCTGCGGAAGCGCGGAATGCGTGGCCCAGCTGCGGGTCCGGGAAGCCGCCAGTTAGTCCTGCTGCCATCCGGTCTTGTCCAGCGCATACTCCACACCGCCGAACTCGTCGCCGTCGATGGGGTAAGGCCAGGGCTCGTGGAAGGTCCGCACCAGCGTCAGGCCCGCCTTCTCCATCACCCGCCGCGAGGCCTGATTGACCGCCATCGCCCCCGCGACCACGCGCTGCACACCGTACTCGGTGAAGCCCTTGCGGATGAGCGCGCGCGACCCCTCGGTGGCGTACCCCTTGCCCCAGGCTGACTTGCGCAGCCGGTAACCGAGTTCGACCTCGCCCGGAGCGGCATCTTTACCCGGCCGGAAATGGAACCATCCCAGGAATTCCCCGGTTGCCTTCTCGATGGCCGCCCAGAATCCGTAGCCCTCGTACCGCTGGTAATAGCCGAGGAATGCCGGCAGGACCTCATCCTGGATCTCCTGGCGGGACGTGGGTATCCCGCCGGTGACAAAGCGCATGACGTCGGGATCGGCATCCAGGTTCACCAGGTTGTCCGCATCGGCCATGGTGAACTGCCGCAACACCAATCGGTCCGTCTCAAGGAAAACCTGCATCGTCCGGTCCTTCCGATATGGCCACGCTACCTACGCTCATGCCTGCGACGAGCGCGCGTCGTCGCAGCGTGCTCACTGGCCTGCTAGCGGCTAGGATCGCTGCGTGATTACCGGCGTGCATGCGATTGTGTTCTCCCCGGACGGCGAGAAGGTGCGTGCGTTCTTCGCGGACGTGCTCGGCCTGTCATCGGTCGACGCGGGCGGGGGCTGGCCCATCTTCGCCCTGCCCCCTGCCGAGCTTGCTGTTCATCCAGCCGACGGAGAGGGCCGCCACGAGCTTTACCTGATGTGTGACGACATCCAGGCCACCCTCGCCGAACTGCGGGACAAGGGAGTCGAAGTGGCCCGGGACGTGTCCGATCAGGGCTGGGGGCTGCTGGCTTCGGTCCGCCTGCCGGACGGCGGAGAATTGGCGATCTACGAACCCCGGCACCCTTCGCCGTTGCCTGATCCATCAACTCCTGTCTCATGATCAGGCAGCCTCTCCTTGCGGAGGGGCGGTCCCCGTCTGACCGGCGGCCTGCTGGCCGCTGTGCGGGGTTGACGTTTCGTCGCCTCCTGCCGCCGCACCCGTGGGCGGGGTGGTCTTACGGATGGCTCCGCGTCCTGCCACCGGGCCACTCCCGGCGGGCCTGCCTTCCACGCGCGGAGCGTGCTCGCTCAGGCGGGCGAGGTTGATCGCGGCGTTCAGATCACGGTCAAGGACCGCGCCGCAGGAGCCGCACTGGTATTGCCTGTCGGCCAGGGCGAGCTTGGCTTTCACCGCGCCGCAAGCTGAGCAGGTCTTCGAGCTGGGGTACCACCGGTCCGCGACCGTGAGCTGGCTGCCGTACCAGGCGGTCTTGTAGCCGAGCTGACGGCGCACCTCGCCGGGGGCGGCGTCGGCGATGGCCCGGTTCAGCCCGCGGCCGCCACGGCCGGCGCCGGGTTTGCGGCGCGACATGCCGGCCACGTTCAGATTCTCGACGACGACCACCTGGTGCCGCTGCGCCAGCCGCGTGGTGGCCCGGTGCAGCACGTCCCGTCGCAGGTCGGCTGCCCGGGCGTGGATCCGCCCGATACGCGCGGCGGTCCGCGCCCACCGCTTGGACCCGCGCCCGCCCGTGCGCCGGTCGGGGCCATCCTGGCGGGCCGCCTTGCGCTGCACCGCCCGCAGCCGGGCCTGCGCCTTCGCCAGCGGCCGAGGTGCTGGTATCCGGACGACTTCGGTGCCGTCAGGCGCGGCGGCAACGAGCAGATCGCGCACCCCGAGGTCCACACCGACCACCGGGTGCACCCGGTCGGCGGCCATGTGCGCCGGGCGGCTCAGCTCACGCCCGGCATCCACGGTGAACGCGCAATACCAGCGCCGGCCGTCAAAGCGGACCGTAGCGGCGAGGATGCGCGCTCTGCCAGCAGCGACCGAATCCAGCAGCCCGGCGGCGGACTCGTGCGTCTTTACCCGGCCAATGCGCGGCAGCACCACATGGGACCGGTCATCGACGCGGATCGCGCCGGTGGTAAACCGGCATGACACCCGGGCCCGGCGGCGGGATTTGAACCGGGGGAAGCCCGCCTTCGGGCCGCGGCGCTTCCCCGACCGCGAACCCGACCACGCCGCCAAGCCGCGGGCCAGCGCGTCCAGACCGGAGCTGTAGGCCTCCTTGGAGTTTTCCGGCCACCACGGTGCCAGCTCGTCCTTGCTGGCGTTCCACCAGCGGCGCAGCGCCGGCAAGGTCCACGGCACCTCGGTCAGCCGCTCGTCCGGCACACCGTAGGAACGTTCCGCCGCACGCTGGTCCAGGCATCGCCTGACATGCGCCAGGCCCTCGTTGAACGCCTTGCGCGCAGCCCCGCAGTGCGACGCCAGCGCCCGCACCTGCGTCGGCGTCGGGTCCAGCGCAAACCGGTACGCCTGCAACATCACTCAGGCCGCCGCATCCACGCCCGCCTTCTTCACCGCCGTTACCGCACGCAACGCCCGGTTGCGGGCTCCGCGGCGGTCGTACAGGCCCTGCCCCGTGACCCACTCCGTCACCTGAGCCACCTGCTGGTCCAAGCCGGCGCGCTGATCGTGCGAGGACACCCGCGTATGCACCACCACGCCGGCGGCAACACCGCCCGCAGCGGACACCTCCACCAGGATCGTGCCCGTCGCGGTCTGCCGCGCCGAGACCGGCAGCTTCGCGTCCCGCCACCAGCGCCACGCCGTCTGATAGTGCACGCCCTCGCGCGCCACCCACTGCCGAAGCTTCACGAAACTCATCGGAACACATGTTTGCTGACAAATAATGACGCCATGCCGAGCAGTTGCTAACCCTGACCACGGGCCGGACCTGCCGGGGGTGGGACTGTCAGCTCGTGCGTTGCGGAGGTTGCCGGTTGCGCAGGGAGATGTCGTCAGACTCGGCGATGTGGTCGGCCTGGACGGCCCGCAGTCCCTGTCCCAGGCGCTCGCGGGCCTGCCGGAGCAGCTTGAGGGAATTGGAGGAGGGGCTCGGCGGGGCGGCACGCTCCGGATCGGCCCCGTGTTCCTCGATGAGGTGGGTCTGCAGGGCTGCGGCAACTTCGTCGGCCGCCTTCAGCGCGTGGTAGATGGCCCGGTCCCGTGCTGTGTCGTCAACCATGCGGTCAGTATCTCAAGTCAGCGGTCGCGGAAACCTCACCGGCCAGCCGACGCCGCCGACACGGACAGCTGAGCCGGATTCGCCAGCGTCTGGTACACGACGCAGTACCGCTCGGTGAGGCGGACCAGGGTCTGAACCTGCTCGGCGCTGGCTTCGGTGTCCAGATCGAAGCTCAGCCGGATCGACCTGAACCCGACCGGCGCCTCCTTGCTGACCGCCAGCGTGCCCCGGAAGTCCAGGTCGCCCTCGGCGCTGACGGTGCCTCCGGTCACCTCGATGCCCAGCGACGTCGCCACCGCCCGCAGCGTGACTCCCGCGCACGCCACCAGGGCCTGCAGCAGCATGTCCCCGGAGCAAGCCAGCGAGCCGTCCCCGCCGGTAGCCGGGTGCAGGCCCGCCACGGTCAGCGCCTGGCCGGTGGCCACCAAGCAGGAGATGGACTGATCCTCGAGCTGGCCGTGAGCCTGCAAGGTGATCACCGCCTGCTCGGGGTGCTCACGGTAGGCATCCTTGAGCGGCTGTTGCATGGTCCGCAGCTCAGCGCTGTCCACGGTGGCCCTCCCATCGGTCACGAGTCGTCCCCCCACCTTAGTAAGCGGTCGTAGCAGTCGCGGACCGCCGAGGTGACGGCGTTCACGTCGACCCTGACGGTGGTGTCCACGGTGACGAGGGCGCCGATTCCGACCGGGCGGTCGTATTTGGTCATTGCCTCTAGCTGGAGCGTGGTCACGACGTGCACCGGATGGGTGGCGCGGGCGTTGTAAACGTCTCATGGCCAGTTCGGCCGCCAGCGGAACTGCCAGGCTGGTCTTGCCGGACCCGGGGGGCGCCAGAGACGTACACGAGCCTGCGGGAATCGCTCACGGATACCTGCCTTGAATGGCGCCTGCATCCATCAGGTCAGGACCCGAGGGACCAGCGACGCTGTGAGGCCTCGTTGTCGTCCAGGCGCCAGGCCAGCGCCGACCGCGGCCGCAGTGCGTAGACCACGTCGAACCCGGGATCGGCGTCCGGCAGGTACTGCCGGTCCTGCGGCCGGGTGTACTTCGCCGACAGCGCCGCCACCACGGACGGGACATCGGCGGGCGGCCCAAGATTCTCGGCCGCGCCGTACACGATCAGCACGTCCTCGCCGTTCTCCAGGTGGATGACCCGTGGGTCGACGGCCAGGTTCCGGGCCTTGACCGTGCTGCGCTCGCTGTACAGGTAGAGGGTGCCGCCGGTCACCACCCTCCACACCGGCGCCGCGTGCGGCGCGCCCAACACGGTCGTCGTGCCGAGCCAGTAGGTGCGCGCGGCCGACAGGCGTTCGGCGACCTCCGGCCAGGTCATCGTGCGGTCTCGCATAGACCGATGATGGCACCGGACAGTGGATGCAACCGGAGGACATCGGCTGGGTGCTGACCGACGCGCTCTACCTGAAGGCGGCCTGGGCCACCCCGTTCCAGGCCAGCGAGATCGGGCCCGGGTCCTTCACCACCGCCGCCGGGCGGCAGGTCAGCGCGCAGTTCAAGAACGGCGGGCCGTATGTCGCGGGCAGCGCGGACGGCTGGACCGCCGTCTGGCTGCCGTACGGCGACGGTCGGCTGGTGGGGGAGAAGGGCACGGTGGCCAGCGCCGCGACTGCCGTCGGCATGGCGGCGAGCGCGGCGCGGGCCGGGGCGCCGCCGGTCACCTTCGACCGTCCCTACCTGATGGTGGTGACCGACCGGGCCACCGGAGCGCCGCTGTTCATGGCCCGGGTCACCGACCCGACGCAGCCCTAGCCGGGCCGGACGCGCAGGTGTATGGTGCGCATGCGGCTAGCTGGCCGTGTCAAGCAGGTAACGGGTATTGGGGAGGCACCGTGACCGAGCATCCTAATATCGAGCACGCCCGCCGGGGCTATGCCGCGTTCGGCAGCGGAGATCTGGCGACGCTTAGCGAGCTGATCGCCGACGATGCCGTCTGGCACGCCCAAGGCGTCGGGCCGCTCAGCGGCGACTACCACGGCCGCGACCAGGTGTTCGGCTTCTTCGGCCGGCTGGCCGAGGAGACCGGCGGGACGTTCCGGCTGGACGTGCACGACATCCTCGCGAACGACGAGCACACCGCGGTGCTGGCCACGCTGACCGCCTCCCGCGGAGGCAAGTCGATCGAGGTTCCGGTGGTGAACGTCAGCCACAACGACGGCAACGGCAGGATCACCGAGTTCTGGACGTCGACCACTGACCCGCAGGCAGCCCTGGACTTCTGGGCCTGAGCCGACCAGGCCCGGCACACCACCGTCGAACAGGAATGACGCACCACGCTCCGTTCGGCCAAATGGATTTTAGGCATTCCAGCTGTGCAGGAAGGCCGCATCCTTGGCCGAGACATCAGCCCGGAACATCGGGTGGAGTTCCATCGACGGCGAGTACTTGCTGGCCGGGACCATGCAGCCCGACGACCTGCGCTCCTTCGGCGGCCAGGATGCGGCACGCGTCCGCGTATTCGCACCCGTTCCGCGTCAGCCTGGGCTGCGTGGGCGCCATCGTCACCATCGCGGGCAGCCCGAGCCCCTGGATGACCTCCAGCGCGATCAGCGCCTCGCCCAGGTCCGGCGCAGGTCACAGCGTGCCGGCGAGCACCTCGCTGACGCTCACCCAGCGGCCGGCGGCGGCCGAGGATTCCATCGCGTCGCACACCGCCTGGACCGCGGCGCCGTCGGCGAAGTCCGGGCGCCACGGCGCGTCCGGCCAGCCCTCCAGCAAGTCGGCGGCCTGGTTGCCGAACGAGGAGCCGTACCCGACACCCTGGCCGATCGGCCACCACTGCGCCGCGTACGGGTGCGACGGGTGTTCGGCCCGGATCCGGCGCATCCCGTACAGCCGGATGTCGTCGTCCGCGCCGCCGTACCACAGCTCGTTCAGCCGGGCGTAGCTGAACACCAGCGTGCCCTGGCTGCCGTTCACCTCGACGGTGAAGTCGCACGGCCGGCGCACCGCGGCCCGGGCCACCTCCATGGTCCCGCGCGCCCCGGATTCGAAGCGCAGCAGGGCACTGGCCGCGTCGTCCACCGTCACCGGGGCCATCCCGCCCTCAAAAGCGCGCTCGCCGATGAACGTCGCCGCCTGCGCGCAGACGCTGTCCACCGGGCCGGCCATCCACAACGCCATGTCGATCAGGTGGCTGCCCAGGTCGGCGATGGTGGTTCCGCCCATGGCCCGGTCGAAGCGCCAGTCCCATCCGGTGGCCGGGTCGGCGAACTCGTCGGACAGCCAGGTCGCCCGCCACAGCCTGACCTGGCCGACCGCGCCCTCGTCGATCATCCGCCGCATCAGCGCGACCGCGGGCAGCCGCCGGTAGTTGAAGCCGACCGCGTTGTGCACCCCGGCCCGGGTCACCGCGTCCAGCGCGCCGGCCGCCTCGGCGTAGGTCAGGGCCAGCGGCTTCTCGCACAGCACCGCCTTGCCCGCCGCCGCGGCCTGCGTCGCGATCTGCGCGTGGGTGCCGGGCGGGGTGCAGATGTCCACCATGTCCACGTCGTCCCGGCTGATCAGCTCGCGCCAGTCGGTCACCGTCTCCGGTACCCCGTACGCGCGGGCGGCCGCGGCGACCGCCCCGGCGTCCCGTCCGGACATCACCGTGACCACCGGTGTCACCGGCAGCCGGCGCAGCAGGGGCGCGACCCGGTAGCCGTAGCTGTGCGCCTTGCCCATCACCCCGTAGCCGGCGATGCCGATCCGCAGCGGCGGTGGTGTCGCGCTCATCCGCCGGGCCGGTGCCGGTAGCTGGGCGGCAGGCCGTCGCTGACATGCTGGCCCGCCGGCGTGGCCGGTATCGCTGCGGTGACCCGCTCAGCCGCCGCCAGCGCCGCGATCGCGTCGGCCGCCGTCGCGCCCTGGCACGGCCCGCCCGCCGCGAACGACGCGAAGCTCTGCGCCTGGGCGCGGAGCGCGGCGAGCTGGGCGACCTCGCCCTCGGCCGGGTCGATGACGTCGCACCGCTCATGACCTTCAGTCCCGAACGCCTCGGCCCACACCGCGTCGCCCACCCGGAAGTAGCGGCCCAGCGAGACGAACCCGGTGGCGCCGCCGGACAAGGTGAGGACCACCTGCGCGCCGTCCACGTCTGCGATCCCGTCGGGCGCCGGGCCGGACGACACCACGGCCAGGCCCGCGATGTCCTGGCCGGTCAGCCAGCGCAGCTGATCGAACTCGTGCACGCCCATGTCGATCGCGATCCCGCCGCTGTGCGCGCGGAAGACCGGCGACGGCGGCCGCTCATCCCACTGGTAGCAGGTGACCAGGTGGATGACGCCGAGCTCGCCCGCGGCGATCCGGTCATGCAACTGCCGCAGGCCCGGCACGAACCGCCGCCAGTAGGCCACCTGCAGCGACACCCCGGCCACCGCGGCGACCTGCGCCGACGTCTGCGCGGCGGCGGCGGTCAGCCCGCAGGGTTTCTCGCACAAGATGGGCAGCCCGCGCGCGGCGACTTCGGCGATGATCGCGCCGTGCTGGTCGGTGGGGGCGGCGATGAGCACCCCGTCCAGCGCCGTCCGGTCCAGCATCTCCGCGACGCTCTCGTAGACCGCCACGCCCGGCGCGGCCACGGCCTGCCGGGCGGCCGACGACATCTCCGCGATGGCGGTCACTTTTACTACGTCTCAGCCGGCTAGGGCCCGCAGATGGGTGCGGCCCATGCGCCCCGCACCTATCAGGCCTATTCCGAACGGTGCCATGGTGACAGCTATCGCCTCTCGCTAAAGGCCGCGCGCGGCGAGGAACTCGCGGTTGTGCCGCTGCTCGGCCGCGGCCCGCGCGAACCGCTCGGCGCTGCGCGGCAGGATGTCCTGCTCGACCACCAGCCAGCCGCCGAACGAGATCCGGCGCAGGCCGTCCAGCACGGCGTCGGCGTCCAGGTCGCCGCCGCCCAGCGCGCAGAACGCCTCCCGGGTCCAGATCTCGGTCACCGGCGCCTCGTCCGCGATGATCTCGGCCATGACCAGCAGCCGGGCGTCCTTGAGGTGCACGTGGTTGACCCGGTCGCCGAGGTCGCGCAGCATGGCCACCGGGTCGCCGCCGCCGAGCAGCATGTGCCCGGTCTCCAGGCACAGCCCGACGTCGGATACCTCGAGCACCCGCTCGATCTCCCACGGCGCCTCGACATTGGTGCCGGTCTCCGGGTGGAAAGTCGGCTCGTACCCCCGGTCCCGGCAGCGGTCGATCACCCGGGCCAGGCCGGCCGCGAACCTGCGCCATGCGTCGGCGTCGAACCCGAGCGAGGGGTCCCGGGCCGAACGCCCGGGCCGGTTCCGCCGCGCCTGGCTGCCCGCCTCGGCCAGCGTCGGCCGCGGCGGCGGGCCGGGGAGGTAGGACCGGACGGCGTCGAACACGGCCAGGATGGCGTCCAGCTCGGGCAGCGTCCGCTCCAGCGCGTCGTGGTCGGCGTACGGCAGCTCCACGTAGGCGCCGGCCAGGCCGAGGCCGCGCTCGGCCAGCAGTTCGCCGAGCCGCTCGCCGCTGCCCAGGTAGCCGACCGGGCCGAGGTCGATGCCCGCGTACCCGGCCGCGGCCACCTGGTCCAGGACCGTGACGCCGTCGGGCACGTCGGGGTCGTGGCCGACGGTCAGCTCGAAGGCCCCGTAACTGACCGGGGCGTTCGCCACCGCGATGTCCGCTCCGTCATGATCGCCGCTCATCCCGGACTCCCTCCGCCTTCGGTCCCTGTCGGGTAGTCGACTGGTACCGACCGGTGGTGACTGTCGATGATCGCCTGGCACAGCATGATGTCCCGCAGCCCATCCCGGCCCGAGGTGGGCGGCGGGCGGCCGGTGACGATGCTGTCATGGAACGCCACCAGCTCGTTCTTGAACCCGCTCTCGTACCCGGTGACCTCCTCGGTCCGCCAGGAGCGGCTCGTGCCGTCGGCACCGCCCTCGATCTCGAGCGTGGCTGGCTCGTTGCGCAGGAACGGCGACGGGAAGGTCAGCCGCAGCCGGCGGTCCGGCGCGTACAGCACGAACTCCATTTCGTAGCGCGCGATGCCTGGCAGGTCGATCCAGTGGATGGCGGCCGGCAGGTCACCGAACCGCAGCATCACGGTGACCTGGTCCAGGGCCAGGCTGGCGTAGTCCAGCCGGGTCGGCTCACCGAGCAGACCGCGCACCGTGTTCAGCTCGTGGACCAGCGTATCCACCAGCACCATCTCGTAGACCTGCCGCTCCAGCTCGGTGGCCGTGCTGGTCGCCGCCCTGATCCGCTCCTGGCTGTCGCGCCGAAGGTCCTCCGCTACCGCGGCCGGGAGCGGCACCCGCGGCAGCAGCGGGTAGTGCCCGATATAGGGCCGCAGCGGCGACTCGGCCGTCGTCACCCGCAGCAGCCGGGCGCCCGCCAGCTCGGTGGTCTCCGCCCGCATCCGCGTGAACGCCGGGTCGTACCGTTTCGGGTAGCCGACCATCAAGATCACCCCGGCCTGGTCGGCGGCGGCCACCATGGCCTGGCCTTCGGCGGCCGAGTAGCACATCGGCTTCTCCGCGAACACGTGCCGCCCCGCCCGGGCGGCCGCTTCGGCGATCGGCGCGTGGCTGCCCGAGGTGAGCACCATCACCGCGTCGAGCGGGTGCGCGACCAGCTCGCGCCAGTCGGTGAAGGCGGCCGGGATGCCGTACCGCTCGGCGCACGCCCGGGCGCTTTCGCCGTCCAGGTCGCAGACCGCCGCGACCTCGAACCGGTCGGCTAGTTCGGCCAGGTAGTGCAGGTGCATGACCTGGGCGATGACACCGGTCCCGACCAGGCCGACCCGGACCTTGGTCACGCCGGGCTCCAGCGCGCCGCCGGCCGCGCTGTGGTCGGCGGCCGCGGCGTCGTCGATCGCTGCCCGCAGCAGCCGTGCCGCCTCCGGCACGCCGGTGGTGGCCGGGACGAACGGGTCCTCGTGCTCGATCGAGACGACCTGCGCCTGCGAGCCGTCCAGCGCGCGGACCAGCCCCGCCCACCAGTCCCGGTCGTGGCCTCGGCCGGGGACCGCGAAGGTCCACGGCATGTCGGCGGCCGGCTCGGGCCAGCGCCGGTCAAGCACGCCGTTCAGGGCCAGGTGCTCTTCGGCGAAGACGGTGTCCTTGCCGTGCACGTGCCCGACCCGGTGACCCAGCGCCGCGGCTACCTTGTGGCCGTCCATGCCCATCCAGAAGAAGTGGCTGGGATCGAGGTTGGCCGCCAGCGCCGGGCCGAGCGCGGCCACCCGGCCGAACGTCTCCACGTTGAACACGCAGGTACCCGGGTGCAACTCCAGGCAGACCCGCAGCTCCGGGTCCTGCACGGCGGCGAAACCGGCCAGGTCGGCCCAGTAGGGCGCGATCTGCCCCTCCCACTGCCGCTGGTAGACGCCCTCCAGGTAGGGAAGCCAGCCGCCCGCCCCGAAGTGCGGTACCCGGTCCCCAGCGGCGCCGGCCGGACAGCCCGCCAGCGCCACGACCCGGGTGACGCCGAGCAGCGCGGCCAGCCGGATGGCGTCGCGGAGCGCCCGGTCATGTTCCCGGGCCAGTTCGGCGTCGGGGTGCAGCGGGTTGCCCCAGGCGTTCAGCGCGTCGATCCGCAACCCGTGCCGGGCGATCTCGTCCCGCCAGGCCGTGCGGGCCTGGTCGCTGGCCAGCAGGGTCGGCACGTCGCAGTGCGGATGGGGTGCGTAGCCGCCCGCCCCGATCTCCAGATCGGTGACGTCCGGCGCGTGCTCGCGCAGCCACGGCATGACCCGGTCCAGCGGCCAGTCCAGGAAGGCTTCCAGCACCACGCCGATCCGCAGGCTGCGATCGGCGGTCATCCGCGTCTGCCTCCCTCGGTCGCGATAGCTGATCCTCGCCCGGACCGCTATGACCTGTCAAGCGTCTGTGAGTATGTCAAGACAAAATAGAAAACGGGTTCCCGCCCGCCCGCCCGCCCGCCCGCCCGCTCTCCGTACCCGGGCCGAGCCGTTTCCACCAGCCCGGCCTCCGAGCCCTTCCAAACCGAATGAACCCCGGGGTTCACTGCCCTCTAGCGTGGTGAACCCCGGGTTTCACCCCGTTGCACGGAGCCGATTAACTCTGCAGTGGTTATAATGTTCAAACAAATATCCCTAGTTCATGTCCGGATGAGAATATGCCTGAACGCGAGATCGCCGCGAGCGGCCCGGTCACCATCGACCGGACGAGCCCGGTGCCGCTGTACTTCCAGCTGGCCCAGTACTTCGAGTCCGCCATCAGATCCGGCGCGCTCAAGGTGGGCGCCCGGCTGGAGAACGAGGTCCAGCTGGCGGAGATGCTCGGCCTGTCCCGGCCCACGGTCCGGGCCGCCTTCCTCTACCTGGCCAACAAGGGCCTGGTCGTCCGTAAGCGCGGCGCGGGCACTTTGGTGGCGAACGAGCGGATCGATCGCAATGTGGAGCTGACCAGCCTCTACGACGACCTGGCGGCCAGTGGCCGCAAGCCTGCCACCCGGGTGCTGAAGGCTGAGGTCAGTCACGCCAGCGACCAGGTCGCCGACGCCCTGCAGTTGCCCGAGCGGGCGCTGGTGATGTCGCTGGAGCGGATCCGGCTGGCCGACGGCGAGCCGATGGCCCTGATGCACAACTACCTGCCCGCCGGGCTGGTCCAGCTCAACGTCGAGATGCTCGAGCAGCACGGCCTGTACGAGCTGCTGCGGGCCTCCGGCGTCGGGCTGTACTCGGCCACCCAGCGGATGGGGGCGAAGAACGCCTCGGCCTCCGAGGCCCGGACGCTGGACGAGACCCGCGGCACGGCGCTGCTGACCATGGAGCGCATCGCCTACGACCAGGTGGCCCGCCCGGTCGAGTTCGCCAGGCACCTGTACCGTGCCTCCCGGTACGCCTTCACCACGAGCTTCCCCCGGCCAGAGGCGGTCATCGGCTGACGCCGGGCAGGCGGTAGCGCCGCCTGCCATCGACCTCCCATTCGGCGAACTCGGTTCCGCTCCAGGCAAAGAGCCGGTCGTAGAGGTTGACGGCCGGATCGACGTGAGCCGGGAGGCGCCCACGTCCAGCTCGATCGGCACGCCGCGCCTGGTGGCCGCCCTGGCCAGCAAGTCGACCTGGAGCTCGTGGTCGATGACCACGGTCAGCCGCGCCAGGGCGGCCGCCTCGGCCACCTCGTCAAGCGCAGCCGCGTCGACGACTTGATTCGCGATCAGGATGTCCCCGAATCCGGCCTGGGCCAGGACCAGCGCCTCCCATGAGGTCTGGCAGGCCACGCCGGCGCAGCCGCCCGCGTCGAGTTGCTGCCGCGTCAGCGTCGTGCACTTGTGGGCCTTGAAGTGCGGCCGCAGGACTGCTGGCTGGCCGGCGAAGAACTCCGCGCACCGGCGGATGTTCCGGCTCGCGGCGGGCACGTCCACTACGAGGCACGGCGTCAGGAGCTGATCAAACGCTGAAGACGGTAGCTGGATCACCCTGACATCATCCATCGGCCAGATCCGGCCGGTACGGCGGCACGCGTACGGACCGCGACCGCCCGTGACCAGCACGGTCAGGTCTATTTCGGCAGTGCCACTGGCTGGATGGCGGACGCCACGCTGCGCCCGGACGAGAAATAGCCCGGATCCGGCGACGGGCGTGACCTGCGCGGCGTTAGCGCACCCCCAGCGTTCCGGGTGCCGGGGGACCCGGGTGAGGTGCGTCGTTCAGCTGCTGGTCAATGTCGACGTAAATGGCGTCGTCTTCGATCTTGCATGCGTAAACCGGGATGGGGCCGCAGGCAAACACGCCGATGGCCTCGCCGGTGGTCAGGTCGTAGCGTGATGCGTGGGCGGCGCAGACCAGCGTGTCATCGTCTTGGAGAGTGCCCTCGTGCAGCGGTTGCTGCTGGTGGGTGCAGGTGTTGTGGATCGCCCTAACGTCGTCGTCATCGAGGCGGATGAGGCAGACCGGCTCCCGCAGTTCGTCCACGAGCATCGTGTCGCCAACCTCTAGGTCGTTGAGGTTCGCGACGGCTACGTAGGTCATGGCTGTGTCCCTCCTTTGGCCGGCCGCCGGGGTGCCGGCTGGCTGCCGCGCACCTCGATCCAGCCGTTACGGATCCGGGTAGGTAGCACGGGTTGCGGCTGGCTAGCCGGGCCACGGCTGACACAGCCGTCGGCGAGCGCGAAGCGGGATCCGTGCAGCGGGCACGTCACGGTCAGGTCTGCGACCGGACCGCGGCTGAGCAAGCCACCGGCGTGGCTGCAGATGTTGTCGATGGCATACAAGCTGCCGCCGTGGCGGTACAGCAGGATCTGGCGCCCCTCAGCCACCGCGGCGGCCGGCGTGTCGTCCGGCAGGTCGGCCTCCTGCAGCGCACGGGTCCACCGCCGCGGCTCGATGGCCCACGCCACCCGGCTGACCATGACACCCTTGGTGAAGACGAGATGACCGCCGAGGTAACCGGCCGCCGCCGTGACCGCGAAGCTGGCCGCGCCCAGAGCGCGAGCCGTGCCGCGGTGACCGGTCACCCGGGTGCCCAGCGAGGCACCTTGCAGGCCAAGGGCCACCGTGTTCAGCAGACCGTGGAAGAGCCCGACGCGGCGGTCCTGATCATCGCTCACGGCCCAGTCGTTCAGGCCAGTGAGGGCGGTAGCGCCCGCGGCCAGGATGCCCGCCGCGCTGAGCATGCCCGCGGCATCGATTCCGCGCCGGGGAGCCGGGTCGCGGTCCGCAGCGTCCAGCACCACGACGCCAGCCCACAGCCCGACGGGCAGGTCGCTGAGCGCTGGATGCAGCGGGTGGCCAATCCACCGGCCGCCATGCAGCAATTCCAGGACCAGGTTGTCCTGGTGCCTTTCGCGGAATGGCCCCAGCACGGCGCTCAGCCAGTCGCTCGTACTCCGGAGCCAGCCAAGCCGGTCGAGCCAGGCAGCGAGGTCGCCATGCCAAGCGATCAACCGGGGGGTGGCGGACTGGGCCTGCTGACCGGCTGCCGGCGGATCGTCGGCCTGGCCGCTGCCTCTTCGCATTAGGTTCCTCCACGGTGGCGTCAGTGCGGCTCCATCCTGAAGAAGATCTTCTCGGTGTTCGCCTGTCCCGCTCGTCTCACCTCGGTGCACTTTCCGGCGGGGACCGCCGTAGCTCGTCCGGATCCGGCGATTCCTTTTCTGTGCCCCGATGGTGCTGACGTTACGTTGGCACCATGGGCTACGCCGTGGCTGCCGAGCTGCTGGTGCGCGGCGTCCAGCCGCGGGGCATCGGCGTGCATCGCCATTTCGTCCCCTGGCGCCGCTTTTCCGTAGAGCACCTACAGGCTTACACTCTGCTCATGCCGGGGGAGCCAGCAGCCAGCGTCATTCCGCCGGGGGAGCTGCGGCCAGCTCAGCTCGGGATCGTCGCGGTGGGCCGGGTCGTCCTCGGCCATCTCAGCGCCACGCTGGCTGACCTGGCTGAGCGCGGCTTCCTGCGGATCGAGGAAATCCCGCGCGGCGATGACCGGGACTGGCTGCTGACTGATCTGCGAGACACCAGACCAGGGCGGGGAGGGCTGCTGCGGTTCGAGGCAACACTGCTGGACGGGCTGCTCTCCCAGCGGCAGGTGCGGCTATCGGCCTTGGGCCAGGACCTGATCCCCGTCCTGGGCAAAGTACGGGCGCAGCTTCGCCAGGACGCGGTCCGGGCGCGACGGCTGCGGCGTTTCCGCCGCGAGCAGCGCACCGCGCGCGGCGAGCGGCCCTGGAGGAAATCCACGGCTTCCGCCGCGGCCTGCGGGCGCTGGCCGCATCGGATGGTCCCGGGGCGCTGGCACCGTATGCGATGGTCTTCGGGCTGCCTGTGCCTGCCACGGTCAGCCTGGCCACAGACGCTGCCGGGACACCTCAGCGCCAGTTCCCCGATGTCCCGTGGTCGAGTTTCGCGCGCGGCTGGCAACTGACCTGTGAGCGTCAGTTCGAGCATTCAGGCGGCACCGCCCACCGGCCCGCCAGCCACGACTTTGCCCATCAGTGGTCCGCTCCCAACAATCACGACCACGGCAGCGCCAGCCACGGTCATGGCGGATATGACAGCGGACACGCCCTCGGCTGTCCGGCCGAGCAGAGCTCGGCAGCTCGCATCGATGAAGTGGTAGTGACTTACTTCGCCAAGCCGCACTCCTACACAACCGACGACATCATTGAGATCTCTGCGCATGGATCGCCGGTGGTTCTGCGGCACATTGTCGAAATGGCATTGGCACAAGGGGCTCGCCTTGCCGAACCGGGTGAGTTCACCATGCGGGCGTTCTTAAATGGTCGCCTCGATCTCACGCAGGCTGAGGCAGTGCGTGATCTGATCGATTCGCAAACGCTGTACCAGGCGAAGGTCGCGGCCCAGCAACTGGAAGGTGCGCTCTCACGCCGGCTGCAACCCATCAAACAGAAGCTGGTCGAGCTGATTGCAGTGCTCGAAGCTGGAATCGATTTCGCAGAGGACGACGTTTCGGTGATGGCGGGTGATCAAATTCTCAAGCACATCGCAGAAGTGCGTACGCCGCTCGAAGAGTTAGCTCGGTCGTTTGCCTAT
Organism: Vulcanimicrobiota bacterium; assembly: GCA_963767725.1. Lineage (GTDB taxonomy): Bacteria > Vulcanimicrobiota > Vulcanimicrobiia > Vulcanimicrobiales > Vulcanimicrobiaceae > Cybelea. Next base: position 732,401 of record CAVYEN010000003.1, read on the forward strand.
GGAAAACTGGTCCACGAAGGCCTAACGCTCGCGATCGTCGGTCGTCCAAATGTTGGCAAGTCAAGTTTGTTTAATCGTCTGGTTGAACGCGAGCGCGCCATCGTAACGGCAACGCCGGGCACGACACGCGACCTGGTCACAGAGACGGTTGCGATCGGCGGCATTCCGGTAAAACTAGTGGATACAGCAGGCATTCGCCGAGCGCTAGATGAAGCCGAGAGCATCGGGATTCAGAAATCTATGGAAGCGCTGGCGGATGCGGATTTGGTTTTAGTTGTGCGCGACGCTTCGCAAGCAGCAAGTGATGAAGACAAGCAACTGTTGGCGCAAGTTGAAAAGCGCAGCGCAATCTTGATCGAGAACAAAGCGGACTTGCAGAGTCACTGCAAACCGGACACCTCTGTCCGACCAGCCTCTGCCAAACTTCGCACTTCAGCGCTTACCGGCGAAGGCATTCCTGAACTGCGCGCCGCAATTCTTCAGCACGTGACCGGAGACTTGGCAGCCAGCGCTGAATCTGGCTTCCTTACCAATGCTCGCCACCAGTCGCTGGTGCGTGATTCACTGACGGGACTTGATCGCGCGGAAATCGCCGTGCACAATAAAATTCCTCACGAAATGCTTTTGCTGGATCTTTACGGTGCGCTGCGTCCGCTGGACGAAATCACCGGGGCAACTACAAACGACGACATCCTTAATTTGATCTTCAGCAGATTTTGTATCGGCAAGTGATTAGAGGGGACTAAGCCATTCCACGAATAATCATTTTTGCCAGCATACTCGCCAAACCAATCGAGACCAGGGTAAGGACGCACGCGCCAAAAATGTAATAGGCGATCCGCGCCTTCGGCCACAGAACGGCGGGCAACTGGTCGGCGAACTTGTCGGACCAGGTTTCATTCAGCCGCGGTGGCAACGCGGCCTCTTCGGAATCCGTGTTCCACTTCGAAGCAATCCAGGTTGCGCGAATGTTCGAAAGCAGAAGTGCGGTTACGAAGATCCTGAAAACGATCATTCCCCAAGGTGACGCGAACACCATAAAGATGACCGTTGTTACAGTGTCGACTGCATAGAACAGGAAAACCATGCCTGCGGCCAGCGGATCGCGCTGCCGAACTCCAACGCCCCCGAAATAGAAAAGAGAAGCAGGGTGATGGCGAGAAACGGGCTTCCCTGCAGCAACGAAAAACCAAATGAGACGGCGGCAATGAACGCGCAAATCCAATAGCCCTGAGCGCCGAGATAATCGACGTCCGCGCCGCTTTGCACCGATGGCCAGAATAGACTCTTGAGCCGGCTGTCGCTGCGCTCTCCGGCATCCGCCAAACCCAGGGTTTGCATGCGCAGGATTAAAACCTAAGTTGCTGGTTCTGTCCACAGAAAACCGAAACCCTACCACAGAGGGCACGAAGGTTTCACAGAGGTTCACAGAATGGTCTGCGCCTTACTTCGACATCACTGCCAGCGCTGCGCGGAACATGGCATCAAACGATCCGTTCTTTTCAACTGTGGTTAGCGCCTTTTCGGCTGAGGAGCGCTGGTATCCCAGGTTCATCAGCGCCGATAAAACGTCTTCCTGTATTGCGCTGAGCGAAGGCATGACGTGCACCTGGTCGGTCCCAACCGGCGGCAGTTTGTCGCGCAGTTCGAGCACCATGCGCTCGGCAGTTTTTCGGCCGATGCCGGGAATTTTGGTGAGGCGGGCAACATCGTTTCCGCGAATAGCGGCGGTCATCTCATCGGTGGGCATGCCGCTCAGTATGGTGATCGCGACCTTCGGTCCAATGCCGCTGACGCTGATGAGCTTTTCAAACAGATGCTTTTCTTCCGGCCGCAGGAATCCATACAAGGCAATCTGATCTTCGCGAACGTGAGTGTGAATGTGCAATGAGACTTCGCTACCGGCGGGCGGCAACTCGGAAAAGGTTGGGACGGAAATGGTCACGTCATAACCGACACCCATAGCTTCAACGATCACCTGATTGGGATGGCGAGCGATGAGCTTTCCGCGAAGGTGGGCAATCATGAAGGAATTGTACTAAGGCGAGTGCTTTGTATGTCAGACCTCGCGAACTCTGCCATACCAGGAAACAGGCGGGGCAGCTATGGCAGCGGCAGATCAATGGCCGGCAGGATTTTCGCTAAATTGGGCCAGTGAGTCTAATAGCGATTTATCGCCAAGATGAGCCGATCCACCCTGCACCTCGCCCTGAGCATGAGCTGGAATCGGCGAGCGACCGCGCGGATTTTACAATCCTGTGACACCTCTGACGATCTTCTTCGACTCCAAATGACAGCAAGAGAAGACACTCGCTCGCTTGTTCTGAGCCGGGCGCGGGTGGTTTCAAAAATAAAATCGCCCAGCAGGAGGTACGTATGGGAAGCTTCAAGAGATTCGCCCAAGTGAGTTTGTTCGCACTGGCGTTTGTATTAATCCCGTTGCTCGCCAGCGCCGGCAGCAATTCATTCATCGGTCCTCTCAGTAAGGTCAACCGCATCGCATCCACTGTTCCGCCCAACGGTGATGTCAATCCATATGGCGTAGCCGTTGTGCCGAGGAGCACCGGGAATCTCATCCAAGGCCACATCCTGGTCAGCAATTTCAACAACAGCGCAAATCTTCAGGGCACAGGCACCACGATTGTGCAAATCGGTCCCGGTGGGGCCTTCAGCGTATTCGCTCACATAAGCGCTAAGGCGTTGCCCGGCGCCTGCCCCGGAGGAGTTGGATTAACCACTGCACTTGCAGTCTTGCGTACCGGATGGGTAATCGTCGGGAGCCTGCCTACAACCGATGGCACCGCAGCTACGGCGAAGGCCGGCTGCTTGCTAGTGCTGAACAAGTGGGGTCAGGTAGTGGAGACCTTGTCGGGTTCAATGAACGGCGCCGCTATTAATGGACCATGGGATATGACCGCGCTCGATCTGGGACCAGTCGCGGAATTATTCGTCACCAACGTTCTCAACGGAACAGTGGCGGCGAAGGGAAGCATTGTGAACCGGGGAACGGTTGTGCGCATAGTTTTGTTTATCCCTGAATCAGGCAAGCCGCAGGAGATCCTGCGAACCGTTGTCGGCTCCGGTTTTGCTGAAAAGACCGATCCCAATGCGCTTGTTATCGGTCCAACTGGTGTCGGATTGAGCCCTAACGGGACACTCTATGTAGCCGACACATTAGCCAACCGTATCGCGGCTATTCCGCAGGCGGTGTCGCGATTCAACAGCGACGGAAGAGGAACGACGGTTTCTAAGGGGGAGCGCTCAATGGGCCGCTCGGCTTGGCCATCGCGCCCAACGGAGACATTCTGGCGACCAATGCAGGTGACGGAAACCTGGTTGAGGTTACGCCAGGAGGCGCGCAGGTGGTTAAAACCATCGACACCAGCGGACAGGGAGCGGGTACACTGTTCGGCTTGGCAGTGAACCCTGCGGGCACCTGGGGTTTACTTCGTTGACGATGGCGATAATACGCTGGACATTCTTCACTAGGCTGTTCTGGGCCGGACAACTTGGCCAAGTGTAGAGCGTTCGCTACGCAAGGCCACTTTGCCTGGCAAGTTTTAGCGCTTCGATAGCCGCGCCTCGAGCTCCGGCAGTATCGCCATTCGGCATCACATGGATCGGAATGGCGGCCTGCTCCTCGCGCTGGGCGGGCATTGCGGCGCGGACCTGTTCAATAAACCAATGTTGAAATTTTTCGCTCGTCTCCAAAGCGCCACCGCCGACAATGAAGGCGTCGGGGTCGAACGTATTTACCATTTCATCGAAGAAGAGGCCCAGGGCATGCGCCTGTACACGGAAAATCTCTACGCACAGCGGATCGCCCTGGTCCGCCAGACCGCGCACCAGTTTAGCTGCCTGGTGCAGATCTAGCTTTTTCAGCTCGTGATTGGGGTAACGTGGCAGAAAATACGGCAAAATATTCTTCTCGATGGCAGTCAGTGAACAGAGCGACTCTAAGTCGCCGATGCGTCCGCAATTGCATTCCGGCCTTATTTCGGTTGTTCCCGCGATGCTCTGGTAGGGAATCAGCACGTGACCCAATTCTCCCCCGAATCCGTTCTTGCCTTTCACAACATCGCCATCGAGAATGATGCCGCCGCCATTTCCCGTGCCGATCACGATTGAAATCGAGGTCTCGCGGCTGTTGGATCCAAAGATGGCATAGTGTCCCCAGAGCGCAGCCGCATTGGCGTCGTTCAAATAGCACACCGGCCTGCCGAGTTTATGCGCCAAGCTCGCACGGATATCGAATCCAGCCCACTTCGGATGCACAAAGTTTGTGGAGCCCCGGGCGCTTAGCTGACCTGCGGCACTGGCTGGGCCAGGCGTGTCGAGCCCTACAGCGATGACATCCTCAATCGGAATGCCCGCTTTTTCAGCAGCCATCTGCAGACCGTCTGCGATCTGTTGAAGGCACTGTTCGGGCCCCTGCCTGGCAAGGGCAGGATGTTCACAGAGGCCCTCAATGAAAAACTTCTCCTGTTGATCGAGCAACGTATAGTTGATCGCAGTTCCGCCTAGATCCACTCCCGCCACTGCTTGCAAAATCCTCTCCTAGGGCTCTCACGCTAGCTGCGCCACAGATTAGCAGATTTTCGCCTGCACCATAGCCTGTCCGGAACTAATTGAGGCGGAGATAATGAGAGCACCCCGTGGACGAAACCGGGCGATTACACTCATTGTCGCCGCGGGCGGAAATCCTGAGCGACAGGGTGGATAGTAATGAAAGCAGCTGGACCTGTAAGCCGAATTCTGTCCGCGGGATTGCTCCCGCAGGACGGCCATTCCTCTGGGCTGCGCATTACTGCGCAGCTCAAGCGACCTACCCGGAGGTTGTGGCGCGCCGAGCCGGCACGCGCCCTGCGAAGCTTGCGCTTCACATAGGCTCCCTCCCTATTTGGTCTTGCTCCGTGTGGGGTTTGCCCTGCCCGCTGCATTACTGCGGCGGCGGTGCGCTCTTACCGCACCTTTTCACCCTTACCTCGCCGTTCCACTCAGCTCTCGCGGCAGTCGTGAAAGCTCAGCGGAACAGCGGGGCGGTATGTTTTCTGTGGCACTGCCGTCAACCGACTTTGAGATCGGCTTCCCGGACGTTATCCGGCACACTGCTCTGTGGAGTTCGGACTTTCCTCCCGCGCTTCTTGACGAAACACGAGCGGCCGTCCGGTCCAGCTGCCTACGCAGTGATTATATGCGAAGGGGGTTGCGGGCTAATGATCGAGCTTCTACGGGCGAGGGCGCCCGTAGCTCCACAATCCAGTTTGGGAAGGCGGACGCCCAATAGCCGCAGGCCAGTTTGCGGGCTCCGCCGCCCAGATCCACAACCCGGTTTGTGGAGGCGCGGGCGCCCTCGCCCGTGCGATAGAATTGCGTGCTCGAATTGGATTCGTTCAATCCGGCTGGTTTAACGAGGAACTGATTTGTGCCGACACACGCTGACGTAATCGCCGCCGTACAAGCTGGAGACACCGAAAAAGTTCGCGGTCTGCTGCAGGGCGATCCATCTCTCGCCGCCGCTAAGGACGCGAATGGCGTCTCAGCGCTGATGTTCGCGTTCTACTATCGCCGATCTGAAATTGCCGATCTGCTTCTGGTCGCAAAGCCTGACCTCGATATTTTCGAAGCGACGGCTGCCGGCAAAGCTGGCATAGTTTCGGAGATTTTGAATAAAGACCCGAAAGCCCTCCAGCGCTGGTCGCCCGACGGATTCACGGCGCTGCATTTCGCGGCTTTTTTCAATCGTCCAGAGATTGCTGGAATTTTGCTAAAGCAGAAAGCAGACGCCTCCGCCGTCGCGAGAAATCCTATGAAGGTGACTCCGCTGCACAGCGCGGCGGCCGCGAATAGTGGCAGCGTCGTGCGACTGCTTCTCGAAAACGGCGCGCCGCCGAATGTCCGTCAGGAAGGTGGATGGACTCCTCTGCACGAAGCCGCGCAAATCGGTGACATGGACATGGTGAAATCGCTAGTTGAACATGGGGCTGACCCACAGGCAAAAAGCGATGATGGCAAAACGCCCGCCGATATGGCACAGGCCAAAGGACACACCGATATTGTGAAGCTGCTGACTGGCAGCCGTCAGCAGGCCATCAGCCGCAAGAATTGACCCGATTGATTGGGGCAAAGCTCTTAACCGCAGAGAGCGCAGAGAAATTCGATCCCGAGATCGCAGAGAAAACAAACTCATCTCCCGCAGCGCCCAAAATCTTCTGCCTCATCTTGCGCCCACGCGAGGACTCCCGACCCGCAGACGCTAAGCAGTATTTCATCCCAGCTTACGAAAAAGTTTGTCTTCTCTGCGATCTCGGGCGAATTTCTCTGCGCTCTCTGCGGTTAAAAGCTTTTTAACTTGTACGGGCGAGGGCGCCCGTACCTCCACGTACTCTCGAGATTCACGAGAGCTGATGGCTCACAGCTTTTGCTATCATCAAATTTCATACTTACTACACGGAGAGTTCCATGGACGAGGCACCCAGCATGACGGCAGGATCGCGGCGCAACGAAGACATCGCTCTCGATCTTATGAAATTTGTGGCCATGACCACCGGCTACGGACGCACCACTTCAAGCGGCGCGGGCTTCGGCGGCACCGGGGCGGCGGCCAAGCCGGAGGAATACGCCGCACATTTGCTTGAGCTATACGGAAAATGTCTGCAGGCGGTCGGAAAGAAATAGGTCAGGCGACTTCGAGCCCATCTTCTTGTTCCGAGTTTTTAGCTTGGGAACCGCTGGCTGCTGAAAGCAGCGGCCAGCCTCTGCGCAACACGTAATCCAGCCAGGCGCCGGCGAATTGTGAAGTAAGCACCGCGGCTATAACCAGCGTAGTGTAAAACTTCGCGCTGATAATTCCCGCGTCAAACGCTACACTGGCCAATACGATTCCCGGGCCACCGCGCGCGTTAGTCGTGATCGCGAGATTGATCAGGTCCAGCCCTCGAAATCCTGCAAACCTGCCGGCCAGTGATACCGAAAGAATCTTCACTACGCAGGTTCCAACTACGAAGGCCACAATCATCCATAGCGACACGCCGCGAATCAGGTCGAGCTTCAGCCCGACGATTGCGAAGTAAATTGGAATGAAAAACGCGAAGGCAACTTTAATGGCATCGAGTGCCTCGGAAAACAACTCCTTTTTTTGTGAACTACTGCAAAACCAGCAAGGAAAGCCGCGAACACCAGGCTGACCTGCAGTGCCCCAGCCACCGCGCAATAACCCATCAACACCGCAGCGCGTATCCCACCGGCGATTCTTCGCAAAAACATTAAAGCGGGCTTTATTGATCTCTTTAATGACCGCGGAACAATCGTGAGCCCCAGCACGAAAAACCCGATGGTCGCGATCAGCTGATAGCAATCTGCCCGGATTAAGCGCGGTCTTTCCCGCCAGCGCCGTGGCCACAGCCAATGCCAGCCACAGAGCAATATCTTCCAGCACCGCGACTCCATACCAGTCGCGCAAATCGCGTATGAAGGATTTTCAGATCCGAAAAAATTTTTGAGACGACCGGGACCGATGTCACCGCGACCCCGACTGCCAGAATAATGATCAGCGAAATGCGGTCCCCGTTCGGGCCGGCGAGCGAGGGGCGAATCAGCCAGGGGCCGAAGCTAAGGCAGCACAAAAGGAATGCCCGTACCGACCACCCCCAGCCAACCAACTTCGCGGCGTTCTTCGCAGTGAAAGTTGCTGGGTTTCTGCGCCGGAGAGAAACATCAGCAGCAGAAGCCGAGCCAGTAAACGAAGTCGAGGATGTTTCCCTGGTGCTTGGCGCCATCGATTAAATGTGCGAAGGATGGAATGCGTCCCAGCAGGGCCGGACCCAGCACTATGTGGCTGAATATCTCGCCCACAACTTTCGGTTGTCGCAGCTTAACGAAGAGAAAGCCCAGCAGCTGGGCAAATCCAACCAGAAGCAGAAGAACGAGCAGAACTGAGGCCAGGGCTGAATCAGACATTGCTCAGGTGAGATGCTGCCAGCGCAAAGTGGTTTGCTTGCAGCAGCTTCACCAATTTGAGGATCGGTTCAGCGTGCCTCGGATTTGCGCCAGGAATGAAGGTTTAATGCGTACAATCCTATGCAAAACACATTGGCCGGAATGAACCCGAATTGCGAAGTGCGGAAGCCGATGACGCACACTATGCCGCTGTTCACCGCCGCCACCACCCAACCCTTCCAGCAACGCTTTCCCACCAGAATGGTGGAACAGATAGTTAGCACACACGACAAATAATCAAGCCTGAATACCGCCATGCTCCCAACAATTTTGAGTATGCGGCAATCCCGGCGAAATCTCAGTGAACGATGGTACGAAGCACCGTGACGGAAGTCATGGCCCGAAGGAGCAGTTGTTATTTTCTGGCGGATGGCAATGCTGAAAAACGCCCTACTCGTGCCGCAATGCTTCGATTGGATCCATGCGGGAAGCGCGGAGGGCCGGAATCATCCCACTGATCAGTCCGACAAATCCGAGAATGAGGGTTGAGACAATCAGCGTTCCGGGAGCGATGATCAGCCGAATGTCGCCCGCTTCCCCATTTTTCGCGAAGGCGCTATAGAACGAATTCCCGCCCGACGGAAAGCGCCACAGCGTAGGCCAGTATCACTCCCAGCACGCCGCCGATGAATGTAATGGTG